>NZ_JBQFNY010000001.1:0-1290746 GCF_056532905.1 Ruegeria sp. H8 | reverse complement strand
CTCGATCTCGTCGCGCTGACGACCCAGTTCCGACGTGATCGAGCCAAAAAGCTCGGGATCACGATCAGAAAGGTACTGGGTGAAAAATCCGGTATCACGAAGATTGGCGTTCATGGGCGCTCCACATGGCTGGGTAAAAATCTTGCGGATTTCCTATCGGAAACGCCACATTCGCAAAAGGCTTAAAGCGACGATTTGGCCCGCTGCGGCGTCAAGACTGGCCTATCGGGGAAAGGTATGTTTGTTTCGGAACCAAATGTGCAGCACCGGAAACCGGAAAACATGAAAAAAAGAATCGCCTTTCTTGCCAGTGAGGTCAAAGTGGCGCAAACGGCCCGGGATATTCTGGTGTCCAAACACGGAAATGTGGCGCCCCGCGACGCAGATGTTGTGGTTGCTCTTGGGGGGGATGGCTTCATGTTGCATACCCTGCACAAAATGCAGCATCTTGATACACCGGTATACGGGATGAACCGTGGCACGATCGGGTTCCTGATGAACGCGTATCACGAAGACGACCTGATGGCCCGCCTGGAGGATGCCGAGGAAGAGGTCATCAATCCGCTGGCGATGCGGGCGATGGATCAGTCCGGAAAGCTGCACGAGGCGTTGGCGATCAACGAAGTGTCATTGTTGCGGGCAGGCCCGCAGGCCGCGCGGCTGAAGATCAGCGTTGATGGCCGCGAGCGAATGGATGAACTTGTATGCGATGGAGCGCTGCTGTCCACAGCGGCTGGGTCCACGGCGTATAACTACTCGGCACACGGGCCTATTCTGCCGATTGGTTCGGACGTTCTCGCGTTGACCCCAATCGCCGCATTCCGCCCCCGCCGGTGGCGTGGTGCCTTGCTGCCAAAAATCGCGAAGGTACGGTTCGATGTGCTGGATGCGGACAAGCGACCCGTTATCGTTGCCGCTGATTCCGTAGCTTTCCCAGACATTGACTGGGTCGAAATCCGGTCCGAGCCTACGATTTCACATCGCATTCTTTTCGACCCCGGGCACGGTTTGGAAGAACGACTGATTTCCGAGCAATTCACATAAAATTGTGCCTCTGCGAGGATTTTTTGAAACTGTGTGAAGCAGTTCACAGGGAATCTGTTGGCAATTGGCTAATGTGAAATTGCCCGGAGAACACGCCAAGGTGGGAGTGAGTGGCCACCTGAACGGCGTATTCGAATGATTGCGCAGATTTTGCGCTGGCGAGGGTGGGTGGTGCTACGCTCGTCATCAGAAATCCGGGCTTATTTTAGCAGTCGGGCCCCGGGTACAATGTCCCGGGGTCTATTTTTTGCAGCAGCCCTGCTACTCTGACTTCTCCCAAAGCGGCAGGCACATTTGGCCCACGCGTGCCTCGATTGCCGCGGCCGCATCCACCGCCAGATCTTCGCGCCAGCGCTGTGCCGCTATCTGAACATTGATCGGCTGGGGCCCCTTTGGCAATTCAGCCAGCCGGGCCGGGACACATGCCGCAGGCAGGCCCAGAAAGTTCATCGCATAGGAATAAACGGCGCACCCCAGAACCTCATGCACTCCATCGGCGCCTTCGGTGTCCCGGTCAGGTTTGAAGAACGGTTGTGGCAGGAAAGGCGACAGCACCAAAGGGTAATCCTGCAAAAACAGGGACCATTTCCGCGCATAGTGGCTTCGTTTGGCCAGCATCTGAACCATCTCGGTTTCGACAATAGGCGGGAATTCCTGGAAATAGACCACAAAGATATTCTGAATGGTTTTCGAACCGGCCGCTTCGATATCTGACTGCATGAGCGTGAGCACTTCGCCCATCAGCGTACGGTAACCGATCCGACCGCATTCAAATACATCGGGCGGGTCAATCTCTTGCACCACATAACCCGCGTCGGTCAATGCGTCCCGTGCCGTGTCGAGCGCTTTTTCCACCTCGGGGTGCAGGGCATAGCCGAATGTGTTCTTGGTGAATGCCACCTTGACGGGCGCGTCGGGATCAGGACCACGCCAGGGCATCGGCACGTGAAACGGGTCACGCGCGTCGGCGGTGATCAGGCTGGGCATGGACAGATGCAGGTCAGCGGCCGACCGGGTAATCAGGCCCTGAACTGACATCGACTGCGCCAGCAAACCGCGTTCGACCTTCTGGCTTGGGTTCCATGCCGGGACACGCCCCAGCCCGGGTTTCACCGTCACGGCTCCGTTGGCCGCCGCGGGAAAGCGCAGGCTGCCGCCGATATCGTTGCCGTGGGCCAGCGCGCCGATTCCGGCCATGACCGCGGCGCCAGCCCCACCGGAAGAGCCGCCGGGCGAGATATGCCGCCCCCAGGGGTTGTGCGTACGGCCATACAGCGGATTGTCCGTGTCGGCGCGGAAAGAGAACTCGGGCGTGTTGGTTCGCCCGACAACAACAGCCCCGGCCTCTAGCAGATTTCTCACAACCGGGGCGTCATCCGGTGCAATCACATCCTTCAATGCGACGACACCGTTCGTTGTGGCATGGCCTTTTTGGTCAATGTTCACCTTGATCGTGACCGGCACGCCATGCAGCGGACCCGTGGGTTTGCCGCCAGCCCGCGCATTGTCAAGCGCTTCGGCACGTTCCAACGCTTGCTCGCGCAGGTCTTCCACAACCGCATTCAAATCCGGGTTGACCTCATCCATTCGCTCGATCGAGGCCCGAACCGCCTCGGTCGCACTCAGGTCGCCGCGTCTTGTCAGGGTGGTCAGGTCTGTGGCGCTGAGACGCCAGATATCGGTCTGTGTCATGGGTCCTCACTGTCTTAACGTGACAGTAGAGGGGCTGCTTCCAGTTGCAAGAGAAGACAAAAAAATGGGCGGCTAATGCCGCCCCTCGGGTTACTTGGCGTAACCGATTGTCTGCAAGGCCTCTTTGATCTCGTCAAGAATGGCTGGATCATCGATCGTTGCAGGCATTTTGTAATCCTGACCGTCTGCAATCGACACCATCGTACCCCGCAGGATTTTACCCGAACGTGTCTTGGGCAACCTATCGACGACGACGGCCAGTTTGAAGGCCGCCACCGGGCCGATCTTTTCCCGCACCATCTTGACGACCTCCTGAACCACGTCGCCATGATCCCGATCAGCGCCGGCATTCAGGCACAGGAACCCAACGGGCATCTGACCCTTTAGCTGATCCGATACACCGATCACCGCGCATTCGGCCACATCCGGGTGAGCGGCAAGCACTTCTTCCATCCCCCCGGTCGACAGACGGTGGCCCGCGACGTTGATGACATCATCGGTGCGGGCCATGATGTAAAGATATCCGTCCTCGTCGATCATACCGGCATCGCCGGTTTCATAATACCCGGGGAAATGTTCAAGATAGGATTTCCTGAACCGCTCCTCGGCGTTCCACAAGGTCGGCAGGGTGCCCGGAGGCAAGGGCAGTTTGACCGCGATGGCCCCCAGTTCGCCGGCTTTCATCGGGTGGCCGCCTTCGTCGAGAATTTGCACGTCATAGCCGGGCATCGGTTTCGCGGGCGAACCCAGCTTGATCGGAAGCTCTTCGATGCCCAGCGGATTTCCGGCGATGGCCCATCCGGTTTCGGTCTGCCACCAATGGTCGATCACCGGAACCTTCAGCGCATCCTGCGCCCAGATGATGGTGTCGGGGTCAGCCCGTTCCCCCGCAAGATACAGTGCCCGCAGATGAGACAGATCATACTTGGCGATCAATTCGCCTTTGGGGTCTTCTCGTTTCACGGCACGGATCGCCGTAGGGGCGGTGAAGAAGCTTTTCACCTTATGTTCAGAGATTACGCGCCAGAAGGTTCCCGCATCAGGGGTGCCGACCGGTTTGCCTTCGAACACAATCGTCGTGTTGCCGTGGATCAGGGGTGCATAGCAGATATAGGAATGTCCAACGACCCAACCCACATCAGATGCCGCCCAGAATACATCACCGGGATCAACGTCATAGATGTTCTTCATGGTCCAGTTCAGTGCCACCAGATGCCCGGCAGTGGGGCGCACGACGCCCTTGGGCGCTCCCGTGGTGCCCGAAGTGTACAGGATGTACGCCGGATCGTTGCCGTCGACGGGAACACATTCCGCCGGTTCGACACCGTACTGGAACCCGTGCCAGTTGTAGTCGCGCCCTTCGATCAGTTGCGCAACTTCCTGTTCGCGCTGAAAGATGACGCAGAAATCCGGCTTGTGCTCGGCAAGTTCGATGGCGCCGTCCAGAAGCGGCTTGTAGTGCACGACCCGGCCAGGTTCCATACCACAGGACGCCGCAATGACGGCTTTGGGTTTGGCGTCGTCGATACGGACTGCCAGTTCGTTGCTGGCAAATCCGCCGAACACAACGGAATGCACAGCGCCCAGACGAGCGCAGGCCAGCATCGCCTCAAGCGCCTCGGGGATCATCGGCATGTAGATGATGACGCGGTCACCTTTCTCGATACCTTTCGCCCGCAGCGCGCCGGCAAGATTGGCCACGCGGTTGCGCAGCTCGACATATGAAATCTCGCGCTTGGTATGGGTGATCGGGCTGTCATAGATGATGGCGGTCTGCTCGCCACGCCCGTTTTCAACGTGGCGGTCCACGGCGTTCCAGCAGGTATTGACCCGTGCGTCGCTGAACCATTCGTACAAAGGCGCGTTGTCGTCGAACAGAGCTTTGCTGGGTTCTTTGACCCAATCGATCCCCTTGGCGGCGTTCATCCAGAACGCCTCGGGGTCTTTCTTCCAACTGTCATAAACGTCCTGATACGCCATCTCGTCCTCCTCACAACGACTTGGTCTTTGTGTTAGGACCCAGAAAACTATCGGGCAAGCGCGTCAAATGACGACGCGTCAGTTTATCGCAAAATATTTGCAGTAATTCGCGCAACAGCTTGCAAATTTTTGCAAACTTCTTTTCCAGCATTGGATTTTCTGCGCCAAATAGGCCATTTTGCAAACTTGCAAATTCAACCATGCAAAAGATCACGTCCGAGGCGACTCGGCGCAAAGCCAATTCGCCCTTCTTCCGCGTGCCCCACGGCTCCCACGGAGATGCAACGGCATATAGCAGTCAAAAGGTGAGAATTGTGTTAACCGCACCCCCGTAGGGGATGCGGTTTTGGGCGTCGGGCGGCCGGCTTACCCGTAATGCGCCACCGGGGTCCCCGCGATGGCAGCCATGTTCAGCAATCCGCGTGCGGTAATGGATGGGGTGACGATGTGCGCCTTGTTGCCCATCCCCATCAGAATGGGGCCAACTTCGATCCCGTCCGCTTTCATTTTCAGGATATTGCGCACGCCGCTGGCCGCATCCGCATGAGCAAAGATCAGCACATTTGCCGCGCCCTGTAGGCGAGATCCCGGAAAAATCCGCGCCCGAAGATCCGCATCAAGGGCCGCATCCAGGTTCATTTCACCTTCATAGACAAAGTCGCGCGGTTTCTGGTCCAGGATGTCCAATGCAGCGCGCAGGCGTTTTCCCGATCCTTCCGCCTGATTGCCGAATTGTGATTGCGAACAGAATGCGATCTTGGGTTCGATCCCAAATCGGCGAACATGCCGCGCGGCGCCAATGGTGGATTCCGCCAGTTCTTCGGGCGTCGGCAATTGCCGGACATGCGTGTCGGCTATGAATAGGGGGCCGTCTTCCAAAATCATCAGCGACAACGCGCCGTGCGGGCGCAGGTTGCCATCGTCAAGCACCTGTTCAACGTAATTCAGATGCCAGCGATATTCGCCGAACGTGCCGCAGATCAGACTGTCAGCCTCGCCCCGATGCACCATGATTGCGCCGATGGCGGTTGTATTTGTGCGCATGATCGCCTTGGCCAGATCCGGGGTCACACCTCGGCGCTGCATGATCTGATGATATGAGCTCCAGTAATCGTAGTAACGCGGATCGTTTTCCGGGTTCACGATCTGGCAGTCTGTGCCCGGGCGTATGGTCAGGCCCAGTTTTTCGCATCGGGATTCGATGACTTCGGGACGTCCGATCAGGATCGGCGTTTCCGTCGTTTCCTCAAGAATGGCTTGTGCAGCCCGCAGCACCCTTTCATCTTCGCCTTCGGCAAATACGATGCGACGGGATGCGACGGCCGCGGCCTCGAATACGGGGCGCATCAAAAGCGCCGACTTGAAAACAGACTGGTTGAGTTTTTCCTTATAGGCCTCAAGATCTTTAATGGGGCGCTTAGCGACGCCGCTTTCCATGGCTGCCTTGGCAACGGAAGATGAGACGACACCCACCAAACGCGGATCAAAAGGTTTCGGAATCAGGTAATCCGGCCCAAAGGTCAGTTGCTCGCCCTTGTAGGCGGCTGCGGCCTCGGCGCTTGTCGTCGCGCGGGCCATTTCCGCAATACCGTCGACGCAGGCGATCTGCATCGCGTCATTGATCTCTGTCGCGCCCACATCCAGAGCACCCCGGAAGATGAACGGAAAGCACAATACGTTGTTGACCTGATTGGGAAAATCGCTGCGCCCGGTGGCAATGATCGCGTCTGGTGCAACCTCACGCGCGGCCTGAGGCAGGATTTCTGGCGTTGGGTTGGCCAGTGCGAAGATGATCGGACGATCTGCCATTTTCTGAACCATTTCAGGCTTCAGGACATTCGGACCGCTCAGGCCCAGAAACAGATCCGCATCGCCGATGACATCATCCAGAGTCCGCAATTCCGTTTTCTGCGCAAACTGCGACTTGTGCGGGTTCATATCCTCGGCGCGCCCCTCGTAGACGAGCCCGTGAATGTCGCACAGCCAGATGTTTTCCTGTTTCACACCCAGTTTCACCAGCATGTTCAAACAGGCAATCCCCGCAGCCCCGCCACCGGTTGATACGACTTTGATGTCCGCAAAGGATTTCCCCGCCACATGCAAAGCGTTCTTGGCTGCGGCCCCGACGACAATGGCGGTTCCGTGCTGATCGTCGTGAAAAACGGGAATGTTCATACGCTCGCGGCACAGCTTTTCGACAATGAAACAATCCGGTGCCTTGATGTCTTCCAGGTTGATGGCCCCGAATGTCGGTTCCAGCGCGCAGACGATATCCGCCAGCTTTTCAGGATCAGGCTGGTCTACTTCGATATCAAAACAGTCAATGCCAGCGAATTTCTTGAACAGGACGGCTTTGCCCTCCATCACCGGTTTCGAGGCCAGCGCCCCTATGTTGCCCAGACCAAGAACCGCGGTGCCGTTGGATACCACGGCGACAAGGTTGCCGCGTGCCGTGTACTTTTCCGCGTTTGCGGCGTCGGCTTTGATTTCAAGGCTGGCCTCTGCCACGCCGGGCGAATAGGCGCGCGCCAGATCGCGACCGTTGGCCATCGGTTTCGTGGCCTTGATCTCAAGTTTTCCGGGTTTCGGATGGGCGTGATAGTCAAGCGCGGCCTGTCGCAGGCTGGGGGTGTCAGACATTGAAGTTTCAGTTCCCTCTTAGAATTTGATTTAACATTAAACTATTCGTCCAAGCTTGGCTACGTTGCGTAATTTTGCCGACGTGGCGCAGTTGCACACCCGAAATGGGTTGAATTTTGACATATTTTTTTTACATCTAAGCAACTTTGCGAAACGAACAAACACTCAGGCAAGACGAAGCAGTAATGACTTTCAAGGCAAATGATCAGGTCGATGGCCTGTTCTCCGGTTCTGTGGCGGATACCGAAGTTGTGCGGCTAACCCTTTGGTTTGCGGTGCTGTCGTGTGTTGTGCTTCTTGGTGCTGTTGGCATCTGGCCAGAACAGGTACTGGTTTTCAATCAGGAAGGCGGGTTGTTTGAAACAATTTCCGCGGCGTGTTTGTTTGCAGCGGGTGTGGCCGCTTTGTGGCGATATCCGGGTGTCACCCGGCTGTATATCGGGCTGACATTCCTTTTGTTGGCCGAGCGTGAGCTGGAAGCAGGCGTTTATCCTGAAGGCAGCTTGCCGTTTCTTATCCTTGACGGTCTGGATGCGGTGCTGGACGTCACTCTGGTCAGGGTTTTGCTGGCCTGCGTTGTCCTGGGAGGTGTCATCTGGCACGGGATCCCGACGGGATGGCGTGCGGTCAAGCGGCGCGCGTCCTTTATGATCGTGTTCATTGCGGCTGGCTGTCTTGCCGTCATCGCTCAGCTTCTTGAAGAATTAACCGGGCTGCACGGCCAAGCTTTGTCGTCAGTTATGGAGACGCGGCTTTTCGTGATGGAAGAAACGCTCGAGATGTTCTTTTCGATTGGCATTTTGGCCTCTGTTCTGATCGGATGGTCCAAATCGAGTTCTGACGAGACATCTCATGACAAAGACATCCGAGCCTTCCCGGACCCAAGCTGAATTTCGTTTGCCTACCCAGGAAATTCGAAACGACATCCCCTTTTATACCAAGGTGTTGGGGATGCAGATGGACATGATCTATCCCGCGGACGATCCGCGCGTCGCAGTGTTTTCAGGGCACGGTCTGCGGCTGCGGATTGAAAAAGACGCGCCCGAAGGTCCGGGAACATTGCGCATCCTGACAGATGACCCGGAAAGCTTTGCAGATGGCCAACGCGTTCTTGTCGCGCCGAATGGGACCCGGATCGAAATCGAAGAGCGTAACCCGCCGCTGGTGATGCCTGAAACGGTTCATTCCTTCGTGGTGCGCAGGCTCAAGGATCAGGCGCCATGGATCATCGGTCGGGCGGGGATGCACTATCGCGATCTGGTGCCGGATCGTCTGGGCGGATCGATCATCGCCAGCCATATCCGCATCCCGGACGGGGGTCCGGTGCCCGATATGGTGCATTTTCACAAAGTTGGGTTCCAGCTGATATTCTGCATTCATGGCTGGGTGGATGTCGTTTACGAGGATCAGGGAGAAAAAATGCGCCTGACCGCAGGGGATTGCTTTATCCAGCCGCCGGAAATTCGTCATCGCGTGCTCGAGGCGTCAGACAATGTTCAGGTCATCGAGATAGGTGTGCCAGCGGAACATGTCACGGAAATCGACCATGACATGCAGCTTCCCACGCCGCATTTTCGCCCGGACCGTGAATGGCAGGGACAACGCTTTGTCTTCAACCAGGCCAAGGGCGCTGAATGGGTGCCATTCCGTCTTCCGGGTTACATCTGCCGCGATACGACGATTGCCGAGAACACCAAAGGGGTCGCTGGCGTCCAGGTCGTCCGCAAGGGGCAGGGCGATACCGAATGGGCCAGTCACGATACGGACATTCACTTTACCTTCGTGATGAACGGGGCGGTCACGCTGGAAGGCGAGGGGCGCGAGCCCTACCGGCTGGAGCAAGGAGACGCTTTTGTCATCCCGCCCGGGATGCGCACGCGCTTGTCCTCGCCCTCGGACAACATCGAGTTGCTGGAAGTCATCTTGCCCGGTACGTTCACGACAACGCTGGGCTGACGGAAAAACATTGGCTGGGGGCTTCAATTCCTCGGCCTTTTTACGTAACGATCCAAATTTCTGACCAGATGATCAAAAAACGGGGAATCGCCATGTCGCTCAAAGACGCTGCCTTGTCAGTCCGCGAAAACGCCTATGCGCCTTATTCGAATTTCAAGGTTGGCGTAGCGCTTCGGGCTTCGACGGGTCAGATCTTTTCCGGGTGCAACGTTGAAAACGTGGCCTATCCCGAAGGCACTTGTGCCGAGGCCGGCGCAATCGCCGCGATGGTCGCCGCAGGAGAGCAGGAACTGACCGAGGTCTATGTGGTCGCCTCCAGCCCTCAGCCCGTGCCGCCTTGCGGTGGGTGTCGCCAGAAACTGGCCGAGTTTGGCAAGCCCTATGTGAAGGTTACCCTTGCAACCGTGGACGGCGCTGAATTCGAGACAACCATCGGGGATTTGTTGCCGGGCGCATTCGACGCGTCACACATGGAGGATGTCTGAACGCATGGATGCCCGCTCGATCATAGCAAAACTGCGCAGGCAGGAGGTGCCCGGTCGCGAGGAGCTGATCTGGTTTGCGCAGGGGCTTGCGGATGGAAGCGTCAGCGACGCGCAGGCCGGGGCATTCGCCATGGCTGTCTGCATGGGCGGACTGGACCCTCGGGGGCGCGCGGATCTGACGATTGCGATGCGCGACAGCGGTGACGTTCTGACCTGGGACGTGGACGGGCCGGTGATCGACAAGCACTCGACCGGAGGGGTCGGGGACAGCGTCAGCCTGGTTCTTGCTCCGGCGTTGGCGGAATGTGGGGCGTATGTCCCAATGATCTCGGGCCGGGGTCTTGGGCATACCGGCGGAACGCTGGACAAGCTAGAGGCGATACCGGGGGTCAGCACTCAGATCGGGCAGGACCGTCTTGCGCAGATTTTACGCGATACCGGCGCGGCCATCGTCGGAGCGACGGGCCAGATCGCGCCGGCAGACAAGCGCCTTTATGCAGTGCGGGATGTGACCGCGACGGTCGAGAGCCTGGATCTGATCACAGCGTCGATCCTGTCCAAGAAACTGGCCGCCAGCCCGGATGCACTGGTTCTTGATGTCAAAACCGGCAGCGGTGCTTTCATGAAAACGATGGAAGATGCCCGCAAATTGGCCACCGCATTGACCCAGACCGCAAACGCAGCAGGATGCCGCACGTCGGCGGTGATCACGGATATGAACCAACCATTGGCCTCGGCGTTGGGCAATGCCTTGGAAATCGCGGAAGTGATGAAGGTGCTGACGGGGTCGAATGCGTCGCCTTTGGCAGACATTTCCGCCGAGCTGGGAGGCGTCCTGCTGACCGACGCAGGAATGTGCGGAACGATTGAGGAAGGGCGTGAGAAGATCTTTGAAATTATCCGTGACGGTCGTGCTGCCGAACGGTTCGGGCGCATGATGGCAGCGGTCGGTGGCCCGGTTCAGTTTGTCGATACCTGGGCCCGGTTCCTGCCTGAGGCGAATGTCATCCAAGAGGTTCCGGCCCCGCGGGACGGCTTCATCTCGGCCGTTGACGGAGAAGCTCTGGGTCTTGCCGTGGTTGCGCTGGGCGGTGGCCGTCAGGTCGAAAGTGATGAGATCGACCCCGCCGTCGGGATATCCAGTATTCTTCGGCTTGGGGATCGCGTGTCAAAAGGTGCGCCGATTGCAGTGATCCATGCTGCTCGGGAAGATGCCGCGCGCCGAGCCGCAGAAAACGTGCTGAGCGCGATTGAGATCAGCGACATGACCCCGGCGCTTCCGGATCTGATCCATGAAAGGATCAGCGTATGAGCCGTGCATTTCTCGTCGTCATGGATTCCGTCGGAATAGGCGGTGCGCCTGATGCCGATCGTTTTTTCAATGGCGACGTCCCGGATAGTGGGGCAAATACGCTGGCCAATATCGCGCAGGCCTGTGTCGAAGGGCGGGCCGAAGACGGGCGCTCGGGCCCCTTGAACCTGCCGAACCTCGACGCGCTGGGTTTGGGTGCGGCTGCGCGACTGGCGTCTGGGGACGCAACCCCCGGATTGGACGCCGAACCCAATGGGCTGTGGGGCTGCGCGCGCGAGCATTCGCCCGGCAAAGACACGCCCTCGGGCCACTGGGAACTGGCAGGTCTGCCGGTGCCGTGGGATTGGCACTATTTCCCGGATACGGTTCCGGCTTTTCCTGCTGACCTGAGCCGCGCAGCGGCCCAGGCCGCCGGAACCGAAGGCATCCTTGGCGATTGCCACGCCTCGGGCACGGCGATCATCGCTGAACTGGGTGCCGAGCATATGCGAACCGGCTGGCCGATCTGCTACACCTCAGTCGACAGTGTGTTTCAGATCGCAGCCCATGAAGAGAGTTTCGGGCTGGACCGTTTGCTGGACATGTGCCGTGCCCTTGCACCGCGCTTGCACGAAATGAAAGTGGGCCGTGTCATCGCGCGCCCCTTTGTCGGCTCGCCAGAGGCGGGATTCGAACGAACAACCAACCGCAAGGATTTCGCCATTCTGCCGCCGGCACCGGTTCTGACCAATTGGGTGCAGGATGCCGGGCGGACGGTGCACGCGGTGGGCAAGATCGGCGACATCTTTTCCATGCAGGGTATCGACACGCTGCGCAAAGGGTCGGACGCTGAACTCATGCGGCACCTTTCAGATCTGGTGGATGACGCCGAAGAGGGCAGCCTGACTTTTGCCAACTTTGTTGAATTCGACAGCCTTTACGGCCACCGTCGCGATATCAGCGGCTATGCCCGAGCATTGGAATGGTTCGATCACGAGATCGGCAAGATTCTGGCCAGGCTGCGCCCCGGCGACCTGTTGGTGTTGACCGCCGATCATGGCAATGATCCCAGCTGGACCGGGACAGATCACACACGTGAACAAGTGCCGGTTCTGATTTCCGGGTCGGGCACGGGGCAGATCGGCCAGGTAGACTTTGCCGATATTGCCGCCAGCATCGCCCATCACCTGAACATTCCGGCGCAAGGGCCGGGAAGGAACTTTCTATGAGCGTCGCCGATCTGCCGAAAATAGAACTGCACCTGCATCACGAAGGCGCCGCCCCCCCGGCATTCATACGTCAGCTTGCGCATGAAAAACGGGTGGATCTGAGCGGTATCTTCAAGCCGGACGGATCCTATGATTTCCGCGATTTCGCGCATTTCCTGAATGTGTATGAAGCTGCTTGCGAAGTCCTGAAGACGCCCGAAGACTTTCGGCGGCTGACATTGGCCATTCTCGAAGAAAGCGCCGAAAACGGTGTCGTCTATTCTGAGACTTTTCTGAGCCCCGATTTTTGTGGCGGCGGCGACCTGCACGCCTGGCGGGACTATCTGAACGCCATTCAGGACGCGGCGGACGAGGCCGAGCGCAAGTTTGACATCACCCTGCGCGGCGTCATTACCTGTGTGCGCCATTTCGGCCCCGATCAAGCCAAGCGCAGCGCCTATTGCGCGGCAGAGACTGCGGGCGACTGGATCACCGGTTTTGGCATGGGTGGCAATGAATCCGTTGGCGCTCAGGGCGATTTCAAATGGGCGTTCGACTGCGCGCGCGAGGCCGGCCTGCGGCTGACGACACATGCCGGTGAGTTCGGAGGCCCTCAAAGCGTGCGCGATGCCGTCCGTGATCTGGGGGTCGAGCGCATCGGGCACGGTGTTCGCGCCATCGAGGATCCGGACCTTGTTCGCGAACTGGTCGACCGGGACATCACTCTTGAGGTCTGTCCGGGATCGAATGTGGTTCTGGGGCTTTTCCCGGATTTTGCGACACATCCAATCGCGGCTTTGCGTAATGCGGGCGTGAAGGTCACCGTCTCAACGGATGACCCGCCATTTTTTCACACGACCATGCGGCGGGAATATGAAATGCTGAACGCAGCTTTTGGCTGGAAGGCCGAAGATTTTGCGGCCCTGAACGAAACCGCCCTGGAAGCGGCCTTTTGCGATGACGCTACCCGCGCGCGGATCAAGAAAAGACTGGAGATAACATGAGCGAACATCTGACCATCGTCGATCACCCTCTGGTGCAACACAAACTGACGCTCATGCGGGACAAGGGCACATCGACCGCCGTGTTCCGGCAGTTGCTGCGCGAAATAACGCTGCTGCTGGCCTATGAGGTCACGCGCGAAATTCCGTTGACCACGCGCCATATCGAAACACCGATGGAAGAAATGGATGCACCCATTCTGGCGGGCAAGAAAATGGCGCTGGTGTCGATCCTGCGTGCTGGAAACGGGATGCTGGATGGGGTGCTGGAGCTTGTTCCTTCTGCGCGCGTCGGTTTTGTCGGTCTGTATCGCGACGAAGAAACGCTGAAGCCCGTGCAGTATTACTTCAAGGCACCCGAGAGCCTGAAAGACCGTTTGGTTATCGCGGTGGATCCGATGCTGGCCACCGGCAACAGCTCGGCCGCGGCGATTGACCTGCTGAAAGAGGCGGGGGCGACAGATATCCGCTTTCTGTGCCTGTTGGCCGCGCCGGAAGGTGTGGCGCGTATGAAAGAGGCGCACCCGGATGTGCACATCGTCACCGCTGCACTGGACCGCGAGCTGAACTCGAAAGGCTATATCATGCCGGGACTGGGCGATGCGGGCGACCGGATGTTTGGAACCAAGTAAACCGGCTTATTCACCGCATATGTTTTGCAGCCGGACCCAATCACGGTCCGGCAACACCTGTTCCAGTGTCCGGCCGGCCATGGGATCAGCCTCGATCAGGCCCAATACTGACTCTCCGGTAATATCCTGAGCATAGGCGTAAGGGGTGGAAGGCAGCGCGCTTTGCGAAAACATCGCCAGCAAGTCTTCGTCCGGAAGGGAAGGTCGGGGCTGCGAGAGGACCTGTTCGGTATAGGTGTCGATGATCTCAGGTGTCAGTTCCCCGGTCGTTAACAGCCGAAAGGCCGACGCCGCCCCGGTTCTGTCCAGCAGATCATCCAGCGGGTCGTTGAACGCCGTCCGCGCGCGCTCTGCAACAACATAGCCTGCTGCGACAGCAGGGTCTTCGTGGTCTTCAACCAGCGCCCGGTTCAACAGAACGGTGCCACCCGGCAAGCTGAGGCTGTCCTGAACGCCGGCGGGCAGAATAACGATCTGCCGCACGCCCGTACGACTGGCCAAGCGATCCAGTGAAGCCTGCGCATCCACGGAAGAACAGGCCGGTCCCGAGACGCGTTCGATCCGACGCAGGATCGTGTCTCCGATTTCCTGCCGTTTGATTTCGGGCACGACCGAGACAACATGGTTTTGCAACGCACCGGGCAGCCAGAACAACAATACGGCCAGAACCGCGGCCACAACGCCTCCGACGCTCATCCAGCGCAAACGGCCGGGATGGGGGCGCGAGCGTTCGATGGCACGTTGCAGCCGATCGATCGCTTCAAGCATCGTGGTTTCGGATTCTCCCAGTTCCAGTGTCTCATCCGGATCACCGTCGGGGCAAAAAACAGCCGGAAAGGCGCCGGGGTTCTGCCGTTCAAGCGCCGCCAAAGACCAATGCGTCAAAGCCCTGTCATTGAAATCGGAAATGGTCAGGGTCGCCTTGCCAATCGATACCACGACTTCGCGCCGCTGTTCATCGGGCGAAGGGCGCCACAGACCGGTGGCTTCGATCCGCTGGTACTGTTTCAGGGCCGTCATCTGGTTGGGGTCTGCTCGAAATAGTTTTGCCGCAGCTTAGCATGGTGAAAACGCCGTGCGCAAACCTGTTGCGCAGGTATTCCGATTTGTGCTGGATACCTGTCAGGAATAAGATCGCCGATCTTTGATCGCAACAAGGGCGCGAACATGCAGGCAGACACGACCACCTCTCCGGTGCTGGCTTCAGCCCTTATGGTCGCAGCAATGGCTATTATCGGCGTGATCGACAGTGTTGTGATCCTGCTGGCCGAGACGGTCGGGCTGTGGCAATTCCATTTCATGCGGGCATTGCTGATGCTGCCGCTGATTGTCGGCCTGTCCCTTATGGGGCTGGGCGGGCTGAGGCCGCAACGGTGGAGGGCGGTCATCTTACGCAGTCTTCTGATTGCGACGGCCATGTTTTTCTATTTTGCGTCGCTGTCGATGATGCCGATTGCGCAAGCCCTGGCAGGGTTGTTCACCTCGCCGATTTTCGTGCTGCTGATTTCGTCCTTTGCGCTTGGGCAAAAGATCGGGCCCTGGCGCATTCTGGCTGTGCTGGTCGGTTTTTCGGGCACCCTTCTGGTTTTGCAACCCAACCCGGTCGAATTCGAAATGCGTTCGGTTTTTCCAGTCGCCGCAGGTTTTTTCTATGCCTTGAGTTCGATCATGACGCGGACATATTGCGCGCGCGAAAGCACGGTTGCGATGCTGGCAGCCATGGTCATTACCCTTGGGCTGTCAGGGGCCGTGGGCGCCGCCTTGTTCACGGTTGCACCCGTTGCCACGCTGGACGGGCCGGATGGCTTTGTTACACGGGGTTGGGTCTGGGAAGTGGGGCCCGCGCTGCCATGGATTGTCGTTCAGGCCGTCGGGTCGACCATTGCGGTCTTCATGCTCATCAAAGCCTATCAGGTAGGCGAGACCTCTTACGTGGCCGTGTTCGAGTATTCAGTGATGATTTTCGGGCCGCTCTTTGCATTCGTCGCACTGGGTCAGACCCTCGATTTGATGCAGGTGTTCGGGATTGTCCTGATCGCGGCGGCTGGGGTTTTGCTGGGCTGGCGGGCCAGGCGGTCATCCACCCAGCAGGAACTTGCCTGACACGTACAACCGCGCACTGCCAACGGATTTTGCGCGCTGCAACCTCAACAAGGGGGGCATTTCAACGGATCAGGTGCAGATGGATTCGCAAGATCCATGCATGCTGACCGTTTCGAAAATTGCACAAAAGCCTGTTTATGCCTTGTGAGTGTTCACCAAATCGCCCTGGGAACGCGCTGAGACGGCTCAAATTGGGCATAAATATGTCCGAAATAAGACGGCCTCGATTTTTGATGTTAGCTGTTTTGCATAGTGAGTTTGTGCCAAAGGGGGTTAGGCACGTGTCTGAAGTTACGAGTATTTCTGTTTATCTTGATCAGTCGTCGGAAACTGATCCATCCGGTTTGAACCACGCCGTGAACGCGCGCCGTGGTGGCTTTTTGAACGGCACGAAGGTTGCGACGACCAGCGGGTGGAAACCGGTTGAGCGCATTGCAGTCGGCGATCTGGTCCGAACTCTGGATCACGGGTTCAAAGAGGTGCGCCGCATCTCGACCAGCGTCGTGGTCATTCCTGCCGAAGAGCGCCGTTCCGAGTATTTGCCGGTTTTCGTACCTGCACGCGCCGCGTATAACGGGCGCCCCGTTTGGCTGATGCCCGAACAGGGCATCGCTCTGAACCTGTCGCAGATTGATGCCGATGTCAGCGGGTGTTCCGTCGTATCCGCAAGACTGCTGAATGGCGTGGGTCGGTTTATGTCGCAGGCACCGGGATCGTCGTTTGAGGTCCGGTCCCTGTTTTTCGACGAAGATCAGGTGATTTTTGTCGAGGGCGGCCTGCAAGCTTACTGCCCTTCCGGCCTGTTCAACATGCGCGGCAGGGTCAGCGGGGCCGGTTACGATGTCGCCGATGAAGAGACCGGCACAGAGTTGGTCAACCAGATTGCAAGCAGGGGCGATATGTCGGCCCTTGCCAATCCATTGGGTGCCCTGCCTGCACCCATTCCGCAGGAACCGATATTTCCGATCCGTCCGCCCTCTGGGGTCAGGCGGCCGGGTCGACCGGGGCGTCCAAACGCACCGGTGCTGTTTTTGCGGCCCGAATGGCAGATCTAACCAAACACTGACAAAAACGATGCAGGCGCGTGAACTCACGCGCCTGCATCACTGTTTCAGGCAGCTTTTGCTTCGGGGTTGAAGCGCCCGTAGAAGGTTTGACCCTTCTCGGCCATCTCACGCAGCAGCGGCGGGCAGGCAAAGCGTTCGCCATATTTCTCGGCCAGCTGATCACATCTTTCGGCTGCGTAGGTCGTGCCGATGATGTCCAGCCAGCTGAGTGGGCCACCGGACCACGGCGCAAAGCCCCAGCCCAGAATGGCGCCCACGTCGCCTTCACGGATGTCTTCCAGCACACCTTCTTCCAGCGCCCGAACCGCTTCCAGAACCTGCGCGAACATCAGGCGCTCCTGTACTTCGATCAGGTCGGGCTGGTCTTTGGCAAGTGGATACTTCTCTTGAAGACCCTTCCAGTATTCGACGCGTTTGCCCTTTTCGTCATAGACGAAGAAGCCGGCGTTTGCCTTGCGGCCCAGGCGGCCCTGTTCTTCCATCCAGAAGATCAGATCGTCCGAGGGGCTTTCCGGATAGGTATTGCCCATGGCTGCCTTGGTCGCACGGGCGATCTTGGCGCCCAGATCAATCGAGGTTTCATCGGTCAGCTGGATCGGACCAACCGGAAAGCCCAACTGACGTGCGGCGTTGTCGATCAGCACGGGGCTCACGCCTTCGGTGATCATCCGTGCGCCTTCGTTGATGTAAGGAATGATGCAGCGATTGGCGTAGAAGAAGCGCGCATCGTTGACCACGATCGGCGTCTTGCGGATCTGGCGCACGTAGTCGAGCGCTTTGGCAACGGCGCGATCACCGGTTTCCTTGCCCTTGATGATCTCGACCAGCAACATCTTCTCGACCGGCGAGAAGAAGTGGATGCCGATGAATTGATCGGGACGCACGCTTGCCTTGGCCAGATCGGTGATCGGCAGGGTCGAGGTGTTCGAGGCAAAGATGCAGTCTTCCGGGATGATCGCCTCGACCTTTTTGGTCATCTCGGCCTTTACGCCCATGTCTTCAAACACGGCTTCGATGATCAGGTCACACCCTTTCAGATGGTCCAGATCCGGTGTCGCCGTGATGCGGGCCAGCATGGCCTCTTTCTTATCGGCCGTGACCTTGCCGCGCTTGATACCCTTGTCCAGATAGGTTTCGGTATAAGCTTTGCCTTTGTCGGCTGCCTCTTGATCGCGGTCGACCAGAACGACTTCCATGCCAGCTTGGGCAGAAACCAGCGCGATACCGGCCCCCATCATGCCAGCGCCCAGAACGCCGATCTTCTTGACACGCTGATCGGGCACATCTTTCGGGCGGACCGCGCCTTTTTCAAGCGCTTCCTTGTTGAGGAACAGTGACCGGATCATCGCCGACGAGGACGGGTTCATCAGAACGTTGGTGAACCAGCGGGCTTCAATTTTCAAAGCGGTGTCAAAGTCGACCAGCGCGCCTTCATAGATCGCGCTCAGAAGGGCTTTGGCCGCAGGGAAGGCGCCTTGCGTTTTCCCATGAACCATGGCGCTCGCGCCAACGAAGGTCATGAAACCGGCAGGGTGGTAGGGCGCGCCACCGGGCATCTTGTAGCCCTTCGCGTCCCAGGGTTTCACCAGGTCGGCGTCCTTGGCATTCAGAACCCATTCCTTGGCCGCAGCGACCGGATCGTCGGCAACTGCGTCGATCAACTGCGCGCCCTTGGCCTTGGCCGGATCCATCATCTTGCCTTCAAGCAGCACCGGGGCCGCCGCCATGGCGCCCACCATGCGGCTGTAACGGATGGTGCCGCCGCCGCCGGGGAAGATGCCCAGCAGGATTTCGGGCAGCCCGATCTTGGACTTTGGATTGCTTGTCATGACGCGGTGATGACATGCCAGTGCGATCTCGGTCCCGATCCCGGCGCAGGTTCCGTTGATCGCACAGGCGATGGGCTTGCCACCTTTCTTGGTCTTGGGGTCCATGCCCGCCAATTCCAGCTTGCGCAGGATGTGATGTCCGCCCATGACGAAATCAAACAACGCCTGCGCAGGTTCGTCCCCGGCTTCCTGACGGATGGTGGCCAATGTGTTCAGGTCCATTCCGCCGGCAAACGAGCCTTCCTTGCCCGAGGTAATGACAATACCTTTGATCTCGTCGTCGCTCAGGGCCTGATCAATCAGTTGGCTGACTTCTTGAAAAGCCTCGCGGGTCAGCACGTTCATGGATTTTCCCTGGGCGTCCCAGGTCACAAAGGCGACGCCGTCCGCGTCTTTGGTCAGAGTGAAATCAGTCATTGTCATCTCCAATCTGGTCAGCCGTCAGCGGGCTGCCGTCTTTCCGGGTGAAAGAGAATCCGTTTTCATCATCCTTCACCATCATGTCTATGTCGCTGTAATAGCCGGTCTCGGTCGGGGTCCGTGTGCCCACCACCAGAAAGGTCGCGGGCGCATCGGTCTTGTTCACAAGGTGGTGGCCATTGGCCTCACCAGCGGGCCAAGCGGCGCAGTCACCGGGCAGCATCTCATGCTCACCATCGTCATCGATCAGCACGCATTTGCCGCTGAGCATGATGGCAAACTCGTCCTGCTCCATATGGTAGTGGCGCAGCGACGAGAGGCCCTGAGGCTCCAGCCGCACGATGTTGACCCCGTACTGGGTCAGCCCGCCCGCATGCCCGACGCGCTGCACGAAACGACCAGCGGTCGCCTCGGCCAGCTTGCCCGGATAGGACGAGCCCCCCTTGAACGGGATCTGAGAGAGATCCAGCTTGGGCATCAGACCCGCTCGATAATCGTTGCCGCACCCATGCCGGACGCAATGCAAAGCGTGGCCAGACCGGTTTCCTTGTCCTGACGCTCCAGTTCATCCAGCAAGGTGCCGATGATGATCGCACCGGTTGCGCCCAGCGGGTGACCCATCGCGATCGATCCGCCGTTGACGTTGACCAGCGCCGGATCGACGTCAAAGGCCTGCTGGAACCGCAGCACGACCGAAGCAAAGGCTTCGTTGACTTCGAACAGGTCCAGATCGCTGATCTTCATGCCGTTGTCGGCCAGGATCTTCTCGGTCACAGGAACCGGGCCGGTCAGCATGATGGTCGGGTCGGTACCGATCTTGGCGGTGGCCTTGATGCGGGCGCGCGGTTTCAGGCCGTATTTCTCGCCGAATTCCTTGTTTCCGATCAGCACGGCCGCAGCCCCATCCACGATGCCCGAGCTGTTGCCCGCATGGTGGATGTGATTGATCCGCTCAAGATGTGGGTATTTCAGCATCGCCACCTTGTCGAAACCGGGCATCTGCTCGCCCATCATCTGGAAGGACGGGTTCAACGCGCCAAGGCTTTGCATGTCGGTGCCCGGGCGCATGTACTCGTCGCGGTCCAGAATGGGCAGGCCGTTCTGGTCTTTGACCGTGATGATCGACTTTTCGAACCGGTTTTCCGCCCAGGCTTCCGCCGCGCGCTTTTGCGACTCAACAGCCAGAGCGTCAGCGTCATCGCGGCTGAACCCGTATTCCGTGGCAATGATGTCGGCCGAGATGCCCTGCGGCACAAAGTAGGTCTCCATCGCCAGAGAGGGGTCAACGGCAATCGCCGCCCCGTCGCTGCCCATGGGAACACGGCCCATCATCTCGACGCCACCTGCGATGTAGGCGTCGCCCGCGCCGCCCTTGACCTGGTTTGCGGCCAGGTTCACGGCTTCCATCCCGCTCGCGCAGAAGCGGTTGATCGCCAGGCCGGGGATCGACTGGTCCAGATCCGAGGCCAGAACCGCCGAACGTGCCAGACAGCCGCCTTGCTCCATCACCTGCGTGACGTTGCCCCAGATCACGTCCTCGACGGCGTGGCCTTCCAGGTTGTTGCGTTCCTTCATCGCGTTCAGGGTCAGGGCGGACAGACGCACCGAGGTCACCTCGTGCAGGCTGCCATCCTTGCGGCCCTTGCCGCGCGGGGTGCGCAGGGCGTCATAAATATAAGCTTCGGTCATGGGTCTTCTCCTCAAGCTCGATCCGACGGGTTGCCGGGCATCAGGTCATATGGGTGTTTCCAGCCGGGCTGTTCGGACAGGCGAGTCAGCCAGGCGTCGATATGGGGCCAGTCGGCGCGGTCAAAGCCGAATGGTTCAGGGTAATACAGATAGCCGCAGCAGCTGAGATCGGCGTTGGTCACGCCGTCGCCGACGATCCAGTCGCGGCCTTCCAAATGCGCGTTCAGCACCTGGTAGGCGGCCTTCAGGCGGCCCTGGTTGAAGGCGATCACATCCGGGTTGCGGTGCTGTTCGGGCAGAAAGTTGATCAGGAACCGGGTCAGGCCCGCCATCGAGCTGAGCTTGTGATTGTCCCACAGCACCCAGCGCAGGACATCATAGTTCTCTTCCCGGTTTTTGCCGCCGAACTTGCCGGATTTTTCAGTCACATAGGCTTGAATGGCACCGGATTGGGAGGTTTGGAAATCGCCATCGACCATGAAGGGCGCTTCGCCCATCACGTTGATTTCCGAACGGAATTCGGGGCTGCGGGTGACGCCGTTGAAGAAATCGACAAAGACCGGTTCCCAATCGAGGCCGGACATCTCCAGCGCCAGAGCGGCCTTGTAGGAATTACCGCTTTCTCCGAAGCAGTGCAGTTTAATGGTCATGCAATCGCCCCTCCCGTGGCGTTTTGTGCGTCTTTCACCCTAGCTCGGCGGTTTTGGTGCCTAGCGCTTGCGCGCCTCCAGCTCGGAATTGAAAAGACGCAATCGGTGGGTAAGGTTGTCCTCATCAATGACGCTGTTGAAATTTTCGAACAGAAAAGACAGCGCTTCGCCTTCATCTAATCCTGCCTCACGGGCAAAAGCCCTGAGCTTGCGATAGCCGTCCTCGGTCATGGCGACCGGGAATCGGCGGGTCAGGCGAAATCGTTTTGGCATTGTATCTCCTCCGAAAACCGGCTCCGGGGCGGGACCCCGGAACCGGAGAAAGATCAGAAGTTTGCAGCCTCCAGCGCCATGACCGTGTCTGCGCCGGTTTGAATGCGCGACAGATGCAACGCCGTGGCGGGCAGACGGCGGGCCATGTAGAAGCGGCCGGTGTTGATCTTGGTCTCGTAGAACTCTTTGTCCGACGTGCCACTGTCCAGCGCTTCTTGTGCGGCCTTGGCCATACGCGCCCACATCAGGCCCAAGCAGACATGACCGAACATGTGCATGAAGTCATAGGAACCGGACAGCGCGTTGTTCGGATTTTTCATGCCTTCCTGCATGAAATACATGCCAGCCGCCTGCAGATCTTTGGACGCAGCCTTCAGCGGTTCGATGAAGGCTTTGTCATACGCCTCGTTTTGGCCTGAGTTTTCCTTGCAGAAGGTTTTGACCATGTCGAAGAAGGCCATGACGTGCTTACCGCCATCCTGCGCCAATTTGCGGCCAACAAGGTCCAACGCCTGTACGCCGTTGGCGCCTTCATAGATCATGGCGATCCGGGCATCGCGGGTGTATTGCGACATGCCCCATTCTTCGATGTAGCCATGCCCACCATAGACCTGCTGCGCCTGAACGGTCATGTCGTAACCTTCATCCGTCAGGAAGCCCTTGATGACCGGGGTTAGAAGCGAGATCAGCCCGTCCGCGTCTTTGTCACCCGATCGGTGCGCTTTATCGATCATGGTCGCGCCCCAAAGGATGAACGCGCGTGCGCCTTCGGTGAAGCTTTTCTGATCCATCAGATTGCGACGGATGTCAGGGTGAACGATCAGCGGATCAGCCGGGCCATCGGGGTTCTTTACACCGGTTACATCGCGGCCCTGCAGGCGGTCTTTGGCGTATTCCAGAGCGTTCTGATACGCCGCTTCGGCCTGCGACAGGCCTTGCATGCCCACACCCAGACGCGCTTCGTTCATCATGGTGAACATCGCACGCATACCTTTGTGCTCTTCGCCCAGCAGCCAGCCGGTGGCCTCGTCATAGTTCATGACGCAGGTCGAGTTGCCGTGGATGCCCATCTTTTCTTCGATCTTGCCGACCGAGACGCCGTTGCGTTCGCCCAGCGAACCGTCCTCGTTCACGATGAACTTGGGCACGATGAACAGCGAAACGCCCTTGATGCCTTCGGGTCCGCCGGGGATTTTTGCCAGCACCAGGTGGATGATGTTGTCGGCCATGTCGTGATCGCCAGCCGAGATAAAGATCTTCTGGCCCGAGATTTTATAGCTGCCGTCGCCCTGCGGTTCCGCTTTGGTGCGCATCAGGCCCAGATCGGTGCCGCAATGCGGTTCGGTCAGGTTCATGGTACCGGTCCATTCACAGCTGACCATTTTGGGCAGGTACTTGTTCTTCTGCTCGTCCGTTCCGTGCGCCAGAATCGCCGAGGCCGCGCCGTGCGTCAGGCCCTGGTACATGGTGAAAGCCTGGTTTGAGCCCGAGAACATCTCACCCACAGCAGTGCCCAACACATAGGGCATGTTTTGGCCGCCATACTCTTCCGGCATGTCGAGGCCAGTCCAGCCGCCTTCCTTCATCTGCTCGAAGGCTTCCTTGAACCCGGTCGGGGTGTACACAATACCGTTTTCCAACCGGCATCCTTCGGTGTCGCCGACAACGTTCAGCGGATGCAGAACATTTGTGGCAACCTTGCCGGCTTCTTCCAGAACCGCGCCGGTAAACTCGGCTTCCAGTTCGTTATAGCCGGGTATGTCCGACTTTGAGACATTCAGCACGTCGTGCAGGATGAAATGCATGTCTTTGGTTGGCGCGTTGTAAACGGGCATGTGAAGCTCCCTTAATTCATATGTCCGGATGACAGGTCGAGGTTACTCGGCTGCCTTCTTTTCCTGTTTCATCGAGGCGATGACTTTCTCGCCCCAGCGCAACTGCTCTTTCAGATCGTCGATGGCCTGCGTCAGCTCTTCGCGGCGCGCTTCCATGTCCTCCAGACGCTCGCACGCGATTTCATAGGTGCGGGTCATCTGCGTGACCTGCTGGTCGCCGACATGGTACAAATCCAGCAGTTGCCGAATTTCTTCCAGGCTGAACCCAAATCGTTTGCCGCGCAGGATCAGTTTGAGCCGCGCCCGATCACGCTTGGTGAACAGACGTTTCTGGCCTTCACGGATCGGGAACAGAAGTTCCTTGGCCTCATAGAACCGCAAGGTGCGTGGCGTGACATCATAGGTCTCGCACATCTCACGGATGGTCATCACATCTTCGGTCATTCGTCATACTCTCGTCACTGGCGTCATGAGATATGAGTTGCGCAGTTGGTACGCGCTTTACAACATGAGAGTGACGTTTACGTAATCCAGACGCTGCGTCATTTCAAAGTTGACGTAACATCCGGTCACGTAAGCACGGTCTGACGCAATTTTCTTTCCGTAGCGTCATGCGAATTTCCCGCCAAAGCTGTCGCAATTGCGGAAACACCGCGCATCTGCTTGCGCAGATTCAGGGTGATCAATTCGATTTTTCGGATGGGGGGCGGCTATCCCAAGGACTTGGCCGTCTGGTCGCGCAGACGCTTGAGTTCGTCCATGGCTTCGTCCAGTTGCTGGCGCTGCTGCTGAAGCTCGTTCATCTGGCGATCCGCCATCTCGACGAAGGTGGCCATTTGCGCCTCATTGCCCTGATCTTCGTAGATCAAAAGCCATTGGCGGATCTCTTCCAGGGGAAATCCGAACTTGCGGCCGCGCATGATCAGCTTCATCCGCGCGCATTCGCGCGGGCCATAAAACCGGGACCGACCTTCACGGTCCGGTTGCAAAAGTTCGATGTATTCGTAATAGCGCAGAGTGCGCGGGGTCACGTCGAACTCGGCGCACATCTCTTTGAATGACAAACGGTTGTTGGACATTCCCGATCTCCTTGTCAGCAACCTAGGCGGTCCCGATCCCAAGCGCAACAGGTGGGCTTGCCCTTTGCGGAAACAACGGCTCATAAAGGACGGGCAGAGAACAGGACGCAAACCAATGGTCGACAAGACAGTTTTAGCCCGCCAGTTTATCGAGGCGATACCCCATGCGCGGGCATTGAACCTCAAGCTCACGCAGATCGGTGAGGGCGAGGCAGAGATCACGTTGCCCTACAATGAGGATCTGATCGGGGATCCGCGCACAGGGGTGATTCACGGTGGGGCGATTTCCACAATTCTCGACACATGCTGCGGTGCTGCTGTGATGAGCCACCCGTCGGCCCCCGGCGGGACAGCCACGATCGATCTGCGCATTGACTACATGCGCGCAGCGACACCGGGTCAGACGGTGACAGCGCATGCCGTCTGCTATCACATCACGCGGAACGTGGCGTTTGTACGAGCCACGGCTATGGACCATGACCAAGACCTGCCGGTGGCCACGGCCTCGGGGTCCTTTACGGTTGAGGGGAAATAACATGGCAAGACCTCGTCCCGAACCAATGCAGGTGGTCAAGCAGCGACGCGACGCAGCGTTGCGTGCGCTGGTTGACGGTGTCCCTTATATCCGATTTCTCAATATCAGCTTCGACCGGCGCGGGGATGAACTGACCGGCGTTCTGAACTTCGATGACAAGTTGATCGGCAACCCGTTCCTGCCAGCGATTCACGGCGGTGTAACCGCGGCATTCCTCGAAGTGACCGCTGTCATCACCCTTAGTTGGGAACATATGTTCCCGCGTATCGAAAGTGGCGAGATCGACGGAGAGGCCATTGTGACCGACCCGAATATCCGCTTTCCCAAGACCATCGACTTTACCGTCGACTATCTGCGTTCGGGCCTTCCACGGGACGCATATGCACGGGCCTTCATCAGCAGATCCGGGCGGCGGTACGCCTCGGTCCGGGTCGAAGCCTGGCAGGATAACCATGCGAAACTGTTTGCGCAGGCTTCCGGACATTTCCTGATGCCGCAACCTCCCAGAGACAAGAGCTGACCGTGCAGGACGCCTCGGCGCCCATCACGCACAGGCGGGTGCTGAAGATCGCGGTGCCCATAGTTCTGTCGAATGCCACCGTGCCGATACTGGGTGCGGTGGACACGGGCGTTGTCGGTCAGATGGGCGAGGCGGCCCCGATCGGGGCGGTCGGCATCGGGGCTGTGATCCTGTCCACAATTTATTGGATCTTCGGTTTCCTGCGGATGGGCACAACCGGGATGGCGGCGCAGGCACGCGGGGCAGGCGACACCGTGGAAACCCGGGCGCTGCTGATGCGCGGCCTGATCCTTGGAGGCGCGGCGGGACTGTTCTTTATCCTTGCGCAGGTGGCTGTGTTTGCGGGTGCATTCGCGCTTTCCCCGGCAAGCCCCGAAGTCGAAGCACTGACCCGATCCTATCTGGAAATCCGCATCTGGGGGGCGCCCGCCACCATCGCGTTATATGCCGTTACCGGCTGGCTGATCGCCGTCGAGCGTACGCGCGGCGTGTTCATCCTTCAGGTCTGGATGAACGGGTTGAATATCGGTCTCGACCTGTGGTTCGTTCTGGGCCTTGGCTGGGGGGTCGAAGGGGTTGCCATTGCCACCCTGATCGCAGAATGGACCGGTTTGGCCTTGGGGGTGTGGCTTTGCCGGGATGGGTTCGCAGATGGAATCTGGCGCGATTGGGCTCGGGTTTTCGATGCCGCCCGGCTGCGGCGCATGTTGCAGGTCAACGGTGATATCATGCTGCGATCGGTTCTGTTGACCGGATCGTTCACGACATTCCTTTTTGTTGGCTCGGATCTGGGTGACGTGAATCTGGCGGCCAATCAAGTCTTGCTTCAATTTCTTGAAATCACCGCCTTTGCGCTTGATGGGTTCGCCTTTTCCGCCGAAGCGCTGGTCGGAGGCGCAGTCGGTGCCAGAGACAGGCATCAGGTGCGTCGCGCCTCTGTCATGGCCTCGCAATGGGGTGTTGGGGGGGCGCTGTTGCTGGCTGCGGTTTTCTTCGTTGCCGGTCCGGCGCTGATCGATCTGATGTCAACTTCACCGCAGGTGCGTGAAGCCGGGCGCGAATACCTGTTCTGGGCCGCGATCGCCCCGGTGATCGGGGTGGCAAGCTGGATGTTCGACGGTATCTACATCGGCGCCACCTGGACCCGCGCCATGCGAAACGCGATGGTTCAGTCGGTGGCGATCTATGTGGTCGCTTTGTTCATGCTGGTGCCTGTCTTCGGCAATCACGGCCTGTGGGCCGCGCTGATGGTTCTCAATATCGCACGTGGTGTGACAATGGGCTGGCGCTATCCCAAGCTTGAAGCCCAGGTGGCCTAGAGCAACGTCAACAGGTTTTCCGGCGGACGTCCGATGGCGGCTTTGTCTCCGGCAATTGCAAGAGGGCGCTCGATCAGGATCGGGTTTTCGGCCATGGCACGGATCAGGTCTTCGTCGGGCGAGGTTTTGGCCAGCCCCAGTTCCTTGAACCGTTTTTCTCCTGTGCGCATCATTTCGATGGGCGGCAGCCCAAGGGCGGATTGCGCAGCGCGCAACTCGTCGATTGAAGGCGCGTCTTCCAGGTACTTTCGAACGCAGACCTGCGCACCGTTTTCTTCCAAAAGCGCCAGACCGGCGCGGGATTTGGAACAGCGGGGGTTGTGCCAGTATTCGATCACAGCCAATCCTCTCGTTTGCTGCCGACGGCTTGCGATACGGTGTCAAAACCGTCACGCGCCAGCAAGTCATCCAGCCCTTTGGCGATGTCGGCCGCCAGGGAAATGCCGCCATACACCATCGCGGTATAGAACTGCACGGCCGATGCCCCGGCACAGATCTTGGCATAGGCTTGCTCGGCATTGCTGATGCCGCCCACGCCGATCAGGGGGATTTCCCCATCCGTCAGTTTGCTCAGCCGAGCCAGCACGCGGGTGGACTTTTCAAAAAGCGGGGCGCCCGACAAACCACCATTTTCGTCTTTCTGCGCGCTGCGCAACCCGTCGCGGGACAGGGTGGTGTTGGTGGCAATCACAGCGTCCACCCCGGTTTCGCGTGCGACCTCGGCGATGTCCTGCAATTCCGCCTCGGTGAGATCCGGAGCGATTTTCAGGAAGATCGGCAGCGGGCGCGGCAGCGCATCACGTGTCTCGATCACACCGCTCAACAACGCGGTGAGAGCGGCTTTGCCCTGCAAATCCCGCAGCTTTTCCGTGTTCGGGGATGATACGTTGACGGTCGCAAAATCCAGATATTCGGCACAATGGGCCAGCACTTTGACAAAGTCGCCGGCGCGGTCTTCGCTGTCCTTGTTCGCCCCCAGATTCAGGCCGATGACCGCGTCTTTGGGGCGGTGTGCCAGCCGTTTGGCCATCACCTCCATGCCTTCGTTGTTGAAGCCAAAGCGGTTGATGGCTGCCTTGTCCTTGGTCAGGCGAAAAAGACGGGGTTTGGGGTTTCCCGGTTGCGGGCGCGGCGTGACCGCCCCGACCTCGACAAAACCGAACCCGGCGCGGGACAGCGGGGCCAAAACCTCACCATTCTTGTCGAACCCGGCAGCCAGCCCAACCGGGTTCGGCAGGGTCAGCCCGGCAACGACCGTTTTCAGGCGCGGCGTCGTTACCGGCCCGGGTGCGGGTGCCAGCCCTGACTTCAACGCCCTAATCGACATCCCGTGGGCTGTCTCGGGGTCCATGCGGTGCAGGGCGGCAAGGCCCAGTTTCTCTGTCAGTTTCATCCGAACGTCGCCCCGGCTTCACCTGAACCGCATCGGATCAGGCGCGACGTTTCCACCGCCGCCTGACGGTGGATCACCGCCGTCCGATAGGCTGGGTCGGTGACCATTTCCAGAAATGCGTGTGCCGTCGGATAGCGGGCGATGAAGACGGCATCCCACGCCTCGTCCGCCGGGCCAATCAGGGTTGATTCAAACACCCCACGCCAAAGGATGCGCGCCCCGATACGTTCAATGATCGCAGCGGTTTCAACCCCGTAGTTCTTGTAGGCTTGCGCTCCGGTCAGGTCTGCATTCGCCAGTTCATGCGCGGGTGGGTACTGCGCCTTGGCCCGAAACTTCACCAGGTTGAGCATTTCGATCGGCTGGTCCCGATCCAATGCCTTGAAGGCCTCGAACTGGTCGCGGTCCGGGTCGATATAGGATGTCATGACATGTCCTTTGGGAACTGGTGCGCGGTGCCGTCAAACGGCAGAGGGCGTGACCAGACAACATCGCTCATCCGGATCTGGCGATAGAGATGCGGGAACAGGGCACCGCCGCGCGAGACCTCCCATTTCAGGTCGTCGCCCATCGCATCTGCGTCACAGGCCAGCAAAACAAGACCATCGACACCGGCAAAATGTTTGGCTGCGGTTTCAGCTGCTTGTTCAGCGGTGGAAAAGTGGACAAACCCGTCAGCGACGTCGATCGGAGCACCGTCCGAGGCACCCTGGTTCTGCAAGGTGGCCCACTCTTCGGCTCGGAAAATCTTGTAAATCAGCATACGGACCTGATGCCCCGCGTACGCGTTGGAATCAAGCCGGATTTCTTCTTTGACTCTTTGGCGTCATCGGCGCACGATCCCTGCAAATTAAAACAGGGAGATTCAATATGTTGACGCGTTTCCTGGCTTCGGCTGCAATTCTTGGCCTGACCGCTGGCGTGGCGGCGGCAGAATACAAGCTGACCATTCTGCATACTAACGACATTCACAGTCGTATCGAGTCGATCAACAAATACGACTCGACCTGTGACGCAGAAGG
The DNA here is from genome assembly GCF_056532905.1 of Ruegeria sp. H8. Classification (NCBI taxonomy): domain Bacteria; kingdom Pseudomonadati; phylum Pseudomonadota; class Alphaproteobacteria; order Rhodobacterales; family Roseobacteraceae; genus Ruegeria; species Ruegeria sp. H8. The sequence continues at coordinate 1,261,083 of NZ_JBQFNY010000001.1, read as the reverse complement.
CGAAGCCGAAGGTAAGTGTTTTGGCGGCGTTGCCCGCCTCAAGACCATGGTAGACGCCCGACGCGATGCGCTGGCGGATCAGAATGTGCTGCTGCTGGATGCGGGGGATCCGTTCCAGGGATCGCTGTTCTACACAACATATAAGGGCGCGGCAGAGGCCGAGTTCATGGAAGCCATCGGTTACGATGTCATGGCTGTTGGCAACCACGAATTCGACGATGGCCCGGAAGGTCTGGCGACGTTCATCGACGCGGTCAGTTTCCCAGTGATCTCGGGCAATCTGGACCTGTCGTCGTCGGCCGAGTTGAAGGACAAGGTCGGCAACCACGTTGTGCTTGACGTTGGCGGTCAGAAGGTCGGCATAATTTCAGCACTGGCAACGGACACGGTTGAAACGTCAAGCCCCGGCAAGGACATAATTTTCAAGGATGAGATAGAAAGCCTGCAGGCTGATGTGGCTGCGTTGCAAGATGAAGGTGTCAATATCATCATCGCGTTGAACCATGTTGGATTGGCCAAGGACCTAGAGATCGCAGAGCAGGTGCCGGGGCTTGACCTTGTTGTCGGCGGCCATTCGCACACGCTGCTCTCGAACACGCAGGAAGGTGCCGCTGGGTCATATCCGATGATGGTCGGTGATGTCCCGATCGTGCAGGCCTATGCCTATTCCAAATATCTGGGCGAGATCACACTGACCTTTGATGATGACGGCAACCTGATTTCAGCGGAAGGTGAGCCTATCCTGCTTGATGCGTCTGTCACGCCCGATGCGGATATCGCTGCACGCGTGGCCGAAATGGGCGCACCGATCGAAGAAATGAAGCAACGCGTCGTTGCCAGCTCAGCCGCTGCAATTGAAGGCGATCGGGCGGTTTGCCGTGTACAAGAATGCGAAATGGGTAACCTTGTCGCCGACGCCATGCTGGCGCGGGTTGCCGATCAGGGCGCTCAGATTGCGATTGCGAATTCTGGCGGTCTGCGCGCGTCGATTGATGAAGGCGAAGTGACCATGGGCGAAGTGCTAACCGTGCTGCCGTTCCAGAACACGCTGTCCACTTTTGAGATCACCGGGCAGACCGTCATTGACGCGCTGGAAAACGGTGTAAGCCAGGTGGAAGAGGTCAAGGGCCGGTTCCCGCAAGTGGCGGGCCTGCGCTTTACCTGGGATCCCAGCGTAGCGCCGAACGAAGGGCGCATCATTGATGTGATGGTCGCCGAGGGTGATGGGTTCGTTCCGATTGACCCGAACAAAACCTACCTGGTCGTAACCAACAACTACGTCCGCAACGGTGGCGATGGGTATTCGATGTTCGAGGGCGATGACAAGAACGCCTATGACTTCGGTCCGGATCTTGCGGATGTAACCGCGGAATATCTGGCCGAAAACGCGCCGTACCAGCCTTATGTCGACGGACGCATCCAGCAGAAGTGACTCTGTTTTTGAAAATGAAAAAAGCCGCGTCATCATGATGCGGCTTTTCTGCTTCTGCGGATCAACTGAAATCGTATTCCGGCCAAAGTTCCGGGTCAAAGCCATCCAGCATCGGTTTGATCTGATCCGCGACCTCGCGCCACCCCCCGATTGACTTGGTCGAGATCTTGTTGCGCACCTGATCTACGCTGGCCGTACGCACCTGTCTGGTGTTCTTTTCGGGATGTACCATGGATTGGCACCACTCAATACCGCAAAACTCGGCAACGCGCTGGCTGTGGGTCAGGGGGTCCGCCACCAGATCTTCATAGGGCATTGTCAGAATGCGGTCTCCGAACAGCTTGTCCCAATGGGACATGTAGCGGCGATACAGATTTGCTGTATGCGCGATCGCTTCAAGGTTTGAGGCGTAGTTCATGCCGCCGGCAGGGAACCGTCTGATCCATTTCGACAAACCTACATCACGCGGGTCGCGCAGCATGTTGATGATCTTGGCGTTGGGGAAGGCTGCCAAAATGAAACCAACGCGCTGAAAATTGTGCGGCAGTTTATCGACGAATGCGACAGAGCCAGCAGGAACCTGAGGCATCTGTTCTCGATAGCGAAGCGCTATCCAATTTGCAGCTTCGGCATCGAATTTCTTGTCCGCTGTGTGAAACCTGGACGACAATTCGGGCATCAACGTCAGTTCGCCGCAGCCTGCAATATCAGGTGTAGAGCTCAGCATCATCTCCATCAAAGTGGTTCCGGATCTTGGTTGCCCGACGACAAAGATCGGAACTGGCGTCTTGCTCTCGACCCCGGTGAATTCAATCGATGCGTCCGAGAAAATGCTTAGGATCCGGTTCAGTTTTTCTTCTTCAGCGGGGAAATCATATGGCAGCGTCGCGTGCTGAACAGCGTTCGCCTTTTCGAACTGAGGCATCGCTGCGGCAAGACCGTCGCTCCTCTGGATCAGGTGTGCCTTGGCAAATTCAAGTTCTTGCAAAGGCTCGTCATGCTCGGCCATGGAGTCTTCTACGGCGGCAAGGAACTGCGGAACTTCTTCTTTTGCCGACATTATTGCCACCTGCAAGAGCGCATTCGGGTGATGGGGTTTGGCTGCAAGAATATCCTCAAAAATCTTGAGCGAGCCTTTTTTGTCACCTGCCTGATGCAGATTGACGGCTTTTTGGAACGCAACGACGGTGTTTTCAGGGGCAAGTTCATACGCGCGTTGAATGTCAAGCGTACTCTCTTCGACAAAACCCATTTGATCGTAAGCCCGGGCGCGTTTCGCAAGCAATTCCGGATTGTCGGGGTCCGAAGCAAGCTTATGCGTTGTGAATTCAACGATAGACCGCCAGTTTTTCCCCTCACGCTGAATCTCGTCAATGACTCGCATGAGTTCCCGGTTGTTAGGAAATTGTTCAATCTTTTTCTCGGCATAGGCCAAAGCCCGCGCGATCTGTTCCGTTTGCATCAAGGCGTTAGCCAGATTCTCGGCAAATTGCGGATCATCGGGCTTCATCCGCGAGGCTTCAACAAAATACGGAATGGATTTCCTGTACTGCTTCATCTCGGTCAAAACGAAACCGGCGATGGCTTGGTAGTCCGAGTCCTTCGGGAATTTCTTGATACCCAGCTGGGCCTTTTTCAGCGCCTGCGGCAACTTGCCCGCATCCAAAAGGGCCATTGCTTTGCTCTTGAGGGATTGCGTTATTTGGTTTTCCATATGACCCCGTAAGATCCTGCGCCAGTATCAATGTAGTACCGGTGGTTCATTACCCATGTGCGGACGGTTTGCAATAACTCTTCCCAATGACGCGATGGCGCAGCTGTTCTCCGCGCGTCCGGCAAACGCGTTGCCGACCGTGCCGAACTTCAATGTTTGTCCGACAAATCAGGTGCATGTGGTTCGGGGTGGTGACTCGGGTCGGCGTCTGGATGCGCTGCGTTGGGGGTTCTTGCCACATTGGTACAAGACGGAAACCGCCGGGCCTTTGCTGATCAACGCCCGCGCCGAGACTTTGGCGGAAAAGCCTGCCTTTCGCGATGCCTGCCGGTTGCGTCGCTGTCTGATTGCCGCAACAGGGTTCTACGAATGGACCAAGACGGACGAGGGAACGCGCTTGCCATGGTACATCCATCGCAGGGACGGCGCCCCCATTGCCTTTGCGGGGATCTGGCAGGATTGGGGGGTGGATGAAAACCGTCAGGGCACCTGTGCCATCGTGACGACGGCGGCCAACGAAAACCTTGGCACCATCCATCATCGGATGCCCCTGATCCTCGAGCCTGAGCACTGGTCATTGTGGCTGGGAGAAGCGGGAAAGGGCGCTGCTCGTCTGATGCAGCCGGGGGCAGAGGATGTGCTGACGTTTCATCGCGTTGATCTGGTCGTGAACTCGAACCGGGCCAGCGGACCTGATCTGATCACGCCTTTGCACGAGTGAGGGCGTGCGGCCTTTTCTTTGCAGACGCGGCAAGCTAGACCATCGGCATGGCCCTGAATTTTTCTGATCTGACACAGCTTTATGCGCATGGTTTTGACACTGTCATAGATGTGCGCAGCCCGGCAGAGTTCGCTGAAGATCATCTGCCAGGCGCGATCAACCTGCCGGTTCTGAACAACGAGGAACGCGCCCGTGTCGGAACCATGTATGTACAGGAGAGCCCGTTTCTGGCGCGTAAACTCGGGGCCGCTTTGGTGTTCCGTAATGCGGCCAACCACATCGAGCAACATCTAAGCCGCCACGAAGGAAGCTGGCGCCCTCTGGTCTATTGCTGGCGCGGCGGACAGCGTTCGGGGTCGTTTACATGGATGCTGCAACAAATCGGCTGGCGCGCGGATATGATCGAGGGCGGCTATCGCACCTACCGCAGGCTGGTGAATGCGTATTTGTACGATGATCCGTTGCCGCATCGGTTGGTGGCGCTGGATGGCTATACCGGAACGGCCAAGACAGAATTGCTGGCACTTTTGCAGTCACGCGGGGTGCAGGTTCTTGACCTCGAAGCACTGGCCAATCACCGAGGGTCTCTGCTGGGGGAAAGACCGGGCGGCCAGCCCAGCCAGAAAGCTTTTGAATCGGCCCTGGCAGGGGCGCTTTGTGCGATGGATACGGCGCGCCCGGTCGTCATCGAAGCGGAATCGTCCAAGATCGGCAGCCTGATATTGCCGCCCAGCCTGTGGAACGCGTTGTGCGCAGCCCCACGGGTGAACATCACGGCTCCGCTCGAGGCGCGCGCTGCCTATCTCGTTCAGGCCTATGACGACATCCTGTCTGACAGTGACCGTTTGAGGGACCGGTTGTCGCCGCTGCGCTTTCATCGCGGGCACGAGGTCGTGGATGGTTGGATGCAGCTGATCGAAGCAGGTCAAAAACAGGTGCTGACCCAGGCCCTGATGGAGCAGCATTACGACCCGGCATACGCAAAGTCGCGGCGGTCTCGTTCCGTCGAGGTGCTGGCCGATATTGAGATCGCCGTTCTGAACGACGCCGGCCTGAGCGAGGCAGCGACCCGGATCGAAACCCTGCTGGATCAGCTTTGAAGACGCAGCCCCGGTGCTTCGGTGATTTCGCCGATTGCCATGGCAGGATACCCAGCGTTCTTGAGGTCTTGCAGGACGGTATCGGCATCCTTTGCCGCGACCGCGGCCAGCAGGCCGCCTGCTGTCTGCGGGTCGAACATCAAGGCGGCTTTGCCCTCGGCGGGCAGGGCAGGTGCTATTGCCCGGTTGTCCGCAAAAAGGGTTGACCGAACACCCCGGTCCGTCAGCTCCTGCGCGCCATCCATCACGCCCACGGCACCCAGGTCCATCATGGCCCCGCATCCGGAAGCGTCGCAGATGCCTTGCAGATGTCCGGCCAGACCAAACCCGGTCACGTCGGTCATCGCATGGGCCCCGGCCAGTATGCGGGCCGCCTTGCCCTGCGGCTGCACCATCTGCTGGTAGGCTGCGGCGACCCAGGCACCATTGGCCTGGCCGGCCATCTCGGCCGCCATAAGAACACCGCTTCCTATGGGTTTGGTCAGGATCAGACGATCCCCCGGTTGCCCGCCCGCTAGTGTGATCGGGGCGGATTCGCACAACCCGGTCAGTGTGAAGCCGATCGTCATCTCGTCACCCATGGAGCTGTGTCCGCCCACAATCTCGGCACCGGCGTCCCGCATGACGGCTCCTGCGATCGACATGATTTCCGACATGGTACGGCGTTGCAGGGCAGCAGACATGCGCGGAAGGATGATCGTTGCCGTGGCGGCCTGAGGCGCGGCCCCCATGGCCCACACATCCCCCAGGGCATGTACAGCGGCGATGCGCGCCATAAGTGCGGGATCATTGGTAAAAGCCCGCAGGTGATCTGATGTCATGACCTGCCGAACCCCGCCTGTCTGAAGCAGAGCCGCGTCATCGCCGGGCAGGGGGATGATATCCGGGTGAACGGGATCGGGCTGCGATTTCAGCGCCACCTGCAATGCTCCGCGCCCGACCTTGGCGCCGCATCCGCCACACATCGGTTTTTCGCCCAGCGCTTCGACAAGCCCCGCGGTATGTGCGCGCGGCAGCGCAGGGGGTTTCATCTGCGGCAGGTCCCGGAACTTGTTCATGAAAGTCTCGTCGATGTGGTTCTTCCATTTCCACATCATCGCTCCGCTGTGGGACAACCCCAACCGCTCGCCCAGCGCTGATTTGCCGCCCAGCGAAATCAGCTTCAGGTAATCTTTCTGCGGGACGTATTTGCGCATCCGTCCAGCCCCCAGCGCCGCGCGCAGATTGTCGAACAGAATTGGTGCTTCGCGCACTGCATAAACCCCGGCTTTGGGTCTGGGATTGTCCGTCAGATGGGCGCAATCACCGGCGGCAAAAACCACGGGATCGCTGGATTGCAGGTAGCTGTTTACCCGGATGAAGCCATCCTCAAGGTCCAGCCCGGTCTTTTCGATCCAGCCATAGGGGCGGGCTCCGGCCGCACCGGTCACGAAACCGGCCGGGATTTTGCGCCCGTCCTGCAATGCGACGTGATCCGAAGCGATCCGGCTGATTGCCGCGTTTTCGATCACCTCTACACCAAGATTCTGCATGGCTTGCCGGATCGTCGCTGCCGCCTTGGGTTTGGTGGCCGTCAGGGCGAAGGCATTGTCGATCAGTGTAACCTGTGCTGTCCGACCTTTGGCCCTGAGCGCGTGAGCCATCGCCATGACCAGTTCAACTCCGGCGATTCCACCTCCGATTACGACGACCGAGGCAGGGCCGCTGCCTTCCAGATAAGCGGCCCACTTTGCCGCGAATGGCCCCAGTGGTTTGGCCGGTACCGCATGTTCCGCAAAGCCGGGCATTGCGGGCATGTCCGACGTGATGCCAACATTGACCGATGCCACGTCGAAACCAACCGGAGGATGCCCGGGAACATGGATTTCCTGACGATCGGTATCGAGTCGGTCGACCGAGCCCAGAATGACCCGCGCGTCTGCAAAACGCGCCAGTTTGACCAGATCGATGTCCAGCTCCCACCGGTCATAATGCCCGGCGACATAGCCTGGCAGCATCCCGGAATACGGGGCCGTCGGGCCGGGGTTTATCACGGTCACACGCGCCCCCGGCAACGGGTCCATCCCCCATTTGCGCAGCAGCAGCGCGTGGGTGTGACCTCCGCCAACAAGAACCAGATCGCGGGTCAGGGGCAGCGGAGGAATATGCATCGGTTTCAATTCGCGCTATGATCCGGAACGTCTTCGACCTGCTCGACGGCGTGGGTGGCCCAAAGCTCATCCTCGCCGGCATCCGGCAGGTCTTCGGGTTTTTCATGCCGGTGTATGTGCCATTTTGCAATGAACAGGGCCGTGATCGGAGCGGTCAGGAACAGGAACAGAGTGATCAGCAGCTCGTGCAGGGACAGCTTTCCTTCCAGCAGAACAGAATGCACGATCGAAGCCAGAAGCACGCCGCCCACCCCCAATGTCGTTGCCTTGGTCGGGGCGTGCAGGCGGGACATCGGGTCTTTCAGCTTGATCATGCCAAAAGACCCGACAAAGCCGAAGATACCCGAGACGATCAGGAAAAAGGCGATCAGCAGTTCCACGATGAATGTCATCCCGCCCTCATTCGATAATGTTGCCGCGCAACATGAAGCGCGCATAGGCCACGGTGGAAACAAAACCGAGCATGGCAATGATCATGGCGGCCTCGAAGAAGATCTCGGTCCCCTGATCCAGCCCATATAGGATCATCAGGGCGATTGTGTTGATCACCATCGTGTCCAAGGCCAGAACCCGGGTGCCGACCCCGTCAGCGGTTATGATACGCCACAGACACATCATGATCGCCGCACCGAAACAGGCAAATGCAAAATAAATCGCGTAGTCGATCATTCGAAAATCTCCTTCAGGCGACGTTCATAGCGCTGTTTGATCTGGTCCCGCACGGCCTCGGGGTCGGGGGCATCAAGACAGTGCACCAGAAGATTATGCCCCTGAGCTGACAAATCACAACTGACGGTGCCCGGAGTCATCGTGATGGTGCCCGCAAGAACTGTGATCGCTTCGGGTGTGCGCAGTTCAAGCGGGACGCAGATCCAGTTGGGCTGGCGGTTGTCATTGCGTTTGAACAGGATGATCCGGGCCACCGTCACGTTCGCAACCACGATATCCCAAAGCACCACCAGCATATATTCCACAACCATTGGCCAGTTGCGAAGCTTGGGACGATCCGGCCAGTAGGGTTGCGTAACGAACGGAATGATGATCCCGAGGATCAGACCAAAGATCAAAGAGTTCAGCGAAGGCTTGTTCGCCAGCAGAATCCAGACAAGCGTCAGCAAAATCGTCAGGTGGGGGTGCGGGAAAATTCGGCGCAGCAGTTTCATCACTCTTCCCTTCCCAAGACGGCAGAGATGTAGTTTTCAGGCGTAAACAACTGCTCTGCGGTTTTGCTCGTGTACTCAAGGGCCGGACCTGCGAACAGGGTCAGCAGGACCAGACCTGCCACGGCCCCGAACACAGCCGTAAAAGCAAGGCCGGGTTGCGGTTCGGGGGCGGCGGGTGCAGACGCGTTTTCGCCTTCGGCGGTTTCATCGGTTGTGACAACCTCAGCGTCGTAGCTTTTCCAGAAAATCAGCGTCCCGGCACGGGCCAACCCGACGATGGTGACGAATGATCCAATCAGGATAACGGCCCAGACCGAGGTGGCATCGGATGCATCACGCGAAGCGTCCAGAACCAAAAGCTTCCCAACAAAGCCGGACAACGGCGGCATTCCAGCCATCGCGATGGCGCCGACAAAGAACAGGGCAGCAATCAACCCGCTTTGCGGCATCGGCGGCTTGGGGGCAATGGCCCCTCCCTGCCGTTCAATGATCAGGTCAGCAATGAGGAACAGCAACGCAGTCGCAAGTGTCGAATGGAACACGTAATAAAGGGCGGCTGCCGTCGCGCCGGGCGTGAATTGCGAAATCGCGATCAGCAAAGTCCCCATGGACGCAATTGCGCAAAAGGCAACCATGCGGGCAATATGCTGCGATCCCAGAATGCCGACGGCACCGACGGCAAGCGTCAGCAGCGCCGCGGGTTGCAGCCAATCGCCAACCAGACTCTGCGTGACTTCGACGTCGGGGCCGAAGGCCAGAGTGTACATTCGCAGGATCGAATAGGCCCCTACCTTGGTCATGATTGCAAACAGGGCCGCAACCGGCAGCGGGGCGTTGGCATAGCTGGCGGGCAGCCAGAAGTGCAGGGGCAGAACGGCAGCCTTGATGCAGAAGACCAGCAGCAACAGCACTGCACCAACCCGCAGCAATGCGGTGTCTTCGGCCGGAATCTCTGCGACGCGCAGGGCGATGTCCGCCATGTTCAGCGTACCGGTCACGCCATAGATCGTGCCAAGGGCAAACAGAAACAGGGTCGACCCCAACAGGTTGTACGCCACATATTGCACACCCGCTTTCAACCGTACCGCGCCACCGCCATGTGTCATAAGGCCGTAAGACGCGATCAGCAGCACCTCGAAGAACACGAAAAGGTTGAAGGCGTCGCCGGTCAGGAAGGCGCCACAGACGCCCATGAGCTGGAAATGAAACAGCGCGTGGAAATGCTTGCCCCGGTCATCCCAGCCCGAGGCGATGGCATAAAGCACGATCGGCAGGGCCAGCAGGGCGGTCAGCAGAACCATCATTGCGGACATGCGATCCAGCACCATGACGATGCCAAAGGGGGCGGGCCAGTCGCCAAGCTCGTACACCTGAATGACCCCGCCCGAGGCCTGAGCCGTGATTGTCAGCGCAATCCCAAGCAAAGCCACGACGCCCGCGACCGAGAAGATGCGTTGCAGGTCCAGATGGTATCGCAGGACCATGATGATGAATGGGGCCAGAATCGCGGGCAGGACGATCGGCGCAACGATCCAGTGGTTCATGCGTCATCTCCCGGCGCGTCAACACTGTCCTGGGCGGTCATGTCGATATGGTCATTCTTGGCGGACAGGTATGCGCTGAGCGAGATCATCACGATCACGGCTGTCATCCCGAACGAGATCACGATAGCCGTCAGGACCAGCGCCTGTGGCAGTGGGTCGGTATAGGGGACGTCCTCGTACTTGTTCAGAACCGCTGGTGCGTTCAACGCCAGTCGTCCTGTCGCGAACAGGAAGACGTTCACCGCGTATGTGATCAGAGACAGGCCCAGAATGACCGGAAACGTCCGGCGGCGCAGGATCAGGAAGATCCCGGCAGCGGTCATGATACCGACGGCAGAGGCTACGAGCGCTTCCATCAGGCCTGCTCCTTCTCTTGTTCTTCTTCCGGAGGGTTGTCTCGCAGCGGGTTGATATCCATCGGGAATTCCTGTGCCATCCCCGGCTGCCACGCAAAGCGGGACAGGCTGTCCAATGCCAGCATGACCGCACCCAGAACCGCCAGGAATACGCCTGTATCAAACAGCATGGCGGTGGCCCATTCGAATTCCTCCAGCGGAGGCCAGTTGATGTAGCCGAAATCGCTGGTCAGGAAGGGACGTTCGTTGAACCACGCGCCCAACCCGGTTGCCGCGGCGATCAGAACGCCCCAGCCGATGGTGCCGTGGTAATAGAACCTCTGCCGCTCGATGGCCCAGGTATAGCCGCTGGCCATGTATTGCATCAGATAGGCGATGGCGACGATCAGGCCGGCGATAAAGCCGCCACCGGGCTGGTTGTGCCCGCGGAAGAAGATGTACGCCCCGACCATCAGTGCGATCGGCATCATGACGCGCGTGACCACAACCATCATCAGCGGATGCGAGTCGCCGGATTGCGGCCAATGCGGTTTGCGGTTCAGCAGATAGCTGCGGACATTTGTACCCAGAACGGATTCCGTCAGCGCAAAGATGATCAGTGCGGCGATGCCCAGAACGATGATCTCGCCAAAGGTATCAAAGCCCCGGAAGTCGACAAGGATCACATTGACCACATTGGTGCCGCCGCCGCCTTTGTAGGAATTGGCCAGATGGAACTCTGAAATCGTCGGGAATGCGAAATCGCGCATCATCATCGCGTAGATCAGCGCACCGGTGCCAAGGCCCGCGACCACGGAAATCGCCGCGTCCCGCCAGCGCCGTGCCGCCGAACTGTCCCAGGGCGTTTCGGTCGGCAGGAAGTTCAGCGACAGTAACAAAAGGATCATTGTCACCACTTCGACCGAGATCTGCGTCAAGGCAAGATCGGGGGCCGAGAGATAGTTGAAGGCAACCGAAACGATCAGGCCGACGACACCGATCAATACCAGTGACAAAAGACGATTTCGGTGGAACCACATGATGCCCAGCGTCGCACCCACAAGGCAGATCCACCCAATGATCGGAATGATCTGGGCCGGCAGCGGAACGCGGGTTTCAATGCCGATGGTTCCGGTCGAATACGCGTAATAACCCAGGCCAACGGTAAAGGCGACAAAGATGATCGCATAGCGGCTAAGGACCCCGTTGTGCATCTCATCCGTGATCCATCGGCTCAACCTGGTCAGCGCTTCTATGATTGCTTCAAAGATCTGCTTGGCTTCGGGGCGGGGCAGAGCGTTCCAGATCTGCTCACCTCGTCTGTGCAACGCCAGCAGGAATAGACCACCCAGCGTGGCCACGACCGACATGTAAAGGGCCGGTGTGAAGCCATGCCAGAGTTTCAGCGAGTAATACGGAAGCTTCTCGCCGCCAATCACCGCGCTGGACACCACTGCGACCAATGGGCCGACAATGGCCGCGGAATAGAGGCCGATCAGGATGACAAGTACGACCAGGAACGCGGGCGCAATCCACAACCCGACGGGCGGATCATGCGGATGTGCCGGATAATCTTCCCGCTGAGGTCCAAGAAAGACGTGGCTGACGAAGCGGAAGGAATAAGCGGCCGAGAACAACGCAGCCAAAAGCGCCAGCCCCGGCACCAGGTAATGAGAGTGCAGCCATGTGGTGTGCACGGTTTCTTCAAGCATCATCTCTTTGGACAGGAAACCGTTCAGAGGCGGCAGCCCGGCCATCGAGAGGGCGGCAATCGTGCCGATTGTGAAGGTGATCGGCATCAGGTGGCGCAAACCGCCCAGCCTTTTGATATCGCGCGTGCCGGTTTCGTGATCCACGATCCCGGCGGTCATGAACAAGGCGGCTTTGAACGTCGCGTGGTTGATGATGTGGAACACGGCAGCGACGGCTGCAATCTTTGTGCCAAAGCCCAGCAGCATGGTGATGAGGCCAAGATGCGAAACGGTCGAAAACGCCAGAAGAGCCTTAAGGTCGTCCTTGAACAACGCGATAGACGCGCCGATCAGCATTGTGATCAGCCCCGTCGTGGCGACGATGTAGAACCACGCATCCGTACCGGCCAGAACCGGCCACATCCGTGCCATCAGGAACAGGCCCGCTTTCACCATGGTGGCAGAGTGCAGATAGGCCGAAACCGGTGTTGGCGCGGCCATGGCGTGCGGTAGCCAGAAATGAAACGGGAACTGCGCCGACTTGGTGAAACAGCCCAGCAGGATCAGGATCAGCGCAGGCATGTAGTAGGGTGAGGCCTGGATCAGTTCTTTGTTCTGCAAAATGACGCTGAGGTCGTAAGACCCCACGATATTGCCGAGGATCAGCATCCCGGCAATCATCGCCAAGCCGCCAGAGCCAGTGACAGCCAAAGCCATGCGCGCGCCCTGACGACCTTCGGGAAGGTGCTTCCAATAGCCGATCAGCAGGAATGAGCTGAGCGATGTAAGCTCCCAGAATATAAGCAGAAGCAGGATGTTGTCGGACAGGACGATCCCGACCATCGCGCCCTGAAACAGCAAAAGATAGGTAAAGAACTGCCCCATCGGATCTTCGCGCGACAGATAGAACCTTGCATAAAGGATGATCAGCAGCCCTATGCCCAGGATCAGCAACGCGAACAAAAATCCCAGGCCGTCCAGCATGAAATTCGCGTTCAGCCCCAGCCCCGGTATCCAGTCGAACCGGGCGGTCACGACGTCTCCGCGCATCACCGCAGGGATATGGATCAACAGGCCCATCAGGGCCAGGAATGTGGTCAACCCGGCGGCGGATGCGGCTGCGTTCCGGCCTGCCCGGATCAGCAGGGCAGGAAAAACAGCGCCGAGAAAGGGAAGGGCCGCGATGAGGAATAGGGACAAGTGCGATACTCCGGTCTGGGCGGTCAGTGTGAAGCCAATTTTGTAAGGATATTTTCCCGACTGTCCAGATATTGTAACTTTTTTACAGAGTCCTATAGGCCGCATCAAAAACTCTGCAAGGATTCGAAAAAATGACGTGATCTTGATGCGGGTCGGGTTTTTCGACGCCCCGGTTTCAGACCATCTGTGATAGAACACATGTCAGCGAACAGGAGGCTGAATCTTGGCCGAGAAAGTGAACCGAGCCCGAAGATGGATGTTGATCGGCGCATGCGCGGCGATTGCAGGCGGGTTTGCGATCAGGGAATACCGTTTGATCCCCGAAGACCACGGCGGCGGCCGGATAACGGTTGCCGAGGCCCATGAGCAGGCCTCGAAGGGAAACGTTCTGTTGATCGATATCCGCACGCCGCGTGAATGGCGCGCATCGGGCATTGGCGAAGGTGCCGTGCCGCTGGACATGCGGCGCGAGGATTTTGTCAAAGCACTGACGGAATTGGCTGGCGGCGATCCGGTGACCCCGGTGGCCTTGATTTGCGCGCGCGGCGTGCGCTCGGCGCGCCTGAGCAACCGCCTGATCGAAGCTGGATTCACCAATGTGATCGACGTGCCCGAGGGTATGTTGGGTTCGGCCGCAGGGCCGGGATGGGTTCGGGCCGGATTGCCGGTGCGCAAATATGATGAGGATGCAGGATGATCCGGGAATTCAGTCTGGCGTTGGCCTTGGCAGTGACCGGGCAAATCGCTTTCGCGGGGTGTGCCGGACAAGAGGATACCTGTGAGATTCCCATGGGCGCCTATCACATCGAACTGCCCGACGCGGACAATGCGCCCATGGTGGTGTTCCTGCATGGGTATGGCGGCAGCGGGTCGGGCACGATGCGCAATCGCGGGATGGTCGAGCCGCTGCTGGAGCGCGGCTATGCGGTGATGGCCCCTGAGGGGTTGGAAAGGCCCGACCGGGGCGGCACCAAAAGCTGGAATTTCTATCCCGGTTTTGGTGAGCGGGACGAAACCGCCTTTCTGACCGAAGCGGTGCAAGACGCGGCACGGCGGTTTGGCATCGACACTGACCGTGTCCTGCTGGGCGGGTTTTCCGCCGGAGCCTTCATGGTCAACTATCTGGCCTGCGAGAGCCCCGATACGTTCTCGGCCTATGTCCCGGTGTCCGGTGGTTTCTGGCGCCCGCACCCTGAAACCTGCAATGGTCCGATCCGTATGTTCCATACGCATGGCTGGACCGACAATGTGGTGCCGCTGGAAGGGCGTTTGCTGGGCGGAGGACGCTTTCAGCAGGGAGATATCCATGCGGGTCTCGAAATCTGGCGCGATGCGAACGGTTGTGTCGATCACAAACCGACCGGGTTCAGCACGACGGGTGATTTCATGCGCCGCCGCTGGACCACATGTGCCGAAGGCAGCGCGCTGGAATTTGCTCTGTTCCCCGGAGGGCACACCGTTCCCGCGGGCTGGGCCGATATGATAGTCGATTGGTACGAAGGGCTTCCCGGCAGTTGATCACTCGGCCGGGGTCATGCTGCCTTTGCCTTCGACCAGTCGCTTCAGTTCATCGCGATAGCGGCGTGCTGACCGGGTAATGGCGGGTTCGCTGAAGTCTTCCCGCATTCCGACCATCTTGCGCGCGGCACCTGCCGAGACACCGCTGAGCGCTGACAACGGGATAGCCAGCGCCAGACTGATTGCGATCGGGGCCAGCCAGATCGACACCAGACCGGACAGGATACCGACACTCAGCGCCACACCAATGACGGTTTCAAGCGCATGGCACAGGATCAGCGTTCGCAGACCATAGGTGCCACCGTCGCGGGCCTGAGGCGACCAGCCGCGCTGAATGCCGAAAGCCGTACGGAATACAGCGATCATCTGTTGCACCATCAGGATCGGAGCGTAAAGGATCGACAACAGAACCTCGGCCAGGAAAGAGGCAAGGAATTTGCGCCCGCCACCGAAATCCGCGTAGCGTACACCGCTCAGCGGCAGGGCCAGAACGCCCAGAACCTTGGGGGCCAACAGCATCGCGTACATGACCAGAATGATCAGCACGTGGCGGGTTTCCGACATCTCGGGCCATTGCGGGAACAGAGGATTGTCGGGGCTGAAATAATGCAGGACAGAGGCATCCTGACCCTGACCGATCAGCGCCCACATCAACAATAGCGCAAACCACAACGGGGACATCAGATAGCCGACCGCGCCGTGGAACATGTGGAATCGCGATACGGCACGGAATCCGGAAGAACCCAGCAATTTCAGGTGTTGCAGGTTGCCCTGACACCAGCGGCGGTCCCGCATGGCGTGATCGATGAGGGTCGGCGGTGTTTCTTCATATGACCCGCGAATACGCGGCAGAAATCGCACGGCCCATCCGGCGCGGCGCAGCAGGCCGGCCTCGACGAAATCGTGGCTCATGATCAGCTTGTCCTGACCGCTGAACGAACGCAGCTTGGGCAGGCCGGCGCTGGTGGCAAAGGCCTTGGTGCGGATAATCGCGTTATGGCCCCAATAGTTGCCCTCTTGCCCGCACCAACGGGCCAGACCTTCGGCAAAGGCGATGCCATAGACGCCATTTGCAAATTGCTGCATCCGGGCAAAGACCGACTGTGCGCCGATCAACTGCGGATAGCTTTGAATCAAGCCCGCACCCGGATCGCATGCCAGTGCATCGGTCAGGCGATGGATCGCGCGCCCGGTCATCAGGCTGTCGGCATCCAGCACCAGCATGGCATCCCAGTCCGCGCCCCAGCGGCTGACCCAGTCGGCGATATTGCCGACTTTGCGGTCGGTATTCTGTTCGCGGCGGCGATAATACAGCTCGAGCCCGGGTGCCAGGGTGGTGCGCAGTGCCTCGACGCTGGCCTGTTCCTGCGCCGCAATCTCGGGATCGCGCGTGTCCGACAGGATGAACATGGCATAGTGGTGTTTGCCGCCCCGCGCCTGAAGATCCTCCAGCATGGTGCGGGCATTGCCCAACACGTTCCAGGGGACTTCGTTGTAGACCGGGGTCAGCAGGGCCACCCGCAGGGGTTGCGCCGCGGTCCGGCGCTCGGGCCGTTCCTGTTTCGCCAGCGACACCATGCCCAGCAAAACGGTGCAGACGGTGAAGGAAATCCAGAAGAAGTTGAACGAAATCAAAGCCAAAAGGATGGCTTCGACCACGTTTATGCCTTCCGCGCCGAACCAGTCGCACATAACCCACAGCAACGCCAGAGTGGCGGCCATGGCAGGCGAAAAGGCCAGCGCGCGCCAGAATCCGGCAGATGATTTGTGCTGACCGGAAGGCGCATCGGCATCCCGGAACCGTGCGCCAAAATTCTGCGCCGGCATCGCCAGAGGGGCCTCGGGCGGCATGATATGCAGATCGCGGCTCATGTGGTCCAACGGTACAGCCAGACTTCCGAGGCGGGCTGTTTGTCTTTCAACAATTGTGCGCGCAACTCGACATGGTTGCGTTCGTCGGGCTGGAATGAAAACGCCAGGCGTGGACCACCGGTATCCGGGTTGCGCTGCAAGACGCCTTCCGAAGTTTCCGCATGTGGCGAATCCACAAAGACCGTGATTGCGCCCAGGTCCTCGAACAGCTCGCTGTCTTCAAAATCGATGACGGCCAGCCGGCCTTCGCCAAAGGTGTTCTCGCCCATCGCGGTGTTGATCACGCGCGGCATCGGTGTGCGCTGGGGTTCTTCGCCCCAGATCAGGCGATAGGACAGATCAACCTGACTGCCTGCCGCATAGGGTTCAGCCGGACGCCAATAGGCGACGATGTTGTCATAGATTTCCTGATCTGCCGGGATCTCGACCAGCGTGACCGAGCCTTTGCCCCAGTCTTCCTGGGGCTCAACCCACAGGCCCGGGCGCTTGTGGTAATTGGCCTCGAGATCGGCATAGTCCGAAAACTCTCGTTTGCGTTGCATCAGACCAAACCCGCGCGGGTTTGTATCGACGAAGGATGAGACCTGCAATCGGGTCGGATTGGCCAGTGGACGCCACAGGACCTCGCCCGCGCCATTGCGGATCATCAACCCGTCGCTGTCGTGCACAGCAGGGCGGAAATCGTCGAACCGGCTGTGGTTGGTCTGGTCGAACAGGAACATCGAAGTTCCCGGAGCGATGCCCACATGGGGCAGGTCTTCGCGCGGGAACAGCGTTGCCTCGACATCCATGAAGCAATCCGCGCCCGCCGTGACGTTGAAACGATAGGCGCCGGTCACGCTGGGGCTGTCCAACAATGCGTGCACGACCATGTTGCGTTGGCCCGGTTCGGGACGTTCCAGCCAGAAACGGATGAATTCGGGAAATTCCTCACCATCCGGGTCGCCGGTTTTCAACGCCAGACCCCGCGCGGACAGTCCGTAAACCTCGTGCAGGCCAATGGCGCGGAAATAGCTGGCCCCCTGCCAGACGCAGAATTCATCTGTCTTGCCCGGGCGGTGCATTTCAGTGCGCAGACGCAGGCCCGAGAAGCCCAGCGTGTCATCGATCGGCAGTTGCGGCACGTCTTCTGACTTGTCGAACATATCCAGATCGAAGGCGACCGGCTTGGTCATGCCGTTCTCGACCGTTTCCACCTTGACGGTGCGCGGGAAATACAGGCCGGGGGTGAAGAAATCCACGTTGAAGGGCGCCTCGGTTTCATACCACAGCGCCCGGTCAAGCCGGAACCGGATGGAACGGTATTGCTGATAGGTCAGGTCCTGCCATTCCTGCGGTACCATCTCGCGTTCCACATAGGGGCGGCTGGCCAGATCGCGGGCCATCTCGATCACATAGTCGCGGTCAAAAGGCGTCTCACCGCCCGTCGCATAGGCGGATGGGGCGAAGGCCAAAGCAGTCGTCGAGACGAGGAATGCGCGACGGGTTAAATTCATTTCTTCGACTTCCAGGGTTGTGACTTGAACCAAGCTGCCAGATAGGCAACGCCGATGATCATCGCAAACCCAATCATGTTGGCGATAAAGACAGTGGCGACATCCCGCCCAGCCTGATCAAGCGCGACGCCGATCAGCCGGGCCGCGGCCATGGAAAACACAAAAACGGCAAGGGATTGCTGGCCGACCTTGGTGATGACGGCCAGCAGGAATTGCCAGATGCGTGCGCCCACACCATGACCCGTCGCGATCAGGCGGTGGCCGTGTTCGCCCGCTGCAACCCATCCCAGATAGGCCAGCGACAGAAAGTGGACATATCGAAGAAGGCCGAACTCGGTTTTGCCACGCAGCTCTTCGGTCAAGGGCCAGCCCTTGCGGATCACTGCGCCAAGCTCGGGTGCAGCCGTGTTGATCCAGGTGAAGACTTTCCATGACCCGAACGGGGCTGACAACACGACAAAGGCAATCGCCACCCAGATCAAGGATTTCGACACGGGCGGGGCCGGAATCCAACCGCGCATGAAGGCGAAGCCGGTGAAAAACAGCAATTGCCATCCGAAGGGGTTGAAGAACCATTGGCGCTCGGACCAGGGTTCTGCGGGAAGGGCAAGCGCGCCGGTTTGTGCGATGAACCAGATGGCCACGCAAACTGCCGCCATCAGCCAGAAACTGACGCGGTAGAGCGCCATGTAAAGCGGCATAAGCGCCAGTACGACCAGATACATCGGCAGGATATCGAAGTAGTTCGGCACATAGGTCAGTGTGAAAATCCCGACCATTTGCGGGGCCGGATCATTGAAGAAATGTTGAAGGTTCAACGACGAGACATAGGTTTTCTCGAACGCGCCGGTCTGATCCAACGCGGCCATTGTCATTGCAACAAAGAAGAACAGGGCAATATGCGCCCAATAGACCTGCCAGATGCGGTAGGCCACTCGGGCGGTGCCCATCCACCATCCCTTGCGCAGAAATGCCCCGCCAAAGGCGATGGCCGAGGCCATGCCCGAGCAGAACACAAAAATCTCGGTCGCGTCCGAGTACCCAAAGCGGGCAGGAATCCACTTTGCCCAGGGATCGTTGGGAATATGGGCGATCAGGATGATGAACATCGCGATGCCGCGATAGAAATCCAGACGCGGGTCACGCGCACTGGCAGGGGCTGCGGCCGGGGCCGCAGCGGGTACAAAATCAGAAGCGGGCGATATAGTCGCCATACGTTTTCTGTCCTTCTTGGTCTTCTTGTTATTCGGCGGGGACGCTTTGGACGTCACCGCTGTCGCGGGCCGCGTCGATCAGGGCGCGACGCGCGATGGCATAATTGTCTTCGCCCCCGGCGCGCTTGGCGCGACGGTCATCCAGAATGCGTTCCACCGCGTCCAGGCGACCCGCGCGCAGGCCGGAATCAATGGTAATGCGTTCAAATACATCACGTTGCGCGTGGCTGCCACCGGCCAGTTGCATGGAATCGCGCGCCGCCAGCAGATGATCAAACGCCGTTCCATAGTGGCCGTCACCAAAGGCCTCTAGGCCCATGGCCGCAGCGATACCGGGGTCTGCCATGCGGCGGGTGGTGTCGTCGTCGGCGCGGGCCGCATCCTTGTTCATGCGGTTCAGCATCTTGGCCGTGGCATCGGCGCGATTGTCACCGGTAAGCGCCAGCAGATAATGCAGATCCGCAAAGATCAGACAGCCATCTTCCGTTCGTGCGGCGCTTAGATCAGCCAGCTCTTCCCAGCGATTTCCGACACTCACGCCTTCGAGCTCAAGCCGGGAAAGAAGTGACGTTGCGTTCGAGATGTCCCGGTAATCGTCGGTTTTGTCCTTGCGGATATGGGCGTCATACAGCTCCATCACATGATCGACCTGACCCAGATCCAGATGCATCAGTGCCTTGTGCCACCACACGTGGTACCGGAAGTTGTTGCAGTGGGCCCAGGCCGCCTCGCGCCCGGCCAGCCAGTCAAGGCCCAGCTGCGCATTGCCCGTCATCTCATGGACATGGGCCACCGCGTGCAGGCCCCAGGCATCATCGGACACCATCCACAGCGCCTGACGACCCGCGATTTCGGCCTTTTCATAAGCGCCTGTTTCTTCCAGCGCGAAGGAATGACAGCCCAGCAGATAGCCGCGCCCGGGGTGGTCCGGCTCATATGCGGGCATCACCCGCTCGATCGAGCGGCGCATCCCGTTTGCATCACCCAGAACGAAGCGGGTCGCATGGCTGAGTTTCATCGCCAGCGTGTCCTGCGGATGGTCACGCAGAATCGCTTCGAATTTCTGAACCGCCTGTGCCTGCTGTCCGGCCAGATACAGGGCCAGCGCATCCACGTAGAGACGTTCGCGTTCAGTTGCAGGTTGACGTTTCATCGCCGCGTTGGCAGCAGCCAGCGCTTCGACAGCAACCGCCATCATCTCGCGCCGCCCAAGCAGCGCCATGAACAGACCTTTGACCGCTTGACCCAGCGCGAAGTCGGGCTCGAGTTCCAGCACTTTGCCCAAGTGCTGCGGCGTGACAGCGGCATGAGCCATGAACCCAAGCAGAACACCATTCCACGCTTCGACGGCCGCCGGCTGGGTCAGGGTGTTCATCTGTCCGAAAACGTCTTGTTTCATACTTGGGTCCAATCTGATTGCGATATTTGACACTGTTCGATGTACCAGAGTGTGCGAGAAGGGCGTAACAGTATCGACGCTGCTCTCGAATTGGTGAAATGACGTGTGCGAAAAAGATGAAAAAAACCGCCGATTCAAGGGCATGTTTCAGCGACTTGCCGCCTAAATGTGCAAGTATTTCAATCCTCGAACGGGTTTTCGGCGCTCAGAACAGCCTCAGTATCGGCCCCACAGACCGGCGGGGCGTTACGATATGTTACAGGTGTCCGAGACAGGTTCAGAGGATTCCCGATCAGGTTGACCTGACCCGGCTGGGCCTGCATGGCAATCTGCATCTGTCTTGCGGCCACCTGTTCCGTGTTGAACACCTGATCCAGCGTCTGCACCGGGCCTACGGGCACTTTGACAGCCTCCAGACCGGAAATGACGGTCTGGGTGTCCAGCGCCTTCACAGCGGGGCGAAGAATCGAATTCAGCGCGTCACGATGCTCCAATCGGGCCGGGTTGGTCGCGAATCTCGGATCGTCTGCCAGTTCAGGAGCATTGATGAAGTTGCAGAGTTTTCTGAACTGGCCGTCATTTCCAACCGCGAGAATCACGTGCCCATCGGCGGTTTCGTAGACGTCATAAGGGACGATGTTGGGGTGCCCGTTTCCGCGTCGTTGCGGAACATTGCCTGACGTCAGATAGTTGACACCTTCATTGATCAGCCAGGCGATCTGAGAATCCACCAGCGCCAGATCGATCTGCTGGCCCTCGCCGGTCAAGTCGCGGTGGCGCAGCGCGGCCAGGATACCCACGGTTGCATACATCCCGCACATCACGTCGGCGATGCCAACACCCACCTTCATGGGCGCGCCCTCGGGATCGCCGGTCAGCGACATGATCCCGCCATAGCCCTGCGCCATTAGGTCATAGCCGGGCTTGCTGGCATTCGGCCCTGTTTGGCCGTAGCCCGAGATTGAACAGTATACGAGGCTTGGAAACTCTTGCGACAGGGTGGCATAGTCCAGCCCGTATTTGGCCAGCCCGCCCGGTTTGAAGTTCTCGATCAGGATGTCCGCATGTGACGCCAAGCGCCTGATTTCCGCCTGACCCTCGGCCGAGGAGATATCCAGCGCGACGGATCTCTTGTTGCGGTTGGCAGACATGAAGTAGGCGCTCAGATCCGAGCGGTTGCCCTCGGCATCGCTCACGTAGGGCGGGCCCCATTGCCGCGTGTCATCGCCCCCGGTTGCCGGGTTTTCGATCTTGATGACGCTTGCGCCCAGATCGCCCAGAAGCTGTGTGCATGTTGGGCCTGCCAGGATCCGGCTAAGGTCCAGAACCTTGACACCCTTCAACGGGCCTTCAGATGCGGCCATCATAGCCTCCACGCTCAACTTCAGCGGCAATCACCGTAAATGTCTCAGCCTTTACAGCAGCTTCCAGTGCGGCGCGCAACTCTGTCCTGTTACGAACCGTATGGCCATTGCCGCCAAAGGCCCGGCCCATGGCGGCAAAGTCATGATGGCCGAAATCGACGCCCGTGTTGCCCATCTGCCGCTGGCGTTGTTTCAACTCGATCAGGGCAAGGCTGGCATCCACGAAGACCAGAAAAATCGGGTTGCCGCCCATTTCAGCCGCTGTCGACAACTCGCCCGCAACCATCAGGAACCCCGCGTCCCCCGAGAAGCTGATCACCGGGCGGTCGGGTTCGGCCAGTTTCAGGCCAATGGCCATGGGTACGGCACATCCCATCGTGCACAAAGCCGAGGACTGGATCAGCCCGCGTTCTTCGCTGCACGCCCACATCTGGCTCAGCAGAATGCGGTGTGCGCCGCTGTCGGCCGTGGCCAGCGTTTCAGGCGGCAGGACAGCACGGGTTTCGACAATGACGGCAGCGGGCCCCCAGCTTTCATCGGTGGGGAAGTCCTTTGCCAGCGCGGCTTTGATCTGCTCGGGTTCGTTGCCCGGCCATGTTTCACGGGCCGGGTTGCCTTTGGCTATTGCCTCCAATGTCTCGCCCGTGTGGGCAACAAGGTTCAATCCAGCCTGATGCATGTAGTGGTCGTTGACCACGGCAGAGATATCGATGACGCGCTTTTCTTCCGGATCCCAGATCTCACGCCAGCCGGGGCGCATTTCGATCGGGTCATATCCCAGACACAATACCAGATCCGATTGTTCGATCAGAGGCACAAGATGCTTGTCAGCCAGCGGCGACAGCCCCGCGCCGCCCAGACACAGCGCGTGATCCTCGGGCACGACGCCTTTGGCCTTGTAGGTCGTTACGAAAGGAATGCCAAAATGCTCCAGGAACGCCTGCACGACACTGCGCGAGTCGTCATAGAGGACATCCAGGCCGATGATGGCGATGGGGCGTTCGGCCTCGGCCACCCAGCGGCGGGCCTTCTCAAGGCATTCACCACCGGGGCTGACCGGCGCGACCTTGGCCAGCCGGCGGCGTTTCACGCCGGTAACAGGCGTGTCGGCAACCGAGATCGGGACATCGATATGAACCGGGCCGGGTCGTGGCTGCATGGCCAGCGACACCGCCTTGTCGGCAATGATATCCGCGCCTTTGGCTGTCAGCGTATAAGTGCCTTTGGTGATCGCGCGATAAACCCGGCTGTGATCCATGACCTGATGGGTATAGGTCAACGCTTCGTCCGCATCGACGCATCCGGTCAGAACGACCATCGGCACACGATCCTGCAAAGCGTTCGCCACCACATTGATCCCGTTCATTGCGCCCGGACCCAGAGTGGCGACCAGAATTGCAGGTGCACCGTCGCGATGATGAACGGCCTCGGCCATGAACCCGGCAGAGTTTTCGTGCTTGGTCAGATGAAAGGTGATCCCAGCCTTTTCCAGCGCATCGACCAGCGTCAGGACCTCGCCCCCCGGCATCCCGAATGCGTGTCGGCACCCCGCTTCATAAAGGCGTTGGGCCAGAATATCCGCAGCGCGGGGCGAGGGGTCTTGCATCAGTCATGCTCCGATAAAACCGTTTCAAGCAGATTGCGGAGGACGTTCCCGGACGCAAGGCGGTTCACGCCAGTGTGACTATTTGACTGCGCGTTCAGCGATCGATTGAAACGTCGAGTCAAGCTCGGCGGCAATATCCATCAGGTTCTGACCGCCTTCCGAGGCGTAGGGCGCAAAGACGAAACTGGGGGTTTTATACGACAGGTTTGCCGTCCCGTCTTTGTTCTCGGTAATGTAAAACCGGATCGGGGCCTCGATCATCGCGTGGACCGAGGTTTCCAGAACCCGCACGGCGTAGTCATTGTTGAAAGCGCCGATCACGCGATTTCCGGGAATCGAAATCCCACGTGCTGCCGCCGCTTTGGTCGGGCCCGCCTGAGTCACGACGATCAGCCCGTTTTCCTTGATCGCGGCTTTGGTTGCGTCAACCAGTTCTGCATACGGTTTCTGGGTTGGGTATTCGGCCCAGCCCTCGGGCGCATTCTGAGCCCACAGGGGCAACGCGATCAGGCAGAGCAGGGGAATGAAGGCTTTCATCAACGCGTCTCCGGTATCTTGCTCTGACCTGTGTGCCAGACTTGAGC
The DNA here is from genome assembly GCF_056532905.1 of Ruegeria sp. H8. Classification (NCBI taxonomy): domain Bacteria; kingdom Pseudomonadati; phylum Pseudomonadota; class Alphaproteobacteria; order Rhodobacterales; family Roseobacteraceae; genus Ruegeria; species Ruegeria sp. H8. The sequence goes on along the minus strand of NZ_JBQFNY010000001.1, from coordinate 1,236,980 downwards.
GTTCTGCGCAGTCACGAATCCGTGTTCGCCGCGCGCTGCTGCACGTCGCGTTTCTTCAGCAAGTAGATATCCATGATCCAGCCATGGTCAGCTCGGGCGCGGGCGCGCGTGTCAAGGATCCGCTGCGCGACTTGATCCAAAGGGCCGCTGATCAGCAGTTCTTCTTTCATGCCCACATAGGCCCCCCACCAGATGTCATACTCTGCCATTCTGAGGGACTGGAACGAACATTCCCCGTCCAGCATGACGGCGACTTTCGAAGCTGTTTCAGGCCAGCCTTCATCCCGGATACGACGCCCGGTGGTCACGACATAGGGTGCGCCCAAGTCATTGATCGGGATCGCATGAGCCGCGGTCAAAGCCTGCAAGGCCGTGATGCCCGGGATCACCCTGGTGTTGGGCTTGGGGTCCAGCCGCGCCGCAATGCGCAGCGAACTGTCATACAGGGACGGGTCGCCCCAAATCAGCAGCGCAATGTTCTGCGCCTCCGGGTGGGCCGCGATCGCCTCTTGCCAGCGCAGCGCAATGGCGTCGTGCCATTCGTCCACGCCACGCAGATAGCCGTCATCCGCCCGGCGCCTTGGGATGTCAAAATAGGCTATCCTTGGCGGTGTCTCGGTTACCCGATCGATGATGTCCTCACGCAGCCCGGCCAGATCGGCCTTGTTTTCGCCCTTGTGGGGGATCAGGATCAGATCGGCCGACCGGATCGCCTGCGCCCCCTGAAAGGTCACGTGATCCGGGTTGCCGGTGCCGATGCCAATCAGGCTCAGATCAATCATCTTCGAACTCCGCCAGCGGCCCGTAAAGGATCAAGGCGGGAGCCGTGCCGATCTCGGATTTCAGCTGTTCGGCCAGGGCACCGATGGTGGCGCGCGTCAGCTTCTGATCCGGGGTCGAAACAGATTCAGCCATCAAAGCAGGCGTATCCAAAGGCAGGCCGTGTGAATGCAGCGCTTCTGCCAAAAGCGGGAAAGTACGTTTGCCCATGAATACGACAGTGGTGGCCTGAGAATCGGCCAAGGCTGTCAGGTTCAGGTCGTTCGGCAACGCGCCACTGACGTCATGTCCCGTCACGAACTGCACCCGCCGTGCGGTTAGACGACGCGTCAGTGGGATGCCTGCAGCAGCTGCGGCAGCCACGGCAGACGGTACGCCGGGGATGATCTCGAATTCAATGCCCGCCTCACGAAGGGCAACAAGTTCTTCTTCCAGTCGCCCGAACATGCCGCCATCGCCGGATTTCAGCCGCACGACATGTTGGCCGGTCTGGGCGTAGTCCACTAGCAACCGGCTGACATGGTCCTGTTTGGGCGAGGGGCGACCTGCCCGTTTGCCCACGCCCACAAGATCGGCGTCTTCGCGCGCGTGGCTCAGAATCGGCCCGCTGCTGAGGTCATCGAACAAAATCGCATCGGCTTTTTTCATCCTGTCGACGGCCTTCAGCGTCAGCAGTTCCGGATCGCCGGGGCCCGAGCCGATGAAAGAGACAAATCCGCTCATGCAGTTGCCTCCGCAATCAGGTGAAAGAACGTACCTGTGACATTGCCGCGAACAGAGCCGGTCTGAGGTCCCTCTGCGCCTTCGGCATCAAACACACGGGCCAGCGGCGGGTCAGGCTGATCCACGATCGAGGAATAGTGGAACTCATGCCCGCGCAGCGCCGCATTCCGCGCATATCCCGGCATCGGGGCCAAAAGTTCGGCCTTGCGATAGCCTAGGTTGAATTTGCGTTTTTGGTACGACGTCACCAACCCCAGCAGGCCAGCCATTTCATGCCGCACGCCATCCTTGTCGATCAGCGCATGACCCAGCGCCATGTATCCACCGCACTCACCATGCAAAGGCTTTGTTTCGGCGTGCTTGCGCAGACCCGCAAGGAACGTTTGGGCGGCAGCCAACGTCCCGGCATGCAGTTCAGGGTATCCGCCGGGAAGCCAGACCAGATCGGCATCCGCCGCCGGGGCTTCATCAGCCAGCGGCGAGAAGGGCAGGATCTCGGCCCCAGCGGTGCGCCAGCCTTCCAGCAAATGTGGATATGTAAAAGAAAAAGCCGCATCCCGTGCCAATGCAATCCGCTGGGCCGGAGGGCGCGGCAGCGCGTCTGACGATGGCCCAATGGGGCCTGAGGAAGCCGCCCGTTTGATCGCCTCGAGATCCACATGTTCCCGCAGAAATGCAGCATAGCCCACGATGGCGCTTTCAAGATCCGGGTGTTCGACGGCCTGGATCAACCCCAGATGCCGCTCGGGTAGGGTCAGATCGCCTCGGCGCGGCAGCACACCCAGAACCGGCAGGCCTGCGCGTTCCATCCCCAGCCGGGTCAGGCGCTCGTGCCGGGGGCTGGCACAGCGGTTCAGAATGACGCCGGCAAAGGGCAGATCGGGGTTGTACATCCTGAACCCCAGCGCGGTTGCCGCCGCAGATTGCGCCTGGCCGCCGACATCCAGCACCAACACAACCGGCCAACCCATCCGCGCAGCGGTCTCGGCGCTGGACCCATGACCCAACTCACCCGGCTTGGCCACGCCATCGAACAGGCCCATCGAACCTTCTGCCACCACGATGTCGGCGCCTTCGGCCTGCGCGGAGATCGCGTTCAACAAAGGATCGCCCATCGCCCAGCTGTCAAGATTGAACGAAGCCCGCCCGGACGCGGCTCGGTGGAAGGCGGGGTCGATATAGTCCGGTCCGCTCTTGAACGGTTGAACGGTCAGGCCATCCTCGGCCAGAGCGCGCAACAGGCCCAGCATGACCGTTGTCTTGCCCGTGCCCGAGGACGGTGCTGAAATCAGAAGGCCCGGAGGGTTAATCATCACCATGGCTCCAGCTCGACCATGGGCTCTCGGCGCTTTGCGGGCGATAGCGACGGTCGTAATCTTTCGAATACAGGCAGCTTTCGTTGAAACCTTCGCCCGCCAGCGCCGGACCAACCATGATCAACGCAGTCCGCGAGATGCTGTCATCCAGCGCGTCTTTGAGCGTTCCCAGCGTTGCCCGGATGATCCGTTCATCCGGCCAGCTCGCGCGATAGACTACGGCGACCGGACAGTCGGCCCCATAGGCCGGGGTCAGATCGGCAATGACGTTGTCCAGATTGCCGATGGACAGATGAATGGCAAGTGTCGCCCCTGTGCGTGCGAAATTCTCCAACGTCTCGCCTTCAGGCATGGAAGATGCACGGCCCGGCGTCCGGGTCAGAACCACGGATTGCGCCAGCCCGGGCAGAGTAAGCTCGGTTCCCAAAGCCGCCGCAGCCGCCGCAAAGGACGGAACGCCTGGGGTCACGCTGACCGGGATGCCCATTTCCTTGAGGCGGCGGATCTGTTCCCCCATCGCCGACCAGACCGACAGGTCGCCAGAATGCAGACGGGCCACATCCTGGCCGGCCTGATGTGCGGCCTCGATCTCGGCCATGATCTGATCCAGATCCATTGGCGCGGTGTTCACGATCCTTGCGCCTTCGGGGCAGTGGCCAAGAATTTCTTCCGGAACCAGGGAACCCGCATAAAGGCAAACGGGGCAGGATGCGATGATGTCGCGCCCGCGCAGCGTCAGCAGGTCGGCGGCGCCCGGTCCGGCGCCGATGAAATGAACGGTCATGTCTGTCCTCCGATGGCTATGGCGCAGGTCGCCAGCCGGTCGTCTGAAATCTGTCTGGGTGAAAGCAGCCGCGCACCCGGGCCAAAAAATTTTCCGGCGGCCGCCAATGCGGATGCTTCGGCCACGCTTCCGGTGCCATAGGTTGCGCGGCTGCGGTTCGAGCAGGTGAGTGTACGTTGACCGGCCAGATCGGCGGCGGCAACGAAATGCAGGGGAAGTGACAGTTCTTCGGCAAAGGTCGTCAGGGCCGAATGACCTTCCTTGTCGGCAACGGTTGCCAGGGCGGCGACATCGTGGTTTGCGGCCGCCGTGTCAAATACGGCGCGCAAGCTGTCAACAGTGGCGGCGGACGAGAATCCCAAACCGGCAACGATCATAGCGTCACGCTCCACTGCACGACCGGATAGGCGGATTTCCAGCCGCGGCGCGGTCCAAGCGGCGCCGACTGAGCGAGTTCGATCCGCAGAAGCTCTCCGCCCAGTTTCTCATGCCACTGGGCCAATGTGGCCTCGCTTTCCAAAGTCACGGCATTGGCAACCAGGCGGGTTCCGGACGGCAGGTTCTGGTGCAGCCAGTGCAGCAGGTCTGGATCAAGCCCCCCTCCGATGAACACCACGTCGGGCAGTTCCAGCCCGTCCAGCGCAGCGGGCGCGGTGCCATGGATGACGTTCAGCCGATCCTGACCCAATGCATCGGCATTCCGACGAATGCGCTCAGCCCTGTCAGCACGGGGTTCAATGCTGGTCGCGGTCAGGGTCGGATCGCACATCAGCCATTCGATGCTGATCGAGCCGGTGCCCCCTCCGATATCCCACAAGTGCTCGCCCCGTTGCGGAGCAAGCGCCGAGAGTGTCAGCGCGCGGATCGGGCGTTTGGTGATCTGTCCGTCCGTCTCGAAGATGTGGTCCGGCTTGCCAGACGCCTTGGAAAGGGCAGGTCCTGCACCGGAAACCTCCAGACCGACGCAGACCGGATGGTCGAACGTACCCAACAGCGCCTCGGTCAGCGTGACTGTTCGGGTGCTTTCGCGCGGACCACCCAGCGCCTGCATCACATGCAGGGCCGAGTCGGCAAAGCCTGTCTCGGTCAGATACCGTGCCAGTTCCGCCACGGCCTTTCCGTCACGCAGCAACAGGATCGCTTGCGCTCCCGGTGCCAGATGAGGACGCAAACGGGTCAGCGGCGCGGCGTGCAGGCCGAAGGTCAGGGTGCTTTCCAAAGGCCAGCCGAGCCGGGCAGCGGCCAGCGAGAAGGTGGATTGGCCGGGCAGGGCGGTCCATTCACCGGCATCGAAATTGCGCGCAATGACCGAACCCGCGCCAAACCAGAACGGATCGCCCGAGGCCAGAACAACCGTCTGCCGGCCACGCAATCCCTTCAGGATCGGCAGCCCTTCCGAGAACGGCACAGGCCATTCGACACGTTCCGCCCCTGTTTCGGGCAGCAATGACAGGTGGCGCGGCGGCCCCATGATCACTTCGGCCCGGTCCAGCACTTGACGGCTGGTTGGCGACAGGCCATCAAACCCATCTTCGCCCAGTCCCAGAACGGTCAGCCACGGAGATTCAGACATGACAACCCTCCTGATCCTTGGCGGCACGACCGAGGCCAACGCGCTGGCCAAAGCTGTTTCGCAACAAGGGATTGCGGCTGTGTATTCCTACGCTGGACGGGTGGAAAACCCGCGTCCGCAGCCCTTGCCGGTAAGGGTTGGCGGTTTCGGCGGTCCGGAAGGTCTGGCCGCCTATATCCATGAGAACGCCATCACCCATGTCGTGGACGCGACCCATCCATTTGCGGCCCGGATGAGCCGGAACGCGACCGAGGCATGCGCCGCGACGCGGACGCCATTGGCCGCGTTGACACGCGCGGCGTGGACACCGCAGCCCGGCGACAACTGGTATCGCGTCCCGGACATTGCAGCGGCTGTCGACGCGTTGTCCGGCGAAGCCCGGCGCGTTTTCCTCGCCGTTGGCCGTATGCACCTTGAAGACTTTGCCGCCCAGCCCCAGCACCGCTACCTGCTGCGTCTGGTGGATGACCCCGACACTGTGCCCTTGCCGAACGCAGAGGTTGTCGTTGCCCGAGGGCCGTTTACCGAAGCTGACGACCGGGCGCTGATGCAGCGCCACGGCACGCAGTTGGTCGTATCCAAGAACGCAGGCGGCACGGGCGCGCGCGCCAAGCTGGACGCGGCGCGGGCGCTGGGCGTGCCCGTGCTGATGATCGACCGCCCGGTTCTGCCGAAGCGGACCGAGTTTTCGCAGGTCGCACAGGTTCTGGACTGGCTGCTTCATCCCTGACCCTCATCAGGGGTGAAGCGAGGGGTGTAAACGATGGGTGCGCCATCGCGCTCGATGACGCGCGTTCGGGATGACCCCACGATCACCACGGTCTGCATATCCGCCATGTCGGGCGTGGCTTCGGCCAGTGTCGAAATGCGCATCTCTTCATCGGCCCGCGATACGGCGCGGGCGAATAAGATCAGACGTTCGGGCTCACACTCTTCACGCAGGATTTCCAGCGTTTTTACAAAGCCTTCCGGGCGGGACTTCGAGCGCGGATTGTAAAAGGCCATCGAGAAATCCGCCTGTGCGGCAAGGCGCAGGCGTTTTTCGATCAATGACCATGGTTTGAGGTTGTCGCTGAGGTTGATGGCGCAGAAGTCATGCCCCATCGGGGCGCCCGCGCGCGCGGATGCAGCCAACATCGCCGTGATCCCCGGCAGCACATCGATCTGAAGGTCGCGCCATTCCGCAGGGCCGTTTTCCAGTGCTTCGAAGACGGCCGCCGCCATGGCAAACACGCCGGGATCGCCCGAGGATACAACGACCACCCGTTTGCCATCGGCAGCCATTTGCAGCGCGTGTTGCGAGCGGTCGATTTCGACCCGGTTGTCACTGGCATGCAGTGTAAGGCCGGGGCGCTCGGCAATACGCGCCACATATGGGATATAGCCCACAACATCGGTGGCTTCGGCCAGCGCGGCTGTTACTTCTGGTGTAACAAGCGCCTCGTCACCCGGCCCCAGACCGGCAATCTTGACCCAGCCGCTCATGGTCGCCGCCCCTGACCGTGCACGACGATGATCGAGAAATACGGGGTGATCTTCTCGCAGGCTTCGGACAGCTTTGTCACCGTCTGGTTCGGCATCTGCGCATATTCCACGATCCACGCCCGGTCATACAGGCCAGCGGTCTTCAGAGCGCGCTTCACCTTGTCGATGTTGCGTCCGATTTTCATCACGACCAACGCATCGGTCAGAGCCATGCGTTCCGCCAGCGTGTCCTCGGGCAGGGTGCCAACCAGCACGGTCAGAACGTCATCACCCCAGGTGATCGGGTCTCCGGTCGCGGTCCAGGCTCCGGACATGCCGGTAATGGCGGGTACAACTTCAACCGGCGCGTCTTGGCGCAGTCGGCTGTAAAGGTGCATGAACGAGCCATAGAAGAAGGGATCGCCCTCGCACAGAACAACCACGTCCTCACCCCGTTCTGACAGGGCCTTGAGATGCCTTGTACAGTCTTCGTAGAATGCTGCCAGCAATTCGTTGTAACGCGGGTCTGTCACTGGGATCTCGGTGGTTACGGGATATTCCATGGGAAACTCGACCGCGCCTTCGGGGATCATCCCGTTGACGATCTTGCGCGCCTGACCACTGCGACCGGGTTTGCGGAAATACGCCACATGCTTTGCATTGCGCAGGAGGCGATCAGCCCGGACGCTCATCAAATCCGGATCGCCGGGGCCAAGGCCCACACCGTATATGGTGCCCATCTTCATTCTGCCCGGCTTGCGATGGCGTTGATGGCCGCCACCGTGATGGCGCTGCCGCCCAGACGACCTTTGACGATGCAGGATGGCACCGGTTGCGCCTGCCACAGCGCATCCTTGGATTCCACCGCGCCGACAAAGCCAACCGGGCAGCCGATGATCGCGGCAGGGCGCGGGCAATCCGGGTCTTCCAGCATGTTCAGCAAATGGAACAGTGCGGTGGGCGCATTGCCGATGGCGACCAGCGCACCCTCCAGATGCGGCCGCCACAGCTCCAGCGCAGCGGCGGAACGGGTGTTGCTCATCTCGGCGGCCAGCGGGCGTACGCGTTCATCGTGCAGGGTACAGATCACCTGGTTGTCGGCGGGCAGGCGGAAACGGGTGACACCTTCGCTGACCATGCGCGCATCACACAGGATCGGTGCGCCATTTTCCAATGCGGTGCGGGCCGTCTGCACGAAGCCGGGCGAGAAATGCACGAACTCTTCCAGTCCGACCATACCCGCGGCGTGGATCATGCGAACGGTAACCTGCTCTTCATCGGCATCAAAACGGGCCAGATCAGCCTCGGACCGGATGGTGGCAAAGCTTTCCTTGTAGATCGCCGCGCCATCGGTTTCGTATGTATAGGGCATCAGGTGAAGTCCATAGTCATGAGTGTTTCCGGGTCGAGCCCGCGTTGGCTGGGCTCATCCCCTGCGCGGCCCTGTTTGACAAGATCAAATCGTCCGTTTGCGCCCACCAATGTGATGTCGGCAGGACCCATGCGAGCGCATCCCTTGCTACAGCCCGAAACATGCAGGCGTCCGGACACCCGCGAAGCCAACGCCCGGGCGATGTCGCGCGTCTCGGCCTGCGCCTGCGGACAGAACGGCGCGCCGGGGCAGGCGTCGGTGGTCATCAACGGATCGGTTCCATTTTCGACAAAGGCCGGGGCAGGTATCGCCGCCCCGCCTTCCAGCAGGATCAGCCGCCACGGGGTGACGCGCAGGGCGCAAGCGCCGCTGTCCTCGATCAGGTCATACAGCTTGCGCGCAGGCAGCGACCCAAAAGCCGCGCCGTACAGGGCACCCAGTTCACAGCGGCCCGGTTGAAGCTTTGCGCCAACGGAACCGGGCGCACATCCTTGCCATTCCTGCGGCAGGGCGTCGATGACACGCGCCATGCGGCGTGTCTCGGGTGTGTAGGTTTCGGCAAACCACATTGCCAGCGCGATCACGTGATCAATGGCGTCGGTCTCGGTCACGCTCCGCCCGGTTGCGCACCCGTCAGCGCGCAGGATCAGGCTGCCTGCACCGGATTCCAGGCGAATATCGGCCGAATCCGACGCCAGCAGACGTTCGGGGCCGGTGTCGATTGCAAAGCCGAACTTTGCCGGCAGGGCCGGCAGCTCCGCAAGCCGGTCAATCAGTTCATGGGTCAGTCGAGCAGTCAAATCGCCCGCCTGATAGAGCGGCGTAACCAGAATATTGCGGCGTATTTCGATACCGGGTTCCGCATCCAGCAGGTTCAGCGCGGCAAGCTCTTTGAGCAGAGGCTGATGGTCTTCCTCTTCCACGCCCCGCAATTGCAGATTGGCGCGATTGGTCAAATCGATCGAGCCGTTGCCAAAGCGGTCCGCCAGATCGCACAGTCCCAGTGCCTGATCGGCCTCCAGACGCGCCAGCCGGGGCCTGACCCTGACGACCAGACCGTCACCGGACATCATCGGACGATGGGCGCCCGGGCACCAGCCCTGAACAATTGGTGCACTCATCTCAATCCCTCCAGATCAGCCCGGATAGAGTTCCGGCGCGTGTTCCAAAGCCCGGCCTCAAGCAGCGCGCGGAACCGGTCCTGCATGGCCTGGCGCGCCTTGGGATTGGCCTCTTGCAGGAACGCGTCGACCTCTTCGTTGCCCAGCGTGGCATCGTGGTAAAGGTCAAAAAGATGCGGTGCGACCGTGCCGGACAGATGCGCGAAAGAGGCCATATGATCCAGCGTTGCCGCGATTTCAGCCGCCCCCCGGAAACCATGGCGTTGCATTCCGGCGATCCAGCCGGGGTTGGCGGCACGGGCGTGGACGACTCGGCTGATTTCTTCACGCAAAGTGCGGGCACGCGGGTTTTCGGGGTTGGTGTTGTCCAGATGGTACAGCTGCGCGGTTCCGCCGGCGATCTTCTTGGCGGCGGCAAAGCCTGCCTCGTGCGTGGCATAATCGTTGGCCAGAAGGAGATCGGTTTCGGTCAGGTCCTGCAAGTGGACAAAGCTGTCCGCATTTGCGACGCGTTGGGTTATGCCGTCCTTGTCCTGCGAGATGTGTTCGCCTTCCAATGCAAAAGAACTGGCCTCAAGCCACGCTTCACCGGCCTGCGCACGGGCCTCGTCGGTATACACTTCGGAGAGTTCGGTCATATTGACGCCATAGCTTCCCGGCGCAGGTCCATAGACCCGCGCTGCCGGCTCCTGCCCGGCATAGGGGTTCCAATCCCTTGCCTCATCGCGCGCGGCCAATGCGCGAACCGCTTGGCCAAACAAGGCGGACAGCGTCGGGAAAACATCCCGGAACAGGCCCGAGACCCGCAGGGTCACGTCCAGACGTGGGCGGCTCAGGTCGGTGATCGGCAGAACCTCGATGCCGGAAACCCTCTCGGACCCTTTGTCCCACACGGGTTTGACGCCCAGCAGGTGCAGGGCCATGGCGAATTCCTCGCCCGCCGTGCGCATGGTGGCTGACCCCCACAGATCGACGATCAGCCCCTTCGGGTAATCGCCTTCTTCCTGAAGATGGCGCCGCACCAGTTCTTCGGCCAGTTTCACACCCTGAGCATAGGCCGCACGGGTCGGAACCGACCGCGGATCGGTGGTGTAAAGGTTCCGCCCGGTGGGCAGAACATCTGACCGGCCACGATAGGGGGACCCCGAAGGCCCGGCATCAATCCGCTTGCCTTCGAGCGCTTTGATCAGCGCGTCGCGTTCGGCGTGGGCCGAAGGGGCCGGATCGAAACTGCCCGTCACCTCGGGCACGCGCCCGAAGATGTGCAGCCCGTCGCCAAACTGGCTTTCCTTGATGTCACAGACAAAGCGGTCGATGCGGGTGATGGCCTCGGCGGTGCAGGTTGCCTGATCGAGGCCGAGATCGCTTTCCAGCCCTATCGCCTGCGCCTCATCTCGGATATCTTCCTGCAAGCGGTCGCGGCGTTTGGGGTCAAGCCCGTCGGCGTTGGAAAACTCATCCAGCAGCGATTCAAGCCGCACCATCCGATCCGGCGTGCCGCTTTCCTTCATCGGGGGCGGGATGTGGCCCAGCGTGACGGCTCCGATCCGGCGCTTGGCTTGCGCGGCCTCGCCCGGGTCGTTCACGATAAACGGGTAGATCACCGGCAGATCGCCGATCAGCGCGTCGGGCCAACAATCGGCAGACAAGGCGACCGATTTTCCGGGCAACCATTCCAGCGTTCCATGCGCGCCGATATGGATCAGCGCATCGGCACCCAACCTTTTGCGCAGCCACAGATAGAAGGCGACATAACCGTGGCGCGGGGTGCGCGAGAGGTCATGATAGTCGTCATCCCGCAACTCGGGCGTGCCGCGTTCGGGTTGCAGCGCGACCAGCGCCTTGCCGCGCCGAAGCGCGGTGAAATGGAAGGCCCCATCGGCACAGGCCGGATCATCTTCGGGCGCGCCCCAAATGGTGTGCAGACCGGCGCGCAGGGTCTCGGGCAATTCCGCAAGCGCAACCTGATAATCCCCGAGCGACCACGAAATCCGTGCGCCCAGAAGAGTGTCGGCAATCGGCTCGCCAGTCGCGATGTCATAGCCTTCTTCGTCAAGATCGGACAGCATCGCCTCGGCCGAGGCCAGCGCGTCGAGGCCAACCGCATGGGCCATCTGCCAGTCTTTGCCGGGATAGGTGGACAGGACCAACGCAGGAATCTGATCTGCCTTGCGTTTGTCGTTCAGTGCAAGCCAGCCCGATACACGGTCGATGATCGCTTCGATCCGGTCCGGTTCGGGCCGATGTGCAAAGCGCGCGTATTCCAGATGCGGATCGCGTTTGCCGGGTTCCTTGAAAGACGCGATTCCTGCTGAGATCCGTCCATCCACCTCGGGCAGTACCACATGCATGGCAAGATCGGCGGGGGACAAACCGCGTTCCGCCTGGGCCCAGGCTTTGCGGCGCGAGGTGGCGAGAGCGACCTGAAACACCGGCACGCCTGCCGCGTCCAGAGGCGACGTTCCCGACGCACCTTTTCCCGAAAACGAGGTGGCGTTGACAATGGCCGATGGGTTCAGCGCAACAACCTGTTCCCGCAACCAGTCGGCGGCCACGGGCGCCTTGAGAGACGGGGCAAACAGGCCCACCGCCGCGTATCCACGGGCGCGCAGGCTGTGGATCAGGGCGGCGATCGGGGCGGTGTCTGCCGAGGTCAGGTAAGCGCGGTAAAAGGTGACGAGGATTCGTTTGGCCTTGCTTTCGAACGCGGTTTCCACCGGGACTACGCCGCGATCCGGACACCACGTGCCACATTCGGGCAAGGTCTTGGCGCCCATCACCGGACCGGCATAAAGCCCCGCCGCCAAAGCCATCTGTGCCAGCGCCGCCTGTGCCGCGACCTCGCCGCCGGTATCGCACAGATGCGCCAGACGTCGCAGGGTCGAGACCGGCAGGGTGGAATAGTCATCCAGCCGCGTGTCCTCGCGCCCGTCAGCGGGCAGCACTGCCAGCGCGATGCCCTTGGCCAGCGCCAGCGCCAGAACCTGCTGCAACCCATAAGGCCAGTAGGGGACGCCGCCGATCAGCCGGATCAGAATGCCCTTGGCGCCCTCCAGCGTCTGCTCGACATAGGTATCGACCGACAACGGGTGTTTCAACGCCGTCAAATTCGCCAGCCGCAGGGTCGGCATTCGCCCTTCCGGTCCGCCGCCGCGATGCCAGCCAGCCGCGAAAGCCCCCAGATCGCTGTCCGAAAAGGACAGCACCACCAGATCCGCCGGGCTCTGGCCCAGATCGGTTGGGGTCTCGGTTTCCTCGAGCCCGTGGCTTTCGCGGAAGACGACGTGCATGTGTCTTACTCGGCAGCCTCACGCACACCCACGAGGATTTCGCGGATTTCCGCCTCTTTGATATCGTCATGCTCGGCGATGACGACCAGACGCGAACGACGGTCTTCACCGGGTTCCCACGGGCGGTCATACTGGTGCCGTACCCGCGCGCCGACCGCCTGAACCAGCAGGCGCATGGGTTTGCCCTGAACGGCGGCATACCCTTTGACGCGCAGGATGTTCAGTTCATTGGCGAGGCGTTCGATATTGGCGATCAGTTGGGCCGGATCGGTCTGCTCGGGCAGCTCGACGATGATGCTTTCGAAATCGTCATGCTCGTGATCGTGATGGCCGTCGTGATGCGAGGGGCGGGCGTCCATGTCATCCTCGGCGGCGGCTTCCAGACCCAGCACAACGCGCACGTCCACGGCACCTTCGGCCACTTCGACGACGGGCAGGGGGCGCGGCGCCTCGGCGGCGATGATCTCGCGCGCTTTGGCCACGCCTTCGGGGCCGGCGAGGTCGGGCTTGGTCAGCAGGATGATGTCGGCGCACGAGATCTGATCCTCGAACACCTCGGACAGGGGCGTTTCGTGGTCGATCGAGTCATCGGCCATGCGCTGGACGTCCACCGCTTCGACATTGGGCGCGAAACGGCCTGCGGCCACAGCCTCGGCATCGGCCAAGGCGATCACGCCGTCGACGGTGATCTTCGAGCGGATGTCAGGCCAGTCGAATGCCTTGAGCAGCGGTTTCGGCAGGGCCAGACCGCTGGTTTCGATCAGGATATGATCCGGGCGCGGCTCCAACGCCATCAGGGCCTCGATGGTGGGAATGAAATCATCTGCCACGGTGCAGCAGATGCAGCCATTGGCCAGTTCCATGATGTTTTCCGCCGGGCAATCAGGAATGGCGCAGGATTTCAGGATGTCGCCATCGACGCCTACATCGCCGAACTCGTTGACCACGACAGCAAGGCGCTTGCCCTGTGGGTTCTGCATCAGGTGACGCACCAAAGTGGTCTTGCCCGAGCCCAGAAAGCCGGTGATCACTGTGACGGGGAGTTTTTCGAGGTTCGACATGTCAGGCTCCAATGGGGGGAATGCGCGAGGCACAGTTCTTGCGAAAATGTTCGGGGCGTTCGCGCCATTTCACCAAACCATCTTCAGTGGCCAGATACTTGGTCGCGCCGTCGACGATGACGTCGACATGATCTGTTTCGTTCAGGTTTTCATACACGAAGGTCCAGCGGCCCGGCCCGCGCAACACGATCGAACAGCCTTGATCGCAGTTTGACAGGCATTCAACGGCTTTCAGGGTGACACCGTCGGGCAGGTCTGCCTGTTCCAGGGCCTTGTGCAACAAAGCGCCCGGGCGTTGCGCGTCATCTTCGACAGGCAGGCCGCGACGGCAGGTGGTACAGACCAGCAACTCGACTGGTGCGGTCTCGGTCATGTCTCTCATCCCCCCAAATCCTCTTCGCGGGGGACGGGGTTTCATGCGGGCCACGATTGGTCATGGACCCGACACCGGAACACCCCGCCCGGTTTCAACTTCGGTTGTTGGCAGGTCTCCCGGCTTGCGGATGCCAGAGGCGGGCCTCTGTCGGATGTCCCGCCTTCCCGGCTTTCGAGCCAGTGGCATTGGGCATCCTCTCCGTTCACGGTCGCGGGGGCGGCTGCGTTTGGCGGCAAGACCGTTGACGCATTCCCTTTTCATCGGCTGTCACCGACACCAACGAAAGGGACATGCGGCACCGCTGGCCTGCTTGTCAAGCGAGTCGCGCGCAACAATTATGCAGAGGCATGGAAAGCGACCTGTGGGCGCCGATGGGCGGCATGGTGTGCCGGGACCCAGCCTGAGATGGGCCGGGCGACGAAAGGTATCTCAGCAAGGGGCGTAGACTGTGGCGAACTGTTGATCGACTGAACCTGTCCAGATGATGGGTAAAGACCACCGAACCCCCTGGATCCTCTTGCGCTAATAGATGACGTTTATCATGAGCAGCGAGACGACCAGAAACAGCGCCGTCATTATTCCGCCGGAGCGGACGAAATCCATCACCTTGTATCCGGCCGGACCCATGATCAACGCGTTTACCTGATGGGTTGGGATGATGAAGCTGTTCGAGGTCGATATGGCGACCGTCAGGGCAAAGACGGCCGGGTTTCCACCCGCCGCCACCGCAATCGATACCGCCAGAGGCACCAGCAGAACTGTGGCCCCCACATTGGACATGACCAAAGAAAAGGCCGTCGCCAGAACGGCGATGCCGGTTTGCAGCGACCAGAGCGGCCAGCCGTCCAGAATTATCATGATCTGCTGCGCGATCCACGCGGCCGTGCCTGTGTTCTGCACGGCTTGTCCCAAAGGTATGAGGCAGGCGAGCAGGAATACGGTGTTCCATCCGACCGCGCGGTATGCCTCGTCCACGCTGAGCACACGGGTCAGCATCATGCCCACCGCGCCGGTAAGAAGACAGAGTGAAAGCCGGACATCCGTGAACAGGATCAACGACAGCGAAATGGCGAAGAATGCCAGGGCCCAGCCGACTTTTTGCGGCCGCAGCTCGTCCTGAGGAAAGTCCGTCGTCACAACGACGAAATCCGGATCTCGTTTGATCCGCATCAGGTTGTCCCATCTGGTATGTGCCACAAGCATGTCGCCCGCCTGAAACTTTTCGAGCCCGATCTGAGTGGATTCGTGATCCTCGGTCTCGACATGGCTCAGCGTCTCTTCGCCGCGGTGAATGGCCAGCAGCGACATCCCGTAGGTCTTGCGAAACAAAAGCTCGCGGGGGCATTTGCCGATCAGCTTGCTGTCGGGCGTGATGACCACCTCGGCCACGCCTGCATTGGTTGGGGCGAACTCTTCGACGAAAATGTCCAAATCCGGAAGAACGGTCAGCCCATATTTCTCGGCGAACTTCTCGACCTCCCAACGGCGGCCGACGATGGCCAGCCGACACGGCGCTGCAATTTCCGCTGTCAAAACCTGAACCATCGAGGTTTTGCCGCGATAGAAGGTGGAAATGATGTACAGGTGGTTTTCGTGGTTGATGTCGGCCAGAATCTCGCCGACCAAGGGGCTGTCCTCGGGCACCACGACTTCGAACACATCGGCTTTGAGGCCATAGACCCTTTGCAGGTATTCCTGTGTCCCTTGTCCGGTACCCGTATTGTCAGGCCCTTCAGCCTCGGGCAAAACCCAGCGTCCCAACAGCAGAAAGTATCCAATTCCCGTCAGGATCAGAACCGCACCGATCGGCGTGACCGAGAACAGGCCGAAGGGCTCCATTTTCTGAGAGGCCGGCAGACTGTCATTTGCCGTCAGGATCAGATCGTTCAGCAGGATAAGAGGAGACGACCCCACCATCGTCATGGTGCCGCCCAAAATGGCGCAGAATCCCATCGGCATGAGCAGGCGCGACAGCGGTATGCCCGACCGTGTGGAAATTCGGCTGACAACCGGCAGAAACAGAGCAGCGGCGCCGACATTCTGCATGAACGAGGATATGACGCCAACGGTGCCGGAAATGATTGGTACAACCCTGCCTTCGGATTTGCCACCGTATTTGAGGATGACGGCAGCCACCTTGTTCATGATCCCCGTCTTGTCCAGACCGGCCCCGACGATCATGACCGCAATGATCGAGATGACCGCATTGGATGCGAAGCCGTCGAACAGAAGGGTGACATCCGCCAGATTTCCCAGCCCGGGCGCGTAGCTGAGCAAGCCTATGAGAACCAGAACCAATATGGCGGAAAGGTCGATCCTTATGATCTCGGAAACGAACAGAAAAACGGTGAATGCCAGCAGGGTGCAAACGACCCCCATCTCGAAGGTAAAGGCAATGTGTTCCACAATACGTCCAGAACTTTTTCTTTGTTAGAGTCCTAGTTCATCCTTCCCGAGTTGTCATGAAGTTTCGTTTTTTGGCGATGTTGAGACATAAAATTGCTCAAAGGCTGCTGTGTGAGCAATGCTTTCGGGAACCCCATTTGACGAACGCGTCAGAAAGAAGGATTGGACAAATTGCATGAAGAAGTCAGCACGTTTCGTACCGGCGCGATGCCGTTCCAACCAGGTCGAAGCAGCATAGGTAATGGCAGGTCAATTCCAGCCATGGACGACAGACAATCCGACAGCTTTGTTTGCGGCACCATTCTGCGGCTGCCTGAACCGCGCAATGGGCCTGCTTGGCCGTCCCTGATCGCAATCTGACTACAAGAAAGGTCTGTACCCAAATGGCTGGGACCAATGGTTCAGGTCACCAATTCTGATCATTTCGAGATGAAGATGCCAAGGAAGTACGGCGAGGTGTTGCCTGAACGCAAGCTGGCGGCATATGCCAAGAATGCTCGCAGTCGGATGGAACAGAACCAGATCGAAACACGAAAAATCCAAATTTTGGTTGGATACTGGACCTCGAAGAAAGACAAAGTACCGTAAGTCATTGGAGGTATTGGAGGCGAGTACCGGAATCGAACCGGTGTACACGGATTTGCAATCCGCTGCGTCACCACTCCGCCAACTCGCCTTTTCAAGCAAAATCAAATACTTGCCGTGGTGTGCGTGGGGTTTTAGCAGCTTTCCATAGGGGCGTCCAGAGGATTGCGCGCAATTTTGTCGACGAGATTGAAATTTGCCGAAGCCCGCAACCGTAAACGCGCAGGCGCAGGGGGGTTGCGTCAACAGGGCCGTTGCTGGGCAGTTCAGGATGTGGCAAAAGCCGGGTAACTTTGGGAATGACTCGAGAGATCCTATGACAGATTTCGCTGCCCGGCGCCGCACTATGGTTGATACGCAAATCCGGCCTTCGGATGTTACAAAGTTCCCGATCATTGAGGCGATGCTGAACGTCCCGCGCGAAAACTTCGTGCCTGACGCACAGCGTGAGGCCGCCTATGCCGACAGTGTGATCGATCTGGGCAACGGTCGCTGTATGCTCGAGCCGAGAACGCTTGCTAAAATGCTGGATGCGCTCAACATTTCGAACGACGAGATGATTCTCGATATCGCTCCGGCGACGGGGTATTCCACTGCGGTTGCCGCGCGTATGGCCCAGTTGGTCGTTGGTGTGGAAAGCGACGACTCGCTGGCGTCCGAGGCGCAAAGCCTGTTGGCTGAGGCCGATGTGGACAATGCCATTATCCACGTCGGTCCTTTGGATCAGGGTGCGGCTGAGCACGGTCCTTACGATGCGATCATGGTGCAGGGCGGTGTTGAACGGATTCCCGACGCTCTGTTGGATCAGCTCAAGGAACATGGCCGGATTGCATGCCTGTTTGTTGAAGGCAATCTTGGAACCGTGCGGATCGGTCGAAAGACCGGAGGCCGGGTCAGCTGGCGGGATGCGTTCAACGCCAGTGCACCGATACTAGAGAGCTTTTCGGCGGAGTGTGCATTTTCGCTATAGTTCGCCGATAGATTCTGCTGGCGCCTTGATTAGTTGAAAAGAAGACCGCAAACTGCCTTCAGGGCAGTGTAATTTCGTTTGAGAGGATTTCGGTATGCGTGGTTCAGCGACAGGCAAGCTGGTCAGGGCATTCGCAGTGACCGCAGGACTTGCCATCAGCGTTATGCCAGGGCGTCCGGCGTGGGCTGACAACATAACAGACGCCTTCATCGGCGCGTATAATACAAGCGGCTTGCTGGAGCAGAACCGGGCGCTGCTGCGCGCGGCAGATGAAGATGTGGCGATCGCGCTTTCCGCGTTGCGACCGATCATCAACTGGACTGTACAGGTCAGCCAGGATTATACCCGGTCTCGGACCAGCAATGTGGTCACAACGACCGAGCCGTCCCGGTTTTTCACCGGTCTGGGGCTAACTCAGCTTCTGTATGATGGTGGCGCTTCGGTTCTGGGCAAGCAATCGGCGCAGGAGACGGTTCTGTCGACCCGGCAAACCTTGATCGACATTGAGCAACAGGTGCTCATCCGCGCTGCAAATGCTTACCTGGGCGTGCTGCTACAGGAAGAAACAGTCGCAATTCGCCAGAACAACGTGGATGTTTCGGCGGAAGAGCTTCGCGCATCAAATGATCGCTTCGAAGTTGGCGAAGTGACGCGTACGGACGTGGCGCTTTCCGAGGCGCAGTTGGCAAGTTCTCAGGCTGATCTGGCGGTCGCTCGTGGTGAACTGAGCATTGCGCAGGCTGAGTATGTCAATGCGGTCGGCAAGGCGCCAGGGAGGACGGCCGGTCAACCCAGCCTGCCCAATCTTCCACGGAGCGAGGCAGAAGCGATTAGCCTCGCGCAACGCAACCACCCGGCGATTCTGTCGGCGCAGCATCAAGTCCGCGCTTTTGATCTGATTGTACAGCAGCAGCGGGCCAACCTTGGGCCGAATGTCAGTTTGAATGCTGATGCGGGTGTGCGTGAAAGCTATGACAACAACGACTATGTGAATGACGCGACCGTGTCGCTGGACTTTACACAGCCGATTTACGCCGGTGGCCGGTTGGCCGCGAATGTGCGGCGCGCTATGGCAAACCGGGATGCGTCTCGTGCGAATCTTCTGAACGTACAAAAGAATATCACACAGGGCGTTACGGACCGGTATGCAGCGTTCCAGGCAGCCAGTGCCAGCCTCAGGGCGTCGACGGAACGGGTTCGTGCATCACAGGTTGCATTTGACGGCATCAGGGAAGAAGCGACCTTGGGTGCCCGGACCACTTTGGACGTTCTGAATGCTCAGCAGGATTTGCTGGACGCGCAGCTGGCCGAAGTGGCGTCGCGAACGGAACGATCGCGCGCAGCGTATCAGCTGTTGCAGGCGCAGGGCCTTTTGACGGCAGAACGTCTTGGCCTGGCGGTTCAGATTTATGACCCGACTTTGTACTATAATCTGGTCAAGAAAGCCCCCGCGCGTGTCAGCAAACAGAGCAAGGATCTGGATCGAGTCCTCAAAGCGTTGCGTCGGGACTAACCGGCAATACTATTTGTTGTAGGGCTCGGATTGTTTGGCTACACTCGATCCAACGATAGAGCGGTAGAGAACAATGTCTGATAATGTCGTGAAAGCAGGGATCGAAGACGTTCTGTCTTCGGTCAAACGTCTGGTCAGTGAAGACAGTCGCGGTAAATCCTCCTCGGATCAACAGGGTGCAACGCGCAAGCCGGGGCGTTTGGTGCTGACGGACGCGCTGCGCATCAGCAAACCTGCTCAGCCCGAGGTCACGCCCGCCAAGCCGTCTGCTGATGTTGCCGACTCGGCCAAGCCGATGCTGCTGCGTGCCTGCGACATCGTCAGGGCAGGTGATCCTGCCAACACTGCGGATGACGCGACTGAGGGACATTCCGCGGAAACCGGCTCAACCGATGATCCCGCGATCAGCCTGAGTGCCAAGATCGAAGCGCTGGAAGCGGCGATTGCGCAAACCGAGGATCAATGGGAGCCGGATGGCGACAGCGCAGACGCCTATTCCGGCACACCGACGCATTCCCTACCGTGGAACGTCGAAGAGGAGTTTGCGGCCGCAAGGACCGTCGTTCTGACTGATCAGGAAGATACAGACGATCCTCAGCCCGAGTCCGCTTCGATACAAAACGCAGAGTTCATCCGGGCGGGACGACCGGCTGAATCCGATCGTGCCACTGAAGTCGTTGAAGACGTTTCGACAACGGATTTGGATGAAGAAACATTGCGTGAGCTGATCGCGGAAGTTGTCCGCCAGGAATTGCAAGGCGCAATGGGCGAGCGGATCACGCGAAACGTGCGCAAAATGGTGCGGCGGGAAATCGCGCGCGCGCTCGCCGCGAAAGATCTGGGATAAGATTCAGCCACGCTGTGGTGGCTGGGCCAGGCTCAGCATCAGGTCAAGATTCATGTGGCGCTCCAGATGATCGGCAAGATCATCGAGCGCCCGCTCGACTCCGTCTTCGTAGGCAATGTCCGACGTCACGCCCAGCGTTGACAAATAGCGGGCACGAAATGCGTCTGACGAGAAAATTCCGTGCAGATAGCTGCCCTTGACCCGGCCGTTGCTGCTGGTGGCGCCTTCTGGTCTGCCTTCGATCTCGAGCCATGCGCGGGCGCGGTCAGGGCCGTCGGTATGGCCCATGTGGATTTCGTATCCGCTGACCGGTTCTCGGTCTGGCAGGGCATGGGCGGAACGCAGGATGACCTGTTTCTGCCCGCCCATTACGGTATCGACGTTCAGCAACCCCAATCCATCAACTTTGCCCGGCCGGCCGTCCACGCCATCAGGATCGGAAATGGTCTTGCCCAACATCTGATAGCCGCCGCACAAGCCTAGGACATGTCCACCGCGGCGAACATGTGCATACAGGTCGATATCCCAGCCCTGTGCACGGAAATAGCTCAGGTCTCCGATCGTGGACTTGCTGCCGGGAAGCAGAACCAGATCCGCATCGCCGGGCAGGGGACGCCCGCCGGGGATGACCTCGACGCTCACGCCGGGCTCGGCAGACAACGGATCGAGATCGTCGAAATTGGCCATACGCTCCAGTTGGGGCACAACGACCTTGCACGCGCCGCCGGTATGGGAACGGATGTCCATCATGTCTTCGGCCGGCAATTTCCAGGCGTCGTGAAACCAGGGCACGACCCCAAGGCAGGGCCAGCCTGTTCGGGCCGAGATATCATCACGGCCTTCGTCAAACAGGGACACGTCGCCCTTGAAGCGGTTGATGGCAAAACCCCTGATCTGCGCCACGTCGCCTTCGTCCAGAACGGCCTGAGTACCAACGATCTGTGCAATCACCCCGCCACGATGAATGTCCCCGACCAGAACGACAGGGATGTCCGCTGCACGGGCAAATCCCATATTGGCGATGTCACCTTTGCGCAGGTTGGTCTCAGCCGGGCTGCCAGCGCCCTCGATCAGAACCAGATCAGCGTCGGCGCAGAGCCTGTCAAAGCTTTCCAGCGCTGCGCCTAGCAGCTTGGATTTGTCCTTGCGATAGTCACCGGCCTTCATCGTGCCAGCGCGCTGTCCCTGAACGATAATCTGCGCGCCGGTATCCGTCTCGGGTTTGAGAAGAATAGGGTTCATGTCCGTGTGCGTTGCCCGCTTTGCCGCACGGGCCTGAAGGGCCTGCGCGCGGCCAATTTCGCCGCCGTTTTCAGTGACGGCTGCATTGTTCGACATGTTTTGCGGCTTGAACGGCGCGACCCGAAGGCCCCGGCGCGTGTAGGCGCGCGCCAGCCCCGCCACCAGAACCGATTTTCCGACGTTGCTGCCGGTCCCTTGAATCATGATGGCGCGAACCATGCCTTGTCTCCTATAAGTCTGGGCGCAGATGATCTGATTTGAGCCGAAAGGGAAAGCCCCGGATGAATACGCCTGCGCATCTTTTGATCGGGGCTGCCGTGTTCGCCCGGCCGCCGCAAGGACGTATCCTCTGGGCCGCGCTCGTGGGAGCGTTATTGCCGGATCTGTCCCTATACGTGATGGCGGGCGTGTCCCTGTTTGTTCTGGGCATCCCCGAGCAGGTGGTCTTCGGGCAGCTTTACTTTTCCCCGGCGTGGCAGACCGTATTCGCCATAGACAACTCCTTTATCCTCTGGGGGCTGACATTCCTGCTGGCAGTCTGGAGAGGTTGGCATGTTCTGGCTGTCGGTGCAGCGGCGGGTCTGTTGCATCTTGCGACAGATTTCCTGCTTCATGCGGGCGACGGACGGCCACAGTTCTGGCCCATCAGCGACTGGGTGTTCCACAGCCCTGTCAGCTATTGGGACAGCGACCATCATGCCTTGTGGGTGGCTCCGGTGTCAGCCTTTGTTTGTCTGGCTGCATATGTTCTGCTTTGGCAGCGTGGATTGCCGGTTTGGGGCAAAGCCCTGTTCGCAACCATGCTGGCGGCTGAATTCTGGGTGGTGCGGCAATGGTTGTTGTTCTTTTGAGCCGTTGGCTTCATGCCTGACGATCAGGCATAGAAAAACGCGCTCTGATAGGCAGAGCGCGTTTGTTCAATCCAAATCTACCTTGGTTCAGGCAGCTTCGGCCTGCTGTGCAGCGTTGCGGCGTTCGCTTTCTTCCCGCGACAGGGCGACCGAGGTACGGACGCCGCGTCCAACGAATTCCATCAATCCGCTGACAACCCGTTCGTTCGGGTCAATTCCTGCGCAGGACAGAACTTCGCGCCCATCGCGCGAACGCGCCCAGCGGGCGATTTGTTCGGGGCCATTGCCGTATTTCTTGTCATCGGCGATAGCATCATCAAGCGCAGCCAGGACAACGGCCGCGAAAAGTTTGCGCGCACGATTGCCTTGCTCATTGTTAAAGGCAGTGCCGTCAACGAAATCTCTCATCTCGTCTTCCTTGTTGTTCTTGCTCTTGCATTTTCGGCGTGAGGGTCCTTATGACCGATTAGGTGCGATTCGGATACAGCTAAAATGCATAGTTGCGTTGCGTCACTTGCATGGCTCGCTGCACCTGCAGCACTAGGTGTCGTTGTCTTGTCAGGTGTGATCCCGCCAGATATAGGGACCGCAACTGATGCATCAACCGTTTGTGAAGGATTTATGTAATGCCCAAGATAAATGGGAACGAAATTCGCCCCGGCAATGTGCTTGAGCATAACGGTGGCCTGTGGGCAGCGGTCAAGGTTGACCATGTAAAGCCGGGCAAAGGCGGAGCTTTTGCACAGGTGGAGCTGCGCAACCTGCGCAATGGCTCGAAGTTGAACGAACGCTTCCGCTCGGCGGACAAAGTCGAACGCGTGCGTCTGGAGCAAAAGGATCAGCAATTTCTGTACGAATCCGACGGAATGCTGGTGTTCATGGATTCAGAAACCTACGAACAGATTGAATTACCAGCAGAATTGCTGGGTGACCGCCGTCCGTTTCTGCAAGATGGCATGACCATTGTTGTCGAGTTCTACGAAAGCGAGGCGCTGAACGCGACGCTGCCGCAGAAAGTGACCTGCAAAATCGTCGAGACCGAACCGGTGGTAAAAGGTCAAACGGCGGCGAACTCGTTCAAGCCCGCGGTGCTGGACAATGGCGTGAAAGTCATGGTTCCCCCCTTCATCGGCCAGGACGAAATGATCGTCGTGAACACGGAAACGATGGAATACTCCGAACGCGCGTGACGTTTCGTCACGTTACGTATCAGGCCGCGCAGGCACCCGCCGCGCGGTCTTTTCTTATGCGTTGGGTCGATAGCGATAGCGGGTTGGATCCGGGCCGAACAATTCCAGCATCAATTCGTATTTGATACGATTGGCGCTGACCTGACGATAGAATGCGATCAGAAAGGCAGTGGGTCCCTGAATGCGGCTGAGCCCACTGGTGGCGGCCACCACGGTGCCCACATCCGTTTTGCCGTGCAAGACCAGATATCCCCCCAGCATCAGGATGCCGACGGTGCCGGCCCCGTTGATCACGCTCAGCAGGAACTTTGCCGAAAGTTTCCACAGGAACATCCGCCGCCGCGTGTCGTAAATGTCATCGAACATGATGTTGATATCCCGCTCGACGGCTTCGATATCCTCGGTCGTCAGTCGGTCGGTGGCACCGCGCAGAATGCGAACCCGTTCCGCCACGAAAGTGTTCACTTTGCGCTGCGAGACCAGAACGATGATGATTTGCGGCACGATCATTGACAACGCAATCAGCCCCAGACCTGGTTGCGTGGACGAGATATAGCCGATGACGCTGATCAGCGTTCCAATCTGAACGACCGGATCCGAAAAGGCTCCACCGGCAAACTTGCCCAACTCTTCGGCTTCGGCTGAAATGGCGGTGGTCATGGTGCCTTTGCGCAGGCCTTCGTCTGAATCCTTCAGGTCGGTCGAACGCCAAAGCAGGCGTTGGCGGATCAGCCGGATCATGTCTTCGCCCAAGGTTCCGGCGCGATAGCCCAGTACCCATTTCAGGGCGAGGCTCAGCAGGATGACGGCCATCATGCCGATGCCCAGTTGGATCAGTTTTTCGGTCCCGACATCGTCGGATGTCAGGTGGTTGACGATGTCGCGCTGAAACTCAAGCGGCACGGCGGCAAGGCCCGCAATTGCGACGGACAGCATGATGAGGATGATCTGCCGCCCCGCACTGGCGCGCCAGATCGCGGAATAAAGTCGAAACATGCGGGTATCCGGTTCGTCCTGTTTGCCTGCACTTTGGCAGTGCAGGACAACGGGTTCAAACTTTTCGATACAAGCTGATGCGCGGGTCGTGCCGATTTGGCAACAAGGTGGGCTCAGTCCTCCAGGCGCACTGTGGCGTCTCCGGCCTGCATCTCAGGGCCTGCACGATCAAATCGCAGATACGCGATCCCGTTTCCGCCGGCCTGTGTGTACAATGTTCCGACAGGTTTGCCATTTGCACTGACCTCGGTCCCCACCGGGGCCGAGCCCTGGACAACGACGCGTCGCAGACCTTTGCGCAATTCGGTTTTGTGCTTCATGCGCGCGGTCACTTCCTGCCCGACATAACATCCTTTTTTGAAATCCACGCCATTCAGCGCTTCGAAGCCAGATTCCAGGATGTAACTGTCCGGGGTCAGTTCAATGCCTGACTCGGGAATGCAGTGCCGGACGCGCAGTGCATCCCAGTCGGTTCCATCATCGCCCTCGGGTTCGGGGGAGTAGCTGCGCCAGCCCATGTCCGGGTGGCGGGGATCGGGCAGGGCGGTTTCCGGCGCAGCCTTGGTGCCGCGTTGCAGGTTCAGATCGGTTCCCTCGATCGTCACATCCGCTCGCAGCTTGTACATCGTCAGACGTTTGACCAGATCATCCGCAAGGTGTTCGGCCACATCCAGAAGAACTCTGTCGTCATTTCGTTTCAGGAAGAAATCCGCCAGGTACTTTCCCTGCGGAGTAAGCAGAGCAGCGTAGACCAGCCCGTTGTCCAACCCCTTAATGTCGTTGGTAATCAGATCCTGCAAAAAGCTTTCGGTATCCGAGCCGGACAGGCGCAGAATGCGGCGGGTGGGCATGGCTTGGTCCTCGTCATTTCCTCAGACCTCGTGATATAGGAAGTCCCGATGCCAAGACCAGAGGTTATCAGACGTGCCCGCGCCTATTACCGTCGTAGTCCCGACCCTCAACGCTGCCGACGCTTTGCCCGAATGTCTTGGGGCTTTGATGGAAGGGGTGCATGCCGGGTTGATCCGGGAATTGATCATCAGCGATGCCTGCTCAACCGATCACACGCCGGATATTGCGGAAGAGGCCGGTGCGACGGTCGTGACCGGCCCCCCATCCCGAGGCGGCCAGCTGCGCCGAGGGTGCGCGCAGGCCAAAGGGGATTGGCTGCTGATTCTTCATGCGGATACAGTGCTGCAAAAGGGGTGGAGCGAGACCGTCAGCGCCCACCTGCCTTCAGCCAAACCTGCTGCGTTTCAACTGGCGTTCCGCGCGCGCGGGATCGCGCCGGCCTGGGTGGCTGGCTGGGCCAATCTGCGCAGCAGGATGCTGGGATTGCCCTACGGAGATCAGGGATTGCTGGTTCCGCGTCACACCTATCAAGCGGCAGGCGGGTTTCCCGACCAGCCGTTGATGGAAGATGTGGCTTTGGTGCGCGCGTTGCCAAAGGTAACTGTTCTGAACACACGCGCCTTTACGAGTGCGGAGCGGTATGAGCGGGCGGGCTGGATTCGGCGCGGTTCTCGGAACCTGTGGACTCTTCTGCGTTACTTTCTTGGGGCTGACCCGCAAGCTTTGGCGCAGACGTATCGTCGCTGAGCGTGGTGCGCAACTCGACCACGGATTTCCCCAACCGAAACGGTGCCGCAAAACTGACAAGGCATAGGGCAACGATTTGCAGGACAAGAATATGAGCATTGTCCTGTAGGTATTCCCATTCTTCTTTCAGCTTCCCGACCTGCGCGATCAGGTCATCGTAGCTCTGCGCAAGTATCAGATAGTCGCCTGCAATCGCGGGAACCTTGCGACGCATGTTGTCAATGGCGGTCTGTGTGTTTTCGTCCAGTGATGTGAAGACTAGGAACTGGTCGATGTCAAAGGCATCGGCTTTGGCGGCCATGTCACGTATTTCGTCCTTTTCGTCCTTCGACTGACCCCCAACCAGGAAGTGAAGCCCCTGTAGGGGGGCCACTTCGTTCGTGACCGCGATGAACAGGGGCAGTTCCGAGTTGCTGGCGGTCGAAGCTGAAAGTAACTCAACTTTTTCGCATAATACGGCGGTATCCGGATCATAGGCCGGATCACAGAACCGCAGGCGGAACCGGGCCGCATCCCTGTCAAATGCCAGCGTCGCGGCATAGGCCACGTCGATCTGTCGGTCCAGTCGCGAGCTGTCCGAGGTGTAAAGCCCGGCCAAGACAGCGACCAATGCCCCGATGCCACCCAGCACAACCCATACCAGATCAGCCAGTTTCCACGCCCGGTGCCCTGCCGGTTTGCGAAACAGAAAGGCAGTGCCGATTGAGCCGATGACAAAGAACAGGATCAGCAGGGGCAATTGATTGTCGGTCACAAAACTCATGCGTCCAATCTTAGGACCTGTGCTTCGACCTGCAACAGGGATCACGGGCAGTTGTAACGTCTTACCATATCCCCATACTGTAGGCAGCGCAGGGGGGACTTCGATGACCAAAGAAATCGTTCTTATCCACGGAGCATTTGCCGGACCTTGGTGCATGCAGGATTACGCGACCTTCTTTCGGGACCGAGGTTGGACGGTTCACGTTCCTGCCTTGCGTTACCATGACGGTGACCCGAAAGCGGACCCCGACCCGGGTCTGACCGATGCCAGTGTCATGGACTACACCAACGACATCGCCGATTTTGTACAGGGACTGGACCGCAAACCTGTCATTTTGGGGCATGCCATTGCTGGGGTGGTGGCGCAACAAGTGGCGTCTCGTGGTTTGGCCAGTGCCATCGTTCTGATCAATCCCAACGCGCCTTGGGGCACCTTACCCGAAACCGATGATGAACGGGCTGTACCGCGCACCTTGATGGAAGGCGGCCCATTCTGGAAGCAGCCGATGCGGGTCGGGTTTGATTTGATGGCCCCGTTTGCTTTGAACAAGATGGATGAGGCGCAGCAGCACGCTGTATTCGATCAATTGGGCGCGGAAAGCGGGCGCGTGATGTTTGAAATGTTCTTTTGGATGTTCGATGACCATCATGCAATCAAGGTTGATTTCGACAAGGTTGACTGCCCGGTTCTGGTGGTCTCGGGTGCCGAAGACAGGGCTGTTAACCCCGATACCTGCCGCGCACTGGCAACGCGCTATGGGGATCGCGGAACCTTTTTGCTGGTCGAAGATCATGCGCATTTCCTGTTCATGGAGCCGGGTTGGGAAGGGCCGGCCTCGAAGATCGAGACATGGCTGACAACCCAGGTGACCTGAAACGGGCTTGACAACGATCCATCCTTTGCAGACATGGCGCCAATTGAATGGGGCAGTTGACCCTTTTGGCGCGAAATCTCTGCGGGAAAGGTCCGGACATGACCCTGTTCGTTGTCCTTATTATTCTGTCGGCTGCTTTGCTGCACGCGGTGTGGAATGCTATCGTGAAGACAGCGGCGGATCGAACTTCCATGCTGGGTTTGGTCGCTTTGGGTCAAGTGCTGCCTGCGGCGGTCATGGTGATGGCTCTGCCGCTGCCAAACCCAGAGAGCTTTGTTTACATCCTGCTCTCGACCGTTGTGCATTTCGGTTATTACTTCATGCTGGGAAAAGCCTATCAGCATGGTGATCTGAGCGTGGTCTACCCCATCGCCCGTGGAATTGTCCCGGCGCTGGTTTCGCTTTGGGCAATGGTCCTGGTCGGAGAAGTGCTGCCTTTTCAGGCCTGGACCGGTATCGCCCTGATTGGAGTGGGTATCCAGCTGAGCAGTTGGAAAGCTCTGCGCTCGGGCGTTGGGCGCAGCGCACTGATGTTTGCGCTGGGCACCGGGTTCTGCATTTCGATCTATTCGGTCGTTGACGGGATCGGCGTTCGGCTGTCGGGCAACACGCTCAGCTATTGGGCGTGGGGGGCGTTTCTGCACCTGTTCATTGCCGG
This sequence comes from Ruegeria sp. H8, assembly GCF_056532905.1. Lineage (NCBI taxonomy): Bacteria > Pseudomonadati > Pseudomonadota > Alphaproteobacteria > Rhodobacterales > Roseobacteraceae > Ruegeria > Ruegeria sp. H8. The sequence continues at coordinate 1,208,626 of NZ_JBQFNY010000001.1, read as the reverse complement.
ATTTGTCGGGGTGCGGAAACGTGCGACCCTGAAAGACCTGCCAGCCAAAGTGTGGATGATCGGCATTCTTGGCGGGCTGGTATCGATGACAGCTTATGGTCTGGTACTGTACGCCAAGAATTTTGCACCGCTGGGCGCGGTTTCGGCGCTGCGGGAAACTTCGGTCATCTTTGCTGCACTGATCGGGTTCGTATTCCTCAAGGAAGGCAACCGGGCGCGACGGTTGGGGGCCGCGGTGCTCATGGCCGTGGGTGTCGCCCTGATCGGAATGGCAGTCTGATCCGGCTAAGAAGCCCCGGGCGACAGTGATATTTCTGGCTTAGCGGCCGACCTGAAACGTGCTTTGTGGCTTCCAGTGCATGGTGCCCTTGTCGCTGCTTACACATCGCAGCAGGCGTTCCTCGCGCGTGTTGATCGTGTCAGTCACGGTGTTGTCGCCAAAGATCACGATGAAGGAATCCGGTGAATAAGCCAGCCCCTTGTAATAGCAAAACCGTGTTTCCGCCCCGTCCGGGATCGGAGATGCCAGGCTGAGCGTCTGTTGCGCCGGGGCCTGGGTCGCCAGCATGGCAAAGGCCAGCCCATAGGTCAGTGTTTTCATGTCGTCCTCTCGTCCTGCAAATCTGTTGTCGATCAAAAAGGGTTTGGACGCCCGGACCTCAATCATGGTTTCTTGTTTCAGCAAGTTTGAACGAGATCAACGGGTTAGGCAACGAAAATCCTACACGCGCAGCGACAAGCCAAGGGGGCGATTTTTACGGTCGGTCACTTCTGTGGTAACATGGCCGCATTGTTTAAGGAGAATTGAGAGATGTTCAGACCCTCTGTGCAAGCGATTATGGATGTCATGTCCCAAAAGGGTTTTGTGGTTTTCGACACCCCAACTGTCGATTGGAACCTGAACATAGTGGGCATTCGCGCCCACCCGGTTTCACCCAAGAAATTCGATGATGTCATGACGGTGTTCCACCGGTTTCTTGGCGTTTGGGATATTGCCTATTACCCGATGACTGCCGATCCCAGCGATCACTACCTGAAGAACCCGATAAACCCGGATGGGACGGCCATTCTGGCGCCGGGGCAATATCGGTCCTGCTACAAGATCGATATTCATAAACGAGGCCGGCCCGGAGGCCACAAGGCGCTGTGTCAAAGGCTGGGAAATGTTACCGTGTTTCGGGACAACAACAGGGATGGAAACCTGAACCTTGTTAATCCTCAAAGCGGGATGTTCGGCATAAATCTGCACAAGGGGCCAAACAACGGTGACGATGACACTGCGAATACGATCTATTCCGCCGGGTGTCAGGTATTCGCCGATCAGCGTCACTTTGCCGAGTTTCTGCTGAAATGCGAAGCCGGGCGCGACGCGTTTGGCAACAAGTTCACCTATACGCTGCTGGATCAGGCAGATTTCGAATAAGGCGATGCCTTGCAAAGGTTCTGCAAGCGCCGGGGCAGGACAGGGGCTGGGGGCGTGCCCGGATCTTAAACCGGGCCTTGGCCCTAGGTCCCGACTTCGGCCTGAAGGTCTCGGAAATACCGGATGGTTGCGTGCAGCCCTTCTTTCAGTTGCACTTTAGGCTCCCAGCCCAGCAGGGTCCGCGCCAGTGTGATATCGGGCTGGCGCTGCTTCGGGTCATCCTCTGGCAATTCCTTGAAACTGACAGGGGTCTCGGCCCCCACAAGGGCCTGCACTTCGCGGGCCAACTCGTTCATCGAGAATTCGTTGGGATTGCCCAGATTGACCGGGCCGGTGACGTCTGAGCCGGTCTCCATCAGGCGGATGAACCCTTCGATCAGATCATCCACGTAACAGAAAGACCGGGTCTGCGTACCGTCGCCAAAGATCGTGATCGGATCACCCGTCAGGGCCTGCATGATGAAGTTCGACACGACGCGCCCATCTGCCGGGTGCATTCTGGGCCCGTAGGTGTTGAAGATGCGGGCGACCTTGATCTCCAACCCCATCTGCCGGTGATAGTCGAAGAACAAGGTCTCGGCGCAGCGCTTGCCCTCATCATAGCAGGATCGCGGGCCAACCGGGTTGACGTTGCCCCAATAATCTTCGGTCTGCGGATGGATGGTCGGGTCGCCATAGACCTCGGAGGTTGAGGCCTGAAAGATCTTGCATTTCAGCCGCTTCGCCAGACCCAGCATGTTGATCGCACCGTGAACGCTGGTCTTGGTCGTCTGCACCGGGTCGTGCTGATAATGCACGGGCGAGGCAGGACAGGCGAGGTTATAGATCTCGTCGACCTCCACAAACAGAGGGAAGGTCACATCATGGCGCATGAACTCGAACCGCGGGTTGTTGTGCAGATGGTCAATGTTGCGCTTGGTGCCGGTGAACAGGTTGTCGACGCACAAAACCTCATGCCCCTGATCCAGAAGCCTGTCGCACAGATGCGAGCCCAGAAACCCGGCCCCACCGGTTACGAGAACACGTTTTCGACTGTCATAAAGGCGGGCCATTGCAAATCCTTAATCGTTAAATCCAAGCCAGCATGTCACGGGGAAGCCGGGTCTTGGTTTGATTTGTAAACCGAAGGCGTTTGAATTGCAGTAGGTTTTGGTTTTTTGAGGACGCGTGTGGTGTTGGTGCGTCTTCCTATCCGGCCAAGCTTGATGCAAGGCATCAAGCACGCGCCTAACCCGCCCCCCAAGGCGGGCGCGAGGTTAGTTTTGAGGTAGAAGGGATGTTCACTCATTTCGTTACAGTTGACGTGATAGCACACGCGCCAATTTTACGATTGTCAACTTCCGCCAAATTGCTCGAAGTCCTGAAGCAATGCTTCCGCCAAGCCTGAGTTCAAGAATTTTTCTGGGTCTTTAAAGATTTGTCTGCCAACAAGTTGTTTTTGTTTTTCCGACATAGCACTCAAGATTTTTTGCGCCGATGACGCTCTATCTTTAAACAGACTCCATGTCGCAGAGTTCAACAAGGTGTCAGGAAGCGGAAACTCGCCCTCTGAACAGCGCACGAAGCTTTTCCCCAAAATCTGCTTGTCGTCGCGTATTTTGCCGAAGAAGATGATTGGACCTAGCTTAACGTAAGTGGCAAGAAAACTGCCACTTGGAGTGTAAATTGTGTCCCTTTCAACGGACCGTTTTACCCAAGTATTCCAGTTTGACGGCAAAGATGGGTCATTAAAGCCATCAAAATACCCAAGGTGGAGAAAGTATTGGCTATACTCTCCGGGATGCTTGGACGAGCCGGTAAGAAATTGTTTCCAGCTTCTCTCGGCTTTAAACAAAAGATCCAGCGAAGATGGATCATATTTGTTTTCGATTCCTCGATACAACTGAGATTGTACAGTTCGTAGGGCTAGAGAGCAGGCAAAGCGAGAAAGCCAAGAGCCATACTTTGCCGGTATTTCACCACTTCCAGTAGCAGCGTCAAACAGTCGCTTTTTAGCTTTTTGCTCCCACGTTGAAAGTGTTGTTTCGCATTCTGAGCAATACAGGTAGTGCCTATCGCCATCCTGCACCCTTTTATTTGGGTTAGCTCCGGCCCGTAAAAATGGAGTTCCACCGGTATTGATTAACCAACGAAAAACAAACTTGGGGATAACGTGGCTGCTATGAAGGTTCGCCTTCTGTCCACAAAGCCAACACGTTCCTACCCTCAAACATCCAACTCCTCCACGAACCGCGCGTTCTCCTGAATATACTGGAACCGCAGTTCGGGCTTCTTACCCATCAGACGTTCGACCAGATCGCCGGTCTCGCCGGGTTCGTCCTCGTCGATGGTGACCCGGATCAATTTCCGGGACGCGGGGTCCATCGTGGTCTCTTTCAGGTCCTTGGCGTCCATCTCACCAAGACCCTTGAAGCGGGACACGTCGATCTTGCCCTTGCCGCCCAGACCTTTCTCAAGCCACTCATCCCGCTCGGCCTCGTCCAGACAGTAAACCCGTTTGGCCCCTTGGGTCAGACGATACAGAGGCGGGCAGGCCAAATAAAGGTGGCCTGCGTCAATCATGGGCCGCATCTGGGTGAAGAAGAACGTCATCAGCAAGGACGCGATATGCGCCCCGTCCACATCCGCGTCGGTCATGATGATGACCTTGTCATAGCGCAGATCGTCGAGGTTGAACTTGCTGCCCAGCCCTACGCCCAGCGCCTGCGTCAGGTCGTTGATCTCGGCATTGGTGCCCAGTTTCGAACTGGCCGCGCCCAGCACGTTGAGGATCTTGCCGCGCAAGGGCAGCAGGGCCTGCGTTTTGCGGTCACGCCCCATTTTGGCCGAGCCGCCCGCCGAGTCGCCCTCGACGATGAATAGTTCGGTGCCTTCGCGTGTTGAACTGGAACAGTCCACCAGCTTGCCGGGAAGACGAAGTTTTTTAGTGGCGGACTTGCGTTGTGTTTCCTTCTCGGCCCGTCGGCGCAGGCGTTCTTCGGCCCGCAGGATCAGGAAGTCGAGGATCGCGCCGGCGGATTTCGTGTCGGCGGCCAGCCAGTTGTCGAAATGGTCGCGCACCGCGTTTTCGACCAGCCGCTGCGCCTCGACCGTGGCAAGGCGGTCTTTGGTCTGGCCGACGAATTCCGGCTCGCGAATGAAGCAGGACACCAGTGCGCAGCCCCCGGCAATCAGGTCTTCCCGCGTGATCTGGGCGGCTTTCTTGTTGTTGATCAACTCGCCATAAGCCTTGATCCCCTTGAGGATCGCGGCCCAGAACCCGGCCACATGGGTGCCGCCCTCGGGCGTCGGCACGGTGTTGCAGTAGGATTGGATGAACCCATCGCGTGAGGGCGTCCAGTTGATCGCCCATTCGACCTTGCCGGGGGTTCCGAATTTCTCCTGAAAGTCCACGGTTCCGGCAAAGGGCTGCTCGGCATAGGTCGACGAGCCATTCATCGTCTCTTTCAGGTAGTCCGACAGCCCGCCCGGGAAGTGGAAGGTGGCCTCGGTGGGCGTCTCGCCGTCGTCTATGGCGGATTTCCAGCGGATTTCCACGCCCGAGAACAGGTAGGCTTTGGAGCGGATCGACTTGAACAGTCGGGCGGGTTTGAACCGGTGGTGGCCAAAGATCTGGTCGTCCGCGTGGAAGGTGACTGTGGTGCCGCGCCGGTTGGGGGCGGCGCCGACCTTTTCCACTGGGCCCAAGGGGACACCGCGCGAGAAACGTTGTTCATAAAGTTGCTTGTCGCGGGCCACCTGAACGACCATCGAATCCGACAGCGCGTTCACCACCGAGGCGCCCACGCCGTGCAGACCACCCGAGGTCTGATACGCTTTGCCCGAGAATTTGCCGCCCGCGTGCAATGTGCACAGGATCACCTCGAGTGCGGATTTGTCCGGGAACTTGGGGTGCGGGTCGATCGGAATGCCGCGCCCGTTGTCGCGCACGGTCAGGGCGTAATCGGCGTGCAGTTCCACCTCGATCCGGTTGGCGTGGCCTGCCACTGCCTCGTCCATAGAGTTGTCGAGGATCTCGGCCACCATGTGGTGTAAAGCGCGTTCATCCGTGCCGCCGATATACATACCAGGTCGCTTGCGGACCGGTTCCAAACCTTCGAGCACCTCGATCGAGGAGGCGTCATAAGTTGTGGTCGCTTCTGGCGTCAACAGATCGTCGGGCATGGGTGCTGCTCTTGTTTTTGAGTTTCCCCCATTATGGCAGGTGATGTGGTCCGGGGGAAGAGGGGCGCGAGGTGTTGTGGACGGATTGAAGGCGTGGGGCCGCGGGATGCTTGCACAATGTGGCGGCGTCACGATTGGCGGTTTTGCTTGAAACCACCACCCCTCGCCGTGGCGCGGGAAGGTCCAGCACTGCCATTGTCGATAGATGGTCAGGGCCTGTATTCCGGGCTGCATTTCTCGCGACAAACCCGTCCGATAAAACCAGCGACGCGACAAATAAAGTTACGCGATCGGGTTGAAGTCAGCCTTGCGGCCTCTCCGGCTCATTGACGGAATCGCTTTAAAAATATATCGTGAAGGAAGACTCCCAAAGTATCTATCTATCAGTTCCAAGCGTTCAAGAGTTACGTTTATTTCGTAATTGGAAGGCTGCTATGGCTACGTTTCAGGACGTTCAAGCAGCAGTGCATGATATTGCTGCCCGTTTGAATGTCACCCCAGAGCTTGCTCGTGCTGCGCTGATTAACCCCGTGTTGGCGCTTGAGGAGCTTGGGTTCGATTTGGACCTGTCTGGCCGACTTGAGCTGGAGGACAGAGCGCGGTTTTCCAAGAAACAGATCGTTGTACGCAAAAGTTTGCGTAAAAAGATTTTCGCCGCGTCCGGGCATGAATTTGACCCCGGGCAGGAACACGATCTTGCTGTGGTACTTTTCGACGAGTTGAAGCTGGTCGATGATACTTCGAAACGCCCTGACCTGTCTCCCTTGTCCTTGCCGATGCGAAAAGTGCGCTACTCCACCTCCAAAGTGAAGGTGGCCAGGGTCAAGGCATCGGAAATCGCGCGCCGGTTTCCCAGGAAAGCCAAGGGCAAATCCGTCGCCGGGATCGATCCAAGTTTGACTGAGCCCGTGAAGATTTCCGATCCGCTGGAAGCACTGGGCAAGGCGCACAAAATCATCTCTCCGTTACTTGCCTACCGGCAACTTGATGCATCGACACCGCGCTTTGCGACCGAGGCGCTGTATCGTGCCGTGCGAACCGGGAAACGTAGGCTGGTCAATATCACGCCCCGCGCCGTTGTCACCGGCACTGCTTGAAGACACCCGGGCGCGATTCCCTCGCGCCGTCACACCGAGGACGTCAGGATGGCAAATACAAGAGGATATCAAGTTGTCGTCGAAGCCTCGGAAGAGGTCCTGCGAAAGGTCATTCGGGGGGCGTGGAAGTCCGCGGAATGCGACGATGATCCCGGCGATGAAGGCCGCATTCCCGAATTCATGGATGTTCCCGCAGGTGAAACCTTTGGTGGTTTTGTCGTAGCTGACGGGTCGGTTCAGATTCCCGAAGACCAGTTGGACGCCAGCTTGCGCCCGGACATCACCGGTGCCGAAATTCAACTTGGTGTCCTGATCCAGATCGAAATCGAAAACCCCCCGGTTCCATCGGCGCAAATGCTGACGATGACGGCCGATCTTGCTGCGGCTGCGCCGATCGGTCTGATTCCCGAGCGTCAGGATGTGGGGTGGCTGTTGGATGGCCTGCCTCGCAACCAGGTGTCCGCCACGCTGACCAGCGGCGATCCGATTGCGTCCAATATCGAGTTGTTCGCAGGCGAATTCGTGGACAAAGCCTATGAGAACGGCGGCCCCGGCGGACCGATCGATCCGGCCTTTCCTTCCATCCCCCATGTCATCGATGAGACCGAGCTGCAATTCGCCTTGGGAGCGTTGACGACGGATGTCCATGCGGAAATCTTCAACGACGCCTCGGATGCGACGCACGATATTGAAACCACCGTGTCAGGCGGTGACATAACAATTTCGCTGCCGGTTTATCTACGGATGTTCAACATTGTCGTTGGGCCGACGGTACAGCTTTTTTTCAATCCGCAGGATCCCATGGGGATCGAAACGCGGATCAACATCACGGCACCTTTCAGTCGGGTCGGTTCGGAATTCCGCACGGATTTGAACGCGGCCACCGTTACCGTGGACGCGATCACCCCCGCCGGTCCTGAATATGGGCCAGAGGGTGACAATTACATCGACAACCGTGATCAACTGGCGGCGATCCCGTTGGTCGCGATTGACCTCGACGCCCAGATTTCCAGTGAACTGGTGTCGCGGGGGCAGGAATTGGCCAGTGGGCTGGGCGAGATTTCAATTGCGGCCCCGACAGTGGCCGAGATCGAAGAATTCATCGGCGACTTTTTTCATCAGGATCTTGAGGCCCGCGATTTCGTTTACATCTGGGGACCAGAGGCAACGGACGAAGAGTTTGAAGTCGACAGCATCACCGTCGGCGTGACAAACGAGTTTCTGGCGATCGCCTTGAACGATGATGGCGGCGGTGACGTAGGCGGGCTTGCCAATTTCATTCCTGCTGACAGGGATTTTGCAATTGCCATCAGCGCGGCCCAGGTTGAAGCATCGATTGAAACGGCGCGCATCGAAGCCGAATTGTCGGATGATGACCTTCCGAAGACCTTTACACCTGACGGGCGCGAAGTCCGGCTGACCGATTTGGACGTCAGCCTCAGGGCAGGGGCGATCAGAATATCGGGCAAGGTGACGGTCGTAGACGCGATCCTGGGCAGCATTGATGTGGATGCCGACTTTTTTAATGATGTCGGATTGCGCTGGCAGCCGAATGGTTCGCTGGGCCCAACCGGTGGACAGCAAATGGATCACTTTGAAATCGACAGCGATGTCGATCCCGAAGAATCCGTGCTGCTTTGGGTGCTGACGGCAATCGCCGCGATATTGTCATTCGGCGCTTTCGGAATTCTGGGCGCATTGGTCGTTGTGATCGTGGCCCTTGTCGTCCGGGGAATTGCCGAAAGCATGGGCAGTGAAATCCTGTCAGATGAAGTTACGAATACGGTCACGGGTATCACCGGCTGGCCGGAGAACCTTGCCAGGATCGGGCGGGTCGAAGCGGTATTCTCGGACCCCATCGTGATTGATACCGACGGTCTTGAAATTGCCGGAGACTTCACTGTCATAAGCAGTTGCGAAGCCACGGATGTCGTCCCGGCGGATTCGGGCGGGGCACGGTCGGGTGCGGCCGCATCGGCCATGTCGCTTGCGGCTGCGAATGAACATCCTGACGCGGGGTACGAGTGGTTGCCGGGTGACGGAACACCGGCCGCGGTCTTGCCCTCGATTCAGCATGTCTATGCTGCAAGCGGTGTCTACACCGCAAAACATGCGCTGACGATCAACCAGCCGGGCGGAGCGCGCAGTCGCAGTTTCTCGCTTGTTACCGTCGAAAATGTGCCGCCGACAGTGGATGCCGGCCCTGATCTGACGGTGCAGGAGGGTGAAGAGGTCACTCTGGTCGCACGGTTCCGAGATGTCGAATACCCCGACACCCACGAGTCCATGTGGTATTTCGGTGATCACCACGCGCCCAAACCCGGCGTGATTTCTGAAACCAATGCTCCTCCTGCGGCGACAGGCACGTCGACCGTGACCCATGCCTGGTGCGACAATGGCGAATACACCGTCACGGTGCGTATTCGCGACGTCAACGGCGGCGAGGCCATCGACACCCTGCGTGTCACCGTTACCAATGTTCCGCCCGAGGTCGAAGCTGGCCCTGACCTTTATGCATATGTCTGCACACCGATTACGCTTGTCGCCGATTTCCGGGATCCCGGCTGGTGCGACACGCATACGGCCAAGTGGGATTTCGGCGATTGCAGTGAACCCCGCACCGCCCTGATCGAGGAAACGAACGAACCACCGGCAGCCGAAGGCACGGCGACCGCCTCGCATATCTATGAAAAGTGTGGTGACTTCCGGGCCATCTGTACCGTCATGGATGACGATGGCGCCTTTGGTCAGGACGACCTGACCGTCCGGGTCGTGCATTTGCTGAACCCCGGTTTCGAAGATGGTTTCCGTTCGCTTCCAGCGGGCAATGTCGGTCGGTTCTGGACACCCTATGCATGGCTGACCGACTTGGCAGCCTTTCACGCCGGAAAGGGAAATCCCGTTCCGCAATTGGCCCCGATCCCCGCCGATGCCTTTGACTGCGAAGGTTGCATCGTCCGGACCGGGGACAGGTCCCAGCGGGTCATCGCGCAGCGCGGCCTTCGTGTCGGGCTGTGGCAATCGCTGGGCTCAAACCCGGGATGGGATTATGAGTTCTCGTGTTGGTTCGCGAAGGAGGCTGGCAACGCAGGCGGCTATGCTTTGGGGTTGGACCCGCGCGGTGGTGATGATCCGCGGGCGCCCTGGGTGGAATGGTGGACAGGCGATCTGGACGGTGCCTGGCGGCAATTGCGGGGCCGCGTGACAGCGGAAGCCGAAGCCGTGACAGTATTTCTGGAGTTCAGCGGAGATGATCCGCGCAACGATGCGCTTGGCTATGTTGATGATTGCGCTTTCATCGCGATTCAGCCGCATTGTCCGGAGCAGCCGAAGCCCGATCCGGAAATTCCCCCGCGTGAACGTTGCATTGATTTTCGCGACCAGAAACTGCCTTCCCGCCATCCGGTATTGAACGTCGGCGGTGTGCGGTTCCTGCCGACGAAGGGCAGCGTTCTTCAGATCATTGGCGGGTTCCAGCCGCAAGGCACACCCAAACTGTTGCTTTCCATCGCCGGTGTCTTTGCCCATCTGCCGGTCGTTGCTGACTGGGCCCGCCTCAAGTTGAGCTTTGCTGGCGGAAAGCCCATAACGATCATCGCGCTTGATGCGGCGGGCAATGTCCTGACGACCCAGACAGGAACGCAGCAGCAGGGGGTACAGGTCATCGAGGTTCAGGCGAGCGGTATGGCGACCCTCGCAATGCGTGCGCAGGAAGCAGCGTTGATCGAGCTGTGTTTCCGGCCGGAACACCCGCGCAGTACGCCTTCGGCAGAGCCTGAACCGGGGCCCGGCATTGTCGTGAACCCGCGCTTCGACCGTGCCGTCGCACCGGCCATGTTCAGTGCAGAGACGACCACGGAGGACAGAACCTTGACCGAAACCAACAGCCCCCATCCGTTCGGCCTGTCCGAGGCGGCTTGGGGCAAGCTGGACACGCAGCTGCAATCGGAATTGGCGAAGGCCGCAACAGACGGCGATGATGGGAACTCGGTGCAGGTCATATTGCGCTTGGCGCCAGGCACCGAAGGCAATGCGCCCTCTTTCCGGCGCGCCGAAACGAAGGCACGCGAAGATTATTTCCGCCGACGCACACGGCCCCTGGTCGGTACCCTGGAAAACCTGGGCGGTGACGGGATTGCCGAACTGTGGCTGATAGACAGTGTTGCCGTTGAACTTTCGCCCGGGGCCATCGCGACAATGGCCAACGATCCTTCCGTGGTGATGATCACCCATTCCACTAAACGTCAGGCCATTCCTGAAAACCCCACAAGACCATGATCTAAAGGAGCACGAAATGTCCGAGTTAAGCCGGGAACACGTTGATCGCTTCGAAAGAGCGGAACGTCGTGAAATCGAGAAGCTTCGTGCCGAGTTTGGCAGCGAGTCCATTTCGAAGATGGACAGCATTATCTTGCGCGACCTCTTGGCCAACCGAAAAGAGGCGCGCCTGAACGCCCTGCTTGGTCAAACGGAAACCGCCCAGCTCCCCCGGCATCGCGTGCTGGTCTCGCTGCGCAGCGGCAGGGCATCGCCGGATCGCCCGCCCCGTGCGTTCGACCGGCGCCAGCGCCGCCGTTCGATCATGCAACACCGACGCCATGGTGAAGACGTGGTGGGCAAAATCGCCAAAAGCTTTGAAGAGCGGGGGATTGAGGTCGAACGGTCGTTTTGGCTGACTCACAGTTTGGTTGTCCTTGCCGATGACCAGCGCCTTACGGATATCGCGGGGCGCGCCGATGTCCTAAAGATGGCTCATTGCAAAAACCAGATCCTGATCGACCTGGACAACAGTCGTCCGCTGATCAATGCCGATGTCGTGGAAGCCAGCGGGATCAACGGTGCCGAAGTGGATGTTGCCGTTCTGGATACGGGCGTGGACCAGACACATCCCGAACTTGCCGGAAATTTCGGCACCCAACAGGATTTTACCGGCGAGGGCTTAGGCGACCTGAACGGGCACGGTACGCATTGTGCGGGTGTTGTCGCCAGCAATGGCGCGACGTTCCGTGGTGTCGCCACGGGGGCGGTGATCCACGACTACAAGCTGCTGGATCAGTTTGGCAGCGGGAACGCTCCCAACTGCGTTGCGGCAATCCAACAGGCCGTCGCGGACGGGATGGATGTTCTTTCCAATTCCTGGGGCTTTTCCCACAGAAACGGCAATTGGGTCGATCCGGACGGAACATGCGTTTTATGTGTCGCCGCTGATGCGGCTTCGACCGCCGGGGTGACCTTTGTGGTGGCCGCGGGCAACGAGGGAAATGACAGTTGCGGCACCTATGACACACGCATTCGCTGTCCGGGTATTGCGCAGAGCGTGATTACCGTCGGCGCAAGCGATGACAGCGACAACATGGCCGGTTTCTCCAGTCCTGGACCAACGCCGGATGGACGCGACAAACCGGATGTCACCGCCCCCGGCGTGGATATCGTGGCATCGCGATCGGCGACCGGCAATGATATGAATGGCGGCGCGACGGTGATAGATCCGCTTCATCTCGAGGCCAGCGGCACCTCGATGGCCTGTCCTCATGTCGCCGGGGTCGCGGCGCTGATGTTGCAGCGAAACCCGACACTTCTGCCGGCTGACATCAAGGCAGTTCTCATGGCCACCGCCGTCGATATCGGCGCACCGACCACGCAGCAGGGCGCCGGGCGTGTGGATGCTCGGGCGGCGGTCGGCTCGGTTTGATTTGGATATTTTGGAACGGAGGATACGAACGTGGCAGACTATGAACAGCGGATGCAGCCGGAAGAGGGTGCAAAGGCAGTTGAAAAACTGGCCGAAGATGCTTTGGCGGGTTTCAAGGCGGACGCCAAGAAGGAATATGCTGAACTGGTCAAGCAGTACGAGGGCGCCAGTGCAACGGTTGGTGTTTTTGGTATGGGGTCGGTCGAAGTTTCGGTGATGAGCGGTGAAGTTCTCATCAACCCGAGCCAAAAGCGCAAAGGGAAAGGCCGGGGCGTCGGCGCGATTTCACCGGAAGCACTTGTGGCCATATCCGAAGGCAGGATGACCGTAATGGACGCTTTCCACCGTGGTGAGATTGTCGTTCGCGCCGAGTCCGCAGCATTGCACGAGGGCTACGACAGTTTCATCAGGAACTCCGAAGCGGCGCTCAGGTCGAAGCGTTTGCAGAAGACGCTGGCGCAGTTCCGCAAGATTGCGGATGTCTGACTGGTTGCAAGACGAACAGGTCCGGGCCACGATACCCCAGGTTGAAGCATCCATGTTGGATGCCGTCGCCTCGGACCAGCCGGGATTCGAAGAGATAGCCCACTGGCTTATCGGGGCTGGCGGGAAACGGTTGCGGCCAATTCTTCTGCTGCTTACCGCGCGAAGCCTCACCGACACAGAAGGCCGCAACCGCGCAATTCAGGCGGCGGCGGCTGTCGAAATGATCCATGTGGCGTCGCTCTATCATGACGACGTCATGGACCGGGCCGAACTTCGGCGTGGAGCGGAAAGCGTGAACCGTCGCTGGTCTTCGCCCATCGCCAGCTTCGCCGGAACATTCATTCTGGCCCGTGCAATAAACCTGTTGGAGTCCATCAGCCCAAAGGCCTCTGAGCTGGCTGGCAAACACTGCGCTGCGCTGTGTCTGGGGCAGTTGCGCGAAGCCGAAAACGCCTACAACGCCGATTGGACCATTGAAGAGCATCTTGAAATGCTCGAGGACAAGACGGCCGAGCTGTTTGTTCTCGCCGCATCGTTGGGGGCGATGTTGGCGGACGTAAGTGATCAGGATCGAGACGCACTGATCACCTATTCAAAGTGCCTGGGCCTTGCGTTTCAACTGCGCGACGATGTTCTGGACTACATTGCAAGCAGCGCGGAACTTGGAAAGGGGTCCGCCTCTGATCTGCGCGAAGGGGCCTATACGATGCCGGTGCTCCTGTGCCTGGGTCAGAACGGTCAGGCCGCCGATGAATTGCGAGCCAGGTTGAGGCTGGCTGAAATGCAGGATGCGGATATTTCGCGCGCTGTAGAGATCATTCGCAATTCGGGCGCGGTGGAAGCCACGGAACAGTTGGCGCGGGACAAATCCGAAGCGGCCGTACAGGTCATCTCGGGGCTTGACGATCATGTGCTGCGCGCCTCGCTGGCAAACCTCGCCCGGCTTTCGGTCGAAAGGAGGGCCTGACATGGACGGTTACGGCCCTCTTGCCGAGGATCTGCCGCTTGCGACACCTGCGGAGGCCGCGGCCGAGACATGGGACGCCGTCATTGTCGGTGCGGGGCCCGGCGGCAGCGCTGCCGCCATCGAGCTGACGCGGAGAGGTCGAAAGGTCATTCTGATCGATCGTGAGGATTTCCCTCGGGACAAAAGCTGTGGAGACGGAATCACCCGGTCCGGTATCTCTCAGCTGAAACGCCTCGGCATCCTGTCCGCGCTTACAGATCAACAGGAGGTCGAAGGCGTGCGTGTCCATATGCGCAACAGGGGCCACCGGGATTTTCGATACGAGGGCGAAGACGACTATGGGCTGGTTGTACCCCGTTTGATACTGGATGACTGTCTTTTGCGTCAGGCCCGCGCGGAAGGAGCGGCTTTCTTGCCGAAATGCCGTGCCGACGATCTGGTAACGGATGAAAGCGGGACTGTCACAGGTGTCACCGCTCGGATGCAGGATGGCACGACAGTGGTTCTGACCGGGTACATGGTCATCGCCGCAGACGGGGCCGCGTCTCGATTGGCGAAAGCAGCGGGATTGCGGGAAACACCGGAACAAGGCTATGGCACCGCGCTTCGCGGTTATGTCGATGGCTGCGGAGACACTCCGCCACTGCTGGAAATAATGCTGCCGTTGACTGATGTTACGGACCGGTACTTGTTGCCGTCCTATGGCTGGGCATTCCCAACGGGGAAGGGAACTGCAAATGTCGGTGTCGGGCTGTTCTGCAGGGCGTTTGACACCAATGTCAGAACATTGTTCGACCAATTTCTGGACGTGCTCCGAAAGGATTATCCGGAATATTCGGGCATTCAGTTGTCCGGTACGACCTTGGGGGCACCGCTGAGGTTCGATTTCGCACCGGAACGCGCCGCCCATTCAGGTCTGTTGCTGGTAGGGGACGCCGCCGGTCTTATCAGCCCGTTTACAGGCGAAGGAATTAGCTTTGCGCTGGAATCCGGTGCGCTTGCGGCGCAAACCACTGATCGATGTCTCCGCACAGGGGCAGGCCCTTGGGTGGCGGCAGACGACTATGCGCTTTTGTTGGGGGATCGCTTTGCCGGGTACTTCACGCTCGGGAACCGCGCAAGCCGCCGATACGAGTTCATCTGGCGCGTGTTGGACGATACGTTTGAAAGCGAAAAGCCGGTCCACAACATGCTGCGCCGCGCCGTTTTGGTGCCTGAAGGCACGGGCGGTGATGTGGAAAGCGCCATGTTGGATGACGTGTCGCCCCTTGTACGCGTGCCCGAGATGCCGCTTGGGGACGACCTGCGCGATGTGGGCGCACGCCTCAATCACATCGTGCGCACCGATTGGCCGTTTCTGACGCGCATGTCCTTCGCGGGCAAGCGGGCTGACATGGTTGCGTTTCGACCTTCGCTGTTGCTTTTGCTGACGTCCTATCTGGGTGATGTTGAGGCAAAAAGGCGTCGTGCCGCGGCCACGGCGCTGGAACTTGCGTATCTGGGGTTTCTTGCCCAAAGCGGCATTCGAGGGATCGAGTCTGCGGCGGTAGCAGCCGACGCCAAGGCCAATTGGGGCGACAAGCTTGGGATACTCACAGGTGATTATCTTCTGGCGAAGGCGCATGAAGTCGGCGCACGGGACTGCCCGGATCTGGTGCCATCAATCCTGAGTGCCATGGCCTCGGCCTGTGAAGGCCGGGTGTCCGAGCTTCGGACCGCATGGCAACCGGATCTGGCGGTCGAAAAGCGCATCGCGCAGATGCGGCAATGCATGGCTGCATTCTTCCGACTGCCTTGTGAACTCGGTGCGATGCTTGCCGAACAAAACGATCTGTCAGACGCCCTTCGCGACTATGGCGAGAATCTTGGCCTGGCTTACCTGCTGACCGAGGATGAACTGGCCCTGGACCGCCCCCCGGGCAGCACCCCATTTGCGTCAGACCTCTCGAGCGGCCTGTTCAGCGTGCCTGTTCTCGAGGCAGCCCAGCGGCAAACCGGGGGCGCGGCAGTCCGTGCTTTCCTCAGTCACCGCGACCCTGCGCGGTTTTTGGCAGAGCTTTCTCCGGCCGCGCGCCATATAAAGAGGCAGAAATTGCCTGAAGAATACCGCGATCAGGCAATAGCAGCGCTAAGCCCCGTGCCACGGGGCGGCGTAGCAAAATCGCTTTCGGCGCTTGCAGGTTACGCGGTAAGTCGACACGTCCCAAAACGCCGCGTGCTGTAAAAGTGCGATCCAGGTTCAGTGGTGTCCCGCTGTAGGTCAAAAGCGCAACCGTTCGCGTTGCCTTGCCCCATGCGCCGGGTGCTTCATTCGGGGGCAGGGGGGGTATGTGTGGACAGCCCATGTTTCGGGCGGACGGTTCAGGTTCCAACCCGCTGCCGTGAGCATGCCGCTTAGGACGATTTCCACCCGTGGCTCAATTTGGTTCGATAATGTCGACACAGCGCCTCGTGGATGACCGCCTCTTCCGCGGCGGTTCCCCAGTGGAGGATCCGGTTGATGGACATATGAGCGAGGCTTCCCAGAACGTCGGCCAAGCTGCTTCCCAACCGGCCATCCTGTTCTTCTCGCTGAAGGCGTCCAAGATCCGGATGAAGCCTGGCCGCACGTGCGTTCCAGCGCGATGGCCGCGAATGAATGCCTTTGCCCACCCCGAGCTCACTCAGAACAACACACGCACTTTTCCATTCCTTTCCAATAGCACGACGCGCAATCCGGCACGACGCCGGGCCGCCGCCGTAGTTTTGCGAACAGCGCTCGGAGATCGCCAGCCGAACACCTGTAGGCAATTCCAAATCTTCGAACAGGGCGTCGATACTGGCGGCCGACGCCATCCACCGTCTGGACCGGCTGATCTTCGGATCGTTGAGCACATCAAGCGCAGTGATCGAGTCGGCGCCGAATATCCTCTCGCATGCGCCGAGCCCCAGTTCTCCGCCGTAGCGCGCCGTTTCAGGCAGGTATTCGTCAACAAGAAACCTGTCCACCAATCCACCGGCCGTTTTCTGCAAGTGAACAAGCACCCGGTTCCTCAGAACTCTGTCATGATCGTTTGAAAACTTGATGCGGAGGCGCAGTTCAAGCTCCGGGTCTGCATATCTTACGAAGAACCAGTTCTCGATCAGATTGCGTTTCTGCCACAGCGCCAACCTGTTCGATTGCAGTTTCAGGAACTGTTCCAGCTTCATGGCATCCCCGAAAAGCCGCAGATACAACCATGACCCGGCCTCTTCAGTGCCGTGCCCCAGCGGTTGCCATGCGGTCGGGTTGGCATCGTATTCGACAAAGGGCGTATCAACTGGCTTTGCTGGGGCATAAACCAGTTCAGAGGCCAATCGACCATGCGGCGAGTCGATCCACCAATCCTTGGGCGTTGGAAGGTACTCGCAGATCGAAAGCGGCCCTTTTTTCAACGTCTTGATCAGGTTCGCAGTGGAAAAGGGGTTGTCCAGATCCCATGGCGTGGCCATGTCGCTGGCCTCATCCGTAGGGGCCACGTATCGCGGCAATTCCAGTTTTTGTCGGTTGGCTTCCAGCCAGAATTCCGCTTTGCCCGACCTGACCACCTGTGTCGGGATGCAAAGACGCCACCGTTGCGGCGCAAGGACCACATTTCCAGCACAGACCCTGGGCAGCCGGTTCCGATTGCTTTGCGATTGCCACGACCAGATCACCGACGGTTGCCGCATGTGCGTGGCGATGTCGATGAGCAGAAGATAGACAGCCGGCGCCCCGGGAGGGCTTTGGTGGGCAGCGTGCAGTTGTGGAATGACCTCGACGCCTTGGTTGCCCCAGAACAGTCGGAACCGACTGCCATCGTAACGAATCCACAGATCGTGCAGCGGAATCCTCAGTTCGGGCGGTAACCCGCTGTCGCCGAGGATCTCGATGACATACCGGGAAAGGCTGGCGCGTCTGAGGATGTTTGATGACCGGGGGTCCGTGGCGCACAGGATGTCTGCTTCGACAATTGTCGAATCCTCTTCACGCGTGGGGCTGTGTTGCATCAACGCGTCTGCGATCAACTGATTTCGCCTTGAGAAACGGCCGAAAATCGCCTTGGGCCCGCCCGGGAAAATACCTTCGGGATAGGCCGTCCAGACGGGGTTGTGCCCGGAGCTGCGTCCTACCTTGCTCAGAAGAACGCCATCCTGGATGGCGAAAGGGGCCTGATCCGTGTTGCGGGCATGCAGGATCTCGATATCCTGCGCGCAAAGCACCCACTTGCGCGCGTCCCAATCGGGTTCCAGCGGAAATTCCTGAAGGTTTTGCCTAGGGGCATCACTTGACGACTCCGTACCTGTAACGAAATCCATTCGCAGCGGCATGCCGAGATATGCAAGCCCGCTTTCGGCATCCACGGCCTGACCCAGCAATACGGCGCGGTCACCGTAACGGTCAAGGAAACGCCGTTCAAATTCCAGAAAACGGTTTGGCTTTGGCACGCGAAAGCCGATCTTTTCCAAAATATTCCATGCGTCGGTCAGTGCCTGCACCGCGCGCAGTGGAGTTTCCAACGTGCCGACGCAATGCGCATCGACATGCAGAAAATCACCTCTCCAACCCGGGGCGAAAGAGTCAGCTGTTCGCCCCAGTTGCTTTAACGCGATCATCGAAGGGGTTTCACGCGCGGCATCAAGAGCACGCCCGAGCGCCGCCAAGCCTCTCTTTTGACGGGCGGTCATATCTCTTTCCAGCCGCTTCAGGGATCTGGCGGTTGCGTCATGCCCCAGAAGTATTGGGTCTTTCTGTGGAATCAGAGCCTCGGACCGACAGAGATCCGAGATTGTCACGGCAGATTTGAAAAGGCGGTCTTTGAGGGCCGTTTCCAGATCGGAAATCGGGACGGAATCGACATCAAAGATGAACTCTGCCAGATCGGAATCCGCCGCTGCAATGATCTGTTCGTGGTTCCAGGGCCCGTCGAGATCACCGTTGGTTATCCAGTGCAGAACGTCCTGTTCCCACCAGGCCGATGGATTGCACCGCACCCTCGTGCTTTGCGTTTCGGCGAGTCCGGCGGCAATATGAGACAAAAACCCACAGTCCAGATCCATATCCAGATGGTGGTCTGCCACGGTTACGATGTCCTTGCCTGCAACAGGTACTGCCGTGCCCACTGCCGCGAATGCGCCGAACGGCGTCGGGCGAAAACACATTCGGTAAACAAACCGATACAATGTGCCGAGGACTGCGGGGGAGAGGCCTTCGCCTTTCTCGATTTCCCGCATGACCTTCGAGAAAAAACCGGGTCGTGCTATGAACAACGACAAGGCAAAGGACGGATCGCGAATTAAATCTGAAGCACGCTTTTCCAGATCCTTTTTTCGGGTGCTTTTTGTGACTCCGCCAAGATCGTGCTTCGGTGAACGCGTACAAACACGAATTCCAAGGAACGGACGAGCGCTGTGCGGTTCCGGATGGGACGGACAGTGGACATTCTGTTCAACATCCAGCCCCATGAACTTCAGATATCCGAGGCAATCCGTGTCCCTTAGGGCAAGCAGTGCCAACAAAACGCCGCTCGACCCGGTCAGAAGGTCCGTCGATTGAAACGTCTTCCAGCCTGCGCCGATCGCGGGAAGCCCGTCCGGGCTCAATTCCCGTTCAACGAGGGATAAAAGCCGTTCGGCGTGCTTTTCGATCAGGGGATCGACGTTTGCTTTGGGAAAAAGCGATCGAATGGCAAGGGCCATCACCACAATTCCGGCATCGCCATGGCACAGCCCGCCATCATTGATACCCGTCTCATTAAAAGGTCTTTCGACGCAGGATACCAGAACCCGCGATGCGACATCGCGTATTTCGTCCTCCATACCCACCAGCCTCGCCGCCGCCAGCGCGGTGTATATGATACCAAGGTCGCCATAACACCACGCAAGACGTGACGGTACCTCCCAGGCATGACTGAGCGCTGACATGCAGGGAAAGCAGGATGACAGACCGCTGTCTGAAAACGCGCCCCGGTGCGAAAGCAGAAACAGGACCGCGTCTTTGAGGTCTTCGATTTGTCGTGGCGTGAACGCGTGCCGCCGACCCAGGCGGACCAGAGCCAGAACGGCGCCGGGAGAACCATGCGCCAGCCCCATGTTGACGAGGTACCGCGTTGTTTTCCGGGGGCCGGTCTCGTCTTCCGGAGAGGAAAAAGGTTCTGTCCACGCAAGCCCCCGTTCTGTGCGCGCCGAGTGCCTCCAAAGCTCCTCTGCCAAACGCAGGCACAGCGACTTTCCCCCAAGACGGGCCGTCCGGGATTTTGGTTCGCACAGAAATACGGATATGCCCGCAAGACCGGACACGTGATCGAAGTGCCCCATCCAAGGGGCTTCGAGAAGGCGTTGCGCAACCGAACGCAGGGCACGGTCAAGCGCCAGTTGCGCTTCGGGATCGTTTGGATTGGCGTCCAGAGCATGGCAGGCCAGCAACCCAAGGCCGGCGCGGCCATCGAACAGTGAAACAGGGGCTCCGCGCAGGTCTCGGTCGCAAGCCCAGATGGTCGCAAGGCGACGTGACGCGGCGGGTCGCACGCGATCATCTTTCAGAAACTTGTCCGCCGCCAGCAATGCCAGCGCCTCTCCGGCGACGGCGCTTCCTAGTCCGATTGCATCAGTTCTGATCGGGGCCGCAACAATCGACCCTGCAATGGACTGTATTGCCGCTTCAATCCGCGTTGTCGAAATAGACATGGAACAAAACAATTTTCCCCGCCAAACGGGATTTGTCATTCAGCAGGCGTTTGGATGGCACCCTTTGCTGCTGGCACGGATGCTGCACCAATTCTTGCAGCAATTCTTGGCCCAGCTGAACGTGCGGCGCGTCGGAGCGCCAATGCTGCCGGCGTCAACGAAGCCGAAGGCAGGACCGGTGGACGTGGGATTGAAATCAGAAGAATGATTACCCAGCTCGCCCAGGGATTCGATGGATGTCAAAAGCGCGTCCACGCGATGTTCGACGGTTTCCAGCCTGTCTTCCGGGCCTGGTTCCATGACGCGCATCAACTGGTCGAGGCGCTGCTCGATCGCGGTCAGCCTGTCATCGACAGACCGGCATTCCGGATCTGTCTTTTCGCTTTCAGTATAATCGTGTTCTTTGCGATTGTCGTTTTCGTCAGCACTCATTTCTCTCTCCGGAATCTGAGGTGGTCGAATAGTCGACTTGGGACCGCCTGTGGAAAAACGTGTCGTTCAAATATCAACTCCGATGGAATCGGAGGGTCTTTGTAATGAGAGACTTCTATAATAGACGAAAATGACCGTTTTGTCATGAAGCCGTCAGAACAGCGCGCGGATACCTTGATGGCATTGCCCGCGATGCATGAGCCGGTTTCAGGCAGGCGAACCGGCGCGGTCCGCCTTGCTTATGGTTCTGTGCGTCAGCCGTTGTCCGCTTCTTTCAGCCCCTCGATCTGCAAATCGAACCCGGCCTGAATATGGGCGGTAAAGGTTTCCAGTGCTTCTGTCACGTCTCCGGTTTCAATCGCGTCGACAAGCGCCTGATGATCACCCAGAGACTGCGAAATGTCGACATTTTCGATTGCAGAAAACAGGTGAAAGGCCATGGCCTTGCCCCAGATCATGTCGAACATGTCCAGCAGGAACTTGTTTCCCGCTTCAACCATGAAGGCGCGGTGAATGCGCCGATTGGCAATGAAATAGTCGCGCGTCGTGGGGTTGGTCAGATTTTCCTCACGACGAATCAGCTCGCGCAAACCCTCCAGAACTGCGGGGTCTGCGTGGGCCGCAAGAATCCGGGCGGCCTGACCTTCGATTGCGGCGCGGGCCTGATACAGTTGCCGGACTTCGGCTTGATCCATGCGTGCCAGCCGGAAACCACCGCTTGCGGCGACTTCCAGAACCCCTTCGGTTTCCAGCCGCATAAGGGCTTCGCGAACCGGGGTTCGGCTGATGTTCAGTTCCGCTGCCAGCTTTTCCTGAACCAATCGGTCTTCGGCAGAGATTTCGCGGCTCATTATGGCTTCGACCAACTGATCATAAACCTCGTCCGCCAGCCGTCTGCGCTGCGTTTTTATCTGTTTCAGAGCCACTCGGAGCCTCTCTTTCCGTGTTTTGTGAATTCTGTATTCAAAAAAGCATCTGGTGCCAAGGCGAATGGGCTTGCTATTGTCCGTGTACTGTATACAGTATACAAACGTAGTTGAACAGGGAGCTCTTCATGTGTGGAATCGCTGGAAGGATTCTTACCGCACCCGGGCAGGTCGGGGCGGACCTGGTAGACCTGATGGATGCGCAGGAACACCGTGGCGCAGACAGCACCGGGTTTGCAGTTTATGGGCCGCCACGAGACACCGGATATGTTTTACGAGGGATGGGATTTGACAAATCCCGGCAGGATGCTGACCTGAATGCGTTTGAGGCGGTGTTGAAGGATCACAGCTCTGGCTTTCTGTCCGATCCGAAGATCGTAACCGATGAGAACCGGCATTATTGCTTTCGTGCGGAAATCTCGGACCCGACTGATTTGCAGGCCTGGGTGCGGGATGCAGATGAGCTGACGGACCGGTTCGAAGTGCAGTCCTGCGGCCGTAGTCTTGAGATCATCAAGGATATCGGCGGGGCCGAAGCGGTTGCCGAAAAGCATGGCGTGCGCGACATGATCGGCACCCATGGTCTTGGCCACGCGCGGCTTGCGACGGAAAGCTCGGTTCTGCCTAACGCCTCACACCCGTTTTGGGCGCGGCCGTTTTCGGATGTGGCGATCGTGCATAACGGCCAGATCACCGACTATTTCACTTGGCGCGACAAGTTGATCCGAAAGGGCTATCGCTTTCTGACCGAGAATGACAGCGAGTTGATTGCGGTCTGGGTCAGTGACCAGATGAAAGCGGGCCTGACGATGGAACAGGCGCTGAAAAAGTCGATTACCTCTATCGACGGGGTATTCACCTACATGATCGCAACGCCGGACGGGATCGGATTTGCCAAGGATCGGTTCGCGATGAAGCCGCTGGTTGTGGTCAATCGCAATGGGGATCTGGCCGCCGCGACCGAAGAACAGGCGGTGCGTCGCGTGATGGCCGAGGAATGCGACGTGATCAACTATGATGGCCCATCGCTGACCGGCATCTGGGGTGTCGGCAACCGGAGCCTGGCAGCATGAGCGAGGTAGCAAGACAGATGGATGAAATCGTCATCGAAGTCGGCAAGCGGCACATTCGTGAGGTGAACCGGGATATCATGGCGGCCTGCGCATCTGGACGGCCGATCCGGGTTGTCGATACGCTGTCGCGACACAATCTGGGCGTGGGCCTGCCGGATAATGTGGACATCACTTTCGAAGGTTCGGTGGGATACTATTGCGGTGGACTGAACACTGGCGCCAACATCTCCATCGAACGCAATTGCGGGTGGGCCGTGGGCGAAGGGATGGCCAAGGGTCACATCACTGTCGGTGGCTATGCGGGCATGTCCTGCGGGGCGGCGATGATTGGCGGCACCATTCATGTCAAAGGTGATGCCGGGCCGCGTGTCGGTGTTGCCATGAAGGGCGGCAACATCGTGGTCGAGGGCAAGATCGGATACCAATCCGGTTTCATGGCGCATGCGGGCCGCATCATTGCGCTGGGCGGTGCGGGTGAATCCTGTGCGGACGCGTTGTGGCAAGGCGAGGTTTGGGTCGCAGGCGAAGTCGAAAGTCTGGGTGTGGACGTCTCGGTGGTCGAACCCACTGCCGAAGAGGTGGCCGAGGTCGATGCGATCCTTGATCCTCTGGGGCTTGTCGACAGCTCTCGTAACTGGCGCAAAATGGTCTCTGGCCAGCGCCTTTGGTATTTTGAAAGCAGGGACGCAAGCGCATGGCTCATGATCTGAGTAAACCTTATGACTACCCGTTCGAAGTCGCGTCAGAGGAAGAAATACGGTTCCGCGACGCAGGCGCGGTCGATGAACGACCGGCTGGTGTGCCTTCGTCTTATGATGAAGGGGGATCAACCCGCTGGACGCCCGAAGCGATATCGGAAGTTCACGCATTGGCGCAGCTTGGGCGGTATCAGGTGCGTGGCTACAACACGTTCAACAAGCAGTTGCCGACATTCGACGATCTGACATTTGTCCCGGCGACGATGACCCGCCTGCCGTTGGAAGGATACCGCGAGAGCTGCGATACGACGACGGTTCTGGGCGGCGGGCGCGGATTGGTGGAACGGCCACTGGAACTGAAAATCCCGATCTATATCGCATCGATGTCTTTCGGCGCGCTCTCGGCTTCGGCCAAGGCGTCGCTTGGTTATGGTGCCTCGAAGGTGGGCACCATGACCTGCACCGGCGAAGGCGGCATGCTGGAAGAGGAGCGCGAAGCCTCCCAACGCCTGCTCTACCAGATGTCGCCTGCCCGCTATGGGGTCGATCTGGATCACCTGCGCCGCGCCGATGCGCTCGAACTGGTGGTCGGGCAGGGGGCCAAACCGGGCACCGGCGGTCTGCTGCTGGGAATGAAGGTCAGCCCGCGGGTCAGCGAAATGCGCACTTTACCCGAAGGGGTCGATCAGCGATCCACTATCCGGCATCCCGATTTCCTTGGGGCCGACGATCTGGCCGTCAAAATCGAGGAATTGCGGATCGCCACGAACTATCAGGTGCCGATCTTCATCAAGATGGGGGCCACGCGGCCGCGGTTCGACGTGGCCGTGGCTGCAAAGGCGGGCGCGGATGTGGTCGTGGTGGACGGGGCCGAAGGCGGCACCGGTGCGTCACCCGAGTTGCTGCTGAATCACACGGGCATACCGACCATGAGTGCCATACGCGCGGCACGCGAAGCGTTGGATGAGTGCGGGATGAGTGGCAAGGTCTCGCTTGTCGCCGCGGGGGGGATTCGATCAGGTGTCGACGCGGCCAAATGTCTGGCGCTTGGGGCGGATGCGGTCATGATCGGGAATGCCGCGATGGTCGCGCTGGGATGCAACACTCCCAGATATCTGGACGATTATGAGGCGCTGGGAACATCGCCGGGGGCGTGTCATCACTGCCATACGGGCCGTTGCCCGGTTGGGATCGCAACGCAGGATCCTGACCTTGAGGCGCGAATGAACCCGCATGCAGGTGCAGAGCGCGTCGCGCGGTATCTGACCGCGATGACAATGGAGATCACGGCGCTTGCCAAGGCCTGCGGCAAATCTTCGGTGCACAATCTGGAAACCGAAGATCTGCGCGCGCTCAGTTTTCAGGCCTCGGCCTTTACCGGCGTCAAGATGGCGGGCATCGACAGGGCCTTCGACTGGTGAGGATCGCACTTCTTGAGTTGACCCTTCATCCATTGCCGCTGCTTGAGGGGCTGCCGCGGACGGCCCAGCAGATCCGCGCATGGCTTGAACCACATCTGCCCGAAGCCCGATTTTCCACGGTGGATGTGGTCGACGGCGAGGCATTGCCTCAGCTCGGGGATTTTGATGGGGTTGTCGTCGGAGGGTCCGAATTCGGTGTCTATGATGACACGGAGTGGATGCGGCCCCTTCGCGATTTCCTGGAGTTGTGCCGGGATCATGCCAAGCCGGTCTTCGGCATCTGCTTTGGTCATCAGATCATGGCGGATGTCTATGGCGGCAAAGCCGATAAGGCCGAGATCGGCAATGTCGTCGGCGCGCGAGGCTTTGATTATGGTGGAACCAGCGTTGATGCCTTTGTCTGGCATCAGGATCAGGTCACGCAGGTTCCTCCTTCGGCGCGGGTGACAGGGGCGGCGGATCACTGCCCGGTAGGGGCCTTGGATTATGATTTCCCGGCCCGTTCCGTGCAATTCCATCCCGAATACCGGGCAAGCCATCTGCGTGAATTGTTCGTGCGCGGGCGCGACGTGTTTCTTGCACCGCAAGAGGCGGATGAGGGGCTGGCCTCGATTGAAATGGCACATGTGCCGAAGGATCTGGCCGCCGCGCAGGCGGTTGACTTGTTTCGCAAGGCCTGCGGACGGTTGTAAGTCCTGAAAACCCGCTTGATCCTGATCAATTCCGGTTTTGAAATGCTGTGTATACTGTATCCACAACGTGGTGGAGGAGGCCGCGAGATGTCGGGATACACAGATTTCTTTCAGAAAATAGCGCGCATTGTCAGTACACCTCGGGATGAAAACCTGAGTGATAGAGAGCTTTCGGACCTTGGCTTGTCCCGCGCGGATCTGGCCATGTTGCGATCGGGCGCACCGCAGGCCCGAGAGCGTATACTCGCCATGGCCGGACAATTCGGACTGACCGAGGCGGACCTGAACGCGCACCCCGAACTGGGGTTGGAACTGGCGGAAAAATGCGGGCACTGCCTTCAGGCCGAAACCTGCCGTGACGCGATCCGGGCGGGCGCGCGTCTGCCCCAGGGCAAATGCCCGAATGCTGGAATTTATCGCGCCCTCCTGGATGGTTAACGTCCGCTGGGGCTTTCCTTCGGGCTCAGCTTTCTGCGGCCGCTGATCTTGAACCGGTCCGCGGTTCCAAAATCCTTCAGCCCAACGCCTGCGGCAAATTCTGCAAACACCGGGGCGTGCTTGAACAAGTGGCCAGAGCATCCGCCGGCGAACAGCACGTTTTCATGCTCGGGGTGCCAGTCGACAATGAAATGTGTATCCGGGGTCAGAATGATCTGGTTGAACTTGGAATCCACGACCCGTTGCCCCTCCAGACCCGGAAGCCGGTGGCGGATATAGCTGCGTGTGCGGCCAAGCGTTTCCTGGCGGATCAGCCGTTCATCATTGTCCAGATCGATCTTGTCCGGGATGACGACCGCCGCCTTCACACCGGATCCTTCAGACGACGGCAGACCAAATGACCCTTGCCCGTGATCGATCCAGCAGGGCATCCGGCTCATGTCGAAATCTTCCGACCCGTCGGGTGTCGAAGTGTAGAGGACATTGACGCCGACCACGGTCGAGATCGGCTTGATCGTTCTGGGAAACATGTCGGCCATCCATGGGCCGGTCGCCATGATGATCAGATCGGCCTCGAGCGGTTTGCCGTCAAGCATCGGACGTTCCGATCCATCCGTGGTGACGCGACCACGTTGTATTTTGCCTCCTGCCTTTCGGAACAGATCCAAACCGGTCAGAACGCATCGATGTGCCATCAGCATTCCGGCTTCGGGTTCGAACAGCGCATATTCGATGTCGGTGACCTTGAACTGAGGGAACCGCGATTCGATATCCTGCCGGCCGAATTTGTAATAGGGCACCCCGACCCGGTCGAAAGTCTGTGCGGTTGCGTCTTCCCAGTCGCAATGCCCCGCCGTCGCCAGAATCAAGGCGCCGCATTCATACATCAGGTTCTGGCCGCTTTCGGCTTGCAGCTCCAGCCAGCGCAGGCGGCTTTCACGCGCCCAGCGTGTATAGAACTCGTCCCGCCCGGATATGGCGCGAATCACTCGGTTGTAATCTGTTGAAGATGCACGGGAATGTCCCGGCTCCCACCTGTCGATCAATGTCACGGCCTCGCCGCGCCGTTGCAGTGTAAGCGCTGTCATGACGCCGACTATGCCGCCTCCTACAACGATGACCGAGCTTTTGGACATGGCGCAGATTTTCCTTGTTTCCTGACTGGCTTTGTGAATACTGTATACAGAATACAGCAATTATAAAGCTAAAAACAGGGAGCACGCGCAAATGAGTTCGGGGTTTGATCTGCCCGAGGGCACACATACCGTCATTCTTGGTGTCGGGGATCTCAACGGCATCATGCGTGGCAAGCGCATTCCGGCCAGCCATTGGGATCATGTCTGCAAAAGCGGCAATGCTCTGTCGATTGCGCTGCTGGCGATCGATATGACCTGCGACGTCTGGGATACGCCATACGTCAATTTCGACAACGGTTACCCCGACATGCATGTCTTTCCGATGACAAAGCCTGTCGCCGTCCCGTGGGAACCGGGCGTGGCCGTCTGTTTTGGCCGCGCTGAGGGCATGGATCACAAACCGGTGCCGATCGATCCGCGTCAGGCTTTGGTGCGGCAGGTGGACCGGGCCCGCGACATGGGGTTCGAGGTGAATGTCGGCACGGAATTGGAATTCTATCTGCTGGATCCGGAAACCGGCCAGCCGCGCGACACGGGCATCCAGGTCTATGGTCTGGGCCGCGCCGCCCGGATGGAACACATCGTAGGCCCGATCCGTCAGCAGATCAACGAATGTGGCATTCCGATCGAACAGTCGAACCCGGAATATGCGGCCGGCCAGATCGAGGTCAACATTCGTTATGGCGAAGCTCTGGCTGCTGCGGATCGTGTCGTTCTGTTCAAATCCCTGATCCGACAATTGGGGATCGCGCACGACTATCTGGCGACTTTCATGCCCAAGCCGTTTTTTGATCAATCGGGCAACGGGTTTCATACGCATTACTCGTTGTGGAAAGACGGCAAAAACGCCTTTGCCGACAACGGCAAGATCAACGACACCGGAAAATCCTTCATCGCAGGCCTGCAAAAGCGCATGTGCGAAACGGCGATTTGCGGCAGTGGTACGGTCAACGGATATCGCCGTCGCCAGCCCTATACCTTCTGCCCGATCAACACGAGCTGGGGCTATGACAACCGGACGGTTGGGATCCGGGTCATCGAAGGCTCGGACAGTGCCGTGCGGGTGGAAAAGCGCGATGCCGGTGCAGACGCCAACCCGTATCTGTTGCTTGCGGCCGAGATTGCCGCCGGGCTTGACGGGATCGAACAGGGGCTGTCCCCTTCGGAACCGACGACAGGCAACGGGTATGAAGAAGGGATCGGAGACCCAATTCCCACCGATTTGCCAACCGCCATCGATCTGGCGCGCGGATCGGAATGGCTGCGCGATGTCATGGGCGAAATGCAGTGGGAACTGGTCCTGCAACAGGCCGAGCGAGAGCTGGAATTCTTCAATCAACAGGTCACACAGGTCGAGCTGGACCGCTACCTGAGGGCGTTCTGATGCACTTGGGCAAGGTCGCTGGAACTGTCACGGCAACTGCCAAGGATGCCAGGCTGGTCGGAGCAAAGCTGCTGGTGACGGATCTGGTCGACAGCAAGGGCAGCCTGATCGATCCCGCGCGGGTTGCGGTCGATACCTGCGGCGCTGGGGTCGGGGATACGGTGCTGGTTGTCAGCGGGTCTGCCGCCCGCATGGCGGCCGGGCTGTCCACGGCCCCCGTGGACATGGCCATCATCGCGGTGATCGACCGCGTCTCGACGACCTGAATCACACTACGCGAAACATCTATTTTTGGAGGAACAGGAAATGGCGAAACCAGTGGCGGGGCAGATGGCCCTGGGCATGATCGAAACACGCGGCCTGGTCGGCGCGATTGAAGCCGCAGATGCGAT
Organism: Ruegeria sp. H8; assembly: GCF_056532905.1. Lineage (NCBI taxonomy): Bacteria > Pseudomonadati > Pseudomonadota > Alphaproteobacteria > Rhodobacterales > Roseobacteraceae > Ruegeria > Ruegeria sp. H8. The sequence continues at coordinate 1,179,521 of NZ_JBQFNY010000001.1, read as the reverse complement.
GGTCAAGGCAGCCAGCGTTGCCATCGTGGGTCAGACCAAAGCTGGCGGCGGGCTGGTGACGACCCTTGTGCGCGGCGAGGTCGGCGCGGTCAAAGCCGCCACCGATGCAGGCGCGACAGCGGCCAACAAGGTGGGCGAGGTGGTCTCGGTTCACGTGATCGCACGGCCGCATGACGAGCTTGAGGCAATCATCGACGGGCTGGGTGCCGGGTCGTCGGCCTGATCAACCCCTTTGAGGAGGTACCATGTCAGCCGGTTTCGAGGATTTCACGCGCGCGGTGACACGTGGCGCGACACGGGATGCACCCGTTGCCCAAAGGTTTGAGCGCATTGCTGTATTGGGTGGCGGCCCGGATGCCCGTCTTCTGGCAGCGCTGTGTCTGGCCGAAGGGGCTGAGGTTACGCTGTTTTCGGCCTATGGGGCGGAACTGTCATTGCTTGCCCAATCCTCGGGCATCGGCATTCGCGGCGAAGGGCCTGTGGGCACGTATCAGGTGGATCGCGACGGGCCTTCGATCCGAACCACGGCAGAGTTGGATGCAGCAGTGCGGGACGCACAGGCGATCTTTCTGACCGGGCCGATCCACAAACAGCGCACCTATGCGATGGTGCTGGCCGATCATCTGCACGATGGGCAGGTGCTTGTTCTGGCGCCCGGTCGCTCTTTGGGCGCGGTCGAAGCGGTCTGGATGCTGCGAATAGGCGGCTGCACTGCCGACGTTACTCTGGTCGAGGCGCAGGGCCTGCCATACTGGTATCAGGCCGAAGGGGCGGGCCTGACCCTGACGCAGGCGGCACCGATGGCTGCTGCGACCTTGCCACGAGGCCGCGCGGACGTTCTTGAAGCGCTGCAACCCTTTCTTTCGAACATCCAGCCGCTGGATTCGGTTCTGGCCTCAGGCTTTGCCGATCTTTCCGCAGCGGTCGAGATTCCGGCGTTGATTCTTGGTGGCGCGGGGCTGGGGGCCGGTGGACCGGATGTGCCGATGGGCGGGGTGCCGCTGGAAGGCAACCGGACATTCTCTGCGCTCATAGGGCCCGAACAGCATGAGGTGATCCACGGGTTGGCTGGCGAAAGGCGGCAGGTCGCAAAGGCCTTTGGCGTTCGAAACCTGCCCGAGACCGATGACTGGATCGCGACCTATGCCGGCGCCAAGCGGGGGGCGGGCGCGCGTCCGGTCCCGGATCGGCAGGCCGCGCGCCAATTGATGCGCGATGGCGTCTTGGGATCATTGGTGCCCCTTGTTTCCGCCGCAAAGCTCGCAGGTTTGACTGCGCCTCTGACGGAAAGCCTGATCTGCATGACAGACCGTATCCTGGGCGCTGACGTGGCCGCGTCCGGGCGCAGGCTGGAAACCATCGGAATTTCCGCAGGCGATGTCGATCAGGCCCGCCGTATCTTTGACACCATTGCCACCGGAGCCTCGTGATGGACGCTGATCTGAAATCCATCGCCGCCGCACGGCGCGCTGCTGAAACGGCTTTCGAAGCCTATCGCGCCTTTCTCGGCACCGCCCCGGCACAGGTGGATGCCATCGTCGATGCCATGGCTCGGGCGATCGAACCCGAAGCCGAACGGTTGGGGCAATTGGCGGTCGAGGAAACCGGGTACGGCAACGCAGCAGACAAGCGGGTCAAGAATCTGTTCAACGCCTTGTCGGTCGCCGATTACCTGCGGGACGTCACGACGCTGGGCCTGTTGTGGCGGGACGATGCGACAAAGATCGCGGCCTTCGGAGAGCCGATGGGTGTGGTTGCGGCGCTTATCCCGGTGACAAATCCGACCTCCACGATCATCTACAAGGTTCTGTCTGCGGTGAAGGCGGGAAATGCCGTCGTCTGTGCCCCGCATCCGCGCGGCGTGGAATGCGGGAAGGAAACCGTCCGCATCATGGCGCGCGTTGCCGAACAGATGGGCGCGCCCAAAGGGTTGATACAATGCCTGGACGCCGTGACCATTCAGGGCACCGCCGAGTTGATGAAGCATCGCCGCACGTCGGTTGTCATGGCGACAGGTGGCCCTGCCATGGTCAAGGCCGCCTATTCCAGCGGTAAACCGACGCTTGCAGTCGGGGCGGGGAACGTGCCGTGTTACGTGCACAAGTCCAAGGCGCGCGATCTGTCCGAAGTGGCCGAGATGATCGTGACGTCAAAAAGCTTCGATTATGGCACGGCCTGTGTCAGTGAGCAGGCCGTGGTCGCCGATCCTGAAATTGCACGCGATCTGCGCCATGAACTGAAACTCAAAGGCGCCTATTTCTGCACCCCGGCCGAGGCTGATCGGCTGGCGCGGGTCATCTTCAAGGGCGTTCAGGCAATGGATCCCGAACGCGTCGGCCAAAGCCCACAGGCGCTGGCCGATGCTGCGGGGTTCTCGATTCCGCCGCGCACGCGCTGTCTGGTGTCGGAAGAAACCGAAGTGGGGTGGCAACGCCCGCTTTCGGCCGAAAAGCTGAACCCGGTGCTGGCCTTTTACGAGGCGAAGTCCACCGATCACGGCATCGAACTGGCGCAATCCATTGCCAAATTCGAAGGTTGGGGACATTCCTCGGTCATCCATTCCGATGATCCCGAGGTGGTCGCTCGGTTTTCTACCGTACCCACGGGGCGGGTCCTGGTGAATACGCCGGGGATCATGGGCGGCATGGGGTATTCCACCGACCTTGAACCATCCTTCATGCTGGGTACCGGTACGTGGTCGGGGTCGATCACCTCGGACAATGTCACCGCCCTGCATCTCATCAACATCAAGCGGGTCGCATATGAAAGCCGACCCTGGCGCGACATTTATGAGGAGTATGGCGCATGAGCGAGATCACGATCCGGGCGCTGATGCAGATCGACAACCTGCAACCGAAATTCGCCGCCTACAACGGCGCGACGGTGCAAGGGTCAGTGCCTTTGTCCGGTGACACCGTGCTGATCGGAGAGTTCGCGCCGGGCAATGGCGTGTTCTCGCTGATCGACCGGGCGCTCAAGGCGTCTTCGGTCGAAGCGACGACGCAGATGGTCGAGCGCGAATTCGGCTTCTTCATCCTCCGCTCGCCTTCAAACGCCGAAGTGTCCGCTGCACGGGACGCGATGCTGGCCGAACTTGGGGCTTCCATGACAGACCGGTTGAAGCCTGCGATCAGTTCCACGCAGATCATCACAAGTGTCGAACCCTATCAGGCGCAGCTTTTGAACAAATGGCGCAAAGGCGCGTTGATCGTGCCGGGGCAGACGTTGGGGATCGTGGAATGTGCGCCGGCCGCCTATATCTCAATTGCCGCGAATGAGGCCGAAAAGGCCGCCGAGATAGACATCGTCGAGGTGCGCGCGGTGGGGCGGTTTGGCCGCTTGTTCATCTCGGGGTCTGAAAATTCGGTCAAAACCGCCGTCGAGGCCGCGACGCGTGCAATCGAGGCGGTGGACGGGCAGGACGTCTGATGGCAACCCCTCGCGTCATAGGCTCGGATGCGGTCGAGGATGCGCGCCGCCGGGGCAGGATAGTGTTCGAGGTTTTGCCGGGTGACATCGTGACGGCCCTTGCGCGTGAAACCGCAGAGCGCGTTGGTATCGCCTTGGTGGACGGCCCGCTGGAGCGACCGAAACCGCCGCGTACGGATGGTGCTGTTTCCATGCGCCGGGTGCTGTACCGCCGTTCACCCAAATGGGTTGCCCCTTCGCGTGCGCCGCGCAAAGCCCGCAGGCTGGGCAAACTTGCCTTGATCGGGGCAGGGGGTGTTGGCGGCAATGTCGCGCATCTGGCGGCGATGGCGGACATGGCGGATGAAATCGCGCTGATCGACATCACTCCGGGATTGGCGGCTTCTACCGCGCTGGATCTCAATCATACGTCCGGGATCACCGGTGCGCGGGCCCGATGTGTCGGTGGCGAAGCGATGGATCTGGTGGCCGGGGCGGATGTGGTTGTCGTTACTGCCGGACGAGCCCGCCGTCCGGGCATGACACGTGCAGATCTGATCGATGTGAATGCCCGCGTGATCCGTCAGTCAGCCGAAGCGATCCGGTCAGCCGCGCCAAATGCCATCGTGATCGTGGTGACCAACCCGCTGGACGAAATGACGGTCGAGATGCTGCGTGCAACAGGTTTCCCCCGCGAACAGGTTTTGGGTATGGCAGGAACTTTGGACAGCAGCCGGTTTCGCAACGCGCTGGCGATGGCCGCGGGTGTCACGCCTGCGGACGTCGAAGCCTTCACGCTTGGCAGCCATGGGGACGAAATGGCCCCGATCCCCAGCCGAGCCAGGATCAAAGGCCGTCCGCTGGATGTATTTCTGTCCCGCGAACAGATCGAAGCCTGTGTTCAGGATGCGATCACCGGGGGCGGTCAGGTGGTTGCGCTTCGGAAGTCAGGCTCTGCAACGATAGCTCCGGCTCATGCCTCGATCGAATTGATTGATCACATTCGGGGCGCGCGTACAGGCCCGGTTCCGGTTTCGGTCATGCTGCACGGGGAATACGGCATCGACGGTGTCGTGCTGGGCGTGCCAGCTCATCTTGGTGCAGGCGGATTGGTTGAGGTCGAGGAGTTGCGGCTAACCGCCGAAGAAAACGCGGCATTGCAAAACGCGGCCGAAGCGATCCGGGTGAGGCTGGGCCTGTGACCCTGCGTTTTTGGAAATCCGGCGGACGGTTTGAAGAGGTGGCCTCGTACTCTCGGGCCAAGCGCATCGGCCCCTTTGTCTGGGTTGCCGGAACAACGGCCATCGAGCCGACGGGCCGCATCCACGCGCCCGGGAACGTTGGTGCGCAGACCTTTTACATCCTGTCACGCATCGAGGACGCACTGAAAGAGGTTGGCGCCGAACTGCGACATGTGGGGCGGGTGCGCGCCTATCTGCCCGATCTGTCCCAAGCAGGCGCGTTTGCGCAGGCGCATGGCGAAGTTTTCAAGGGGATCGATCCGGTTCTGACGGCTGTTCAGGCTGGGCTGACGCAGCCGGGGCTGATGGTGGAAATCGACGTGGATGCCGTGATCCACGATGAAAACGGCGAAATCAGCGGATTCTGAACATGAGTCTTCAAGAAAGGAATTGATCGAACCATCTTCTTGTGTACTGTATACAGAATACAAGAAGGCATAATGAGACACAGGGAGCTAATGTGATGATCAAGACAGCGCTGCTCAGCGGAACATGCATCGCGCTCATGGCCTCGGCGGCCGGAGCGGAAATCAAGGTAGGATTCATTGGGTCGCTTTCCTCGGACACCGGATTGTCGACGCTGCGCGGGGCCGAGATTGCGATTGAAGAGCTCAACGCAAATGGCGGCGTGATGGGCGAACAGATCACCCTGGTCTCGGCGGATACCGGACAGGACCCGACCGAGGGCATCCGGGCCTATGAATATCTTGCGGAAACGGAAGAGGTTGATTTCATCGTCTCGGGCTCGATTGACGATGTGTCGCTGGGATGGCTGCCCCGCATGCAGGAGTACCGGATTCCGACACTTGACACCTGGACATCCTACATCGGCATCATCGACATGGTGGTCGAAGACCCTGAAAGCATGGCGCCCTATTTCATGAACATCGCCTCGGATGAGGCTCTGGCCACGTTGTACATCAACTTTGGCGCGGATGTTCTGAAGGAAAAGATGGGGTGGGATTCCGTCGTCATTCTGGCGGAAGATACGGCCTTTGGCGAGGCGATCACCGGCCTTGTCACCGAAGCGCTTGCACCGGTTGCGGGTATCGAGGTCAAGGACATCATCACTTATGACGTTGCCACCGTCGATTTTGCTCCGATCTTCAGCCGCGCGCAGGACACCGGGGCGGACTTCATCTATCAGGTCTCGTCGGTTAATTCGCAGGTTGTGTCATCGCAATACGTGAAACTCCAGGTGCCGATGGCGATGACTGGCGTGAACGTCGCTGCGCTGGGTATGGAGTATTGGGAAGATACGGGCGGTGCCGGTGGCGGTATCTCGACCCTGTCTCCGATCCCTTCGGTCGGGTTTCGGCTCGATCCGGCCAGCCAGGAGTTTGTCGATACCTATCAGGCGAAGTATGACAGCCGCCCGCTGCTGCCGCATTTCAACGGGTTCAATGCCTATCATGGGCTGAAACAGGCGATGGCCGCAGCCGAAGAGGCCGGCGGTTTCGAAAATGTCGAAGGCTGGGCCGATGCGATGAAGAAACAGGATCTGGTTCTGGAACTGGATGGCCAGCTGTGGCTGCGTTACGCCTTCTGGGGCGATGACGAAGTAGAGCCCGTGACAGGCCGGACTTATCCGCACAATATCCGTTTTGACCTGTCCGAGCCGTTCGACGATGCCGCGCCGTCAATGGTCGTGGTCCAATGGTACGAGGACGGCACCGCCGCCGTCGTCTATCCCGAGAAATACGCGACGGGTGAATTCACCTTGCCAAGCTGGGTCAAACAGTAACCTGTCCGTTCGCTTAGCTTGAAATGGGTGCGCGGGTGCGCGCACCCGCAGCCAGGGATCCTTACATGTTGCAAATACTGATCCAGGGGCTTTTGCTCAGCGGTCTCTATGCGCTTATCGCAATGGGTTTCACGCTGATCTTCAGCATCGGTCGGGTCCTGAACCTGGCCTACGGTGCCTATCTGATGGTCGGCGGGTACATGTATTTCTGGGTGTCCCAGACGCTGGGAATGCCAAAACTGATGGGCGTTGCGGTGGCCGTGGTTCTGGGCGTTCTGATGGGGGTTCTGAAATACCGCCTGATCGTCAAGACCCTGAAAGGGGATCACGTAGCCGTCGAGATATCGACTCTGATCCTGGCGGTCGTGATTCAGGCCGGGATCGTTCTTGTCTTTGGCGACAGCAGCAAGATCCTGCTGCCGATCGTGCCGGGCGTGATCAACGTCGCCGGAGCGTCCGTTACTTATAATATCCTGATTGCAACGCTGATCAGTTGGGCTGTTTTGCTGGGCCTGTATGCCTTTGTCCGCCTGACACATACAGGGCGGGCGATGCAGGCGGTGTCGATGGACGCTAAGGGGGCCGCGATTTCAGGGATCGACCCGGATCGGATCAACCTGATCACATGGGGTATCTCAGGGGCACTGGGTGCGCTGGGCGGCGTGTTTTTCGCCAGCTATACACAGCTTTCGCCGTCAATGTGGGTTGCGCCTTTGATCATCTCGGTGGCCGTCGTCATTGTGGGCGGCATCGGGTCGATCATCGGCACGCTGGTCGTTGCTCATATCGTCGGCTTTCTCGAAGTCATCGTTGTCGCCACCCTGGCGCCGGAACTGCGCGGTGTCTTCACCATGCTGCTGATCATCGGCGTGCTGGTGACGCGACCGCAGGGCCTGTTCGGTCGCGAGGAGTTGTAACATGGGTCTGCGCTGGTTTCACTTTGTCCTTTGGGGCGGCCTGATTGCGGGGATGCTGCTGTTGCCCCAGGTCGTCTCGAACGGGACGCTGCGCACGATGATCTTTGCCAACTATCTGGCCATCTTCGCCATCAGCTGGGATGTGCTGTCGGGCAGGACCGGGTATGTGAGTTTCGGGCATCCCTTCCTGATCGGTATCGGGGCCTATACGACTGCCATCCTGACCAAACGGTTTGACGTGCCGGTCGAAATCTCAATCCCTGTGGCCGTGTTGGTTACGATGATCGCGGGCCTGATTGTTTTGTTGCCAGCACTGCGCATTCGCGGCAGCTACTTCGCGCTGGTCACGCTGGCTTTCATGGAACTGCTCTATCAGCTGGTTCAGGTGATCCGCCCGGATCTGACCGGCGGCACACGCGGGATGTCGGGAATTCAAACTCTGACACGCGGCGCTGCAAACGGCTACTACCTGTCCACGGCCCTGATGCTCAGCGTGGCGGTCAGCATGTGGCTGCTGATGAAAACCCGGCTGGGCACTGCACTGGCCGCCATCGGAATGAATGAAGAAAGCGTGCGCGGTTCGGGGCTCAGCACCACGCGGTTGAAGGCCTTTGCGTTTCTAACCAGCGCGTTCATCGCCGGTCTGGGCGGGGCGTTCTATGTCCATTACCTGGGCTCACTTGCGCCCCGCGCGCTGTTTGACATCAACTTTCTTTTCACCATCATCGTGGCGGCATTGCTGGGCGGAACATCGACCATCATCGGCCCCATGATCGGTGCGTTCTTCATGACGTTCCTTCTGGAATACCTGCGCCCCGTGCTTCCCGGGGCTGAACGGTATTTCGTCTACGGTGCCATCGCACTGCTTCTCTACATGTATCAGCCAAAGGGATTGGTTGAACTTGTACAACGCGGCTTTCAAAGACTGCGGAAAGGGGGGGTGGCATGACCGTTGCGCTGAAAGTTTCCGGTCTCGTCAAACGGTTCGGCGGGCTGGTGGCCACGAATGATCTGTCCTTTTCGCTGCAAGAAGGAGAGTCGCTGGGCCTGATCGGTCCGAATGGCGCGGGAAAGACGACAGTATTCAGCCAGATCATGGGCGAATTGCGGCAGAACAGCGGTACGATCGAGCTGTTCGGCAATGAGATTTCGGCACTGTCGACGCCTCAGCGTATCCGGGCCGGGGTCAGTAGAACCTATCAGATACCTCGGCCGTTCGGCGACATGAGTGTTGCAGAAAACATCAGGGTGGGCCTGATGCCGGACGACATCTGGCGCATGATCGTTTCGCCGCCGGATGCGGACAGGGAAAAAGAGCTCGCGCTGAGTGTCGGGTTCACGGAAACGGATCTGAGCCGCTCACCCGCCGAACTGGCAATGGGTGATCTGCGCAAGCTCGAAATGGCCCGAACCATGGCCACGGCACCGCGAGTCATGTTGCTGGACGAGGTGTTTGCAGGTTTGACAGTCGGTGAAATCGCGCAGATTTCCGATCTCATTCAATCCATGCGCAAGGACGGGATGACCTTTTTGATCGTCAGCCATGATTTGCCGGCGCTGGAACCGCTGATCGACCGCGCCATCGCCATCGAGCGGGGCACCATGATTGCCCAAGGCGCGTTCAGCGACGTGATGAACGACGCGGCCGTTCAGGCCTCGTATCTGGGGAGCGTCTGATGTCCTATCTGGAAATCGAGAACCTGTCCGCGTTTTACGGCAAGGCCCAGGCGTTGACCGATATTTCGATCACGGTGCAGCCCGGCGAGATCGTCGCCGTGGTCGGCCCGAACGGTGCAGGTAAATCCACCTTGTTGGACAGCATCATGGGCCTTGTGAAAATCGAAGGCGACATCCGCTTGCGCGGGCACAGCCTTGCCGGTCGAAGCCCTTCGGAAATCGTGCGTCACGGGGTGGGCTATGCGCCCGAGCGGTTCAACCTGTTTCCCTATATGTCCGTGCGCGACAACCTGATGGTGGGGGCCTTCACCGCACGAGACGATATCGAAAACAACCTTGAGATGGTGCACACTCTTTTCCCGCGTCTGCAAGAACGGGAAGGGCAGGAGACGTCGACCCAATCCGGCGGGGAAAGGCAGATGGTGTCCTTTGGCAGGGCTTTGATGACCAGCCCGGAACTGCTGCTTGTCGATGAGCCGACGATCGGTCTTGCCCCGAAGATCTGTCACGAGATTGCCGAAGTCGTCCGTCAGCTGAACAAGGAATACGGGCTGACCGTCGTCATCACGGAACAGAATGCCAATTTTGCCCTGTCGCTTGCCAGCCGCATCTATGTGCTGGAGTCCGGGCGGATGCAGACGTCGGGTACAGCTGACGAACTGAGAAATGACAAACGCTTGCTCGAGGCCTATTTCGGCGGCCATTGAGTGGCTTGGTTGGCAAGCCGGGCAGGTGCTGTCCGGCCATTCGATGGCAGGTGCTGTCCGGCCATTCGATGGCGGGTGATTTCAGTTTCAGCCAAGTGCGGCCAGAACCTCGGTGCTCACGTCGATGCCATGGGCTTCGGCGGCTGCCCGTTTTGCAAGGCGACCGTCCCCCGGAACCCGGGCGGATCCGTTGCCGGAAATCTCGGCGCAGATGCGGGCGACATATTCGTTGAAGGCCGCGTTGCCGAACCGGGTGGGATCGATGGCAATCAGGGTAGCACCACCTTTGATGTTCAGGGCGCCGAAGGATTCGCGTTCTTCGTTGTCCACGGACAGGGTCCCACCGGCCAGCGCGGCGCCCAACACCTCAACCATGAAAGCGATCGCGGCTCCCTTATGCTCTCCGAACGGCAATAGGCTGCGGGTTTCAAGGATGGCATTCGGGTCTGTTGAGGGCTCGCCTTGGGGATCAAGACCGGCAGGGCGGGGCAGGTCGTGCCCCTCGGCAGCGGCCATGCGGATATCCATGAGGGCCACCATGGACGAGGCCTGATCCCAGACCACGGGCGCGTCGCCGTCACGCGGGCAGGCAAAAGACATGGGGTTGGTGCCAAAAACCGGGCGAACCCCACCTTGCGGAACCACCATGGACAACGAGTTGATCACGGCAAAGGCCACCAATCCGGCTTCGGCCAAAGGTTCGGTGTCAAACCGTAACGCACCCAGATGGTGGCAGTTAGCACAGGTGAACGCGGCAATCCCGTTTTCCCGGGCCATCGCGATCAGGTCCTTGCGGGCTGCTGCCGCTGCAACCTGATAATACCCGTTGTCGGCATCACAGCGCAAAACGCCCGGGGCAACCTTTTCGGTCTTGGGCTTCGCGTGCCCGTTGGCATAGCCGGACGTGAAGCTTTGGACATAGACCGGCAACATGCGCAACCCGTGACTGCGCGGGCCGTCCCGTTCAGACCGGGTGACGATATCGGCAAGTACATCACTGCTGCGCGAGTCCGCTCCGGCAGAAACAAGAACCGATTTGGCCAAGTCCCGAACTTCGGCAAGTGAAAGCGTTTTTGTCGGTTGTTCGGTCATCCGTTCGAGTCCCGTCTTTCTGTTTTCGCACTCAAGCGCGCGGGCGTGTGTTTGCGGGATCAACAGCACATGTGTCGATGACCACGGCGTTGCGCATCTCATTGTGGACCAGCACCTGCATTTTCGTTCCGGGCGCCGTCATGTTCTGTGGCACTAGTGCCATCGCAATGTCGTGGTTGCAATAATAAGAGAACCCGCCCGAGGTGACACGGCCGATCAGCTTGCCCCGAGCATAGACACCCTCGTCAAACATCACCGATGTTTCGCCAAAGGGCAGTTTCAGCGTGACCAACCGCCGGTACGCGCCTTCCTTTTTCTGTTTCAAAAGAGCAGCCTTGCCTATGAAGTCGCGACCATCTGTTACCACGAACCGATCAAGGCCGGCCTCGTATGGCGTCATGTCCTTGCAAATCTCGCGATTGATGGCGCGATAGGATTTTTCAAGACGCATGGATTCCAGTGCCTCAAGCCCGAAAGGTTTCACACCGGCCTTCAGCAGCAGGTCGACAAGATGGCGGTTGTAACCGACCGGGTGATGCAGTTCCCACCCCAGCTCGCCTGTATAGGACACGCGAAGCAGATGAACGCCCTTGGCGTACCCCACTTCACCCATTTGCGCAGAAAGCCAGGGGAAGGTTTTGTTCGACAGATCATTGTCGGTCAACGGTTGCAGGATCTCTCGTGCCTTGGGGCCAGCCAGAGCAATCACGCCCAATTGTTCTGAAACATCCTCAAGAAGGACAGAGCTGTCATTGGGCAGCAAACGTCGCAGTTGATCCCAGTTGTAGGCGCGCCAGTTCGGGGTGGAGACCAGGTAAAAATCATTCTCGGCATAGCGGACGACCGTATATTCCGCATCCATGCCGCCCTTTGGGTTCAACAAAAGCGACAGGGTCATTCGCCCGACTTTGGGCAGCCTGTTCGCCATGAGGCCATCCAGCCATTCGGCGGCCCCGGGTCCGCGCAGGGTGAACTTGGTCATCGGCGACATCTCGATGAAACCGGCCACGTCACGGGTGGTGCGCACCTCTTCCTGAACGCGTTCCATGTGGTTGGTGCGGCGGAAGGAATGTTCCGGAACAGCGTCCTCGCGCGATTTGGCGAACCAGCGCGGAAACTCATATCCGTTGAAGCTGGTCCAGACGGCGCCATGCGCGCTCAGCAGGTCGTAGGACCCCATCGTTTTCATCGGGCGCGCGTCGGGAAAGTCTTCTCCGGGAATGTGCGCGTTCATGTGGGTCCCCCACGTTTCGCGCACCTTGTCCATGGTCCACCGCTTGGACGCGTAATCCGAAAACCGGCGCGGGTCGAGTTCAGACATGTCCATGCCCGGATCTCCATCGACAATCCAGCGGGCCAGGCGTTCACCGACAGTGCCCCCCCACAATATGCCGCCGGGCATGCCTTCGGCCAGCCACAGGTTTTCATGCCCCGGCGCAGGCCCCGCAAGCGGCAACTCGTCCGGCGTCATCTGGAACGGACCTCGGGTGTTGGCCTTGATACCCACCTCTGCAAGTGTTGGAACCCGCTCGATGGCGCGTTCCCACTGCGTTTGGACCGCGTCGAAATCTTCGGGTAAGAGGTCGGCACCAAAGTCAGGCGGCACGCGATCTTCGGCAAATAGCTTGAGGTCTTTGGTGAACTCATAAGGACCGAACTGAATGCCGCCCACATCTTCGCGCAGATAGGCACCGTAATCTTCATCCCGCAGGATCGGGAACTCGGGCAACCCCTGCGCGCGGCGTTCTTTCAGCAGCGGAACGGTTTCCGTTGTCCAATATTGGTGAACGATTGGAATGCAAGGCAGATCTAGACCAACACGGCGCGCGTTTTCGCGGGCATAGTTTCCGGTCGCGAAGACAAGATGTTCGCAAGTGATCTCACCCTGATTGGTTGTCACCTTCCAAAAACCGTTTTCCAGTTTTTCATAAGCCAGCGCTTCGGTGTTCTGAAACACTTTGGCGCCTTTCTCGCGCGCCAGCCTGGCCATTGCCATGGTGATGTCGGCCGGGTTCACATAGCCGTCCTCGGTATGCAGGATGCCGCCGCGAATATGTTCCGATTGGTTGAGCAGAGGGTGCAGTTCGGCGATTTCCTCTGGCGTCAGCAGCTTGCAGGGCACACCGGCAGCTTCGGCAATCGAGACATAGGACAGGAACTCGTCCCAGCGTTCCAGCGTATTGGCAACGCGCAACTGGCCCACCTGGCGCAGCCCGACCGAAGCGCCGACCTTCTTTTCGACTTCGGAATAGATGCGGATGGTCTCCATCGTCATCTTCGAAACATTGTGGGATCGCACGAAGGTAACCAGCAGACCCGCCGCATGCCAGGTAGAGCCGGAGGTCAGCGTCGTTCTCTCCAGCATGACTGCATCTGTGCATCCATGCTGCGTCAGACCATAAAGAACCGAAGCCCCAACGCATCCGCCTCCAACGACGACAACCTTGGCATTTGACTGCATTCCACGCATTCCTTCCTGAGGCTGATTTCGTTTCCAGAGGGTCAGTCAAAACGAAATCAGCGGGCCGAGAACTGATTGAACTGTTTACGTGAAATCCGCGTCAGGCAATTCGAAAAATTTTCCGGTCCAGCTGAGTTCAGTTAAACCATGATCGGGTTTGTCGATGATCTCGCGCATTCTGTGAGGCGGCCCGCAAAAATACCGGCCATCTCTTGTTTGGAATTGTTGTGTTAGCGCAAACTGTGCTGGTAAGGTCTGACATCGGCTTGGGGTGTGCTTTGTTGCGCCCGCGATCCGTACGGCATACGAAGGGGGAAATCGCGTGTATCTCGGTCTGGATTTGGGGACGTCAGGTCTTCGGGGAATTGTGGTCAGCGAAGAGGGCAAAGTCGTCGCCGAAGCCGAAGCAGGTGTCGAGACATCGATTTTGCATCCCGGCTGGTCGGAACAAGATCCGTCCGATTGGGTAGAGGCCTGCCAAAACGTCGTTGCCCAATTACGCGCGTTGAACGGTGTTGCATTTTCTGCGGTGCGCGGCGTCGGTCTGAGCGGCCACATGCACGGTGCAACGTTGCTGGATCGGGATGGCAATGTGCTGCGGCCCTGTATCCTTTGGAACGACACGAGATCAGCGCAGGAAGCTGCGGAGCTGGATGGTCTGCCATCGATGCGCGCGATCACCGGGAATATCGTTTTTCCGGGTTTCACCGCACCCAAGCTGGAATGGGTGCGCGGGCATGAGCCTGACATGTTTGCGAAGACATCCAAGGTGTTGCTTCCGAAAGATTATCTGCGTTTCTGGCTCACCGGTTCCTATGTCAGCGACATGTCCGACAGCGCCGGTACGGCATGGCTGGACGTTGGAAAACGTGAATGGTCAGACACTGCGCTGGATCTAAGCCACATGCGCTGGGACCAAATGCCAGAGCTGGTAGAAGGCAGTGCGGCAGGCGGAGAGCTGCGGTCAGATATCCTTAGGCAATGGGGTCTGACCGGGCCCGTCGTGGTTGCCGGCGGGGCCGGTGACAATGCGGCGGCGGCCTGCGGTATCGGAAGTATTGGCGAGGGCAGCGGATTTCTTTCCTTGGGCACGTCGGGTGTGTTGCTGGTCGCAAAGGAAAGCTATGCGCCCGCGCCGGAAACAGCGGTTCATTGTTTTTGTCATGCGGTTCCGGATCGCTGGATTCAAATGGGTGTGATCCTGTCGGCCACCAACAGTCTCAACTGGCTGTCGCGCCATCTCGGTCAACCCGTCGGTGCGCTGGCGTCGACCCTGCCGGATTCGGTGAAGGGGCCGTCAAAGATCACCTTCCTTCCGTACCTGTCCGGTGAACGGACGCCTCACAACGACAGCGAAATACGTGGGGCATTCCTGGGGCTGGATATCGCATCGGAACCCGCTGATCTGACGCAATCCGTGACAGAGGGGGTTTCCTTTGCCATGCGCGATTGTTTGGAGGCGCTAAAAAGCACGGGCACCAATCCCGAAAGTCTGCTGGTCGTCGGTGGCGGGGCGCGGTCTCGGTTTTGGCTGGAAACACTGGCCACGGTTCTGAACACGCCGCTTGCTGTGCCCGATGGAAGTGGGTTCGGCGCAGCCATAGGCGCGGCGCGTCTTGCTGCATGTGCGGTGGACGGCACCGACCCCAAGGATGTCATGCTGGCCCCGAAAGTCGCAGAGCGTGTTGAACCACGTGTCGAACTGTCCGGCGCATATGAGGCGGAATATCAGCGGTATCGCGAATACTATGCTGCTTTGTCCCCTTTGGCCGCGCGCTGATGGCTGATCCGAAACCCATGCCTGTCGAGCAGGTCCTTCTGGAAGACGGAAACATGTCCGTTTCCCTGTTGAACTATGGCGCAATCACGCAAGGCTGGTGGCTTGGCGAAACACCTTTGATATTGGGCTACGAAAACCCGCAGGATTACCTGTCGGACCCGTTCTACCTTGGCGCGATGGTCGGGCGAGTGGCCAACCGCATCGGCGGGGCACAGTTTGCATTGCAGGGGCGCGTTCATCACCTGACAGCAAACGAAGGGCCGACCACGCTGCATGGTGGTCCGAGCGGGCTGTCGCTCAAATACTGGGATATCGTGAAAACCTCTCCAAATCAGGCGGTTCTGTCCTTGACTTCACCTGAAGGTGAAGGCGGTTTTCCCGGTGAAGTCAAATTCGAGGTGCGTGTCGAACTGACCTGTCCGCGTCTGATCTACACAATCAGGGCGCGCCCGGATCGCCCGACGCCGATCAGCATCGCGCAGCACAATTATTACACTCTGGGCTGTCCTGAGGATATCCTGGACTGCCGGCTCAGGCTGAGGTCGAACCGGGTGCTGGAGCTGGACGCGCGTTCCGTTCCTTCCGGAGATATCTCAGCCGTCGGCGACAGTGTGCCAGATTTCGCGTTGTCACGCACCGTCGGGGCAAAGGGGCGCGAGCTGGACCATTATTTTGTGTTTGATGACGGTGGAACCCATGATCATCCGGTCGCAGAGGTCACGGCACCTTCGGGATTGAAGATGAACCTGTATTCAGATCAACCCGGTGCACAGGTCTATGCCGGAGCACACCTGTCAGGCCGATTTAGCCCGTGTGCGGGGCTGTGCATTGAACCGTCAGGATATCCGAACGCCGTGAATGTCCCCGCGTTCCCGACCGTCATCCATGCGCCGGACAACCCGTATCAACAAACACTGACACTTGAGATTTCCGAGGAACGATCATGAGACTTCAGATTGCAGCACATGCCGTAGGCATCTGGATGTCGCTTTCAGTTGCTCAGGCGCAAGACCTTGGTCCGAAACCTGAATTCATCGAACCTGACTTTTCAAAAGCAGAGTTGGGGCAACTGCTGTTCTACGATCCGATCCTGTCGGGCAACAAGAACATCAGCTGCGCAACCTGTCATCATCCGAAGCTGGGAACGTCCGACGGGCTTTCACTGGGTATCGGCGAAGGTGGGGCTGGGCTGGGTGGTCAGCGCAAGGTCACACAAGACAACAGACCCGAACAGCGCATTCCCAGGAACTCGCCCGCGATGTGGAACCTCGGGGCGCTGGAATTCACGACGTTTTTCCATGACGGTCGCCTCAAGACGGATCCGTCACAGCCCAATGGCATCAGAACCCCGTTGGGGACACATATGAGGCCGGGGTTCAAATCGGCTTTGGCGGCGCAGGCGATGTTTCCGGTGCTGTCACCTGACGAAATGGCGGGGCACTATTCCGAAAACGAGGTGAGCAAGGCCGTACGTCTCGGCTTGCTGACGCAAGTGGGTGGCGCCTGGGATCTGATCGCCGCGCGTGTGGCGGCGATACCAGAGTATCAAAGGCGATTTGATGACATCGCGCCCGGAGAAGGCATCTCCTTTACCGCAATCGCCAATGTCATTGCCGATTTCATCGCGTTTGAGTGGCGGGCTGACAACAGCCTGTTTGATCGTGCGATGCAAGGCGAAGACAGGCTGCCCGAACAAGCGCAGCTGGGGATGGAGCTGTTCTACGGAAAGGCTGGATGCAGTGCCTGCCATTCCGGCTGGTTCCAGACCGATCACGGGTTCCATTCCATCGCCATGCCTCAGATCGGCCCCGGAAAATCAGCCCGTTTCGAAAATCATGTGCGGGATGACGGGCGACTGCGCGTCACGGGCGACAAGGATGATGCATTCGCATTCCGCACGCCTTCGCTGCGCAACGTGACCTTGACGGCGCCCTATGGCCACAGCGGTGCCTACGCACGGCTTGAGGATGTCGTGCGTCATCATCTGGATCCGGTTTCCGCTTTGCGGAACTACGCCATCGAAATGGCTGACTTGCCAGAGTTTTTCGGGGCAGAGGATCAAAAGGCTTTGCTTGATCCCCGGCATGTCGAAGCCATAGCTGCGTCAAACGATCTGGCGCCCATCGACCTGAGTGATGACGAGGTCGATGCCATCCTGAGTTTTCTGGGCACGCTGGAAGATCCGGCTGTGCGGCTGGGTGTTCCCCAAACGGTTCCCAGCGGATTGCCCGTCGATCAGTGATCAACGGCCGAGGCGGATCACCTGATTGGCATCTACCTTCTGCCAATCTCCATGTTCACCATCGGGCCAGATCACCCGTACTTCTGCGGTTGCGAGGTCTCCCAGACCAAAGTGGTGGAACCCGGCAATTCCGCTGGCGTGCCCCCCGCCAATGGTCACTTCACGGGTTTGAATACCCTCGGTCGTCCTGACCTCGATAAAACTGCCGACTGCCTGTCTGTTGGGGTGGCTCTGGCCGAGATCAATCATGAGCCAGTTGCCGGTGGTCGGCTCATTCTGGAAAACCTCAAGGTCCGAGCCGCGATTGACCACCACCAAATCCAGCCATCCATCCCCGTTGAAATCCGCCAGGGCCCCGCCGCGGGACTTTGCCATGGACGCGACACCAGCCTCTGATGCTGTTTCAACAAACTGACCGGCGGCGGTCTGCATCAACAGGTTGTTGGGGTCGTTCTGCGCCGCGTCGGGCATCTGCTCAACATTGCCTTTGGCAACGAAAATGTCGTCCAGCCCATCATTGTTGACGTCCCCGAACTGTGCATGCCAGCCGGTCGAGGGGCGGCCGTCTTCTCCTGCATGTGGCCTGTGTGCCGTTGTTCCACGGTCGTAAGTCGCATCCCGCCATGTCGGCCCATCTGATGCAGGATCAAAAACCTGGAATTTCTGGTCCCCCATGGACGTCAGATAAACATCGGAAAACCCGTCACCGGTCAGATCCCGCGAGGCGATCCCCATGCCCCAGATCGAATAGGGTAGCCATCCATCGGCCTCGCTGTACAGGCGCGGGGTGTATTCCATGGCCCACAATTGCTCTTGCCCTCCACGCACATAGTAGTGGCGGTCATTGCTGACACGCAGATCCGCGCGACCCGTGCGCGCCCAGTCGGAAAACAGGATCGACAGGGAACAGTGACCGGGTTCCAAACGGACAGGATCGCCGTACTTTTCGCCTTGGGGTCGGTACAAAAGCGTCGGCCCGCAAGCCTCAAAAGGTCCATCCGGATTGCTTCGGTCGACATAGGTTCCAAAGGCCAGCGTTGGCAGGGTTTGCCCGCGTTCCCAAGTGGCGGAAAAGCCGGTTGTCCAATGGTCCTGAGATTGAAAACCCAGTGCCGTGAAGGGCTCGAACGCGCAGTTCGGTTTGCCACGCAGCAACAGGTCTTTGCCTACGCGCAAAACCGCAAGGTCCAAGAACCCATCGCCATCAATGTCTACCGGGTATGCGCCGGTCACACGGGTCAAGGATAGATGGCCGGTCGTATCCGGAAGAAAACTGACCTCTGCGTCGGATGTGTTGATGAACAATTGCGCTGGGTTTGATCCGCCTGCCACAAACATTTCAGGGCGGTCGTCATCACTGCAGTCGAAGACCGCGACACCCCCGCCGACGAAATGTTCCCAGCCGCCATCGTAAACATGGCCGGGGGTTTCCACCTTTTGAAAGCGGGGTGGAACGGTGTCCGCAGCGGCAGCGGAACCTGCCGCAAGCAAGATTGCCATCTTAGTTCGCATGAGTCGCCAGTTCCCTGACCTTCAGGATAGAGACTTGTTCAATTCCATAAGCCGCAGCCCCTTTTGCCCACATTGAATCTCCCCAGTGGTTGACCTTGATTTCCGGCAATGGCGCGTCGACGCTGACGACGCCGTTTTGGACACGTGCCATCACCTCGTCTGAATGCAGGTAATCAAATCGGCCTCTGGCGCCGGACAGGATAATGCACTCGGGGTCGAACAGATTGATCAGGTTCGAAACTCCCATCCCGAACATTTGGCCCGCGCGGGCCAGAACGGAAATGGATCGGGCGTCGCCGGCTTTTGCTGCTGCAAGTATATCGACAAGAGTGCGGGGATCCGTTGCTTCACTGGCGATCGTGGCTTCGCGGATCAGGGCGTATTCCCCCACATAGGCCTCCAGGCATCCGCGCTGGCCGCACTGACACAAGGCACCGTCCAACTGAACTTTGAGGTGCCCGAATTCTGCGCCGCATCCGCGTTCACCGCGATAAAGCTTGCCATCAAGGACGATGCCCAGGCCGATGCCATGTTCGATCGTAACAACCAAAAAGTTCTTCAGCCCCTTTCCCAACCCAAAAAGCTGTTCCGCCTTTGCGACCAGATTGGCGTCGTTTTCGATGAAGGCGGGGCAGGGGAGCACCTTGGACAACAGCGGGCTCAAATCCACATTTCGTTCCGTCAGCGAAGATGACCAATGCACAAAGTTCTGATTTGCATCGATAAGGCCAGCGATGCCGATGCAGACACCTGACAAATCGGCAAGGGATAGGTTTGCCGAGGCGCAGGCCTGATCAAGCACGCCGCGGATCTTCTTGGCAAACGCATCCGGGGCCATGCGGGCTTGGTCCAGCGGATGCGTGTACGAAGTGATTTCGGTTCCTTCAAAATCCACGAGAATGACTGAAACCTGCTGGCGGGCGACTTTCACGCCCGCAATCAGATGTGACGCGCCATTTAGTTTCAGCTGTACCCGCGGTCTGCCGCGGCGCGCTGATTTGGAAGGTGTTTCGCTTTCTATTTCCGCAATCAGACCGGCAGACAGCAGATCGGCAGTGGCGGACGTGATGGTCGCTGGGCTCGTCTCCAACGCGGTGGCGATGTCGATTCGCGAAATGGTGCCTGTGGCCCGGATTTTTTCCAGAACGCGCAGGCGAGTGACGTTCCTTTGGTCCGTGGCATTTGAAGAAGCTTTGCTTTTCAGCATCTTGCCCTCGCGAATCTGATCCCTGTTTCAACCTAGGTGGTTTTTTCAGTTACCGATAGCATAAATATTTTACCGACTGAAATAAATATGCTACTCAGAATTATCGGGGCCACGAATCATGAAACGATGGCTCAATGAAACCGGGAGGAAATCATGAAACGAATTCTCAGCGCCTCTGTAGTGGCGGTCCTGATGGGGACAGCTGCATTCGCAGAGCCCACGGTCGGCGTAAGCTGGTCGAATTTCCAGGAAGAGCGTTGGAAGACCGACGAAGCGGCGATCAAGGCTGCACTGGAAGCGGGCGGTGCGGAATACATCTCGTCTGATGCCCAATCTTCTTCTGCCAAGCAATTGTCGGATATTGAAAGTCTGATTGCCCAGGGCGTCGATGCGCTGATCATTCTGGCGCAGGATTCCCAGGCCATCGGCCCGGCAGTGCAGGCGGCGGCAGACGAAGGCATTCCGGTCATCGCGTATGACCGTCTGATCGAAGATGACCGTGCCTTCTATCTGACATTCGATAACGTTGAAGTCGGCCGCATGCAGGCCCGCGCGGTGTTCGAAGCGATGCCGAAAGGCAACTATGTGATGATCAAGGGCTCGCCCACGGATCCGAACGCGGATTTCCTGCGCGGCGGTCAGCAAGAGATCATCCAGGCCGCCGTTGACAGCGGCGATATCGTCATCGTGGGTGAAGCTTATACCGACGGTTGGTTGCCTGCGAACGCACAGCGCAACATGGAACAGATCCTTACCGCGAACGAAAACAACGTCGATGCCGTCGTGGCCTCGAATGACGGTACTGCCGGCGGCGTTGTTGCAGCACTGACCGCGCAGGGCAT
This sequence comes from Ruegeria sp. H8, assembly GCF_056532905.1. Classification (NCBI taxonomy): domain Bacteria; kingdom Pseudomonadati; phylum Pseudomonadota; class Alphaproteobacteria; order Rhodobacterales; family Roseobacteraceae; genus Ruegeria; species Ruegeria sp. H8. Next base: position 1,158,691 of record NZ_JBQFNY010000001.1, on the reverse strand, counting down.
GGAAGGCATTCCGGTCTCGGGTCAGGATGGCGATCACGCGGCGCTGAACCGGGTTGCCAAGGGTACGCAGACCGTTTCTGTCTGGAAAGATGCGCGTGAGCTGGGCAAAGCTGCCGGTGAAATTGCAGTTGCGTTGAGCAATGGAACAAGCCCCGAGGACATTGAAGGTGCCATCAAATGGACTTCGCCTGGCGGAACCGAGATGAACTCGGTCTTCCTTGCGCCTGTACCGATCACCAAAGACAACCTGTCCGTCGTGGTCGATGCTGGCTGGATTCCGTTGGAAGACCTGTGCCAGGGCGTCGAAAACGGCCCTGCACCCTGTAACTAAACCAAGTTCCAAACTATAATATCTCTGGCCCGCAAGGGTGGGCCAGAGATCACAGCTGAACATGAAAGATCGGATATGACCGAAACTTCGTCTCAGCCGGTACCCCAAAAAGCAAAGGCCAACCTGTTTCAGCAACTGGAACTGGATATGCGGCTATTGGGCATGATCGGCGCCTTCATCATCCTGTGCATTGGCTTCAACATCGTGACGGATGGCCGCTTTCTGACGCCCAGAAACCTGTTCAACCTGTCGATCCAGACCGTCTCGGTTGCGATCATGGCCTGCGGCATGGTGTTCATCATCGTCATGCGCCACATTGACCTGTCGGTTGGGGCGCTGCTGGCGACCACATCTGCCGTTATGGCGATGACGCAAACCGAGCTGTTGCCGAATGTTCTGGGCATGGGATTGAACCACCCGGCGACCTGGGCGATCACGTTGGTGGTTGGCCTTGTGGTGGGCACATCGATCGGCGCGTTCCACGGTTGGATGGTGGGGTACCTGACCATCCCAGCCTTTATCGTGACGCTTGGTGGTTTTCTGGTCTGGCGCAATGTTGCTTGGTACATGACCGATGGCCAGACGATCGGCCCGCTGGACAGCACCTTCCTGATGTTCGGCGGTACCAACGGAACGTTGGGAACAACGGTCAGTCTTCTGTTCGGCCTTGCGGCCACGGCCGTCGCGATCTGGGCATTGTGGAGCGGTCGCCGGTCCAAAGCAGCCCACGGGTTCCCTGTTAAGCCGGTTTGGGCTGAAACAACACTGGCCGGGATCGTTGGCATCGCCATCATGGGCTATGTTTTCATCGTCAACAGCTACGCGATCCCGACACGCCGGCTTGAACGCATGTTCGAAGCGCGCGGTGAGACCATGCCAGAAGGTCTGGTTGTCGGCTATGGCATCCCGATCTCGGTCCTGATCCTGATCCTTGTTGCGGTGACGCTGACTGTTGTGGCCCGCAAGACCCGCTTTGGTCGCTATATCTTCGCCACTGGCGGCAACCCGGATGCGGCAGAACTGTCGGGCATCAACACCCGCATGATGACCGTCAAGATCTTTGCCCTGATGGGGTTCCTCTGTGCGTTGTCAGCCGTTGTGGCCTCGGCCCGACTGGCCAACCATTCGAACGATATCGGTACTCTGGATGAACTGCGTGTGATTGCTGCGGCCGTGATTGGCGGCACGGCACTGTCAGGTGGTATCGGCACGATTTACGGCGCAATCCTCGGCGCGCTGATCATGCAGGCGCTGCAGTCGGGCATGGCCATGGTTGGCGTGGATGCACCGTTCCAGAATATCGTCGTCGGCTCCGTTCTGGTTTTGGCCGTCTATATCGACATCGTCTATCGCAAACGTCTGGGGGCGAAATGATGCAAGCTCAAGAAACACAGAACCAAGTGTCGGGCCGTGGATCGGGCCAGCCTCCGTTAGTTGAAATGCGCGATATCTCGATTTCCTTCGGTGGTATCAAAGCGGTAGACCATGTGTCGGTTGATCTGTACCCGGGTGAAGTTGTGGGTCTTCTGGGCCACAACGGGGCCGGAAAATCCACCCTGATCAAGGTGCTTTCAGGGGCCTATCAGATGGACCACGGTGAAATCCTGATCGATGGCAATAAGGTCGAAATCAACAACCCCCGCGACGCGCGTGCCAACAACATCGAGACGATCTATCAGACACTGGCGCTGGCAGACAATCTGGATGCAAGCTCGAACCTGTTTCTGGGGCGGGAAATGGTCACGCCGTTCGGTCTGGTCAACGACGCGGCGATGGAGGCTGAATGCCGTAAGATCATGGCACAGTTGAACCCGAACTTTCAGAAGTTCAACGACCCGGTCTCGGCTCTGTCAGGTGGACAAAGGCAATCGGTCGCCATTGCGCGTGCGGTCTATTTCAACGCGCGCATCCTGATCATGGACGAGCCCACGGCCGCACTTGGCCCGCACGAAACGCAGATGGTGGCGGACCTGATCCAACAGCTAAAGGCGCAGGGGATAGGGATTTTCCTGATCGACCATGATGTGCACGCGGTAATGGAGCTGTGCGACCGGGCTTCAGTCATGAAGAACGGACAATTGGTTGGAACGGTCGATATCGCAGATGTCACAGATGACGATCTGTTGTCGATGATCATTCTGGGCAAAAAGCCCGGCGAAAAGACGGAATGAGGTAAGCGAAATGACGAGCGGTTTTTTTCAGGGAATTGAAGAAGTCCAATTTGAAGGCGAGGACAGCAAGAACCCGCTCGCATTCCGTCACTACAACCCGGACGAGATCATCTTGGGCAAGCGCATGGAGGATCGCCTGCGTTTTGCCGTGGCGTGGTGGCATTCCTTCGCGTGGGAGGGCGGGGATCCGTTTGGCGGCCCCACTTTCGAGCGCCCTTGGCACCCACAGGATGACATGGGCCGCGCCAAGATGAAGGCCGATATCGCGTTCGAGATGTTCCAGATTCTGGGACAGCCCTATTTCTGCTGGCATGATGCCGATATCCGTCCAGAGCAGGGGAACTTCGCCGACAATCTGCGCACGTTGAACGAGATCACCGACTATATCGGTGAAAAGATGCAGGCATCCGGCACCAAGCTGTTGTGGGGTACGGCCAACATGTTCAGCCATCGCCGCTGGATGGGCGGTGCCAGCACCAATCCCGATCCCGACGTCTTTGCCTTTGCTGCCGCCACGGTGAAATCCTGCATGGATGCCACCCACAAGCTGGGCGGCGAAAACTATGTGCTTTGGGGTGGGCGCGAAGGTTACGAGACGCTGCTCAACACCGACATGAAAACCGAGCTGGATCATATGGGCCGGTTCCTGAACATGGTGGTCGAGTACAAGCACAAGATCGGGTTCAAAGGTGCGATCCTCGTCGAACCCAAACCGCAGGAGCCATCAAAGCACCAATATGATTTCGATGCCGCGACCTGCATTGGTTTCCTGCGCAAATATGGGCTTGAGAATGAGGTCAAACTGAACCTCGAACAGGGGCACGCGATCCTGGCGGGGCACAGTTTTGAACATGAGATTGCAGTAGCCGCGGCCGAGGGGATGCTGGGCTCCATCGACATGAACCGGAACGATTATCAATCAGGATGGGATACGGATCAGTTTCCCAATAACACTCCCGAGGTTGCGCTGGCCTATTACCACATCCTGAAGGCGGGTGGGTTTACCACCGGCGGCACCAATTTCGACGCCAAGCTGCGCAGGCAGTCGATCGATGCCAAAGATCTGATCGCCGCGCATGTCGGCGGGATGGACATCTGTGCCCGGGGCCTGAAAGCAGCGGCAGCGATGATCGAAGATGGCGGATTGGAACAGGCGCTGGCTGATCGGTATGCGGGCTGGAATACGCCCGAGGCGCAGGCAATGCTGACCTCTGGTCTTGACGAGATTGCAGCGCGGGTGCTGGCCGAGGGTCTCAATCCAGATCCGTGCTCGGGGCGTCAGGAAATCCTCGAGAACTACGTGAACCGTTTTGTCTGATCCCCGTGGGTTCTAGCCGGTCCTGAAAATAACTTGTGTACAATGCCCCGGAAACGCGTGAGTTTGCTTCAGCGTTGGCCGGGGCTTTCCCTTGCCGGGCGCAACGGCATCAAAGGCCCGTCGGGGTCGAACAGGTGGGGCGAACAGGGTTTTGGCGGATCAATCGGCAGGCAAAGCGGTGTTTCTGAGCGGCAGTCTGATGCTGCATGTGACACGCATGTCATTGACCACCAGCATTGGCCTGATGGCCATTTTTGCCGTCGACTTTGTCGATATGATCTTCATCTCGATGTTGGGCAACGATGCGCTTGCGGCGGCGGTGGGCTATGCCGGTACGCTGCTGTTTTTCACCAACGCGATTAATATCGGATTGTCGATTTCCGCCGGGGCGCTGGTTGCTCGCGAACTCGGGGCCGGGCGGGCTGAACAGGCAAGACACTACGCGTCCAGCGTGGCCGTTATTGGGCTGATTGCCGGGCTGACGACCTCGGGACTGGTCTTGTTGAATCTCAGCTCTCTGCTGTCCTTGCTTGGTGCGGAAGGAGAGGTTCTGAGGCTGGCGACGCGTTATGTGTCGATCATCCTTCCGACCATGTTCGTGATGTCCATTGCGATGACGGCGATGGCCGTGCTGCGCGCTCATGGCGATGCGCGGAGGTCAATGATGGCCACGATCTACGGCGGAGTGGTGAATGCAGTTCTGGACCCGATACTGATCTTTGCGGTCGGGCTGGGGCTGGATGGCGCCGCTATCGCCTCGGTCCTGGCGCGGCTGTGCATGCTGGGGGCGGCGTTGTGGCCAGCGCATCGGGTGCATCGGGGATTTGCGCGCCCTTCACTGAAGCAGGTTGCAAAGGATTTGCGCCCCGTGCGGGCGATTGCAATTCCAGCGGTTCTGACAAATGTCGCCACGCCGATCGGCAATGCAATCGTTGTGCGGGAAATCGCGCAATATGGAACGGACGCGGTTGCGGGCATGGCGGTGATCGGGCGCCTTTTGCCGGTGGCGTTTTCGGTTATCTTCGCTCTGTCCGGCGCGATAGGGCCAATCATCGGACAGAATTTTGGTGCCGAAAAGTTCGATCGCGTGCGTGCTGCCTTTCTGGCAGGGATCAAGTTCACGGCCATTTATGTCGTTTGCATGTCGGCCATTTTGTTTTTGCTGCGCGCACCGATTGCGGATCTGTTCGCAGCCGAGGGCGAAACCCGAAGTCTGATCTATCTGTTCTGCGGCCCGTTGGCTTTGGCTTCGTTCTTCAATGGCGTGATCTTCGTGACAAATGCCAGCTTCAACAATCTAGGGCATCCGGTCTATTCCACATGGATAAACTGGGGTCGTCACACTATCGGCACTTGGGTTTTCGCGACGATTGGTTCACAGATCGCCGGCGCATCCGGCGTTCTGCTGGGGCAGGCGTTTGGAGGCGTCATCTTTGCAGTCATAGGCTGGGTTATGGTCGCGCGGGTCGTGGCGCGGTTGGAGCGCTCGCAAGCGCTCGAGCCTTTTTCAGATCAAGGTCGGCTTCATTCGCTGTTCGGGCGTCGCGGCTGGTGATCAGGTCGGATCAGTTCCCCTGATTGCGTGCTTCCAGCCGTTCCAGATTGACCACGGTTGACAGCATCAGGCGGTCATGGCTCCAATCCTGCGTTTGCTGGATCGACGCAGACCCCAATGCAAGAAGGGTGGCGAAGGTCAATGCCATCCCCAGGAACAGAGCGGGCAGGGTGGGCACCGCCGGCTGTGCATCGGTCAATGCAAGCACGCGCTGACGCAGCACGCGCTTGGCCTTGCCGCCCGTCACAAACGCAACATTCAGGACGCGAGGATTGTTTGCCGAGATCGTACGCGCGCAATAATCCAGCAGGCAGGAAGTGTATTCGCGCGCATCGATCCTTTTGCGGGCCACTACGGACTGGTCACATGCCAGTTCACGCAAGCGGCCGAACTGATACTTGAGCATCAAATAGGCTGGGTTCCAGAACAACAGCGGGCGCAGCATTTCAAAGCCCAGTTCCCATTCCACGTCACCCGCGCGAACATGCTGAAGCTCGTGCGCCAACGCAAAGCGCAGTTCGTGCGGCGTATCCAGCAGGTGGCTTGGCAGAACGACATGGCGACGGCGCAATCCGCGCACGGCGAACGGAACGGTGATGCGATCCGAAAGACGGATGTCAACCTTGGCCGACTGCCGCCAAAGAAAGCTGGATTTGACTGTCTGACGGATCATCGCCGCGTCCCGCAGAGCGCGGGCCGCAAACACGGCGGCGACCAAAACAAGCAGCGTTACAAGGGCAGTGATCACCGGCTGTTGCCCTGACAATGCAAGGTCCACCCACCGTTCACGGGTGTTCAGCAAGGCCTCGAACTGGGTGGCGGGCATGGCGATATCGCCGCGCAGATAGGCGGCAACGGCGATGTCGCCAAGCGCCATGGCGCTGCCCGGCCATGCATAAGAGGCGAGTGATGACACGCCAAACGCAAGAAACGGGCTGATCAGAACGCACACGCACAGCGCCTTGAGCGCACGCAACTGCGCGACATAGCTGTGGCGCAGGGCTGTTCGGGTCAGGGCTGCGCGGGCCGCCAGCCAGATGACGGCTGACAAGGCCAGCACGATGTTGAGTTCGATAAATGTGTCGAGAACCGGTCTAACCGCTGTCATTTTGCAGTCTCCTTTCTACCAGTGCTCGAATTTCCTCCAGGTCGGCTTCGCTCAGCCCCGCATCATCGACAAGCCGGGCCACCAGTGTGGCGGGTGTGTCGTCAAACAGAGTTCGGGACAGGTTTTGCAGAGAACGGGCCTGATATCTGTCCTTTTCCAGAAGCGGCGTATAGATCAGGGTCTTTCCTGTCTTGCGGCTTTCCACAAAACCTTTCTCGTCCAGAATACGCAGGATCGTGGCACCGGATGTATAGGCCAGATTGCGTTCCGAAGGCAGGCGGTCCAGGACATCTCGCACCGAGCCTTGCCCGAGGGCCCAGAGCTCGTTCATGAACTCCAGTTCAACCTCGGTCAGCAGATTTGTTGTCTTTTTCTTTCGCATCGATCTCGGTGTTGTCATGTTTAGTATGCCTGCCAGACAAGCATCCTTTCGCGATTTCTCAAAGTCTAAACTTTCCAGAACACAAAAACGCCCCAGCCGATAGACAGGAAAAGAGGTGTCCATACCGGCTGCCCGACAATGCCCAGCCAGGCGAGGAAGATATAGGCGGACCCCAGAAGGGTGATGAAAAGCCGATCGCCCAATGTGGTTGTCAGCCCCAGTACACCGCGCCGTTCTATGCCATCGCGATATTTGAAGCCCTCAAGAACGCCAATCAGCGCGATGGCCGAAAAGATGCCGACAAATACGGCAAGTGTCGCCGGGGTCCAGGCCATCCAGAAATCGGGCCACAGTGGTGCAGTCCAGGAAAAACCTTTTTCCTCTTGCTGGCCGACACTGCCCCATCCGGCCTGCTGGGCAAAGGTCGTAGAAGGAAGGAAAAGAAGGATGAGAAGAAGTTTACGCATATCGAACCTCACACACGTCCCATCGCGAAACCACGCGCGATGTAGTTGCGGACAAACCAGATGACGATGGCGCCGGGGATGATGGTCAGGGTGCCGGCGGCGGCCAGCAGCCCCAATTCATAGCCCGCGCTGGACGCGGTGCGGGTCATCACGGCGGCGATGGGTTTGGCCTCGACCGCGGTCAGGGTCTTGGCCAGCAGCATTTCCACCCACGAGAACATGAAGCAGAAGAAGGCCGCCACGCCCACGCCCGCTTTGATATTGGGCAGGAAGATCGTCATGAAGAAACGCGGGAAGGAATAGCCGTCGACATAGGCGGTTTCATCCAGCTCTTTTGGAATTCCCCGCATGAAGCCTTCCAAAATCCAAACTGCCAGCGGCACGTTGAACAATGTATGCGCCAGTGCCACAGCCAGATGCGTGTCGAACAGGCCGATCGAAGAATAGAGCTGGAAGAACGGTAAGGCGAAGACCGCTGCCGGGGCCATCCGGTTGGTCAGCAACCAGAAGAACAGCTGCTTGTCACCCAGAAACCGATAGCGAGAAAACGCATAGGCAGCGGGCAAGGCGACGCTGACCGAAAGCACCGTATTCAACGTCACATAGGTGATCGAGTTGATATAGCCCCAATACCACGTCGGGTCCGTGAAGATGGTGATGTAATTCTCCAGCGTAAAGGTCTGGGGGAACAGGGAAAAGCCCGACAGGATTTCGTTCGTGGTCTTGAAGGACATTGCCACCAGCCAATAGATCGGCAGCATCAGGAACGCGATATAGAGGATCGGGATGAGAGACCGCTTCTTCATTGCGCGTCATCCTTTGTCATCAGAGTGTAGAAGAGCCACGAAACCAGCAGCGTGATGGCGAAATAGATCAGGCTCATCGCAGCCGCAGGGCCAAGGTCGAACTGCCCCAGCGCGATTTTCACAAGGTCGATCGACAGCAGGGTGGTCGAGTTGCCGGGGCCACCGCCGGTCAGCACGAAGGGCTCGGTATAGATGTTGAAACTGTCCATGAACCGCAGCAGGACCGCGATCGTCAGAACCGTCTTCATCTTGGGCAGCTGGATGTAGCGGAACACCGACCAAGGGCTTGCCCCGTCGATCTTGGCCGCCTGATAATAGGCATCCGGGATCGACACGAGGCCTGCATAGCACAGCAACACGACCAGCGACGTCCAGTGCCAGACATCCATGACGATGACGGTGATCCAGGCCGAAAGCGGCTGTTGCGTCATGTCATAGTTGATGCCCAGAACGTCATTCAGGAAATATCCCAACAGACCGATCTGGGGCAGGGTGAAGATGTTCCACATCGACCCGACCACGTTCCAGGGGATCAGCATCGGCAGGGCCATCAGCACCAGACAGACGGGCACCCAGAATCCTTTGCGCGGCATCGACAGGGCCACGATGATGCCAAGAGGTACTTCGATGATCAGGATCAAGAAAGTAAACAGGAACTGTCGTCCAAGTGCGGCCTGAAACCGGTCCGACCGCAGGATCTGTTCGAACCAACCCAGGCCTTCCCAGAAAAACTGGTTGTTGCCAAAGGTTTCCTGCACCGAATAGTTGACCACAGTCATCATCGGCACCAGCGCGTTGAACGCGACCAGTGCCAGCACGGGCAGGACAAAGAACCACGCTTTTTGATTTTCTGTTCTCATTGGGCCCGCTCCTCGGTTGCGATCCAGCCGTCGCGGTAGACGCGGGATTGTTCGGGTTTGAATTGCAGGAAAACCTGTGATCCGGGTTCGGGCACGCTGTGTTCGGTCACGGCCTTGAGGGCGGTATTGCCGACCATCGCGCTGACCACAAAGTGGCGACCGATGTCTGATACTTTCGTCACATGCGCCGGGATGCCGGTCTCGCCGAAGCCGACATATTCCGGGCGAATACCCAGATCGGTGCGGCCGACATCACCATGAATGGGACCTTCCAGCATGATTTCGTGCCCTTCGAACAGGGCGCGGTCGCCGCGCGCCTCGCAGGGCAGCACGTTCATTCCGGGCGAGCCGATGAAATGGCCCACGAACGTGTGCTGCGGGCGCTCGAACAGCTCCACCGGGGTGCCGATCTGCACCACTTCGCCCTCTTGCATCACCACGACCTCGTCCGCGAAGGTCAGGGCCTCGGTCTGGTCGTGGGTGACGTAGATCATCGTCGCCTTGACGCGCTGGTGCAGTTCTTTCAGCTTGGACCGCAGCTTCCATTTCAGATGCGGGTCAATCACGGTCAGAGGTTCATCGAACATCACCGCGTTTACGTCGTCGCGGACCAGGCCGCGACCCATCGAGATTTTCTGCTTGTTGTCCGGGCTGAGGCCGCTGGCACGGGTGTTCAGCATGTCGGTGACATCCAGCATCTCGGCGATCGCATCGACGCGGCGCTTGATCGTCGCCGGATCGACGCCGCGGTTCTTCAACGGAAAGGCCAGGTTTTCACCCACGGTCATCGTGTCGTAAATCACCGGAAACTGGAACACCTGTGCGATGTTGCGCTGATCAGGGGGCAGAGCGGTCACGTCACGGTCGTCGAACAGGATCTGCCCTTCGGACGGGGTCAGCAGGCCCGAGATGATGTTCAGCAGCGTGGACTTGCCGCAGCCTGACGGCCCCAGCAAGGCATAGGCCCCGCCATCACGCCAGGTCACGTCGATTTCCTTCAGCGCGTAATCCTCGGGGCCTTTTGGCGACGGCATGTAGCTGTGGCGGAGGTTCGAAAGTTTGATCTGTGCCATGTCAGGCCACCCTTTTGCCGTCTTGGCCGAAATACCGGCAATGGGCCGGGTTCATGAAGAATGTGTGGTCCTCGCCCACCTGATAGGGATGGACACCGGCGGCCAGCGACACCCAGGCGTCCTCGCCATGCTGGAAATGCGCGCTGGAATCCGAACCCGAAAGCTCTGTCACGATCACGCGGCCGGTCAGTTCCACGTCCGCGTCAGACGTACGGAACGGCGTCACACGATGCGGCCGCACCGCGACCATGTAATCTCCGTCGGCCATGTCGGTAACGGCCCAGCCACCTCCACCGGCCAGTTGCGCCTGCGCAGCGGAAACGGTGATGCGTGCGACATTGATCGGCGGATCCGAAAAGACCCGCGCGGCGGCGATGTTTTCTGGGTTGCGATAAATGTCAGCGGTTGGCCCGAACTGGGTCACGCGGCCATCTTCCATCAGGGCGGTGTAGCCGCCCAGCAGCAGCGCCTCTTCGGGCTCGGACGTGGCATAGACCACCACGGCCCCGCGACCTGCGAACAGATCGGGTAGCTGCTCGCGCAGTTCTTCACGCAGTTTGTAGTCGAGGTTGGCCAGCGGTTCGTCAAGGAACACGGCGCGGCTTTCTTTAGCAATAGCACGCGCCAGCGCGGTACGTTGTTGTTGCCCACCCGACAGCTCGTGCGGGCGGCGGTGCAGCATCGGGCGCAGTTGCAGCAGCTCGGCGGCCTCTTCCACGCGGCCTTCGATCTCGGATTGCGCCATGCCTGCCACACGCAGGGGCGAGGCGATGTTGTCGAATACGGTCATATGTGGGTAGTTCACGAAGAACTGGTGCACGAGGCTGATTTTTCGCTTCTGCGTATTCAGCCGTGTGACGTCCTGCCCATCCATCAGGACCTTGCCCGAGGCGATCGGGTCCAGACCGGCCATCATCTTGATCAGAGAGGTCTTGCCCGAGCCCGTCGCGCCCAGCAGCACGTTGAAGTGGCCTGTTTGAAGGGTCAGGTTTGTGGGCTTGATATGGATGACGTTGCCGACCCTTTTGGTCGCGTCTTGAAGTTCGATCATGTCCGTGGGTTCCGGTCCTTCAGTGCAATGCACTGGTCTTGAGGTGGGGGTGCCTGACGCGGCACCCCCGGGTTTCAACGGCTTACTTTGACTGCCAGCGCTGAACCAGTTCGTCATAGTTGACGGTCTGGCCCTGCGGCTTTTCGTTCTCAAGCTTGGCCTTGGGTGAGCCCGGCTTTTCCAGCCAGAAAGATGGGTCTTGCGGCTCGTTCAGGCGCGGACCACAGCCGCCGTAGACACCGGCGCTTTCATCCGCGGCCTGCATCCGGGCCATAGTGATGTCCATCTCTTCTGCCAGACGATCCATCGCCTCTTGCGGGGTGAAGGCGCCCGAGTTCACGTCACCGATCTGCTGCCACCAGATCTGGGCCAGCTTCGGATAATCCGGCACGTTGATGCCAGTCGGCGACCATGCCACGCGGTCAGGCGAGCGGTAGAACTCGACCAGACCACCCAGCTTGGGTGCGCGTTCGGTGAACGACTCGTGGTTGACCGAGCTGTCGCGGATGAAGGTCAGACCCACGTGGGACTTTTTCACGTCGACAGTTTTGGAGGTCACGAACTGGGCATAAAGCCAGGCTGCCTGGGCACGATCCGAGGGGGTCGATTTGAGGAACGTCCAGGACCCCACGTCTTGGTAGCCAACCTTCTGGCCTTCTTCCCAATAGGGGCCGTGCGGGCTGGGCGCCATCCGCCACAGCGGCGTGCCTTCGTCATCCACGGTGTTGTTGCCTTCGGACTTCGGCTTGACCATGTCGGCGGTGAAGGCCGTGTACCAGAAGATCTGCTGGGCCACGTTGCCCTGGCTAAGTGCCGGCAGCGACTGGTAGAAGTCATAAGACGCGGCACCCGGAGGCGCATAGGCCCGCAGCCATTCGTCCCATTTCCGGATCGCATAGACCGCGGCCGGACCGTTTGCAGCACCACCGCGCGACACCGAAGCGCCAACAGGGTTACAGGTGCCCGCTTCCATGCGGATGCCCCATTCGTCGACAGGCACACCGTTCGGTTCGCCCTTATCGCCGGCACCGGCCATCGACAGCCAGGCATCGGTCATGCGCCATCCGAGGTCAGGTGCACGTTTGCCGTAATCCATGTGGCCGTAGATCGTGGTACCATCGACTTCTTTCACATCATTGGTGAAGAACTCAGCGATATCTTCATACGCGGACCAGTTGACCGGAACGCCCAGATCATAGCCGTACTTTTCTTTGAACGCGGCTTTGTTCGCCTCATCATCGAACCAGTCCTTGCGGAACCAGTAAAGGTTCGCAAACTGCTGATCGGGCAGCTGATACAGCTTGCCGTCCGGTCCGGTGGTGAACTGAATGCCCATGAAGTCATCCAGATCCAGCGTCGGCGAAGTCGTCGCGGCCCAGTCACCGCCCATCATGTCCGTCAGCGGATAGGCCAGCTGCAAACGCGAATGGGTGCCGATCAGGTCACTGTCGTTGACATAGCCGTCATACAGGTTCCGACCCGTTTGCATTTGGGTTTGAACGGCCTGAACCACTTCACCTTCACCCAGAATCTGGTGGTTGACCTTGATACCGGTGATTTCTTCGAACGCCTTGGTCAGCACCTCGGATTCGTAGGAATGTGTCGGGATACCTTCGGACAGGACGTTGATTTCCATACCTGCGTAAGGCTGTGCAGCTTCGATGAACCACTGCATCTCGGCCATCTGTTCGTCTTTCGACAAGGTCGATGGCTGGAATTCGTCGTCGATCCAACGTTGTGCTGCGGCTTCGTCGGCCCAAGCAGGACCGTGCCCCGCAATGACGGCAGCCGCCGCCACTGCGGAAAGTAGATGTCTCCGCATCTGTCTCCTCCCAAAATTATGGTTCTCCGGCGGAAACCGGATGACGGACAGCATCAGCGATTTCTTGCGTATGTGTCAAACTAAAAATTTAGTAATTGACGTTCAGGCATCCCAAAAGAGGTGGCGCTGAACTCGTTTGCCAATTTGTGAATTCGTTGTAAGCTAGGATTGTCATTGCAAAAATTACCGCTGAGACGTGCGGCGCGAATTACGAAAAACGACTTGGAACAGTGAGGATAGGCAATGTCCCGAAGTCTGTTGAAGTACACGCGTGTTCTGGAAATCGTCGGGGACACAATCAAGGTTCGGGTTCCGATCCAGAACAAAGGAGAGTCGGCTGTCCGGTTCAACGACCTCGCTGTGATCGAGACGGTGGATGGCCGAAAAACACTGGCCCAGACGATCTTCATCGACCGGGATGTCGTCACGTTGCAGGTGTTTTCCGGCACCAAGGGCATATCGACCGAAGCAACGGCAACCTTTCTCGGTCACCCGATGCAGACACCTTATTCGGCCAACATTCTGGGCCGCGTGTTTGATGGCGCCGGTGTGGCCATTGATGGAGGCCCCGACCTGTCTGCGGAACCGCATATCGATATTGGCGGACCGACCGTCAATCCGGCGGAACGCGCGGTTCCAAACAGAATGATCCGCACGGATGTGCCGATGATCGACGTGTTCAACACATTGGTCGAGAGCCAGAAAATTCCGATCTTCTCGGTTTCAGGCGAGCCGTTCAACGCGTTCCTCAGCCGAATCGGTATTCAGGCCGACGCGGATATCGTGATCTTTGGCGGGCTGGGGTTGATTTTTGACGACTACCACACGTTTCGCACCTCGTTCGAAGATGCGGGTGTGTTTTCGCGTACCGTCATGTTCGTCAATCAGGCGATGGATCCTTTGGTGGAACGTCTTCTGGTGCCGGACATGGCATTGGCAGTGGCCGAGAAGTTCGCTGTGGAAGAGGGCAAACGCGTGCTGGTCCTGCTGACGGACATGACCGCCTATGCTGACGCGATGAAAGAGGTTGGCATCAGTCAGGAGAGGGTGCCATCTCAGCGCGGCTATATGGGGGACCTGTATTCGCAGCTTGCGCGCCGGTACGAAAAAGCCTGTGACTATGCCAAAGGCGGGTCGGTCACGGTTCTGACCGTCACGACCATGCCCGGAAACGACGTAACCCACCCGGTGCCTGACAACACCGGCTATATCACCGAAGGGCAGTTCTATCTGCATTCCGGCGTGATCGATCCGTTCGGCAGCCTGTCGCGCCTCAAGCAGAACGTGATCGGCAAGACCACCCGCGAAGATCATGGGCAGATCATGAACACGATGATCCGTTTCTATTCTGAAAGCCGCGATGCCGCGCAAAAACAGGCGATGGCCTTCGACCTGTCAGACTATGATCACCAATTGCTGAAATTCGGCGGCCTGTTCCGGTCTCGGTTCATGGACATCAATGTTTCGATCCCGCTGGAAGAGGCGCTGGATCTGGGTTGGAAGACACTGGCAGAGTGCTTTGCGCCGGAACAGTTGCTGATGAAGCAGGCATTGATCGACAAGTATTTCCCGAAGGATGCCAATGGCGCGGTTGCAGCTGAATAAATCGTCGCTTGCGCGCGAGCAGACACAGCTGAAAAGCTTTGAACGGTTCCTGCCATCGCTGGACCTGAAGCGACAACAGTTGATGGCTGAACGGGTTCGGGCCCGGGAAGAGGTCGACCGCCTCGAGCAAATGGTGCAGGCGCTGGTGCAGCAGGTTGGTGAAAAGCTGCCGATGCTGGCGCAGCAGGGTGTCGCTCTGGATGGGCTGGTCAAGCTCAAGGACTACAAGGTCAAAGAGGTCAATGTGGTAGGGGTCAAGCTGCCTGACCTTGATCGGATCGAAGTGGCGGTGCGCCCGTATTCCGTTTTGGCCAAGCCCCATTGGGTCGATGCCGCTGCGCTTTTGCTGCACGACGTCATCGAAGCGCGGGTGCGGGTGAAGATTGCCGAAGAACGCGTTCGCATCTTCGACAAGGCGGTGGCCACCATTACCCAGCGGGTCAACTTGTTCGAAAAGGTTCTGATCCCGCGCGCCAAGGCCAACATCAAGAAAATCCGCATCTACCTGAGCGACGAACAGATGCAGGCCGTCGTGCGGTCGAAGATCTCGAAACGCAAACACGCGCAGGAGGCTTTGACATGAGCGTTGCGCATCTGAAAAAGATGTCTCTGATCGGGCCTGCTGCCCGAAAGGCGGAAACGCTTGAGGCGCTTCAGGCCCTTGGCTGCATGCATGTTTTGCCGCTTGTTCCCACACCGAAAGAGCCGGAAAAGATCAGTGAGCGCGGTGCAAGAGAGGCGTATAAGGCATTGCGTTTCCTTGCAGAAGTGCCTGACCCGCGCCGCCAGGTCCAGCGTGCGTCTGATTTCGACATGGATCGTTTCGTGCGCGAGGTGACCGACCTCATGCAGCGCGTTCGGGATACAATGGACCGGCGTGACTTTCTGGCGCATCGCATCGCCCAGGTGCGACCTTGGGGGGATTTGGATTTTCCGCCGACCGATGCGCTGGCTGGCAACAGGCTGTGGTTCTATCAGCTGCCGCTGAAGCACCGGGATGCCCTGTCCGAGGTCAAGCTTCCCTGGGCAATATTGGAGGAAGACCACCGGTACCTTTACGCCGTTCTGATTTCACCTGACGAACCCGATGATGGTGTTCTTCCTGTTCCGCGAACCCATGTCGGTTCGCTACCGGTACACGAGCTTGAGGCCCAGTTGGAAGAGGCCGAAATCGCCCTCGAGGCGTTGGAAGCCGAACGCGTGGCGCTGACGCGCTATCTGACATTGATGCGCCGGAACCTGTCCGTCGCCGAAAGTGCCGCCGAGCTTGCCCATGCAACGCAGAAAGTGCGCGACGAAGAGGCAGTGTTTGCTTTGCAGGGGTGGGTTCCCGTGGATCAGGTGGATGCTGTTCTTGCCATGGCAAACGCCAAGGGTTCAGCCGTCCTGATTGAAGATCCGGGTTCGGGCGACGCGCCTCCGACCTTGCTAAAGCAGCCTGAAAACCGCAGGGCCGCTGTCGATCTGGCGCTGTTCTATCAGGTGCCCGGATATCAGAACTGGGACCCCAGCGTCATCGTCTCGGCGTCCTTTGCGATCTTCTTTGCCATGATCGTGGCGGATGCCGGTTACGGTGCTGTCATCCTGCTGGCGGTGCTGGCCTTTTGGAGACGGATGGACCGCACCGCTGGTCAAAGGTCCTGGCGTCTGTTCGGCCTGATCATCTCGGCTGTTACGATATTTTACGGGGTCATGGTGGGCAGCTATTTTGGGGTATCACCGGCTGCGGGTTCAATTTGGACAAGGCTCAAGGTGCTGGATTTGAACGATTTCGGCGCGATGATGATGGTCTCGATCGTCGTTGGCGTCATACACCTTGTCCTGGCCAACGCACTTGCGGCGCGCGCGGCGTGGGGGCAACGCAAGGCGGTTGCCAATCTGGGCTGGATTGCGGCCCTGATCGGCGGGTTTGTCCTTTGGCTCGGCTACATGAACGGCAAGTCGCCGGTGCCGGGCGCTGCTATCCTGACCGCCGGCATCGTGGCGATTGTCCTGTTTTCCAGCGAGCGGGTCATCCAGCGGCCGATGGACTGGATCCGGCGTTTGCTCGAAGGGTTTCAAAGCCTTGCCGGGGCGATGGGCGCGTTTGGGGATGTTCTCAGCTATATGCGTCTTTTCGCGTTGGGCCTTGCTTCGGCCTCGCTGGCGATCACGTTCAATGATCTGGCGGTGTCGGTCATGCAGGCCCTTAGGGGGCCGGGCATTCTGTTTGGGCTGCTGATATTGATCATAGGTCATGTATTGAACTTCGCACTCGCGATGATGAGCGGCGTCGTGCACGGTTTGCGTCTCAATTACATCGAATTCTTTAAATGGGGTCTGCCGGATGAAGGCATCATCTTTCGTCCATTTGCCCGCAAGGAGGTTCAGGAATGAATGAGCTTGTTCTTACACTGGGTTGGCTGGGTATTTATGCGCCAATGGCGTTGGGGGCTGCAGCCAGCGCTATTGGGTGTTCGATCGCCGGTATGGCCAGTATCGGGGCCATGACGGAAACCGAGGGCGGCTATGGCCGTTTCGTGGGTGTATCCGCGTTTCCCTCAACGATGGTCATCTACGGGATCGTCATCATGTTTACCCTGAACCGCGACGTGACACCTGAAAACGCGGGCGGTCTGTTCGGGATCGGCATCCTGTCGGGTATCGCACTGATGTATTGCGGCATCTGGCAGGGTCGGGCCTGTGCGGCTGCGATCAATGCGACCAAGGAAAAGCCCGAGATTTTTGGCCTTGCTCTGGCCCCTGCCGCAATCATCGAAGGGTTTGGTGTTTTTGCCTTCGTGTTTGCGTTGGTCATCAGTGCGGGGATCAGCTGATGGCACAAGACAGAACGATTGCGCATGGGGTTGACGCGCTGATCGACAAATTGCGCAACGATGGGGTTGCCGCTGGTCAGGCCGAAGCCGAAAAATTGCGCGAGGAAGCAAAAGCCGAAGCCGCGCGCATCGTGGCAGAGGCAAAGCGCGAAGCCGATGAGTTGAAAATGAAAGCCCGCACGGAGACCGACAATTACAGGGCTGCTGGCGAAGAAGCATTGAACACGGCGATGCGGGATGCCGTGCTGACCATGAAGGCAGGTCTGACGGATCGCTTCAAGGCAGATGTCGAACGCCTTGTGACCAAAGAGATGTCTGATCCCGAGCTTCTCAGGCAGATGATCCTCGAGGTGGTAGGCCGGGCCGGGGAAGGCGCAAATCTGAATGGCAGGGCTTCCGTCGTTCTTCCTGCCCGGGTCGCCACGCAAGAAGACATCAAGCAAAACGCCGATGACATTCAATCCGGCAAGCTGACAAAATATGTTCTTGGGCTGACTGCGAAGATGCTGCGCGAGAATGTCGAGTTGCACGCAGCCGATGACGTGCAGGAAGGCATCCGCGTTCGCGCAGAAGATCAGGGTGTTGTTCTGGACCTGACGGATAAGGCGGTGGCGTCGCTGTTGATGGAGCATTTGCAGCCCCGGTTCCGTGCCGTTCTGGAAGGGGTCATCCGCTGAGATGTCAAAACAGGACGCCTATATCGCGTTGATGTGCAGCCTTCCGGGTTCGGAACGGTTGTTCGTTGCCAGGCAGCCGCCCCTGTCACGTATCAGGCTGGACCGTCGATTGACGGCTTTGACACCGGAGGACAGCAAAGCTCTGAAGATCCTCGAGCACGCGTTGAGCTGGAGCGCCTACGACATGGATGTCACCGACGCTCAGGCGATCCAGCGCTGCAAACAAGCGATGGTGGACATCCCTCAGCACACCTTACGCAAACTCTTCATGGAACGCATGGAACTGCGCTCGGTGGTTGCGGCGCTGCGCCTGAGAAAACGCGGAGAACCAGCGCCTTCAGGCCCGTTCGGAGTCGGACGATGGAGCCGCCACATCCCCGCCAATTGGGGTGATCCCAGCTTTCGGCTGAAACGGCTCATGCCCTGGATCAAAGAGGCAACCCAATTGCTGGAAAACGAAGATCCGCTGGGTCTGGAACGTCTGCTTTTGTCGATAAGCCACAAGCAGCTCAAGCGGCACGCGGCTCGTCACATGTTCGATTTCGAGGCGGTCGCCATCTACGTTCTGATCTGGAACATCTTCGACCGCTGGGCGCAAAGCAGCGCTGCGGAAGCCGCCAAGAGATTTGAGAAACTGGCACAACAGGCCATGGCCGACTTCGCTGATGTCGATTTTGAGGGAGCAAGCGCATGACAGCCCCAATCTCAGCCAAACATTCATCGACCGCTCGCGTCGTCCTGGTTCAGGAAGGGCTTGTGCGGATACAGGCCAATCCGGACGCGACCGGTCGCCCCGGTCAACTGGTCAAAAACGAAGTGGTTTACATATTGCCTTCGCGTTCCGGCCCCGGTGGGCGGCAGGAAAGGCTCAAGGGCGAAGTGCTGCGCGTACGTGGGGATATGGCGGACGTTCAGGTCTATGAAAGCACTGATGGGGTGGCGGTCGACGACCCGGTGGAGCAATCAGGTCAGCTCTTGTCGGTCGAGCTGGGTCCGGGGCTGCTGGGGCAGGTGTTTGACGGGTTGCAGTCGCCTTTGCCCAAGGTGGCGGCAGCATTTGGTACCTTCCTGCCGCGCGGCGCAGATGTCGCGCCCTTGGATGAAAACGCGAAATGGTCCTTTACGCCGTCCGTGAAGGTGGGCGACACGGTCACTGCCGGGGACAGTATCGGAACGGTGCCCGAAGGCCATTTCAGCCACAAGATCATGCTGCCGTTCAACTGGACCGGTGCGTACAAGGTGGTCTGGGTGCAAAAAGGCGCGGCCACGATCCATGACGTCGTGGCCCGCCTGGAAGACGAAGACGGTGGCGAGCATACGCTGACGCTTTCGCAGAAATGGCCTGTTCGGAGACCATTGCCGGAAAACATCCTGAAGCGCGCACTGTCCGAGCGGTTGTATCCCACGGAACCGGTTCTGACGTCGCAACGGCTGATCGACACGTTCTTTCCGATTGCACGCGGCGGCACCGCCTGTATTCCCGGGCCGTTCGGGGCGGGCAAGACCGTGCTGCAAAACCTGATCGCACGGAATGCGAAGGTTGATATCGTGATCGTCGTGGCCTGCGGCGAACGTGCAGGTGAGGTGGTCGAGACCATCGAGGAATTTCCGAAGATGACCGATCCAACCACCGGTGGCAGCCTGATGGATCGGACGATCATCATCTGCAACACGTCATCCATGCCGGTTGCCGCGCGCGAGGCGTCGATTTTCACCGGGATCACGTTGGGGGAATACTACCGCCAGATGGGCAATGATGTCTTGTTGATCGCCGACAGCACCAGCCGGTGGGCGCAAGCCATGCGCGAGACCTCTGGCAAGCTCGAAGAGATCCCGGGCGAAGAGGGGTTCCCGGCCTATCTGGAAAGCTCGATCAAGGGTTTGTACGAACGCGCCGGGGCGCTGAGAACGAATGACGGCGATCTTGGCAGCCTGACGCTGATCGGAACGGTTTCGCCTGCTGGTGGCAATTTTGACGAGCCGGTAACCCAGTCAACCTTGTCGACGGTCAAGTGTTTCCTCGGGTTGTCATCCGAACGCGCCTACAAGCGGTTTTATCCAGCGGTGGATCCGATGCTCAGCTGGTCTCGGTATACCGACCAATTGTCCGACTGGTATGACAGGAACGCCGAGCCGGGTTGGACAGCCAAAGTGCGCACCCTGTTGGCCCTGATCGAAAAAGGTGAACAGGTCGATCAGATGATGCAAGTCACTGGGGAAGAGGGCGTCACAATTGACGACTTTGTAACCCAACAGACAGCATTGTTCGTCGATATGGTCTACTTGCAGCAGGACGCATTTGACACAGTCGATGCGACGGTGCCGCTTGAACGGCAGATAAAGACGTTCAAGCTTGTGTACGATGTGACGCAATCCAAGGCGGTCTTTGTCGACAAGGCTGAGGTAAGGCAGGTGTTCACGCAGCTGACCGGGCTGATGAAAAACTTTCACTACGCGGCAGAAAACACACCCGAATACAAATCCACCTGGCAAAAGATCGAAAACCTGTGCCGAGAAAAGTTCGGGGTTTGATCAGGAGAAATGGTAGCCCGTAGGGGAATCGAACCCCTCTTTCCAGGTTGAAAACCTGGCGTCCTAACCGATAGACGAACGGGCCACTTGGTAGTGACGCAAGCACGAGTGGTAGCCCGTAGGGGAATCGAACCCCTCTTTCCAGGTTGAAAACCTGGCGTCCTAACCGATAGACGAACGGGCCACGCTGGCTTGTGGAGGGCCTTTTACGGTTTCACTGTGACCCCCGCAAGCCGAAAAACGCAGGGATGAGAAAGTTTTTTACGCCGTTCGAGCGAGACGTCAATTTGCCTCTGCCGCGTCCTCGAGCCTGAGCTGCACGGATTGTCGCCCGCCCCAGGTGTTCACCTCAAGCCGGCCTGCAAAATGAAAGCGCGCGCCACCATGATTTGACAGTCTCTCGCCCATCGGACCGTCAAAGGCACCAAAGGCAATCGCATCCAGCCCACCACCCATGCCATCGGACAATGACAACTTCAGGTGCGTTTCCCCGACACGTTTGGCAAAACGCACCTGAAGATCCGGAAGCGCGTATCGCGGGGCAGGGGCTCCGGCGCCAAACGGTCCGGCCTGTTCGATCTGTTCGACAAGATCCACTGTCGCGGCAGCCGGCATAAGGGCGCCTTCCAGCTTCATATCCGCAGGGCCGCCCTGACCTGCACCTTGTTTTGCCAGCAACTCGCTGAGGCGTTCCATCGCAGGTTCCAGTTTGTCGCGCTTGACGGTAAGTCCAGCGGCCATCTTGTGACCGCCACCCTTGACCAGCAACCCTTCCGCCGCGAGCCGCTGGATCGACGCCCCCAGATCCACGCCCGAGACCGAACGCCCCGAGCCTTTGCCCTCATCACCGTCAAAGCCGATCACGATGGCCGGACGGTTGGCGGTTTCCTTCAAACGAGACGCCACGATGCCCACCACACCCGGATGCCAGCCCTCACCGGCGGCCCAGACCAGCGGCGCGTCGAGTCCGCGACCCTCGGCCTGCTCCATCGCGGCGGCGCGCACGGCGTTTTCAATGTCCCGGCGTTCTGTGTTCAGCGCGTCCAGACGTTCGGACAGGGCCTGTGCCTCGTGCAGGGAATCCGTGCTCAGCAGGCGGGCACCCAGATCGGCCTGCCCGATGCGACCGCCTGCGTTCACGCGGGGGCCAAGCAGAAAACCCAGGTGATAGCTGTTGGGCGCCGTATCCATGCGCGAGACATCGGACAATGCGACAAGTCCGGGGCGCTGCCTTTGGGCCATCACTTTCAGGCCTTGTCGAACCAGGGCGCGATTGGCGCCGATCAAAGGCGCAACGTCAGCCACGGTTGCCAGGGCCACCAGGTCCAGCATCGATATCAGGTCAGGCCACTTTGCGCCTGCCGCGCGCAGCTGGCGCCCTGCTTCGACCAGCATCAGAAACACGACACCCGCTGCGCAGAAATAGCCCAGATCACCGCTTTCATCCTGCCGGTTGGGATTCACGACTGCAACGCAGTCCGGCAGGGTTTCGCCGCCGAGGTGGTGATCCAGAACAATCACGTCCGCCCCCTTGGCCGCGGCAATCGGCTCATGGCTGAGCGTGCCGCAATCGACGCAAATGATCAGGTCGTGGCTGGTTGCCAGTTCCCGCATTGCCGGAACATTCGGACCATATCCCTCATCAATCCGATCCGGCACATAAAGCGTCGCCTGCAACCCCATCTGTCGAAGCCAAACCAGCAGCAGCGAGGCAGAGCAGCCGCCGTCAACATCGTAATCCGCGAACACCGCGATTTTCTGGCGATGGCGTACGGCGTCCAGAAAACGCGCCGCCGCCGTTTCCATGTCCTTCATGTCGCGGGGATCTGGCAGCAATTCTTTGAGTTTGGGGTCCAGAAAGCCGCGCGCCTCCATGACCGGCACGCCACGACGGGCCAGAACCTGACATACCGCACGCGGCAGGTCGGTCTGTTGAGTCATCATCTCGGCAGCCCGCTCCAGCTCGGCTTTCGGGCCAACCCAGCGCCGCCCGGTCAGTGATTGTTCCACGCCAAGAAAACCCATTGCCTGCCCCTTGTGAACCAAGGCCGGATCCTTTCGGACCCGGCCTTTTCATCTTTTCCCAAATACTCCCGCCGGAGGCAACGGCGCAAGCCGTTAGGCGTTATCGTGCGGCCAGGTGGGGGTGCGATACGACATACGGCGTACGGACCCGGTCTTTGAACGCATCAGCAGCGTCGTGGTTTCCACCCAACCCGGCTCGCGCTTGATGCGCGGCAACAGAGAACCGCCGGTTACACCCGTTGCGGCAAAGATCACATCTGCGGTCACCATCTCATCGCGCGAATAGACCCGGTCCAGATCGGTGATACCCGCCTTGGCAGCACGGCCCCGCTCGTCATCGTTGCGGAACAACAGGCGACCAAAGATCTGACCGCCCATGCATTTCAGCGCAGCGGCAGCCAAAACCCCCTCGGGGGCGCCACCCTGGCCCATATACATGTCGATGCCGGTCACTTCGCTTTCTGCGCAATGCATGACACCTGCCACGTCACCATCGGTGATCAGGCGGATCGATGCTCCAGTTTCGCGCACTTCGGCAATCATCGCCTCGTGACGGGGGCGTTCCAGAATGCAGACGGTGATGTCCGCAGGCTTGCAGTTCTTGGCCTTTGCCAAGGCTTCCACCCGTTCACGTGGAGACATGTCCAGATTGACGACGCCCTCGGGCAGGCCCGGACCAACAGCCAGCTTGTCCATGTAAACGTCGGGCGCATGCAGCATCGAGCCGCGCGGGCCCATGGCAATCACGGTCAGCGCGTTGGGCATGTCCTTTGCGGTCAGCGTTGTGCCTTCCAGCGGATCCAGCGCGATGTCCACGCCGGGGCCGTTTCCGGTGCCGACCTCTTCGCCAATATAAAGCATCGGAGCTTCGTCGCGTTCACCTTCACCGATCACCACGACGCCAGCAATGTCCAGCATGTTCAGCTGTTCGCGCATCGCATTCACAGCGGCCTGGTCGGCGGCTTTCTCGTCACCGCGCCCCACCAGCGAAGCCGAGGCCAGCGCAGCCTGTTCCGCCACCCTTGCCAGCCCCAGAGACAGCAGGCGGTCGTTGAAATCGGTTTTGGCAGCACTCATTGTCATGTATCCTCTGGTCATTTAAGCCGTTTCTATCGGCATAGCTTGCGTTTCATACAGGCCGCAAGTTCAAACCTCTTCAATCCGCAACGCGACGGGGGCACCGGCAACCACATCCGTTTCCCGGAACCCGTCCAGCGCGACGTCCAGCGCGGCGCGGGTGGTTTTGTGGGTAACGATCAGCACAGGCGCCGTGCTTTCTGCATGGGCATACTGGCGCATCCTGTCTATGGAAACACCGGCATCGCCCAGAATGGCTGCAACCTTGGCCAGTGCGCCCGGTTTATCCAGCAGACCCAGACGAAGATAATAAGGCGCCGGCAGGCCCGTGACGGCGGGGGCCGCAGCCTCAAGCGAATTGGCCGGTCGGCCAAAGGTCGGGATTTGCAGCCCACGTGCCAGATCGCACACGTCGCCCATCACGGCGCTGGCCGTCGGGCCTTCACCCGCACCGGGGCCACGCAGAACAACCTGTTCAACCGCGTCGCCTTCGATCACCACCATGTTGGTGCCGCCTTCCAATTGCCCCAAGGGCGAGTCGCTGGGCACAAGGCAAGGCTGCATGCGTTGTTCCAGCCCGCGCGCGGTGCGCTGTGCCACGCCCAGCAGTTTGATGCGAAAGCCCATATCCTCGGCCTGATCGATATCGTCCAGACTGATGTGTTGAATGCCTTCGATCTCGATCCCGTCAAAATTTGGCTTTGTGCCAAAGGCGATCGAGGCCAGCAAAGCCAGTTTGTGAGCGGCGTCGATGCCACCCACATCCAGGTTTGGATCGGCCTCGAGATAGCCAAGCTCGGCGCATTCGTCGAACAGGGCGTTATAGCCCTGACGCTGCGATTGCATCCGGGTCAGGATGTAGTTGCAGGTGCCGTTCATCACCCCCATGACGCGGGTGATTTCGTTACCAGCCAGCCCTTCGGTCAGGGATTTGATCACCGGAATGCCGCCAGCAACAGCAGCCTCAAAGCGGATAACACGCCCCGCGGCCTCGGCCTGTTCGGCCAGTTCCTGCCCGTGAATGGCCAGCAATGCCTTGTTGGCGGTCACGACGTCTTTGCCGCTGGCCAGCGCGGCTTCGACCGAGGCCTTGGCCGGACCGTTTTCGCCGCCCATCAGTTCGACATAGACATCGATATCGTCACGTTTCGCCAGCGCAACCGGGTCGGTTTCCCAGGCATAATCCGACAGGTTCACGCCGCGGTCCTTGTTCGGATCCCGCGCAGATACGGCCACGATTTCAATCGACCGGCCCGTGCGCGCCTTCAGCAAATCTGCATGGCGGCGAACAATCTTGACGACACCCACGCCGACAGTTCCCAAGCCCGCAATTCCCAGCCGCAGTGCCTGTGTCATGTCGTGGGTTCCTTTCCGCTCGAAACTTGTCTGAATTCGGACGCCTGCCCGATCAGCGCTGCCTTATCGGGTTCAGGCCAAGGGTGCAATCCGTCACCGGGGGATTGTCGAGGTCAAATGTCACGCTTTAGTTGGTTTGCGCGTTTTGCAACGCCTGGGCCTTTTTCGCCAACGCCTCGCTGCGCTGCGTCAGGTCTTCCTCCACCTCTGCGGCCTGGCTTACGGGATCAATCGAAGGCCCCAACGTTTCCTGCACCGGAATAAGACGCGGGTAGGGGGCCGATTTGACCGAGGCCGGTTCACTGCCTTCAAGTTCGGGAAAGTCTGAACACCCGGCAAACACAAGAATAAGAGGCAGAACAGGCAGCAGTTTCATGTGGCACGCTTTTCGGTTTTGTTCGTCCTTTCGTGATGCACCTTTTGCCGGCGCCGATCAAGCGGGGTTCTATATGAACATTTGTTCAGATACTGTGGGCGCATGGCACGTACTCAAGGCTCCCACTCTGATATCACAGGCCCGCGCATTCGAAAGGCGGCCCTGAACCTGTTTGCCCGCCACGGCTATGCCGCGGTTTCGATGCGGCAGATCGCGAAAGAGGTCGGCGTTCAGGCGGGGGCGCTATACAATTACACGCCGGACAAGCAGAGTTTGCTGTATCGGTTGATGCGGGAACATATGCAGGATCTGCTTTCGGCGCTCAACGCGCTGGAGCGCTGCGATGACTGCCGGCAAGCGTTACGCCGATTTGTCGGTTTTCACATTCGTTTCCACCTGCAACGCCCTGACGAGGTGTTCATCGCCTATATGGAATTGCGCAACCTCTCGCCCGAAAACTTCGCCGAAATCGAAGACCTTCGACGCCAATACGAAAACGCGTTGGAGGACATCCTTCACTCTGGCCAGCAGGCTGGTCAGTTTGCGATACCGGACACCAAGATCGCCACGCTGGCGGTGATTGCCATGTTGAACGGTGTGATGACCTGGTACAGGTCCGGAGGGCGGCTGTCACTGGACGAGGTCGAACAGATTTATTGGAACATGGTGCATAAGGCGGTGACGGCCTGACAGGGCCAGACCGTCACTGTGTCAGTGCGCAGGGCGAATGAAAGTCCCGTTGCGCAGTTCGCGAAACGCTTGTTCCAATTCGGCCCGCGTGTTCATCACAATAGGCCCGTGCCATGCGACGGGCTCATTGATCGGAGCCCCCGAGATCAACAGAAACCGCACGCCGTCGGGGCCAGCCTGAACGGTGATTTCGTCCCCCGTCCCGAAACGGACAAGCGTGCGGTCGCCCGACATATCCCGGATATTCACCTCTTGCCCGGCAACCTCTTTTTCCAACAGCACACCGGACGGGCGTGACGCATCTGCAAAGGCTGCCTGACCTTGAAAGACATAGGCAAAGGCTTTTCGGTAAGTGTCGATGCGGAAGGTCTTCTTCACACCTGCGGGGACCGAGATATCAAGATACTGCGGGTCTGCCGCGATGCCGTCCACGGGGCCGGTTTTGCCCCAGAACTCTCCGACAATCACCCGAACGGTGGTGCCGTCGTCATCAGTGACTTCGGGGATATCCTTGCTTTGAACATCCTGATAGCGCGGGGCAGTCATCTTCTGATCCGAAGGCAGGTTGCCCCACAGCTGAAACCCGTGCATCTGCCCCGAGGTGTTTCCCTGCGGCATTTCCTGATGCAGGATGCCGGACCCCGCCGTCATCCACTGCACGTCGCCCGCGCCCAACGTGCCGGTGTTGCCCAGCGAATCCGAATGCTCGACCGATCCAGCCAGAACATAGGTGATCGTCTCGATACCGCGATGCGGATGCCAGGGAAAACCGGCCTGATAGTCCTGCGGGCGTTCGTTCCTGAAGTCGTCGAACAGCAGGAAAGGATCAAGTTCGGACGGGTCCTGAAACCCAAACGCCCGGTGAAGTTTCACGCCAGCCCCTTCCATCGTTGGGGTGGCCCTGCGTGTTTCCAGTGTGGGTCTAAGGGACATATTCGCCTCCGGTTTGTTTGACCAGCATGTAACCCCTGCGTGATTGCGGTCAATCAGCGCCAATTAACCGGAGCTGTGCAAATTTGCTGATCAACCAAAGCCCTGTTGTTTCCCCTGGAAAGTCGCTAAGTCGAAGCGGAACGGACAGGAGACATCCATGCAGGACGAAGTGCTGGCAACGATTCAGGCGTCATCCCCCAGACGGTGGATCGGAGTAGGGATGCTGTCGACGGTTGGGGTGCTGGTCACATACGTCGCTTTGGCATCTCCGCCCGAACCGGCGTGGCAAGTATTTCTTTTTGCTGTAGGGGGCGCGTCGCTTTGGCTGGCCTATCGTGTATGGCACGCGACCCAGGACTATATTGAACTGACACAGTCGGAATTGCGTACCGGGTCAGGTCAAATGATCGCAAAGGTGGCTGATATTGAGTCGGTGGATCGCGGCGTATTCGCGTTCAAGCCGTCAAACGGCTTTCTGGTTCGCACCAAGCACAAAGATACGTACCAATGGGCGCCCGGATTGTGGTGGCGGATTGGTCGCCGGGTCGGCGTTGGCGGCATGACGTCTGCCGCCGAGGCCAAGTTCATGTCAGAAGTCTTAAGCGCTATTATCCACGCAGACGACCGGAGGGCGCACTAGGTTGCAAGCGACCTTGGTGGAAAAGCGGGGACGCGTGAAGATGAAGTTTTGAAAGTTAATGCCGGTCGCCAGATCCCAGCCAGGTTTGAACTGAGGAATATACTCGTTGGATGTTTCCACCAGAATGACCGTGTCCTGATCCGGCATCGGCGGCAGACGGTTTTCGATTTCCTGGATGTTGTTGTCGTTCCATTCCGTGTCATAGCCGCGCACGGTCGACCAATCCACGTAGTGGCGGTTGTCGTTCTCGTCAAAACGGATCAGCGAGACACGCATGCGCACTTCAGACCGGTTGTTGACCATTTCGCCCATAAGTTCGTGAAGCGAGTCGATGTAAACATCAGTCACGGCGGCCGATTCACGTGAGATCAGATCGCTGACCGTATAGGCAGCTTTCAGGTTCGACGCGCTTTGACGAAATCCCTCGAATGCGGTGAACGTAAACGTAATCGTCCACAACAACAGCGGGAAGATCATGATGGCCTCGACGGTCAGAATACCACTTTCGTCCTGCTTGAAGGCCTTGATGCGGTTTTTCACGTTTCTGAATACAAACATAGCTTTACCGTGGCTCCTGCACGAATGCGGTCGTTGCGGTCACTGCATAGTGGCCGCTTTCGTCGACCACTGTGTTTGCGATGATCGAGCTTTCCAGAACAGGATCGATACGCAGGCAGGCCCGCAAAATCATCAACTCGTTTGAGGCCCCGCTTTTGAAGTCGAGCACTGGTTTGGGGTCTTCCGAACTGTCGGTGCAGGGTATTTCGTCCGAAAGTACGATGCCATTGAATGCATTCTGGCGAAGCATTTGCAGCCGCAGGTTGGTTTTACAATTCTTGATACCGGAAATGTCGCAAATCCGGTCCTTGATTACATCGTGGCTCCAGTTTGTGCCTGTGCCCAGACGGATATCCCGAACGACCAGATCAACACCCCGTTCCAGCGCGGCGTGCTTGGTGGTGATTATCGACATCTCTCCACCAATACCAATGAATGCCAGGAAAAACGGAATGATCATGACAAATTCGATCGTCGCGTTCCCGGACTCGGATCGCTTGAAAGTACGGAGTTTTGACAGTGATTTGCGGATCATTGCGTCAGCCTCAATTTGCGGATGGACGAAGCAATCGCAGTAAACGCCTTGTCCAGATCCAATCCAGCTACATTGTGAACATGGCTGTCCGAGCTTGCGCAGGACTTGATGGTATTCAAGCCGCTGGTGGGGGCCTCGAAAGCGATGCCATAGATGATGACACCCTTGTCTTTGGCCGCGCCGCAGATGCTGGTCGTGCGCGCGTTCTTTGTGGAAGATCCCACTGATTTTCTGAGGCCGTAGTACCAGTTATTCTCGTGGTTGCTTTGCCAATAGAAGTTGTTCTTGGCGTTCCACCACAGCGAAGCTCGGGCAAAAAGCTCGGGATAGGTCAGGCGAGTGGCGGTGCCAATCTCTTCGTTAGAGGAGTTTTCATTGGGTGGGTTCCCAAAAGGATGGCCTGCCGTGACATAGCTGCCGTTTTCTTCTGTATGTTGCATCCAGACCCAACGATCCGGGTTGGTCGAATAGCGGATACTATATTCACCCTTTTTCCCGTCGGGTCTTTGATAGTCAGGGTTGAACCAAACTTCAGTCAGGCCACTACGCGCGGACGAGTCCAACATGTACTGCGAAGTGTTTTGCCCGTCGGTCATTACGATTACGACCTTAAGCACGTCCGAGTCATAAGATTCCGGGCGCAGAGCGAATTTTGCAGGAACCTTGTTTTCGGTGGCCAAGGCATTGATCACAGGCTGGAATGACGGATCCAGCATGCCGACACCCCATTTCATGCCTACGTCGATGGATGTGTTGCCACTTGCGGTCAGGGCATCGATGCGGTTGTGCAGATATTGGACATTGTCGGTGACAGCTGTAATTTCACTGCCGCTGCGAACAGGGCATACGAAATAGGCCGGGGGCTGTTCTCCATCGGTTGAAACGCCGTTGACGTTTGCCGAATTGTATCGCCAAGGATCGAAATGCCCAGTACGCTGATAGAAGGTATTCGGGCTAAGCGTCGCAGATCCGAATTGTCCGGAAGTAAAGTTCACGCAATGGGAATAGTTGTGCTCTGAGGTCACGTTGGTGAATTTACCCAGAATGTCCTGCCCGGCATTGACCTGAGTGGCATAGGGGACAATCGACATCGAAATCTTCGTTTCACCAGATTCCTCAAGCATTTTGGTGACAAAGCCCTTCGCCGCGGTTCTCAAGACTTCGATCTTCGACTTTCCGGCGGTCGCGGAAGACCTTGTCATGGATCCGGACATGTCCAGAACCAGCGAGATTTCGACAGAACCGATGGACTCTATGGCAGTGCTTGCCGCTTTCATATTCAGTTCGGTAACTTTTCCGAACCTCATGAAACGCGTCGGAACGACTGCATTGGCGGTCGCGGCCACCTTTCTGGAGCCAAACCCTTCGGTGACGGTCACGGTTTTCTCAAGATGGCCCAGCCCGGCCTTTTCCATATAGGCGTCGACAACATCCTTCGGCGGCAGCTTTTGGTCAAGATCTGCTGCAGCAAGTACCGCGCGGTCCAGCGTGGATTGCAGGCTGGCGCGGTCGCGCTCGTACGTCATCAGATCCATCGCCATGCCGGTAATGGCCAGCATCAGGATTAAAATGAGCAGGGTGAATATCGTAAAAGTGCCGTCTTCTTTTCGGGCAAACAGCCGCAACCGGGAAATCTTGTGTTTCGGCTTCGAGCCGTCGTTCTGAAGCGAGAAAATTATCATTTGATGACTCCGCCTCGCACATAGAAGTCGTGCGCCAAAGAAAGGAAATTCCAGTTAAATTTAATTTTCAAACGTGGCGTGAATTGGGCGAAAAAGGCTTGGTTTTGGCCTTTTTGCGCACTCAAGGGGTATAATTTTCACGTTTTCCCCTGGTCTGTCGATGAAATGAAGACAATCAGTTAAGCGATTGACTGGATTGGGCGACTCACCATCAGGTCCTCAAGTCTCTGTTAAGAAGGTGATGAAAAAAAGTGCATTGTTTGATTGCAGCCAGACTTGAGTGGTGCGACAAAACGTCATGACGTTTCGTCATCCAGCGGTACGGAGGATTTTATGACCGGCATCCAAGAACCAAGCTTTCGCGAGAGTGTTGACCTGATGTTCAACAGGGCGGCCGCCCTGATGGAACTGCCGCCGGGGCTGGAGCAGAAAATCCGGGTTTGCAACGCGACCTATACAGTTCGGTTCGGTGTGCGTCTGCGTGGTGAGATCCATACGTTCACCGGATACAGGTCCGTCCATTCCGAACATATGGAGCCGGTCAAAGGCGGCATTCGCTATGCCACTGCTGTGAACCAGGATGAGGTCGAAGCGCTAGCTGCGTTGATGACGTACAAATGCGCTCTTGTCGAAACGCCTTTTGGCGGATCGAAAGGCGGGCTTTGCATTGATCCGCGGAAATACGAAGAACACGAGCTGGAGCAAATCACGCGACGCTTTGCCTATGAACTTGCAAAGCGGGATCTTATAAACCCGTCGCAAAACGTTCCCGCGCCCGACATGGGAACGGGCGAACGCGAGATGGCCTGGATGGCCGACCAATACGCCCGGATGAACACCACCGACATCAATGCACGGGCCTGTGTGACCGGCAAGCCATTGAACGCAGGTGGTATCGCTGGGCGGGTTGAAGCCACCGGACGTGGCATTCAGTACGCTCTGCGCGAATTTTTCCGTCACCCCGAAGACGTCAGGGCGGCAGGCCTGTCGGGCAAGCTGGACGGCAAGCGTGTTGTGGTGCAGGGGCTCGGCAATGTGGGCTATCACGCTGCGAAGTTTCTGAGCGAGGAGGACGGTTCACGCGTTGTAGGTATCATCGAATGGGACGGAGCGCTCTATAACCCGGATGGTATCGACGTCGAAGCCGTCCGCCAGTGGATCGTCAAGCATGGCGGCGTCAAGGATTATCCGGACGCGACTCATTCAGCGGAAGGCACAAGCGTTCTGGAGGCTGAGTGTGATATTCTGATTCCGGCGGCCTTGGAGGGTGTCATAAACCTTTCCAACGCCGAGCGGATCAAGGCACCTTTGATCATCGAAGCAGCGAACGGCCCGGTCACCGCTGGCGCGGATGAGATTCTTCGCAAGAAAGGCACCGTTATCATCCCGGATATGTATGCCAACGCGGGTGGTGTGACGGTGTCTTATTTTGAATGGGTCAAGAACCTTAGCCACATTCGTTTCGGCCGGATGCAGCGTCGGCAGGAAGAGGCGCGACATGAATTGATCGTCAGCGAACTGGAGCGGCTGGACCGTTATCTGGGTGACGCGTGGTCGATGTCTCCGGACTTCAAGGCAAAATACCTCAAGGGTGCCGATGAGCTTGAACTGGTGCGCTCGGGCCTCGATGACACGATGCGTATCGCCTATCAGTCGATGCGTGAAGTGTGGCACAGCCGCGACGATGTCGAAGACCTGCGTACTGCGGCCTATATCGTGGCGATCGACCGCGTGGCCAAAAGCTATCGCGCCAAGGGGCTCTGAAGCAGGAGGGCGGGGTGATCATTTCGCCCCGCCGGTACACGCCGCGGCTTGAATGTCGATGGCGGCCCGTTAGTTTGACGGATAGTAGACACTCAGAGAAACGAATCCCGGAGACCTCCATGTTGCGTATAGCCATTGTCGCGGCTCTGCTGGCCACCCCTTTGGCCGCTCAGGAAACTAAGGAACAAAGCTGCAAGTATCAGGCGGATGTGGTGGCAGCGATCCAGAAGGCGCGGCTGGACCGCGTGAAAGAACGCGATGTGGCGCAAGCCGTGGCTGATAGTGGCCCGACATGGCCCGAGAACTACAACGCCGCGATTCCGCTGATCACACCGTGGGTCTATGAACAAAAGATGCGCGACGTGCGCAAAAAGGATCTGGGCGCCGCTTGGCTTGAGCTGTGTTTGCAGCAATAATCCACAGCCCGGACATTTCCCTGTGGACAAACGCGCGCCATCCCCTTGGCGCGCGTTCCTGTTTCTGTCAGGTTTGACCCATGTCACTGCCCCCCGGATTTCTGGATGAACTGCGCACCCGCCTGAGCCTGTCTCAGGTCGTCGGGCGCAAGGTGATGTGGGATCAGCGCAAATCCAATCAAGGCAAAGGTGACATGTGGGCGCCTTGCCCGTTTCATCACGAAAAGACGGCCTCATTCCATGTCGATGATCAGAAGGGGTTTTATTACTGCTTCGGCTGTCACGCCAAGGGCGACGCGATCAGCTTTGTAAAAGAAACGGAAAATGTTTCGTTCATCGAAGCGGTGGAGATCCTCGCCCGCGAGGCTGGCATGCCGATGCCTGCGCGGGATCCGAAAGCACAGGAAAAGCAGGATCGCCGCAGTCAGCTTGCCGATGTGATGGAACAGGCGGTGCAGTTTTTCCGCTTGCAGCTGAAAACAGGGGCGGGGGCAGAGGCACGGGATTACCTGTCGCGCCGGGGCTTGGATCAAAGCGCGCTGGATCGGTGGGAGATCGGGTTTGCGCCGGACAGTTGGCAGGCGCTTTGGGATCACCTGCGCGGCAAGAGCATCCAAGAGGAGCTGATCCTTGGCGCCGGGCTGGCCAAGCCTTCAAACAAAGGCAAAAAACCCTATGACACCTTCCGCAACCGGATCATGTTCCCGATCCGGGATCCGCGTGGGCGCTGCATTGCATTCGGTGGCCGCGCGATGGATCCGAATGACAACGCGAAATACCTGAACTCGCCCGAGACCGAGTTGTTCGACAAGGGGCGCAGCCTTTACAATCAAGGTCCGGCGCGGCAGGCGGCGGGCAAAGGGCAGCCGCTGATCGTGGCCGAAGGGTATATGGACGTGATCGCGCTGGCCGAGGCAGGTTTTGGCGCGTCGGTTGCGCCTTTGGGAACGGCCATTACTGAACATCAGTTGCAGCTGCTCTGGCGGATCGCGGATGAACCGATCATTGCACTGGACGGGGATGCCGCGGGTCTGCGGGCTGCCATGCGGGCGGTTGATCTGGCACTGCCGCTGCTGGAGGCCGGAAAATCCCTGCGTTTTGCCTTGATGCCCGAAGGCAAGGACCCGGACGATCTGTTGCGCACAGAAGGCCCGGGCGCCGTTCAGGCCGTTCTGGAAGGGGCCATACCGATGGTCAAACTGTTGTGGCAGCGCGAGACCGAAGGAAAGGTATTCGACAGCCCGGAACGCAAGGCAGCACTGGACAAGGCACTTCGGGACAAGATCAAGCTGATCCGAGATCCCTCGATCCGCTTGCATTACGGTCAGGAAATCAAAGACCTGCGCTGGCAATTGTTCCGCCCGCGACGACAACCTCAAAACCGTCCTTGGCAACCGCGGGGAAAATGG
The DNA here is from genome assembly GCF_056532905.1 of Ruegeria sp. H8. Taxonomy (NCBI): domain Bacteria; kingdom Pseudomonadati; phylum Pseudomonadota; class Alphaproteobacteria; order Rhodobacterales; family Roseobacteraceae; genus Ruegeria; species Ruegeria sp. H8. Next base: position 1,124,656 of record NZ_JBQFNY010000001.1, on the reverse strand, counting down.
CAGCCGCAGCCAACCGCGACGCCGGGCGCGCGCAGTTCGTTTCTTGCCTCATCGGAAAACGCGGATATCCAGCTGCGTGAAGCCGCTATTCTGGCGATCTCGATTCTGAATCCCAAGGTTGTTGTCCAATTTGAGCAACAGTTGGAAGAAATGGAATGCCACAATCCTGACTACGCGGCGTTGCGCGATGCTGTTCTGCGTCACGCAATTGATGATCCGGACAACCTGAAAGACCACATTATCGCATCAATGGGGCCTGACGCCCTTGAAAACCTGCTGACCCTTCGCCATGTGGCAGTCATCCCCTGTGTGTCCAAGCCAGGCGACGTTGAAAAGGCCGAGATGACACTGGCCGAGGAACTCGCAAAGATCAAAGCGCTCCGGGGGTTGGATGCCGAGATTGCCGAAGCGGCAGAGGAACTGTCCGATCTGCCCGATGAGGCGCTGACATACCGGCTGGCGCAAGCCGCCGAAGAGCGCAACCGCGCGAGTCGAAGCCAGAACGAGGATAGGGCCGTTTTCGACATTGCTGACAATGGGGCGCGAATCAATCGTGACGAGAAAGACGCGTTTGCGGCGATCATGTCTGGTATCAAATTCGAGCGGAAACGCCGATAAGTGGTGTTTTCGTAAGGCACTGGAAAAGAAAAACGGGTAAACGGGTGGCCGAATCACTTATACGCGCTAATGATTCGGCTGAGACGAATCACCCATCCCTGCAGGAGCATTGAATGGCCGCCAAGGATACGAACGAAGACCGCAAATCCGACGAGCAGGAACAGGAAATCTCGCTGGACATGAGCCAGGCGAACGTCAAGAAGATGATCGCCGAGGCTCGCGAGAAAGGTTACATTACCTACGACCAGCTCAATCAGGTGTTGCCGCCTGATCAGGTCAGTTCGGAACAGATCGAAGACGTAATGTCGATGCTGTCCGAGATGGGCATCAACATCATCGAAGATGAAGAGGCCGAAGAAGAAGAGAACAAAGGCTCGACCGAACTGGTTGCCGCGGAAAGCAACCGTGAGGTTGCACTGGCCGGTTCCGGCACTGAAAAGCTGGATCGCACCGACGACCCTGTGCGCATGTATCTGCGTGAGATGGGGTCGGTCGAACTGCTGAGCCGCGAGGGTGAGATCGCGATTGCCAAGCGGATCGAAGCCGGTCGCAACACGATGATTGCGGGCCTGTGTGAAAGCCCGCTGACCTTTCAGGCGATCACCATCTGGCATGACGAATTGTTGTCCGAAGACATTCTTTTGCGGGATGTCATTGATCTGGAAACCACGTTCGGCAACCAGTTGGACGAAGACGGTGACGTTGAAGAGCCGGTCGTCGATACCTCGGCCGTGCAGGCGAACAAGCCAGCCAAGGATACCGGCCCCGAGCTGGATGCGGATGGCAACCCGCTGAACAACGATGACGATGACGACGAAGACGATCAGGCCAACATGTCGCTGGCCGCGATGGAAGCGGCGCTGAAGGATCAGGTCCTGACCACGTTGGAGCGTATCTCGACCGACTTCTCGATGCTGTCAGAAATGCAGGACAGCCGGATTTCGGCCACGCTGAACGAAGACGGTACGTTCAGTGAAAAGGACGAAGAAACCTATCAGAAACTGCGGGCTGAGATCGTCGAACTGGTGAATGGCCTTCACCTGCACAACAACCGGATCGAAGCGCTGATCGACCAGCTTTACGGTATCAACCGCCGCGTCATGTCTCTGGACAGCGCGATGGTCAAGCTGGCCGATCAGGCACGCATCAACCGCCGTGAGTTCATCGAAGCGTATAGGGGCCGTGAACTGGATCCGAACTGGCTGGCCGAGATGGCCGAGAAGCCGGGCCGGGGTTGGCAGATGTTCATCGAACGCTCGACCGCGAAGGTCGAGGAACTGCGCAACGACATGGCTCAGGTCGGCCAGTATGTCGGTCTGGATATCTCGGAATTCCGCCGTATCGTGCAGCAGGTTCAGAAGGGCGAGAAAGAGGCGCGGCAGGCCAAGAAGGAAATGGTCGAAGCCAACCTGCGCCTGGTGATCTCGATCGCCAAAAAGTACACGAACCGTGGCCTGCAATTCCTTGATCTTATTCAAGAAGGCAACATCGGCCTGATGAAGGCGGTGGACAAGTTCGAATACCGTCGTGGCTACAAGTTCTCGACCTATGCGACCTGGTGGATCCGCCAGGCGATCACCCGCTCGATCGCGGATCAGGCCCGCACGATCCGTATTCCGGTTCATATGATCGAAACGATCAACAAGCTGGTGCGCACGGGCCGTCAGATGCTGCATGAAATCGGCCGCGAGCCGACGCCGGAAGAACTGGCCGAGAAGTTGCAGATGCCGCTCGAGAAAGTGCGCAAGGTGATGAAGATCGCCAAAGAGCCGATTTCTCTGGAAACACCCATTGGCGACGAGGAAGACAGCCAGCTGGGCGATTTCATCGAGGACAAGAATGCCGTGCTGCCCTTGGACAGCGCCATTCAGGAAAACCTCAAGGAAACCACCACAAGAGTTCTGGCGTCGCTCACCCCGCGCGAAGAACGGGTTCTGCGGATGCGTTTTGGCATCGGCATGAACACCGATCACACTTTGGAAGAAGTCGGCCAGCAGTTCAGCGTGACCCGCGAACGGATCCGTCAGATCGAGGCCAAGGCGCTGCGGAAGCTGAAGCATCCCAGCCGTTCACGAAAACTCCGGTCTTTCCTGGATCAATAAGAACAAAGATCTATCAGAACAAAGGCGCCCCGTCAGAGGCGCCTTTGTTCGTTCACATTGGCTGGTTCTCGTATCACGTTGGCGCGAATGCACAAGGCCGGGGCGGTGTGCCTTTCTATATCGGTCTTGTCCACTCATGGGACAGGCCGGGGCGAGGCTTTTCAGGCTGATGACCCCCGGCCAGCTGTCCGAATGGGATGTTCCACTCGGGTCTTGAAGGCGCTGGGCGGTTGACCTGTCCACCGTTTGAAGGCGGTCGAAAAAGCAGCCTGATCGGCATAGCCCAGCGCGTATGAGATTTCAGACAGAGTCATGCCATTTGTGATGAAAGTCTGGGCCAGATCACATCTTAGATCGTCCACAATATCGCGATAGCTTGTGCCTTCTTCCTTGAGACGTCGACTGAAGGTTCTGAGGCTCATCCCCAGATCAGCCGCCGCATCTTCGGCTTGCAGGATTGCGCCGGGCAGGGAACGGGTGATCAGACCTTCGACACGGGCGCGGGTCTGGTGCTTGGGAGGTGTTTTTTCGGCCAGCAGACGTTCACCGTATTCCAGCAAATGCTCCCGCAGCTTGGGATCATAGGTCGGCACTTTCAATTCCAGCGCAGATAGCGGCAGAATGATCTCAATCTTTTCAGCGCTGAAAACCACCGGGCAGCCCGCCAGCTTTTCGTAGGTTTTGGCGTGGCTTCCAACTTTGTGCTGAAAGCGCATCTCGATCGGGTGCAACTTCACCTGCGTGAGGTTTCTCATCCTGGCCAGCGCAGCGAACAACAGGAATTCCGTGCGCCGATGATAGCGGGCAAAGCTGGCGTCTTTCCAATCGGCCTCAAGGGCCGCGAAGTTACCGGCAACACGGAAGCTGAGCCCGATGGCCGGATCGATGATGCCGTGAAAACGGGACAGGTTTTCCATCACCTGCCTCAAATCGCGTGAGTATTTACTGATATACCCTGTTACGGTCGAAGCCGATGTGACCTCGAGCCCGGTGCGCGCCGCAAATGTGATGTCACCAACGGCGTCACAGGCGTGCCGGATCAACAGGGCCTCTTTGTGTGCGCTGTAGACTGCGGCAGGGGGCGCGATATCCTGCTGACGCAGCCCAGCCTGTTTCAATACTCGCTGGGATACTTTGCTGTTGCCGGCGTGGCGATCCAGTGCCTGGATCAAAAAATGTAGTCGGTCGATATCTACATCCATCGTGGTACAACACCTTACGTTCTCAAATACACTAACAGTTTATCAGGGAAATCCCTTTGTTGACTTTGGCTTTTGGCAGAAAGGATTTTGCACTTGAGTACTACTTGTTGGCAAGTTCTCGAAAGGTTTTGACCGGAACACGCATGAAGTGTAGCGCGCGGCTGTCCAAATCAGCTTTGTTGCCGGGTCGGGACCTTTATGGGGATGAGGTCAGAGCCTCGGAGAAATCACCAATCTCTGCTCAGGGCTCCCCGGCACGCTCTTTTTCCCGCAGGTGACGCGTTGGTCTGCGACACCGGGCTTGGGCCTGCTGATCCGCTGTCAAGGCTGACTCACACCGGATCACGCTATGTACCTGGCGGGCTGAATTGATCGTGAGGTACCCTGTGAACGCGGTGAAGTTCGACTAACCTATTTGGGGATCGCTATTTGAAACAAGCAATCAGGGAAGAAGTTACCATGAAACAGTCATACACTTTCGCCGCGTTGGCAGCCTTGGCCTTCAGTGTTCCATTGACAGCAGATGCTGCACGGAACGGATTTCGAACGGAACCCATAAACGCCACTGATTTTGAGGTCATCCCCCGCGGCGACATGCGTACCGAAGGCTATTGGTGCGCGGCCGCAGATTATGCGCGCCGAACCTTGGGATTGGGTTGGACGGACCGGATTTACGTGCTGCGGGGGTACGGGCCCAGTGTCACAACCGGTCGCAGAACAGCGGTTCAGTTTTCGATCAAGCAACCTCAAACGGTTGATGTGCAACCCAGCAGCTTTGTCTCGTTCGGGTTTCAGCCTGGCAACAGTGAATCTGTACAAGGTGCGAATGCACGTTGTAATTATCGACCGTTCTTCAACGACTGACAAACGCGCAGGATAGACACGATGCAGACCGAGTTCGTTTTGCACACCCGTGGACCGGGGCTGTACGAATTCACGTCCGACGTTCTGCAATGGCTTGAACGGGTGGCGAAAGATGGGGTCTTGACCCTGTTCGTTCGCCACACTTCCTGCTCATTGCTGATTCAGGAAAACGCGGACCCCGAAGTTCAAACAGATCTTCAGGCGTTCTTCGAACGGCTGGTTCCACCGTCAGACAACCCTGCCATGTCCTATCTTCGGCACACCTATGAAGGCCCGGACGATATGCCTGCGCATATCAAGGCCGCGCTCTTGCCGGTTTCGCTGACGATCCCGGTGTCGCAGGGGCGGCCTGTTCTGGGAACATGGCAAGGGATTTACCTGTTTGAACACCGCACCGCGCCGCATCAAAGGAAGGTCGCGGCGTATCTGGCCTGACCCACTATTTAGCGGTTTGAATTTCCGACTACCCAAACCCTAGCGGCTGCCCTATAGTTGTGGATAAGTAAGCCGCAGCGCTTACAAAAAGAGGCCGAACATGGGACGAGGAGACGGCGGATGCGCTGCCCGTTTTGCGGAAATATCGACACTCAGGTGAAAGATTCACGCCCGGCAGAGGACCACGTGGCAATCCGCCGACGCCGGTTCTGTCCGGCCTGTGGCGGACGGTTCACGACCTACGAACGTGTGCAACTGCGTGATCTGGTTGTCATAAAAACCAATGGTAAACGCGAAGATTTCGATCGCGACAAGCTGGAGCGTTCGATCCGTATCTCGATGCAGAAACGCCCCGTTGATCCCGAACGGATCGATCAGATGATTTCGGGCATCGTGCGCCGTCTGGAAAGCATGGGCGACACGGATATCCCGTCCAACAAGATCGGTGAGATCGTTATGGAAGCTCTGGCACGGATCGACACTGTCGCCTATGTTCGCTTTGCGAGTGTGTACAAGAATTTCCAGGCGGCCGATGATTTCGAGGAGTTCGTCCACGAACTGCGCCCGCCGCAGCCTTCGACTGACGAGTGAACGAAACAGATAAGCGATTCATGGCGCTTGCCCTGTCTTTGGGGCGGCGCGGTCAGGGGACGTGCTGGCCGAACCCCGCTGTAGGGTGTGTCATCGTTCGTGATGACCGGATCATTGGGCGGGGCTGGACACAGCCGGGTGGCCGCCCTCATGCCGAGACCGAAGCCTTGGCTCAGGCCGGGCAGGGTGCGCGTGGTGCGACCGCCTATGTAACGCTGGAACCCTGTGCCCATCACGGCAAAACGCCGCCCTGCGCCGAGGCCTTGATTGCGGCAGGTGTATCCCGTGTTGTAGCCGCTGTCGAAGACAGCGATCCGCGCGTGGCCGGGCAGGGTTTTGCCATGTTGCGCGAGGCGGGGATTGACGTTGTAACTGGCGTTCTTGCGCAACAGGCAGAACGGGATCTGGCGGGCTTTTTCCTCAAGACTGAACAAGGCCGGCCTTTTGTGACGCTGAAGATGGCCAGCAGTTTCGACGGGCGCATCGCAACCTCGACAGGGCACAGTCAATGGATCACCGGACCGCAGGCACGTCGTGTGGTCCATGCCATGCGTGCACGTCATGATGCGGTGATGGTCGGGGCAGGGACGGCGCGCGCCGACGACCCCTCGCTGACCGTTCGGGATCTTGGGGTTGAGCATCAACCCGTCCGCGTCGTGGTGTCCCGCCATATGGATATTTCTCTGATGGGGCAGCTGGCGCGCACAGCCTCAAAGGTACCTGTCTGGCTCTGCCATGCGCATCACCCGGATGCCGAACGTGCACAGGCGTGGGAGGGATTGGGGGCAAAGCTGATCCCCTGTGCGTTGAAAGATCATCATATCGATGCGGTGGATCTGCTTCAGCAACTGGGTCAGACCGGTTTGACCAGTGTCTTCTGCGAAGGCGGGGCCGCGCTTGCGGCCTCGCTGCTGGCCGAAGATCTGGTGGACGAGCTGATCGGGTTCACTGCCGGCTTAACCATCGGGGCCGAAGGCCTGGCTGCGGTCGGGACACTAGGTCTGGAAACGCTGGAGGCCGCCCCCAGGTTCGAATTGATCGAGACGCAGGCGGTCGGCGGGGATGTATTGCACCGTTGGCGCAGAGCGTCGGAATAACGTCAACGCCAAAGATGAGCGTGCGTTGCGAACGCGCCCTGAAGCTTTGACAGAAACCGGTTGAACGGACCGGACGGTGCCGAATACCCCAGCGCCAAGCGTTCAACGGCCACTTCGACAGGGCAGGGTTGTCTGGTGATCGGATCGAAATAGCGTGGATAGTCAATCAAGGTGGCGTGCACCAAACCCATCAGCGACGGCCGTGCACCTCGCCTGACGGGGACGGCATCCAGATCGGTGGTCAGGCCCCATCCCGCATAGAAGGGCGCGCCCAGAGTCGTCACCTTCACCCCGCGCAACAATGCCTCGAACCCCAATAGCGATGTCATCGTCCACACCTCGTCCACCTGCGTCAGCAGCGAGGCAGGGTCAGTTCGGGTCACGACAAGGTCCGCAAGTGACTCTGCGTCTATCTGGCCATCCCGCAAACCGGCTTCGACATCGGGGTGCGGTTTGTAGATCAGGATTGCATCGGGGTTGGCTTCGCGCGCCGTTTTCAGCAAGTCCAGATTGCTGCGCACCGTGTTGGTGCCCAGCAGGATCGAGGCGTCATCTTCAACCTGTCCGGGCACCAGAATTCGGTGCCCATGGGGCAGAACCGGCGCGGATTGGCCCGTGTTGTATTTGCTCAAACCATCGGCCAGCAATCTCTCGACAAGCCGTTCAGCGCGCAATTCCTGATCCGGGCGCAATGTTGCGCGCTCGCTGATCAGGTTTTCCAACTGGCTGGGCTTTGTGGGGTCATAGTAGATACCGATTTCGTCGGTTACCAGGGATAGGGGCGGAACAAGCGCCGCCCCAAGTCCGCGGGAACGCAAAAAACCGTCTTCCACTCGAACGGCCCCTTCGCTGTCGCGCGCCCGACTGGCCCAGACCATGTGGGGGCGATCTGAGGCATCAGGCTGTGTGGCCGTAAAGCGCAACGTGCCATGCCGCCCGAAAATCTGTTGCATGTGCCTGCGTTTCCACAGACGCATACCGGCAGCCGTCCAACCGAGCCTATCCTGCCGCCATGCGCGGGTCTGCGCCTCCAAAATGTCCAGAACCGTTTCCAGTTCGCAGAGCTGATCGCGAAAGGGGTCGTACCAGGTCGGGTAAAGCAGCATCGCGGCCGCGAACAGTTGCGCGCGGGTCAGGTTGCGCTGACGGCGCTGGACTGGGAATTCATCCTGCGTCAGGCCCCAGCCGGCATAGAACGGTTGACCGAAAACGCGCGGTTTGTGACCGGCCAGGATTGCTTCAAAGCCCAGTTGCGAGGAAACGGTATAAACCGCAACGGCGCCCTCAAGCAGGGGCCAGGGGCTGATGGGCTTGTCAAACCACGTGATCCGGCCTGACAGGTCCTGATCGGTGAAATGCCCCTGACGATGACCTGCCATCGTTTCGGGATGTGTCTTGATCAGAATGCGCGCGCCTGGGTTTTCCTCCTGCGCGACCACAAGCATTTCAAGAAAACGGGCACGATCGGCACCGCTTGCCGAGACGGCGGCATCGCCAAGCGTCTGATCGATGACCAGTACATAACCGGGGTCAGGTGCGGCAAGATCGGGGTCAAACGCGGAATACTTGCTGAGGTGCAATTCCCTGACCCGCTCCATCGTCGCGCGTGCGCGGTTCAGCAGCGCGGTGTCGTCCAAGGGATCAGTGTTCAGCAGCTTCTCAAGGTCCGAAGGTTCTGCCGCATCGAAATGCGGGCCTGAACGGTCCAGCAAAAGACCCAAGGGCGGTTCACCGGCGCGCCCCGGGTGCAGAGACCTGAGAAAGGCATCCTCGACCCGCAGAACGGGTGCACGGTGTTTTTCGGCGATGCGCAGGCCCCGATACGCGGTCGGGCTGTTGCCCCATATGCCCACGCAATCGCCATCCTTGGGAAGACCCAGACGAATGTCATATTTGGCAAGCGTCAGAATCCGTCTCAGGCGTTTTTGCGTAAGAAACCCGCCGTTGTAGACGAACAGCCGGGTGCGCTTGGCCCCGGCTGCGCTGTCCGGATCGGGTACCATGCATCAGTTGCCGGTCAGCGTGGCGACGTTTGCGATGGGGGTCAGACCACCAGCGATCAACGAGATCGATTTGCTCCACTGTGCATAGGGTGCTTCGGTCACATAAATCGTATCATCGTCGCGGATCACGAAATCCCGCGCGATGAACAGGCCGTTGGGGGCCGTCAGGTTCAGCAAGTAGATCATGCGTTGATCCCCCTTCAGGTCGGCGCGTCCGGTGATGCTGCGCGCGATGTCCTGACGCTCTTTTCGCAGGATGAAAATGCCGGTTGGATCAGAGGACAGTGTTAGCAGACCACCGACCTGAGCCAGTGCTTCCAAGGCGGTAAGGTCCTGACTGTCAAAGGCCACACGAGACTGACCCCCGGTCGCGCCGAGAGCTATGTATGATCTGCTGTCTTCTTCCACCAAAATGCGGTCGCCGCCACGCAAAGCGACGTCCAGTTTCGGGTTGCGGAACAGATCTTCGTACCAGACGGTGCCCTTTTGATCCCCTCGGATCAATGTCACCAGCGCGATATCCGACGCTACTGAGACCCCGCCCGCCTTGGACAGCATGCCAAGCAGGGAACGGGTTGGGCGTTCGATCGGATAGATGCCGGGGGTTGCGACTGTACCCGTCAGCGAGACGGTGGAACCGTCACCCGCAACACGCCGCACTTCGATCTGTGGGTCGGGTGTCTGCTCCCGCAGCTTGTTCGTGATCAAAACGCGAAGCTGTTCGGGCGTGTTGCCCGCGGCCCGAATCCGACCCGCATAGGGGACGAAAATGAAACCATCGCTGTCGACCTGAACTTCGTCCAGAATGGTCGCCGCACCGGTTTCGCCGGACAGCAACCCGTCGTCCACGTTTTCCCATATGGTCAGGCCCAGCACGTCACCGGGGCGGACAGTGTCGGCGGTCAAGGCCTGGGCGCTGCTGAACGAGGACGAAAAGCCAAACTGAGGCACGGCGGATGTAAGGCGTGTCACGCGGTCATCGACTTCGACGACAAACGCGTTGCCGCCATTCTGGACTGCGCCCGCCAGAATTTCGGTCTTGTTCGGCCCGGATTTCGGAAGTTGGCAGGCCGCCATCAAGCCGATTGCGGCTACAAGGGAAACCCCTCGCATCCATCGCTTAGGAGAGAATTGCACTGCCGGATATCCTCAGTCTTTTGTTGTTGCGGGAAGATTAGCCGGTAAGCAGCACAACTTCCAGTCACAGAGCGCCCGAATTACTCGACGATTTTCAACTGTGGCGTCGGTGCCTCGTTCTTGTTTAGAAGGGCCTGATAAGGGTCACTGCTGCTGAGCATCATGTCCACGGCGCGGCGCAGCAACTGCCGCCTGCCGCGCCTGGAATAAAACCCGCCCGGAATCTGGCTGGTTTCCAGCAGGAATTGCCGGTAACAGCGATAGGCGTCGACATCCGGCGCGTCTGGTGCCGCAAAAAATGCGGCGATCGACTGCTGTGATACGAAGTCGGTCTTGTCATAAACCGAACGTCCAAAAATACGCAGCGGAATACCCCGCCACAAGACCTGCTGCCCCGCAGTGGAATTCACGGTGACGGCCGAATTTGCCTCATCCAGCAAACCTGCCAGCTTTCCGCCGGGGACATAGTAAACACGGTTCTGCACCCCGTGTTTCCTGGCAATCTCCATGGCGCGCAGGTGCAATGGTTCACGGTGGTTTTCTAAAGGGTGCTCTTTCACGACCAGCTTGTGATGCGCCGGTGCGCCTTGCGCGAATCCTGCGATGACCAGTTCCAGAAAATCGGACATGCAAGAGAATTCGGAATGGGCCTGAACCGAACTGTCATGCCCCAGTTGCAGCAACACGAGGTGATAGGGGAAGCCCCCCCATCTGACACGCGCCGTGGCAATGCTGCGTTGCAGGCGATGAACAGGCATCAGCATCAGGCGTTTGAAATACAACCGGAATTCCTGTGAAACCGACAGATCACGATGAGGCCGGAAATTGCGGTATCTCTTGTTCAGGAACATGACGAACCAATGATAGAGGGCACCGTAGAATATGTGTTGCCGCATATCCCCCCAATGCGACGGTGGCGGGGGCGTTTTGCCGTCCGACCGGGCCAGAGCCTGCCGCATCTGGTCGACATTCAGTGACATCAGGCGCGAATGCCCGTTTGACCCGTCCCGCTCGTAAGTGACCCACCAGGGCCGCAGGTAGCCTTCTTCGAAAACGTGAATTGTCAGCCCTTGAGACTTCGCAATCTCAACTGCGCGGGCGTGGACCGGTCTCGTGTCGCCATAAAGAACGATATCCGTGACGCCCTTGTCGGCAATCAGTCTGTTCAATGTCTCGGGCCAATCGCCGGGCTTGTTCCTGAATGCGATGAAACTTGCCTTGTCGAACCAGAACGCCTGATCCCCCGCATTGAAGCCAACCCGCCAGACCTGTGCCCCCGTGGCGCGCAACATCCGCCCGAGTGTCGAGAAAAACGGCCCGTGAGGTCCCTGAAGAAACAGGAAGACCCGTTTGTCTGAGCCTGAGGGCATTTGCGGCATCTGAACTGCTCTTTTGGTATTTGTTGTCGAAACTATGCCTGTTTGGGCCTTGTACGGCAAGGCGGGGCTTGCCCGCGCGGCCCATTGGGCTTACCTCGACGGTGAATAGCAGGCACAGGTTAGGAACAGAGGGTTAACGGAATGTTCACAGGGATCGTCACCGACATCGGCACCGTCACCGAGCTGGAACAGCAGGGGGATCTGCGCGCCCGGATCAAGACGGCCTATGACACGGCCGGTATCGATGTCGGAGCCTCGATTGCCAGTGATGGTGTGTGCCTGACGGTGATCGCGCTGGGCGACGATTGGTATGATGTTCAGATCAGCGCCGAGACGGTTTCGAAGACCAATCTTGATACCTGGGCCGTCGGCAAACGTGTCAATCTGGAGCGAGCGCTGAAAGTCGGTGATGAACTGGGCGGTCACATCGTTTCGGGTCATGTGGATGACGTGGCCGACGTGGTCGCGGTCGAAGATGAAGGCGACAGCACACGTGTCACCTTGCGCGCACCGAAGGAACTGGCCCGGTTCATAGCGCCCAAAGGGTCGGTTGCGCTGAACGGGACATCGCTGACGGTCAATGACGTGAATGATTGCGAGTTTGGCATCAATTTCATACCTCACACCAAGGAAGTCACGACCTGGGGCGATGTGGGTGTGGGCGATCGCGTCAATCTTGAGATCGATACGTTGGCCCGGTACGTCGCGCGCCTGGCCGAGATGTCCTGATACGTCGCGTCGGAAAGTACCTGCGCCGTTTGTGGACTGGTCTTTGCGCCCTCAGTGGTCTATTCCGCCGAGCAAACCTGCCATGTGAAAGGCTGCCCCATGAGCTTTGAAACCCCCGGACCGGTCGAGGCCCAGTTGCGTGACGCGATCAGCCCGATCGAAGAAATCATCGAAGAAGCGCGCGCAGGCCGGATGTACATTCTGGTCGATCACGAAGATCGTGAAAACGAAGGCGATCTGGTGATTCCGGCCGAGTTTGCGGATGCCGAGGCGATCAACTTCATGGCCACCCACGGGCGCGGCCTGATCTGTTTGCCGATGACGGCGGAACGGATAGATGCGCTGGGCTTGCCGATGATGGCCGTGAACAACTCGTCCCGGCACGAGACGGCCTTTACGGTTTCGATTGAGGCGCGCGAAGGTGTCAGCACCGGGATTTCAGCCGCCGACCGGGCGCTGACCGTGGCGACCGCAATCAACGAACAGAACACGATGGCGCATATCGCCACCCCGGGCCATGTCTTCCCGTTGCGGGCAAAGCGGGGCGGGGTGCTGGTGCGCGCAGGCCATACCGAGGCCGCCGTGGATATCTCGCGTCTTGCCGGGCTGAACCCGTCAGGCGTGATCTGCGAGATCATGAATGAAGACGGAACCATGGCGCGCCTGCCGGATCTGGTCGAGTTCGCCAAAAAGCACAACATGAAAATCGGCACGATCAGCGACCTGATCAGCTATCGGGCGCGCAATGACAATCTGGTTGTCGAGACTTCTCGTCAAACAGTCACCTCGGAATACGGCGGTGAGTGGGAAATGCGGATTTTCACCGATCAGACCCACGGCATTGAACATGTTGTCATGATCAAAGGTGACATCACCACGCCCGAGCCCGTTCTGACGCGCACGCACGCCCTGCACGAAGCGCCGGATATCCTGGGGCTTGGCCCGAAATCATCGCGCGAGTTGCCGCGCGCGATGGAAAAGATCGCCGAAGAGGGCCGCGGAGTGGTCTGCCTGTTCCGCCAGCCGCGCAACTCGTTGTATGCGGTCGAAGATGAAGGCCCGCGCACCATCAAGCAAACCGGTCTGGGGGCGCAGATCCTGTCCAAGATGGGGATTCAGGAACTGGTGCTTCTGACCGACTCTCCTGAAACGGTGTATCTTGGGCTGGACGCGTTTGGCCTGTCCATCGTCGGCACCCGCTCGATTCTGAAGGAAGACTGAACATGGCTGAACAAGACAAACACGGAATTCTGCCGACACCCAGCTTCGACAAGCCGGTGAAACTGCTGATCGTGGCGGCTCCGTTCTACCGCTCGATCGCCGACAACCTGATTGCGGGTGCCACGGCCGAGATCGAAGCGGCTGGCGGCACCTGCGAAGTGGTCGAAGTGCCCGGCGCGCTGGAAATTCCCACGGCCATCGCCATGGCCGACCGACAGTGCAACTTTGACGGCTATGTCGCGCTTGGCTGTGTCATCCGCGGTGAGACCACGCATTACGAAACCGTCTGCAACGACTCCAGCCGCGCGATCCAGCTGCTGGGCCTACAGGGGCTGTGCATCGGCAACGGCATCCTGACGGTCGAGAATGACGAGCAGGCCGAAGTCCGCGCCAACCCCAAAAAGATGAATAAAGGGGGCGGCGCGGCCGCTGCGGCCTTGCATCTGATCGCGCTCAGCCGTAAGTGGGGCGCTTCGAAAAAGGGCGTCGGATTCAAGCCGCCGTCCGAGTCCATCCTGGTGGCGGGCGACAGCAACGGATCAACGACAGCATGACCCAGACAGACACGCCGAAACCGGCAAACCGGAAACGCCTGATGAAATCCGCAGCGCGGCTTTATGCCGTGCAGGCGCTGTTCCAGATGGAACAGTCGGGCCAGACGACCGAGCAGGTGGTCAACGAGTTTCTGGACCACCGGTTCGGCGCGGTCTACGAGGGCGACGAGATGCTCGAGGGCGACAGCACGCTGTTCCGCAAGCTGGTGGATGACGCCGTGAACTATCAGGCGCCGATCGACCAGATGACCGACCGCGCGCTGGTGGCGAAATGGCCGATCGCGCGCATTGACCCGACCCTGCGCGCGCTGTTTCGAGCGGCGGGTGCGGAACTGACCCAAAGCGGCACACCGCCCAAGGTGGTGATCACCGAGTTTGTCGATGTGGCGCGTGCCTTTTTTTCAGAAGGTAAAGAACCAAAATTCGTCAATGCCGTGCTGGATCACATGGCGCGCGAGGCCCAGCCCGAGGCGTTCTGACACGTTTACCTGAACCAGACATGCGCTAATCTGAATGTCATAGCGCAATGAGGTTCATCATGCCCAAACTGATCCGCCTGTATATTACGCAAGTCGCCTGGGGTTTTGTCATTTCGGCCGTGTTTGTCGGGGTGCTCTTGGCGCTGAACGTCGCTAACCTTCGCCATCTGATCACCGGGTCGGAAATCGGCCTGATCGCGTTGGCGATGATCTGGTTCATGAACGGCATCGTCTTTGCCGGCGTTCAGTTCGCGTACAAGATCATGAGCATGGCGGAAAAGCCGCAGGGGCCGCGTCGGGGAACACCGGTCGCACACAGCTTCGAGCCGGCAACCGTGAAACAGGAAGCCCACGCAGGGCGCTGATATTTCAGGGAAAGTGCGGCGGGACCACCAGTCAACCGTGCGGTTTGATTCCCGAGGACCTGTATGTACAGGTGGGCGCCGGGTAATCAGGCCAGGACCTGAACAGAGCCAGCCCCCTCGGAATTGCTTAAGGCCACCAGAATGCTACCTGTCACAAGAAGGGCAGAACCCGCCACGCGCTTAAGTAGGGTGTCTGACGGGTTCGCGCAAGAGGTCAGGCGTCAACAGTTTCGTGCAATGCCACACGCAACTTGCCGAAATGTTCATCCCATCCTTTGTCCAGGGCCAGGATCAGATCAAATGCTGCGACGCCTTGCGGCAATCCTTCGTGCACAAGCTCAAGACGTGTGCCGCCCGAGACCGGCTCCAATGTCCATTTGACCACGCTTACAGCGTCTCCCATCGGTTTGACGGTGAAGGTGTGTTCAAGATATTTTGGGGGGCGGGCGACACGGACCTCTCCCCAGATCAGCAAGTCGCCGCTTGTCGTGCCGAACATCTCAAGTTTCTGACCTTCTGCCAGTGTTCTTTCAGGTTTGTGGAACCATTCCGCCAAATGCTCAGGTTCCGTCAGATAGGTCCATACGGTTTCCGGTTCCGCCCTGAGGAAAATCGATTTCTTCAATACGGCATCAGTCATTTTTTTTCCTTTCAATGGCTTCCTTGAGAGAGTTGAGGCGATCGTCCCAGAACTGGTCAAAATAGCTGAGCCAGTCGAGCACCGGGGCCATACCCTGTGGTTCAAGTCGATTGATGCGTTCCCGGCCGCGCGCTTCGACTGTGATCAACCCACCGTCGGACAGAATCGTCAGGTGTTTTTTGACCGCAGCGCGGGTCATGTCGAACCGGTCCGTCAACTGCCCGATCGTCATGTCCTGTGACGAGAGCAGTCGTACGATGTTCCGGCGTGTGGGATCGGCCAGCGCGCGAAACGCGTTTTGAGTTTGGTTCTCCATAAGCAACCTCAGAAATAGTACCTTTTGGTGTCATATTAATGCGATACCAAAAGATACCGTGTCAAGGCGCAAAGGTGCTTTACTTTTGTTCGCTAATTGTTCACATTTTCAGCCATGACTTTGGATCTGCAACCTGGACAGAGACTGGCACGTGGCGTCGCGCGGCATCTTGCGGCCCATGGCTTTGTTTCCGTAGAGGAATTCGTGCCTGCGCGCGGGTTGCGCGTTGACGTGATGGGGCTGGGGCCAAAGGGTGAGTTGTGGGTGATTGAATGCAAATCCAGCCGTGCCGATTATCAGTCGGATTCGAAATGGCAGGGCTATTTGGAATGGTGTGACCGCTTTTTTTGGGCCGTCGACACGGAATTCCCGACCGATCTGTTGCCTGATGAAACAGGCCTGATCATCGCCGATGCCTATGATGCGGAAATCGTGCGCATGGCGCCCGAGGACAAAATCGCACCGGCGCGGCGCAAGAAGATGATCCAGAAATTTGCAACGGATGCCGCGCGCCGTTTGCACGCGCTTCGGGATCCCAGGCTGTAAGGTCAACCTTTGACGGCAAGGGCGGCTTGTACCGCAGCACGAATTTCGTCGGCGATTTCTTCTGCTTCTTCCGGGTCAAAATCCATCGGTATTTCGATGCCGTCAGCTTCGATGAACAGGCGGACCATACCCTGATCGGTCGGACCGATTTGCAGGTTTGCTTGAATGTCGCGTTCGGTATTGATGCCCATCTGTGCCTCCGAGACTGAGCGTTCCTGCTAGCGCGCACGGGGTTGAGAATCAAGTCACCTTTGCGGTCAGATGAGATATGGAAGACGCCGTTCTCAGACCCTTTCACCCCGATGACGCCGCGTGGCTGGTTGAACAGCACGGTCTGCTTTATGCGCGCGACGAAGTGTTTGATGACAGCTTTGCGCCCCTAGTGGCCAGCATCCTTGACGACTTCATGGCCAACAGTGACCCCGAGCTTGAAAGAGGCTGGATCGCCGAGCAGGACGGGCAGCGTCTGGGCAGTATTTTCTGCGTTGCTGTTGACCGGAATACCGCCAAGTTGCGGCTGTTTCTGCTTGTCCCGCAAGCACGAGGGCTGGGGCTGGGAAAGCGCCTGTTGCAAGCATGCACTGCCTTCGCACGCGGGGCAGGATACAAAGAAATGGTTCTGTGGACGCACGAAAGCCATACCGCCGCCTGCGCACTTTACAAGGCGTCCGGCTGGGAATTGACAGACAGCAAAGCGGTGCATTCCTTCGGTGTCGATCTTGTCGAACAAAGCTGGAAATTTCGGCTTTAATGCTCTTGCATTCCGCGGGCGTGTTCGGTACATCGCCCCTCACGAGTGCCGCCTTAGCTCAGTTGGTTAGAGCGCTGGATTGTGGATCCAGAGGTCCCCTGTTCAAGCCAGGGAGGCGGTACCACTTCTCCCCTTTTGAATGTGCTGTAAAGCGCGCGGGCGCGCGGTGATTGGCGTTGATTTGGTTTGGTGTCCAGACGTGACTGGCGCGCCGAAACTCAGCGCGCTAGGTTCAGTTTGAACCGCATCTTGGCCCGTTTTGCGACCGGCAGGTGCCGGTTCAGGCGTTTATTGATCAGGCCAAAGCCCCCGACAATCACCAGCGTCAGCAGGATGAAATAGAACGCCAGTATCGGGTATGGGATGAACGGGTTGAACGTCTTGTCTGCAAAGTAACTGGCGTAATACAGGGCGTCTCCGCGTTGCTGCCATGCCGGGAAGGCTGAAAAGAAGACCAGCGTTGTTGCGTGGAAAAGAAAGATCGCTTCGTTTGTGTAGGCAGGCCAGGCAAGCCGCAACATGGTGGGCCAGACGATCCGGCGAAAACGGGCCCAGCCTGACATGCCATAGGCATCTGCGGCTTCGATATCGCCCTTGGGAATGGACCTTAGCGCTCCGTAAAAGATCTCGCCCGAATAGGCTGCGGTATTGAGGAACAGCACGATCAGCGCCCCCAGCCAGGCTGAGGTGAAGGCGTCGAACATCGGGTTGGATTTCTTCAGCGACAAGAACAGGAAATAGGCGAAGAAAAACTGGATAAACAAGGGCGAGCCGCGAAACAGGAAAATGAACCATTCCGAAGGCTTGCGAAGCCATTTGTTTGCTGACGCCTTGCCGACGGCCAGGGCCGTGGCCAGAAAGAAGCCGGTCGCCAGCGCCATGATCCCGAAATAGACATTCCAGATCATCCCCGACCCGATCAGCGTGAACTGTTCGCACAGGGTGAAGTCACTTTTGGGCAGTAGCCGCTCGCCGATACCCAGGGACCGCAGGCCGTAATCTTGAATCGTCTGCAAGCAGCTCATGCCGTGGTCTCCTTGCGCAGAAGCTCGCCGCCGGACGTGGCCTGCCCGTGGGACAGTTTCCGCATCAGCTTTTCAAGCCCAAGTTCAGATACGCGCGTCATGCCGAGGTAGAAGACAAGCAGGAACAGGAAGTACCACATGCGCCAGTCGCCATGCGGATACTGAGTGAACTTTGACGTCTTGGTGCCGCCAAGTTCGCGGGCCCAATAAACGATGTCTTCGATCCCCAGCAGGAACAGCAGCGGAGTGGCCTTGATGAGAACCATCCAAAGATTCGACAGGCCGGGCAGGGCATAGACCCACATCTGCGGCACAAGGATGCGCCAGAAGGTCTGACGACGGGACATGCCATATGCTTCGGCGGTTTCTAGTTGCGCGTGGGGCACGGCGCGCATTCCACCAAACAAAACGTTTGCCGCAAACGCCCCGAAAACAATCGAGAAGGTAACGACGGCCAGGAAAAAGCCGTAGGTTTCATGCACCCATTCCGGTGCGGTCCCCAATGGCAGCTTGGCCGCCTGACAGACGATAAAGTCATTTCCCTGCCGGATCGGGTCGGTCCATTCGGGGCACAATATCTTATGCCGCGTCCATTCGAATGCCTGATCCAGGGCTATAACGAAAAACAGGAAGAAAGCGATGTCCGGAACACCACGCACGATGGCAATATACCCTTTGCCCAGCCAGCTTAGCGGCGGGAAATGTGATCGGGCGGCCATTGCGCCAACAAAACCAAACGCCAATGCGACCGGCGCGGTCACCGCCAGCAATCCCAACACCTTGAGGAACGACAGGTAGAAGGACCAGTGCACGCCGTTGGTCAGATAGCAGGAGAACCATCGGAATGTTCCGAGCGTGTCAGGGTCAGCGCAATAGGAAAACATGTAGCGTCTTTCGAACGTCGTACCCGGTTGTTCCACCGGGCAGGGTTCGGCGCGATGGACGCGCCGAACCGCTTGATACAGATTAGTTTGTAACGACCGAACCGTCAGCGTTGTAGGTCGGAACGCCTTCGCCGAACCACTTGATGATCAGTTCGTTCAACGAACCGTCCGCTTTCATCGAGGTGATCGCCTCGTCAAACTTTGCGCGCAGTTCGCCATCCGATTCACGGATGCCCAGCCCGATGCCACCGCCCAGCGGAACGTCATCACCCACGAAGACCAGTTCTCCGGCGGATTCCTCGACGATCGGCACCAAGAAGTCCTTGTCGGCAAACACGGCATCGGCTTCACCGTTGCGCACGGCTGCGATGGTTTCTTCCGGAGTTGCAAACTCGACCAGAGTCGCGCCCGACTCGGCTACGTGGCCTGCCTGAATGGTGGCGGTCTGTGCGGCAACGACGCCGGTGGTGACATCAACATCCTCAGACGCACCGACATAGGCCGAAGCCGCAGGCGGGAAATAGTTCTGGGTGAAGTCGATGACTTCGTCACGTTCGTCGGTGATCGACATGCCCGCGATGATGGTGTCGTAGTTGCCCGAGACCAGGTTCGGAATGATCGAATCCCAGTCGTTCTTGACCCATTCACATTCCAGGTTCGCGCGCTTGCACAGTTCATCGCCGACTTCACGCTCGAAGCCGTCGATTTCGCCCGCATCATTGATGAAGTTGTACGGAGGGTAGGCGCCCTCGGTCCCCATGCGGACCGTGTCGGCCATGGCGATACCGGCGGTCAGCGCCAGTGCGGCAGTGGACAGAATCAGATTTTTCATTGGTTGCTCCCCAGTTTGGTTCTGTTTTTGAAGTTAAGCCGCCTGAGTGGCGGAGAGAAAACCCCGAAGCCGTTCGGATTCAGGAGATGTGAAGATATCTTCGGGCGTGCCTTCTTCCTCGATCAGACCCTGGTGCAAGAACACCACGTGGCTTGAAATGTCGGCGGCCATTTTCATGTCATGCGTCACGATGATCATGGTACGCCCTTCGGCGGCCAAGTCTTTGATCACCTTGATCACTTCCTGTTCCAGTTCAGGGTCCAAAGCCGAAGTCGGTTCATCAAACAGCAGGGCTTCGGGTTCCATGCACAGGCCGCGGG
Organism: Ruegeria sp. H8; assembly: GCF_056532905.1. Lineage (NCBI taxonomy): Bacteria > Pseudomonadati > Pseudomonadota > Alphaproteobacteria > Rhodobacterales > Roseobacteraceae > Ruegeria > Ruegeria sp. H8. The sequence goes on along the minus strand of NZ_JBQFNY010000001.1, from coordinate 1,104,566 downwards.
CAATGGCGGCGCGCTGTTGCTGCCCGCCGGACAATTGCGCCGGATAGGCGTCGCATTTGTCGCCGATGCCAACCTTGTCCAGATACTTGCGCGCGCTTTCTTCCACCTCGGCCCTGTCGCGCCCCAGAACGGTCACGGGGGCTTCCATCACATTTTGCAGGATGGTCATATGCGCCCAAAGATTGAACTGTTGAAACACCATCGACAGGTTGGTTCGTATGCGCAGAACCTGTTTGGAGTCAGCGGGGCGGCGCCCGTGGCTTTCCCCGGACCATTTGACAGGCTCACCCTTGAAAAGGATTTCTCCTTGTTGGCTGTCCTCCAAAAGGTTGCAGCATCGCAGAAGCGTCGATTTGCCGGACCCGGACGACCCAATCAGTGATACCACGTCACCGCGATGTGCCGTGATATCGACCCCCTTCAACACTTCAAGATTTCCGAAGCTTTTGTGAAGGTCTTTGATTTCGATGACGGGTGCAGTTTCTGTCACGGGCAGTCCAGTGGTTGGTGGTGTTGGTCCGGTACTAGGACCGAAAAAAAAGGTCAATGCAATGTGCAAATGACAGAATCAAGCGGAGAAACACCCAAATTGGCCAAAATCAGTCGACAAATTGGGCAGTCGTTGATCCGCCATCTTTGGGAGGCGCCGGAGTGGGGACAGCCAAGTAGTGCGCCGCGGGAATATCGATCAACCCGCGTATATGCAGCAATCGTTGATCGTCGTCGCAAAGCTGGTCAATCGCGGCCCGAACTGCGCCTGCAATGACCTGCGGATTCTGACCCGTCGATGTGATGTAGGGAAGGGTCGGAGTCGGAGTCGTTCTTGCCAGTTCGCGCAGTTTGGACCCCAAATTCGTATGTTGTTGCAGCATCAGCCACGTCAGCATGTCCAGCGCGGCAAAGTCCGCTTTGCCACCTGCGACGGCTTGGGCAGACAGCGCATGCCCGCCGGTTTCCAACAGTCCGGCGGGGTGCAGGTTCGCCTGGGTCATATGTGTGATCGGGGCTGCCCAGCCGGATTGGGACAAGCCCTCATTATATGCGAAAACGCCTGTGCTCAGCCCCGCCAGATCCCGGTCGTCGTCATGCCGAGCCACAAAGACCGAGCAATAATATCCGGGGGGACATCCGGGCAGGTCATAGTCCGGGGTGCCAACCAGTTGCACGTGACCATGCAATCGGGTTCGAAACGGCATGCCACAGGTTTGTGCCAGAATCAGGTTTGGGTCCCGCCAGACCGTCCACACGTCTTTGTCGCGGGTTAGGTGTTCCGGGCCTGATCCAAGTTGGGCGCGAATCAGGCTCCAGAACCTGTCATTGGCGGCTTGCAGGGCAGGCATGTCATACATGCCCAGCATGGCAATCACGATTTTGCTGCCTTTTGCCGTGCCAAAGCGGAATCCACGTCACTTACGCCCAGAAGATTGACCACCAGACGCAGCAGCGAATCTTCCTCGCTTGTGCGGTGCCCATCGGCCAACGCCACGGACCACAGCGCCTGAACGACCGCAAGACGATCTTCATAGGCAACCGCCTCTTTGATGGCTCGGGTAAAGCGGACGGTGTCCGGGGCCTCGGCCTCAAGATCTTCGGCGCGGGCGCGCAGGGCGGCGCTTTCGAACGGCGACAGGCCATAGCGTTGCGCCGAAATTCGGTCGATACGGGCCATTTCGGTATCGGAATAGTCATTGTCGGACCGTGCCAGACGAACCAGAAGGGCCGTCAGGGCCAGGCGGGCGTCATCGTCGACAAGAGGATCGGGCTGCGGCTGCGTAAGCCTGGAAAGAAATTCACTGAACATGCGTTAGATATAGCGAGCGACTAACTCACATCCAAGCGGCTTTGAACGCGTTCACGCGCAGCCTTGCTGTCGTTAAAGCTCAACCCCATGGCAACGCGGGCTTCCTCGACGATTTTCACCTCGCCTTCGTCGGTGTTTCCATCTGCCAGGACAACTTCCCACAGCGCATCCAGAGCGGCCAGGCGTTCCTTCAGATCCGTGGTCTCGCGGATCAGCTTGCCGAAGGTATCGGTATCCGGCGCTGCCGCGTGAAGCTTTTCGCATGTGGCACGCACCTTGGCTGCTTCGATCGCGTTATGCTGGTAAAGACGGGCCAGGATTTTGTCGATCAGGCGGATTTCTTCCAGCTTGTAGTCCCGATCAGCCTGCGCTACGCGCACCATGAGCGCACCCAGAGCAAGTTCGGCATCCGGGTCCGGAAGATGTTCATGCTGGGGCGGTCTGAGCGCCTGAAGGAACTTTTTCAACATGGCAAAAGATTATTCCATATTTTGTGGTGCGCCAAGCGCAGTCTACCCGTCATAGCCCTGAATGATCACAAGATCGCCCATCGATACCGGGGCGCGCAGTGCTTTGGCTTTCTGGTATGCTTCGCTTTCGTAACAGGCAAGCGCATCCTCATAGCTGGGAAATTCGATCACAACGGTCCGGGCGCGCGCTGCGCCTTCCTTGACTTCGCGCTTTCCACCGCGCGTCAGAAAGCGCGCACCATAAGCTGCAAAGGGTTCCGCATTTGCAGCAATGTAGGTCTTGTACGTGTCCATGTCGTCTACATCGACATGTGCAACCCAATAGCCTTTCATCAGGCTTGCCTCCTGTTCGGTTTCAAAAGCAGGGTGATGAGAAGCGGCGGCAATTGCAATCCCACAACTTCTGGGTGATCAGTTGCGGTAGTGAATAGCGGCGTGCGCCTGATCTGTTAACCACTTGATCATCTGACGATAAGGAACCGGACCATAGCTGACGCGCGCAACCCCCAGTTCAGCCAGACGCGGTGTGCCCGGGGTGCCGGGCAGGGCGATGATGTTGACCGGAAGGTTCGTACGCTCGCACAGATGGCCGATCATCGCCTCGTCTTTCAGCCCCGGAGCAAAAAAACCGCTGGCGCCCGCAGCCTCATAGGCCGAAGCACGCGCAATGGCGTCGTTCAGCATGGCCTCATCATGTGTTTCTGCCGGGGCTTTCAGGAAAATGTCGGTTCTTGCGTTGACATAGGCAGGTATGCCCGCGTCTTCGCAGGCCGCGCGCATGGCTTCGACGCGTTTGGCCTGAACTGCTGTATCGTACAGCCCGTCACCGCCGATGATCTGATCTTCGAAGTTGAAACCAACCACGCCGCAATCCAGCGCACGCTTGACGTTTTGCGCAATGCCCTGTGGATCTTCGGCATATGCCCCTTCGAAATCCAGTGTCACCGGAAGTTCAACCGCTGCAACGATGCGGCGCGCATTGTCCAATGCTGCCTCTAGCGGTATGTTCTGACCGTCGCCAAAACCCTGTGCCATGGCGACAGGTGCGCTGCCTGTGGCAATGGCTTGCGCGCCTGCATCCCGCACCGCGCCGGCACTGCCAGCATCCCAGATGTTGAACAGAATGACGGGGTCGCCCTTTTTGTGAAGGCTGGCAAAGGTCTTCGCGCGTTGGGATTGATCGCTCATCGGGGCTCTCCTGTCGTGGTGTGATCAACAGTTAACCCCATGAAGGCAGACCGAGTAGAGGTTTTTTGCTTGGCAGTGTCACATTGAAGTGACGGAAACCGCACGGCTTGGTCCTTGGCAAGATGGACCGGGCCGTTCTGGTGCATGGGCCAGCGGCGGTGCGTGCCTCAGGCTTCTTCTGCCGCGCCGGATACGAATTTTGCGCTGAAGTTGGCCTCACCCAAACGCTTCAACAGGTTCAGCTGAGTGTCCAGCCAGTCCTTGTGGCCTTCTTCTTCCAGCAAGATGCGTTCGAACAGGGTTCTTGACCCGACATCGCCGACCTCGGCGGCCTGCAACGCGGCCTTGGTATAGAAGTCGACCGCCTCGGTTTCATCCTTCAGGTCCGTGGCAAACATGTCTTCCAGAGACCCCGCGGCGACTGGACTTTTCTGAAACGCAAGCTCGGGCACGCCGCCAAGGAACAGGATACGCTCGATGAACGCGTCGGAGTGACCCAATTCTTCCTGCATTTCAGCGCGCATTTTTTCGGCAAGGATGTCCAGCCCCCAGTCCTCCAGCACATGGGCATGCAGCTGATACTGGTGCGCCGCCGTCAGCTCCATATGAAGCGCTTGCTGGAGGTTGGTAATCGTTGTTGCGTTGCTCATCGGAAATCTCCTGAAACTCTGAACGGCATTGAGCCTACGAAGCAGAAATTCTGCCTGTACATACAGTTAAGAGATCAGCCCGCACAAAACAACGCGGGGTGACAGTCCGACACAGCCCAGGGTCAGACCAGGCGCGAGGTGTCTTTCGCAGCGCGCACGAAATCGCGGAACAGGGGATGCGGGTCGAACGGCTTGGACTTCAGTTCCGGGTGGTACTGCACGCCGATGAACCACGGGTGATCCGACCATTCCACGATCTCCGGCAGGCGTCCGTCCGGCGACATGCCCGAGAAATTGAGCCCAGCCTTTTCAAGCTGCTCACGGTACTTGATATCCACTTCATAGCGGTGACGGTGGCGCTCTTCGATCTGTGTGCCGCCATAAACTTCAGCGACTTTCGATCCCTCTGCCAGCACCGCATTGTAAGCGCCCAGACGCATGGTGCCGCCCTTGTCGTCACCGACCTTGCGTTCGACCTTGTGATTGCCCTGCACCCATTCCTTCAGATGGTACACGACAGGTTCAAAACGTTTCTTCCCGGCTTCGTGGTCGAATTCTTCCGAACCAGCTTCCTTGATGCCAGCCGCATTTCGGGCGGCCTCGATCACGGCCATCTGCATCCCAAGGCAGATGCCCAAATAGGGGACTTTGTGCTCGCGCGCATATTGCGCGGCCTTGATTTTGCCCTCTGTGCCGCGTTCGCCAAAGCCTCCGGGGACGAGGATCGCGTGGAAACCTTCAAGATAGGGTGCGACGTCTTCGTTGTCGAACACCTCGGCGTCAACCCATTCGACCTTGACCTTGACCCGGTTGGCCATGCCGCCATGGGTCAGCGCCTCGGCAATCGATTTATAGGCGTCTTCAAGCTGCGTATACTTGCCTACGATGGCGACCTTCACTTCACCCTCGGCGTTGTGGATACGGTCGCTTACGTCTTCCCATTTTGCCAGATCAGGTTTGGGCGCAGGGCTGATCTGGAACGCGTCCAGAACGGCCTGATCCAGACCTTCGCGGTGATAGGCCAGCGGCGCGTCATAGATGGTGCTCAGGTCCTGCGCTGCGATCACACTGTCGGGGCGCACGTTGCAGAACAGGGCCAGTTTCTCGCGCTCTTTGGTCGGGATCGGCCCTTCCGAGCGGCAAACCAGAATATCGGGTGCCAGACCGATCGAGCGCAGTTCCTTCACCGAGTGCTGAGTCGGTTTGGTTTTCAGCTCGCCCGAGGCCTTGATATAAGGCAGCAGCGTCAGGTGCATGAAAATGCACTGCCCGCGCGGCTTGTCCTGACTGAACTGGCGGATCGCCTCGAAAAACGGCAGACCCTCGATATCGCCCACGGTGCCACCGATTTCGCACAGCATGAAATCAACCTCATCCTCGCCGATGGCGATGAAATCCTTGATCTCGTTGGTGACGTGCGGGATCACCTGAATGGTCTTGCCCAGATAATCTCCGCGGCGTTCCTTTTCGAGCACGTTGGAATAGATCCGCCCCGAACTGACCGAGTCGGTCTTGCGCGCGGCCACGCCGGTGAACCGTTCGTAATGGCCCAGGTCCAGGTCGGTTTCGGCCCCGTCATCGGTGACGAATACTTCGCCATGCTCAAACGGCGACATCGTCCCCGGATCGACGTTCAGATAGGGGTCCAGCTTGCGCAGCCGTACCGAGTATCCCCGGGCCTGCAACAAGGCGCCCAACGCCGCCGAAGCCAGTCCTTTGCCCAAGGACGAAACCACACCACCAGTGATGAAAATAAAACGCGCCATAGTTTTTCGGCTGCTCCCGTGAGACGTCATTATCAGCTGCCCGACGGTTTCGAAAAACCGCTGCATCACGGGACTTCACGTATAAAGGATTCGCGCCAAAAGCGCAAGAGAACCGCAAGATGCTGTTGCAGTCCTCTTCCAGGTTTCTAGGTTTTGTAGGTCAGTCGGCCTGCGGGATCAGCGGCGCGTTGTCGCCCTGTGCAGGCGGCAGAAGGTCATCCGCCGACGGAATTGCCGGAGTATTTTCTTCGCTTGAAGCCGGAGCCGGCACGCCCAAACGGTCGATCACCGAGCTGCCCGAATATTTCTGCGCCGCCAGAATGGTCAGCGTGATCGAGGTCACGATGAAGCAAGCGGCAAGGATCCAGGTCAGCTTGCCCAAAGCCGTCGCTGCTGCACGGCCTGTCATGGCTCCGCCACCACCGCCACCCATGCCAAGGCCACCGCCTTCGGACCGCTGCATCAGAACAACGGCAATCAAGCCTAGGGCCAAAAGAAGGTGGATGATGAGAACGACGTTTTCCATGGTGTTCCTGTACAGCGTGGCGTGTATCGCGTGGTATCTATGCAAGTTTGCCAGCGGGGGCAAGTCACGAGTTCGCATCACCGCACGTGATATGTCATATCACGTCAAAGGGACTGGACAGAACGCCGATGCGTGACGCAGGCTGCGGCCCATGCCTCATGACGACCACGACCACCCGCACGCCCTTTTGCCGCCCGAACCCGCGCTGCGCGTCAAAGCGCTGGAAACGATTCTGACCCGCAAGGGCCTGATCGACCCGGCGGCTCTGGACGAAATCATCGACACCTATCAGAACAAGATTGGCCCGCAGAACGGTGCGCGGGTGGTTGCCAAAGCCTGGCGCGACCCAGCTTTCAAGGCCGCTCTGCTGGAAGATGCCACCTCGATGGTCGCGGATCTTGGTTATTATGGTCGCCAGGGTGAACACATGGTTGTTGTCGAGAACACGCCAACCCGGCACAACATGGTCGTCTGCACCTTGTGCAGCTGCTATCCTTGGCCGTTGCTGGGTATCCCGCCGGGTTGGTACAAATCTGATGCCTACCGTGCCCGAGCGGTGCGTGAACCCCGCAAGGTACTGGCCGAATTCGGCCTCACCCTGCCTGAAGACACTTCGGTGCGGGTGTGGGATTCGACGGCCGAGGTTCGCTATCTCGTTCTGCCGATGCGTCCCGATGGAACTGATGGGATGGGTGAGGAGACGCTTGCCGCACTTGTGACACGTGACAGCATGATCGGCACGGGCCTGCCGAAGGCCCCTTCATGACCCGCGTTCACGATATGGGCGGCCGCTTTGGAGATGGTCCGATAAATCCCGAGGCCGAGGACGCGCCGGTTTTTGCCGAAGACTGGCACGCACGGGCGCTGGCGGTGACACTTGCATCCGGCTTTTTGGGGCAGTGGAATATCGACGTATCCCGCCACGCAAGGGAACGGTTGTCGCCAAAGGACTATGCCCGGTTTTCATACTACGAGAAATGGATTTCGGGCCTGGCTGACCTGTTGGTCGAACGCGGCGTTCTTTCTCTGGATGACCTGCGCAGCGGCGGAGAGGATGGGCCGCATCCGTTGGCAGAACGGATGCTCAAGGCGGACTCCGTGTCAGCCGCCCTGGCCAAAGGTGGACCAGCGGACAGACCTTCGAACGTGGCGGTGCAGTTTTCTGTCGGTCAACAGGTGGTCACGACCCGTCCGGCGGGAAATAGCATTGTGGATGGCGGGCACACACGCCTGCCGAATTATGCGTCCGGTGCCAGGGGTCGAATACTGCGCCTGCACGGAACCCATGTCCTGCCCGATTCCAATGCTCATGGGCTGGGCGAAGCGCCTGAACCGATTTATGCCGTGGTCTTCCCCGCTTCGGAACTTTGGACCAGCCCGGAGCATCCGGATGACGAAGTGGTACTGGATCTCTGGCAAAGTTATCTGGAGCCGGCATGAGCGGCTGCAACGAACATTCAGCCCCAGAGCCGGTGTTTGCCGAACCCTGGCACGCTCAGGTCTTTGCCGTCACCGTTGCCCTGAACGAGGCGGGGCGGTTCGATTGGTCCGATTGGGCGGCTCGGTTCTCGGACACGTTGAAGCGCCACGGGCTTGCGCGAGAGCTGGACGGCGGCGACGACTATTTCCGTGCATGGCTGGAAACGCTCGAGGGGTTGCTGGCCGAGCAGGGCGTCGCGCCGCCGCAGGAGGTAAAAGGGCTACATCAGTCCTGGGAAGAGGCTTATCTGACGACACCTCATGGGCAACCGGTGCATCTGTGTTGATGTCGGGCAGGGGGCTCTGCCCCCGCCGCCCGTTCCGTGCGGCTCCCCCGGGATATTTTCAGCCAGATGAAGCAGGGGATCCGCTTTTCATCTGGCCATAAATATCCCCGCCGGAGGCATCGCGCGTTTGCGCGATTTTCATCTGCGGCGAAATATCGGTTTCCCTGCCGTTTGCGCCCCGCTATACGAGCCGGGTTTGATAACTCAGCGCAAAAGGACCGGATATGGCCAACGTGGTTGTTGTCGGCGCCCAGTGGGGTGACGAAGGAAAAGGCAAGATCGTCGACTGGCTCAGCGAACGGGCGGACGTGATCGCGCGTTTTCAGGGCGGGCATAATGCCGGACATACGCTGGTGATTGATGGCGAAGTTTACAAGCTGCACGCTCTGCCGTCCGGTGTCGTGCGCGGCGGTAAGCTGAGCGTCATCGGCAACGGCGTGGTGTTGGACCCCTGGCATCTGGTCAAGGAAATCGCGACCATCCAGGCACAAGGTGTGGAAATCACCCCCGATACGCTGATGATTGCCGAGAACACCCCGTTGATCCTGCCGATCCACGGCGAGTTGGATCGTGCGCGCGAACAGGCGGCCAGCAAGGGAACCAAGATCGGCACTACAGGTCGTGGGATTGGACCCGCGTATGAAGACAAGGTCGGGCGCCGTTCCGTTCGCGTCGCGGATCTGGCGGATGAGGCCACGCTCGAGGCTCGGGTGGACCGTGCTTTGCAGCACCATGACCCGCTGCGCAAGGGTCTGGGAATCGAGCCGGTCGACCGCGACGCGCTGATCGCCCAATTGAAAGAGATCGCGCAAGAGATTCTGCCATTTGCTGCGCCTGTGTGGAAAGTGCTGAACGAAAAGCGCAAAGCGGGTAAACGCATCCTGTTCGAAGGGGCGCAAGGCGCTCTGCTTGACATCGATTTCGGCACCTATCCATTCGTGACCTCGTCCAACGTGATCGCAGGTCAGGCCGCGACCGGGGTGGGGATTGGACCGGGATCGATCGACTTTGTGCTGGGGATTGTCAAAGCCTACACCACCCGTGTCGGCGAAGGCCCATTCCCGACAGAACTTGAGGATGCGGATGGTCAGCGCCTTGGGGAACGCGGGCATGAGTTCGGAACAACGACAGGTCGCAAGCGCCGCTGTGGCTGGTTTGATGCGTGCCTGGTCCGTCAGACCTGCGCGACCAGTGGCGTGAACGGGATCTCTCTGACAAAACTGGACGTTCTGGATGGGTTCGAAACCCTGAAGATCTGCACAGGCTATGAACTGGACGGCGAGCGCCTCGACTATCTGCCGACTGCCGCAGAACAACAGGCGCGCTGCACCCCGATCTACGAAGAAATGCCGGGCTGGAGCGAATCCACTGAAGGCGCGCGCAGCTGGGCCGATCTGCCCGCCAACGCAATCAAGTATGTGCGCCGGGTGGAAGAGCTGATCGAATGCCCTGTGGCCCTTTTGTCCACCAGCCCGGAGCGGGACGACACCATTCTGGTGACCGACCCGTTTGCAGATTGATGAACAAAGAGCAGAAAACAGGTCTGAGCTATAAGGCGCGCCGGCGCTGGTCGTTGGTTATTCTTGTGATCGGCCTGCCACTTTACATTGTGGCGGTGGTGACGGTTCTGAACTGGCTGGAGCGCCCCCCGATATGGGTGGAACTTCTGGTCTATATCGTTCTGGGCATTCTTTGGGCCCTGCCGTTCAAGTTCGTTTTTCGCGGCGTTGGCAAAGAGGACCCGGATCAATCCTGAGCCGGGCCATTGCTCGGACCAAGGCGGCTGGTCGGGCCCAGTACAATGGGCAACGCTGAGTCTTGTTTAACAACGGGCGTTTGTCTCTGGACGTGCCATAGCAAAAGGGCCGGGGTTCACCCGGCCCTTTTCGTCAATTGGCGCGGCAGTCAGCCTACTGCGCGCTCATCATCAGGACGGAAGCCGATCAGGTCAGAGGCCGCAAAACGGCCGCCACCGGCTTTTTCGATTTTTCCATCGCGCAGCAGCTGTCCGAAGGAACGCAGGCTTTCTTCGCGATTGAACTCATCTTGCTTCAAAGAACGGACTTTGTTCATCAGTTGGGGGCGCGAGAATTGTTGCTGTCCTTCGATGAAAGACAGGTAGGCCGCCGCCGCTTCAAGCAGGTCCTGGAGCGACTGTGCACCCTGATCCTGTGCGAATTGCGCAAAACCGCCTTCTTCCGACCCGGTTTCTTCCACCTGAGTGGTCACGCGACGCGGCATCACGGGGCCATTGGATTCGCTTTGATCGTCCACGCGCTGCTCAGCAACCAGCTTCAACGGAGCCGGAGCATCTGCTTCCGGGCGTATGCTGGTCACGTTAACTTCGGGGCGGCGCGGGCTGACCGCTGACGCAAGATCAACGCGATACTCATCAACAGGCGAGGTTTTCGGGGCCGGTTGGTCATCACGGTCGGCCTCGGTCGCGGCAACGGCGGTGCGAAGGTGCGAATAGGTTTCTCGCGCGTCGCTGCTGGAGGGATCCTCCATATGTTCACCGGTTTTGGCCATCAGTCGCGAGATATCCTGATCAGGATCGGCGTCATCCGTCAGTTTTTGGCTTGAACGGCCTGCCATGTCTTTTTCGATTTCGGAAATCTCGGACAGCAGCTGAATTTCGTCCTCTTCCGACAATACTCCTTGCGCCTGATCGTCTTGCGGCTCGTCATCTGCTTCATCTTCGGATTCGATCGCCACGTCTTCGACGTTGAGGATGTTTGGAACATCTTCTTCGTCGATTTCCTCGTCGGTATCCTCTTCCAGATCCGAGAACAGGGGCTCAGCAGGAAGCTGCGCGTCGTCCGTTGCGACCTCGATTTCTTCATCCCGCAGGTGGTCGGGGGTCAGCTGCACCTGCTGTTCGGAATCGTTCTCGATATTCGGCGCGGCGGATTCGAAGGCCTGGTTTTCCGATACTGCCGGCGCGTCGTCTTGTACGTCTTCGGCGTCAAGCGCTTGCAGATCCTCGATTTCTGCGGCCTCGGGCTCAGCAGGTTCAGCAAAGTCATCCGCATTGAGAGCACCTGCTTCGAACGCGGCGGCCACGGCGTCCACCGGGGGGGCGGTGTTGGCCAGCAGCGAAGATTCCTCGTCTTCGGAATAGGCAGTGGGGGGGACGTCCGAATGAGAAACAACGGCCCGGATGCGTTGCAGTTTTGCGGCAATGCTGTCGGCCGGCGGAGATGTGGTGGCGTCGACGGCCTCCGCGTCTGTGAACGCGGTCTGCCCCGGGCTTGCTTGGGTATATTCGGGAGGGGGGGTGGTCATGGCATCTGCATTTTGCGCATGCGGGCCCGTTGCGTCAGAAGCGACCGGTGCCGGGGCTTCAGTATTTGGAGCGGCACGCAGCAGAAGCCCGGATTCGTTTTGGCTGGCTTCGACGCGTTGCGATGCGTCGCGGCGTGCGATACGGGTCAGCATTTCGGCGTCTGGTTGTGGAGGCTCTGAGCCGAAGTAACGATCATCTGCAGCAAGATCGCGGAAATATTCGGCAATGGCTTTCATCGTTTCAAAGGAATCGTCGAATCCTTCCAAAGTGCAGGAGAAGGTTCCATATGAAACGGTCAATACCTTGTTATTCTGTACCATCAGACGCACGTCCTTTACAAACTACGAGAGCCCACTTACCCGGAATCGGGAGCACACGAAGGCTCTGAACTTTATGCATGAACCTATCATTTTGTGGTCTTAATGTGTCCAAATCCGGGAAAAATGGCCAATCTTTGGAAAAATGAACCAATTGTACGCTCTGCCGATCCAATCGGGTTGTTTGGGGGTGGTTTTGTTGGTTCCGAGGACCTGAATTTGGTGCTGAACCGCGTCACTTCTGTCGTTGCAGCGGATAGTGGAGCGGCAGTCCTGACAGAATCAGGCCGGATTCCGGATGCGGTCATCGGGGACTTCGATTCGCTGGACAAAGCAACGAAAGCCAATATCCCGTCTGACCGGCTTTTTGCCATTCGTGAACAGGACAGCACCGATTTCGACAAGGCCTTGCGTAATGTGCAGGCTCCACTGGTTTTGGGGGCCGGTTTTCTGGGCGGACGGCTTGATCATCAGCTTGCCGTTCTGAACGTGTTGGTCAAACGTCAGGAACAGGCCTGCATTCTGCTGGGCGCGCATGAGGTGGTGTTTCACGCGCCTCGCCAAATCCGGCTGCCGGTTTTGCCGGGGGATGTGGTGTCGCTGTTTCCAATGCGCCCTGTGACGGGGCGCAGCACCGGGCTGGAATGGCCCATCGACGGCCTGCGGTTGCAGCCGGACAACCGGGTGGGTACCTCCAATCGCGCACTGTCGGATGTTGAATTGCAGATGGATGGGCCCGGCCTGTTGGTGATGGTTCCCCGCGCCGCACTCGATCCGCTTATGCAGGTGTTTCTGTCGGGGCAGAGCGAGCGGTGGCCCGTTCGCGAAGAATAACGTACAAACCGGCGGCGACCGTGATCATGATCCCAACCGCCGCCAGCCCGTCCGGCAGGTCGCTGAAGATGGCCCAGCCAATCAGGGTCGCCACAGGGATTTCCAGGTATTGCATCGGGGCCAGCGTGGCCGAAGGTGCATAGCGCAGCGACCATGTCATCAGCAGATGTGCGACAGTTCCCAAAACTCCTATCGCGATCAGCAGCCAAAACATGTCGGGGGCGGGCAAGGCGGCTGACAGGTTCCAGATACCAAGCGATGTTCCGATCACAAGGACAGGAACCAGCCCCAGAGTGGCCATGACACCAGACACCGCCTGCAAGGAAATTGGATCAGTTTCTTTTGCGATTTGCCGCGTGACCAGCATGAAAAGGGCAAAGACCACGGCAACGATCAACGGCAGCAGGGCAGGTAAGCCCACCTCGGCAAAGCTGGGCTGGATGACCAGAAGTGTGCCGATGAAACCGACGATGCAGGCCACCAGACGCCGCGCGCCGACCTCTTCGCCCAGAACGTATCTGCCCAGCAGCAACATGATGAACGGCATGACAAAGGCAATGGCGACGGCGTCAGCCAGGGGCAGGAACTGCAACGCACTGAACATCGCGGTTATGCCGATGATGTGCAGCAGCGTTCGGATGACTGTCAGGCGCAGGATACGCCCGTGCATCCGCCAGGGCCGGCCTGTCATCACCACCAGCGGGATGAGAATTAGCGCTTGCACCGCGAACCGGGCTGCAACCAGCAAACCCAACGGTGTCGTTTCGCCCAACAGCTTTGCCATCGCATCCCCCAAGGGTGCAAGCACGCAAAAACCGAGCATCAAGAAGATGCCCAAGACGGGACGATCCTGAGTCATGTGCGCGACGCTATCTGCTTCGCGGCGCAGTGGAAAGGTCGAATGTCAGACGTCGGGCAGGGGTTGAACCTTTGTGTAATCCGGCCCGGTGCAGGTGGGCAGGTTGTCATCCAGATGCAGCCAGCTCAGCCTTTCCTCATGAGTCACGTGCAATGTGGGCTGCATTGCTTCGGGGTTCTCCAAAGTGGCGACGTATAGATGCAGCACATCCGACATTTTGGCCGAGCGGAACGAGATTGGCGTGCCGCAATCCGGGCAAAAGCTGCGCTCGACTCCGGGCGAAGAGTTGAAGCGTTTCGGCTCTTCCCCGATCCAGCGCCACTGACCGTCACGAACCGCGAAATAGGTTGTCATCGGCGCGGCGCATTGGCGTCGGCAGCTGTCGCAATGACAGGTGACGCACGACAGGGCAGGAGGGTCGATTTCGTACTTGATGCTGCCGCACAGGCAATGTCCACGCATATCGACCCCCATTTGTTGCGATCTCAGCAGTTTGGCACGTTCACGGCCAATCCACCAAGCGAGGTTTCCTTGTATTTTTCGTGCATGTCATGACCGGTCTGACGCATCGTCTCGATCACCGCATCCAGCGGCACGAAATGCTCGCCATCCCCGCGAAGGGACAAAGACGCGGCGGACACAGCCTTGATGGCCCCCAGCCCGTTGCGTTCGATACAGGGCACCTGAACCAGCCCGGCGACGGGATCGCAGGTCATGCCCAGATGATGCTCCAACGCGATCTCGGCGGCGTTTTCAACCTGTTCGGGCGTACCGCCCATCACGGCGCAGAGCCCCGCCGCGGCCATGGCTGATGCGCTGCCGACCTCGGCCTGACACCCCGCTTCGGCCCCCGAGATGGACGCATTGTATTTGACCAGCCCGCCAATCGCGGCCGCGGTCAGAAGGAAATCTTCGATATGGCTCTCCGAGGCACCAGGAACGTGGTCCAGGTAATAGCGCAGCACCGCAGGAAGAACGCCCGCCGCCCCATTGGTCGGTGCCGTTACGACTTGCCCACCGGCGGCGTTTTCTTCGTTGACCGCCATGGCGTAGACACTCATCCAGTCGTTGATCGTATGCGGCGCGGTCAGGTTCATGCCGCGTTCGGCCATCAGCGCGTCATAGATACCCTTTGCCCTGCGTCGCACTTTCAGCCCGCCGGGCAGAATGCCGTCGGTCGTCAAACCGCGTTCGATACAGGCATTCATGACGTCCCACAGACGGGCGCATCCTTTGGCGAAACTGTCGGCGCAGCCGCGCGCAATCTCATTGGCGCGCTTCATCTCGGCGATGGTTTTGCCGCTGGATTTGGCCATCTCCAGCATTTCAGCCGCGGACTTGAACGGGAACGGCACCGGTGCGCCTTCATCCGTTGCCTTGCCTTCGGCCAGTTCTTCTTCGGTCAGGACAAAACCGCCACCGATGGAATAGAAAACCTGGCGCAGGATCACGTCCCCCTGCGCGTCCGTAGCCATCAGGATCATCCCGTTGGCGTGTCCCGGCAGGTTGGTGTCATAGTCGAAAATCAGGTCTGTTTTGGGATCGAACTGAAGCGTCGGCAGGCCGTTGGGGGTAACCGTGTGCCTCTTGGCGATATCCGCCAATGCGGCCTCGGCCTTGTCGTTGTCATAGGTGTCCGGAACGAAGCCGGCCAGGCCCAGTATGGTCGCCCGGTCGGTCGCATGGCCGACGCCGGTAAAGGCGAGCGAGCCATGCAGCGAGCCCTTCAGACCCGCAAATTCAAAGGGTGAAGCACGCATC
Organism: Ruegeria sp. H8; assembly: GCF_056532905.1. Classification (NCBI taxonomy): domain Bacteria; kingdom Pseudomonadati; phylum Pseudomonadota; class Alphaproteobacteria; order Rhodobacterales; family Roseobacteraceae; genus Ruegeria; species Ruegeria sp. H8. The sequence continues at coordinate 1,089,342 of NZ_JBQFNY010000001.1, read as the reverse complement.
ATATCCAGAAAGCGCGCCGCCGCCACCATGGGGCCCATGGTGTGCGAGGAGGACGGGCCGATGCCCACTTTGAACATATCGAAGACAGAGAGGAACATGTCAGGTAGCTGAGCCTTCTAAGGGGTTGGCGTAAATAGGAGAGGTGTAGGGTGCGGGGCCCAGACCCTCGGCCGCGATGGCCGTGTGGGTGGCGGGGCGTGTCTCGAGCTGTGCCAGGATGGTTTGCAGGGCCGGGGTGTCAGCCAGCGCATACCAGCTGCGATCTGCATCGGCCGGATACAAGGCCATCCAACGCATCATGCAGGCGACATAATAGGTCAAAACCGATGGGCATTCCGCGCAGAACCAGGCTGGCGCGCGTTTTGCCAGCGCATCCAGTAGTTGCAGGTGCTGCTTCAAACGGGGGCGGATGCCTGCGCGCAGGGTATCAGCCTGTGGTGGGGTGATGTATTTCTCGGCATAGAACATAATGCGCAGATCGGCGTGCAGCGTGTTGGACGCAAAGAACAGCCATTTCAAAAACTCGGCGCGTTCGGGGGCCTCTGTTGCCGGGGCCAGTTGCCCGTGGCGCTCGGACAGCCACAGCAGGATTGCCGCCGTTTCAAATATCGGCCCTTGCGGAGTTTCAAGCACCGGGATCAGCCCGTTGGGGTTCAATGCCCTGTACGCCGCGCTGTCCTGTTCGTTGCGACGGCGATCGACCAGCACAGTTTCATAAGGTGCCTCCATTTCTTCCAGCACCAGCCGGATCACCAGCGAGGCGTTGTCAGGGGCGTAGTGCAGGCGGTATCGGGTCAACATGCGGGCAATCTATATGACAAAGATGAGAGCGTAAGACATGATTGCGACGTTTCCGATAGGAAACGCGCAGTCTTCAGGCATCTTTACGCTTGCCGAACCGCAAATTGTGGTCGCAGTCGCGCGGCGCATTCCCTATAACTCCGGCAGGCCAAACTGGGAAAGCTGCCATGACCGGAGAACTGTCGCCCATCGACACCGCAAAATACGTGGCCGCATGTCGTGCCGCCGAGATGGTCGAGGACGGCATGCGCGTGGGTCTTGGAACGGGATCCACTGCGGCCTGGCTGGTCCGTCGTTTGGGCGAACGGGTGCAAGACGAAGGTCTGCGGATCAAGGGCGTTCCCACCTCCACCCGCACCGCGCAGCTGGCACGCGAAGTCGGGATCGAAGTCATTTCTCTGGATCAGGCCGGGTGGCTGGACATGACCATCGACGGCGCGGATGAATTCGACCCTGACCTGAACCTGATCAAAGGCGGCGGCGGCGCGCATTTGCAGGAAAAGATCGTTGCCACGGCCAGCGATCAGATGATCGTCATCGCAGATGCCGGGAAAGAGGTGGAAACGCTGGGTGCTTTCCCCTTGCCGGTCGAGGTTGTTCCATTTGGCTGGCAAACCACGCGAACACTGATCGAAGAAGCGCTGGACGCGATGGATGTACTTGGGACCTCGTCGGCGCTGCGTATGAATGGCGCGGCCCCGTTCGTGACGGATGAGGGCAACCACATTCTGGACCTGCACCTGCAACGCATCGGCAATCCCCGTCAGATGGCCCTGATCCTCAACCAGGTTCCCGGCGTGGTGGAAAACGGCCTGTTCATCGATATCTGTGACAAGGTTATCATCGGCCACGGCGACGGGCGGGTCGAACTGCGGGATATCAACGCGGGCACCCTGGAACTGGATCAGCTGCTGAGCGGATCCCGGGAAAACCTGTTTTCCGACCAAACGGACTGAGTTTTATGCAAGCCAATCGGACAAGCGTCGGCAAAAGATCAAAAATTCCACGCCCGGGGGTTGGCACCGGGGTTTTCGCGCCCAGATATCCAGAGGATTTTTGCAAGTTGAACGAAGGAACCCGGCATGAGCTTTGACTATGATCTTTTTGTGATCGGCGGAGGCTCGGGCGGGGTCCGGGCGGCACGCGTGGCGGCGGGTGAAGCCGGTGCAAAGGTCGCGCTGGCTGAAGAAGACCGCTATGGCGGCACCTGCGTGATCCGGGGCTGCGTGCCAAAGAAACTGATGGTCTTTGCCAGTGAATACTCGGGCATGATCGAAGATGCGCAAGCTTATGGTTGGGATGTTCAGCCCGGCGCGTTTGACTGGGACATGTTTCACGGCAAACTGGTTGCAGAACTGGACCGGTTGGAAGGGATTTATCGCAGCATCCTGAAAAACAACGGCGTTGAAAGCTTTGATCAGCGGGCGCGCCTGGTGGATGCGCACACGGTCGAGCTGGCCAATGGCACCCGCAAAACCGCCAAACACATCTTGATTGCAACAGGCGGTCGACCGGTGGTGCCGGATTTCCCGGGATCGGATCTTGCGATCACGTCGAATGAGATTTTCCATCTGGACAAGCTGCCCGAAAGCATTCTGATCGTCGGCGGTGGCTATATCGCTAGCGAATTTGCCGGGATCATGAACGGTCTGGGTGTCAAGACCACGCAATTCTATCGCGGTGCGCAGATCCTGCGTGGCTTTGATGAAGAAGCGCGTGGGCTGATCTGCGAAGAGATGCGCCAGAACAGCATCGATGTCCGTCTGGGCACCAATGTGTTGGAAATGACCAAAGATGGCGACCAGATCCGCGTCAAGGCGACGGACGGCACCGAGGATCGTTTCGATGTTGTCATGTACGCCACCGGCCGGGCACCGAATGCCGATAACCTCGGGCTGGAAGACCTGGGCGTTGAACGTGGGCGCAAGGGCGAGATCGTCGTGGATGAATACAGCCAGACCGCGGTTCCGTCGATCTATGCCATTGGCGATGTGACCGACCGGGTCAACCTGACACCCGTGGCCATTCGTGAGGGTATGGCTTTTGTGGAAACCGTCTTCAAAGGCAACCCGACACCAGTAGATCACGCGCTGATCCCAACCGCTATTTTCACGCAACCGGAATTCGGCACAGTCGGCCTGAGCGAGGAAGAAGCCTCAGCCCAGGAACCGATCGATGTGTATGCCACTTCATTCAAACCGATGCAGAAGGCGTTTGCCGGTGGCACGCAACGGGTTCTGATGAAACTGATCGTGTCTCAGGCCACGCGCAAGGTACTGGGTTGCCATATTGTCGCCCCCGGAGCAGGAGAGATGATCCAGCTGGCCGGAATTGCCGTAAAGATGGGCGCGACAAAGGAAGATTTCGATCGCACGGTTGCAGTACATCCCGTTATGGCGGAAGAACTGGTGACAATGCGGCAACCTGTACGCTCCGCTTGATTTGCAAGCGCGCGCACACAAGTTACAAGTGTGCCCGTGATCACACGGGCCTAAACGAAGGAAATGATACATATGGCGGGCAACAGCGGTGGCCCCTGGGGGGGCGGAGGCTCTTCAGGAGGTGGAGGAAATCGGGGTAACAACGGGGACGGGCGACGCCCACCCGAAGGCGAAGGCCCGCAGATTCCCGAGATCGACGAGCTGATGAAAAAAGGCCAGGAGCAGCTGCGCGTCCTGATGGGCGGTCGCGGCGGCGGTGGCCGTGGTGGCAGCGGTGGTCAGGGCGGTGGAGGCCCGGCCTTTACTAAAGGTACAGTTGCGATTGGTCTGGTGGCGGCTGCCGTTTTGTGGGGGCTGGCCAGCTTTTATACTGTAAAACCGGAAGAACAGTCAGTTGAGCTGTTTCTGGGTGAGTTTTCTGCGGTTGGCAATCCGGGTCTGAACTTCGCGCCATGGCCGTTTGTCACTGCCGAGGTGATTCCGGTCACCCGCGAACAGACCGAAGATATGGGCGGAGCCCGGGGCAGCGACGATGGCCTCATGCTGACCGGCGACGAAAACGTGGTCGATATCGATTACCAGGTCGTCTGGAATATCAACGACCCGGCCAAGTTCCTGTTCAATCTGCGTGATCCGCGTCAGACGATCCGCGCCGTGTCGGAATCGGCGATGCGTGAGATTATCGCGCAGAGCGAGCTGGCACCAATCCTGAACCGGGATCGCGGCATCATTGCCGAGCGCCTGCAGGAACTGATCCAGACGACGATGGACAGCTACGATTCGGGTGTGAACATCATCCGCGTGAACTTTGACAAGGCCGACCCGCCGCAGGACGTGATCGCCGCCTTCCGCGATGTTCAGGCCGCCGCGCAGGAGCGTGACCGCTTGCAGAACGTGGCGGACGCCTACGCCAACCGGGTTTTGGCTGAGGCGCGCGGTGAAGCTGCCCAGGTACTCGAAGAAGCCGAAGCCTACCGCGCACAACAGATCAACAGCGCCATGGGTGAGGCGAGCCGTTTCAGTGCGGTTCTGGAAGAATATTCCAAAGCGCCTGATGTGACCCGCAAACGTCTGTACCTGGAGCGGATGGAGCAGGTTCTGGGTGATGTCGACAAAATCATTTTGGATGAAAACTCGACAGGTTCGGGGCAGGGCGTCGTGCCTTACCTGCCGCTGAACGAACTGCGCCGCAATTCCGGACAGGAGAGCAACTGATGCGTAAAGCGACCTTTATTCTGCCGATCGTTTTCATCGCGATTGTTGGTGTACTGTCCTCGATCTTTATCGTGGATGAACGTGAGCGCGCGTTGGTTCTGCAATTCGGCCGCGTTGTTGCGGTCAAGGAAGAGCCGGGTCTGGCGTTCAAGATCCCGCTGATTCAGGAAGTTGTCCGCTATGACGACCGGATCCTGTCCATCGACGTTCAGCCGTTGGAGGTTACGCCTCTGGATGATCGCCGACTGGTGGTTGATGCCTTCGCCCGCTATCGGATTTCTGATCTGGAACAGTTCCGTCAGGCCGTTGGTGTGGGTGGTATTCCGGTCGCCGAAGACCGTCTGGATCGTATCCTGCGCGCTGAAACCCGCGAAGTACTGGGTTCGGTCTCCTCGCGTGACATCCTCAGTTCAGACCGTGCCGCGCTGATGCTGCGCATCCGCAACAGCGCGATTGCCGAAGCGCGGGCGCTGGGCGTCAACGTGATCGACGTGCGCCTGAAGGCAACCGACCTGCCGCAGGCGAACCTCGAGGCAACATTCGACCGGATGAAGGCTGAACGTGAACGTGAGGCGACCGACGAGCGCGCACGCGGTAACGAAGCTGCACAACGTGTTCGCGCTCAGGCAGACCGTACCGTGGTCGAACTGGTCTCGGATGCCCGTCGGGAAGCGGAAATCATCCGCGGTGAAGCTGACGCCGAACGCAACGCGATCTTTGCCGAAGCGTATGGTGCAGACCCGGAGTTCTTCGAGTTCTACCGTTCGCTGACCGCGTATGAAAATGCGCTGCAAGGTGGTAATAGCTCATTGATCCTGAGCCCGGATTCCGAGTTTTTCAACTACCTCGCTTCGCCAACCGGACGGCGAGCACCGGCGGCTGCGGCGTCTGAATAATGGGTATGATCCTTCTGGCTTTCGGGCTGGTACTGATTGTCGAGGGGCTGGCCTATGCGCTGGCCCCTTCGCTTATCGAGCGGATGCTTGAAGCCTTGCGGGACATGCCAGAGCAAGCCCGGCGCATGGTCGGATTGCTATGCGTGATCAGCGGTTTGGTCCTGCTTTGGGGCGCGCAACAATTGGGATTTTGACGCTGTGGTTTCACTTGCTGGTGATTTCGCTGCGATCCCGAGTTGCTCGTGGGGGCAAACTGACTACATTGGTTTGTAAGAAAGGCCGAGAACAAGCGGTCTTGGCGTGAATGTCGACAAGGAGAGCTCAAGTGCAGGCGAAAGCGCGCAGTGTATCCGTCCGGTGGGACGAAGTGAGTGTTTGGATGCGGCTGATGTGGCTGGCTTTTGCAGGTTCACTGCTGTTGCTGGCGCAATCGGTTGCAGCGCAGGCCAAAAGTGAAAGTCTGGCACCGCTGGCCGAGGAAATCAGCCCGGCAGTAGTGAACATTACCACCAGCACTTTGATCGAAGGCCAAACTGGACCGCAAGGTATTGTTCCTGAAGGCTCTCCGTTCGAGGATTTCTTTCGCGAGTTTCAGGATCGCAACGGTGACAACGGTGACAACGCGCCGCGCAGAAGCAACGCGCTGGGATCTGGTTTCGTGATCTCGGAAGATGGCTTTATCGTCACAAATAACCATGTGATCGCCGAAGCCGATGAGATACTTGTGGAATTCTTCCCCGGCGATGGGCAACCCAAGAAAGAGCTGGTGGCCAAGGTTATCGGAACGGATGAGAAAACCGATATCGCGCTGCTCAAGGTCGAGGCTTCGGGCCCACTGAAATACGTGAAATTCGGCGACAGCGACGTAGCGCGTGTGGGTGACTGGGTTATCGCCATGGGCAACCCGCTTGGGCAAGGCTTTTCGGTATCGGCGGGCATCGTTTCAGCCCGCAACCGAGCGCTGAGCGGAACCTATGACGATTACATTCAAACGGACGCGGCGATCAACCGGGGCAACTCGGGCGGGCCGCTGTTCAACATGGACGGCGAAGTGATCGGTGTGAACACCGCAATCCTGTCGCCCAACGGCGGTTCGATCGGCATCGGTTTCTCGATGGCGTCGAATGTTGTCGTGAAGGTCGTGGATCAATTGCGCAAATATGGCGAGACCCGCCGCGGGTGGTTGGGCGTCCGTATTCAGGACGTAACCGAGGACATGGCCGAGGCCATGGGCCTGGAAAAGCCGGGCGGGGCGCTGATCAGCGATGTACCGGACGGCCCCGCCAAGGAAGCTGGGTTGAAGGCGGGTGACGTGATCCTCAGCTTTGATGGCGTCGAGGTGGAAGACACGCGAGGTCTGGTGCGTCAGGTCGGTGAAGCAGAAGTTGGCAAGTCGGTCAGAGTGGTCGTGCACCGCGACGGCGGAACCCAGACCGTACTTGTGACACTAGGGCGTCGGGAAGATGCGGAACGCGCTGACACTGGCGAGGAGGAACCGCAGGAAGCTCCGATTGAAGAGAACGCGGATATTCTGGGCCTGACGATTTCCCCCCTGACCGATACGCTGCGTGCAGATTTGGGTCTGGATGATGATGCAGACGGCCTTGTGATTACGGATGTCGATGAAGCATCTGAGGCGTATGCCAAGGGAATGCGGGCAGGTGACGTGATCACCGAAGCAGGCCAGCAAAAGGTGGAAACCATCGGAGATCTCGAAGCCCGTATGGAAGAATCGCGCGAAGCTGGTCGCAAATCTCTGCTGCTGTTGGTGCGCAGGGGCGGCGATCCGCGTTTTGTGGCGCTGAGCCTTGAGAACTGATTGAACAGGCCGGGAGAACTACCCGGCCTTTTTTTGCGGGCCAGACCGGGTATCACCGCCACGCAAAAAAATGAGCCATACGCAGTGATTGCGTATGGCTCAGATACAGGGAGAGGTCAGTGGACAGATATCGGGGATGATTCTCTGACCTCCTACGGTAACAATCTCACGTTAGGTCAAAGCGTATTCGATGGTCTGTGAACCAGATCACACCGGATCAAATAAGATCTGAATCAGCCAATTCTCGCAGGGCTTCAAAGTCCTGGATCAGCAAACCACCTCGAGAGGCTTCGACCATGTTGTCGCGTTTCCAGATCGAGATGGTTTTGGATACTGCCTCGCGTGTGGCACCGACAAATTCGGCCAGTTCGCTCTGCGACAGGGTGATGCGCGCGGCCGGGTCGTCCTGCAAACTGGACAGGTGCAGCAGCTTGCGGGCCAGCCGAATAGGCATGGGCAGAAAGACCTGCTCGTTCAATTGCAATCCCATCCATCGCATCCGCAATCCGGCCAGACGGATCATATCCACGGCAAGGTCTGGCTGTTGTCTGATCTGGTTCATAACGTCGTTGCGGCGCACACGCAGTACACGCGACTTTTCGGCCGCCGCAATGGTGGCCGTACGCGGACCATTGTCGAACAACGCGATTTCACCGAAGACTTCGCCGGGGCGCATCAAGGTAAGTGTCAGTTTGCGGCCGCTCATTGCCAGAAAGGAAACCTCTAACGTGCCTTCCAAAATGGCATAGAGAGAGTCGCCCTCGTCACCTTGTTCAAAAAGTATTTCACCTTGGGACAGAGATATTTCGGTCGCCTGCGCCGAAAGCATTTCTCTGAGCCCGTCGGAAGCTTCGGCAAGGAAGCCGCTGGTGGGAAAGGCCGTCATGTATGCACCGATCTTGGGCAGGGTATGAGAGTGGGTGGTGGCACAACTTCCCATAGCTGGGCGCTCAAGCCAAGAATTTTGTTTGTTTTGGCAGGTCTGGCGGGTGTAAAGGCCGCTATTTCTGCTCGGGATCGTCCATATAGCGTTGCAGAATGCTGAACTGAAGCATCAGGAAGGCCATCAGCGCGATGGGAAAGCCGAAAGTCTCGATCTTGACCCACAGATCCGTCGACATGGTGCGCCAGACGAATTCGTTTGCGGCGGCCAGAACGGCGAAACAAGCACACAGACGGCGCGTGAGTATCATCCAGCCTTCGTGTTTCATCGGCAGCATTTCGTCCAGAACATAGGCCAGGTAGGATTTCTTTTGCACCAGACCGATGCCGAGGATCAGGGCAAACAGACCATAGACAAGTGTGGTTTTCATCTTGAAGAACCGCTCGTCGTTGAACCAGGCTGTGAGACCGCCGAAGAAAATCACCATGATGGCCGTGAAGATCTGCATCCGGCTGAGTTTGCCGGTCAAATACCATAGGATACCCATTGCCCCCAGCATCAGGGGGACAAAGATAATCGTGGCGATAATGAAGCCGGAATACTCGATGCCGCCGATCAGAAAGCTGTCGTCGCGCAGGCGCAGGTAGATGAAGAAGAAGGCCAGCGGGGGGCCAAGTTCCAGAACCTGTTTCAGAAACGGGTTGATGTCTTTTTTGCCTGTCATCTGTACTTCCTGCTGCTTATCCGCCCATTTCAACTATTACGGCGCCAAGTGCAATCAATGCCATCAGGGCAATGCGTCTTGGGCCAACCGTTTCCTTTAGCACAAGCCAGCCGATCAGCGCAGCGAAGACTGTTGAGGTTTCGCGCAGAACGGCTGCTTCACCGACTTTGTCCAGCCGGGTGGCCAGCATGATCGCCCCGAAGGACAAAGGGGCGATGATACCGCCAGCGAGGCCGCGCAGCATCAGCGGACCAAGCGCAGGTCTGTGCGCCATCGCGCGCCACCTGAGAAATGCGTATATCGGCATGGCCGCGCCGTCGATCATGAAGAACCAGGCCAGAAAGGTGAACGGATCGGCGGTGGCGCGAATGCCATAGGCGTCATAGGTGGTGTACAGGGCCACAAACAGGCCAGTGATGATCGCCAGTGTCAGCGCGATGCCCAGCGTATCCCTGTTGGTTTCCAGGAACCTGAAGTTGTAGGCAGCCAACCCGAATATCCCCGCCAGCAAGGTGGCCACGCCCAGCCATTGAACGGCCGAGAATGTTTCGCCGAACAGAAGATAGGCACCGATGACCGTGAACAGCGGGCCCGTCCCGCGCACCACCGGATAGACGACGGTGTAAGAGCCTTTGGTATATGCCATGGCTTGCAGTGTCTTGTAGGCGATGTGGATCAGCCAGACGAGCGCGAAGATCGGCCACATATGAGGTTCGGGCCAGGGCACCACGAAAAAGGCGAAGGGGGCGGCCATGAGGCAATAGCAGGCGTCGATCGCGCCGCGGGACAGCCACGGGTCATGCCTGCCTTTTTGCAATGCCCCAAAGACGGCGTGCAGGAACGCCGCCATCAAAGCCAGCGCCAATGCCAGCTGGTGTCCGGCTTCGGTGCCTTCGAGAGAGATCAGCCAGTCGCTCAAATACGCGGACCTTTTGCGGAGCGGAGAAGGTGGGGGGCTGTCTGCCCCCCACACCCCCCGAGGATATTTGGGGCCAGATGAAGCCTGGGATCAGCCTTTGTCGAGACCGGTGAGGGCGGCGGCGAATTCTTCGGGGTCGAAAGGGGCAAGGTCGTCGATCTGTTCGCCAACTCCGATCGCGTGAATGGGCAACCCGAATTTGTCTGCCAGGGCAACAAGAACACCGCCCTTGGCCGTGCCGTCCAGCTTGGTCATGACCACACCGGAAACGTCCGCCAGATTGCGGAACGTTTCCACCTGGCTCAGCGCGTTCTGTCCGGTGGTGGCGTCGAGTACGAGCAAGGTATTGTGTGGAGCGGTGTCATCAACCTTGCGGATGACGCGGACGATTTTGGCCAGTTCCTCCATCAGGTCGGTGCGGTTTTGCAGGCGGCCCGCCGTATCTATCATCAGCAGATCGGCGCCCTCTGCCTGTGCACGGGTCAGCGCGTCAAAGGCGAGGCTGGCGGGGTCCGAGCCTTCGGGGGCGGTCAGAACCGGAACTCCGGCGCGATCCCCCCAGACCTGCAACTGTTCCACGGCCGCAGCACGGAAAGTATCGCCGGCGGCGATGACGACCTTTTTGCCGGCCTCTTTGAACTGGCTGGCCAGTTTTCCAATTGTCGTGGTTTTGCCCGAGCCGTTGACGCCGACGACCAGCACCACTTGTGGCCGTTTGGGATAGATCGGCAGAGGCTTGGCCACAGGCTCCATCACGCGGGCGATTTCTTGTGCCAGAAGTTGCTTGATCTCTGTGGTCGACAGTTTGCGGCCAAAGCGGCCCTCGGCCATGTTCGACGTGACACGCAAGGCCGTGTCGACGCCCATGTCCGAGGCGATCAGCAACTCTTCGAGCTGCTCCAACATGTCATCGTCCAGGGTGCGGCGCATTTCCGTGACGGCGCCTCGATTGAACAGGCGGTTCAGGATACCCTTGGATTCCGGTATTTCCGGCGGTGGAGCGACAGGCGTGGGGTCAGCCGGGATCGGTGCCGGCGGTTCAACCGGTTGCGGTGCCGGGGCAGGCTCTGGCACTTCTGGAACGGGTTGCGGATCGGGCTGCGGCTGGGGGATCACCGGGTCCGGAGCCGCCGTTTCCTCGCCGCCATCCTCGACGATGGCTTCCAGCCCTTCTTCAAGACGAGATGAAGATTTGAACAGCTTGTCCTTTAGCTTTGAGAAAAACGCCATACTTGGTCTCCACAGGTGTTCCCTTCACCTAATGCGGATTTGCGGCAGTTGCAAAGGGTCACGCAAACGCAAGGACAAAGCCAAGCTGAGCACCCCAGTAAAGGGGCCATACAAGATAGGGCGTCACCTTAAGGGCCGGATGGTGCGGCGGCAGCAGGAACTTCTCGGTTGCGAGGATCAGATCTGACGCGATGAAGGCCATGGCGGCGGGAAACGCCCACCGAAGGGGACCGGCATCTGGCAGTGCCAGCACCGTGACCCCCATGCCAAGAATGATGGGGATATAGGCCAGAACGGGCCCCTTCAGGTCTCCGGCGCGGGGCGCGAGCAATGTGGCCATGATGATGCCCAGAATGATCAAAGACCATACAATCACAGGCGCGCCGAGGATCAGCCCGGCAGAACTGATCGGCAGTGTCAGGAACAGAGCGATATAGGCCAGATGCCCGGCGGCAAATGCGGCGATGCCCGTCATGAAGGTGGCATCTGTTTCGCGCGACAGCAGCGCGTCGCCTGTCGCACAAAGAGCGAGGGCAAGAACCAACAGCCAAGGCCCACCGTTCATGATGGCCGTGACCGCCAATAGGGCGACCGATGCGGTTTTCAGTACAGTGCGCAAAGAACCGGCGGGCCGGGAGGTCAGCGGCAGGTACCCAAGGGCACAGCCAAAGGCGATCCAGAACAGTAGGGTTGGCATGTCATCTCCTCGCCGGTTCAGAATAATCTGATCTGGGGCGTGGCGTGAAATCAACCGCTTACGTTGAGTTAAGTGCTATGTGATGACACCAGTTCAACAGGCGAATGGCATGACCGAAGCGCTTCTGACAAAATGGAAACATGTTCAGGTTCCTGATGATTCTCGTGACTTTTGCCGCACATTCCGTGGCGGCACAAACGCCCCTGTCTGGCTCGGAGTTCGACAAGTATACGCAGGGCAAAACTCTGTTTTACGGGTTCGAAGGTCAGATTTACGGGGTGGAGCGGTATCTTCCGAACCGTCGTGTGATCTGGTCTTTTCTCGACGGGAATTGCAAGGAAGGTATCTGGTATCAGCAGGGTGAGCAGATCTGCTTTGTCTACGAAGACAGGTTGGATCCGCAATGCTGGGTTTTCACTCAATCCGGTGGCGGTTTGATTGCGCAGTTCGAAGGCAATCCGCAAGCGACCGAGCTGTATGAGGCAGAGGATCTTGGGGAAGAAATGGTTTGTTACGGGCCGGACGTTGGCGTTTGATCAGTTGGCGCGCAGCTCATCATAATTGATCATGACATGGGTTTGGTAAGCTGTTCTGTCCGTCAACCCTTCATAATAGCGGCGCAAGCTGGGCAGTGATGCGCGCGAAACATCGATGTCATAGTAGCGATAGAGTATGTGTCCCAACTGGATATCGGCCAAAGTCAGGCAGGAACCGCACAGGAAAGTGTTTTCGGAAAGTTGCGCATCGGCGATTGTCAGCGTGTTCTCTAGCGCTGTGACGGCCGTTTCGATCGCTTGGTGATCGCGCTCTGCCTGCGAGGTTCGCACGACCCGCCAGAACACAGGTACCGTGAAGGCCATCGCGATATTGATCTTGGCCCATTCCGCCCATTTGTCCACTTCGGCTTGCCGGGTCGGATCGCGTGGCCAGAAATCATCCGCTCCGTACATGGAGGCAAGGTAGCGCAGGATCGGCCCCGTCTCCCACAGCGGGGGATTTGGGCCGTCCTGTATCACGGGGATGGTGCCGTTCGGGTTCAGCTTGCGAAACTCATCGGTGTCCAGCAGGCCGAACCTGTGCCCGGCATCGTGGCGCTGAAACTCCAGCGCCAGCTCACCGACGCACCACATCAGGGCCTGTACATTGGATGATGTCCTTCAGCCCCAGATGGTCAACATGGCTTAGAACAGTGATCCCTGATCCGGGGTGTCCGGCCTGGGTTTCTTCGAGGGTGATTTCGCGCCCGGGCCGGTGCTGAGAACACCATCGGCGAATTCGATCTCGAGCGCCGTTTGTTTGGCGGCCTGAGTCTTGGTGGTGATCACATTCCCTTCGGCCCGGACGACTGCGTATCCGCGGTCCAAAGTGGCTTTGTAGCTCAGCGTCTCGCGCAGGCGGTCCGTCGCTTCGAGTTGCTGTTTGAGGCGGTCCAGTCGCGTGGTTTGGGCCGTGTGCATTCGATCGCGCAAACGATCGAGGTTTTGGCGCTGTTGATCGATTTCCCTTTGGATCGGTCGCAAGGACAGGCGCGATGACAGGTTGCGCAGCGATTCCTGTCGCGTCGATATCAAGCTTCGCAGGGTCGAGGGGCGCAGATGAGCAGACAATTCCACCACTTGCAGGCGACGGTTCTGAACCCCGCGGATCAAGGCGGGTGTGAGGCGATCTGCAATCAAATCAAGGCGTTGCCTTGGTGTGTTCAACAGGCTGTCCGGGCGCGGCAGGGCGCGGGACAGATCGCGCAGCCTTTGCGTTCGGCGTTGGACGGCATCCGTTGCCGCGCGGGATAGGCGCGCAGCTTGCTCTTCGGTCCAGGCAAGCAGTTCCATGCGCACCGGAACGGCCAGTTCGGCGGCCGCGGTGGGCGTCGGCGCGCGCTGGTCCGACACGAAATCAATCAGGGTGGTGTCGGTTTCATGCCCAACGGCCGAGATCAACGGTATGTCCGACGCGGCTGCGGCGCGGGCGACGATCTCTTCATTGAAGCCCCAGAGGTCTTCGATCGATCCGCCGCCACGGGCGACGATGATCAGGTCGGGCCGCGGCAACGCGCCGCCGGGTGTAAGTTGGTTGAAGCCTTCGATGGCGCGGGCGACCTCGGGGGCGCAGTTGGCCCCTTGAACCGCCACAGGCCAGATCAGCACCTTGCGCGGAAACCTGTCCCTGAGCCGATGCAGAATGTCGCGGATCACTGCACCGGAAGGGGATGTCACAACGCCAATGATCTGCGGCAGGTACGGCAGGGGTTTCTTGCGTTCAGGTGCGAACAGACCTTCGGATTCCAGTTGTTTCTTGCGCTTCTCCAGCAGCGCCATGAGCGCGCCCTGACCCGCGACGGAAACCTCATCAACGTTCAGGTTGTATTTGGATTGCGCCCCGAAAGCGGTAAGGCGGCCGGTGACGACGACCTCCAACCCTTCTTCGGGCACAACGGACAGGCCGGAAATCTGACCTTTCCACGTGGTGCAGGCCAAAACGTTCCGGTCATCCTTGATGTCGTAATACAGATGCCCGGATCGGGCTTTGAACACGCGCCCAACCTCACCGCGCACGCGGATTCGGCCGAATGAGCCTTCGAGCGTCCGTTTCACCTCACCCGAAATTTCGGACACTGTGTATTCAGGGGTGTTTTGGCCCGGAATCGGGTCATCAAGCAGGTCGGACATTTCAGCGCCTTGTTTCAAATGCGCGCCCAGCTTAGAACGCCGCGCAGGCAAGGCCAAGCAGATCGGAGAGCTTTCATGAATATCCTCATTCTCGGCAGCGGAGGGCGCGAACACAGCCTGGCATGGGCAGTGCTGCAAAACCCCAAATGTGATCGCCTGATCGTTGCTCCGGGGAATGCGGGGATCGCGCAGATCGCGGATTGTGCCGCTCTGGATATTGAAAACGGCGGGGCTGTTGTCGGCTTTGCCGAAGAAAATGCGATTGATTTCGTGATCGTCGGGCCCGAGGCGCCTTTGGCGGCCGGAGTGGCTGATCGGTTGCGCGAAGCCGGAGTATTGGTTTTTGGACCCTCGGCCGAGGCGGCAAAGCTGGAAGCGTCGAAAAGTTTCACCAAGGAAATCTGCGACGCGGCCAACGCCCCCACCGCAGCTTATGCCCGGTTTACCGAGGCCGAGGCTGCCAAAGCCTATACCCGCGAACAGGGCGCACCGATTGTGGTCAAGGCCGATGGTCTGGCCGCAGGCAAGGGCGTTATCGTTGCGATGGACGAAAAGACCGCACTGGACGCCATTGACGACATGTTCGGCGGTGCGTTTGGCGGTGCTGGTGCGGAAGTCGTCATTGAAGAATTCATGGATGGTGAAGAAGCCTCGCTGTTCGTTCTGTGCGATGGTGAGGACATTCTTTCAGTCGGGACGGCCCAGGATCACAAACGGGTTGGCGAGGGCGATACCGGGCTGAACACGGGCGGGATGGGCGCGTATTCTCCGGCGCCGGTGTTGAGCGAAGAGGTGGAGGCGCGCGCGATGGAAGAGATCGTGCGCCCCACCATCGCCGAGATGAAGCGCCGGGGAACGCCGTTTCAGGGCGTTCTTTATGCAGGTTTGATGATCAAGGACGGGCAGCCAAGGCTGGTTGAATACAACGTCCGCTTCGGTGATCCGGAATGTCAGGTATTGATGATGCGGTTGGGCGCGCAGGCGATGGACCTGATGCACGCCGCGGCCGAGGGCAGGTTGGGTGAGATGCGGGTGAATTGGGCGGATGACCATGCCATCACGGTTGTAATGGCGGCCAATGGCTATCCGGGTGCTTACAAGAAAGGCACTGCGATCAAAGGGCTTGAAGGCCTGCCGGAAGGCAGCCGGAACATGGTGTTCCACGCTGGTACAAAGAGTGTCGATGGACACGTGGTTGCATCGGGCGGGCGCGTGCTGAACGTGACCGCCCGTGGGAACACGCTGAAAGAGGCGCGCGACCGGGCCTATGAAATGGTTGAAGCTGTGGATTGGCCTGACGGGTTTTACCGGCGCGATATCGGATGGCGTGCTTTGGAAGGTTGACGGGGCAGGGGGGGTGCCCCCTCGGCCTTGCGGCTTCCCGGCGCTGCGCGCGTTCGCGGTCGAAATCGTCCACTGGACGATTTCCTTTCAACCGCTCACGCCCCGGGATATTTTTTGGCCAGATGAAGAGGCGGATCAGCAGTTCAGGGCTTGGGCAAGGCTTTTGCGGCCGTTGAACGGGCCCCGGTCGGATGTGATCCAGCCGTTGTCGTAGAAGACGCTGACGATCCGCGTCCAGTCGGCGCTGGCCACGATCAGTTCCGGGCGGTCGCCGCAGGTGCGCAGGCCACCGGAAATGAAATCTTCACCGATCCTGTGGTTGGTCAATCCGGGCAGAGCCGCGACTTCGCTCAGGGCGTTGTCTTTGTAGCGCCAGATGCGCAGGGTTTTGGCAAGGTGCGGACGGTCGATATAGGCGATCTCGACATGTCCGTCGCCGTCCAGGTCGGCTGCCCCGATTGGGGCGAGCCAGCGGAAGCGGGTGCCGATATGAGGCGTGGCCGCGATCTTGTCTCCGGCGGCGTTGTAGATCGCAAGTTGAGCCCCTGATTTGTCGTGGGATTCAACGACAATTGCTTCGCGCGCGCCGTCCAGGTTGACGTCTGCCAAACGCGGAGCGAGGTCTTCGAACACGCGATCCTGCGGCAGTCGAACAGTTACGACCATAGTGTCGGTCGTGAATTCCACCGCGCCATATTCGATCGTGTCACCCAGGACGCCATGGGCGTAGCGGGTGGTTGGTTCTGTGAAGCGGGCGTCGTTGATGGTTTCCGCCGCGTCAGCCGGTTGCAGCGTGAGCCAAAGTCCGAAAGATAGCAAAGCGCCGCGTGCCCGAGATTGCCAAAAGCGGCGGGGCAGGCGCGGCGCATTGTTGTGCATCAGATCTGCTTTTCAGGCATCTGAACGACCAGACCGTCCAGCGCATCGGTGACCTTGATCTGGCAGGTCAGGCGCGAGCGGGCCGGGTCGGGCTCATAGGCAAAGTCCAGCATGTCTTCTTCCATGTCATCCTTGGCCGGGATTTTCTCGACCCAGTCGGGGTGGACGTAGACATGGCAGGTCGAGCAGGCGCAGGCGCCGCCACAATCGGCCTCAATGCCGGGAATGTTGTTGTCACGGGCCCCTTCCATGACGGTCAGTCCGTTGGCGACCTCGACTGTGTGTTCGGTACCGCCGTGCTCGACATAGGTGATCTTTGCCATTGCGTGCGTCTTCCTTTTGCGATGTTCGATTTCTTCCTTAGTGAAGGCATTTAGGTCTTTCCAGCCTCATTTGCGCCTCAGCGCGCCGTGTCTGGACTTTCTTGATGTTTGTTCTATTTTTGTTCTCATGCTTGTTACACCCATTCGCCCTGTGGTTTCAAACCGGGATTGGCCGCGCCCGCCGTCCTGCCTACCTTCCAGCCAACTGGATTCCCCGCCCGAGGGCGCGCGCGTGGCTGTGGCCGGGCTTGTGATCCTGCGGCAGAGGCCGGGGACGGCCAAGGGCGTGATCTTTCTGACGCTTGAAGATGAGACCGGGATCGTGAATGTGGTGGTCTGGCGCAAAATCTACGAACGGTTCCGCCGTGCGGTGATTTCGGGGCGTTTGCTGAAGGTGACGGGCCGGATGCAGCGGGCGCATTCAGTGACCCATGTGATTGCGGAAGAAATCGAGGATATTTCGGGGATGCTGGATATGCTGGTGCAGGGCGCAGGGGCGGCCTGCCGTGATGAACAATAGCGAGCGGCTGCCTTGCCGCCTTGCGCCCAGCAAGACCTGTGCGCCGATGAATGTCGGTAAGTTTCCGCATATCACGCCGGGTCAAAGGCGCTTTTCCGCCAATTCGGCATTGGTCGGTCGACTCTTTGATGCCGTGTTAGTACTGCGGGCATCTCTATGCGTCGGCCTGTGTCTGAACGCAGGCGCGACGGCACGCTACTCAACATCTTCTCAGAGTCAGTTCAGATGCCCGAAGTAACACGAAATGGATCGTTCGAAAAAACCGTCCAGCTGGATGAGAGCCAGATTGCCGGTCGCCTTGGCGAGTTGTTGGAGCATACGCGTTCAAAAGGATACGTGCATACCGCCAGAATGATCGAGGAAGCATTGAGTGCCCACTCTTTCGAGCGCAGACACCTTGGGAACACCCAAAAATACCTCTCGGAATTGCAGCGTCTAAAGCGCAAAGAGATGACACGCTTGGTGCGGGAAACGGATGGGAAGAAGCAAGCGGCTTTTGTCCTGACGCCCCGGATGCGCGTTGACCAAAGAAATCCTGCCGCGCTGCGCAGTGGTGCTTGGAGGAACACCCCAATGCCTTTCCCGGCGGAACCCGAATTCAAGTTTCGCTAGCCGAACCAGCCGTGGCCAGGGCGGACAGGGCTGATGATCCGCGTCAATCCAAACGGGTTTTCAACGCAGTCATCGTTTGAACAAGACCTCCTGCGCCTGCTTGTCACGATTGTCTCCTCGTAGCTCTGCGTGCAGAGCGCGCCCGGCCTGAACACCGGGGCGGGCGCCGACGGTCTTCAGCCAGCGCGCAAAGTGGGGTTTGTCCTCCAGCACTTGCTGCTGCCCTTCCCACAGGCTGGCCCAGCCCCAGATCGACATGTCTGCAATCGAATAGAAATCTCCGGCAACGTATTCGTTCTCGGCGAGCCGTCTGTCGAGCACCCCGTACAGACGACCGACCTCGGCCCGGTATCGATCTTTGGCATAGGGCAGGTCCTGTGGCGGGTTCAGTTGCGGTGCGTATTTCAGGAAGTGATGCGCCTGACCGGCCATCGGGCCAACACCGCCCATCTGCCACATAAGCCATTCTTCGACGGCGATCCGATCACGCTCGGTCCTGCCATAGAACTGCCCGGTCTTGCGGGCCAGATACATCAGAATTGCCCCGCTTTCAAAAACCGAGATCGGTGCACCATCCGGCCCGTCAGGGTCCACGATTGCGGGCATTCGGTTGTTCGGGGCGATCTTCAGGAACTGCGGGTCGAACTGATCGCCCTTTCCGATATCGACCAGATGCGTGGTATAGGGCAGCTCCATCTCTTCAAGGGCGATGGACACTTTCCAGCCGTTCGGTGTGGGCCAGAAATACAGATCAATCGGGTCGGCCATGTGTTCTCCTGATGTTGAAGGGATCATGCGGGTTTTTGCCGGTTCGGCAAGGACCGCTTACGAAAGCGTGACCGAAACGCAGGCCGGGCTTGACCGCAAACCGCCCGGGGCGTATTGCGATCCTGAAGCTTCGTGGCGATTTGTTACCGGATTGCGGGCCACGCTAAACAACACCGCTAAAAGGTCAGGATGAAAGACCCCTTTCGCTTGGCCGCGTCTGGGGTTTTTTGTTTGCCTCCGCCGGAGGCTGAAAGGGAATGAGATGAGCGAGAACTGGAACAAACGCACCCAAGCCGTCCATGGCGGTGTCCGCCGCAGTCAGTACAACGAGGTGAGCGAGGCGATTTTCCTGACGCAGGGCTTTGTGTACGAAACCGCCGAACAGGCCGAAGCCCGGTTTCTGGAATGCGGCCCTGATGAGTTCATTTATGCCCGCTATGGCAACCCGACGGTTTCGATGTTCGAACAGCGCATCGCGGCCCTTGAAGGTGGCGAGGATGCGTTTGCGACGGCTTCGGGCATGGCGGCGGTGAACGGTGCGCTGACCTCGATGCTGAAGGCCGGGGACCATGTTGTTTCAGCAAAGGCACTGTTCGGATCCTGCCTGTACATTCTGGAAAACATCCTGACCCGTTTTGGCGTCGAGGTGACCTTTGTGGATGGCACCGATCTGGAGCAATGGCAGGCAGCGATCCGCCCGGACACCACGGCGGTCTTCTTCGAGTCGATGTCGAACCCGACTCTTGAAGTGATCGACATCGCATCTGTGTCCAAGTTGGCCCATGCCGTCGGGGCGATTGTGGTGGTGGACAACGTGTTTTCGACGCCCGTCTTTTCGCGCGCGATAGAACAGGGCGCGGATGTGGTCGTTTATTCGGCGACCAAGCATATTGACGGACAGGGCCGTGCGCTGGGCGGCGTCATCATCGGCACCAGGGATTTCATCCGCGGAACCGTCGAGCCGTATCTGAAGCATACCGGCGGTGCGCTCAGCCCGTTCAATGCATGGGTCATGCTCAAAGGTCTGGAAACCATGGCGCTGCGCGTCAATGCGCAGGCCGACAGTGCACAACGGATCGCAGAGGCGCTGGAAGGGCACCCGGCGCTGGCGCGCACCCTTTACCCCGGTTTGAAGACCCACGCGCAAAACGCTCTGGTTCAATCGCAACTTGGTGGAAAAGGCGGGACCGTGTTGTCCCTGGATATCAAAGGCGGCAAGGACGCGGCTTTTGCTTTCCTCAATGCGCTGACCATTCCTGTGATCTCGAACAATCTGGGCGATGCCAAGTCGATCGCAACGCACCCGGCGACCACAACGCACCAGCGTCTGAGCGATGCGCAGAAAGACGAACTGGGCATTACGCCGGGCCTGATCCGTTTTTCCGTTGGCCTGGAAGACGCCAGAGACCTGCTGGCAGACATCCAGCAGGCATTGGAGGCTTCGCAGAAGCAAACAGCAGCACAGTGAAAAGCCTCTTACCACTAGGGGTCGTCGCGTTGTCTGTGAACGCGGCGTCTTTTCGGGTGGTGTTCGCGGTTGAAGCCTGGCCTTTGTGTCTGCGAAAGGCGTATTTCGTTGCAGAATGACGGTTTTGCGCCGGTTTTTTCAATCCGGACTGCTATTGCCTGCGTATTGGGTTAAACTGGTAAATCACCTGCAGTCGTATATATTTCTACGACCAATCGAGGAACCGCAGCCGATGAACATCCACCCGCGCGACATTGATGAGACCCCGGATCAGGAAAAAGCCGCCGAGGCCCTGAAAGTTCTGCGGCAATGGGCGGAATCTGCGACGGCATCCGAGATCAGCCAACTGGATCCGGCTATTGCGCGGCTGGTGCCCGGCCTGACCCGGGTGAACTATCCTTCGCTTTCGCGCGAGTACCCGGAGGGTTTCTCGGTTGACGCGGATTACCGAGCGTCGTTGCCCGACTTGCAAAACGGCCCGTCCAGCTTGATACGCGGTGCCAAGCAGCAGATCCAGCATGTTGGCATCTCGAACTTTCGCCTGCCGATCCGTTTCCATCGGAAAGATGGGGAAGACCTGACGCTTGAGACATCTGTTACGGGCACCGTCAGCCTTGAGGCCGAGAAAAAGGGCATCAATATGTCCCGGATCATGCGGTCTTTTTACAAACATGCCGAGCGTACATTCAGCTTCGAAGTCATGCAGGCGGCGCTTGACGACTACATGACCGATCTGGACAGCTTCGACGCTCGTATCCAAATGCGGTTTTCTTACCCCGACAAGGTCAAGAGCCTGAGATCAGGTCTGGAAGGATATCAATATTACGACATCGCTCTGGAACTGGTTGAGACGGGCGGTGTGCGCCAGAAGATCATGCATCTGGACTATGTCTATTCCTCGACCTGCCCGTGCTCTCTGGAGTTGAGCGAACATGCCCGTGTCATGCGGGGACAATTGGCAACACCGCATTCGCAACGATCTGTCGCGCGGATTTCCGTGGTCGTGGATTGCGATGCCGATTGTCTTTGGTTCGAAGACCTGATCGAGTTGTGCCGACGCGCGGTGCCGACCGAAACTCAGGTCATGGTCAAACGTGAAGACGAACAGGCTTTTGCCGAGTTGAACGCAGCCAATCCGATTTTTGTCGAAGATGCGGCGCGCTTGTTCTGCGCCGAATTGCTGGCAGATCATCATGTTGGTGATTTCCGGATAATAGCCAGCCATCAGGAAAGCCTGCATAGCCACGACGCTGTGTCGATTCTGACCGAAGGCCCAACCTTTGCGGCATCCAGCTTGGATCCAAGACTGTTCAACACTTTGTTTCACGTTGGGTGAATACCGCTGTGTAAGCGATTAGGATTTAATCAGAGATTGCGGCGGTAGGCGTTCTTTTGCCGCAATGCAGCAAAAATGCTGCATTTGCGCAGTCGTTTGTTATATATCTATCGTGAATGCAGCAGCTGGATGCTTGCCATTTGATTGGCTGGCCGCCCCGAAAAGGATGCCGAGACGTGAGACGCCTTGGACTGCAAGACCGCGACCACCGTTCGAGAAATCGAAGATGGCAAGGCGTTTTATCCATCACATTTGGGCTGCATCGTTATTACAGGAGAAGCATGTAATGAATCCGATTACCCAACCGCTGGAGTTTCAAGCTGCGGCAATTCGCATGGCTGGTTACGCAATGGTCAACCAGATGAAGATCATGCAGATCGTAGCCCGTTCAGCGTTCGAATTGCCGATGGCTCCTGTGCAAGCGTTGCACGTGGCTGCTGCGTCCCCGGAAAAGCCGGTGGAAAAGACGACAATCAAGGCAAAAGCCACTGCGCCGCGTGTGCAAAAACCTGCCGTCAAAAAGACTGCAGCAGTGAAAAAAACCGTAACGAAGGTCACCGCCGGCAAACCTGAGCTCAAACCTGCGGAGTTTTCCGCGAAGCCGCGCGCCGCCGTCACGCCAAAGGCTGAACCTGCGGCGATAGCAAAGCCCGCACCAAGACCAGCACCCAAATCGGCGCCGCAGCCAAAAACAGAACCGAAACCGGCCGCAGCTGTTGCAAAAAACGCCAAACCGGCTGCGCGGAACGCGACTGCAACCACGTCTTCCTCTGGCGCGTCGGCCCCGGCAAAAAAACCTCGTACCAGACCGGCGGCTTCTGCGACCAAGGCACCTGCTGCGCGTGCCAAAGCCGCTAAGCCTATCGAACAAACCGTTTCGACCCCAGCAAAAACCGCGCCCCTTGCTCCCAAAGCAGAAACTCAGCAGTCGGCGCCCGCTGCTGCGCGGTCAAAACCTGCGGCATCGGCAGAACAATCAAAACCGCAGGCGCGCAAAACGCGACCGCCGTCGAAACCGCCCGCAATGCCGGGAGCGGATACCAAAACAGACACGTAAACCGGGATCATCTGCTTGACACGGTCGGGCTGGCGCGCCAACGCTGCGCGTTATGATGGATCTTCGCCCGGTCGGATATGTGATTGGCTTGCTGGTCGCCATTCTTGGGGCGACCATGCTGTTTCCTATGCTCGCGGACATTATCGAAGGTCGCGGCGAATGGAATGTGTTCCTGGAAAGCGCGATAATCACAATGCTGACCGGATCCGTCCTGGCGATGAGTTGCTCGAACGGTGTGGGCGAGGGGCTGACCATCCGGCAGACCTTTTTGCTGACAACCGGTGTTTGGGTCGCGCTGCCGGTGTTTGGTGCAATCCCGTTTCTGTTCGGTGAAACCGAGCTGCGCTTTGTCGATGCCTATTTTGAGGCGATGTCAGGCCTTACGACGACCGGTTCGACCGTAATATCAGGGTTGGACACGCTGCCAAAGGGCCTTTTGTTGTGGCGCGGTATCCTGCAATGGCTGGGAGGCATCGGTATCATCGTCGTCGCGATGGTATTCCTGCCCGAATTGCGGGTTGGTGGCATGCAAATCTTCCGCTCGGAAGGATTTGAAACCATGGGGAAAATCCTGCCTCGCGCGCAGGAGATTGCGGGGCAGATTTCCCTGATCTACGTCTTCCTGACTCTTGTGTGCGTGCTGGTCTATGCCGCGTTTGGGATGAGCTTTTTTGACGCGTTAGTGCATGCTTTCACGACGGTGTCCACGGGCGGTTTTTCGAACTATGATGCCTCGTTTGGAACATTTTCAGGCCCGGCCGAATATGCTGCATCCGTCTTCATGATACTGGCTGCTCTTCCCTTTGTGCGCTATGTCCAGTTGGCCAATGGTCATACGGCGTCGTTATGGAAAGACAGTCAAATCCGGGCATTTCTGGCGACCATTCTGGTTCTGGTTGTCATCATGTCAGTCTTTCTGACCTCGGTCTTTCCGCATCATTGGGAACAGGCGTTCCGCGAGTCACTGTTCAACATCACCTCGATCATTTCGGGGACAGGATATGCCAGTGTCGATTACATGGGGTGGGGCAGCTTTCCGATCATGCTGTTTTTCCTGATCGGATTGATCGGTGGATGCGCGGGGTCGACTGCGTGTTCGATCAAGGTTTTTCGCTATCAGTTGCTGTTCGCCTCAATCAAAAGCCAGATCAAACGGATCAGGTCCCCGCATGGCGTGTTCATGCCGCTCTATGATGGAAGGCCGGTCGGACGGGACGTTCTGACATCGGTGATGAGCTTTTTCATGTTCTTCGTTCTGTCGATGGGAGTGTTGTCCTGGGCGTTGGCACTGACAGGTCTGGACTTCATTACTTCGGTGTCCGGGGCCGCGACGGCGCTGGCGAACGTTGGACCGGGTCTCGGCGATCAGATCGGACCGGCGGGTAATTTTGCAGGTCTCAACGATACGGCCAAATGGCTGCTGACAACTGGAATGCTGGTCGGGCGGCTCGAGCTTTTAGCGGTATACGCGATCTTCACCGTTCAATTCTGGAGAGGCTGATGAAAAGACCCCTTGGCGCGCAAATCTCGCATATGCTCAAGGATCGTGGCGTGGATGTGATTTTCGGTATACCGGGCGTCCACAACCAGGAAATGTATCGTGGTATCGAAGAGGCCGGCATCACGCATGTTCTGGCCCGGCACGAGCAGGGTGCCGGATTCATGGCTGATGGTTACGCGCGCGCAACCGGCCGCCCCGGCGTCGCCTATGTGATCACCGGCCCTGGTTTGTGCAACATCATGACCCCGATCGGACAGGCCTACAGCGACTCGGTTCCGATGCTGATTCTGTCCTCTTGTCTGGATGAAACGCAGGCTGTCCGGGGTCAGTTGCACCAGATGAAAGATCAGCGTGCTGCCGCCGGCACGGTTGCGGATTGGTCTGTCCAGGCCAACTCCGCCGAAGCTGCCTATGGGCTGATAGAACGGGCGTTTGAAGAATTCGAGCTTTCTCGCCCGCGCCCCAAGCACATTCAGGTGCCCATCGCGCAGTTGCAGGCAGAGGCCGACCCCGCGCCGTTCCCCAACCAGCCTGCGCTGCGCACCAAAGCCTTGCCGCCTGACGTGTCATCGGTCGTGTCCATGTTGAACCTTGCCCGCAGGCCGCTGTTCATCCTAGGTGGCGGATGCAGGTCGAATGATTGGCGTCAGATTTTGACACAGCTGGGGGCGGCCTGTTTTACCACTTATGCCGGGCGCGGGCTGCCGGGCGCAAATTATCCGCTGGACTTCGGGTCCATGTTGCCACGTCCCGGCAGCGCCGAGGTAATCGCGTCGGCGGATCTGGTCGTTGCGGTGGGGGCCGAGCTGGGCGAGGTCGATTTGTGGCGGCAGGATTTGGGGCACAAAGCGAC
This sequence comes from Ruegeria sp. H8, assembly GCF_056532905.1. NCBI lineage: Bacteria > Pseudomonadati > Pseudomonadota > Alphaproteobacteria > Rhodobacterales > Roseobacteraceae > Ruegeria > Ruegeria sp. H8. The sequence goes on along the minus strand of NZ_JBQFNY010000001.1, from coordinate 1,064,390 downwards.
CTTGATACGCGTCGACCTCGACCCCGAGGTTCTTTCGGATCGCCATCGCGCCGCCATCAAGCTGCAAGTCGACAGCCAGAGCTTTGCCCGCGCCTTGTGGTACGCAACCCAGGACATGAAACCAGCAATAGGCTGGTCACCCGAGGAAGTCGCCGAGATGCGCGCCCGCTGGCGTGCCGAGGTGGATGCAGAGCGGCCCGGAATCGTGCCGATCTCGGATGCTTTGCGCGCTGCCATGCCGGCCGACACTATGATCTATTCGGACATGACGCAGTTTGCCTATGTCGCCAAAGAGGTATGGGACATGGCCTATCCTCATCACTGGCATCATCCGACGGGGTTTGGCACTCTTGGCTATGGGTTGCCCGCCGGTATTGGCGGGGCGGTTGCCCGGCGCGGCAAACCCACGGCGGTTATAGCCGGGGATTACGGGTTCCATTACACAATGCAGGAACTGGGCGTGGCGGTTGAGTTGGGATTGTCGCTGCCCATCATTCTATGGGACAATGGCAAACTAAAGGAAATCGAGGACAGTATGGTGCGCAGCCAGATCGCGCCCAACGCGGTCATGGCGCATAATCCCGATTTCTGCAAACTTGCCGAAGCCTTTGGTGCGCGCTCCTCGGCGCCTTCGAATGTGGCAGAGATGCAAAGCGCAGTAAGGGCCGCATTCGATGCGCCTGTGCCGACCTTGATCCACGTGACACCTGATATTCTGTAACGAAAAAGCGCCGCACTTTCATGCGGCGCTTTTTTGCTGAGGTGCTGTCGGATCAATCCCAGCAGTGAACCAGAACCGTCATTCCGGTTGCGCGCCGGTTCAACTCATTGGGTGATATCTGTATGGTTTCTTCGCTCGACTGACCGGACACTCCGGCCTCTGCAAGAATTTCGGTCAACCGATCAACGGTGGCCGCAAGGCTGACCGAAGCGGGCAGGGTGCGCCCTTCGGACGGTGTGGGCAACAACATTCCGACGACGTTGCCGCTGTCGTCGAAGACCGGGCCGCCTGCATCACCGGGTTGGGCGTTCAGCGCCAGACGCTTGACGCCGGTCTCACCGCTCAGCCCACGTATGTCCGCGACCCGCCCGTAGGTCAGGGTGGGGCCACCCAATGCGCCCTGATAGGAAAAGCCGGATACGGCCACTTCCGACTTGATGCGCGGCTTGGTGGCACTGAACGCGGCGACACTCATGGGGGCGAGCGTTTTTGCAGGGCGCAGGACTGACACGCCAAGTTCAGGGTCCGTCAGGGCCAGTTGAACCTCGTGATCACCATCCAGAGTGATTCGCGTGCAGCTCTCCGCGGCCTCGGAAACCGTCAGTACTGTCCCGTTCTCATCCGCGAAGAAACCAGAGCGCGTCAGCCGAGGCTTGCGGACCTGAAGGCCCGACACCAGATCGATGCGCTGTTCTGCGGAAGCACCGGCGGCGGCATCCAGAACCGCATTCGTTGTGCTGAAGCTGGAGGTCATCGCTGACAGAACCCGCAGGCGACGTGCCTCGTCTCCTTCGGGCCAGACAAGGGTGAAGCCCTTGATTTTTCCATCCGCCAATTGCGCTTGCGTAAAGGACACTATGCCGTTGCCGCGCCCTTCAAGGGTAAACCGGTCGCGGCCCAGTTCACGAGGGCCATTCAGTGGAACGATCTCAAGCGATTGCATCACTTCGTAGAGCGCGCGGAGCGTGTTCTTGTCCCCCTCCTGGCTGATCAGGAGCGCCTTGGCGTTCAGGTCAGAAATGCTTTTGAAATGTGCGAAGGGGGCCTCATAGCGATCAAGGCTGACAGCGCCCAGAGGCATGTCGAGCACGATCCCGGCCTTGTCGTCGGAATACCGCTCCATTCCGACAGAGATCAGCGGCGCGTTGTATTCATCCATCAGGGCCTTGCGCTGCAACGTCGTCAGAACGCCCGTGGCGTCAAACCCGTTATAGCGCTGCCAATCGCTCATCGATCGGCGGGTGCCTTGCCCGAACGCACCATCAATGGTCGAGTTGTAAAACCCCGCCGCGCGCAGAGCCGTTTGCAGATCCTTGCGTTCCTGCGCGGTCAACAGACGTTCGGACTGAAGCGCCTGCGCACGGGTTTCATCCGAATCCTGTGGTGTGGCGGCTGCCGGAGCCTCTTCCGGTTGTACCGCTTGTTCAATTGGTGCCGCGACGGTGCCACGGTTCAGCACGTTTGCCCCGATGGGCCAGAACTGTTGCCCCATCGCGCTGGAAAACGCGATGTAACTGTCGCGCGGTATCTGGCCTTCGGCCCGATAGACGCGCAGCACCTGTTCGGCGTCGGTACGAGCATAGGGGCCGATCACGATCGCGTACCAGCCGCTGTTCAGGCGAAACCCGTTCACGTCCGGCAAAGCGCCGGCATAGGCCTGTGCCCGTTCCTGCGCTTCGCGCAGTGATGGCTGGGCCTCGACCTGGACCCAGACGCCGGGATCTTGTTGTGCGGTTGCGGCGCGCAGGCCGACCAGAAGAAACAATAGGATTGCTGAAAATACGCGTGTCATAGTCTGCCCGTCTTATGCAGTGTTTGTGCTTTGGTGCAGAATACGCGAATTCATTTGCGAAACGCCATGCCGCGAATGCGGGGAATTTACGGTGTGGCCCTGCAGATACAGGCTTGGACCCAAGCCCCGTTGACGCCCCTTGGCCCCTTGCATAGGAAGGGCAAAACCGACCGGAACCGGGCGCAGAGGCGCCCAGAGGGAATGCCATGACCGAACCGACCAGCGCACCGCGTTCATTTCAGGAGATCATCCTGCGGCTTCAGACTTATTGGGCGTCGAAAGGCTGTGCGATTCTACAGCCCTACGACATGGAAGTCGGGGCCGGAACGTTCCATCCCGCAACGACCCTGCGCGCGCTGGGGTCCAAGGCATGGGCCGCGGCTTACGTTCAGCCGTCGCGCCGCCCGACGGATGGGCGTTATGGCGAAAACCCGAACCGGTTGCAGCACTACTATCAGTATCAGGTACTAATCAAACCCAGCCCACCGGATTTGCAGGAACTGTATCTGGGAAGCCTTGAAGCCATCGGCATCGACATGGACCTGCACGACATCCGGTTCGTCGAGGATGACTGGGAAAGCCCGACACTCGGCGCGTGGGGTCTGGGTTGGGAAGTCTGGTGTGACGGAATGGAAGTCAGCCAGTTCACCTATTTCCAACAGGTCGGCGGGCATGACTGTGCGCCGGTATCAGGCGAGCTGACATATGGGCTTGAGCGTCTGGCCATGTATGTTCTGGGCATCGATCACGTGATGGACATGCCGTTCAACGATCCCCAGTCGCCCAGTCCTTTGACATACGGCGATATCTTCAAGCAGACCGAAGAGGAATATGCCCGCTGGAACTTCGACGTGGCCAACACCGAGGTTCTGTTGCGCCACTTCGAAGAGGCCGAGGCCGAGTGCGCCGCAATTCTGAGCCAGGAGCATGTGGATCCGAAGACGGGCAAGCGCATCATCATGGCGCACCCGGCCTATGACCAGTGTATCAAGGCCAGTCACATCTTCAACCTGCTGGACGCGCGCGGCGTGATCTCGGTGACGGAACGGCAGGCCTATATCGGGCGTGTTCGGGCGCTGGCCAAACAATGTGCGGATGCGTTCGTGCAGACCGAGGCCGCCGGGTTTCAGGCCTGATGAGGCAATCAGGCCAGTCCGGGCAAAAGTGCTTTGAGTCCGTCTGCGATCATGCTGACGGCAATGGCCGCAAGGATCATGCCCATGAAGCGGCTCATGATCACGCGCGCGTTGCTGGACAGGCGTTCAGCCAGCCATGCGGCGTTCCAGAACGTGATCAGAAGCAGACCGACCACGACAAGAAATACTCCCATAAAAACAAAAGCCTCGACCGTGGTTTTAACCTGATGTGCGTACAGGATCAGGGTGGTTATTGTGCCGGGGCCCACAAGAATGGGAAAGGCCAGCGGGTAAAAGGCCACCGTATCGGTTTCGGGGTAAGCTTCCTTCTCTCCTTTTGTTCCATGATGAGAGGTGCTTTCGTTTCCGTTCAGCATGTTGAGGCCGATCATCATGACGACCAGGCCGCCGGCGACGCGCAGGTGATTGACGCTGATGCCAAAAAGGCCAAGCGCCTGACTTCCGACCAGCGCAAAGGCACCGCCAAGGATCAGGCAATAGATCACCGTCTTCACCGCAATCTTGCGCTGGTCGGCAGCAGGCAGATCCTGAGTGACGCTCAGAAACACCGGCAGGTTGGAAACCGGGTTCATGATGGCAAACAATGCGCCGAAAAAACCGACAGCAAGCGTGGATTCCATGGTGTTGACCTCATTGATGCCTGTACCCGGACGAAACCTGTCCTATTTTACAAGAACTTGAAAGAGGCAGCCTGAAACATGACGGGAAAACTGCTGGCAATTGTTCTGTTGTTGTCGGCCTTGGTGGCCGGGGCCGGAATGTATTATTTGCAGATTTACGGTTTCTACTATGAGGTCGAACCGCAGCCCGGCCAGGACGTGGTCCTGATGACGGACCAAAGCGATGCGCCTGTCCCAATCACCTATTCGGACTTTCAGGCGATCGATGCAGACAGTTCTCCGATCCGCTACCGAGGCTGTTTTGAAACGGATCTGAAGCCGGATCAAATGGCCGGATTTATTGCTGTTGAAAACCCAGAACCCTTGACCGCGCCGGGTTGGTTTGACTGTTACGACGCCGTTTCGCTGGGCGATGCACTGAAATCGGGGCAGGCGCAGGCGTTTTTGAGTGAGAAGAACATCCATTTCGGCGTCGACCGGATCGTGGCGATTACCAGGGATGGCAAGGGATATGTCTGGCACGCGTTGAACAACTGCGGTGAAAAAGCCTATGACGGTACGGTGGTGGGTGAGGAGTGCCCGAAACGCCCTGAAAACTGAGGAAAACCATGGCTGACGCCGTTTTGATCCCGGACTTCATTACTGCAACTCTGGGGTTTGCGGTGTATTTGTTGGGTGCCCGGATCAACGGCAAAGTCGCAGTTCTGAGGCAGTTCAATATTCCTGAACCGGTCACGGGCGGCCTTTTGGCTTCGCTCGTGGTTTTGCTTCTGTATCTCTTTGCCAATGTTGAGCTGTCATTCGAGTTGCAGACCCGGGACGCTCTGCTGGTTCTGTTCTTTGCCGGGATCGGACTGAACGCGCGGCTTTCTGACTTGATTGCCGGTGGTAAGCCTTTGTTGATCCTTCTGATTTTGACGCTTGTCACGATTGTTGCGCAGAACGTTATCGGCGCGGCAGGGGCTTCCTTGTTTGGCTATCCGGCGCAAGCAGGCGTTCTGTTCGGTTCGGCCGCTTTGATTGGTGGACACGGAACCGCAATCGCATGGGCACCCGAAGTTGCCAGCGCAACGGGTCTGGACGGTGCAACCGAACTTGGCGTTGCCGTGGCGACGCTCGGACTGGTGCTTGCTGCGCTGGTGGGCGGCCCCATCGCCCGTCTTCTGGTGGAAACACGAGGCCTGTCGCCGGACCGACCTGACGAAGAACATACGGTCGGACTGCCGGAAGAAACGACCGCGGCCACCGAAATTGACCATGTGACAATCATGCGCGTGCTGCTGCATCTGAACCTTGCGATTATTCTGGGCTATGCGCTGGGCGAGGCGATTTCGGCCGCTGGGCTGAAACTGCCGCTGTTTGTGCCCTGTCTGATCATGGGCATCGTGATTTCGAATGTCCGAGCGGCCATCGCTCCGACCGCGCCGCCGGTTGCACGGACACCGTCGCTGGCATTGCTGTCTGAATTTGCGCTTGGGGCCTTTCTGGCAATGTCACTGATGAGCTTGCAGTTGTGGACCATCGCGGAACTGGGTGTGGCAATTGCCGTGATCATGACGGCGCAAACGGTGTTTACGGTCGTCTTCGTGATTTGGGTACTGTTTCCCCTGATGGGCTCGAATTATCGCGGAGCGGTGCTGGCAGCGGGCTTCGGAGGCTTTGCCCTGGGCGCCACACCCACGGCGATTGCAAATATGACGGCAGTAACCAAGCGATATGGGCCGTCGCCTATTGCCTTTATTGTGCTGCCCCTTGTATCCGCCTTCTTTGTGGATATCGCCAATGCCATCGTCATTCAGACGATTGTGAACTTTTAAGGACCGACTATGCCCGACCTGCTGATCGAACTGTTTTCCGAAGAAATTCCTGCGCGGATGCAAACCCGTGCCGGTGAGGATCTGAAAAAGCGGATTACCGATGGCCTGGTCGAGGCCGGTTTGACCTATTCAAACGCGGCCGCACTGACCACCCCCCGCCGCCTGACACTGGCGGTGGAAGGCCTGCTGGCGCAAAGCCCGACAATCCGGGAAGAGCGCAAAGGGCCCAAGGTCGGCGCGCCGGACAAGGCGATCGAAGGGTTCCTGCGCGGCGCGGGCCTGACCCGCGACCAACTGGAAGAACGTGAGACACCCAAGGGCGCTGTTTACTTCGCCACCATCAAGAAACCGGGCCGCCCGGCCGCCGAGATCATTGCCGAAGTGCTGGAAGCCACCATTCGTAATTTCCCATGGCCCAAATCCATGCGTTGGGGCAGTGGCAGTCTGCGGTGGGTGCGCCCGTTGCATTCCATTCTGTGCATCCTGTCGGATGAATCCGGGGCGCAGGTTGTTCCGATGCAGGTCGATGGCATCCGCTCCGGTGACACCACGGCCGGTCATCGTTTCATGGCCCCCAACCGGTTCTCGGTTACGTCTTTCGAGGACTATGCCGCCAAGCTAAAACGCGCATTCGTTTTGCTGTCACAGGATGAACGTGCCGAACACATCTGGAATGATGCGCAGAACATGGCTTTTGCCGCCGGTCTGGAAATCGTCGAAGACAAGGGACTGTTGGCCGAGGTTGCGGGGCTGGTGGAATGGCCTGTGGTGTTGATGGGGAAAATCGACGAGGAATTCCTCGAATTGCCGCCCGAGGTGTTGCAAACCTCGATGAAAGAGCATCAGAAGTTCTTTTCGGTGAAGAACCCCAAGACCGGCCGGATCGAGCGTTTCATCACCGTCGCCAATCGCGAAACCACCGATAACGGCGCAACCATTCTGGCCGGCAACCAAAAAGTGCTGTCGGCGCGTCTGGCCGATGCCAAGTTCTTTTGGGAAAACGACCTGCGTATTGCCAAAGCGGACATCACCCAATGGACCCGCGCGCTGGAGAACGTGACCTTCCACAACAAGCTGGGCACCCAGGCCCAGCGGATCGAGCGCATCGCCGCGCTGGCCCGCGAACTGGCCCCCGTAACCGGCGCCGACCCGGATCAGGCCGAGAAGGCCGCGCGCCTGGCCAAGGCCGATCTGAGTTCAGAGATGGTCTATGAATTTCCGGAACTTCAGGGGCTCATGGGGCGGTATTACATCGAAGCCGCCGGCGAGGATTCCGCGGTGGCTGCTGTTGCGCAGGAACATTACTCGCCGCTGGGGCCGTCGGATGATGTGCCTGCGGCACCTCTGTCGGTCGCCGTGGCGCTTGCGGACAAGCTGGACACGCTGACCGGGTTCTGGGCGATTGATGAGAAGCCGACTGGCTCGAAAGACCCGTTTGCGCTGCGTCGCGCGGCCTTGGGGGTGATCCGGTTGATCCTGAACAATGATCTGCGGCTGAAGCTCGACCGTTTCTTCGACGCACAACTCGTTCGGGCCGAAGCGGCTTCGAACGAAGCCTTGCACGACGGGCATGTCGCAGAGCTGTTGGATGAGATTGCCGACCACGGTGTTTTCGGAGCGGCGTTCCGTACGGTGAAGGAGAAGCTTGCGGGCGACAAGGCCGGGACGAAACAAATGACGGACTTTCTGCGTCTTGAACGGAAGGTGCCCGATACGTCCGATGACCTTTTGTCCTTCTTCCACGACCGCCTCAAGGTCTTCCTCCGCGACGAGGGCATCCGCCACGACATCATCGACGCGTGCATCGCGATGGAAGGCAATGACGACCTCAACCTGCTGGTCAAACGTGCCCGCGCGCTGAATGCCGTGATCGCGACCGAGGATGGGGAAAACCTCGTGCAGGGGTTCAAGCGAGCCAACAACATCCTGACCCAGGCCGAGGAAAAGGACGGCGTGGAATACTCTTACGGTGCGGATGTGAAATTCGCCGAGACCGACAGCGAGAAGGCGCTTTTCGCGGCTTTGGATGGGGCGCAGACGCAGATTGACGTTGCCCTGAAATCCGAAGACTTCCCAACTGCAATGGCGGCCATGGCCGCGCTGCGCGGGCCGGTGGATGCGTTCTTTGAGGACGTACAGGTCAACACCGACAATGACGTGATCCGTCGTAACCGGTTGAACCTGCTCAGTCAGATCAGGCAGGTTTGTTCCAGCGTGGCCGATCTGTCGCGGATCGAAGGTTAAAACCTCGGGCACGCAGCGATGCGTGCCCACAACGCCCTTGCACGAAGGGCGCAAGCGCTTATGCTGCACGCAAATCAAAAGGTGCTGCAGTGCAGAATAATCCGCATACCACGCTCATTACATCCGATGCTCCGGTCTCGGCCCATACCCATGGCGGGCGGGCCAAGTGTCTGCAACGGCTGGTCCGACTGGACCTGCCGGTGCCCCGGACCGTCGCCTTGTCGTTTGATGCGGTCCATCAGATTGCGGAAGGCGACGTTCCGAACCTTGACGCGATCCTTGAGCAATTCGATCCCACGACTTTGCTGTGCGTCCGACCAAGTTCTGAAGATCCCGATTGGGGCGGACCCGGTGCGGTTCTGAATATTGGCATGAATGATGCACGCTATGTGGACCTGTCCGATACCATGGGGGCAGAGGCCGCTGCTGCGCTGTATCTCAGGTTCGTTCAAAGCTATGCGATCCACGTGGCGCGGCTGGACGCGGATGTGTTTGATGGCATCGACATGGATGGCAGCGAGGGCTTGCGCCATTCCCTGCGCGCGTACGAAGATGAAACGGACGAAGCCTTCCCGCAGGACCGCGGTGAACAGCTGATCGGTGTTTTGCGCTCGATGGCCCGCGCATGGGACGGGACATCCGCTCGGCTGTTGCGGCAGGCCAAGGGCGCCCCGGCAGATGCCGGTCTTGGGCTTGTCATTCAAGAGATGATCCCGGGGGTCGGGCAGGGTGAATGCGGATCAGGTGTGCTTCAACTGGTCGACTCGACCACAGGAATGCCGCAGATCACGGGGCGCTACCTGAGCCAGAGCCAGGGCCGTGATGCGCTGGGCGAAGATGTGGCCGCGCTGTTTCTTGAAAAAGACCCGCGTGGACCGTCGCTTGAAGAAGTCGCACCCAAAGCCTTTGCCGAGTTGAAGCAACAAGCTGCGCTGATGCGTGAAAAACTGCGCGAAGAAATGCAGGTCGAGTTCGTCATTCAAAACGGCAACGTGCATATTCTGGACGGCGTCCGGGTTCAGAGAACGTCGCGCGCGGCGATGCGGATCGCCGTTCGTCTGGCCGAAGACGGGATCATACCGCCGCAAGAGGCGGTGATGCGTGTGGACCCCCACGCGCTGAATGAGCTTTTGCACCGGCAGGTCCATCCGGAAGCGCGGCGTGACGTGCTGACGACGGCCATCGGTGCCAGCCCGGGCGCTTCAACGGGAAAGATCGTGTTTACATCCGCAGAAGCGCAGGCCAGTGCCGCGCGCGGCGAGGCCTGCGTTCTGGTCCGCCGCGAAACCTCGCCCGAGGATGTGCGCGGGATGCATGCGGCCGTTGCGGTTCTGACGGAAAAAGGCGGGATGACCAGCCACGCCGCCGTGATTGGCCGTGGACTTGGCTTGCCCTGTATCGTTGGTGCCTCAGACATGCGGTTCCAGACCAAAAAGAAGATGCTGACCGCACCCGATGGTCGAGTTTTCAAGACCGGCGATATTCTGACCATCGATGGCAGTTCCGGTCAGGTGCTGGCAGGGCAGCCCGCCATGCTTGAGGCCGCGTTGGATGATTGTTTTCAGACCTTGATGGCGTGGGCCGATGCCGAGCGTGATATTGACATCCGCGCCAATGCCGACACACCGGCCGATGCGCAGACCGCGCGCAACTTTCAGGCGCAGGGGATCGGCCTGTGCCGGACGGAACATATGTTCTTTGAACCCGGTCGCCTGATCGTGATGCGCGAGATGATTTTTGCGCAAACGTCTTCGGGCAGGGCGGCTGTGCTGGAACGTTTGCTTCCGATGCAGCGTGAGGATTTTGTTCAGCTGTTCAGAATCATGGAAGGGCAGCCCGTCTGCATTCGCCTGTTCGACCCGCCCTTGCACGAATTCCTGCCAACCACGCGCAGCGGTCAACGGGAATTGGCCGAGGCGCTGGATTTGCCGGTTTCCGATGTCGAACGCAGGGTCAATGCGATGACTGAATACAACCCGATGCTGGGTTTGCGCGGCGTTCGCCTGGGCGTAACGGTGCCGGAAATCTATGACATGCAGGCGCGCGCGATCTTCGAAGCCACGCTGGATGCCAGAAAGAACGGCGCCCCCGTCGTGCCCGAAGTGATGATCCCGCTGGTCTCGGCGAAACGAGAGGTCGAACTGGTCAAGTCCCGCATCGATTCGGTGGCGGCCGCGGTCGCGTCAGAACGAGGGCAGGAATTTGAATATCGGCTGGGTGTGATGGTTGAAACCCCGCGCGCCTGTCTGCGCGCAGAAGAGATCGCCCCGCAGACCGCGTTCATGAGTTTCGGTACCAATGACCTGACGCAGATGACATATGGTCTGTCCCGCGACGATGCCGGCCGTTTCATGTCCGCCTATGTACGCCAGGGTGTCTTCGGCGAAGATCCGTTCCACGTTCTTGATCCGGATGGGGTCGGGGAATTGCTGAAGCTGGGAGCCGAGCGGGGACGAGCCGCGAAACCGGATGTAACCCTGTCCGTGTGCGGAGAACACGGCGGAAACCCCGAATCAATCGCCATTTGCCGGGATCTGGGGTTCGACTATGTTTCGTGTTCGCCGTTCCGGGTTCCCGTCGCTCGGCTGGCTGCCGCTCAACTGGCGATTTCCTCCAGACTTGGGGGTTGACAGGGCCTGAAAACCCAAGGATTAGTGGGTTATCTGGACACTCGTAGGCGAAATTTATCTTCGCTACGGGCAAGATTCCACTTGCATTTTCCGAAAGACTGGACCTTTGCGCTCGATTGCGTTAAATGCCTCGTCGCGCCCGCCGGGGGAGGGTATGGCGCGTGAAGTGCCTGTGCGAGGTTATCTGATGCTACGTTACATAATGGCTGTTGCCACAATGGCGGCAACCGTGCTGCCGAGTGCGTCCTTCGCCGAGAGGGAAGCAATTGATACTGCAAAGAAAGAGCTTGTCGCCCGCAGCGAATTGCCGGCGCAAAGCTTTCGCGACTATTTCAAACTGTTCCAACCGCGTAAGGCGGCCAAACCAGTTGAAGTAACATACTCCAAGGACTGGCTTGACCAGCAACCCAAGGCAACCGGTGACGAAAACTGGAAGTGCCTGTCCGAGGCATTGTACTTCGAAGCCCGTGGCGAAAGCGTGCGTGGCCAGTTTGCGGTGGCCGAGGTCATCTTGAACCGGGTCAAAAGCAGCCGCTTTCCAAGCTCTCTGTGTGGTGTGATCCGTCAGGGGACCGGCAAGAAATACCAGTGCCAGTTCACCTATACATGTGACGGTCGCAAAGAGGTCATCCACGAGAAGAAGGCTTATGAGCGCGTATCCAAGGTCGCTCGGGCGGCCATTGATGGTATTGGCCAAGAGCTGACCGAAGGGGCGACCCACTACCACACGACGGCGGTTCGGCCATCTTGGTCGCGGGTCTATAAACAGACCGCACGGATCGGTGTGCACATTTTCTACCGCCACAACTATCGGACAGCGAGCAACTGATTGACGCACCCGCGCTGGAAGCTTGGTGGCGCGCGGCAGGTTGCAGTCTATATTGCGGGCCCAGGAGGCGCGTAATGCTTTTCACCCGACGACACATTCTGAAAACAGCCGCCGCCGCCACAATTCTGCCGGTCGCGGCCCGCGCCGGTTATCCGCCGCTCAAGGCGCATCTGAGCCGGAAGCGCGTTGCACCCGAAGGGTTTCCTGACACAACGGTCTGGAGTTACGGTGACACTGTCCCCGGAACGGTCCTAAGGGTCGAACAGGGCGCACGCGTTCAGCGCAAACTGGTGAATGACCTTCCGCAACCAACATCGGTCCACTGGCACGGGATCCGCATTGACAACGCCATGGACGGTGTACCCGGTCTGACGCAGGATGCCGTCGCACCGGGCAGTTCTTTCGACTATGACTTCGTTGCCCCGGATGCGGGCACCTATTGGTACCACGCGCACAACCAGTCGATGGAGCAGGTTGCCCGCGGGCTTTACGGGCCGCTGATCGTTGCAGAGGCAACGGCACCGGATGTCGATCAGGATCTGGTGCTGATGTTGGATGATTGGCGGTTGAACCCTGAGACCGCGCAGATAACGGATGATTTCGACAATGGCCATGATCTGAGCCATGCAGGCCGGCTTGGGAACATCCTGACCGTCAACGGATCATTCGATCCCGCGTTTGCGGTACGCAGAAACGAGCGACTGCGACTGCGATTGGTCAACGCCTCCAATGCCCGGATATTTGACCTGGATCTTGATGGTCTTTCAGGGTGGATCGTCGCCTTGGATGGAATGCCCTTGGACACACCGCTGCGGCTGTCGGGCTCTTTTCCGCTGGCACCTGCGCAGCGTGCGGATCTGATTGTGGATGTCGTCACCGAAGGCGAAACGGCAAGCCTGGTCAGCGTCGAAAGAGATGGTTCCTTTGGGCTGGCACGGTTCGAGGTCGGTGGAAACGCTGCCGGGGCGCACAGGCAGGGGGTGTCAGCATTGCCGCCTAACCCTTTGCCTGAGATCGGGAATCTTCAACATGCCAGAACGCACCGGATGGTTTTGCAAGGTGGTGCAATGCGCTGGCTGGAAAGCGCCCGGCTGGGTGAAACGGAACTGTCAGGCCGCGAGCTAGCGCAGTTGGGCAAATTCTGGGCGCTGAACGGTTACGCCGAGCGCCCCGAAGATCCGTTTCTGGATGCGGCCGTCGGTAGATTGCACAGGATCGAGTTCGTGAATGAAACCGCATTTCCGCACGCTATGCATCTTCACGGGCATCACTTCCGGCTGATCATGGACGATGGCTCTCTGGGCCCCTGGCGTGATACCGTTCTGGTCGGGCGGGGACAGGCGCGCCAAATCGCATTGATCGCGGACAATCCCGGGAACTGGTTGCTGCATTGTCATATGCTTGGGCATGCTGCTTCGGGGATGATGAACTGGTTTCGGGTCTCGTGACGCCGCATTCGGCGGTTGGAATGGCGCTTGTTAGAATGCTATAGGCCCTCGCGACGCCTATAGTAGGCAAACGATGCAACGAGCCCGAAAAGGCCTGACCCATGAGTTCTGAAATCCGTCTGGCATTCGCACACCCGTCCGAACGGTCCGAGGCGACGTCTCCTCGGGGGCCGTTGGATCGTATCTCGTTGCGCGACCATATCGTCGAAGTCGAAATTGGCGCCTTCCAGGCCGAGCGGGGAACAACCCAGCGGATCTGCTTCAACATCGTGGTCGAAGTCCGGCCTCTGACGGACCCGATTGATGATGATGTGGATCGCATCCTGTCATATGACCGGGTAACGGAATCCATCGCCTATGAGCTGGCAGCCGAGCGCCTGAACCTGCTCGAGACATTGGCCGAACGCGTTGCGGAACGCATCCTGCTTGAACCTCAGGCTGTAAGGGTCTTTGTTCGCATCGAAAAACTGGATCGTGGCCCGGGTGCGTTGGGGGTTGAGATCGTGCGCGGAAAAGACTCGGTCCATCATGAGGTGGCCGAAGAAGAACGCCCGCATCCCCGCCTTGTCTTCCTGTCGAATGACGCCATCGCGTCGGAGAACCTGAAGGGTTGGATCGATCAGTTGGAGAACCGCCAGCGCCCGCTGATCCTGTGCGTTGGGGCATCCGACCTGGCCGCTCCGCAAACGGGTCATGCGATGACGCAACGCCGAATTGACCTGTTGGCAATCGAACAGAATGCCTGGGTTCTGGCGGCACGGGACCATCGCTGTGTGGTGGTCTCAACGCGGACCGAATTGGATTGGGCGATGAAGAATGGCCAGATTTGTGTCTGGGCCCCATCCAAGATCGTACTGGATGCCGTTGACGGCCCGTCCGCCGCCCCGTCGGATGCCGTGGCGCTGGCTGCATGGTTCGCGGCGACCTTTGAAGCGAGCGAAATGATGGTGATCGGCGGCGCATTGCCGACGGAACCCAAAACGCCCTTGCGCGCTGTTGCGGTGGATCAGGCCCAGCTGTGAGAACCTATTTCAGACCACTGGTCCAGCATGGAGCGACCCGTCCCGCAGGCGCTGTGCCGCTGGCGGGCCAACCCCTTTGGTTCACTCATGTCGAGGCCCTGCGGCGCGGGTCCGAACCCGAAATCGTCGCGGCCTCGGACGTTCCGTCAGATTGCCTGAGCCGTTTGATCCAACCGCGGGCTGACGTGGCGGGCCTTGATATGCAGGTGCCTCATATCATGGGGATTCTGAATGCCACGCCGGACAGTTTCTCGGATGGCGGTGTTCACAGCTCGGTAGATGCTGCTCGCGTGGCTGCGGTGAATATGGTGGCGCATGGTGCCACGATTCTGGATATCGGCGGAGAGTCCACCCGTCCTGGGGCGGATTTTGTCCCGGCCGGGGAAGAGATCGCGCGAACCCGCCCGTTGATCGAAGCGATCCGGTCGGAAACAGGCGCTTTGATCTCCATCGATACACGAAAGGTCGATGTCGCCAAGGCTGCCTGCGCGGCCGGGGCAGGGTTGGTCAACGACGTCTCGGGCTTCACCTTCGATCCGGCGTTGGCACCGTTCTGTGCCGCGCAGGGCGTGCCTGTCTGTGTCATGCACATGCAGGGTGATCCGGCGACGATGCAGATCAATCCGCGATACGACAATGTATTGCTGGATGTTTACGATTTTCTCGAAGGCCAGATCGCGTTGCTGGAACGTCTTGGCCTGAGCCGCGATCAGATCGTTGTGGATCCCGGGATCGGGTTTGGGAAGACCGAGGATCACAACCTGACCCTTTTGCGCAATATCAGCCTGTTCCACGGCTTGGGCTGCCCGATCCTGTTGGGCGTGTCGCGCAAGGGCTTTATTGGTACCATCGGAAAAGAGCCTTGCAAGACTGCCCGCGCGCCGGGATCAATCGCGGTGGCTCTGGCGGGATTGTCTCAGGGCGTGCAGATCATCCGCGTTCATGACGTGGCCGAGACCTCTCAGGCCTTGCGCCTATGGGCTGCTGTCCGGTAATCCGGTCGCACGGCAAATCACGGAGTGACACCTATGCGCAAGCTGTTCGGAACCGACGGGGTGCGGGGCACCGCCAACACGCATCCGATGACGGCAGAGATGGCGTTGCGCATCGGGGCCGCTGTCGGGCGGTATTTCCGACGGGACGCGACAGGGGTGCACCGGGTTGTCATCGGCAAGGATACGCGTTTGTCCGGCTATATGCTGGAAAACGCGCTGACGGCCGGTTTGACGTCCACTGGAATGAACGTGCTGCTGCTGGGGCCCGTTCCGACGCCCGCCGTTGGCCTCATGACGCGCTCCATGAGGGCTGATCTGGGCGTCATGATCTCGGCCAGCCACAACCCTGCCGAAGACAACGGAATCAAGTTCTTTGGGCCGGACGGCTATAAACTGTCCGATCAGGCCGAGGTCGAGATCGAAAGGCTGATCGACGAAGGCGTCAGACCCGCCCAGGCGCAGAATATCGGCCGGGCGCGCCGGGTTGATGACGCACGGTTTCGCTATGGCGAACGTGTGAAGTCGTCGTTGCCGCGGAACGTCAGTCTGGATGGTTTGAAGGTGGTGATCGATTGTGCGAACGGCGCAGCCCACCGCACCGCGCCGGAGGTTCTGTGGGAGCTGGGCGCAGAAGTGATCCCCGTGGGAATCGCGCCCAACGGCAAGAACATCAATCTCAACTGCGGATCGACCAAGCCTCAACTGGCCGCAGAAACCGTTGTCGCGCATGGCGCCGACGTAGGCATTTGTCTGGACGGCGACGCGGACAGGGTGGTTGTGGTCGACGAAACCGGTCAGGTGGCTGACGGCGATCAGCTTATGGCTTTGCTGGCGACGGCATGGAAGAAATCGGGCCAGTTGAAGGGCGACGCTCTGGTCGCGACCGTCATGTCCAACCTGGGCCTGGAACGCCATCTGACAGCGCACGGTTTGCGTCTGGAGCGAACGGCCGTCGGTGATCGCTACGTGGTCGAACGGATGCGTGAAGGTGGGTTCAACCTTGGTGGGGAACAGTCCGGCCACATCGTGATGAGCGATTATGCCACCACCGGTGATGGGTTGATGGCAGGGCTGCATTTTCTGGCGGAAATGGTTCTGTCGGGGCGCAAGGCATCTGATCTGTCCAAGCAGTTCGAAACCGTTCCGCAGTTGCTGAAGAATGTGCGCTACTCCAGCGATCAAACACCGTTGGAGGTTCAAAGTGTTCAGGCGGCCATCGCCGATGCCGAGGCGCGGCTGAACGGGCAGGGCCGGTTGTTGATCCGCAAATCCGGGACCGAGCCTCTGATCCGCGTGATGGCTGAATGCGAAGACGATGGGTTGCTGACCCAAGTTGTCGACAGCATCGTGGCAGAGGTCGAAGCCGCCACAAGCTAATTCCCGAACAAAACCTTTCGCAGGCTGAACCACTGGCTGATGGCCATGCCGGTCAGGATCAGGGCCAGAGCGATGAAAAAGCGCAGGGGCAGGGCCTCGGACAGGATCCATGCGCCGAACACCATCGACCAGATCGGCACCTGGTAATTCACCAATGTCAGGAAAACCGACCCGGCGCTGCGGGTGATCGAAACGCGCAAAAGGGTGGCAAACGCGGTTGGCAGCAAACCCAGAACGATCAGGGCGATTGTCGGGCGTGGGCCTTGCCAGGTCGGCAGCCCCTCGGTGAGCAGCATTATGGGCAGAAGAAGCGCGGCGCCGACAACCAGCGTAAGGGCAGCCAGTACCAAAGGGTCAACCGGCGGGCAGCGTCGAGTCAGCACGGATGAACTTGCGTAACACAGCGCCGCCGTGATGCAGGCCAGTTGCGCGACGGGTTCGGCCCCTTGGCCCAATTGTGCAAGGCCGGGTCCGATCAAAACCAGGGCCCCGGAAAAGCCAAGGCACACCCCCAGAAACCGGCGCAGGTTCAGTGGTTCATCCGAGAAGAAATGCGCCAGCGGCAGCACCATCAGCGGGATGGCAGCCATGGACAGCCCCGCAAAGGCAGATGGCACAAATTGCTGCCCCCAGCTCAGCAACATGAATGGCACGGCAGTGGACAGCACGCCAATAAGGACAATCGAAACACTCAGCGCCGGCGTCAGAACCGGCAGCTTGCGGCCGGTCGCCCTCATCATCAGCAGCAGGGTAACAGCGCCCAGCGTGGTTCGTGAGGTGGCAACGGTGATTGGGCCATACCCTTCAAGCGCCATGGCAACGACCATGAAGGTCGCGCCCCAGATCAGGCCCAGCGTGAAGACGCCGCTCCAGTCCTGTTTTGTCGGCTGTTGAACCATTGATTGTCCTGTTGGAATGCGCGGGTGCGCCAAAAATCAAACCTGACCGGCTGTTTATGTGCCTTGCCGGACCATTGTTCAAACGAAAAGGGCGGCCACATGGGCCGCCCTGTGACAGGCTTCCGCCCTACTTAGTTCTTTTCTTTGTCGACCATCTTTCCGGCCGAAATCCACGGCATCATGCCGCGCAGCTTGGCGCCGGTTTCTTCGATCATGTGCTCGTCATTGGCGCGGCGCGCCGCTTTGATGGTCGGCTGGCCGACGGCGTTTTCCAGCATGAAGTCACGAACGAATTTACCCTGCTGGATGTCGTTCAGAACCTCTTTCATGCGCGCTTTGGTCTCGTCGTATTTCAGGATACGCGGCCCGGTGACATACTGGCCGTATTCGGCGGTGTTCGAGATCGAATAATCCATGTTGGCGATGCCGCCTTCATAGATCAGATCAACGATCAGTTTCACTTCGTGCAGGCACTCGAAATAGGCCATTTCAGGGGCGTAACCGGCTTCAACCAGAGTTTCAAAGCCGCAGCGGATCAGTTCGACCAGACCGCCGCACAGAACGGCCTGTTCGCCGAACAGGTCGGTTTCACACTCTTCCCGGAAGTTGGTTTCGATGATGCCCGAGCGCCCGCCACCGATGGCCGAGCAGTAGGACAGGCCAATTTCCAGCGCTTTGCCGGTTGCATCGTTGTGGACAGCGACCAGGCAGGGCACGCCGCCGCCTTTGGTGTATTCGCCGCGCA
The DNA here is from genome assembly GCF_056532905.1 of Ruegeria sp. H8. Lineage (NCBI taxonomy): Bacteria > Pseudomonadati > Pseudomonadota > Alphaproteobacteria > Rhodobacterales > Roseobacteraceae > Ruegeria > Ruegeria sp. H8. Next base: position 1,046,094 of record NZ_JBQFNY010000001.1, on the reverse strand, counting down.
CGGTGTGGCCGGGGCCCTTGGGGGCCATCATGATGACGTCGACGCCGTCTTTCGGCTCGATCAGGCCGAAATGGACGTTCAGGCCGTGGGCGAAGGCAATCGCGGCACCCGGCTTGATGTTGTCGTGGACGTATTTTTTGTAGGTCTCGGCCTGAAGCTCGTCGGGCATGGTGAACATGATCACGTCACACCAGGCGGCCGCCTCGGCGATGCCCATGACTTCCAGGCCCTCGGCTTCGGCTTTCTTGGCCGAAGGCGAACCTTCGCGCAGCGCGATCACCAGGTTCTTTGCGCCTGAATCGCGCAGGTTCAGCGCGTGCGCGTGACCTTGCGAGCCATAGCCCAGGATAGCCACTTTCTTGTCTTTGATCAGGTTGATATCGCAATCGCGATCGTAATAGACGCGCATTTCGCCGGTCCTTTCTGGTTTGATTGCGACGGTTGTATCTGCCTGTTCGCGCAATGGCGATAGGGTTGGGCTTGAGTATTTGCGAAAAAGATGAAGAATAATTCGCGCTAATCGGAGAATGTGAAAAAATCATGCTTGATGACATTGATCGGCGCATTCTGCGCCACTTTCAAGCAGACCCGAGCCTGACAACAGCGGAACTGGCCGATCTTTGCCGGATCAGCGCGGGTGTCTGCTGGCGGCGAATCGAAAAGATGCAGACCGCAGGGATCATCGAAGGGCAGGAGGCCGTGATAGACTGGGCCGCGATGGGATATGCTGTCGAGGTTTCGCTTCGGATCACGCTCGACAAGACGCAGGCCCGAGCTTTCGACGATTTCACGCAGGCGGCGCGTGACGTGGCAGAGGTGATCGAAATCCAGACCTTTTTGGGTCGTGTCGATGTTCGTCTTTCCGTCATTGCAAGAGATATGAAGCACTATCAGCAGCTTTATCGCGACCGGATTCTGACCCTGCCGCATATTGCCGATATCGAGGCCCTTATGCACATCGCGCGGGTCAAGCGGGACGAAGTGCTGCCGGTATGACCGAGTTGGATGAGATTGACCGCTGTCTTCTTCGCGCGCTGCAACAGGATGCCACGCAAAGTGCCGGAGCATTGGGTCGCAGGTTCGGGTTATCCCAACCCGCCACCTGGCGTCGCATTCGCCGGCTGGAAGAGGCAGGAATAATCAAGGGCCGTCGGCTGCGTCTGAATGCCGAGGCGCTGGGGTTCGGTGTCACAGTCTTTCTGGGCATCAAACTGGGGCGCAAGGGCCAAGTCAGTCTTGAAGATTTTGAGCGCGCTGTCAGTGCCGTTCCCGAAGTGCAGACCGTCGAGCACGTGCTGGGGCTGTATGATTATCGACTGCGTGTCGTGGCCCGGGACCTGGCCGATTTCGAACGTGTTTTGCGGCGCCGGATCATGACTCTGCCGGGTGCAGGCGACGTCGAGGCCAACGTTCTGCTGAGCGAAGAACGTCTGCCCGGTCCCATCGGCTGACCAGAGTCAGTACTTGGTGCGGATGCAATAGCCCGGATGATGCGTCATGCGCGCAAAGGTAAGCGGCCTGTCTTCTTTCCAGGTGGTGCGCTCCATTTGAATCATGGATGTTCCTGCCGTGGTGCCCATGAATTCTGCCAGTCGCGCATCTGCGGAAATGGCACAGAAAGCGACCTCGGCATCGGTGAAAGGTGCGGCCGTCAACAGCCATTCATGTGGCCCCTGTTCGAACAGGTCCGCGTCCTCCACATCGGGTACGGCCTCGATGTTGATCCATCGTTCTTCCATCTGAAAGGGCCGATTGTCTGCATAGTGCATACAGATTACATGTAGAACACGCGCATCCGGTGCCACGTTGATCTGCGAGGAAAGCCATCCTGGGCTGGTGACGACATTCCTTTCAACAAGCGCATAACGATAGTTTGCATTCTGGCTTTCGACCACTTGCCGCGCCAGTGACAATTCGAGTTTGGCGTGTTTGCTGGGCTCTTTCTTGACACGTGTGCCGCTCTTGCGTTTGCGCTCGACAAAGCCCTGGTCGGCCAGTTCTCTCAAGGCTCTGTTCACAGTGGCCCGGGCGCAATTGAACTCCTCTGCCAGCTGGGTCTCCGTCGGCAAAAGCGATCCTTGTGGCCAGACACGGCTTTCAATGCGTCGTTTTACTTCGTCTCGAACGAACTGGAAGCTGATCCGCTTTTGTATCGTCACGGGTGAATCTATCCCTTCAAGTATAAAGTGTGCGCATCTGTTCAGAAGCAAGTAGAAGTGTAAAGGGGAAGTGACACTGGTTGGCGTCATTTTCGTGCTTTCACGAATTTAAGCGAAAAAAATTAAGTGTTTGTTAAGCTTTACGTGGGGTCAAATTTTGCAGCGAAAGGGCTTTACCCGCACTGACAAAGCGGACAAGACTTCGAAAACGCTTTGGAGAGGATGCGCCATGCCAGGCTTGCTGGAAACCGTTGACCCGAACGGGCTCGAAGAATTCTCGGTCGTATTTACCGACCGCTCGCTGAACCATATGTCGCAAAAGTTTCAGCAGGTGATGCGCGACATTTCGGATATGTTGAAGGGCGTGTACAATGCAGATGGCGTCGCCGTTATTCCCGGCGGTGGAACCTATGCCATGGAAGCGGTCGCCCGACAGTTCGCGCGCGGCGCAGATGTGCTTGTGGTTCGCAATGGATGGTTTTCGTACCGGTGGAGCCAGATCATTGAAAGCGGGTCTCTGACAAACTCGACCACGGTCATGAAGGCGCGCGAGACTGGCAATTCCAGCCCATCGCCTTTTGCGCCTGCGCCGATCGAAGAGGTCGTCGCCGCGATTCGCGAACAAAAGCCTGGCGTTGTTTTTGCTCCGCATGTCGAAACGTCTGCGGGGGTCTTTCTGCCGGATGACTATGTGACCGCGCTGGCAAGCGCGGCGCATGAGGTGGGTGCGTTGATGGTGTTGGATTGCATTGCGTCGGGTTGCGCCTGGGTGGACATGAAAGCCACCGGTGTCGATGTTCTGATCTCGGCGCCGCAGAAAGGGTGGAGCGCCTCGCCATGTGCCGGTCTGGTCATGTTGTCTGAACGCGGAGAGGCACGTCTGGAGCAGACCAGTTCCGACAGTTTCGCCCTTGATCTGAAGAAATGGCGGCAGATCATGCAAGCCTATGAAAACGGGGGCCACGCCTACCACGCCACGATGCCGACCGATGCGTTGCTGGCCTTCCGCGACACCATGGCAGAGACTCGTGAATACGGGTTCGAAAAGTTGCGTGCGGCGCAGTGGGCGCTGGGTGACGGTGTGCGATCGATGCTCAAGGACAAGGGTGTCGTTTCGGTTGCGGCCGACGGTTTCGGCGCGCCCGGAGTTGTGGTCAGCTACACCTCGGATCCCGAAATCCAGAACGGCAAGAAATTTGCGGCACTTGGCATGCAGATTGCCGCAGGTGTTCCGTTGCAATGTGATGAGCCCGAAGGGTTCAGCACGTTCCGGTTGGGTCTGTTCGGGCTCGACAAGCTGTACGACGTGGACGGCACCATCGCGCGTTTGAAACGGGTGCTGGATCAGGTTCTGTAAGCGGACCGGGCCTTAGCGAACGCCAAGGCCCATCTGCATCAAAGTCTTGCGCACTGGTGGCAGGGAATAGAGCGCGCTCAGCCCCATCGCCCGTGCATCTCGCAGCGGCCGCGTCTCAATCATCGAGGCGCGGTTCAGCAGATCAATGCCCTTGAGGCGCATCTCGACCTCGGTGTGACGGGCCTTGTGATAGGCGCCCAGCATCTGTTCGTCTCCCAGACCTTCGGGCCGGGCTTGCGCCAAATCCAGCAGGCAACGCAGGTCACCCAGAGACATGTTCAATCCTTGTGCCCCGATGGGAGGCACTACATGCGCCGCCTCGGCCATCAGCGCAATGCGTTCACCCGCCAGACGTTCCGCCGATTGGCTGATGATGGGCCAGATCGTTCTGCGGGATGCCAATTTCAGCGGGCCGAACAACCCGCAGGACCGAGAGGTCATGGCGGCCTCGAAAGCCTCGGGTTCCAGGTTCAGGAGTTCAACGGCCTTCGGTCCGCGTTCCATCCAGACGATGGCGGACGAGGGCTGCCCGTTCCAGTCCGGCAGAGGCACCAGCGTGAACGGCCCCCCGGATCTGTGAATCTCGGTCGAGACATTCTCGTGTGGAATGGGGTGCGTCACCGCAAATGCCAGCGCCTTCTGCCCATATCGTGTTGTGTGCACCTTGATGCCGGCTGCTTCGCGCATCGGCGAGTTGCGACCATCGGCAGCAAGCACAAGCTTGCACCGGACGCGGCTGCCATCACTCAGGCTCACGCGGGCTTCGGCGGTTCGGGTGAACAGGCTGGTGGTCGCGGTGCCGGGGCGGAAATCGACATTCGGCAACTCGGCCAGTCGCGCCACCATTTCACGGCGCAACAGCCAGTTGGGCAGGTTCCAGCCGAAAGGTTGTTCGGAGATGTCGGCCGCGTTGAAGTCGCGAACGACGCGTGGCTCGGGCAAATCACCCCCGGCATCAACGATCCGCATGACTTGCAACGGGGCCGCCTGTGCATCCAGCCTTGCCCACAGACCGCATTGTTCCAGCAGGCCGCGCGCAGGCTGCAAAAAAGCCGTGGTGCGCAGATCTGACCCGTCCACGTCCCGCTCGGTGATTGGAGGGCTCGGATCAACGCAGATCACTTCAAAACCTGCCGTTCCGAATACCGCCGCAGCGGTCAGACCGGCGATCCCGCCACCGGAAATCAGGATGTCACAGCTGTCGGACATGGCGCCTCTCATCATTCTGGGCAGAACCTAGTTCGGATCTGCCCCGAGTGCCAAGTGACATCCTGTCCCGTATTTCAGCCCCGTGAAATCAGGATGAGGATCAGAAACATCAGCGGCACCATCATAAGGGCAGGGATGTAGAGGCCGGGAAGGCCGAACAACATGATGGAACAGCCCCACATGCTGAAAATCGCAGCGGCGGTGTAATACAAGTCTTCTGCCTTGGCGTTGACCGCCTCGCGCGCCAGCCATCCAAAGACGGGAATTGCAAAGAAAAGGCGCTGCCAGATCGGCAGGCGCAGCGGCATGTCAATCGCGCTCATCGGGGTCTCCATCTGTTCGTCGCTGCAGCGCATATAAGGACGCAGATGCGTGTGCAGAACGTGCAGATCGTCGCACTGTGACAGCCTATCGCAGGCGCGCCAGGAACGCGGTCAGATCGTCCGTGTGATGGTGGATGTGATCGGCTTCATGCGGGTCGGGAGAAACATGAACCGTGCGCATTCCCATCTCGTGTGGGGCCGCGAGATTGCGTGGTTCATCTTCGAACATGGCCGCTATTTCGGTCTGAAGACCGTCCTTTTCAAAAATCGCTTCGAACGCAGCTTTTTCGGGTTTTGGTCGGTACCCTGCATGTTCAACACCGTAAATCGCGTCGAACAGCCCTGTCAGGCCGCGTGCCTCAAGGACCCGTTCCGCATAGGGCGCGCTGCCGTTGGTGTAGACGATCCGCCGGCCGGGAAGGGCGCGGATGTGATCGGCCAGTTCCGCATCCGGGTCCATGTGGCTCATGTCAACCTGATGTACCGCGTGCAGGTAAGGGTCGGGGTCCAGATCATGTTCCGCCATCAACCCGGCCAGCGTGGTCCCGTATTCCCGCCAGTAATGCGCGCGCAGCCGGTCGGCCTCGGCCCGGTCAACACCGATGGCTTGCACCACATAATCCGTCATCAGAACTTCTATCTGATCGAACAGCCGCATATGCGGTGGGTATAGGGTGTTGTCCAGATCGAACACCCATTGTGTGATAGGACTAAACGAAGGTTTGACCATGGCTTGGGTTTAGGGCGCAGTCGGTCGGTTTTCAATGCTGTACTTGATCGCCGCCCCCTGTCACGGCTAGACATGTCCGAACGAGGAGACAAACGATCCCATGAGCCAAACCCGATCCCCGACCAAGGACGCCTACAGCCTTATCCTGGAAGCCATCGATGTGGGCGTCTATAAGCCCGGTGATCGGTTGGTTGAAAGCGAACTGGCAGAGCGTTTCGGAGTGTCACGCACCCCGATCCGCGAAGCGTTGCAGCGGTTGGAAACCCAGTCTTTGCTGGAACGGGACGGGCGGTCGTTGATCGTCGCATCCCTGGATCACAACCAGATGGCCGAGCTTTACATCGTGCGCCGGGAACTTGAAGGGCTGGCTGCGCGCCTGGCCGCAAAACACGCCACCGAAGAAGAAATCAAGGTTCTTCAGGACATGGTCGTCGAAGATGACAAGCTGATCGATGACCCAACGGCCTTGTCGCGCGCCAACCGACGGTTTCACGAACAGATTCATCTGGCGTCACACAACCGCTATCTGGTTCAGCAGCTTGATCTGGTTCACCGGACGATGGCCCTGATGGCGACCACTTCGCTGGCAGTTCAGGGGCGTGGTGAGATTGCGCAAAGTGAGCATAAGGGAATCGTCGATGCCATCGCAGCCCGAGACGAGGAGGCCGCGGGGCAGGCGTTGAAGGAACATATTTCGGTCGCCTTCATGACACGTCTGAAACAGGATGCCAGTCGTCGCGACAAGTGAACGTCAGGTCAGCGGAACGTCTTCGCTGGCCTGCCCGTGTTGGGTTTTGTCCCAAAAAAACGGATTTGTCGCCAGTTCCCACAGGGCTTTGTAACCGGCAACCACGCCCAGAGGGAAATACAGACACATCGTCGGAACCCACGGCAGCAAAAGCCGACGTTCGCGCGCGGATACAGCGATGATCCCGACGCACATGTTCAGGGCCTCGGTTGCCAGAAACAGCCAAATCAGCGCCGTCGTTATCTGCTGCGGCAGGATCTGCTCCATCGGATTGGGTATGCCCAGGGCGTACAACCAGAAAATCCAAAGAACAGGGGCCAGCAGGAACTGACCCAGAGTGCCCAGAAAGAACGCCTGTAGGCCGATAAACTTGGCCGCACCCAAATCAGCATACAGTTTCTGCGGGTCCCGCATGTGCACAAGATAGGTGACCATGAACCCCTTGAGCCAGCGTGAGCGTTGCTTCACCCACGGCCAGGCTCGGAAATTCGCCTCTTCAAAGGTGGTGGTGTCCACCATCTCGGTCCGGTAACCCGCTCGGCAAAGCCGCACGCCCAAATCGGCATCTTCGGTGACATTGTGGGCGTCCCAGCCGCCCAGTTCCAAGAGCTTTTCGCGGCGGAAAAAGAACGTCGTTCCCCCAAGCGGTACGACCAGCCCCATCCGCGCGATGCCCGGCAGGATCACGCGAAACCAGCTGTTGTATTCGATGGTAAAACAGCGTGACCGCCAGTTCGTGCGGGGGTTGTAGTAATCCAAAACACCTTGCAGGCAAACCACCTCGGGCGAAGCTTGGGTGAAATGCGCAACCACACGTTCGATCTGATCCGGCTGTGGTGCGTCTTCGGCATCCCAAACGCCAACGATGTCACCGCGGCAAAAGTCCAGCGCGTAATTCATGGCGCGCGGTTTGGTGGTCAACCCGTTCAGTTCGGGGACTTCAACAACACGCATCCAACTGGGCAGAGCCACTCGAGCAAGGGCGTCGCGCGTCACGTCATCCGTCGCCTCAAGCACGAGAATGACGTCCAGCAGCGCTTTGGGATAGGTCAGCCTTTGAAGCCGTTGCACCAGAGCACTCGCGATTTCTCGCTCCTTGTACAACGGCACCATGATGGACACGCAGGGGTGACGCAGCGCGATCGCCGCCTCTGTTGGCTCGGTCGGCTTTTTCATGCGGTCGCTGAGGCAGGCCAGGGCGCCCATTATCCGAAAGGTTGCAAAAAGAACCAAACTGCCTACGGCCGCGCCCAACAAAACCATCAATCCAATCGAGGGGAACAGGGCAGAAAGACACAGCACACCCAGCGTTGCCGCAGATGATACGAGCCGGGACCCGGCGGTCCAGTTGCGACAGCTTTGTTCCGCGTTCACACGGGTTTCGGCCGCTTTTGCGAGTGTCCGCGAGAAGTGCTGTGCAATGACCCGGTCGATCTGATGAGAATCCGCAAGAACCGGCAGGATGGAATAGTCGCAATCCTGCATCTCGGCTGCCACGGTTGCAAAACGGTCGGGCCGGGCAGTGGCGACCAAAAGCAACGGGCCGATGCGCATCCAGGGAATGACATTGTGCTCAAGCCAGAAATCTACCGGCTTCAGGTCACACAATCCGGGTATCGGTGGAATTTGTTCGAGGTCCGCGATCTGCCACCCGAACTGCGTGGACAGAGCTTTCAGAACGTCCTGCCTGGTGGCATACCCCTCGCCAACCAGAATCTCGCCAAGCGGCGCTTTCTGCCTGGTCTGCAAGCTCAACGCATGGTCCAGTTGCGAGCGCGTAATGACCTTGGCTTCCAGCAGGCAAGTGCCCAGCGGTTTGCGAAAACCAGGCGCCGGGATCGGGGACGCGTTTGTAAAATCCTGAAGGTTAAGTTCAACCATTAAAAAACCCTGGCACAGTTACCTGCGCTCAGGGTTGATCAAACAAGGTTAATGTGCCGTTAACTCCGGTAACTTAAGGGTTTATGCCTGCTCTTTTTTCTTTTCCATCGCATCGGCGAAACGTTCGAACAGGTAAAAACTGTCCTGGGGTCCGGGCGACGCTTCGGGGTGGTATTGTACCGAGTATACAGGTCTGTCGGTCATGCGGATCCCGCAGTTCGAGCCGTCAAACAGCGATCTGTGGGTCTCAACCACGCCTTCTGGCAAAGACTGCGCGTCCACAGCAAAACCGTGATTCATCGACGTGATTTCGACCTTGCCGGTTTCCAGATCCTTGACCGGGTGGTTCGCGCCGTGGTGGCCGTGGTTCATCTTGACTGTCTGACCGCCTAACGCCAGCGCCAGCATCTGGTGGCCAAGGCAGATACCAAAGACGGGCAGATCGGTTGTGTCCAGAATTTCCTTGATCATCGGCACAGCATAGGCACCCGTTGCGGCCGGGTCGCCGGGACCGTTCGACAGGAAAACGCCATCCGGCTGATGGGCCAGCACTTCGGCAGCGGTTGCCGTTGCTGGCAGCACGGTTACATCACATCCAGCCGAGGCGAGACAGCGCAGAATATTGCGCTTTGCACCATAGTCGACAGCCACGACTTTGTGGGCGGGGGCGTCTTGCCGCTTGTATCCTTCCGGCCACGCCCAGCGCATTTCATCCCAGCGGTAGCTTTGGGCACAGGTGACATCCTTGGCCAAGTCCATACCTTCCAGCCCGGCAAAGCCGCGGGCCGCAGCAACCAGTGCTTCGATGTCGAAATTGCCCTCGGGATCATGAGCCAGCGCCACATGCGGCGCGCCCTGCTGGCGAATGGCGCGGGTCAGACGGCGGGTATCGACGCCGCCGATGGCGATGCGTCCACGGCGGGCAAGCCAGCCCTTGAGTTCTTCGGCCGAGCGCCAGTTGGACGGCTCGGTCGGGTCCCATTTGACGACCATGCCAGCGGCGACTGGATCAGCGGTTTCGTCATCTTCGGGGTTCACTCCGACATTGCCGATATGGGGGAAGGTAAAGGTGACGATCTGCCCGGCATAGGATGGATCGGTCATGATTTCCTGATATCCGGTCATCGCTGTGTTGAAGCAGAGTTCAGCCACGGTCTGTCCGGTTGCACCGAAACCGATGCCGTAAAACAGCGTTCCGTCGGCCAAAGCCAGACATGCGGTGGGCTTGGACGGGGCGTTCTGGGCCATGGCGCGACTCTCCTGCAAGGTAAACCGGCGCATACCTAAGGGGGTTAAGCGCTTGGGTCAAGTCTGTTCAATTTTTGGGCTATCGTTATTTTTCAATGGGTTAAGCTTGTTCGCCCCCGGTTGTAACACGCTTTTTGTTTAGATATGTTCGGGGTTCCGTTGTCATGGGGATGGACAAGCCAAATGGACATGCGATCACGGGTGAATGCCGCCCTGAAGCAAGCAATGAAAGACAAAGCAGCCGAGCGTCTGTCGACACTGCGGTTGATCAACGCGGCCATCAAGGACCGCGACATCGCCGCGCGCGCCTCGGACAATGAAGAAGTCAAAGGCTGTGGTGATGCAGAGGTGCTTGAAATTCTTGGAAAAATGACCAAGCAACGCAAGGAAAGTGCGCGTGCCTATGAAGAGGGTGGTCGCCTGGACCTAGCCGAGCGCGAGATGCAGGAAGTCGCCGTCATCGAAGAGTTTCTGCCCAAGCAGCTGGATGATGATGAAGTGTCAAAAGCGATTCAGGCCGCGATCACTTCAACCGGTGCCGGTTCCATTCGCGACATGGGCAAGGTCATGGGCGAGTTGAAAACCCGTTATACCGGACAGATGGATTTCGGCAAGGTCGGGCCTATGGTCAAGGACCACCTCTGCGCCGCGTCAAACGGCGACTGCTGAGACATCAGGCTGAAACACCTACTGCGCGACAGGGTCGCGCAGTTTCCTGGCCAAATCGTCATAGAGCGTGATACGCTCGTCCTCCGACAGAAACGCCCCGATTTCTACTTCACGCCCGTCTCCGACGAGCGTGACATAGTGCGGAACCGGGCCGCCTTTTTCGTACATTTCAGGTCGTGCCCAATAGCGATTGCACGACCATTCCTGTCGATCTTTGCCCGGGGTGTGATGCACCAGGCGGGCTTGTGAACCGGACAAGGTGAAAATCTCAAACGCACTGCGCGCGCGATAGTTCGCCTGAATCGCCAGCCAAAGCCCAAGCACCGTCAACAGCAGAAACGGTAACAGGCCCCACAACACGACCGACCCAAGCACGGCCAACAATGGGATCAAACCGAACAGAAATACGGACAGGATGGCAATCATCGCCCCACGTCGCGGCAGTGAGTTATGCGGCCAGAGGCGCAGTTCCTGTTCGGTTTCGGATGTCTGATTCCATTTGTACGGCATACCGGAAACATATCGCAGTGCCGCCTCATGTCGACGGGTTTTGATCAGACCACGTGGCCCACACGCGCCCACGACAAGGCGTCATCCAAACGGTCGTCGCCCCAGAACACCTCTTGCCTCACCACGAAGCTGGGGGCGCCGAAAACACCCAGTTTCACGGCGATGTCTGTTTCAGCTTCCAGCGCGGTGACGATATCCGGGCTGCGCGCGCGAGCCAGCGTCAGGCGAGGATCCTGCTGGCACCGCAGCAATGCTTCGGACAGGGCGCTTTCGCTGCCTGCCTCGACGCCATCCTCGAACCAGATGCGGTATAGGTTCTGGGTAAATGACTTGCCCCATCCATCCCTCATACCAAACAAAGCGACCTGATTGGCCAGGGCAAGATCGGAAATCGGATAGGGTGCGGGCAGGCTGGCGTGGATGTGATACTTGGCACAGCGACGTTCGATATCACGCCACATATATGCGGATTTTTCGGGTTTTCCGGCGAACGGGATATTCTGCTGGGCTGACATGACCGTGCGCACATTAAAGGGCCGCCAGTTCACGGTGGCGTCATGTTCTGCGCACCAGTCGTCCAGACGCATCACGGTAAGGAAACTGTAAGTGCTGCCGATTGAATACCAAAAGTCGATTTCCGGCATTGCCGATCCTCCGACTGTTCTGTGGGGGTATCATAGCGGATTTTGGTACACTTGGCGAACTGACAGAGGTGGAAAACGAAAACCCCGCCACTTGGGCGGGGTTTCTTTGGATCAGATCGGGATCAGTGCGCGTGGCCTTTGTCCCAGTCTTCCTGCTTGGGCAGCTGCTCGAACGTGTGTTCGGGCGGCGGCGTCGGCAGGGTCCATTCCAGCGTATCCGCGTATTCATTCCACGGGTTCGGACGTGTCTCTTTCGCACCACGGAACAGGGCGTAGAACACGATCCCGAAGAACAGCAGGAACGAGGCGAACGAGATGAACGCGCCGATCGACGAAACGAAGTTCCACTGGGCGAATGCCTCGGGGTAGTCGATGTAGCGGCGCGGCATGCCCTGACGGCCCAGGAAGTGCTGCGGGAAGAAGGTCAGGTTGGCGCCGATGAAGAACAGCCAGAAATGAACCTTGCCCCAGAACTCAGAGTACTGACGGCCCGTCATCTTGCTGAAGTAGAAGTACACCCCGGCGAAGATCGCGAAGACAGCACCCAGCGACATCACGTAGTGGAAATGTGCCACAACATAGTAGGTGTCATGATAGGCACGGTCGACACCGGCCTGCGACAGAACCACACCGGTCACACCGCCGACGGTGAACAGGAACAGGAAGCCGAAGGCGAACAGCATCGGCGTCTTGAACTCGATCGAGCCGCCCCACATGGTGGCAATCCACGAGAATACCTTGACCCCCGTCGGAACCGCGATGACCATCGTTGCCAGCATGAAATAGGCCTGCTGACGCAGCGACATGCCGACGGTGTACATGTGGTGCGCCCACACGACAAAGCCCAGCACGCCGATTGCGATGATCGCCCATACCATCGGCAGATAGCCGAAGATCGGCTTGCGCGAGAAGGTGGCGATCACGTGGCTGATGATGCCGAAACCGGGCAGGATCACGATGTACACTTCGGGGTGGCCGAAGAACCACAGGATGTGCTGATACAGGATAGGGTCACCGCCGCCGGCCGGATCAAAGAAGGTGAAGCCAAAGTTGCGGTCCATCAGCAGCATGGTGATCGCGCCTGCCAGAACCGGCAGCGACAGCAGAATCAGCCATGAGGTGACGAAGATCGACCAGCTGAACAGCGGTACCTTGAACAGGGTCATGCCAGGGGCACGCATGTTCAAGAAGGTGGTGATCATGTTGATCGCGCCGAGGATCGAGGAGGCGCCCGATACGTGCACGGCAAAAATCGCCAGGTCCATGGACATGCCGCCTTCGGTCGTCGACAGCGGCGGATACAGAACCCAGCCCACACCCGAGCCGAGCTGATCGTTCCCACCCGGGCTGAGCAGCGAGGCAACGCCCAGCGAGGTGCCGGCGACATACAGCCAGAAGGACAGGTTGTTCATCCGCGGGAACGCCATGTCCGGCGCACCGATCTGCAACGGCATGAAATAGTTGCCAAATCCACCGAACAGGGCAGGGATGACAACGAAGAACATCATCAGAACACCGTGATAGGTGATCATCACGTTCCACAAGTGTCCGTTGGGGGTACACGGGTCGGCCATGAAGCCTTCCAGGCACATGTACTGAACGCCCGGGTGCATCAGCTCGAGCCGCATGTAAACGGTCATCGCCACCGAGATCAGACCGGCAAGGGCCGAAACGACCAGGTACAGAATCCCGATGTCCTTGTGGTTGGTCGACATGAACCAGCGCTGGAAAAAGCTGCGCTGATCTTCATGGTCGTGACCGTGAATGGCTGCGTCTGCCATTATAGGTGCCTCCTGTTGCAACTGCACCGCGCAGTCGGACCTCTCCAACGCGCGGGATTCCTGCTGGTTTTAGAATGTGAAGAGGGCACCTTCAATGGCCGAGTTTGATCTGGATCAAGATTAATTGTCGCGGGCACGCGGGCGCCGCACGATTTTCCGGCCTTGAATGTGGGGTATCTGGGCATGGCGGATGAGAATTCAAGCCCGGACTGTCGATGCGGCATGGGCGTTGGCAGAGTTCCGCCTTGACCGTTGCCCGCGCGCGTCTCAGAACTGTGTCAACACCCGCAATCCAGAGGTTTGAGATGGCTGATTACGACCCCGACAATATCTTTGCCAAAATCCTGCGCGAAGAAATCCCGTGCATGCGTGTGTACGAGGATGATGAAACGCTGGCTTTCATGGATATCATGCCGCGCGCGGACGGGCATCTTTTGGTGATCCCCAAAACACCATGCCGCAACGTACTGGATGCCACGCCCGAGCAACTGACGGCGGTTATAAAAACGGTGCAGAAGATGGCCCGGGCGGTCAAGTCCGCATTCGACGCGGACGGGGTGACGATCCAGCAATTCAACGAGGCGGCAGGCGGGCAGGAAGTCTTCCACCTGCATTTTCACGTCCTGCCGCGCCACGAAGGGGTTTCCATGCGCCCGCCGGGCAAGATGGGGGATTTCGAGCTTATCGGTGAACACGCGAAAAAGATCAGCGCCGCTCTCGCCTGATCATTCGGCGCCACGCGGCCCCATGCATTCGCCATGATCCTGAAACGCGTGCAGCACGGCACAGACATGATCGTGCTGCCCGTCGCAGGCCGCTGAAATTCGGGTCAGTTCCGCTTCGAGGTTTTGCAGGCGGGCAATTCGGTCCCGCAGATCGGCCAGTTGTTTTTGGGCAATTTCGTGCGCCCGGTTAAGGTCGCTGCCAGACGCGCCTTCAAGGGACAGCCGGCCCACGACGTCGGCCAGTGGCAATCCCAGATCACGGCAATGGCGAATGAAGATCAGCCGTTTCAACGCGACTTCGTCATACCGGCGTTGATTGCCCGCGGTTCGCTCTGGTTTGGGTAACAGGCCTTTGTCTTCATAGAACCGGATTGTCGGAATTTTCACTCCGGTTCGGCGCGATAAGTCCCCGATCGAATACATTTTTCCGGTTTTGACCTCTTGAACCTCTAGTGGCTAGAGGAATTACATGCTCTGGGAAGCCGTAACAAGGGACATGAAACGATATGGCACACCAGCATTCCCACACCGGGCATGGTCACCAGCACAACCACATTGATCCAGACGCTGGCGATGCGCGCGTCGCCTGGGCGATTGCGGTGAACATGTTCCTGACATTGGCTCAGGTCATCGGGGGCATCATTTCGGGTTCTCTGGCGTTGATTGCCGATGCGCTGCACAATTTTTCGGACGCCGTGGCGCTGATCATCGCGTTTTTCGCGCGCAAAATCGCCCGGCGTCCAGCCGATCCCCGTATGAGCTTTGGCTATGGCCGGGCCGAAGTCGTCGCCGCGTTGGTCAATTACACCACGTTGATCGTGTTGTCGGTCTATCTGTTCTACGAAGGCGTGATGCGGTTTTTTGAACCCGAGCCGATCAATGGCTGGATTGTGGTTTGGATTGCCGCGCTGGCATTGGTGGTCGATCTCGTAACCGCTGCGCTGACATATACTATGGCCAAAGAAAGCATGAATATCCGGGCCGCGTTCATTCACAATGTTGCTGACGCATTGGGATCAGTCGCCGTGATTGTAGCGGGCTCCGCAGTGATCCTGTTCGGCTGGACATGGGTAGACCCGGCGGTAACGATCCTGATCTCGGTCTATATCATGTGGCATGTCAAAGGTGAGATGGGCGAGACGATCCGCGTTCTGATGCTGGGCGCTCCGCCCGACCTGGAACCAGAGCAGGTTGCGGCGGCTATCGAAGAAACAGAAGGGGTGGCGGAGGTGCATCACGTGCATTTGTGGAGCATGCAGGAACGGCAGCCCGCGCTGACGGCTCATCTGGTCATCGATACGAACGCCTGGCCAAATGCCGAAGGGGTGCGGGGCAGTGTCAGGCAAACCCTGCAAGATCGTTTTGGGGTGGGCCATGCGACGCTCGAGCTTGAACAGGCCGACCGCGCCTGCATCGGTTCTTCCCGATTTGGCCACCAGCAAGAATAGCGGCGCCTGAAAGAGAATTGCCGTTCCGATTTGGGGTCGGAACGGCAGACTCGTAACCAAACACTTCTCGGATTTCGAGGGCGAGCCCAGGATCACCGGTTAACATACCACTCACTCTTGATTGGCAGCTCCATATTACTCGTTAACGGAGCCTTTGTATCCACCTGAGTTAAAAAATGCTTAAAGACTTCTACAAATCCACCTAATTCAGGGTTAATTGCCTTACGCATGGGAAACAGAGCCAGCCTGTCATAAGGATTGTTGTTTGCAACAGTGGGGCGCAGCGATTCGCTGCGCAGTGATCGACAGAGGGATTCAGGGTGCCACTGGGCCAAAAACGTCTGCGAAAGTCTTTTTCAGTGCGGCATCAAGGTCTGCCATCGTTACCGGCAAGCCCAGGTCGACCAATGAGGTCACGCCGTATTCGCTTATCCCGCAAGGGACGATGCCGGAAAAATGTTCCAGATCCGGTTCGACATTCACTGAGATCCCGTGAAAACTGACCCATTTGCGCAGGCGCAGGCCAATGGCGGCGATCTTGTCTTCCGCCGGTTTGCCGGTCGCTGTCAACGGCTTGTCATCACGCCGAACCCAAACCCCCACGCGCCCATCACGGATCTCGCCTTGCACGTTGAATTCCGCCAGCGCCGAGATCACCCAGGTCTCCAGCTGTTTCACAAACTGACGCACGTCGCGACCACGTTTGTTCAAATCCAGCATGACATAGGCCACACGTTGACCGGGCCCGTGATAGGTGTATTCGCCGCCGCGTTTGCTTGCGTAAACCGGAAACCGATCGGGGTCGGTCAGATCCTCGATCTTGGCCGACGTGCCGGCCGTATAAAGTGGCGGGTGTTCCAGCAGCCAGACACACTCTTGGGCTTCGCCATTTGCGATTGCGGCGACGCGCGCCTCCATAAAGGCAACGGCGTCGTCATAGCTGGTCAGACCATCGGTGATTTTCCATTCCATGGCGGTCTCATATCCGTCTGAATCGGTCAAGAAAAGGGGTCAGGCGGCCTCGGACAGGCAACGTTGCAGCACCTGGGCATAGGTTTCAGAACCCTGTGCGCCGGTCAGCAGGTATTTCCCGCCAAAAACCATGGATGGCACGCCTGAAATTCCCCGCCTGGTCCAGAACAGCTGCTTTTCACGCACCGGGGCTATGTGTTCTCCGGTTTCAAGCGCTTGTCGCGCCGTATCCGCGTCCAGTCCGATGGATCGAACAACTTCCAGCAGAACATCCATATCGGAGACATCCCGCTGCGCTGTGAAATAGGCTTCGAACAGAGCCAGTTTCAAAGGATGCTGTCGGCCGACTGATTCCGCCCAATCCAGCAACTGATGCGCTGCGAATGTGTTCACCATTCTGCTGTCATCGTCGAAGTTGAAGACAAAGCCGAGCTCGGCCCCGATCGAGGTAAGCTTGTCCCGTGCCTGCTGACTTTGCTCTGCGGTCGAGCCGTATTTCGCCATGATATGTTCACGCAGGTTCTGGCCTTCGGGTGGCATGTCCGGGTTCAACTCGAACGGATGCCAGCGAAGCTGGGCAAGGACACCCTGTTGCTGCAACGCCATGTCAAGCTGTCGAAACCCGACAACGCACCAGGGGCATACGACATCCGAGACGATATCGATCTGAACGATCGGGCGGTTATCGGGCGATGGCATCGTGTGGCTCCTGTCAGGTCAATGGCGTGTTGTCCAGTGGCAGAGATAAGCCCGTGGCGAAGGAATTTAAACCACTGCGTTTTGCCTCTTCACATCGCGCGCACCAACGTCTATACGCCGCTTTACCAAGTCATTGGCAGTGCGGTCGTGGCGGAATTGGTAGACGCGCAGCGTTGAGGTCGCTGTGGGGTAACTCCCGTGGAAGTTCGAGTCTTCTCGACCGCACCAACTCTCAGTGAAAGAACAAGAATTTGAGGGCGGGCGCAAAGATTGCATCCGGTGTGGCGCCCACTGTGCGACGTCCAAAAGGGGTGCCGAAGACGGCTGTACCACGTGAAAGAACTGCTTTCAGAACCTGAATCAGTTCCATGTTTCGGGCGTTCATCGGAATGTTCAGGATTCTGCCCGGTAGCACCTCAAGGGTGTCAGCCTGGTCGGCCATTCTGAAACACCTACAGGCCGCAGCCTTGCTGAGCGTGACGTTTCAGGTGTTCAGGTGACGGGCGCAACCTGACCCATGACCTGAACCCAAGGCCTGGTCCTCTCTAGACCTTTTGGAAATAGACGCCCACGCCATCGATTTCGTTGATCGCGGGTGGCTTATAGCCCACCTCGTCAAGATAATCATGCACGGCCGCTTTGGCTGCGGGAACCACGTGATAGTCGTCAACGATGATCCAACCGCCTTCCGAGACCTTACCGAAAAGGTGCCGCAAAGGATCTATGGTTGATTCATACATGTCGCCGTCAAGACGCAGCACTGCAATCTGCTCACTGGGTACCAGTGGCATGGTGTCTTTGAAGAAGCCTTCAATGAACACGACATTATCGTCCAGGAGCCCGAACTTTTCAAAATTCGCCCTTACAGAATCGGCTGACACGGCCAGAGCGTCGTACTTATGGAAATCAGACCCCTTGTCGTGAGGATACAGTTCTTCATTCGGCTTGGGCAGTCCCATGAAAGAGTCACACAGAACGACACGTCTGTCATTCTGGCCATATGTAAAGAGAACCGCTTTCGCGAAGATGCTGGCACCACCACGCCATACTCCGGTTTCGACAAAATCGCCGGGAACCTGGTTGCCGATGACGGATTCCACCATGGCGCGAACATTGGCCAATCTCTTGCTGCCCACCATAGTGAAAGCAACAGACGGCCAATCCCAGCCGTATTCACGGTTCTTGGAGTCATAATCCGGTTTGGTGTCTCCAAACAGAATTGGTGGGTCTTCGTAGATCGTGCCATCTAGGGCACGGGCAACCGTGGTCAGATATTGTTCCCGAAGTTCCGCGAGCATAGATTATAACCTTGCATAGATGTCTGGCTGGTTCTGACCTCTCTGCTGTGAAGTTTCAACAAGATTCGCTGGAAATCGCCTGCGGCGTTGGATAAATGGAGTCACATTTCCTGTTAACTGTGTTTTTTTTCAACTCAGACGTGCCTTAACCTTCAATTTTGACGTCCAGAGTGAAACATATCTTTTTTGACGCTAAGAATTACGCGAATGTTTGCGCCAACTTCAGCATAAGTCTTGGCAAATAAGGTCGGACCCAACCCATTTGTTAGGTCGTGAAACAACTGCCCTGCGTTTCTTTCTGCATTTGATGTTCAGTAAGCTTGTAAACCCGGGACTTTCAGGTGATGAAGCGGAAATCCATCAGGTAAGGACATAATTGTGAGCAAAATTAGGGAAGCTATTTCAACTGCCTTGCACTCAATTTCAGGCGGTTTGAGAAAGAAGAAAGCCCAACCGATTGCTTAGTCAGAACGGAACAGATGTACCGTTGGTGGCGTCAATTTTTTCGCTACAGTCGATGAGTCTGAATACCACGAAATCACATCGAGCGAAAATGAGTTTCTGCTGGTGAAAACCCGCGAAATGATCGAGGCCGAACTTGATTGTACCTCGAAGATCGATGTTCATAATATCGTCGATATAGGAGTATGGCAGGGAGGGAGCGTCGCCCTCCTAGATTGTGTATTTCGGCCTGACAAACTGGTTGCAGTTGAATATTCGACGCGCGAGCTGCCTCACCTTGACGCCTATATCGAAAGGTATTCGCGGCAGGATAACGTGCGGCTGCACAAGGGGATAAGTCAAGCGGACATCAGTCGGTTCGGCGAATTGCTGGACGCAGAGTTCGGCAACGAGAAGATTGATCTCGTTATAGATGACGCTTCGCGCCAGTATTTGGAAACGATGTTGTCGTTCAACCTCGTTTTTCCGCGCATGTCGGAAGGGGGCATCTTCGTCATTGAAGATTGGCAATGGTCTACGATGGAACCACATTACAATTCCGACCACTTCAAAGGGAAAGAGGGGCTGGCGAACCTAGTGCTTCAAGCGTCATGTCCTGCGCCTGTCGCCCGGACATTGTTCGTGAAGTCATCGTCAAAAATCACTCTGTTATGGTTGTTCGGGCTGAGGCTGAACTGCAAGGCGGCGCTTTTGACATTGCCGAGATCGCCCGCAATCGAGGCGAGGTTGTTCCCCTGATGCTATAGATCCGCATTGTTTTGGTAGGCGTGCTCTGCCGTTACGACGCCAATTGTTGTGAAGCCGGGTTTCTCAAATCAGGCTTGGTTATCCGGCGGGCAAGGCGAATGAATGGAACTTCGACAGCATAATAGATAACAGTCGCAATGGGTATCGCTACGGCGAGGGTAATAACACAGACAATAGGCACCACAAGATTCGGATTGTCCGTAAGTGTTGCGGCCCATCGGGTCAGGTTTGTGTTATAGATAAGAAACGGATGCATCAGATATAGGCTGTAACTGATCTTTCCAAGAAAGCGGGTAAAAGGGTTATAGAGAAAAAAAACGGGTCGAAGTGCCTGCGATAGCGCTAGGCTTGCAAAGGCAAAACCCCAGCCCAAAACCAGTGCGAGTGGCACCGGTTTGAATTGCGATTGCGTCTGATCAATGACCGGCCCAAACAGGTATACGCAAATCAATCCGGCCAGCCCCGCAGCGAGGGCTAAATAGCCAACTGGCCGCTTCAACGACGTAGGTGTTGAACGGTAGATGCACCAAATGATCAGGCCCAACGCAAAATACGGGGCGTTCGTGAAAAAGCTGGTCCAATAGTAGTAGTCTGGCACTTCGCCCTGGCCATTTGCGTTTACTGCCGCCCATCCCAAGCAGGCGATTAATAGGAGAAACACTGCCGCCCATATGTTCCGCCAAACCCAAAGGAAGGGGAATAGAAGATAGAAGATAGCTTCGACTCCGATTGACCAACCCGCCGGAACAAGACTGGTTTGCTCACCGGGAAAAAAACCAAACAGAAATGCCATATTTCTGAAGATAGTGCCCGTTTCAGCTTGGAGACCTATGTATAGCCAAGCAAAAAGCATCAGATAAAAGAGCGGTGCAATCCGAAAAAATCTACGCAAGGCATAGGCCCAGCTTCGATCAAAGGAAACTCCCTTTGGATAAGCCAGCGACATGGACATCGCGCTTATTATGAAGAACAGTGGCACTCCCATCAAAAAATAGTCGACAATCCACTTATTGTAGCTGACACCAAGTGGATGAATTTGCACCGCGTGGACAAACACGACCGCGGACGCAGCGATACCGCGCAGTGCATCAAGGCCATGCGCCCTTTGATCTTTAAGATTACCTGTCATGATCCACTCGAGATACCGCATCCTTGCTGCCAAAAACCTTTGGCGACATTGAACGTCAGCTATAAATGGTTGGCGCCCGAAGGCAATCAAATTGTCGTTTTCAAGCGTAAAGCCCTACGCATTGAACGCTGCCCACGGGGCTGCGATCGTCCGCGGAATTTGGAGTTGGCAGTCAGTGAACTGGAGGGCTCGTCCACTTGCATTGCATTTCCGGGGCCCGTAACAAAGCCGCAGGCAGGGATGCGCGCTATACATCTGCAAAGATGCGTTTTTTCCCGCTATCCTGAATTTGCGGGCCACGGGTGCAGGTAGATGCGATGAGACTTGTCATATCCACGATGAAAGACGAAGGGCCGTTCATCCTGGAATGGATTGCATACTATCTTTCGATCGGCTTCACCCGTTTTATCGTCAATTCGAACGATTGTTCCGATGGCACCGACGCGATCCTCCAGCGATGCCAGGAACTGGGGTTTCTGGCGCATATAGACAATCCCGGCCCGTGGGAATTTGGACCCCAGGCTTCAGCTTATGCAAACGCCATGGAACACCCCTGGTGCAAAGAAGCCGAATGGATATTGGTCTGCGATGTGGATGAATTTCTTGATATTCGCGTCGGCGACGGAACACTGGACGATTTGTTTCGTGCATTGCCGCATGCGGACGGATTTGCCGCAATCTGGCAGCTGTTCGGGCACAACGGAATCG
This sequence comes from Ruegeria sp. H8, assembly GCF_056532905.1. Classification (NCBI taxonomy): domain Bacteria; kingdom Pseudomonadati; phylum Pseudomonadota; class Alphaproteobacteria; order Rhodobacterales; family Roseobacteraceae; genus Ruegeria; species Ruegeria sp. H8. Next base: position 1,024,647 of record NZ_JBQFNY010000001.1, on the reverse strand, counting down.
TCGAGTTCGAAGACAGGTTCGTTGTCGAGCAATTCACCCGTGCGGGCGAGCTTGGCGCCGTCAGTCCTCACAACTTGCGGGCGTTCAAATCGCTGTTTCGCAACAACGGATCGTATCGCACAATCAGCACGCATCGACCGCGCGGCCCGATACCCAACAAGGCGGATCGATTTGCCTGGGTCGACGGGGACGGTGATCCGTTGCCGCCGGCCATGCGAAAACGAGGGTGGGCGTATTCATCAACGGGCGCCGGGTTTGGGCGCAGGCTTTTTCGGATGAACCACTATGCGGTGAGGTCCGTGGAAAGCTATCTGATGAAGCGGTTGCGTGGGGATGTGAACACCTCGAGTTTTCATCCGAAGATGGAGGCAACAGGTCAGGCCTACTGGAAGCTGCATTGCTATAACGACATCGAAGAAACCTCGATCCTGTCCAAAGTTGCGCGACTTCGGGAGGTTTATGAAAAGCTGCGATCCGATACTGTTCTGGGGCAATTGCATCATCAGGCAGTTGAATTTCACAAGGAACGTATCGCAAGCCTCAGAAAAACCGAGGTGGCGCAGGATTTTATCGCTAAGTTCAGCCGTTTTCGCAGCGGGCGCTATGTCAAGGCGCTGGACCTCGGCGTGATGGAAGATGGCGATCTGTCTTTCAACGCTGAAATGTACAAGGACCCGGACATCACATTTGCCCAGGTCGCGAAATGGACGCGGCTCGGCAAGATGTCCAAGCCCGAGAACTCCAAGCCATACAATTTTCCTTGGTTCGTTCGGCTCGATGCCCTCGAAACCTCGTTTGATTACGAAGAGGCCGCTGCGCAGCATGCGCAAATTACGGATGCCAAACAGGTTTCGGTGCCGTTCGATCCCAAGGATCCTGTCTACCTGCCTTCTGCCCCTCCGGAAGTTGAAAGAACAAAAGACCAGCGGCAGAGTTTTCTTCGATCAATCAGTGGCAAGAAGAATTGGGTGCTGATCGGACATGTTGAGACTGAAATCATCGAAGAAATACTTGATCTGGACGCTGTCGAGAAATTGACGGTCATAGGACCGTGGGGGCTGTCTTGGGACGGTTTTACATGTCCGGATGCAACTCAGGATCCCGAGCTACAGGCGTTGGATCGCACGTTTTATGCATTGCTGGAATATTTCCGCGACCCCATTCTTGCCGGGCGATTGCATATCTACCGGGCGCTGCCCCCCTTGATGCTGAAGCTGTTTGAAGACGAAAGCGTCGGCGTCGTCATCATCCGCGGGGTGCGGGCAGAGCAGGTGATGACCCAGCTGTTGCGCCGTATCGACCGGGTTCTTGCCCCCGGGGGCAGTATCGCGTTCACATCCTATCGCCGTCACGGAGGCGGGTCGTATACGGGTATGAATACGGCGATAAACAGTTTCCTCGGGCGCAATGCTGCACGATACCGGATAACCAGCTTGCAGCCACCGTGGCTTGGCATCGACAAGTTGCCACCGCTTGGCAAAAAGGACACATAGCTTCTGGTTCTTGAGGCTGTGGCGTGGTAGCCATGGCGCAATGAACAAAACGGGTTTTGAGTGAATGGGATACCCGTCTGCAAGTGAGGTCGAGATGTCGAACGAACCCAAGGTTATCGGTGTTGCGCCCGGCGGCCAGAAGAAACCGAAGGCTGACAAGGCGACCAAACGCAAAAACAGCAAAGAAGCAATCCGCCGAACATTCCTTTCGCGTTTGCCAAAGGGGGGCTTGGCTGTTGAAATCGGTGTCTGGCAGGGTGAGTTCTCTCCGACCATCTTGAAACTGATCGAGCCCAGTCAGCTTTTTCTGATCGACCCGTGGAAGCATATTGGTGAGGAGTCGCACACAACCGCGTTTGTGGGTCGGACCGAAGACGAAAAGATGGAGGCCATCTTCCAGAAGGTCGTAAAGACTTTCGAGGCCGAGATCGAAGAGGGCAAGGTCGGTATTATCCGCGATTTTTCGGTGCCTGCGTTGGAGCTTTTTGATGATGAAAGCATCTCGTTCGCCTATGTCGACGGAGACCATTCGTATGAAGGCGTGACCGCTGATCTGGCCGCTTTGTTTCCCAAGATCAAACCCGGTGGGATCATGGCATTCGACGACTACCACCGCCGCGGCTGGTGGGGCGACGGCGTGATCCGTGCGGTCAACGAGTTTCTGGGTCAGCACCCCCGAGAGTTGCGCATCCGCGCGATTGCCGGCGCGCAGATCGCCATCGAAAAAATTGTCCCGCAAGATGACAGCAAAGGTCAGAACAACTAGGCGGCGGGGATAAGTGGCAGCGATGGAAAAGCCTGAAAAAGTCCTCATCACCGCGATGAAGAACGAGGGTCCCTATATTCTGGAATGGGTGGCCCATCACAAGGTGTTGGGGTTTGACCGGATCATTGTCTACACCAATGATTGTACAGACGGTACCAACCAGGTTCTGAGACGGTTGCAGGACTTGGGCCATGTGGAGTTTCACAGGAACCGGGTTGGAACCGGAGGGATTCATCGGTCTGCGCTGAGACAGGCACGGCGCTTGCCGGTGGTGAAAGACGCAAAATGGATATATGTCGGCGACGCGGATGAATTCCTGAATATTCACGTTGGAAATCACAGGGTTGATGATCTGATCGAGGCAACGCCCGGCGTAGACGTCATTTCCATCCCCTGGAAGATTTTTTCGAACAGTGGTCGGCATGTTATGCGCGATACGCTGGTGACGCGGCAATTCTTCGATTGTGAACTGGATTTCGAACAAGGCGGGGCAGGGCGCCGGTTTGTCAAATCCCTGTTCAGGCAGGGTGATTTCTATCTTCGCTTCGGGTTGCACAACCCGCACCCCCGTCCCGAACTTCAGGCCGGTGTGTTCCGGTCCGTGCCCGGAGGGCACGCCACGGAACCTGCGCCCTTCGGCAACCATGTCTCGCCTCCGTTTGGTTTTGAAGTCGCACAGATCAACCACTATGCCGTCAGATCCACGCAGGCCTATCTGGCCAAGCGCAGCCGAGGTCGGGCAAATCATTCCTCGCAGACACTTGGAACCGAATATTGGGACCGCTGGAACCGTGGCGGTGCCAAGGATGAAACAATCCTGCGGTACAAGGACGAAGTGGATGCGGTGCTGGAAGAGTTTCGCGCCGACGATAGGCTTCGACGGCTGCATAGAAGAGCGTTCCGCTGGCACAAGGCGCTGATCAACGATCTGCTGAAACTGCCCGAGTATGATGAGCTGTACCAGAAACTTCTTGAAAAACCGGCTGTGGATTTTGTCGCAAAGGACCGTGGCGTAAGGGAACGCCTGTCGTCCAGCGCGCCGTCTTCGACTGACGAAAACCGGACAGACTCCTGACAAAACAGCCCCTGGAGAAATAGACGAATGGTTGCGGATCACTCTCTTCCGACGATTGGGATGCTGTGGATGGAAGGCAGCCTGAGCTTTCTGGAGCAGATGTGCATGCTGTCATTCGTCGAATGCGGGCACAGGGTTGTTTTGTTCCACTATGGGCAAGTCGACAACGTTCCGGATGGTATCGAACTGGTGTCGGCAAACGAAATCCACGAGCCCAAGCAGTTCATCGTAAACAACCAGTTCAAGACGCCCGTGCCCCAATCCGATATCTTCAGATTGCATCTGATGAAGAAAACGGACTTTCTGTGGTGCGACACGGATGTGTTGGCGCTTGCCCCGATACCAAGGGCAGATCATGTCTTTGGGTTTTTCAACCGTGATACCATCTGCAATGCCGTCATGCGGCTGCCATCCGACAGCCCCACGTTGAATGCGTATTCCGAATACTGCCAGGATCCCTATCCGATCCGCCCCTGGGTTGAAGGGGAAGAACGGAAAGAATTGGAACGCCTGAAACAGGCTGGGGAGTTGCCGCATGCGTCAGATCAGGAACACAGCGTCTACGGCCCCGGTGTCATGACGTGGTTTCTGCGCCACCACGACGAACTTAAACATGCCAGCCCCATACCGGTCTTTTATCCTTTGCCTTTCAGACGGGCAGGACAAGCCAATGATATTCACGTCCGAGAGTTCAGGGACGCGTATATCAAAGAGGAAACGCTTGCCGTACATCTGTGGGGGCGTCGGATGCGATGGTGGATTGCAAACGGGATCAAGCGGCATTCGTTTCTGGACCGACGTCTGAGGAACCTGGGGGTGAGACCGGGCGACGCGCCTTTGCCGCGCCACGGCCGTGGGGGCCTCAAACCGGTGGAGTTTCCGGCAAACCTGCCCACCTTGCGCGCTACGACCGAAGAAATCCACGACGCCACCGGCGGCGTCGTGTCCGTTGCTCTGCTTTCTGACAGGGAAGACTATCTCAAGGCGGCACAGGCTGATCTCGACGCAATTGCAGCCGACAATCTTCATGGCGCCAACACCCCGCCACGCGTCGGTTTTTCGCGCGGTTGGGAACACTATGGCAGTGATCCTGCGCGGCTGAATGCGCTTGGTATGTCTTTGTACAACTATGCGGATAGCCATCGGTCTCTACCCGATCTGCGCGCGCCAAAGACATTCGCCGAAAAACTGGTGGTCATGAAGCTGTTTGGCGAAGTCCCTGATGGGTTGATCTCTGACCGGTCCAAATTCGTGGGCCGCGCCTCGGAACTGCTTGCCTGCCCACAGCGCATGTGGGAGGCGCACATTCCGGCGTTGCCCGAAACACTCGACCTCGGGCCCGGCCAGTATTGGTTGAAAGGAACGATGAGCCATGGTCACAAGCTGGCCCTGTCGTTCCCGCTGGATGGCACGCAGCGCGACGATGCCAACCAGAAACTGGCCGCGTGGCACAAGACAAAAACGCCCGAAGGGTTCTGGACAGGCGAATGGTGGCGCGCCACGCAAAAGCCCCTCTATTACATCGAAGAAGACTTGTCCGCCGGGGATCGACAGGCCGGCACCTGGAAATTCTGGGTGATCGCCGGACGCGTGCAGCTGGTGCAGGTTGACCGTGACCGGGGGCGTGGGCGCATCCAGATGCTCCATGATCGCGACTACGATTACCTTGCAGACGAGTTGTATTCACCAACCAGCAACACCGTCGAACCCCGACCCGAGCGCTTTGAAGACATGATCCGGATCGCTGAAACCCTGGGGCAAGACGTTGAATGCGCAAGCGTAGAGCTTTTCACGGTTGGTGACAGGATTTGCTTGGGTGACATCATGTTGGCGCCGGTGTCGGGCAAGCACAAGATGCGGTCGGATGCGCTGGATCAGCGTCTGGGTGCTGCGTGGACCGGAACTCGGCTGTTTCCCGGCTGAGGCTGGACGATCCCCGGATCTTTCGTGCCGCCGGAACAGGTGGCAGGGCCTATTCGACCGCGATTTCCTGGCGCAGTTTTCCAGTTGTTTTGTCAAAGATCAGAATGCGATTGTCATCGGTTGCGACGGCATACCAGTTTGACCCGATGGTCAGGGCCTGCGCCCGGGCGCCGTCGGGCAACTCGATCTGATCCGGCAAGGTGGGTGTGCGGTCCGATAGGCGGATGACAATCAGGGCGAATGTCACTAGAACCCCGCCAATCATCACCGCGGTCAACAGCATGACCATCCGCCGCAGCAATCGCAGTTGCGGAGTTTCCTGCGGTTCTTGAGGTTCGGAAGGGACAGTCATGGGCACCCGCCAGATTGAGTTTCAGATCGCGGCCGATCCGCCGCCTCGCCTTGATAAGGCGCTTTCCCGCGATGTGCCAGACGGGGAAAACCTGTCGCGCACCAGACTTGCGCGTCTGATCGAAGGGGGCGCGGTGCAGATCGACGGTGCCGAGGCGCGCGACCCCAAGGCCAAGGTTGCCGAAGGGGCACGGGTCACGATTGCCGTGGCCGAGGCCGAAGACAGCCATATCGGCCCCGAGGACATCCCGCTGGAGGTCGTCTTCGAGGATGCGGACGTAATCGTCGTCAACAAACCCGCAGGCATGGTCGTGCACCCTGCGCCGGGATCACCCAGCGGGACATTGGTGAATGCTTTGCTCCACCATTGCGGAGACGATCTGTCGGGCGTCGGCGGGGTGAAGCGCCCCGGTATCGTGCATCGCATCGATAAGGAAACCAGTGGTCTTCTGGTGGTCGCAAAGTCAGACGCGGCGCATCACGGTCTGGCCGAGCAATTCGCGGCGCATAGCGTCGAACGGTATTACCGTGCGGTGTGTTACGGGGTGCCGGATGCCAACGATCCTCGGTTGCGCGGTGTCAAAGGGATCAGCTTTGAACCCGGCAACATCATGCGCGTCACAACGCAACTTGCGCGACACAAGACCGACCGTCAAAAACAGGCGGTTCTGTTTCATGGCGGGCGGCATGCCGTGACACGCGCACGCGTTGTCGAGACATTTGGTGTGCCGGCGGGTCTTGCCCTGATCGAGTGCTGGCTTGAAACCGGCCGAACGCATCAGATCCGCGTTCATATGGCCCACGCAGGGCACGGGCTGGTGGGCGACCCGGTTTATGGCGGCAAGCGCAAGCTGTCCGCCAAAGCGTTCTCCGCCGACGCCGCTTTTGTAGGCGCTTTTCCCCGTCAGGCGCTTCATGCTGCTGTTTTGGGATTCGAGCACCCTGTCACCGGTGAATCCCTGCGGTTCGAGGCCGATTTGCCGCAAGATATGCAATGCCTTGTCGAACGTCTGCGCACACCGCTGTCATAATAAGCAAACTCCTGTGAAAAAGGGCTTTTTACCTTTTCTTAACGTAAGATTAATTCCAGACTGTTAGCAGCACCTCTTGAATGGGAAGGGTTCCTTACCCATATCCTATGTTAAACATCTAAACATTTGTCGGAGGGACACAATAATGGCAAACTACGCAAATCTTCCCGCACCGACGCCCGAGGGCGGCCTGAATCGCTATATGCAGGAAATCCGCAAGTTTCCTCTGCTGGAGCCGGAAGAAGAATACATGCTGGCCAAACGCTGGGTCGAAGAGCAGGACACCGAAGCCGCGCACAAGATGGTAACGTCTCACCTGCGTCTGGCGGCCAAGATCGCCATGGGCTATCGCGGCTATGGTCTGCCGCAGGCCGAAGTGATTTCCGAGGCCAATGTGGGCCTGATGCAGGCGGTCAAACGGTTTGACCCTGAAAAAGGCTTCCGTCTGGCGACCTATGCCATGTGGTGGATACGTGCCTCGATCCAGGAATACATCCTGCGGTCCTGGTCCCTGGTGAAACTGGGCACGACCTCGGCGCAGAAAAAGCTGTTCTTCAATCTGCGCAAGGCCAAGGCCCGCATCGGTGCACTGGAAGAGGGCGACCTGCGCCCTGAAAACGTCAAGAAGATCGCCACTGATCTGGGTGTGACCGAAGAAGAAGTGATCAGCATGAACCGCCGGATGTCCGGTGGCGATGCGTCCCTGAACGCCACGGTCGGGTCCGAAGGCGAAGGCACCATGCAATGGCAGGACTGGCTTGAGGATGAGGATGCCGATCAGGCCGGTGATTACGAAGCACGCGATGAACTGGAAGCACGTCGGCAATTGCTGGCGGCGGCTTTGGATGTGCTAAATGATCGGGAAAAGGATATCTTGACCCAGCGCCGTCTGATGGATCAGCCTGTCACGCTCGAGGAGTTGAGCACTCAGTACAACGTAAGCCGAGAGCGCATTCGCCAGATCGAAGTGCGCGCGTTCGAGAAGCTGCAAAAGAAAATGCGGGATCTGGCGCGGGAAAAAGGCATGCTGGGCGTCAGCTAACAGTTGCGCCCCTGCTTGCCTCGCAGGAAGATTCTTTGCGTTCAAGCAATAACGGAAAACGCCCTCTGATGATCAGGGGGCGTTTTTTGCGAATGTTGGCGGAAACTGAACCAAAGCCCTGAATCAATGGCTGAAGGTCGAAAGCTGTGTTAGAAAAAGACGTGTTTTGTCTTTGATTTCGCAGCAGAACGAGCGCTGGTGACCCCTCGGGAAGCGCGTAATTTGAAACAAGCCGAGTACGGAGGGCGCAATGCAAAGACCGGTTCAATTTGGTGTATTGGGTGCCGCGAAATTTGCCCGCGAATACATGGCCCCGGCGATACATGCCGCAAATGGCGCGCGCTTGGCCGCGCTGGCAACCTCGGATGCCGCAAAAGCAGAGCCGTTTCAGTCCTTTTGCCCAGATTTGCAAGTATTTGACAGCTATGATGCGTTGTTGGCAGACGCCGGAATCGACGCAGTCTACATCCCGTTGCCCAATCATATGCATGCGGAATGGAGCCTTAAGGCTTTGAGCGCTGGTAAGCATGTTCTGTGCGAAAAGCCCATGACCATGAAGGCGGATGAATTCGACGCATTGATCCAAAAGCGGGACGAAAGCGGCCTGCTGGCCGCCGAGGCATACATGACCGTCCATCACCCTCAATGGCAGCTTGCAAGGAAACTGATCGCTGATGGTGCCATCGGCAATTTGGTACATGTGACCGGTGCATTCAGTTTCGACAATCGCTCTGACACTCGGAACATTCGAAACCGTGCGGAAACGGGCGGCGGAGGATTGCGTGACATCGGGGTCTACGTGATCGGTGGAGCACGCTTTGCAACCGGGCAAGAGCCTGTATCGGTGCAATCCGCGATCCGTTGGCAGGATGATATCGACATCTTCACTGAAATTCGCGCGCAGTTCCCTGGATTTACCTATTCCAGCTATGTGTCCATACGGATGCATCCCCATCAAGAGATGGTATTTCACGGCGAAAGCGGTTTGATCCGTCTGACGACCCCGTTCAATGCGCGTGTGTTTGGCGAGGCTCGGGTTGAGCTGCACCGGCCGGGGCTTGAAGTTCAGGTCATTCGCTTCCCCGGAGCAGACCATTACAAGTTGCAGGTCGAGGCCTTTTGCCGATCAATCAGGGATGGGGCGGAATATCCTTGCCCTTTGGAATTCTCACGCGGGACGCAAGAGGTGATTGATCGTGTATTCGAGGGCGCGGTTTCACTGTAACTTGCGTTGCGGCCAACGGCTCAGCTATCCTGAGTTTCACAATTTCAGGAGATGACCGATGGCCGGAGGTTGGGCACGCGACGGCGCCGTGAGCGAACAGATCGAAGCGTCGATCTCAGATGAACTGGCGCGGATGCAGGCGCAAAAGCGGCCCCAGGGCGAAAGCCTGACTCATTGTGCCGAATGCGAAGAACCCATACCGGAAAAGCGTCGCATCGCGTTGCCGGGGGTAAAGCTCTGCCTGGATTGCCAGCAAGAGCGGGACGGCGCGTTCAAGGCGCGCGGCGGTGTCAATCGGCGGGGGTCGAAAGACAGTCAGTTGAAGTGATCTTGGTATGACCGTTGTGAGCCCCGAGTGGCGTTTCGTTGTGGTGCAACCAATGTCGGCTTATCATTATAGAGCAGTATCTTAGAAAGTCTTAGGATGGTACTTTCCGATGATAAACCATCAGAGTGGAAACTCAGCTGCCAAGAGTCTGACCAGCTCGGTCGTATGTTGCAACGCTGGCGAATTCATAGCAATGTTCCCAGTTAAAGTGTTTGAGTAATAAATGCCTTAGTGAAAAAAGGAAGTATTTGACGTTGTGGGCCACGGTACTAAACGCATAACCACCGCTTTTGAGCTTCAGCGTCGGCGGGACCATACATCACTAATGGTTCTGTCTGGCATTGGCACTGCGACTGGAGGTTCGTTCTCAATCAACTCGATACAGGAAATGCTGACCAAAAGGTTTCCCATGCTGCGCGAGGCCTTTCCGCAATATGATGAATACTTGATGCTATCGGGCTGGCTTGCTTTCGTCGCCGGATTGATTTTTTTGATTTATCCGGTGGCCTTTTCGGTTTGGGTTGCCCGTTCTCTCGTAGCCATGAGTCTGTTGTTTTTGGTTGCCGCAAGCTATGGTATCGCTTCGTACTCTTTCATAGCGTTCACTATTGCATATTGGCTATTGCTCGTCGTGGCTCTCGGAACTCAAGCGCAAGTTCTTCCGTTCTCGCTTAGGCGCACGCTGTTGGATGGGCCAATTGTGATCGTACTAATGGTCACACAGCTGGTCTGGGCGAGCATTGAGTATTTCTCGTTAATTTAGGAGGTTCGAATGAGCAACAAGCAGCTTTTCCGCGAATTATCATGCCCAAACTGCGGCGACATTGGGAGCCTTCAACTAACGGCGGTCGCCAATATTTCGCCAAAGAATAATACGGAAGCAGAACCAGCGAGTGAGCACTCGCCGCAACAGACGGTGTCCTGCTCTAGATGCAGCTTCATCACAATTCTGGTCAAGTATACGTGCGACAAAGAGTGTTGCGCACCCAAAGGTTACAAAGCTTGTCCGCTATGTCGGACAGGCGCCTCAACGGACGAGCAATGCTTCTTATAAAAAGGTCAAGCGGCGAACCTCCGAAGGGTCGAATTGGTTGTAATCGCTAGCTGAAAGGACGACTCTTCGCGCCTTTTCTTGGCCTTCATGTGATCCACCATTCTCGGTTATTTCCGAAATGCCGAATTTCAGGTAATGCCCGCTTGGTTGCGCGCAGCGGGCATTCAAGGTCTCCTTGGGCGCGACATTGCCGGGTATGGCAAGTTTTTTGCCACAAGGAAGATGTCGCTACCCTCTGTTAAGGGCGTCTCAGCCCTCCATCGCCTCCAACTCGTCAATGAAGCCCGAGATCATCGACAGGCCCTTGTCCCAGAATTTCGGGTCGCTGGCATCCAGCCCGAACGGGGCCAGCAGTTCTTTGTGGTGCTTTGATCCACCTGCGCGCAGCATTTCGAAATACTTGTCCTCGAAACCTTCGGCGCCGCTTTCATAGACCGAGTATAGCGCGTTCACCAACCCGTCGCCGAAGGCATAGGCGTAAACGTAGAAGGGCGAATGAACAAAGTGCGGGATATAAGCCCAGAAGGTCTCGTACCCGTCCATGAATTCGAATGCCGGGCCAAGGCTTTCGGCTTGAACGCTCATCCACAGGGCATTGATGTCATCTGGGGTCAGCTCCCCCTCGCGGCGGGCGGCGTGCAGTTTGCATTCAAAGTCGTAGAAGGCGATCTGGCGGACCACCGTGTTGATCATGTCCTCGACCTTGCCGGCCAGCAGAACCTTGCGCTGTTCGGGCGTTTCGGCCTGGTCCAGCATCTTGCGGAAGGTCAGCATCTCGCCGAAGACGCTGGCGGTTTCGGCCAGTGTCAGGGGCGTCGAGGATAGCATCTCGCCCTGATCGGCGGCCAGCACCTGATGTACCCCGTGGCCCAGCTCGTGCGCCAGGGTCATCACGTCGCGCGGCTTGCCCAGATAGTTGAGCATCACGTAAGGATGCACCTCGGTCACAGTGGGATGCGCGAAGGCGCCCGGGGCCTTGCCGGGTTTAACCGCCGCGTCGATCCAACCTTTCGAGAAGAACGGCGCCGCGATGTCGGCCATGCGAGGATCGAAGGCGGCATAGGCCTCCATCACGGTTTTCTCGGCGTCCTCCCACGACACGGTGCGGGTGTCTTCCATCGGCAGCGGCGCATTGCGGTCCCAGACCTGCATCACATCCAGCCCCAGCCACTTGCGCTTGAGCTCATAGTACCGATGGCTGAGTTTGGGATAGGCGGCCACGACCGCCTCGCGCAGGGCTTCGACCACTTCGGGTTCGACATCGTTCGACAAGTGACGCCCTGTTTGCGCGGTCGGCATCTTGCGCCAGCGATCGACGATTTCTTTTTCTTTGGCCTGCGTGTTGTGGACACGGGCAAATGTTTTGATGTTCTCCTGAAACACGCGGGCCAGTTCGCGCGCCGCGGCTTCGCGCTTGGACCGGTCCTGTTCGGTTAGGAGGTTCAGGGTGCCTTCGATGTTCAGTTCGTCGCCGTCCACCGTAAAGGTCAGCCCGGCGATGGTTTCGTCGAAAAGGCGCTCCCACGCGTCGCCGACAACGCCCAGATCGTGCAGGAATTTTTCCAGCTCGTCAGACAGCTGATAGGGCTTCATCGCGCGGATGCGCCGGAACACGGGCTCGTATCGGGCAAGATCTGGGTTGGCAGCAAAATGCGCCCCAAGCACATCATCTTCGATCCGGTTGATCTCGAGCGTGAAAAACACCAGAGGCGTCGTGAACACGGTGATCTTTTCCTGCATGTCCGACAGGAACTTGGCCCGCTCTGCGTCGGTGGTCAGTTGGTAATAGCGCAGACCGGCAAAGGACATGATACGGCCTGCGACGGCGTTGATCTTTTCATTGCGCTGAACGCAGGCCAAAAGGGCCGCGGCGTCCAGCTCTGCCAGCTTGCCTTCATAGTCGGCAGCAAAGGCGGCACATTCGCCTTCCAGCCAGTCCAGGTCGCGCGCCAGTTCGGGCGCCTCTTCGGATGTGTAGAGATCCGTCAGATCCCATTCGGGAAGATTGCCCAGATTGTCGGCACCGCCCATTGCGTTTGCGTCACGGACGGGAAAGGGAAGGTCGCGCATGGATCACCTTTTGTAGACTGCTTTTGCAAACATCTAGGGTTGGCGCGCGCGGATCACAAGCGGCCAATCCCAAGGTGAAAAGGTTTACGTGGAAACCAGCTTGGACGCCCCGTTTGATTGGTTGGCCCGGAAATGCCTGGCAAGCTGGTCCAGAACCGGGCCCCGAACGTCCGGTGCTTCCATCAGCACTTCATGTTCACCGTTCGGGATTTCGATCAATGTACCATTCGGCCAATTGGCCATGCGCGCCCGTATGGCCTTGCGATCGACGATTTGTTCGTGGCTGCCCAGAAAAGTCAGACAGGGTGTTTTTGGGGCGGGCTGTTCCATCAACCATTCGCATTCGTCCAGCGACTCGCGCAGCCAGCGGTTGGAAGGGGCACCAAGAGCCAGTTCGGGATGCGCATTCAGCTGATTTTGCATCATCCGGTACATGTCCGGGTCGCGGGTCAGCATATTCCCGTCGAAAGGTTGCGACAGGACATAGCTTTCAAGCGTCGTGGTCGGGGGGGTGCGTTCGCCAAGGCCAAGCGCGGTGCCCCAATACGCTGTAACGCGGCTCAGAGGTTTCATGACCGGAGTGAAGAAAATTCCCCACATCGGGCCGGTGAACGCGCACGCGGCAAAGCACCCTTTTTCGATGACGGCACGCAACCCGATGGCACCGCCCATCGAATGCCCGACGACATACCACGGCTTGGGCAAATCCAGAGCGTTCGCAAGGTCCAGGGTTGACTGAACATCATATTGGTAATCGGTGAAATGATCGACATGGCCGATGCGTGGGTTGTCCAGCAACCGATCCGCAAGACCCTGACCGCGCCAGTCCACGGCCAGCATCGCAAAGCCGCGCTTCGCGAATTCACCGGCGGTACTGCCATATTTTTCGATATATTCGGTGCGTCCGGGGAACATCATGACGGTGCCATGTGCGCCATCATCCGGAAGCCAGTGACCCACGCGAATGCGTTTTTGGTCAGACGTCGTCAACCAATGGGCCTTTCCACCGGCAGGTCCGCCGGCCACGTCTTCAAAAAAGGGGGCCGGCGACAACTCCATCAGGCCAGCACCGAGGCAAGCTTCATGGCAACACCCATGTCGCCGTCAATGCTCAGCTTTCCGGACATGAACGCGCCGGTCGGATTCAGCTCACCGCTGAGGATCTGTTCGAATGTCTCTGCATCAGCGCTCATGGTGACACTGGCCTCTTCATCGCTGACCCGCGCACCGTTTTCGTCCAGAACGATCGAACCCAGATCGGTGATGGCGAACTTGGCCGTGTCATCAAACGCGCCGCCATCCAGTTTTTCATTCAGTGCGGCAGCCGCCTTTTCAAGAGTCTCGCTCATGCTTTTCCTCATATTGTTAGTGCGCCGTGAATGGACATCCCCGGTCGCAACGCTACACTGCCTATTGTTATGAGCATTGCAATTCACAATCTCAAAGGTACCGTTGCGGCACTTTTTGTCCTAGTCACGTTTTCCACCAGTTGTTTCGCGCAGCAGGCGGATTCACGGGACGAGGATGAGTTGCTGCAAAAACTGGCGCAGTCGACCCCGGAACAGGCAATTGCACTGGATCGGCAGTTGCAGGCGCTGTGGTCGCAATCGGGGTCTGCGTCGGCTGATCTGCTGCTGGAGCGGGGACGCGAGGCCTTGGATGAGGGCGACGTCGACGCTGCTCTGGATCACCTGACCGCGCTGACGGATCACGCGCCTGATTTCGCCGAAGGCTGGCATCTGCGCGCATCTGCCTTTTTCGGGGTCGAGCGATTTGGTATGGCGGCCGCCGATCTGGAACATGTGCTGACGCTGAATCCAAATCACTATGAGGCTATTTACGGTCTGGGTCTGATCTTTGAAGTTATCGGGGAACCTCGGAAAGCCTACGAGGCTTATTCTCGGGCGTTGTCTATACATCCTCATCACGAAGAAGTAACCAATGCCGTGAATCGGCTGAAGCCTCAGGTTGAAGGCAAGGCGCTGTAAGGCTCGGGGCAGGGGGCGAATGTGAGCGGGTCATCCCGAATCGTGGCCGTACTTGGCCCGACCAACACTGGTAAAACCCATTACGCTATTGAACGCATGCTGGGTCATCGGACCGGCGTGATCGGTCTGCCGCTGCGCCTGCTGGCGCGCGAGGTCTATGACAAGATCGTTGCGATCCGTGGGCCGTCGGTGGTGGCGCTGGTCACGGGTGAAGAACGGATCGTACCGCCCCGCGCCCAGTATTGGGTGTGCACGGTTGAGGCGATGCCGGAAGGCATGGGCGCTGATTTTGTTGCCATCGATGAGATCCAGCTCTGTGCCGATCCGGAACGGGGTCACGTCTTCACCGACCGTCTGCTCAGGTCTCGCGGCACGAACGAGACATTGTTCCTGGGCTCGGACACAATGCGTGGCCCGATTTCGGCGCTGGTCCCCGAGGCGCAGTTCGTGCGGCGAGAGCGGATGTCACAGCTGGTTTACTCGGGCTCCAGAAAGATCAGCCGGATGCCTGCGCGCAGCGCCATCGTGGGGTTCTCGGTTGAAAACGTCTATGCCATCGCCGAATTGCTGCGCCGCCAGAAAGGTGGTGCCGCGGTGGTCATGGGGGCGCTCAGCCCGCGGACCCGGAATGCACAGGTGGACCTGTATCAAAACGGCGAGGTTGATTACCTGGTTGCCACGGACGCTATCGGGATGGGGTTGAACCTGGATGTGAACCACGTTGCGTTTTCATCCCTGTCCAAATTCGATGGGCGCAGGATGCGTCCGCTTGCGCCGAATGAGCTGGCGCAGATCGCAGGCCGGGCAGGTCGCGGGATGTCGGATGGCACCTTCGGCGTAACCGGAGAGGCCCCGCCGCTGGACGAGGGCGTGGCGCAGGCGATCATGGAAAGCCGGTTTACGCCGATGAAAAAGCTGAACTGGCGGAATGCCGCCCTTCGGTTCGGCTCGATTGATGCGCTGATCGACTCGCTTGAGGTCAGCCCGGATGATGAACACCTGATCAAGGCCCGCCCTGCTGATGACCTGAACGCGTTGAAATCGCTGTCGCAAGTGACCGAGGTTGTCGCCCGTGCAAGCGACGGCCCGTCCATCCGGTTGTTGTGGGATGTGTGCAGAATCCCTGATTTTCGCGGTATCAGCCACGCGGAACACGCCAGCTTGCTGGAGGTGATCTATGGCCATCTGCATGAACGGGGATCCATTCCCGACGAGTTCATGGCACGGCAGATCAGACGGATCGATCAGACCCACGGCGATATCGACGCTTTATCTAAAAGATTGGCATATATTCGCACGTGGACATATGTTGCGCAGCGGAAAGGGTGGGTTCGTGACGAATCACATTGGCGTGACGAAACCCGCACTGTAGAAGACAGACTGTCCGACGCTCTGCACGAGCGTCTCACGCAAAGATTTGTGGATCGGCGCACATCCGTTTTGTTGCGCCGGCTCAAACAGAAGGAGGCCCTTTTGGCCGAAGTAAATGACAAGGGTGAAGTGACCGTCGAAGGCGAATTCGTCGGTCGTCTGGAAGGGTTCCGGTTCATCCCGGACAAAAGCGCGCAGGGAACCGAGGCGAAAGCTCTGAAATCGGCGTCTCTGCAAGCACTCGCGCCGCAATTCCATCTGCGCGCCGATCGCTTCTACAACGCGCCCGATACTGAAATTGATTTCACTGATCAGGGTGGCCTGATGTGGGGTGAATACGCCGTTGGCAAGCTGGTTGCCGGGGCGGAACCTCTCAAACCCATGGTCGAAGTGTTCGTTGACGAAGCTGCGGGGCCGGATGTCGAGCAGAAAGTGCAGCGCCGTTTGCAGCACTTCATTGACCGCAAGGTGGCCGCTCTGTTCGAGCCGCTGCTGAACCTGTCCCGCGATGAGGAACTCAGCGGCCTTGCCAAAGGATTTGCTTTCCGCATGGTCGAAGCGTTGGGTATCCTGCCCCGCGCCCAGGTCGCACAAGAGGTCAAGGATCTTGATCAGGACGCCCGCGGCGCCTTGCGCAAGCATGGTATCCGGTTCGGCCAGTTCACCATTTTCATGCCGCTGCTGCTGAAACCGGCCCCCACACGTCTGCGTCTCGTGCTCTGGGCGCTGTCCAGCGGGTTGCAGGAATTCCCCGAAGCGCCGCCTCCGGGCCTGGTGACCGTGCCGGTCGCCAAGGATGCACCGCAGGGCTATGACACCATGTGTGGCTACCGCGATGCAGGCGAGCGTTCGATCCGTATCGACATGTTGGAACGTTTGGCGGACATGCTGCGCGCAGAAGACAGCCGCGGCGGATTCGAAGCCAAACCCGATATGCTGTCGATCACCGGTATGACGCTGGATCAGTTCGCAGACCTTATGCAGGGGCTGGGATACAAGGCGGAACGCGGCGAGCGGCCGAAAGTCAAACCTGCACCGGTCGAACAGCCGGCGGCAGCTGAGGCGGACAAACCGACCGCCGAAGAAGCCTCGGCAAGTGAAGTCGCGGCAGAAGAGGTCGCCGCACCCGCCGAGGCGGCAGCCGAGGCCACCGACGGCACCGAGGCGGCAGCCGAGGCTGGCGCGGGCAGCCTTGCCGCAGAACCAGTGTCAGACGAACCCGAGATTGAAGTGTTCTACACCTTCACCTGGGCCCGTCAGCGACAGCCCAACCGAGGCCCGCGCCGCGAGCAGGGGCAGGGCAAGGGCAAACCGCGCGGCAAACCGCAGGATGGCCGTGGCAAACCGCATGGCAAGAAGGGCGGCAAGCCTCAGGGCGCCAAGACCTTCTCGTCGCGGCCGCCGAAAAAGGAAAAGGCGATTGATCCCGACAACCCGTTTGCAGCCGCGCTGATGGGTTTGAAGGACGGCAACTGATCCGAAATGGCCGAGGCCAAGCTGCGGATTGACAAATGGTTGTGGCAGGCGCGGTTCTTCAAGACCCGCAGCCTGGCCGCCAAACAGGTCAGCGGCGGTCATGTCAGGTTGAACGGAAACCGGGTGCAAAAACCGGCGCAGGCCGTGGCCCCGGGCGACGTTCTGACCTTTCCTCAGGGCCGTATCGTCCGCGTCGTGCGTATCGAAAAAATCGGGGATCGCCGTGGTCCGGCCCCCGAAGCGCAAACGCTGTATTTGGATATGACCGAAAAACAGGACGTTCCACCCAAAAATCCGGGGTTTGAGGGAAAAGGTCGCCCGACAAAGAAAGTTCGCCGTTCACTTGATCTTTCTCGCACCGAAGATCGCTGATCATATCTTGAAGAGTAGGCCAGACTGAATTAGCTAAACGCTCAAACCGCAAACGGGAATCCGATCATGACCTATGTTGTCACCGAAAACTGTATCGCCTGCAAATATACCGACTGTGTCGAAGTATGTCCGGTGGACTGTTTCTATGAAGGTGAGAACACGTTGGTCATCCATCCCGACGAATGCATCGACTGCGGTGTTTGCGAACCGGAATGCCCAGCCGACGCGATCCGCCCCGATACTGAACCGGGCATGGATCAATGGGTCGAATTCAATCGCAAGTACTCGGAAATGTGGCCCGTGATCGTCACCAAGAAAGATCCGCTTCCCGATGCGGAAGAACGCGACGGTGAAGAAGGCAAGATGGAGAAGTATTTCTCGGAAGCACCGGGCGAGGGTGGTTGAACGATTCGCGCTCAAACCCCTGTTTGAAGCGCAAAGAGCGCGGCACAACCTGTTGAAAACAGGTTGAATATGAAAATTTACCGTGGGGTAAACTTTCGGGTGTCGTATTTTTGTGATATACTTGGTTCTTGTATGATGACCGAGATTGGGATGCGCTCCACAAGTATGCTCGCTTTGGAGATTTGAATTTGTGACAATATCGCCGCCTGTCGGGGCTGAAAAAGTCCCCGCATGTGGTGCTTTTGTTGTCTGCGTCCCGTCCGCAAGCAAGGAAAAAACTGAATGACAAAGTCGAAAAAGCTCGAGTTCCGCCCGAACGACTATGTTGTCTACCCCGCCCACGGCGTAGGCCAGATCATCTCGATCGAAGAACAGGAAGTCGCGGGATTCTCTCTGGAGCTGTTCGTCATCTCATTTGAGAAAGACAAGATGACTCTGCGCGTGCCGACCAACAAGGTCACCGAATCCGGTCTGCGGTCGCTCAGCTCGCCCGACGTGATCAGTCAGGCGATGAAGACGCTCAAAGGAAAGGCAAAGGTCAAACGCGCCATGTGGTCGCGCCGTGCTCAGGAATACGAGCAGAAAATCAACTCGGGCGATCTGATCTCGATTGCGGAAGTGGTCCGCGATCTGCATCGCACGGACGATCAGCGCGAGCAGAGCTATTCCGAGCGTCAGTTGTACGAAGCTGCCCTGGAACGCCTGACCCGCGAGGTCGCGGCGGTTTCCGGCGCCGGCGAAGTATCCGCTGCCAAACAGGTGGACGAAGTTCTGACCTCTCGCGCTGCCTGACAGCGAGTTCGATATGACAACAGGCCGCTCCACCATCGGGGCGGCCTTTTTCGTGGCTTGGTGAATTCCGCAAGTACCGCTAATTTCACTGTATATGCAGCAAGCTACAGGGCGGACATGAAGCAGACAGTTAGATATCTGTATATCGGACATGACCCGATTTCGGTCTGGTTTCGGTACGCTCTGATCCTGTTCGATGTTGCGACAATCATTTTCTTTGTCGCAACGGCTCACGTCCCTCATGGTCCCGGCTTGGTCCTTGCAAGCCAGTTGATCGGTTTTTTGATTTTCTTGGACTTCTCTGCGCGGCTTTGGATTTCAAAGGATCGTTGGAAGCTGCTGCGCCAGATTTATACGCTGGCGGATATTGTCGTCATCGTCTCGCTGGTTCTGGATCCGTTCCTGACGGGCAACCTGGCTTTCCTGAGGATTCTGCGGGCCTTGCGCCTGATCCACTCATACCATCTGCTCAGGGACTTGCGACGCGACAGCAGCTTTTTTCGCACCCATGAAGACGCGGTGATTGCGGCAATCAATCTGATGGTATTTGTCTTTGCCACCTCTACGGCGGTTTTGGTGTTCTTCATTCCGGAAGACGCCCAGACGCCTTACATAGACGCGCTGTATTTCACCATGGCCACCCTGACCACAACCGGCTTCGGCGACATCACGCTGAGCACCCCTTGGGGCAAGCTGTTCTCGGTGTTCATCATGGTCGTGGGTGTCGCGTTGTTTGTCCGTTTGGCGCAGGCGATATTCATGCCGCAGAAGGTACGTCACAAATGCCCAAGCTGCGGGTTGTATCGGCATGATCCCGATGCCGTGCATTGCAAGCATTGCGGTGGAACACTGCGGATCGAAACAGGCGGCGTGTCCTAGATCTGCGCGCTGATGGCAAGCAGAAACGCGATCTCGGCCAGTTGTTGCGATGCCCCAAGTATGTCCCCGGTCTGGCCGCCGATCTTCTTGCGCGCTGTCAGCGCCAAGATGGCAGCAACCAAGGCGGCAGAGAAGATGGCGGTGATCGCCGCACCTCCGCACAGGAAAACGGCGATTGGAACGGCCAGGCCCAAGGACATGCTGACCGAAATCGCGCCGGGGGTTCCCACCGAATGGCTCAGCCCCGATTTTCTTGCGTTTGGCAGGGATGCCATCAAAACCGGCATCACGGCGCGTGAGAACATGCAGGCTGCCAGAATCGCCCAAATCGACCCGGTTGCCAAAATCGTGGCAACTGCCGAAACCCGAGCAAGCTGAGAAAAAACCAAAGCGAGAACACCATAAGTTCCGATCTGGCTGTCTTTCATGATTTCAAGTCGACGTTCAGGGGTGAATCCGCCCCAGAGCCCGTCGAACGTATCGGCAAGACCGTCCTCGTGCATCGCGCCCGTCGTCATGATCAACATTGCAACCAACAGGGTCGCGGCAACAAAAGGGGGCAGATGAAAGACCATTGCCACCCATCCGACCAGACAGGCAATCGCTCCGACGGCCAGCCCGGCGATGGGGAAGGCCCATGCCGCCTGTGCCTGCCGTTTGAATACAGGTTCCGGCAATCGGGGCAGGGGCAGGCGGGTCAACAGCACCAGAGCCAGCGGAATATCCCACAGGGAAAAGGGATTGGTGTCGTTTTTATGCACGCCCGTGCCTTTCGGGGTCTTGTTGGATTCGATGCTTCGGTTAAACACACAGGACCACTCTGATGCAATGAGGCTTTCATGTTGCCTGAACTGAATGATTTGAACGCGTTCCGTGCTGCGCTTGCAGCGGCTCCGGGGCCGGATGCCGCCGCGGCGCAGGGCGCCGCAGAGCGAAACGGACAACTGACGAAACCCCCGGGCGCGCTGGGGCGACTTGAAGATTTGGCAATCTGGTACGCAGGATGGCGAGGAGATGCCCGGCCGCAGATCGCGGCGCCACAGGTCATCGTCTTTGCCGGAAACCACGGCGTCACCGCACAGGGGGTCTCGGCTTTTCCGTCGGAAGTGACCGTGCAGATGGTGATGAACTTCGAACATGGAGGTGCGGCGATCAACCAGCTGGCCCGGTCGGCGGGTGCAACGATGGATGTTCACGCGCTGGATCTGGACAACCCGACCGCGGATTTCACCCAGGCACCGGCCATGACGGAGGCCGAATTGCTGGACGCGCTGCGCACCGGCTGGCAGGCCGTGGACCCGCAGGCTGATCTGCTGGTCGTGGGCGAAATGGGCATTGGCAACACCACCCCGGCAGCCGCCATTGCCTGCGCGCTGTTCGGCGGTGACGCGGCCGATTGGACAGGTCGCGGGACGGGCGTCGATGATGCGGGGCTGACCAACAAGACCCGCGTTGTGGCCGAAGGTGTAGCGTTGCACAGGTCAGAGGATGGCCTTGAAATCCTGCGCTGCCTCGGAGGTCGTGAGATTGCGGCGATGGCAGGGGCGATTGCCGCCGCGCGGATATTGCGCATTCCTGTGATCCTGGATGGTTTCATCTGTACCGCTGCCGCTGCCTGCTTGTGGAGGCTGTCGGATACCGCGCTGGATCACGCCGTGGCCGGCCACCAAAGCGCCGAGGCCGCACACGGTGCCGTATTGGCGAAGCTGGGCAAGGAACCGCTGCTAAGCCTTGGTCTTCGGCTGGGCGAAGGCTCGGGCGGGGCACTGGCGATCAATATTCTCAAAAGCGCCGTGGCCTGCCATTCCGGTATGGCAACCTTTGCCGAGGCAGGAGTGTCTGACGGTTGATTCATTGCCTGACCCGGGCACAGGCTTGGGTCAGGCGGATTTCTTGGCGTGTTTTTCGGCCAGTTCCAGCAGCGCGGTTTCCAGATCCTTTTCCAGCTGCTGTGCACGCTCGATGTATTTCTTGTTTTCGGCAGTTGGCAGACCCGGGACCCATAGTTCGGCGAGATCGCGAACAGACATCCGGTCATGGTGATAAAAGGTCTGTTCCGCCTGTGCGGCCTCGTACTCACTCAGCCCGACATTCTCCAGAACATAGCGGCCCGCGCGCAATGAGCTGTCGAAAAGTTCCCGCACGATGTCATTGGCGCCAGCCTGATAGAGCTCGTACACATGGGTCCGGTCGCGGGCGCGGGCGATGATGTGCAGGTCAGGGCGCTGCCGTCTGGCATACCCGACAAGCCGCGTGACTTGCTTGTGGTCATCCATGGCGGCGACAAGGACCGACGCTTTTTCCAACCCCGCAGCACGCAGCAATTCAGGGCGTGTAGGATCGCCCAGAAACCCTTTGACGCCGAAACGGCGCATCAACTGAATAGTTTCGATATCATGGTCCAGCACAACCGTCTTGAACCCGCTGGCCCGCACCAGCCGGTTTACAATCTGCCCGAACCGACCAATCCCGGCGATGATGACGGGGCCTTTTTCGTCAATTTCGTCCGGCACAGGTTCTTTGGAAGTGTCGCCGATCTTTCGCGACAGAAGATCGTAGATGATAAACAGAAGCGGTGTGATCAGCATCGTCAAAGCGATGATCATCAGCATTTTTTGGGACAGGTCGGGGGGGATGACATTCTGTTGCGTGGAAAATGCCAGCAGAACAAAACCAAACTCACCCGCTTGCGCCAGCCCCAAGGTGAACAGCCAGTGATCGCGCCCACGCAACTTGAAGGCCTTGCCTACAAGATACAGGATGATCCCTTTTGCAAGGATCAAAAGAAGCGCCAGACCGATCAGGTCAAGGGGATCATCAAAGAAATAGGCAACATCAATACCGGCACCGACCGTGATGAAGAAAAGCCCAAGCAAAAGCCCTTTGAATGGCTCAAGGTCGCTTTCCATTTCATGTCTGAACTCGGAACTGGCCAGAACCACGCCCGCCAGGAAGGCGCCCAGGGCAGGGGACAGTCCGACGA
This sequence comes from Ruegeria sp. H8, assembly GCF_056532905.1. Lineage (NCBI taxonomy): Bacteria > Pseudomonadati > Pseudomonadota > Alphaproteobacteria > Rhodobacterales > Roseobacteraceae > Ruegeria > Ruegeria sp. H8. Next base: position 1,002,023 of record NZ_JBQFNY010000001.1, on the reverse strand, counting down.
GGGTCATCAGGAAGGAAATCCCGACCACGATCATAAGCGCCAGGGCGGTATACATCTCGCGCAGGCGGGTCGCGTGGATGAAGCGAAACAGCGGGCGGGTCAGGTAGACACCGGCCAGAATGACAAACACCACTGCCCCGATCGTAACCAGCGTGACGGCCCAACCCGGCAGACCTTCGACCAGAGAAAGGCTGTGATGGTCCGCGCCGTGAAGTTCTCCGGCCCCGCGGTCAATCGAACCATCCGATTCGATATGTGGCATGGCCGGCAAGGCCAGAAGTGGAAGCAAGGCCAAGATCGGAATGACCGCTATGTCCTGCGTCAGCAGCACCGAAAACGTAGCTCGACCGCCATTTGTTCGCATCAGGCCCTTTTCCGAAAGAGTCTGAAGAACGATTGCCGTGGATGACAGCGACAAGGTCAGCCCTACGGCCAGGGCGACCGACCAGGGGTGGTTGGCGTACATTGCCACGGCAGCGATCGCAGCCGTCGACAACGCAACCTGCAACCCGCCCAATCCCAGCAACTTGTCACGCATATCCCACAGGGCGCGCGGTTCCAGTTCCAGACCGATCAGGAACAGCATCATCACCACACCGAATTCGGCAACGTGCTGAAGGTTTTCCGTTTCCGCGCCGACAAGCCCAAGAACAGGACCAATGATGATCCCGGCGGCCAGATACCCCAGAACCGACCCCAGCCCCAGCCGTGCAGACAGGGGAACGGCGATGACTGCCGCTGCCAGATAGATCGAAGCCTGATATAGGAATACGTCCATAGGTGTCCTCTCGGGCCCGTTCAGGTGGGCAGGGGGGCGTCGCGTTTCAGTTGGTCCATTACGATCTGGCTATGGACCCTTGCAACGGCAGGATGCGGCAGGATGACCGAATGTAGCAAGCTGTTGAGCGCGGAAAGATCGTCACAATAGATGTGCAGCAGGTAATCTGCCTCTCCGGTCATCGTCCATGCGCTGGTAATTTCGGGGCGGGTGTCGACCATGCGGGCGAAGCTTGCAGATTGTTCAGGGCCATGAGTCCCCAGATGGACCTGAACAAAGCCTTGCACTTGCAGACCCAGTTTCAGCGGGTCCAGCCGGGCGGCATACCCGGTGATGTACCCTTCGGCCTCAAGCCGCTGGCGGCGGCGTCCTGCCTGACTGGGCGACAGGTTCAGCATTTCGCCCAGTTGGTGCGCGGTCAGGTGTGCGTCCTTTTGCAGGGCGGAAAGCAATCGCTTGTCGGTCGCGTCCAGCATGTGCGGAAAAATCCTGCCTTTATTAACTTTTATGCGCGTTTTGCGCGCCTATCGGCAGTTTACACGAAAACAATGCGCAGAAACAGCGTCATAAAAGTCATATTTTTGAATCAGCAAAGAAATTCCTGTTTTCGAAGGAGACGCGCCATGGGTCCTTTCCCACACAACGCCCCGAAATCTGTTATCAGCGAAGAAAACCCTGCCGGTACCGATGGGTTTGAATTCGTCGAGTTTGCCCATCCTGAACCGCAGGAGCTGCGTGATCTGTTCGCGAAGATGGGGTTTGACCTGGTGGCCCGCCACAAGGAAAAACCCGCCGTCGAGCTGTGGCAGCAAGGGGATGTCACCTATATCCTGAACGCGGATCCCGACGGCTTTGCCGCGAGGTTCGTGGATGAACACGGCCCTTGCGCGCCATCCATGGGGTGGCGCGTTGTTGACGCGCAAAAGGCCTATGACCATGCGGTGTCGAAAGGTGCAGAACCTTACGACGGCGCTGACAAAACCATGAATGTGCCTGCGATCAAGGGCATCGGCGGATCATTGATCTATTTTATCGATCAATATTACGACACATCGCCCTACAATCAGGAATTCGAGTGGATCAAAGAATCCAAACCACGGGGTGTGGGTTTCTTCTATCTCGATCACCTGACGCACAACGTCTACAAGGGCAACATGGACAAGTGGTTCAAGTTCTACGGCGACCTGTTCAACTTTCGCGAAATCCGCTTCTTTGACATTCAGGGCAAGTTCACCGGGCTTTTCAGCCGGGCGCTGACATCTCCTTGTGGCCGCATCCGTATTCCGATCAACGAAGATCGTGGTGAAACGGGTCAGATCGTGTCTTACCTGAAGAAATACAAAGGTGAAGGCATTCAGCATATCGCCGTCGGCAGTGACGACATTTACGCCTCGACCGATGCAATTGCGGAAAACGGCCTGAAATTCATGCCGGGCCCGAACAAGGCATATTACGAGATGTCCAAGACCCGTGTGGCCGGCCACGAGGAGCCGTTGGACCGGATGATGAAACACGGCATCCTGATCGATGGTGAAGGCGTTGTCGACGGTGGTGAGACCCGGATTCTGCTACAGATTTTCTCGAAAACCGTCATCGGACCGATCTTCTTCGAGTTCATTCAGCGCAAGGGCGACGACGGTTTCGGCGAGGGAAATTTCCAGGCGCTATTCGAATCCATCGAACGCGAACAGATCGAAAGCGGCGAGATTTCCGCAGCCTGATTGCAACGCACTGACACGCCGGGGGCAGTTCATCTGCCTTCGGCGCTTTTATGTGACGGTTGGTGCGTCAGAAGATCGATTGCCGGTTTTCAGCTGCGCGGCATCGCCAGGGTCACGTTGCGGCCCTTTTTCTGATATCGAAGCTCACTGTCGCTGATCGCGATGACTTTCCCGCCATCAAGGCGGTCTCCGATTTTCAGCTTTTTGTAACGCCCGCTGGGAAGCCGCACCAATGCGCGTCTGTTGGCTGGCGTTCCGTAGACCCCGATCAGGTTCAATCTGCGTAGGTTGATTGCGTTGTCGATCGTGGCTTGTCGCGCAACCGACGCGGTCGAAGGAATTTTGGGCGCGACGGTTTTTGGTTGGAACGATCCTGCTTCATCGGATTTCTGATCTAATGCTGCTGTGGACCCAAGGTTCGAACTGTTTGAAACAGGTGATTTGGCAGGGGCCAATCCGGCAGGGCGGGATTTGGGGCGCGGTACTCTTACGACAGCCAAGGCCGTTGGTGCATCATCGACCTGTGGCTTGGTCTGAAGGCTTTCCGGGCGCGCTTTCGGCCGCTTGGATGCCAATTCCTCCAATGACCGGCCACCCAGTTGACCGCGCTCGAAATTCTCGACCAGATCAGCAGGGCGTGGCTTGGGTCGAATGCCCGCCAATCTGTCGTCGACCTCGTCGACCACCGGTTCTTCTTCGAAACGAACCGGAGTTTCAGGCGGAACCTTGGATGGGCGCCCCAGATAAACAACGATCCCTTCCGGATTCACGGTGCCTTCCGGTGTTGGCACGACCAGGCCGTTCTCATCCAGATCAAACCGAGTGCCCGCAATGTTGGGGGATACGTCGGGTTCAAAAGGAGCGTCGGTGTCAAAACTGGGGTCGGGCGGTAGGGCAACCGCATCCTCGAACAGATCGGCGTTGTCGAGTGATGCCAGATACAATTCCTGCGGTTCAACAGTTTCGGGTATTTCCGGTGCCGCTGGCGATGTCGTGCTTATGCCCGTAACGGCCTCGACACCTTTTTGTGTCTCGGGGTCCTGAGCGACGGATTCCACCGCGGTAGGGGCAACTTTGAGGGCCTCCAGAATTGCTGCATCTGTGGCGGTCAGATCCGGCTGCGCTCCGGTCTCGGTTTCTGAGGCTGCGTTCGCAGGCTCTTCGGCGTCATCGGTCGCAAGGTCCGGAACGGTTTGTTGCGGGGCTTCCAGCGCAGCCGTGTCCAGCTCTGGTTCAGGCAGGGGCTCTGCGGCCGGTTCAGTGGCGGGAACCGCAACCTGCGCCGGGCTCTGTTCCGCCTGATCCTGTTCAGGGCCGGACCCCGATGCCAGCCAAATACCAACTAGTCCACCAACGAGAAACACAGCGGCAAAGACAGCAATGGCAGATCGGTTTACCCCTGAAGATGCATCAAGGCTGTTCGCTGTTTCCCGGGGTGCTCGGAAAGCCTCGGGTGCGGCGGTGCCGGCAATCGGATGGGTGGGCAGGCCGGAATCATCAGCCTGTTCACCTGCGTCCGTTTCCACCGGAGATGGCTGGTTTTCCGGGTGTGACAGATCGGAAGCGTCCGAGGTTTCGCGGAACAACGCCTCGCGCGGGAACGCGCCCTCGCGGTCTTCGGCAGTGAACGCCACCACCACAAAACCATGTTCCGAGGCAAAGGTCCGCGCTTCGGCCAGCGTTTCAACCGCCACGGCAGCAACACAGGTCGTGTCGCCTTCGGTCTGGCTGTCATAACTCAGTTCCGACAAGGTATAAGGCGTGGCCTCGGTCAGAGCACTTTCGATACGTTCCGTCCGGCCTTCCGGCGGCAACCCATCAGTCGAAACCTGTAGAAACCGAACCTGATCTTCTGGCAGCACGAGCTTGCAGCTCAGATCATTTTCCAGCGCAAATGCTTTTTCCCGCAACGCCTGCATCTGCCCGGACAAGTCCGGAACATCCAGCGGAATCGTACCGATGACAAACCAGTCGTCATCGGAACGGTGGTGCAGTGTTATTCCGGTCGCAGAAAAAGACAGCGCAAAGGCGGGTTTCATATTCCGGAGGAACCATAATTATCAACGTCAATGCAAACGACTTTGCGTTTGCAGGCCGACATTAAAGCAGGAACCCGCCGAGGGAAAGAAAAAGGCGGTATCTCCTCTTGTATGGCCAAGCCCTGCCAACCCATCTTAGTACAAAACAAATTGGAGTGATAACCTTGAAGACATTCGCTTTTCTGGCCGCGATGATGGCGGCTACGGCTGCCGGGGCCGCTCATGCGGAAGAACGTCGCATCAACGTTGATGCAAGCGGAACAGTGCAGATTGCGCCTGATATGGCGACGATAACCTTGGGCGTGACCCACGAAAACGCCGAAGCCTCGGCTGCGATGCAGGCGACGTCGGATGCCGTTTCCAAAGTTCTTGCGCGCCTGACCGAGATGGGTATCGAAGATCGTGACGTCCAGACACGGGACCTGTCATTGTCGCCCGTCTGGTCGGGTCGTCATGGACAGAATGGCGAGAAGCCTGAAATCACCGGCTTTACAGCGTCCAACCGCGTGTTTGTGCGTGTGCGCGACCTGACCCAACTGGGGAAGGTCATGGACGCGGTCATTCAGGACGGCGCCAATGATTTCGGGGGCCTGAGCTTTGGCGTGCAGGATCCCAAACCGATCGAGGCGCAGGCGCGCGCCAAGGCCGTCGGCGAAGCCACTGCCAAGGCACAGCAGTTGGCACAGGCCGCGGGCGTGACGCTCGGCCCGGTTCAGTCGATCTCGGAACAATCGGCAGGTATCCGTCCGATGGCAGAAATGCGCGCGCTGAGCATGGCGGATGCGGGTGGTGTTCCCGTCGCGGGCGGCGAGGTTTCGGTTTCTGTCAGCGTCTCGATGGAATTCGAGATTTCAGAATAGGGTCAATCCTTTGCACGGGCCATCAGCGGCTTGCGCTGCTGGCCCGCGCTGTCAAAATTGTCGGGCGACAGCCAGGCTTCGAATGCATCGCGAATGCGCGGCCATTCAGTGTCGATGATCGCGTACCATGCCGTGTCCCTGTTGCGGCCTTTGTAGTGAGTCGCCTGCCGAAACACCCCTTCGAAAGTAAATCCCAGCCGTTCAGCGGCATTGCGTGACGGTGCATTCAGTGCGTCGCATTTCCACTCGTACCGGCGATAGCCAAGCTCGTCGAAAACCCGCTTCATCATGAGGTACATGACCTCGGTCGATTGCGGCTTGCGTTGCAGCAGCGGCGAGAAATGGATGTGGCCGACTTCGATGGCACCCGCTGCGGGTTCGATCCGAAGATAAGAGGCCATGCCCACCGGCACTTCGTCCGCATCCAATACGGTATGAAACATCGGGTCCGCATCCATGCAGTTGGCGCGGGCCCAGTCTTCAAATTCCGGTTCGCTGTCAAACGGGCCATAGGGCAGGTAAGTCCAGTTACGGCCATCCCTGTCATTTGCAAACGCCCGAAAAAGTCCGGGCGCATGGCGATTCACATCCAGTGGCACGACAGAACAGTACCGGCCTTCCATCGGTGTATAAGGCGGCGTCGGGCGCGGAAAGTCACCCGACACCGGCAAACCGATGGGCTGGCCAAGGTCGTTTGTGTCGTGCCCGGCCATTGTCAGGCGCTGGCCTTGGCGAGGGCCTGATCAAGGTCCGCGATCAGGTCGTTCACGTCTTCGATGCCGATAGACACCCGCACGACACCGGGGCCCGCACCCGCGGCTTCCTGTTGTTCCGGCGCCAGTTGTCGGTGGGTGGTCGAGGCCGAGTGGATGATCAACGAGCGGGCATCGCCCAAATTGGCCACGTGGCTGAAGATTTCCAGCGCGTTGACCAGTTTGATACAGGCGTCATAGCCGCCCTTCACCGCAAAGGTGAACAATGCACCCGCGCCACGTGGATACTGCGATTTGACTCGGTCCTTGTACGGTGATGACGGCAATCCCGCATAGGTGACGTATTCCACGCGGTCATCCGCTTCCAGCCACGCTGCGATTTTCTGGGCGTTTTCGACGTGACGCTCCATCCGCAGCGACAGTGTTTCGATCCCCATCAGCGTGTAATGGGCTGCCTGCGGGTTCATGGTCATGCCCAGATCACGCAGACCGATGGCAATGCCGTGGAAGGTGAAGGCCAGCGGGCCAAAGGTCTCGTGGAACTTCAGGCCGTGATAGGCAGGCTCGGGTTCGCTCAGTGACGGGAATTTGTCATTCGCGGACCAGTCGAACTTGCCAGAATCCACGATGCACCCGCCTGTGACGGTGCCGTTGCCGGTCAGGTACTTGGTGGTAGAATGCACAACCAGCGTCGCGCCGTGCTCGATCGGACGGCACAGGTAGGGCGTGGCCGAGGTGTTGTCGACAATCAGCGGGATGCCCGCTGCATCAGCAACGTCCGCCAACGCACGGATATCAGACACATAACCGCCCGGATTGGCGATGGATTCGCAGAACACGGCGCGGGTGTTTTCGTCGATGGCATCCTTTACGGCGTCCAGATCATCGGTATCCACGAATTTGGCGGACCAGCCAAAGCGTTTGATCGTCTGGCTGAACTGCGTGACCGTGCCGCCATACAAACGGGTCGAGGCGACCACGTTGCAGCCGGGCCCCATCAGCGGGAACAGCGCCATGATCTGCGCCGCATGCCCGGACGAGCAGCACACCGCCCCGACGCCGCCTTCAAGCGTCGCCACGCGTTCCTGCAGAACGGCGACGGTCGGGTTGGTCAGGCGGGAATAGATAAAGCCCACCTCTTGCAGGTTGAACAGGGCCGCTGCGTGGTCCGCATCCCGGAACACATAGGCGGTCGTCTGATAAATCGGTGTCTGGCGTGCTCCGGTCGCCGGGTCGGGGCGGGCACCCGCATGAATTTGCAATGTGTCGAAACCGTAGGTCGGGCCGTCAGACATCGTGAATATCTCCTGTTGGTATCTGTCTTGCGGAATCTGTAGGCCATTGCCCGCCTGCGCACAACGATCCTGTCAGCGCAGCCAGAGTCCTTTGCTTTTGATCGCGTTGCGCAGTGCCTGTTCCCGCCGAGGCAGATTGTCCTGATCAAAGAGCGCACGGATTTTTTCGCCTTTGCCCTGAAGAACCAGCTTTTTCAACGGATCATACTGTTTGAGCACTTTTTTGACCTTGTTGGGGGCCACGACGGTTTCCAGCACATCGATCACGTGATCGCTTTCGCGGGCATAAAGCAAAGGGAGCAGGCGATAGTGGCAGCTGACGGACCCATCCAGAAGCCCGTCCGGCAAAGCATCTCGCCCACCGCCGAAAGAATGTATGACCAGCGGCAGGGCTGCCTGATCCAGCCATGGGTCAAGGTTCTGGCCCGTCAGTTCGGGAATGTTTTCATCCCGGATCGTTCTTGCGTAGTCCAGGTAACGTTCACCGAACATCCTGGGGCATTTGTAAAAGAAGTAACCTGCGTTGAAGTAAAGGTATCGCCGCCAGTAACCATCGGGTTGGTCCGGATCCACCGAGCTTTCGAAATCCAACCCGAAGCGTGCATAAAGCGCCCGCCAGATACCGTCAAAGCCGGGGCCGTACAGCGTCGGCTTTGGCCATGTGCCCTCGACCTTCAGTGAGGCTCCAGGGCGGTCGAAATTGAACGGTACGCTTGTGATGTCGCCGGTGATCAGCGTGTCCGTATCAAAGAACACAAAGGGTTCACCTTGTGGCAGGGCCAACAAAGCCTCGATCTTGTTGCCATATTGGTAGCTTTCGCCAAAAATATGCGAGTCGAAGGGCAGGATTTCGGCATCTAGCTGTTTCAGGGCTTTCAGAACGTCTTCGTCCTGGATGCCGGGGTTGTGGGTCCAGCGCGGGCCTGGGTTGGGTGTGGCGACAAACAGCCGGCCTTTGAACCCGGGCGAGCAATGGCGAAGCGAGGCCGCGAACAACAGGGCCTCATATTGCAGGCGGTTGTTTTGCCCGACAACCGCGATGTTGAATTTTCGAGAACTTGCCTGCATCTATGCCCATTCCTGAAAGCTGCCGGAACCGGCACCCTTTGATCCGGGTTACAGCAAGCGGGGTGGGGCGTCAAAAGCCGAAAGTTTGATTTCTTGTTATCTATGGCATTCCTCTCATCGCGCCGAGAAAGGGTTGAGCAAGGTCCTTTTGCGGATTTTCCGAGGTTGGCCCGGTTCATGTCGAAAGGTGAAATCGGTGGCGTGCGATGCTGACCGAACCTTGTTTGCCAATACCCGCACAGCCCTTTCGTGGGCAAATCCTGCCTTCGGACCCAATGATTCAACGCTTTTCGTGCTTAATTCCTAAGCGAAGTGCCCAAAAACAAGGTTGTTTTTGCATGGCTTTTTATTTTTTTGACCATTTGGCAAATTTTACCAATTGATAAAAAAATTATTTGTGGCAAGCTGAGAGCATAACAAACATATCTACAGGGAGTAGAGTGATGGCACAGGGCCAGATGGCACCCGGTATCGTAGCCGGGCGGCTTTCAAGCGATGAGCTGACCTCGAATTTCACCGATCTGCATCCGCCGCTTGCGCAGCATGAGGCCGCAGTAGCCGCAGATCGCTGTTATTTCTGCTATGACGCGCCATGCGTGACGGCCTGTCCAACGGATATCGATATCCCGTTGTTCATTCGCCAGATTCAAGCCGGTCAACCGCAATCAGCAGGGCGCACGATTCTGGAACAGAATATTCTGGGCGGAATGTGCGCTCGGGTCTGTCCAACCGAAACGCTGTGCGAAGAGGCCTGCGTTCGCGAAGCCGCCGAGGGCAAGCCGGTTGAGATCGGGCGCCTGCAACGTTTCGCTACCGATGAAATCATGGCCTCGGGTGTGCATCCGTTTGAACGTGCGCCTTCGACCGGCAAGACAGTTGCCGTTGTGGGGGCCGGGCCTGCGGGTCTGGCCTGTGCCCACCGGCTGGCGATGCTGGGCCATGACGTGGTGATCCACGAAAGCAAGCCCAAACCCGGCGGCCTGAATGAATATGGTATCGCAGCCTACAAATCGACCAACGATTTTGCACAGGCCGAGGTGGACTGGCTGCTGAAAATCGGAGGGATTGCAATCGAGACCGGTTCGGTTTTGGGCGAAAGCATCTCATTGGATGGGCTGGTCGAAAACTACGACGCGGTGTTTCTGTCCATTGGTCTTGCCGGTGTCAACGCCTTGCGTGCAGGCGGTGTCCACAAGGACGGTGTGCGGGCCGCGGTCGATTTCATATCAGACGTGCGGCAGGCCAGCGACCTTGCCGATCTGCCCGTTGGACGGAATGTGGTCGTCATCGGCGGGGGCATGACAGCTGTGGATGCCGCCGTGAAATCCAAGCTTCTGGGCGCCGAAAACGTCACTATTGCCTATCGCCGCGGCCGGGATGCCATGGGGGCCAGCCGGTACGAGCAGGACCTGGCAGCGTCGCATGGCGTTCGGATCATGACCAATGTTCAGCCGGTGGCCATCCACGGCAATGGTACCGCGACCGAGATCGAGCTGGAATATACATCCAGCCAGAACGGTCAGCTGATCGGAACCGGAGAAACGATCCGCTTGCCGGCCGATCAGGTTCTCAAGGCCATCGGACAGACCTTGGAGGGCGCACCCGAAGGCCTGACGCTGGATGGCAACAAGATCGCCATCAGCGGCGCTGGCCGAACCTCCTTGGCTGGTGTCTGGGCTGGTGGTGACTGCGCTGCGGGCGGCGAAGATCTGACCGTAACGGCCGTTGCCGAAGGTCGGGACGCGGCGATGGACATCCACGCGATGCTCGTTTCGTGATAGGGTGGGGTATTCACCCCATTCCTTTCGCTGCTGAGGTGTTCCCATGTCCCAGATCGAACAAGCCGTTGCTCAACACTATACCACCGGTGCACTGACCGAACGCGTCCGCGCGGCGCTGGAGGCCAGCGGCATCGACCCGGATGCGGCCACGGTCGCTGATCTGAAGGCGGGGGATGAATTCCATACGGGCGGCGTTCTTGCGACCGACAACCTGTTTGCGCAGCTTTCCCCGACCCATGCGACACGCGTTCTGGATATCGGATGCGGCATCGGAGGCACATCCCGGTACATAGTGGACAAATATGACTCAACGGTAACAGGGGTCGACCTGACGCCCGAGTTCGTGGAAACCGCAACTGCGCTCAGCGATCTGGTCGGGCATTCCGAAAAGACAAGCTTTCACGTTGGCAGTGCTCTGGACATGCCTGTGCCGGATGCCGGGTTCGACCTTGCCGTCATGATGCATGTGGGCATGAATATCGAAGACAAAGCGGGGCTGTTCGCTGAAGTTTCACGCGTACTGGCCACCGGTGGCACATTTGCCCTGTTCGACGTCATGGGCGGAGAGGTGGATGAGCCGCTGGCTTTTCCGCTTCCCTGGTCCACTTTGCCGGAAACCTCCTTTGTTCACGCGCCAGAGGTATACAAAGACGCCGCGTCCGCGGCCGGTCTTGAGCTGGTTGCCGAAACAGACCGCACTGCGTTTGCGATCCAGTTCTTCGAAGACGTGTTTGCCAAGATAGCCGAGACCGGACCAGCGCCGCTGGGAATCCACCTGATGATGGGGGAAACGGCGCCCGAAAAGTTCCAAAACTACGTCAAAAACCTCAAGGCCGGGCGTATTCGCCCGACCGAAATGATATTCAAAAAATCCGGCTGAGCCGGGAAGGGAGAAGCCATGGCCGATCTGACGACAAACTTTCTGGGCATTTCCAGCCCCAACCCGTTCTGGCTGGCCTCTGCGCCGCCGACGGACAAGGAATACAATGTGCGCCGCGCCTTCGAAGCCGGGTGGGGCGGCGTTGTCTGGAAAACGCTTGGCGCAGAAGGACCTCCGGTCGTGAACGTGAATGGCCCGCGCTATGGCGCAATCTACGGGGCCGACCGCCGTTTGCTGGGCCTGAACAATATCGAACTGATCACGGATCGCCCGCTTGAGGTGAACCTCGAGGAAATGGCGCGGGTCAAATCCGATTACCCGGATCGCGCCTTGATCGCGTCGATCATGGTTCCGTGTGAGGAAGAAGCATGGAAGGCCATTCTGCCACGCGTGGCAGAAACCGGTGCGGACGGGATCGAGCTGAACTTCGGCTGCCCTCATGGGATGAGTGAACGTGGTATGGGCTCGGCCGTGGGGCAGGTTCCGGAATATATCGAGATGGTCACGCGCTGGTGCAAACTGTATTACGACCGTCCGGTCATCGTTAAGCTTACGCCGAACATCACTGACATCCGCAAACCGGCTGCGGCAGCCAGAAACGGTGGTGCGGATGCGGTGTCGCTGATCAACACCATCAATTCGATCACCAGCGTCAATCTGGACACGTTCAGCCCTGAACCGTCCATTGACGGCAAAGGCAGCCACGGTGGGTATTGCGGCCCCGCCGTCAAGCCCATTGCATTGTCGATGGTGTCCGAGATCGCGCGGGCCGACGCGACGCGGGGCCTGCCGATTTCCGGCATCGGCGGCGTCACCACTTGGCGTGACGCGGCCGAGTTCATCTCGTTGGGTTGCGGCAACGTTCAGGTGTGCACCGCTGCGATGACCTATGGCTTCAAGATCATTGACGAACTGACGGCAGGGCTGTCGGAATGGATGGATGAGAAAGGCTATTCCAGCATTGATGAAGTGATCGGACGTGCGGTGCCCAATGTCACCGACTGGCAGTATCTGAACCTCAACTACGTCGCCAAGGCGAAGATCGATCAGGATCAGTGCATCAAGTGTGGCCGGTGTTATGCGGCCTGCGAAGACACCAGCCACCAGGCGATTTCCATGTCCGAGGACCGCGTCTTTGAGGTGATGGATGACGAATGCGTCGCCTGTAACCTCTGCGTCGATGTTTGTCCGATCGAAGGCTGCATCGATATGGTGCCGATGGCAGCGGGCGAGGTTGATCCCCGGACCGGAAAAGAAGTTCAGCCAACCTATGCGAACTGGACGACGCATCCGAACAACCCGATGGCCAAGGCGGCCGAATGAGGGGATTGCGACAGATCGTAAAGGGGCCGTTTTTTCGGCCCCTTTTTTCAGGGGCTGAGAAGTTTGCGGTACAACGTGTCAACAAAAGTTTCTGCACCCTCGAACGGATCTTCGTTGCCCAGAATTGCACGAACCTGAACATCGAAATCTGCATAGTGCTGCGTCAAGGCCCAGATCGAGAACACCAGGTGGTAGGGGTGCACCCGCGCGATTTTTCCCTGATCCATCCAACCGGTAAGGATCGTGACCTTTTCGTCGACCAGTGTCTTGAGGTCATTGGACAATGCATCGTGAATACGCGGAGCGCCCTGCACAAGCTCGTTGGCAAAAAGGCGGCTTTCCCGTGGTAGCTCCTGACTCATCTGCAACTTGCGTCGAATGTATGCCAGGATTTCCTCCATCGGATCGCCGTTGGCATCCAGATCATGCAGCGGAGCCAGCCAGGTATCCAGCAGGCCGGACAGCAATTCAGTATGGATCGCTTCTTTTGATGGGAAATAGTACAGCAGGTTCGGCTTGCTCAGACCTGCTTCTGCCGCGATCTGGTCTACGGTTGCGCCGCGAAACCCGTGGGCTGAAAACACGTTCAGGGCGGCATCTAGAATCGCGGCGCGGTTCTTTTTCTGAATGCGGGTCGGTGCGCGGTCTTTTGGCATGTTTTCAGCGTGTCTCTTTTTTCGTCGAACAGGTGCGGGACGTACTGAAAATTTCAGCTGAACCGCGCAAATTCTTGACTGATACCGAACCCGTGATAGCGTGAGTTTGACCATATGGTCAAATCAAGACATCAAAAGCGAGCCAACTCGCCAGCAAACAGGGAAGATGAACATGGCAGCTCCGGCGCAGAATCTCAGGATCAATGGCGACAGGTTGTGGGACAGCCTGATGGAGATGGCCAAGATCGGCCCGGGTGTCGCTGGTGGCAACAATCGCCAGACCTTGACGGATGAGGACGCGGAAGGCCGCGCCTTGTTCCAGAAATGGTGCGAGGAAGCAGGGTGCACCATGGGGCTTGACCAGATGGGCAACATGTTTGCCCGCCGCGAAGGCACTGACCCGGACGCGCTGCCGGTTTACGTGGGTTCGCATCTGGATACGCAGCCGACCGGCGGCAAATATGATGGCGTGCTGGGTGTCCTGGGAGGGCTGGAACTGATCCGGACGCTGAACGACCTGGGGATCAAAACGAAACATCCGATCGTCGCCACCAACTGGACAAACGAAGAAGGCACGCGTTACGCGCCGGCGATGCTGTCCTCGGGCGTATTTGCCGGGATGCACACGCAAGACTGGGCATACAACCGCGAAGATGCTGAGGGCAAAAAGTTCGGGGATGAGCTGAACCGGATCGGCTGGCGTGGTGATGAAGAGGTGGGCGCCCGCAAGATGCATGCGTTCTTTGAACTGCATATCGAACAGGGCCCGATCCTTGAAGCCGAAGGCAAGGATATTGGCGTCGTCACCCATGGTCAGGGGCTGAGCTGGACGCAGATCACGGTAACGGGCAAGGACGCGCATACCGGATCGACACCGATGCCGATGCGCAAGAATGCCGGGCTGGCCATGGCGCGGATCCTGGAGAAGGTGGACGAGATCGCATGGTCACATGCTCCGCATGCGGTGGGCGCGGCGGGGCATATCGATGTCTACCCGAACTCACGCAATGTGATCCCGGGCAAGGTGGTGTTTACGGTCGATTTCCGCTCGCCCGAGCTGGAGGTGATCACCGACATGGAAAACCGCCTGCGGGTGGCTGCCGAGGACATCGTTGACGAGATGGGCCTTCAGATCGAATTCGAGAAAGTCGGCGGGTTCGATCCGGTGAAATTTGACGATGCTTGCGTATCGGCCGTGCGAAACGCGGCCGAACGGCTGGGCTATTCGCACACTGATATCATCTCGGGCGCGGGGCATGATGCCTGCTGGATCAACCGGGTTGCGCCGACCGCGATGATCATGTGCCCCTGTGTAGACGGGCTGAGCCACAATGAAGCCGAAGAAATCAGCAAGGAATGGGCCGCAGCCGGGGCGGATGTTCTGCTGCATGCCGTGGTCGAGACTGCCGAAATCGTGGAATAGGGGGCGCTGCCCCCGTCGCCCCAAGGGCGACTCCCCCGGGATATTTTTGGCCAGATGAAGCAAGCGGCGCAGACCGCATCAGGGAGTTCAAAATGAGTACTGTCATCAAAAACGGAACCGTCGTCACCGCGGATTTGACTTACAAGGCGGATGTATTGGTCGAGGGCGGCGTGATCACCGAAATCGGTATGAACCTGACGGGGGACAAGGAACTGGACGCAACCGGCTGTTTTGTGATGCCGGGCGGGATTGATCCTCATACCCATCTCGAAATGCCGTTCATGGGCACCTATTCCAGTGATGACTTTGAAAGCGGGACGCGGGCGGCCCTGGCGGGCGGCACCACCATGGTTGTCGATTTTGCACTGCCCAATCCGGGTGAAAGCCTGCTGGATGCGCTGAAACGTTGGGACAACAAGTCGACACGGGCCAATTGTGACTATTCGTTCCATATGGCGGTGACCTGGTGGGGGGAACAGGTGTTCGACGACATCAAAACCGTGATCGAGACGCGCGGTATCAACACCTTCAAGCATTTCATGGCCTACAAGGGCGCGCTGATGGTGAATGATGATGAGCTGTTTGCCTCGTTCAAGCGTCTTGCCGAGCTTGGCGGTACCGCGCTGGTACATGCCGAGAACGGGGATGTGGTGGCAGAGCTGAGCGCCAAGCTGCTTGCCGAAGGCAATACCGGCCCCGAAGCACATGCGTATTCGCGCCCGCCGCAGGTGGAAGGCGAAGCCACCAACCGGGCGATCATGATCGCGGATATGGCGGGTGTGCCGCTGTATGTTGTACACACCTCGTGTGAAGAGGCGCATGAAGCCATCCGCCGGGCAAAAATGCAGGGCAAGCGGGTGTGGGGAGAACCCCTGATCCAGCACCTGACATTGGACGAAAGCGAATATTTCAATCAGGATTGGGACCACGCGGCGCGACGGGTCATGAGCCCTCCGTTCCGCAACAAACAGCATCAGGACAGCCTGTGGAATGGCCTGCAATCGGGAACGCTGAGCGTGGTTGCAACTGATCATTGCGCCTTTACAACCGAACAGAAACGCTTTGGCGTCGGGGATTTCACCAAGATCCCGAACGGCACCGGCGGGCTGGAAGACCGGATGCCGATGTTGTGGACACATGGGGTCAATACTGGGCGTCTGACACCTAATGAATTCGTGGCTGTTACTTCAACAAATATTGCCAAGATATTGAATTGCTATCCTAAAAAGGGTGCCGTTCTGGTCGGGGCGGATGCTGATCTTGTTGTCTGGGATCCTGAGAAAAGCAAAACGATCAGCGCCGCGTCGCAGCAATCTTCGATCGACTACAATGTGTTCGAGGGCAAGGAGGTCAAAGGTCTGCCGCGCTTTACTCTGACGCGGGGTCAGGTGGCGGTGCATGACGGTGAAATCCGGACGCAGGAAGGTCATGGGGACTTTGTCGCGCGTGAGGCGAACACCACCGTCAACAAGGCGCTGAGTACCTGGAAAGAGCTGACCGCCCCAAGACCCGTCGAGCGGACAGGAATTCCGGCGACCGGTGTTTGATCAGTTGGGGCCGCTTTGCTGGCGGCCCTGACACCACTCTTTTCAAGGCAATAAAATGAACACTGAAAGCACGACCCAGCCCGTCATCGAGGCAAGGCAGCTGGAACTGACATTCCAGACCAATGATGGGCCAATACACGCGCTTAAAGACGTGAACCTGACAATCGACAAGGGCGATTTCGTCAGTTTCATCGGGCCGTCCGGCTGTGGCAAAACAACCTTTCTGCGCTGTATCGCAGCCCTTGAGACTCCTACGGGCGGGACGCTGACCGTCAATGGCATGACGCCTGATGAGGCGCGTCGAAACCGGGCGTACGGGTATGTCTTTCAGGCGGCGGGCCTATATCCTTGGCGCACCATTGCAAAGAACATAAAACTGCCTCTTGAGATCATGGGATACCCTGCTGCCGAACAGAATGAGCGGGTGAGAAAGGTTCTGGAACTAGTTGATTTGGAAGGGTTTGGCGGCAAGTTTCCCTGGCAGCTGTCCGGTGGGATGCAGCAGAGGGCCAGTATTGCTCGGGCCCTTGCGTTCGACGCGGATATCCTGCTGATGGACGAGCCGTTCGGGGCGCTGGATGAGATCGTGCGGGACCATCTGAACGAGCAGCTTCTTGAGCTTTGGGCGCGTACGGAAAAGACGATCGGATTTGTGACGCATTCGATTCCCGAGGCGGTTTATCTGAGTACAAAGATCGTGGTGATGAGCCCACGGCCCGGGCGGATCGCCGATGTGATTGACAGCCCGCTGCCCAAGGAACGGCCGCTGGACATTCGCGACACCCCGGAATTCATCGAGGTCGCGCATCGGGTGCGCGAAGGTTTGCGGGGTGGGCATTCCAATGACGGTTGAGCTGAATGCGGATAAGATCCGGCGCGCGGCGCCAGACGATGTGCCTGCCTGCGCCAGGGTTGTTCATGACTGGGCCACGCAAACGGACTGGATGCCCGACGAACTTCCTGTCGACGAGCTGGCAAAGCTGATCAGTGACGCATTCGACAGCCGCGAAATGTGGGTCGCAGGTGATCCGGTCGATTGCTACATGTCAGTGGACCCGGTACAGAATAAAATCGGCGCGCTGTATTGCAGCCGGACGGGGCAGGGTATCGGCAAGCGCCTTGTAGACAAAGCAAAAGAGGGCCGAAATTTTCTCTGGCTGACGACGCACCGGCCCAATACGGCGGCGCAACGTTTTTATCGCCGTGAAGGGTTTGAAGTGACGGCCGAGGAACCCCCTGTGCCGCCGGATACCGTGCCCGTCTATCGGATGGAGTGGCGTGCATGAAGCAGGTCACCGCCGTATTCACCGTCATCGCCGCAATTGTTCTGTTCTGGTACGTGGCCTGTATTCCGATGAACATAAAGGGCGTGTTGACCGAACAGGAACGCGCGGGGGCCATCGTGCAGCCGCCATCCGCCAAGGACCGGCGGGACATGTCTGAGGTTGGTCTTGTTTTGAACAACACATTCGCCATCCCGGCCACGTGGGAACAGGACAGGCCTCGTTTGCCGGCCCCGCATCAGGTCGCCGTGGAAATGTGGGAAACGACGGTCCAGAAAAAGATCACTTCGAAACGGTCGCTGATCTATCATGGCTGGGTCACGCTCAGCGCGACGATGCTGGGATTTGCGATTGGCACCGGCCTGGGGATCCTTCTGGCCGTGGGTATCGTGCATAGCCGCGTGATGGACCTGTCGGTCATGCCATGGGCCATTGTCAGTCAAACCATTCCGATCATCGCGCTGGCGCCGATGATCATTGTGGTGCTGTATTCCGTTGGTATCCAGGGCATCATTCCCAAGGCGATAATATCGGCCTATCTGAGTTTCTTTCCGGTTGTCGTCGGCATGGTCAAGGGCCTGCGCAGCCCCGATGCGATGCAGCTGGACTTGTTGCGGACGTATAACGCCAGCCGGTCTCAGGGCTTTTGGAAATTGCGCCTGCCGGCATCCATGCCGTATCTGTTCACTTCGCTGAAAATCGGGATCGCCGCGTCGCTGGTCGGCGCCATTGTTGGTGAGCTTCCGACAGGGGCTGTTGCCGGTCTGGGCGCGCGGTTGCTTGCCGGCAGCTATTACGGTCAGACGGTACAGATCTGGTCGGCTTTATTCGCGGCTGCCATTCTGGCGGCGTGCCTGGTCGGGCTGCTGGGGCTGATTGAACGGGCCGTATTGAAACGGATGGGGATGGCGCAATGATACTGGTTTTGTGTGCTGTCCTGCTTTGGCTTTTGGGCTGGTGGTTGAACAGCCGGTTGGCCAGCGGGCCTTATGCTGACACCCGAATGGTGCGGTTTCTGGCCCCGCTGATCTTTGGCCTGACGGTCATCGGGATCTGGGAGCTTCTGGTGCGCGGGCTTGAGGTTCCTCTGGTCATCCTGCCAGCGCCATCGGTCATTGCGGTGCGGTTTGCGGACAGCCTTCCGATCCTGTGGGCTGACTTTTTGCAGACCATCATCAAGGGCGCGCTCAGCGGCTATGTCATCGGGTGCATCGCGGCCTTTCTGATGGCGATTGCGGTGGATCGCTGGGATTTCCTGCGCCTGGGCCTGTTGCCGGTCGGGAATTTCGTGGCCGCCCTGCCGATTGTCGGAACCGCCCCCATTCTGGTGATGTGGTTTGGGTTCGACTGGCACTCCAAGGCGGCGGTGGTGGTTGTGATGGTGTTCTTTCCGATGCTCGTCAACACCGTGGCAGGCCTGCGGGAAGCCACCTCGATGCAGCGCGATCTGATGGAGACCTATGCCGCAACCTATTGGCAGAGCTTCATGAAACTGCGTTTGCCCGCAGCGATGCCTTTCATTTTCAATGGATTGAAGATTTCCACCACTTTGGCTCTGATCGGCGCTATCGTGGCCGAGTTCTTCGGTTCACCGACACTTGGTATGGGGTTCCGGATCTCTACCAGCGTCGGGCAATTGTCTTTGGACATGGTTTGGGCCGAAATCGTTGTTGCGGCACTGGCCGGCACGGCCTTTTATGGGCTGGTGGCGGGGATCGAAAAAGTGGTGACCTTCTGGCACCCGTCACAGCGCGGATAAAACAAAGAAATCAACAGACCCCGAAATTGGGGCACAACAAGCAACTAGGAGAAGTGAAGATGAACAAGCTACTAAGCGGGGCGGTTGCCGCCTTTAGCCTGGCAGCCAGTGCGGCGCTGGCGGCGGATGAGGTGACATTGCAACTGAAATGGGTCACGCAAGCACAGTTCGCGGGCTATTATGTTGCCAAGGACAAGGGCTTTTACGAAGAAGAGGGGCTGGACGTCACCATTCTGCCCGGCGGGCCTGACATCGCTCCGACGCAAGTGATTGCAGGCGGTGGCGCCGATGTGACCGTCGAATGGATGCCTGCCGCGCTGGCTGCCCGTGAAAAAGGGCTGCCGCTGGTGAACATCGCGCAACCGTTCAAAAGCTCGGGCATGATGCTGACCTGCTGGAAAGACGCCGGGATCTCGTCGCCCGAAGACCTCAAAAACCGCACGCTGGGTGTCTGGTTCTTTGGCAACGAGTTTCCCTTCATGAGCTGGATGAGCCAGTTGGGCATCAGCACCGATGGCAAAAGCGAAAACGGAGTGGAAGTTCTGAAGCAGGGCTTCAACGTCGACCCGTTGCTTCAGCGTCAGGCGGATTGCATCAGCACCATGACCTACAATGAATACTGGCAGGTCATCGATGCCGGTGTCAGCCCGGATGAGCTGGTGACCTTCAAATACGAAGACCAGGGCGTGGCAACGCTGGAAGACGGTCTCTATGTGCTGGAAGAGAACCTGAGCGACGCGGCTTTCGCCGACAAGATGGAGCGGTTTGTTCGCGCGTCGATGAAGGGATGGAAATATGCCGAGGAGAACCCGGACGAAGCGGCGGAAATCGTTCTGGAAAACGATGCAACCGGTGCCCAGACGGAAGAGCACCAAAAGCGTATGATGGGTGAGATCGCCAAGTTGACCGCAGGGTCGAACGGCGCGCTGGACCCGGCTGATTTCGACCGCACCGTCAACACATTGCTGGCAGGCGGGTCTGATCCGGTTATTACCAAAAAGCCCGAAGGGGCCTGGACACATCAGATCACCGATGCTGCACTGAATTGATCTCAGCCTTTCCTTTGGGAATTGAAGCGCGGTCCCAAGCGGGGCCGCGTTTTTCATTCTAAATGCCGGATATGTGTCTGTACTCGACCTGAAATCAGAGTAGTATTTGCCTGTAAACGAACGCATTTCATACGAAATGTGAATTTCACGGGATAAAATGCAGGGATTTGCATCAGAATTCAACTCTGCCATCGCGCTGATCTTTGAGGGAGACTCAGAGCTGTGGGCGATTGTGCTGTTGTCCCTGAAAGTATCCGTGTTTGCGGTTCTGATTTCTGCCCTGATCGGCATGCCCGTCGGTGCCGCTCTGGCTGTGGCCAGGTTTCCGGGGCGGCGGATGCTGATCGTTCTGATGAATGCCCTGATGGGGTTCCCGCCCGTGGTCGTGGGGCTGCTGGTCTATCTGATGCTGTCCCGCTCGGGCCCGTTGGGTGTGCTAGAGCTTTTGTATACCCCGACGGCCATGATCATTGCGCAGGTCGTGTTGGTCACTCCCATTATCGCGGCATTGACCCGGCAGGTGGTCGAAATGCTGGCCGAGGAATATTCCGAACAGCTGCGATCACTGGGCGTGTCGCGGCTTGCATCGGTTCCCGTGCTTCTCTGGGATGCGCGGCTGGCACTGGTTACCGCCTTGCTTGCGGGGTTTGGGCGCGCCATTGCCGAGGTCGGCGCGGTGATCATCGTGGGCGGCAACATCAATCATGTGACGCGCGTGATGACGACGACGATCGCGTTGGAGACGTCGAAGGGAAATCTGGCGCTGGCTCTGGCGCTGGGGGCAATTCTGATCGGGATCGCGGTGGCCGTGAACGCGATGGTCAGCGCGGTCAGCCTGCGGGCCGAACGGGAAGGGGTGCGTCATGCGTGACCTGTTCTGCGACGCGGTGAATTGCCTGAAGGTCGAGAACCTGCAAATCCGCAGTAACGGCAAGGCGTTGTTGGATGTCTCGTCATTGGTTCTGGATGGGCCGGGGCCAACCTTGATTCTTGGCCCCAACGGTGCAGGCAAAAGCCTGCTGCTGCGCTGTCTTCACGGGCTGATCACGCCGGATCGGGGGCAGGTCGTCCAGGATGGAAAACCGCTGGGCGCGGCACAGAAAGCCCGCCAGGCCATGGTGTTTCAGAAACCGGTTCTGCTGCGTCGATCGGTTGCGGCAAACCTTGACTTCGTTCTCAAGCGTCAAGGCATGGGGCGAAGGGCCCGTAAGGCCCGTATCGCCGAATTGCTGGCCGAAGGCGGGCTGGACGGCAAGGCCAGACAACCCGCGCGGTCATTGTCCGGGGGAGAAGCGCAGCGATTGGCGATTCTCCGTGCGCTGGCGCTGGACCCCGAGACCTTGTTTCTGGACGAGCCCACCAGCGCTCTGGATCCCAGCGCGACCCAGATGATCGAACGAATGATATTGCGGGCATCGGCTCGGGCTGTGCGGATCGTGATGGTGACGCATGATATCGGTCAAGCACGTCGTTTGGCCTCGGACGTGGTCATGATGCAGGGCGGGCATATCGTGGAACATGGTGTCGCAAAACAGGTTTTGGATTCACCCGAAAGCGATGCGTCGCGCCGCTATTTAGCGGGCGGATTGGTTACTTGAAACTGAGAAAGCGGAGAGAGTGATGTTCCGAAAAGCAATTCGGGCAGCGGCGGTGGCTTTGGGCCTGTTGACCAGCGCGGTTTCGGCGGAAGAGCCGTTTATTGTGGTGCAGTCGACCACGTCCACACAGAACTCGGGACTGTTGGAATACATTCTGCCGTGGTTCGAAGCCGATTCAGGTATCGATGTCCGTGTCGTGGCGGTTGGAACCGGTCAGGCCATTCGCAACGCCATCAACGGGGACGGGGATGTTCTTTTGGTTCACTCCAAACCAGCCGAGGAGAAATTCGTTGCTGACGGTTGGGGCGTAGAGCGGAAGGATCTGATGTACAATGATTTCGTTCTGGTCGGCCCCAAGTCTGACCCTGCCGGAATTCGCGGCGGCGCCGATGTGTTGGCCGCGCTGTCGAAAATCGCCGAGGCCGAAGCGCCGTTTGCATCACGCGGTGACGACAGCGGAACACACAAGGCTGAACTGGGCTATTGGTCCGCGGCCGGGCTGGACCCTACCGAAGCTTCGGGTACGTGGTATCGCGAGACCGGATCTGGTATGGGGGCGACGCTGAACGTGGCCAGTGGAATGGATGCCTATACGCTGACGGATCGGGCCACGTGGCTGTCTTTTGGGAACCGCGGAAATCTTGAGGTATTGGTCGAAGGGGATCCGCGCCTGTTCAATCAATACGGCGTGATTCTTGTAAACCCTGACAAGCACGCGCATGTGCGGGCGACGGCCGGCCAGCGTTTCATCGACTGGCTGACGGGGCCGGACGGGCAGGAGGCGATTGCGTCGTTCAGGCTGGACGGGCAGCAGGTGTTCTTTCCGAACGCCGACTAAGCCGGCCTGCGGCGGGCGCATCCTGACAAGGTAAAAGGCGGATGAGGGCTCAACCGCTGGCACCGTTGTGGTGGATCGTGCCCAGGCCCGACAGGTCGTAGCCACCGAATTCACGGGCCCTTTGCGCAAATTGATCCGAGCGCAGCAGCGTTATCAGTTTCTGCATTGGCGGATCAAAATATGACCTGCGCCAAATCGCCAGATCCAGCCTCTCGGAATGGGTGGGGACGAAACCCAGGTTGTAAAGCCCTGCCAAAGCCCCCAGCCCAAAGCCGGCCTCGGCCTTTTCGCCGTGAAGGGCGATGGCCAGTTCCTCTTCGGTGCGCGCGCAGCCGGGGGTTGCGTCCAGATCGTCTCGGCTCATGCCATGGGCTTCCAGTTGGCTATCGAACAGGTGTTGGCTGGCCGCACTGTCCTGACGCATGATCACGCGGCGCGATTTGAGATCCTTGAACGATTTGATATCCGATATGCCCGGGGCAAGAAGCAGCCCGCGCTTGCGTCGGGCGATTTCGTACAACACCACCGGCCCTTCGCCTAAGGCGTCCCGCAGGGATTTTTCGTTGAACCCTCCGTCTTCGTGGATATGCAACACGGCCGCCTGTGCGCTGCGTTCGCTCAGCCGTGTCAGCCCGTCAAAGGAGCCGTCGTAATAGGTGGCAAGCCCCGATCCGCTTTCACGCAGCGCCCAGTCCAACAGAGGATCATGGCTGCCTGCTACAATCGGAGGCAGGGGCGGTTCGGCGACCTGCGGACCGGATCGCGACGCGTTGAGCCAAGCAATGATCTCGGCCCGCGGGAACAGCAGCTTGCCCATGGCGCGAACACAGGGCACCTCGCCCGAGGAGGCAAGATCATAGGCTTTGCGCTCGCCGATGCGCAGCAAATCGGCCAGTTCGCGGGTGGTCAGGTATTGCGACATTCAGTCGAGGCGAACGGCAGAGCCGGACGTGGCGTCGGCGGCGGTGAATCCGATCCGATCCAGCACGACAGGGGCTGCCACTGCAATGACGACCATTGCGGCGACCGCGGCAAGAAAGGCTTTCATGGTCTCCTCCAGTTCAGTTCCGGGCACCCGTTGCGTGGCGCAGAAAAGCAATAAGATCCTGACGATCCTGAGCTTGTGTAATTCGCTGCATCGGCATCTTGGACCCCGGAATGTAATGGTCAGGCCCTTCGTCGAAAAGAGCATTTATCGTTTCGTCATTCCAAATGATATCAGAGCCTTGCAGCGTATCCGAGAACAAATATCCCGGTAACGTGCCCGCGCGTCTGCCGAAAACCCCGTGCAAGGAGGGACCTGCGCGGCGCCGGCTGTTGGGGGTGAGACTGTGACAGATCGAGCATTTCCGCGCGAACTGACGCTCACCATTGTCCATCTCGTCGGGGTTTTGCAAAAAACTCGGCTCGGCAGAAGCCATCTGTTGCCGGTTGGACAAGGCGTTGACCGGCCAGCTGTACATGGCCTCGTCGATCCCGCCAGCATGGATGTTTTCACCATCGACCGAAAAGGCCAGGGCCCAGACTGGCCCCCGCAACGTTGCACGAAAGTCCTGCGCGATGCGCCAGTCCGAGGTATCGATGACCATGATATAGCCTTCGCCGTCACCAACGGCCAGAAACCGACGATCCGGGCTGAGCGCCATGGCAAGGATCGGACGACGATCCAGAGAGAAATCGCGTTCTTCACCGGTGGAAAGGTCCAGAATTCGGGTCACTCCGTCAACGGCACCGTAAGCGATCCAGTTGTCCTGTTCATTCAGGACCAATTCGTTGATGCCGAACCCGTGTTCGATGAGCCGGATGATCTCTTGTCCAGTCGAGATATCCCAAATGCGCAGCGACCCATCCATGCTTGCTGAATAAAGCTGTGTGCCGTCAGAAGAAAACACCACGGCATTCACACCGCTTCCGGTCGGTCCAAGAGTTGTGGGCGCGGCTCCGTTCACGGGCCAAATCCCAATCGTTCCGTCCCAACTGGCGGTTGCGACGTGGGTCTTGGATGCTGCCAGACCCACGATCTTGCCCTGATGTCGCCCAACCACGTCGCCACCGGGCCACTTGCGCAGGGTGAAGTCATCTCCGGCCGAGTAGATGGCCGTGCCATTGAAGGCAACGGCGTTCACGGCGGCTTCATGACCTTCCAGCCATTCGGGGGTCCGATCAGCCCACAGTCCGACGGAATTGTCGAAACTGGCTGTTGCGATACGCCCGTCCGGGGCTGTGGCGATCCCCATGATTGGGCCGCCGTGTCCCTTGAGTGTGAAGAATTCGGCCAAGGCGGGCAGAGGGATCAGCGCCAGGGCCAGAACCAGCCCTCGCATCTATTCAGCAGGCGAGGCGGCGGTTTTGCCTGCCTCTTTTTCCTGAACTTCTTCAAGCCACAAAGAGTGGTGTTCACGGGCCCATTGTTCTTCGACCTCGCCGGTGCCCATGGCGTCAAAGGCGCCCTCCATTCCGATAGAGCCGAGATAGATATGCGCCACGATGATCGCAATGAACACATAAGCAACCATCACGTGCCAGACTTGGGCATATTGCATTTCTTCCTGCGGCGACATCTGCTCCGGCAGGTTCAAGCCCATCATTTGTGGAATACCGGTCGCATTGGCGATCTGGAAGGTTTTGGCAAACAAGGGCATCTCGAATGGGAACAACAACGACAGACCCGACAGGCTGATGGAGGCGCCCAGCAGGATGCAGGCCCAGAATATGATCTTTTGACCGGCGTTGAACTTCTTTGCCGGTGGGTGGCTGTTCTTGGTGAACAACCCGCCACCTGCGGCCAGCCATTTCAGATCGACGCGGTTGGGGATGTTATGGGCAATCCAGTTTACCGTGACGATGATCAGGCCCAGCATGAAGGCCCAGGCCAGATTGTTGTGCAACCACTTGCAGCCCTGTGCGAGGGCCGCAAAGCCCTCTTTCCCGAAAACCGGGATCAGGTAGTCGCGGCCATAAAGCGTCAGCAGGCCCGTGACGCCAAGGATCAGGAACGACCCGGCAAACAGCCAGTGGCCGAACCGCTCGAACCCGTTGAAACGCGTGACCGTGCGGCCGGTTTTCTCACCATCGATGCGAATTTTGCCTCGGATCAGGAAAAATAACAGGATGATACCCAGCATCCCGGCGATGATATAGGTGCCGTATTCGCGCAGCGGTCCGGTGCGGAAAGTCAGCCACCACATGCCGCCATCCTGAATCAGCACGCTGTCTGCCGGACCATGAGAAGACACCGTCACATCAGCCGAGCCATAGCGCAAAGCGCGATACACGTCACTGTCCGAGGCCACACCACGCGTGCCAAGCTGACCCAGCAACCCCTCGGCATTGCCCTGACCCGTGTTCTCGGAACGATAGCTGTTGTCGACGGTTTCACCACGCTGCCGGGCGAGAATGTCTTCCAGCGTTGTTGCTCCGCCGGTCGAGGTGCGCTCATCCGTCGTGGGTTCAGAGGTCTCTTGCGCCCATACGGCTCCGGTCAGAAAAATCGAAACGAGCAGAAACTGAATCAGACGCATAGGGATATCCTCCTGTGCATTTTCATATCAGCGGTCAAATCCACCGATTTGCTGGTGAAAAACGGCGCCGACTGGCGTGAGCGCTTCGCGAAGATCATCTTTGGCCGGACCATACACGTCCAACCCCACTGGCGTCAGAAGGGCCAGAAACCGTTCAGCGAAGTTAGTACCAAAATTTTGCATATGTATCATGGCATCTTCGGAACTGGCATAGCGTTCATAGATATGAACAGCCGAACCGGTCATGTGCCATTCATAGCTTCTGGCGCCGGTTTCTTGCAGCGTGGCCGCGACCATTTCCGCCATAAGCGCTTCGAACTCATCTTTTTTATCCAGATCGAGGTCAAGCTTCAGCAGCCAGTAAACATCATTGGTCATACATGCCTCTCAAATATGTTTGCTGTGACGTTGCAGAAAACGGATCCCCGATCACATCACCTGAAAAGCCCCCCGCAAATGGCGGGAGGCTGTTTTGTCAAAAGCCGGATTTCAACCGTCTTTCTGGTCGTAGGCCGTGCCCCAGCCCCAGGCGCCCGAGCCGAAACCGCGCGCCACGACGCGCTCACGGTAAACTGCGGAAACCACATCGCCGTCACCGGCCAGCAGGGCCTTGGTGGAACACATTTCGGCGCAGATGGGCAGCTTGCCCTCGGCGATCCGGTTGCGACCGTATTTGGCGAACTCTGCGGTCGAGTGCGTTTCCTCGGGGCCGCCGGCGCAGAAGGTACATTTGTCCATCTTGCCACGCGATCCGAAGTTGCCCGCCTGCGGATATTGCGGCGCGCCGAAGGGGCACGCATAGAAGCAATAGCCGCAGCCAATGCACAGGTCCTTGGAGTGCAGCACGACCCCTTCTTCGTTCTGATAGAAGCAGTCGACCGGGCACACCGCCATGCAAGGCGCATCCGAACAATGCATACAGGCGACCGAGATCGAGCGTTCGCCCGGGTTGCCGTCATTGATCGTCACCACCCTGCGGCGGTTGATGCCCCACGGCACCTCGTGTTCGTTCTTACACGCGGTTACGCAGGCGTTGCACTCGATGCAGCGTTCAGCGTCGCAGAGAAACTTTGCTCTAGCCATTTATCGTCCTCCTTACGCTGCCCAGATCTTGCAGAGAGTCGCCTTGGTCTCCTGCATCTGGGTCACTGAATCATAGCCATAGGTCTGGGCGGTGTTGGTACTTTCACCCAGCACATAGGGGTCTGCACCTTTGGGGTATTTCTCCCTCAGGTCCTCGCCCTGGAAATGGCCGCCGAAGTGGAACGGCATGAAGGCCACGCCGGCACCGACCCTGTTGGTCAGCATCGCCATCACCTTGACCTTGCCGCCCTCGGGGCCTTCGACCCAGACCTGTGATCCGTCCCGAATGCCAAGGTTGTTGGCATCACGCGGGTTGATCTCGACGAACATGTCCTGCTGAAGCTCGGCCAACCACGGATTCGACCTGGTTTCGTCACCGCCGCCTTCATATTCGACCAGACGACCAGACGTAAGGATTATCGGGTAATCCTTTGAAAAGTCGTTCTTCTGGATCGAAGCATAAAGGGTGGGCAGGCGATAGGCCTGACGGTCCTCGTAGGTGGGATAATCCGCCACCAGATCGCGCCGATTGGTATAGAGCGGCTCGCGATGCAGTGGGATCGGATCCGGGAAGGTCCAGACAACCGCGCGGGCCTTGGCGTTCCCGAAGGGCGCACAGCCATGTGCGATCGCGACCCGCTGGATGCCGCCGGACAGGTCGGTTTTCCAGTTGGTCTTTGGTCCGGCCACGGCGTCGATGGCCGCGCGTTCCTCGGCCGTCAGATCACCGTCCCAGCCAAGATCCATCAGCATCTGCATCGTAAACTCAGGGTATCCATCCTGAATTTCCGATCCAACGCTATAGACCCCTTCGGCCAGCAGGTTGTCGCCGTCGCGTTCCACGCCGAAACGGGCGCGGAAGGTCAGGCCGCCTTCAGCCACCGGTTTGGACATGTCATAGAGGTTTGGTGTCCCCGTATGGCCCATTTCCGGTGTGCCCCAACAGGGCCACGGTAGACCGTAATATTCGCCGTCGTTTGGTCCACCAATGGCTTGCAGCGTGGTTCTGTCGAACGTGTGCTGGTTGGCCATATGGCTTTTCAGACGTTCCGGCGACTGACCGGTATAGCCGATGGTCCAGAGGCCCGAGTTGAACTCACGCGTGATGCTTTCAACATTCGGGGTTTCGGGGTCTTCCATCTCGATATTGCGGAAGAACCGGTCCGCCCAGCCGAATTTGTTGGCGAATTTGGCCATGATGACCTCGTCCGGCAGGCTTTCGAACAGCGGATCGACCACCTTGTCGCGCCACTGCAACGACCGGTTCGAAGCCGTGACCGAGCCACGGGTTTCGAACTGCGTACAGGCGGGCAACAGGTAGACGCCATCGGTACGGTCATGCAAAACGGCGGAAACGGTGGGATACGGGTCGATCACGACCAGCATGTCCAGCTTTTCCATCGCCGTCTTCATTTCCGTCATCCGGGTCTGCGAGTTGGGCGCGTGGCCCCACAGAACCATGGCGCGGACATTGTTGTCCTGATCCATGTTGGCCGGGTCTTCCAGAACACCGTCAATCCAGCGAGAAACAGGAATGCCGCGCTCGTTCTGCAGCGGTTTGTCCTTGCCGTCCTTGTCCTTGATCGTGGCGAATTGACCGGCCAGCCATTCAGGTTCTTCGCCCCAGACGCGGGCCCAGTGACCCCATGCGCCTGCGGACAGGCCATAATAGCCGGGCAGGGTATGGGAAAGAACACCAAGGTCCGTTGCGCCCTGAACATTGTCATGACCGCGGAAGATGTTGGTGCCACCACCCGAGGTTCCCATGTTGCCCAGTGCAAGCTGAAGTACGCAGTACGCGCGGGTGTTGTTGTTGCCGTTGGTATGCTGCGTCCCGCCCATGCACCAGACAACCGTTCCGGGACGGTTGTTGGCCATCGTGCGGGCAACCCGCTTCAACTGCGACCCCGGAGTGCCGGTGACACGTTCCACCTCATCCGGGTTCCACTTGGCAACTTCCTCGCGGATCTGATCCATGCCCCAGACACGGGTGCGGATGAATTCCTTGTCTTCCCAACCGTTGTCGAAGATGTGCCACAGGATACCCCAGATCAGCGCAACGTCCGTGCCGGGGCGGAAGCGGACATATTCATCCGCATGCGCCGCGGTACGCGTAAAGCGCGGATCGCAGACGATCAGCGGGGCGTTGTTCTGCTCTTTTGCGCGCAGAATATGTAGCAGCGAGACGGGATGCGCCTCGGCCGGGTTGCCGCCGATGATGAAGATCGCCTTGCTGTTGTGCATGTCGTTGTAGCTGTTGGTCATGGCGCCGTAGCCCCATGTATTCGCAACGCCAGCAACCGTGGTTGAGTGGCAGATCCGGGCCTGATGGTCCACGTTGTTCGTGCCCCAGTAGGCGGCGAACTTGCGGAACAGATAGGCCTGTTCGTTGTTGTGCTTGGCGGAACCCAGCCAGTACACGCTGTCAGGCCCGGATTCTTCGCGGATGCTCATCATGCCGTCGCCGATCTCGTTGATCGCCTCTTCCCAGCTGATGCGCTTCCACTCTCCGCCTTCCTTTTTCATCGGATATTTCAGGCGGCGCTCGCCATGGGCGTGCTCGCGAACGGCGGCACCCTTGGCGCAATGGGCGCCCAGGTTGAACGGACTGTCCCAGCCGGGCTCCTGCCCGATCCAGACGCCGTTCTGAACTTCGGCAACCACCGTGCAACCGACCGAACAATGCGTGCAGACGGATTTGATGTTCTCGACAGCCGTGTTGGCTGCGGTCTGGGCGCTGGCTGGCGTCACGGTTCCACCCGTGGCGCTGATCGCGGCAAGGCCGCCGATCGTCAGGCCCGAGCCACGCAGGAATGCGCGGCGATCGACGGTTTTCTCGCCGACCTGGGACAGGATACTTGTCCGCTGGGGGCGTCTCGCAACCCCGTTGGTCTTTTTCCTAAGCATTTGTTTCCTCCCTTGCGCGCCGTGTATGCCACGGCTGGCTTGGTACTGCTGAAGCCGACGTCGGGGCCAATCGCAACCGTCAGTCGGGTGTGAAAACGTCCGATCCTAGAACCGGGTGCTTTCGATGTAGGCGCGTGTATGCGCGGTATCCTGGATGCGGGTATCGTCTGTCGGCGCTTCGGCCGCTTCGGCTTTCCCAGTCAGGCTGGCGGCGGCAACAGCAGCAGGCGCTGCGGTTCCGGCCAGTTTGAGGAAGTCGCGGCGTGTGGTGCCTTCTTCCTTGGTCTTGCTCATGGGCTCCTCCTGTCCCAATTGCGGTTTGGTGCCCACGGGGCACCGGCGATGTGCGGGCTACCCCGCTGTCATCCGGAACGCTTCGCGCTCGATCTCCATGAATACCCGACCGGCGGTGCCGACGGATGCATAGAGAACCGAGTTTTCAGCAGCTTCCAAATCCGAATAGAAATGTGCGGCCCATGGGCCGATATGTTTGCTCCAGAACGCTTTCTGGTCTTCAAGCGATGCCGGGCTTCCAAAACGCCCAACGATCATGCCTGCCATCATCTCCATCAATGAGGCGATGTTGTCCTCGGGCTCAAACACGTTCTGGGCGCGTGTGATCCCACGAACCGCCATGTCATTGCGGAGCTGCGCAAGAGGTTTCTCGTTCAGAAAACCCGTGAGGTAGAAGCTGGCATATGGCAGCAATTCGCCCCGACCCAAA
Source organism: Ruegeria sp. H8 (assembly GCF_056532905.1). Classification (NCBI taxonomy): domain Bacteria; kingdom Pseudomonadati; phylum Pseudomonadota; class Alphaproteobacteria; order Rhodobacterales; family Roseobacteraceae; genus Ruegeria; species Ruegeria sp. H8. The sequence goes on along the minus strand of NZ_JBQFNY010000001.1, from coordinate 971,177 downwards.
CCGATGAACAATGCATTGAATTCCCGCTCCGCGGCGGCGGGCTTGGTGACCTTTGCAACCCGCGCCATGGCTTGGATGGCCTGACCAAGATCTGTGTCATCCCCGCTGAGGCCCGCCATTTGATCCAGCAGCATCTGGTCGGGTGGACCGGCCAGCAGCAAGCCCAGAAAGTTGTAGAAATCCGCGCGCAGGCGATCCTCGGCTGAAACGTCCAGAGTGTGCGCGTCACTTGCGGTCATTCGGTCATCCTTCAAATTCAAATGTCATACGACGTGGCGCCGGGGGAAGGTCGATTTCTTCCGGCTCGTCCGCGCGAGCGACGGAAACCGGTTCGGGCCCGACCGGCGCGGCCTCGGGTTCAGCGCGTATATCGGCTTCGCTTTCAGCAGCATCGTCTTTGGCCTCTTCCGCGTCGGCCGCCAGTGCTTCGATATGTGCCAGCATACCTTTTCCAACCTGATAGGCGGTTTGCATGTTTTCGATCACGCAGGCCGCATCGGTGTAGTCCTCGCCGTAATCAACCAGCCCGTCGACATTGGCCAGAACCGGGTTCAGCCGCCACAGCCGACGCAAAGCCCGACGGCGCAGGCGATCAGGCACGGCCTTGGCCATGAAGCCCGAAACATCGTCGCCGGGTTGCAGGGTCTCTGGGTCGGGAAGGTTGAACTCGGCGAGGATCTCGGCGTCATCCTTTTCTTCCAGCTCCGCTTGCCGTTCTGCGATCGCCTGTTCTTCAAGGGCCAGTGCCTCGGCCTCGGCTTCGGCGTGAACGGCGGCCTTTCGGCGAGACCAGAAATCATCGGGCCGGTTCATTGCAGCGCCTTTCTCGGGGCGCGATACACGTCCGACGTCTGCCGGATACGAGCATCACCCTTACCGTCTTCAACCAGATCTGTCCGCTTCTTGTCGCGGCGGCGCTTGACGAAAACTTCGTGCTGATGATGTTTCAAAGTAAAATCGCGGACCCAGGCAATCAGCCCTTCAGTCATCGGGATCTTCTCGACAATTTCTTCACCGGTATCCGCGTAATCCTGCCCCTCGAACGGAGAGGCGGTGATCAGAACTGCATTCAGGGGAGTTTCGCCTTTCAGTTCGTCCCGCAGCACAAGGTACAGCGAAGGCTGCCCATCCGACAAGTTAACCATGTAGGCTTCGGTTTCATCTGCCCAGAGCGTCAGGGGCAAGGTGGCCGCGTGATACTCGACGGCATCGCCTTCGCGGCGCAGTTCCTGCCAGTCGGCCGGCCCCGCGCCGGGTAAAAGGGCCACAGCGCGCCAGTTCCACCGGGCCCACCGTGTGACCCCGGGTGTCTTGCGCACGATGACGCCAACCGGCATTTCAGTCTGGCTTGCGGCCTTGGCCACTGGCTCCTCCCCGAAAGGCTCTCCCCTGCCTTTCCAAGTCCACTATGGTACACAAACTGGCTGTGTGCCAAGCCTAAGCTCTACGACTTTGGTCGTAGTCCAGGGTAGCAACTGCGTGAGCAGGTCCTGTGAATGCTTGTGTTTCGTGGCATTTATTGCCGAAATTCAACCCTGTGCAGGAAACGCGGCAAGGGGTTGAAGTTGCTTTCCCGGGGGTACAGCCTAGTGTGCATGGAACCGGGGCGGTTGCCCGAGGAGAGGATATGGCCACGAAACTACTGCTATGTGATTGCGCCGGAACACAGGCATTCGATCCGGACAAGATCGAAAGCGCCTGCGGCGTTGCCTGTTCCAGGTTGCATACCGCGCTTTGTACCGATGAGTTGCAGTCCGCCGCGGACTTGATGAAAGAAGGTGATACCGTCATCGCTTGTGCGCAAGAGCATGACGTTTTCAGGTCACTGGCCGAAGACCTGAATATCGACGTGCCCGGATTTGTCGATCTGCGCGATCGGGCCGGGTGGTCAGACCAAGGTGCGGATGCGACCCCCAAGATGGCGGCATTGGCGGCCGAGGCCGTTCTGGCGCAACCGGTAACACCCAGCGTGGATGTCTTCAGTGAAGGCACCTGTTTCATCATCGGGCCCGGTGCGGTGGCCTTTGATCTGGCAGAGCGTCTGGCGGATTCGTTGGCAGTGACCGTAATGACGACTGATTTGTCAGAGCCCCTCTCTCGCGCCTATGACGTGGTACGGGGGCAGCTTCGTTCGGTTTCTGGTGCGCTTGGTGGGTTTTCGTTGCGTCTGGACGCGCTTCAGCAGGTTGTGCCCGGTGGGCGCGGCGCGTTTGCTTGGACCGATCCAAAGGACGGTGCGCTTTCATCGTGTGACATTGTCATCGATCTGGCAGGAGAAACGCCCTTTGTTCAGGCCCCGGACAAGCGCGAAGGCTATCTGCGGGCTGATCCCAGGGATGCGGTTTCCGTGGAACGTTTGGCTTTTGAAGCCGCGCAATTGGTGGGGACATTCGAAAAGCCGCTTTATGTGCGCGTGGAAGAAACCCTGTGTGCCCATTCCCGAGCCGAGCAGGTGGGCTGTACCAACTGTCTGGATATCTGCCCAACCGGTGCGATTTCCCCGGCGGGCGAGCATGTGGCGATTGACCCGATGGTATGTGCAGGCTGTGGTGCTTGCGCCGCGCTGTGCCCTTCAACGGCCATAACCTACGAAGACCCACCTGTTTCGGCGCTGTTGTCGCGGATGCATATTCTGGCCCGTACCTATCGACGGGCCGGCGGCACCGCGCCTCGGTTGCTTGTCCATGACGCCCACGGGGCCGAAATGATCCGGTTGGCGGCGCGTTTCGGACGTGGATTACCTTCGGACGTGATCCCATTGGAATTGAATGTGATATCTGGCTTTGGCCATGCCGAGATGCTGGCTGCCCTGGCGCATGGGTTCGCGCGGGTGGATGTGCTGTTGGCGCCGACGACTGAACGCGAGGCGTTGAACCGGGAGCTTGAATTGGCACATGCCATTGCAGGCCCCGAGGGTATAGGCCTGATTGACGAAGCAGACCCCGATGCGATGTCCGATCTGCTGTACGGGCAAGCGGTGCCCCGGCCTTTGTCCGATCCGGTCTTGCCTATGGGCAATCGCCGGCAAATCGCGCGGCTGGCAGCACAGGCGCTGAACCCGCAGGCTGAATCGCCTTTGCCGCTGCCTGAAAATGCGCCTTACGGGGCGGTTGCAGTGAATACCGACAGCTGCACCCTGTGCCTCAGCTGTGTGTCCCTTTGCCCGTCCGGTGCTTTGATCGACAACCCGGACAAGCCGCAATTGAACTTCCAGCAAGATGCCTGTCTGCAATGCGGGATGTGCAAGACCATATGCCCCGAGGATGCGATCACGCTTGTTCCACAACTTGATCTCAGCGATGCGGCCCTGTCACAGCAGGTTCTGAACGAAGAAGAACCTTTTGCCTGCGTGGAATGCGGGGCATTGTTCGGCGTGAAGTCCACGGTTGAGCGGATCATGGAGAAGCTGTCGGGCACGCATCCGATGTTCGCGACGTCGGATCAGGCGCGGATGATCCAGATGTGTGACAATTGCCGGGTGAACGTGCAGTTCCAACAGCAAGACAATCCTTTCCAGTCAAAGCCCAAGCCACGGGTCGTCACGACCGAGGATTACTATTCAGACAGAAAGGATCACTGAAGTTTCAGGGGTGCGCCCAGATCCGCAGCGTCGATGCGCGATACGAACGCTAGGATCGCGTCAAGATCGTCCAATGTCATCTCAACCGGGTGAATAGGAGACGGGCGTTCGGGATCGAAAGGCGGTGTCAGACCGTCGATCTGTGTGAATGCGGGGTGGGGGTTCAGGACGAAAAACGCTTCGAATCGCTGCGACCAGTCGGGCATTGCGCGCAGAACGGCGAAAGAGGGCGTCGACCCCAGGCCATTCATGCGGTTCCTTGGCCCGATGACATGACAGCGCCCGCAATGGGTCATCGAAAGTTCTTCGCCAAGTTGGGTGTCGCCTTCAACGATGTCACCGGACTCAACCACGGCAATATCAAAACTGGCAGAGTAGGGCCCTCCGTCTGCCGGGGCAAAGCTTTCCACCGTGCGCTTGCCGATATCCGATTTCAGCCATTCAAGAAAACGGGTCTGGCGGTCGTTGTCTTCGATACGCAGGTGATAGATCACGTCGTTGCGGGCAAAGACTGGATCACCGGGCGGCGCGGTTTCCAGCACCATGACCCCGGCGTCGTCTGCAATAACACGGATCCCGGTCTTGAGAGAGAAGCGAGGAAGGATATGTTGCAACAGGCCGGAGTCTTTAACCTCTGCCGGGGCCGCAAGGCCAATCGCCTCTTGTGACCAAGAGGGGGTGGCAGAGAGCGTCAGGCTCAGGCACAAGAGGACAAAGCGCATGGCTCAACGTAACTTCGCGGGGCGGGATGCGTCAAATGTACAGACAAAGACGGAGACACGTGCAATGAGCGGCGAGTCGATACGCACGCCCCTGTCAGCAGGGCGGATCAAGGGGAACAAGCATGAGTGTTCGTGACGCGGTTCTGGCGAACCTGAAAAAGATCACCGACCCGGTATCCGGGCAGGACATCGTAAGCGCAGGCATCGTGCGCGCCTTGAATGTGGAAGGCGACACGGTACGCTTCGTGCTTGAGGTCGACCCGAAATATGCGGAAAAGATGGAACCCGTCCGCGCCACGGCTGAAAAGGCCGCTCAGATGGTGGAAGGCGTGGCAAATGTTTCGGCCTTGATGACCGCGCATTCCGACAAGGCACCGCCGGATCTGAAACCGAAACCCAAGCCATCGCAAACCGGGCCGCAGGCAGTGCCGGGTGTGGATCGGATCATCGCCGTTGCCTCCGGCAAGGGTGGGGTTGGCAAATCCACCGTTTCGGCCAACCTTGCCTGCGCATTGGCTGCGGAAGGCCGGCGTGTAGGTCTGCTGGATGCGGATGTTTACGGGCCGTCGCAACCCCGGATGTTGGGTGTCTCGGGTCGTCCGGCCAGCCCTGACGGCAAGACAATCCTGCCGCTGCGCAACCACGGGGTCACCATGATGTCGATGGGTTTGATGACCAACGAAGGTCAGGCGGTTGTCTGGCGCGGGCCGATGCTGATGGGTGCGCTGCAACAAATGATGAGCCAGGTGCAATGGGGCGCGCTGGATGTTCTGATCGTCGATCTGCCGCCCGGCACCGGTGACGTGCAACTGACGCTGAGCCAGAAGTTCCAGGTGGATGGTGCCATTGTCGTCTCAACGCCGCAGGACGTGGCCCTGATTGATGCCCGCAAGGGGATCGACATGTTCAACCAGCTCAAGACACCCATTGTCGGGATGATCGAAAACATGTCCACGCATATCTGTTCGAACTGTGGGCACGAAGAACATGTTTTCGGTCATGGTGGTGTCAAGTCCGAGGCAGAGGCGTTGGGCGTGCCGCTGCTGGGTGAAATCCCCTTGCATCTGGACATCCGCGTCGCCGCCGACGGAGGCGCGCCCATCGTGGTCAGCAAACCTGACAGCCCGCAGGCCGAGGCATTCCGCAAGATCGCCCGCGACATGATCGCCAAAGGCAACGCATGAGCCAGCCGGTTTTCCCACCCTTGCTGACGGGCCACTCGGTTCAGGGTGGGGAAGACCCGTTCGAGCGCGCGCAGGCCATGGCTGCGCTGGGCTGTGATGCGGGGATGGTTGTCTACAATATTCAGGCGGATTTCCTGCGCGTGGCAATTGTTTTTGCCCCTGAGGTGCCATTGCAGGATGCGGTGGCGATGCTGCCGCTTTGTGCTGTGGGATTTCAGAACGCGCTGGGCGCTTTGGCCCCGCCAGAGGTTGCGGTGCATCTGGGTTGGGATGGTCTGATTTGCGTGAACGGGGCGCGGTGCGGCCGGTTCCGCGCGGCTGCGTCAACATCAATGCCCGAGGAAGAGCCGGACTGGCTGGTCGTCGGTTGGGAGCTGACGCTGTTGCAAACAAGTGATGCGCCGGGTGAAACCCCTGATATCACCGCGCTGTACGATGAAGGCTGTGCCGAGGTTTCTGCAACGCAGCTGGTGGAAAGCTGGTCACGACACATGTTGACCTGGCTCAACCGTTGGCAGGAGGATGGCAACGCGTCCTTGCACGCCGAATGGATGGGCCTGCTGCGCGGCGTGGGCGAACCGCTGATCGACGGTGGCGTATTCCTTGGAACGGATGAACGTTTCGGGATGCTGATCCGCGACGGGGCCGACACGCATCTGCGCCCACTAACTGACTTGTTGGAGAACCGAGAATGAAACTGGCCCGAGCGATCCATTTCGACGAAAGCGACATGAACGTGTTTCATTCCCCGGCGCGCACCGGAGAGTGGTGCGTTTCGGGCGGGTTTGAGTTTTCCAACTGGGGGCAGGGCGATCTTGAAGGCAAGGCTCGACAGGCATTTGCGAATGGCTGGCTGGGGTTGGAAACCTTTGGTCGGGTGACTTTTGTCGCCGTGACGCAGATCGAAGCCTCAGAGAAAGATCAGATTACGCATAACCTGGCCGAACATTTTGTGCAGTTCTATGGCGCACCCTCGGTCGAGGCCGCATTGGGCGTTGCGCAAGCTGAAATCGACCACATGTCAGAGTTGTGCGAAGACCATCCGGCCAACACGCTGTTGACCGTCGCAAGGGAACTGACAGAGACAGGTGTGCACGAAGCCTTTCGCGTGATCACTCCGCAGGACGCGGAACTGGAGGCGTTGGCGGTTCACGGGTCGCTGGACGATTAGATCAGGTCGACAAACCCGCCGAACTGCCCGCGTTTGAAAATCAGCCCTTTGCCGGTGCGATACATGACCTGCTCTACCTGACCCACGATGATCAGATGATCCCCGGCGTCATGGCGGGCATGAAGGCGGCAATCGAACCGGGCCAGACACTGGGCCAGATGTGGACGCCCGGCCTCATCCTCGGTCCAGTCTGCATGTGAGAAATCCGCCCCATCGCGTGCAAACCGCAACGCCTGATCCTGCTGATCCTGCGCCATGACGTGGATCGAATAGAGATCACAGGTACTGAACGTATCAAATCTGAATGATTCCTTGGCCAGACACCACAGGACCAGTGGCGGGTCCAATGAGACTGAGGCAAATGAATTCACCGTAATGGCACGCGGGCCATTGTCGGATTGCGCGGTAATCACCGTGACACCGGTGCCAAAGCATCCCAGCGCTTCCCGAAAGGCGGGGCTTTGATCCGGGGTCGGTCTAAAGGTCTTTTCGGTCATTGCGCGCTTAATCCTTGGCCGCGCATCAGGTGCCATGCGTGGCCCCGATTGTCCATGAAAAGCTGACTTCCGAGTGCAATATAAGCCGTCAGTTCAGGTCTTCCAGCAAACGACCGTGTTTGCGGGTTTCCATAATCACTTCGCCAAAGGTTGTCAGACCGCGGGCTTGCAGGATCGGCAGCATCTTGACCAATGCCTCGGCCGTGGCAACCGCATCGCCCAGTGCTGTATGGCGCAATGCGTCGGGGATCGTAATTTCCAACCGTTCACACAAGGCGTCCAGCGTGTGTGTATCGCTGGCCCCGAACAGCACCGCAGATAGCAGGACCGTGTCGAGTATCGGATGGTCCCATTCAACACTCATCCGTTTGGCATGACGACGCAGGAACGCCATGTCGAACGGGGCGTTATGTGCCACGATCACCGCGTCACGCGAGAACTGATGGAATACGCGCCCGGCTTCGGCAATATCCGGCGCGCCTTGAACCATGCGGTCGCTGATCTTGTGTACTTTGGTCGAGGCCGGGGGAATTGGAATGCCGGGATCAACCAGCATGTCCAGATGCTCACCCTGAACGATTTTGCCATTCAGAACGCGTACTGCGCCGATCTGCACAATCTCATCCTTGTGAGGCAGCAATCCTGTTGTTTCCGTGTCGAAGACCACGAAGCACAGATCTGACAGGGGGCGGTTCTCAAACGCATCATCCCCCGGTGTATTGAGAAGTTCGAAATCATAGACCAGCGGGCGGGCATCGTCCGGTGACATATGTGCCGCGCTGTCTTCGAAGACAAGCATATACCCAGGTGCATCCCCCAAAGGTTTCATCCGGGCGGAGTATGTCTGCCGCCCATCCACGCTGGACAGGGTGCAATAGACGTCCTTTCCGGTTTTGCACATCTTGGCATAAGCGTCTGTCAGGCCGGTGGCTTCGAGATATTCGAAAAGAGAGGCGTTCAAACGAGGATGCGCGATCTGGGCAAGAACCTCGGCGGCCTGCCCATCGTACAGAACGATCTGATGCTTCGGACTAGCCAGCAGCATGGCCACCGGGATTTCCGTCAGCAGCGCGGTCAGGCGCTGTTTTTCGGCGGCCAGATGCGCGGTTTCGGCGGCCACGGCCTCGGCCGTGCGCATGGCGTTCGAGGCCAGTTGTTCCGCCAATCCCGCCGCTGCCGGGGCAAGATCACCCAGATACCGCGCGGCCTGCATGTCCAGGTCGGTGCTTACACCGGCATGTGCACGGGCCCGCAGCTGGGCGGAAAGCCGTTCGATCGGTTTGGCGACGTTGTCGTCGAACAGCAGCCAAACACCCGCGACCAGTGCCAGAAATCCAAATCCGATCAGGATTTCGGCAAAGACGAAATCATTCAGCAGCCCGGGGTTTCCCGCGCGGGAATAGGTGATCCAGAGAGCGGTGGCGCTGATGGCAACCCCGCCCAGGGCGAGGAGGCAGAAGAACAGAAAAATCCTGAGCCTCAAACTCAATCCGGTCAGCATGATCACACCCCGCAAGTGGCTGCGATGACGGGGTCATTGGTTCCGGCTGCAATCCAGTCAGCGTTCACCAGACGCCCGTCCTCGGCAAATTCGGCACCATCCGCCAGGTTGGCGCGGCGGCCTTCTGCACAATTCACGGCCACCGGCAGTTTCGAAACCGGAGCCCAGCGGCCAAAGAAGTAAAGATCGACAAGCCGTTGTTCCGGAACGTTTTCGTTTGTGCGCACCGATACGGTGTCGATTGCGGCAAACCGGTCAACGAACGGCACCGCGTAGGTCCAAGGACGATAAAACGCGCGGCTTTCGACCTCTTGCACGATGGTCATCTCTGCGGGCAGTTGGTCGCGGGTGCGATCGTACCAGGAATATTCGCTGTTGATGGTCATCGCGATCATTCCAAGACCGGCCGCAACCGGCGTTGTCCATTTTGGCAAACGCCCTCCGGTCAGCTTGTTCAGCAGAAGAACGATGCCGGCACATGCGACCCCTGCGAAAATCGTGCCGATCAGTTCCAGAAACATGTGGTCTCTCCGTTGGTCAGTCGCATGTCAGCCCAGCATTCCCTTGCCGTGGCCAACTGCCGATTGCATCGTTTTTACCACCACGAAAGCATCACGCAGATGACTTCGCTCAAAGTCCGACAATTCAGACGGTGGCAGGTAGTTTTCGGGCATCGCTCCGGATTTAACCAGCCGAACCTGATGCTCCAGCCGGGTTTCAGCGATCAGATCATAGGCGTCCAGCAAATCACGCGCACCAGAAGGGCTGAGCACGCCACTGGCCTCGGCTGCTTTCAGGCGGGCGCGGGTGTTGGCTTCGGTCAGCTCGCCTTGCAGTGCGTAGATGCGCGCCAGATCGACGACGGGCACAACTCCGTTGTGTTTGAGATCCAGCGTATTGCGATGCTCGCCCGAGCGGATCGTCGCGAAACCGCGCAGCAGGCCCAGGGGGGGCGTGTGCTTCAGCGAGTTCGAAATCATGTGTGCGACGAAGATCGAGTTTGCCCTGGCCACTGCCAGAGTGTCGGTTTGCAGATCGCCAAACAACTCAAATGCGCCGCCGATGGGGCGCAGGTCGAACATGACTGAGGCCAGCATCTGCGCCTCGGGGTTTGGCTTGGCAATCCAGCCTTTGAAATAGTCGCGCCAGACACGAACCGGCTGGCACCAGCGCGGATTGGTCGCCATCATGTCGCCGGGGCAGTAGAAGTACCCGCAGACGTCCAGCCCGTCAGAGACGAATTTGGCCAGTTTGGTGAAATAGGACATATCGGCGTCGGTGACGCTATCGTCCAGCATCAGGCAATTGTCCTGATCCGATACGCCGGTTTGTTCTTGCCGTCCCTGCGAGCCGCAGGCCAGCCACAAATAGGGTACAGGTGGCGGACCCAGTTCAGATTCGGCCAATTTCAGCAGGCGGCGGGTAACCGTGTCTGCAATATCGGTGATCAGCCGCGTGACAATCTCGTGCCGGTTCCCGCCGGCAACCAACTGAACCAGCAACTGCGGAATTTCCGCCGTCACCCTCGCCATCTCTTCGGCACTGTCAGCCTTTGCGATCCGACCAACCAACTCGGCCGAGTTGACGGCCTGATAGTGGGTCAGATCGGTCTGCGTCACGATCCCGACCAGACGACCGCCTTCGGAAACCGGGATGTGGCCAATGCCGCGCTCCATCATGATATGCAGAACGTCCGAGCCGATATCGCTGGGCGACAGGGTTACGGGATTTGCAGTCATGATTTCGGAAATCCGTGTGTTTGCGGGCAACCCGTCCGCAACATATTTGCCCGAAATGTCCCGCAGGGTGGCGATACCTTGCAACTTCTCTCCATCTGTCACGCAAAGCGACGAGATGTGTTTGTCGCGCATGATCCGTGCCGCTTCCTGAATTGTCGTGTCCGCAGGGCAGGTGGCGGGATCGCGCGCCATCAGAACGTCAATCGAACTGGTCGCAAGGCTTTGCGGGCCACTGCGATCTCCACGGGTTCGATTGAAGAATTTCGCAACGACGTCGTGGTTGTCGATCAAACTGCGCACCAAATCCGGTGGCAGAACCATCAGGACCGACGGCGTATGAGCACGGGCTTTGGTGGCGGCTTTGCCGTCTTTCAGCAGGCCTCTCTCGCCGAAGGAGTTGCGCAGCCCCAGATGAGAGACGATGGCCCCGTTCTCATCGGTAATCTCAACCTGTCCTTCGTAGATCAAGAACACCCCAGGCAACTTGTGACCCAGCTCATAGACAGAAGCGTCCTCCTCAACTTCCCAGACCTCGATCTGTTTGACGATCTGATCCAAGGCGTCGGAAGGCAACGCGTCATAGGGGTGAACGGATTTCAGAAACCGGGCAATTTCATCATGGGACAGGGGCATGTGTTGTCTCCGGTGTTCTGGTTAAAAAATCCCGCCCAGTGGTGTGCCGGGCGGGAACAGTGGATCGAAAGACGCGGTCGAAGGCAAGAACCAACGACCGCATCAAGCTCACTTATTCTGAGCTGCGCCCGCACCACGGGGAATGCGCACACTTTCGACCAGATCTTTGATCTCCTGCGGGGTCTCTTTGGTCATGCCTGCAACAACGTAGGCAACCGCAAAGTTGATCATTGCACCGATTGCGCCGAACGAGGTCGACTTGATCGGACCCAGCAGCGGGTCTGCATCAGTGAACGAGTTGGTGCCCGGAATGAACAGCCAGCCCTTGTGCAGGAAGATGTAGACCAAGGTCACAACCAGACCAGCCAGCATACCCGCAACCGCGCCGGTGTTGTTGATGCGGGTCGAGAAGATCCCCATCATCAGCGCCGGGAAGATCGAGGCTGCCGCCAGACCGAAGGCCAGGGCCACGGTTTGCGCCGCAAATCCGGGCGGGTTCAGACCAAGGTAGGTTGCAACAACGATGGCTACGGCCATTGCGATACGCGCAGCCAGCAGTTCACCCTTTTCAGAGATTTGCGGGTTGATCGCACCTTTTACAAGGTCGTGGGACACCGCTGACGAGATAGCCAGCAACAAGCCCGCAGCGGTTGACAGAGCAGCCGCAAGACCACCGGCAGCGACCAGACCGATCACCCAACCCGGCAGGTTGGCGATTTCGGGGTTGGCCAGAACCAGGATGTCACGGTTGAACTTGGTCAGCTCGTTACCGACCCAGCCTTTTTCTTCCGCAATGGTGGCCATCGCTTCGGACTTGTCGTTGTAGTACTGGATCTTGCCGTCGCCGTTCTTGTCTTCCCAATCCAGAAGACCGGTTTTCTGCCAGGTTTTCATCCAGTCATAGCGCGGATCGGTGTCGATTTCCTCGACTGAGACAGCGCCACCTTCGATGCCGCCATTGGGCCACATCATGTCGGTGATGTTGAGACGTGCCATTGCGCCAACCGCAGGGGCGGTCAGGTACAGCAGAGCGATGAAGACCAGAGTCCAGCCAGCCGACCAACGTGCGTCAGAGACTTTCGGCACGGTGAAGAAGCGCATGATGACGTGCGGCAGACCCGCAGTACCGATCATCAGCGACAGTGTGAACAGCACCATGTTCAGCGTGTTCGAGTGGTGGGCCGTGTATTCATTGAAACCCAGCTCGGTCACGATGGCGTCCAGCTTGGTCAGAAGAGGCTCACCACCAGCGGTGTCACCAAACAGACCCAGAGCAGGGATCGGCGTGCCGGTCAGCTGCAACGAGATGAAGATCGCCGGGATGGTGTAGGCTGTGATCAGCACGCAGTACTGAGCAACCTGGGTGTATGTCACACCTTTCATCCCGCCAAACACCGCGTAGGCAAAGACCACACATGCACCGATCAGCAGACCGGACGTGTTAGACACCTCGAGGAATCGGCCAAAGGCCACACCCACACCGGTCATCTGACCGATCACGTAAGTCACCGACGCAACGATCAGGCAGATCACGGCAACGACACGCGCGGTCTGGCTGTAGAAACGGTCGCCGATGAATTCCGAGACGGTGTATTTGCCGAACTTACGCAGGTAGGGCGCAAGCAGCAGTGCCAGCAGCACATAGCCACCGGTCCACCCCATCAGGAAGGTCGAGTTGTCATAGCCGGTGAAGGCAATTAGGCCCGCCATCGAGATGAACGAGGCCGCAGACATCCAGTCTGCCGCTGTCGCCATACCGTTGGTGACCGGGTGAACGCCGCGACCGGCGGCGTAGAACTCCGATGTGGAACCCGCGCGGGCCCAGATCGCGATGCCGATGTATAGCGCGAATGATGCGCCAACAAACAGCAGGTTGATGGTAAACTGATCCATAATCCCTGCTCTCCCTTATTCTTCGTCCACGCCGAATTCGGCGTCCAGCTTGTTCATGCGCCAGGCGTAGTTGAAGATCAGCACCAGAAACACCAGGATCGATCCCTGTTGTGCGAACCAAAAGCCCAGATCGGTTCCGCCTACGGCAATCCCCGACAGCAACGGACGCAGCAGAATGCCGAATCCAAACGACACCAGCGCCCAGATCGCGAGGCTGATGTAGATGAGGCGCAGGTTGGCCTGCCAATAGCCCTTATCGGACTCGGCAGTCTGCGCGGAGTTTGTTGATTGATCCGCCATCGCGGGTTCCTCCTTCGCTTCCTCGTTGGACGGCCCGATGCCCACATCCTCCAGTGCGTCGGACCGCTTCTCACTTGCGCCAGACGCCATGTGACGTCAGGCAAAACTCCTCCAGTCCGCCAAAGCGGTCTTTTGAAGTATTCTGTTTGGGATCAGAGCCTTGCGGCCCTAAATCCACCCCCTATTTCATGACTTCGTCAACGATCCCTTCAAGGTCATTGGCAATGTCTTCGATCCTGCCCATGGCGTTTGTACGCTGCAGCACGCCCTGACCGTCATAGTAGGCGATCAGTGGTGCCGTCTGCGCGTGGTACGCTGCAAGGCGCGAGGCCACCGTTTCGGCATTGTCGTCGGCGCGGCGCTTGAACTCGGTATGGCCACACTTGTCGCATTTGCCTTCTTCGGCAGGCTTCTTGAACTGGTCATGGTAGCCTTCACCACAGCCGGCGCAGGTGTAGCGGCCCGAAATACGGGTCACCATTTCCGCGTCTTCCACCTCGAGGCTGATTGCGGCGTTGATCTTCTGGTTGTTCGATGCCAGCAGGCTGTCCAGCGCTTCCGCCTGAACCGTCGTGCGCGGGAAACCGTCCAGAATGACGCCCTTGGCGCAATCCGGCTGTGCCATGCGGTCGCGCAGGATGGCGATGACGATTTCATCGCTGACCAGATCGCCGGCTTCCATAATGGCTTTTGCCGCTTTGCCGGCTTCGGTTCCGGCCGCGACCGCTTCGCGCAGCAGGTCACCGGTGCTGAGTTGTACAAGTCCGAATTTCTCTTCCAGCATCCGGGCCTGAGTGCCCTTCCCGGCACCCGGAGGGCCGAGAAGGATGAGAACGGCGGGCGTGGTGATCGTGGCAGCGTCCATCATACCCTCACTTGTTCGCACGGTTTTCGATCAGGTCTTCGACCACCGACGGATCGGCCAGTGTCGAAGTGTCGCCCAAGGATCCGAAATCGTTCTCGGCGATCTTGCGCAGGATACGGCGCATGATCTTGCCCGAGCGCGTTTTCGGCAGGCCGGGTGCCCACTGGATCACATCCGGGGATGCAATTGGACCGATCTCGGTGCGGACCCATGTGCGCAGCTCTTTCATCAACTCGTCCGAAGGCTCGCGATCATTCATCAACGTGACATAGCAATAGATGCCTTGCCCTTTGATTTCATGAGGGTATCCAACCACCGCAGCCTCGGCCACAGCAGCATGTGCAACCAGCGCGCTTTCCACCTCGGCTGTGCCCATGCGGTGACCGGACACGTTGATCACGTCATCTACACGACCGGTGATCCAATAGTCACCATCTTCGTCGCGGCGGCAGCCGTCACCCGTGAAGTAGTAGCCTTTGTAATCCGAGAAATAGGTTTTCTCGAACCGCTCATGATCGCCCCAGACGGTGCGCATCTGGCCGGGCCAGCTGTCTTTGATACACAGAACGCCCTCAACACCGTTGCCTTCGATTTCAACACCGGATTGCGGGTCCAGAACCACCGGTTCGATGCCAAAAAATGGTTTCATGGCCGATCCGGGTTTCATCGCATGTGCACCGGGCAGCGGCGTCATCAGGTGGCCGCCGGTTTCGGTCTGCCACCACGTATCGACGATGGGGCATTTACCTTTGCCGACAACCTCGTTGTACCAGGTCCAGGCTTCGGGGTTGATCGGTTCACCCACGGTGCCCAGAATGCGAAGATCGCTGAGGTCGCATTTTTCGACAAACTCATTGCCCTGACCCATCAGAGCGCGGATCGCAGTGGGGGCGGTGTAGAATTGGTTGACCTTGTGCTTTTCGCAGACCTGCCAGAAGCGCGAGGCGTCGGGATAAGTGGGCACGCCTTCGAACATCAGCGTGGTTGCGCCGTTGGCCAGCGGGCCATAGACGATATAGCTGTGCCCGGTGACCCAGCCCACGTCAGCGGTGCACCAGTACACGTCACCTTCGTGATAGTCGAATGTGATCTCTTGCGTCATCGAGGCGTAAACAAGATACCCCCCCGTGGTGTGCACAACGCCCTTGGGCTGACCGGTCGAACCGGACGTGTAAAGAATGAACAAAGGATCTTCGGCGTTCATTTCGGCTGGGGCGCAATAGTCGTCAGCCTCGAGCGCCATTTCGTTGTAGTCAAAGTCGCGACCGTCGATCCAGGTGGTCTGACCACCGGTGCGCTTGACCACAAGGCATTTCACTGTGTCCTTGCAGTGCAGCAGGGCGGCGTCTGCGTTGGATTTCAGCGGCGTTTTGCGGCCGCCACGCGGCGCTTCATCCGCAGTGATCACAACCTTGGCGTCGCACCCGTTGATGCGCGCGGCCAGAGCGTCGGGCGAGAAGCCCGCGAAAACGATCGAATGAATTGCGCCGATCCGCGCACAGGCCAGCATGGCATAAGCGGCTTCGGGGATCATCGGCAGATAGATGACCACGCGATCGCCCTTGCGCACGCCAAGGGATTCCAGAATGTTGGCCATCCGGCAGGTGCGGCGGTGCAATTCTGCGTAAGAGATATGCTGGGCCGGGTCATTCGGATCATCCGGCTCCCAGATGATCGCGGTCTGGTCGCCGCGGGTTTTCAGATGACGATCCAGGCAGTTGGCCGACACATTCAACGTGCCATCGGCATACCAGTTGATCTTGACCGAGCCAAACTCGTAACTGACGTCCTTGACCTGGGTGAAGGGCTTGATCCAGTCGATGCGCTTGCCTTGCTCGCCCCAGAATGCGTCGGGGTCGCTGATTGAGGCTGCGTACATGTCGGCATATTTTGCGGCATCGACATGCGCACGAGCGACGGTTTCTGCGGATGGCGGATATGTCTTGGCATCTGCCTGGGCAGCGGTGGTCATCTTTGAGGCTCCTCCCTCTGGACTGGATTGCATGTGGATTTTTTGCCTGTCATTCAGGCAATGTCGATCCTGTTCCTCCCCAAGTTTGAATATTACCGCGTTCTGAAAATAAATAAATAAATTGGTGTAATCCTTGGATTTCTTTGTAAAGAAATTTCAATCGCGCGGCGACATTTGTAAAAAGTTATGCCAAAGATTTAAGGAAAAGCAATAAAAACAACAAGGTGAATGTAACGACTATTGCCCGTGCTGCGTGTCAATTGTGTTTGCAATGACGGGTGAGCTCGGCGCTTCTGTCGTCCCGGGTCATTTCTGGGGCTTCTTCCAAAAAATTACGCAAATCCTGGTTAGGGTTGGCACATTTGATTGTTGGCGCTAGCTTGATCGGCAAGCGCCTCGGTAGGGGGCGCACCTATGGGAGACGATACTATGAAAAAGATGTTGAGCGGTGCCGCAGTCGCCGCCCTTGGCGTTGCTTTTGTGACCGAAGCCGCGGCGACAGAATGGAACGCATCCGTCTGGGGCAAGCGCCGCGCCTTTACGGAACATGTTGAAAAGCTGGCCGAACTGGTCAGCGAAAAAACCGGTGGCGAATTCACCATCAATGTCAGCTATGGCGGGTTGTCCAAACCCAAGGAAAACCTGGACGGGATCGAAATCGGCGCCTTTGAGATGGCTCAGTTCTGTGCCGGCTATCACCGCGACAAGAACCGGGCGATCACCGTTTTGGAACTGCCGTTTCTGGGTGTGAACAACCTGCAGGAAGAAGTTGCGGTAAGCCATGCGGTATACGACCATCCAGCGGTCAAGGAAGAGATGGCGCAATGGAACGCCCGCATCATCATGACCTCGCCAATGCCGCAGTATAACCTTGTCGGCACGGGCGAGCCGCGGGATGAACTGGCTGAATTTGAAGGAATGCGGGTCCGGGCGACTGGTGGCCTTGGTCAGGCTTTCGAGGCGGTCGGAGGGGTGCCGACATCGGTTCCGGCGACCGAAGCCTTCAATGCGATGGAATCGGGTGTCGTCGATACCGTGGCCTTTGCCCAGCACGCGCACCTGTCATTCGGAACGATCAACGAAGCGGACTGGTGGACCGCGAACCTGAATCCAGGAACGGTGAACTGCCCGGTTGTCGTCAACATCGATGCCTACGAGGCCCTGCCAGCCGAACATCGTGAAGCTCTGGACAGCTCGATTGACGAGGCGATCGATCACTACCTGGCGAATTACGGCGGCTTGCTCGAACAATGGGACAGCGTCTTGGAAGAAAAGGGTGTCCAGAAGGTCATGATCGACGAAGCGGTAATTGAAGAGTTCCGCACAAAGGCCGCTGATCCGATCCGTGAAAAATGGATTGCGGACATGACCGCACAGGGCCTGCCGGCACAGGACCTTTACGATCTTGTCCAGACGACGCTGAAGCAACAGCGCGGCGGCAACTGATCCATAAGGCCGGGTGCTTTCAAGGCGCCCGGCAACAAACAACAAGGAAACACCGGAATGGCAGGACAAGCCACGGTTCTGGTAGACGGCAGCCGTCTGAGCCAGTTGGATCAGCGTTTGCTCGTGCTCGAACGGTTTCTGGCACTGATCAGCGGATTGGCGGTTTTTTCACTGATGGTATTGGCCGTTGTGTCGGTCAGTGGCCGAAATGCGCTGAATGCTCCTTTGCCGGGCTATGTGGACTGGATCGAACAGGCGATGCCTCTCATCGCTTTTCTGGGCATTTCATATGTTCAGCGTGATGGGGGGCATATCCGGATGGATATCGTTATTTCCCGCTTGCATGGTCGGGCTTTGTGGCTGTTCGAATTGCTCTCGGTGGTTCTGATCCTGATCCTGATGCTGGCTCTGGTTTGGGGCAGTTGGTCTCATTTCGACCGGTCCTTTGATTTTGGCGCCCCAATGTGGAGCCGGGACAGTTCGATCGACATCGGTATACCCTTGTGGCCGGCCAAGCTGCTGGCACCCGTTGCTTTTTCCGTTCTCTGCCTCCGCCTTGCGCTGCAAGTCTGGGGGTATGGTCGGGCGTTCTGGCTGGGGCTGGACGCTCCGGCGGCCGTTCCGTTGATACAGGATGCAGCGGCGCAGGCGGCGGCCGAGGCCGAACAGTTCGAAGGGCAGGACTGATAGATGGACACGATTGATATTGGCCTCTGGGTCACTGGCGGCCTTCTGGTCCTCGTCGTGGCGGGCATGCGGGTTGCCTTTGCAGCCGGTTTGGCAGGGCTTGTCGGACTGGTTTGGATTTTCTGGGCCAAGTTCGGTTACGATCCGGAACGGTTTGGCAAGGCGCTGACAGTGGCGGTCAAGACCGCGGGGCAGGTGCCACATTCCAAGGTCGCGTCCCACACTCTCAGCCTGATTCCGACCTTCATCCTGATCGGGTATCTGGCATATTACGCGGGGCTTACCCGCGCTTTGTTCGAGGCCGCAAAACGCTGGGTCGCATGGGTGCCCGGCGGGTTGGCGGTTTCGACCGTTTTCGCCACGGCCGGCTTCGCTGCGGTGTCCGGAGCTTCGGTTGCGACGTCCGCCGTCTTCGCCCGTATCGCGATTCCGGAAATGTTGAAGGTGGGCTATAACAAACGCTTTGCAGCAGGCGTGGTTGCCGCGGGCGGGACGCTGGCCTCCCTGATCCCGCCTTCGGCCATCCTGGTGATCTACGCGATCATCGTCGAGCAGGATGTCGGGAAACTGCTGTTGGCGGGGTTCATTCCGGGTGCGTTTTCCGCAATCGTGTACGGCCTTCTGATCGTTGGGATTGCAGTGATCTTCAAATCCGTTGGCCCGCCGGTCACGGGGTTTTCCTGGAAACAGCGCTTTGCAGCACTTCCCGGTGCCATTCCGATTGTCGCCGTCATTCTGATTATCATTTGCTTTGTCTATAACCCGTTTGGTGAAAAAGCATGGGGCACTCCGACGGAAGGCGGTGCCATTGGCGCCTTCATCGTATTCTGTTTCGCCTTGTTCCACGGAATGCGCTGGGCCGAGTTCAAATCTGCGCTTTTGGAAACCGCCAAACTGACGGCGATGATCTTTTCGATCATCTGGGGCGTTCTGATCTATGTCCGCTTTCTTGGGTTCGCCGACCTTCCGGGTGCCTTCTCGGATTGGATTACGGGGCTCGAAATGTCGCCCATGATGATCCTGATCTGCATTCTGCTGGCATATGCGGTGTTGGGCATGTTCATGGACGCGATCGGGATGCTGCTTTTGACTTTGCCCGTCGTCTATCCGGCGGTAATGGCCTTGAATGGTGGTGAGACCGTCAGTGCCGCCGACAGCGCGTTTGGAATGTCCGGCCCGATGTGTGCGATCTGGTTTGGCATTCTGGTGGTCAAGATGGCCGAGTTTTGCCTGATTACACCACCCATCGGGCTGAACTGCTTTGTCGTTGCCGGTGTGCGCCCGGACCTGAGCGTTCAAGATGTGTTCAAAGGCGTCACGCCCTTTTTCATCGCTGACGCCCTGACCATCGCAATGCTTGTGGCATTCCCGGGTATTGTCCTCTACCTGCCATCGCTTGCGGGATAGCTCGGAAGCGAGGCTCTGCCTCGCGCTCAGGGATATTTTTGGCCAGATGAAGTTCGGATCCCCTGCTTCATCTGGCTGAAAATATCCCGGGGGAGGCGCGCGCAGCGCGGCGGGGGCAGAGCCCCCAAGATCGCGTGCTATCCAGCTCGCATCAACATTCCGAACAGATCGCGCGGATCGTCCGGGTCGGCCAACATGTCCAGAGGTTCAAAGAAGGTTGTGCCTTCAATCGCCTGTTTCACATAGCGCAGGGCCGAGAAATCCTCGATGGCAAAGCCTACACTGTCGAACAAAGTGATCTGCCGCTCATCGGTGCGCCCCTTGGCGGCGCCGGTGATGACCTGCCACATCTCGGTCACAGGGTGATCCGCGTCCAGCGCCTGAATTTCGCCTTCGATCCGGGTTTGTTCAGGGTACTCGACGAAGATGTCCGAACGCAACAGGATGTCGCGATGCAACTCGGTCTTGCCGGGGCAATCGCCTCCGATGGCGTTGATGTGCACGCCGGGCCCGACCATGTTGTCGGTCAGGATCGTTGCGTATTTCTTGTCTGCCGTGCAGGTGGTGATGATCTGGGCACCTTCAATGGCGTCTTCCGGCGTCTTGCAAGGGATGACGGTCAGGCCCTTGCCCTGCAAGTTCGCAGCGCATTTCGACGTGGCATTCGGATCGATATCATAAAGCCGAACGGTGTCGATCCCGCACATTGCCTTGAAGGCCAGGCACTGGAATTCGGACTGTGCGCCATTGCCGATCATGGCCATTGTCCTTGCATTTTTCGGGGCCAGATAGCGCCCGACCAATGCCGAAGTCGCAGCCGTGCGCAGCGCGGTCAGCATTGTCATTTCCGTCAACAGCGTCGGATATCCTGTATAGACGTCTGCCAACAGACCGAATGCAGTTACTGTTTGCAGCCCCTCGGAGGTGTTCTTGGGATGGCCGTTCACGTATTTGAACCCGTACGCCTCACCATCCGAAGTCGGCATCAACTCAATTACGCCATGAGGAGAATGCGCCGGAATGCGAGGTGTCTTGTCGAAGCTTTCCCATCGTTTGAAATCGGCCTCGATCTGAGCGGCAATCTGCGTGATCATCTGTTCGACGCCAATGTGGTGTACCAGTCGCATCATGTTGTCGACGGAAACGAATGGTACCAAGGCCTTGTCTGAAGGTTGCATGGTGCTCTCCTATCGGCGGGCAAGGTGAACGCCTGCAATCATGCAGCGCACGGACCCACCGGCGGTTTCAATTGTTGGAACGGACAGCGGCAACGGTGTTGCACTGTACTGGATTGTTGCGATTTGGTCTGGTGTGAGGGCGGCAAGTGCCCTGCTGGACAGGGCCAGAACCAACCCATCCCGTCCGGTCAGTTCAATGGCGTTGCCTGCGAACTCGGCAATTTGGTCATGCGTCAGGTCAATGACCGTTCGACCGGATTCTTCCAGCCGATTGCGAACGGTCATGCGGCGGGCCGGGTCCGAAATCATGTCGAGGCAAATCAGGGCGTAATGCGTGCCGATACCCATCAAAACGTTGGTGTGATAAACATCCCGGCCCTTGGCATCGCGGGCTTCGAAGGCGATTGGTTCATAGTTGAAATGTGTGCAGAACCGTTCCAACAGGACCGGATCGGCGCGATTGGACGTCACCGTGTAAGCGATACGGGCCACGTGATCCAACACCATCGCGCCGGTCCCTTCCAGGGCCAGGTTGTCTTGTTCCAGCCCGGAATAGTCGATGACATCCTGCACACGGTATTCCTGTTTGAGCAGTTCGATTACATCGGTCCGGCGTTCGCGTCTGCGCGATGGTACGAACATTGGGTAGATCGCCACATGGCCGCCGGGATGCGTCGAGAACCAGTTGTTTGGAAAAACGCTGTCAGGTGTGTTGAGGTCGCCAAAATCGTCAAACACATGAACAGTGACACCGGCGTCGCGCAATTGCTGCACCGCCCGATCATGTTCATCCCTGGCCGCTTCCGACGTGGCCTGGGCGGATGCGGTGCTCAGCGTTTGAAAGGCATTGTCATCGCGCGTTTCCGGGTTCGACGCAAAAGCGTGCGGCCGGATCATGACGGCGGCAGATGGCGCTTGAAGAGACAGCATCAGAAACTCCGGGTGGGACGGTCGAAGATACGGCGACCCATCAACGAGGCGGCCAGATCGACCATCAGTTTTGCGGTTCGGCCCCGGTCATCCAGAAACGGGTTCAACTCGACCAGGTCCAGCGAGCAGACAAGCCCGCTTTCATGCAGCAGTTCCATCACCAGGTGGGCTTCGCGCTCGGTTGCACCGCCGGGCACGGTCGTGCCGACCGCGGGGGCCACTGCCGGGTCGAGGAAATCGACATCCAAAGAAACATGTAGCAGAGCGTTTTCCGCTTTCACGCGATCAAGAAAGGCCAAAAGGGGGGCTTTGATACCGTTTTCATCAATGCTGCGCATATCCGCCAGCATGGCGCGGTCTTGCTCCAGCGCCGCCCGTTCCGCCGGGTCAACAGAACGCAATCCGATCATGCCGACGCGATCCGTCGGTATGACGGCGGGCAAAGGTGGGAAATCCTCGAATCCGGGTCTGCCGGTGAAATATGCCACCGGCGTTCCATGCAGGTTGCCGCTGCCGGTACTGTCCGGAGTGTGAAAGTCGCTGTGGGCGTCAAGCCACAGTACAAAAAGAGGGCGGTCGATCCGAGCGGCATGGGCGGCCATCCCGGCCACCGTACCCATGGACAGGGCGTGATCACCCCCCATGAAAATCGGAATGCCCTGACCCGCCGCGTCTTGCGCAGCTTTGCTGAGAGCGCGCGTCCACCCCACGCATTCGGGCAGGGCGAACAGGTGCGGGTGTTGGGGAATGTCGACGTTTTCGGCCTGCACGTCGCCCCAATCGTGAACGGTGTGACCAAGATCAGACAGTGCTTGATCCAACCCTGCCACGCGATACGCATCAGGTCCCATCCGGCATCCCTGACGACGTTTCCCGGCGTCCATTGGGACGCCGACCAGTATGATATCCTTGATTTCCATGTGTTCATTTAGGCCGTCGGACTGTCTTGCGTGAAGTCGGCAAAATGCTCAAAATGGTCTCGGAAAATCCTTTATGAGAAGATGCCATGGACGAATTGGACAATCGGCTGCTCAATGCGTTGCAACGGGATGCACGGGCAAGCCTGTCAGAGCTGTCGGAAACACTGGGCGTGACTCGCACCACGGTCCGCAGCAGGTTGCAGCGGCTGAAACAGTCCGGTGAAATCGTCGGCTTTACCGTCCTGACGCGTCGCGATCTGGCGCAAAGCCCGGTGCGCGGGTTGATGATGCTCGAGATCGAGGGGCGCGGGACGGAACGCGTCATGGCCCGGATCGGAGCCATGCGTCAGGTGACGGCAGTTCATTCGACAAATGGCAGTTGGGATCTGATCGCCGAGATCAGTACGGAAACCCTGGCCGAACTGGATGAGGTTCTGTTTCAGATTCGAAGGATCGACGGCGTGACGCGTTCGGAAACGAACCTTTTGCTGTCAACTCGCAAAGGGCGGCTCTAGCGCTTTGAGATAAAACCAAAATGTGCCAGAGTCCGTTGGCAAATGAAGTCTGAATCGTCGACGGGCGGGTGAGCCGCGCGTGGTATCTGCGATCAGAAACTGGCGGGGACGTGCAGCATGACCAATGCGGATAGTGACGGTGAACCTCTGGCCGTGCACTGGGCCGAAAAGCTTACGGCCATGTTGGAAAAACCCTGGCTGCGGATTGCGATACCGGTTCTCGTAACCGGGATCGCGCTGACGGTTCTGCATGATTTGTCGGCGCATGTGAAATGGTCAGATGTCCAGACCGATATCGCAACGACGTCGTGGAAACTGATGTTTTTCGCATTGTGCTGGACCGCGTTCAGTTTCCTGTCGCTGTCGTTCTATGATGTGTTTGCCGTGCAAAGCGTGGCGGGCGGCAAAGTGCCATTGCCTGTTGCCGGAATGGCAGGGGCCAGCGGCTATGCCGTGTCGAACTGTCTGGGTTTTTCCTACATTACCGGAACGGCGATCCGGTATCGGATATATGCGTCGCTGGGATTGGATCTGGGGCGGGTGGCCGGGGTCATAGCAACGTCCTGGGTCGCGTTCTGGATGGGGCTTGTTCTGGTTCTGGGTGTGTTGCTGACCGTGCATCCGGATGGGATCTCGAAAGTGATGCCTGTCAGCAAAACGGTGGAAACCGTCATCGGGCTGTGCCTTTTGGGGGCATTGGTCGCGATGTTCATATGGTTGTCCAGCGGCGGCAGGCGGTTGGCCGTCGCCGGTATCGGGTTTGACTTACCGGGTGGCAAACTGGCCAGTCTTCTGACACTGGCCGCCATCGGAGATCTGGTTGGCGCGTCCATGGCGCTCTATGTCCTGATGCCGGACGATCTGGGCGTTGGCTATCCCTATTTCTTCACGATCTACATCGCCGCCATCGCCGTCGGAATTCTCAGCCACGCACCGGGCGGGCTTGGGGTATTCGAAGCCACGCTGATCGCGGGGCTTGGGGCATCGGGACGTTCGGATGTGATCGCAGCCTTGTTGCTGTATCGTGTCGTTTACACCTTCTTGCCGTTCGGCATCGCCAGCGTGTCCATTGCGATCGCGTCCGCACTGACGCAAAGGCACAGGATCGGCGGCGCCGCAACATGGGTCTATCGGGTCATCCGTCCCATTGTTCCGATGGTGGCAGCCGGGGTTGCGGCCGTGGCAGGGGTGGTTTTGCTGGTGTCCGGCGCATTGCCAGCGGGCACGCAGAACCTTGGCGTTCTGAGAGAGGTCTTGCCGCTGTCGTTTGTCGAGGCATCACACCTTGCCGGCAGTGCTGTCGGCGTGCTGCTTTTGTTGGTGTCCCGCGGTTTGTTTCGAAAGCTCTACCGCGCATGGGTGGTGGCCATGCTGTTGATGGTGGCTGGGTTCTTTGCCTCGCTGGCAAAGGGGCTGGACACTCACGAAGCGCTGTCGATGCTGGGCACGATTGGCCTTCTGGCGATGTTCCGCGGGGCGTTTTATCGGGTCAGTGGCGCGTCGATCTTCAGGCTGAATATTCCTTGGTTGGTCAGTGTCGTGGCGCTGCTGGCGGTGATATTCTGGATCGGACTGTTCGCCTATTCCCATGTCGAGTACCAGAACGCCCTGTGGTGGGAGTTTGCCTGGAACGGTGACGCTTCGCGCTTTTTGCGCTCCAGCCTCATCGTGGCGGTGATCGTGGGCGTCGTGGCCGTGAACTCTCTGTTCGGGCGAGAGATTCCGACGCCTGTGCGCACGGAAATCCCCGAGGTCGTTGAACGGCTTGTGATGGAGTGCGAAGATACCGAATCCCAAATCTCGCTTACCGGTGACAAGCAGTTCCTCATCTCACCGGATCAGACCGCATTCATTGCGTATGCAGACACGGGCAACGCTCTGATCTCGAAGGGAGAGCCGGTTGGCGATGAAACGGCGGGGCGGCAATTGATCTGGCAACTCAGGGAAATGGCGGACCGAGAAGGAAAACTGTGTGCCTTCTACAGTGTTTCAACCAAATACCTGCCGACATTTTTGGATCTGGGCCTGTCGATCCTGAAGATTGGTGAGGTCGCGCGGGTTCCGCTCAAGGATTTCTCGCTGGACGGAAAGTCGCGCAAGCGGTTCAGACAGGCCAGAAACCGGGCCGAGAGGGAGGGCTATGTATTCGAGATCATCCCGAAAGAAGACCTGGCCCCGGTTTTGCCGGAACTGCGCGCGATTTCAGACCATTGGCTGGCGCAAAAGGCGGGTGCCGAAAAGGGCTTTGCGTTGGGGGGCTTTGACGATCAGTACCTGTCATATTTCGATCATGCGGTTCTGCGTGACGGTAAGACAGGCAAGATCATGGCCTTTGCCAACCTGTTTCAGGGCGGCAACAAATCCGAGTTGTCGCTGGATCTGATGCGCTATGAGCCTGACAGCCCGAGCTTTGTCATGGATGCGCTTTTTGCCGAGATGATGAACTGGGGATCGCAGCAGGGGTTCCGCTGGTTCTCATTGGGTGCGGCGCCGTTCTCAGGCATCGAAAACCGTCAGCTTGCATCACTTTGGAACCGCATCGGCGGCTTTGTCTATGAACATGGTGAGCAGTTCTATCATTTTGAAGGTTTGCGCGCCTTCAAACAGAAATTCGATCCGGAATGGAGCCCCAACTATCTGGCTAGCCCCGGCGGGCTGGCTGCGCCCCGCATCCTTTACGAGGTCAATATTTTGATCTCGGGTGGGCTGCGCGGGTTGACCAAGTAGCGCCTAGTTCAGGCTGGCCCGGGTCGGGGTTTTTTCAAGCAGATCGCCCCAATCGGTGCGATAGGCCATTTCCGCCAGCACGGTTTCAGGCAGGAATTCCTGGTTTTGCCGGATCTGCCATCCGCCGCCCAGACCCTTGTAAACGGCAACCAGATTGCTGGACACCTGCTGCCGCGCTTCGATCAGATTTGCCTGCGACCGCAAAAGCGCGGTCTGCGTGTTCAAAATGCGAGAATAGCTGGCGATTCCATCCCTGTACTGGCTTACGGCGATATCTGCGGCCTTGCGCGAAGCTTCGACGCTTTTCTGATAGAACCCAACCTGTTTTCGCGCTTGCGCATAGGCGACCATCGCGCTTTCCACCTCGGAATACGCGGTCAGAACGGTATTCTGATAATTGGCAATCAGCGCTTGGTATGCCGCATCTTGCGCGCGGACATTGTTTTTGATGCGGCCATAGTTGAGCACGTTCCAGACCACGCCGGCACTGGCCAGACCGGTGGTGCTGTTGCCGCTGAACAGATCGCGCCCGCCCGATGCCTGCAAACCGATCGCGCCCGACAGCACGAACTGAGGATACAGGTCAGCCATCGCGATACCCACCTGCGCCGATTGAGTCGCAGCGGCCAGTTCCGCCGCGCGGACATCCGGGCGGCGGCGCAGCAATTCTGCCGGCACCCCAACGGCCACATTTGTTCGCGCTGACGGGATACGGCCGGAATTCCCCAGCAGGTTGGTCATCCGGGACGGCGTAGCCCCCAGCAGCACGGCCAGCGCATTCTTGGTCTGTTGCAGGTCGCTTTCCAACTCGGGCACCAAGGCCTTGGTATTGTTGAGCAAGGCAGTGGATTCTTGAACGTCCAGTTCGGTCGTGACCCCGTTGTTGAACCGCAGCTGGGTCAGGTCCGCCGATTCCTGCTGCAATTTGATGTTTTCCCGGGCGACCGCCAACGATTCCTGCAACGCGCGGATATTGACATAGAGCGCGGCCACGTCGCCGGTCAGTGTCACCAATGCGTCATCATAGTTTGCGACCTGCAAAGCCAGATTCGACCGCGCCGCCTGCACGCCGCGCCGTTGTGCGCCCCAGACATCCAGCTCCCATTGGGCGTCGAACCCAACCTGAGACGTCGAGAATTCGGTATCCAGGGGGATGATCCGGTTGATATCGGCAACAGGCCCAAGATTGTCGCTGATTTGCCGCCGCTGCAAAGACGCGCCTATGGCCTGGGATTGCGGGTACAATTCGCCGAAAGCGATCCCCAACTGTGCCCGCGCTTGAAGCACCCGCGCTCCCGCGACCTGAAGCGTCAGGTTCTGGGCATAAGCTTCGGCAATCAGACGGTTGAGGGTTGGGTCATTGAATGTTTCCCACCATTTGACCACGGGTGCGCTGCGCGATGTCAGGCCGCTTTGGCCGACGCTGGGGCTGTTTACCTCGATCCATTGCTTGACGACCGGAGAGTTCGGGCGCACGAAATCGGGCCCCACGGGCGTGCAGGCCGCGAAGGTGGCGGCGCAAAGTGCAGTTCCCATCAACCGGCGGAGTGTCATGGCGCGCATCCTCAGATATCCAGCGGTCGAATGAAGTTGGCGAAGGAATAGAGACGGATGTTGATGCGTCTCAGGAACTCAAAGCTTTTGCCCATGCCGGTGTAGATCGCCACGGCGGCGTGGCCGCCAGCCGGGAAAGTGTGCCCTTCCGGGATATCGACGGTGATCTGCACGGCAATTCGACCGGGCAGTTTCGGCAGTTCAAAGCCGGGCAGGCGGCCTGAAGGGATCAGTTGCCCTTGGCGCGTGGCCCACCAGATCGCCTCGACCTTGCCCGTCAGGATTTCGCCCGGGTAAAGATCCAGCGCCACTTCGACCTCTTGCCCCGGTTCCACGAATTTCAGGTTCTGCTGTCGAAAGGTCGCAAGGATATAGGGGCTGTCCTCGGTCACGAAACTAGCAATCGCGCCCAGTCGAACATCGCCGACGACCAGACCAGGGCGGGCTTGTTGCGATACGATCATGCCGTTTTCAGGCGCGTAGATCGTTGTGTTTTCAAGAAAATACTCAGCTTCGGCCAACTGCGCCCTTGCCTGAAGAATACCGGTGTTCACGCCGTCTATCTGGGACTCCACGGCCAGTTGCGCCTTTTCCAGATTTGCTTCGGCCTGTTTGACGGCAGCAAGGTCTTCGGTCACCTGCTCGTTCCAACGGTCCAGTTCGTCTTGCCGCGCTCCACCGGCGGGCACAAGAGTTTCGTACCGGGCTTGCTGAGTCTGCGCATAGGCCAGCTGCGCGTTTGCGCGTTCAACAGCTTCGGTCGACGCGATCACATCCTGTTCCAGAATTTTGGAATTCTGTTCAGCGGCGACCAATTGCGCCTGCGCATTGTCTACCGCCAGTGAAAATACCGTGTCATCAAAGCGGTAGAGCGGATCGCCCTTGGTGACCGGTGTGTTGGGTTCCACAAGAACTTCGGTCAGGATCGTCGGCTGTGTCAGTTTGGGAATGATCTGTATGGTCGAACGCACCACGTGGCTGTCGGCCGAGAAGGGCTGGAAGAACCGCAATGCGACCAGAAAAATCAGCAACAGGTGCGCGCCAACCCAAAAGGATACGATGCCCCAGGCGATGTTGAATTTCAGCAGTTCCAGCTTGAAGAAAATAAGCCAGACGAAAATGATGTAAAATAGCGTGATGCCAAGGGCGACAAACATGTTTTGTGACTTCCTCTGGCCTTAGCTCTGCTGCGGATCGTCTGTGTCCAGACGACCTTGATATTCAGGCCGGACATCACCACCCAGACGTTTGATTTCATCACGAATGGCGTCTTTTTCCTCGTCAGGGCCACGGCGAATGTCGACCGTAACGCCATCATGGAACGCCCACATGAAGGCATGGACCCAGGGCACCACGGCCAGAAATCCCATCCAGCCCATGATCTTTACGGCCTCGGCATGGGGATGGTTGCGCTTGATGGCGATCCGACCCGGAAGGCCCATGAGAAAGAGAAACAGTGCCATCACCGCCGCCAGAAGCAGGATCAATGCCACGAAAGTCAGATAGTCATAATAGCCAAGCGGCTGTCCCAGTAATCCCATGCTCGTGCCTCCTTTTTGGGGAAGGTTACGGTATCTTCAGTTGCCGGCGTCCAATTCGTCAATCAACTTGTAGCTTGTCGGCGGGTCGGCGCAGAGACCCGGCCCGCATTCCAACAAGGTCGAACCCGCGTTCAGCACCGCCAAAGCCAGCATGACGAAAAACGCGATCTTGGCCAGAGCATTTCCGCCGAACCTTGGTTCCTGACCAGAAGGGTCCGCGTATTGGCGATCAAACAACAGCATGATCGACGTGCCCAGCAACACAAGGGAAAAGGCGATCCCGGCCCAGGTATAGTAGTGCAGGCCCAAAACAGGAGAGCCGTAGTGCCCGGTGCCGGGTACGATATGCAGAAGTATTTGGCGGATCGATACAGTGCCGCCATACAAGGCCGCAATCAGCACGATGGCATAGTGTTGCGGCCGTGGACCGTAGAGCAGGTTCAAACCAAGCCCTACGCCGACGGCAACAAACCCAACACGTTGCAGCAGGCAAAGCGGGCAGGGCAGCTCATAGAGGACAAGCTGATAGAAAAACGCCAGGGCCAGTACAAGGCAGACGGCAAGCATACCGATCGCGTTGAGGGTGCGGGACAGTTCAGGTGTCATGGCAAGCCCCTCAGAGTTGAATTGTAAGCGGTGTGGTGGCGTGGAATTTCAGCCAGTAGATACACATGGCCAACGTGACGAAAAACAAGGCGTTGCCAGCTTTGGTCAACTTGAAATAGTTCAGCCCCATCGTGGCGATAAACAACGAAAATAAAAGCGCAATCATGGCCCGGTCCTCCCCTCCCGTGCACAAATTCTTGTATGAAGGATAGTGTCAGGCCAAGTTCGATCTGGCAAGCCGCGCAACTCGCGCGGACGTTGTTATTTGCCCGCCTCTAGTCGCAGATGATGACATCTGTCTGCCACTCGCGACAGTGCTCTGGCAGCTTGCCGGGCAGGTGCAGGTCGCTATAGACCGTGTCAAGCTCGGCAATTGATCCTATCCGCGCCGGGGCCGAGCGTTGAAACTTCGAATGATCGGCAACCAGAAAAGTGCGGCGCGCCTTCTCGATGATGGCTTGGCTGACCTGAACCTCCTGAAAGTCGAAGTCCAAAAGATCGCCATCCGTGTCGAGGGCCGAACATCCTATGACAGCGATGTCAAATTTGAACTGCCGGATGGCCGATACGGTCAGGTTGCCGATCAGCCCCCCGTCTGTTCGACGCAAAACGCCGCCGGCCATGATGATTTCGCAGTCCGGGTTTTCGACAAGAATGTTTGCAACGTTCATGTTGTTGGTCACCACCAGCAGGTTCTTGTGGTTCAGCAACTGCCTTGCCACGGCCTCGGTCGAGGTTCCGATGTTCATGAAAATTGATGCGCCATCCGGGATATCAGCCGCGCAGGTCTGAGCGATGCGGGTCTTGGCGTCCGCGTTCAGCGCGCGGCGGTCCTCGTATCCGATATTCGAAACACCCGAGCGGAGGACAGCGCCCCCGTGAACCCGGTCCAGCTTGCCCGCGTCTGCAAGCTCGGTCAGGTCGCGCCGGATCGTCTGAACGGTGACGCCAAAGCGTTCAGCCAGCCCCTCGACGGTAACGCGCCCTTCGATGCTGGCGATTTCCAGAATGTCGGATTGGCGAAAGGACAAGGACATGGGCAGTTCCGGTGTAGAGGATTGATTTTCGTTTTTGTTCTTTTTGTCGACTTTGGCAAGCCAACTTGCTTGAAAATCATACCAGTGTTGCAAAAAGAAAAAAAACGAACATAAACATTGACGAAGCGAAAGTCATTCTGGCTAATGCCCGCAACCGTGTCAGGCAGGGAATCAATGGATATGCAGTCAACGGACAACCAGATCACAGACCTTTTCATCATCGGCGGCGGGATCAATGGCTGTGGAATAGCGCGGGACGCCGCCGGGCGAGGTCTTTCGGTGACGCTGGCCGAGATGAACGATCTCGCTTCTGCCACGTCCTCTGCCTCGACCAAGTTGTTTCACGGCGGATTGCGGTATCTTGAGTATTTTGAAATTCGCCTGGTGCGTGAGGCTCTGATCGAGCGTGAAACCCTGCTGCGCGCGATGCCGCATATCAGCTGGCCCATGCGTTTTGTGCTGCCCTACCACGAGGATATGAGGTTTGATTCCGAAACGCCGACTTCGCGGTTGCTCAGCACGGTCATGCCGTGGATGCGCGGGCGGCGTCCGGCCTGGCTGATCCGGTTGGGCCTGTTCATGTATGACAATCTGGGCGGGCGCAAAATCCTGCCGGGCACGACGTCATTGAACCTGCGGTCAGCGCCCGAGGGGGCCCCGTTGCAGGACAAGTTCGAAACCGCTTATGAATATTCCGACTGCTGGATCGAAGACTCGCGATTGGTGGTCCTGAATGCGCGTGACGCCGAGTCGCGCGGCGCGCAGATCATGGTCCGAACCGAAGTGACCTCGGCCGAGCGGGTCAGTGATCTTTGGGAAGTGTCCGTTCGGGATCGGAACAGTGGTGAGACTCGTGTGGTCCGGGCCAAAATGCTGATCAATGCGGGTGGGCCCTGGGTGGGCGACATCATTCAATCCAAGATCCGCGTGAACTCTCGCGAGGGCGTGCGGCTTGTTCGGGGCAGTCATATCGTGACGCCCAGGCTTTACGATCACGACAAGTGTTATTTTTTCCAGGGCGAAGATGGCCGCATCATTTTCGCTATACCATACGAGCAGGATTTTACCTTGATTGGGACAACGGATCAGGATCATCCGGACCCGTCGACCAAACCGGTCTGCACCGAGGCCGAGCAGGATTACCTGTGCGCCTTCGCATCAAAGTACTTCAAAAAAAGCATTACGCGTGACGATGTCGTATGGACCTATTCCGGCGTGCGGCCTCTTTATGATGACGGCGCAAGCAGTGCCACTGCTGCAACGCGGGATTACACGTTGAAAGTCGATGCGCAGGGCGGGGCGCCTGTTTTGAATGTGTTCGGCGGCAAGATCACGACCTATCGCAGGCTTGCAGAAAGCGCGCTTGAGAAGGTCGGTGAGTTTTTTCCGAACCTGCCCGGCCCCTGGACCGCTGGTGTCGCACTGCCGGGGGGGGATTTTCCGGTGGATGCCGTCGAATCCCTGAAAGGCGATCTTTTGGCGGTCTATCCCTTTTTGACCGAAAGCTGGGCTGCCCGCCTGATCAGAGCTTACGGGACCGAAGCAAGGGATGTTTTGGGTGATGCAAAACAGGTATCCGATCTGGGAGAGGATTTTGGCGCAACCCTGACAGCGCAAGAGGTCGCGTGGCTGATGGACAAGGAGTATGCCCGCTCAGCCGAAGATGTGGTTTGGCGCCGCAACAAGCTGGGCTTGCGGCTGAGTGCCGAGCAGATCGCGCGGATCGATCA
This sequence comes from Ruegeria sp. H8, assembly GCF_056532905.1. Lineage (NCBI taxonomy): Bacteria > Pseudomonadati > Pseudomonadota > Alphaproteobacteria > Rhodobacterales > Roseobacteraceae > Ruegeria > Ruegeria sp. H8. The sequence goes on along the minus strand of NZ_JBQFNY010000001.1, from coordinate 938,842 downwards.
ATGGATGTCCGCTCGGTCCGAGCATAAGGGATAGCCTGAAAACGCCTCGAGGCTGTCAGGGTATTTGCAAAAAAGCCCCATCAGTTCAGATGGGGCTTTCGGTGTTCAGGCGGCTTTTTCCGTTGGGTCGGGGTCGCTCTTGCTGCCCTTCAACCATTCCCGCATGCCTTGCATCAGGGCATAGAGCACGGGCACCACGATCACACCAACCAGCGTTGCGGCCAGCATCCCGCCAAATACCGCGACACCAATCGCCTTCTGGCTGGCGGCACCGGCTCCGTTCGCGGCCAGCAGGGGGACAACGCCAAGCAGGAAGGACAGTGCAGTCATCATCACAGCGCGAAAACGCTGATACGCAGCCTCTGCGGCGGCCTCTTTGATGGAAAGCCCCTTGGCGCGTTGCTCCATGGCGAACTCGACGATCAGAATACCGTTCTTCGAGGCCAGCCCGACAAGCATGATCATACCGATCTGCGTATAGAGGTTGATGTCACTGCCCACGATGGCCACCGCCGCCACGGCCCCAAACAGGGCTACGACAACGGAAAGCAGAATTGAAACAGGCAAGGTCCAACTTTCGTACTGACCCACCAGGAACAAGTAACCGAACAGGATGGCAAGCCCGAGGATGATGATCACCAGACTGCCCGAGGCCAGCTGCTGCTGCGCTGTCCCTGTCCATTCGAACGCATAGCCCGGGGGCAGGGCGGTTGCGGATTCTTCGGTCATCACGCTGATTGCATCGCCGCTGGACAAGCCGGGTGCAGGGACCGCCGTCACCGTGGCCGACCGGAACAGGTTGTGGCGCTTCAGCAGAACCGGACCCAGCACGTTTTCAACGTCGATCAGTGTCCCCAGCGGCACCATGTCTCCGTTTTGAGAACGGACATAGAGGTTCGCGATATCTTCGACATTGTCCCGATAGGTCCCATCGGCCTGAATCATCACGCGATAGACACGGCCGAACAGGTTGAAGTCATTGACATAGTAAGATCCCAGCTGTGCCTGCATGGTCTGAAAAATCTCGGCGACCGAGACATTCAGCGTTTTGGCTTTTTCGCGGTCCAGATCAACGAACAGCTGCGGGACGTTGGCGCGGAAGGTCGTATAGGCCTGCCCGATCTCGGGCCTCTGATTGGCCGAATACACGAACGAACCCACGGCCGATGCCAGATCCTGCGGAGTGCCACCGCCGGTTTGCTGAACTTCCATCTCGACACCGGCGGACATACCAAGGCCCTGGATGGGCGGTGGGTTGAAAGCAAGGACCGAAGCCGCTGATTCACCGTTCGCGATCGCTAGCACTTTGGCCAGAATGGCGTCCGCGCTCAGATCGTCTTCCTGCCGTTCGCTCCAGTTTTCGAGGTTGACGAAAATCGCAGCGCCGTTGGTGATCGTGCCGTTCAGCATCGAAAAACCGTTGACCAGAACCGTGCTCGCGACGCCCGGGATTTCACTTATCTGTTCATCCAGACGTGCGGTCACCGCCTCGGTCCGTTCCAATGTTGCGGCATCAGGCAACTGTACATCAACGAACAGATACCCGTTGTCTTCAAGCGGAATGAATCCGGCTGAGGTGTTGGACATGATTGTTCCGGTTCCCATGCCAAGCCCAACCACGATGGCCAGCGCAATGGCCGGAAAAACCAACAGCTTTCGTACAATGGCGACATAGCCGTTGCGTACGGTGCCGATGAAGTTTTCGAACATCGCAAGCACCCCTTTGGGAGGGCCGGACCGGGGACGAAGAACCAAGCCGCACAGGGCAGGCGAAAGGGTCAGTGCGTTGATGGAGGAGATCACGACAGCGGTCGAAATCGTAATGGCAAATTGGGAATACAGCCGCCCCGAGATGCCGGGCATGAACGTGACCGGCACGAACACCGCCAGAAGAACCAGTGTTGTCGCGATGACTGGCCCCGTGATCTGGCCCATTGCTTTACGGGTCGCTTCAGCAGGGGGCAACCCTTCATCCGCAATGATGCGCTCCACGTTCTCGACGACGACGATGGCGTCATCGACGACGATACCGATGGCCAGCACCAAGGCGAACAGCGAGATGGTGTTCAGCGACATCCCGAACGCCAGCAGGAAGGCAAAAGTACCGATCAGGGATACCGGGATTGCCACCGCCGGAATGATCGTTGCGCGCCAACTTCCCAGGAACACGAACACGACCGAAATAACCAGAATGAAGGTCAGGATCAGGGTCGAGACCACGTCGTTCAAAGACGCCTCGACAAAGTCGGTCGTATTGAAGGGCACATCATATTCGACATCCGTCGGAAAGGCGCGGGACAGCCGCGCCAATTCCGCCTGCACACGTTCCGAAACCGCCAAAGCGTTTGCACCGGGGGCCTGATAGATGCCGATGACCGTTGCTGGAACCGCCTGAAAATAGCCCGAAGCCGCATAATATTCTGCGCCAAGCTCTACCCGGGCAATGTCTTTGACGCGGACGATGGCACCGGCGTCACCTGTTCGGATCACGATGTCACCGAATTCCTCTGCGGATGTCAGGCGGCCTTTGGATTTAATCGTGTATTGAAACGTCTGCCCTTCGGGAACGGGTGGCGCACCGATCGAACCGGCGGACACTTCGATATTCTGTTCCCGGATTGCATTGATGACATCCCCCGGTGTGATGGACAGCGCCGCCATCTTGTCCGGGTCCATCCAGATCCGCATGGCGTATTCAAGGTTGGTCAGAACATCGGCCTTGCCGACGCCCTGCACCCGCGCCAGCGCATCGCGCAGATTGATCGAGGCATAGTTCGACAGGAACACACTGTCATAGGTCCCGTTGGGTGAAGTCAGAGTGACCAGCATCAGCATGTTGGTCGAAGATTTCTGTGTCACCACGCCAGACGAAGTCACTTCGGCTGGCAGCGATGACATGGCCTGCGCCACCCGGTTTTGAACGTTGACCGATGCGATGTCGGGATCGGTGCCGACCTCAAAGGTCACATCCAGCGAATAGGACCCGTTGTCCGATGATCTGGACGTCATGTAGATCATGTCGTCCACACCGTTGACCTGCGCCTCGATCGGCGCGGCAACGGTGTTTTCAACGGTCTCGGCGTTTGCGCCGGTATAGGTGGTCGAGACATTGACCACGGGCGGGGTGATATCGGGAAACTGCGCGACCGGCAGCACAAGGTATCCGATACCGCCCATGATGGTCAGCACCAGCGAAATGACGAGCGCCAGCTTGGGCCGGCTGATGAACAGGGCTGAGAACATCTGTTACTCTCCCGGTTGCTCAGAGGCGACGACTGCGTCAACAGCGACGCCGGGGCGAACCCGTTGCAGGCCCTCGACAATGACGCTTTCTCCTTCGCGCAGCCCGTCCAGCACGATAATCGCGGTTCCGACCGTGTCACCGGTGGTTATGTAGCGCTGTTCAACCATCTGCTTGTCGTTGACGACCAGGACAAACTCACCCCGCTGATCGCGCTGCAAGGCGGCTTGAGGCACCAATACCTGCAAGGTCGGTTCCAGCGCTTCGATCTGCACATTCACAAAGGCGCCATCCAGAATCAGCCGGTCCGCATTGTCGAACTGCGCGCGAATGGTAATTGCGCCGGTCAATGGGTCGATACGGTTGTCAACGAATACAATTCTGCCGACTTCATCCATCTTGGTGCCGTTGGGCAGGATGACGTGCACGTTCGGGCTTTGCGGGCTTTCCGCCAGCGATGCCGAGTTTTCACCATAAGTCTGCAAGACTGAGGTGAAGAGCTTTTCGTTCAACGAGAAATTCACATATATGGGCGTCTCGCTGACGATATTGACCAGAGGAGGGTTGTTTGGGCCGACCACATCTCCGACGCTGGTCGTGATCCTGCCGATACGGCCGTCGAACGGCGCATGTATCTGCGTGTAGCTCAGGTCAAGCTCGGCCTGCTGGATCGCAGCATTGGCCGCCTTCACCTCTGCCTCGGCGACCAGTTCGTTGGCGCGGGCAATGTCGCGTTCTGACTCTGGTGTCGCGTCGCGTTTGTAAAGTTCTTCTTTGCGCGCCAGATCGACCTTTGCCAGTTCAAGATTTGCTTCGGCCCGGTTCAGATCGGCCTTTCGGGCCTCAAGCGTCGCCTCGTACAGGTCGGGTTCGATGGTGAACAACAGGTCGCCTTCTTTGACGGTCGCCCCATCCTCGACCTCGCGGCTGTTGAGAAACCCGTTCACCCGCGCCACGATATCGACCTTGTTGATTGCCTCGGCGCGTCCGATGAACGTGGCTTCGTCGGTGATTTCCTCGGTATAGGCCGCCGCTATGGAAACCTTTGGCGGTGCCCCTTCTTCCTGCGCGGTCGCCGGATGCGCCAAACCCAAGGACATCAGCATGAATGCGGCGGCCAAATGCCTGCTGATCTTATTGGGTGAAAGGAATGCTGGGGACATGGCGAAAGCCTCGTTCGATGCAGAAACAAAAGATACCGACCCAGTCGCCACGGCGACGCGAGTCGGAGGAACCTGATCTCAGGATGACTTTTTTGCGCCGATATCTCAAGCGTGATGAGTCCCGCGCCGGTCAGGGCAGAGGTCAAAAGTTCAAGCACTTATGCTGGCTTAGGCCCTGACGCGGCCGCAGGGCCCAAGCAAAAGGGGCCCGAAACGGGCCCCCCGGAGTCCATTGTGCCGGACCGATCAGTCGCGGGTTCCCGCGAACCTGTCCTGCCATTCTTCGCGCTGTTCATCCGTTATCTTGGCGAACAGAACGTCTGGCACGGTAAAATCGTGACCGGACGGCAAGGCGTTCAGCGCGGTGGCAATATCATCGGGCCAGCTGGTATCCAGCGTATTCATCGCGCTAAGCATGCGGGCCGAGGTGTCGGGGATGAACGGCGCGCTGAGAACGGCGTAAAGCCGGATCAGGTTCAGACCAAGACGTACCTGCGCGGCGGCCTGCTCGGGGTCTTCCTTGAACGTGGACCACGGAGCCGCGGCCTGTAGATATTCATTTCCGGCAACCCAGATTGCCCGCAGCTCCTGCGCGGATTTGCGAACCTCCATCGCTTCCATATGGCCTTCATAGGCGCGGACGCGTTTGGTGAGCTCTTCGATCAAGGCCTGCTCGCGGGGTCCGAACTGTCCACCTTCGGGCACGGTCTCACCAAATTTCGAGCGGCAGAATTTGGTGATCCGGCTGACAAAATTGCCCAGAACGTCTGCAAGGTCCTTGTTCACCGATTGCTGGAAGTTCTCCCAGGTGAATTCGCTGTCGCTGCTTTCGGGCGCGTGGCTCAGCAGCCACCAGCGCCAATAATCGGCAGGCAGAATGTCCAGCGCCTGATCCATGAACACGCCACGGCCCTGGCTGGTCGAAAACTGGCCGCCGTCATAATTCAGGTAGTTGAACGACTTGATGTAATCCACCAGCTTCCAGCGTTCGGGTGATCCGGTCTCTTCATTATGCGCGTTGGTGCCCAGGATGGTGGCCGGGAAGGACAGTGTATGGAACGGCACATTGTCCTTGCCCATGAACTGGACATAGCGCACGTCGTCCGCGCCCTTGTCGGTGCGCCACCAGCGTTCCCAATCCGCATCGGTCCTGCCGTTGGCATCGGCCCATTCCTTGGCGCAGGCGATGTATTCGATGGGGGCATCGAACCAGACGTAAAAGACCTTGCCTTCCATCCCCGGCCAATCCTGATCGCCTTTTTTGACCGGTACACCCCAGTCAAGATCGCGGGTAATGCCACGGTCCTGCAAGCCGTCGCCGTCATGCAGCCACTTCTTGGCAATCGAAGTGGTCAGGACCGGCCAGTCCGTCTTGCTGTCGATCCACGCATCCAGCTTGTCTTTCATCGCGGATTGACGCAGATACAGGTGCTTGGTCTCGCGCACTTCCAGATCGGTCGATCCGGAAATGGCCGAGCGCGGCTCGATCAGGTCCGTCGGATCCAACTGTTTGGTGCAGTTTTCGCACTGGTCGCCGCGCGCGCGATCATAGCCGCAATTGGGGCAGGTGCCTTCGATATAGCGGTCAGGCAGAAAGCGACCATCGGCGTTGGAATACACCTGCTTCTCGCTGACTTCGCGGATGAGGCCCGCGTCATCCAGCTTGCCCGCAAAATGCTGGGTCAGGCGCTTGTTCTGGTCGCTGGACGAACGGCCGAAGTGATCGAAGCTGAGGCCAAACCGGTTGGCGATATCGGCCTGAATCGCATACATGTCGGCGCAATACTCCGCCACCGGCTTGCCGGCCTTGGCGGCGGCCAGCTCGGCGGGTGTTCCGTGTTCATCCGTGGCGCACAGGAACATGACCTCGTTCCCCCGGCCACGCTGGTAACGCGCGTACAAATCAGCCGGCAATTGCGAGCCGATCAGATTGCCGAGGTGTTTGATCCCGTTGATATAGGGGATCGCCGAGGTGATGAGAATCCGAGCCATGATCCGTTTCCGCGTAACTGTCTGCGCGCCCGTCTACATGATGTGATCGCCTAGCAAAAGCCCGGCATTGACCTGCTTGTCGATTTAGACCCCCAAGGCAACGAAAATCGTGCTGCCGCAACGATCTGGATCGCGTTCCGGGGACATGTCCAAAGCTTTGGGGCAAGCAGAGGGACTCCAACGCCTTGAATCCGAGTCGCAGTGCCCCGTCCTTGTTCCATACCGAACCGACCGAAAAGGCCAGGGTGATCACAAAAGACATTCAAAGAACAGCGGGGGTGCCCAGTTTTTCACTCTTCCCGCGACCGTTTCAGAAGGCGACCAATCGTGAATGAGGTGCGCGGGGCGTAAACATAATTCGTGCGCTCCTCGGGGGTGGGGCGTGACCGCATCCGCGCCAGACCAAACACGATCAAGAAGACATGCCCGAACGCCACGAAGGCAAAAAGGGCACCCGGGCCAAATTGCTGGATCAGGGTCGAGGTTATGTAGGGCGATGCAATTGCCCCCAAGGCAAACCAGAACATCAGGGCAGCCGAGAGTTCCACCCGTTCCTCGGCCGTGGCAAAGTCGTTTGCGTGGGCGGATGAGACCGAGAAGATCGGAAAGGTTGTCAGGCCGAAGAACACGGCCGCCGACATAACCCCGATCGTTCCGGTGCCGCTGGCTGCCATGGTGACGCCGCAGCTGAGTACCGCGGCAGCCGACAGCCAGATAAGGACCCAGCGCCGGTCATATTTATCAGCCAGCCAGCCGACGGGGTATTGAGCAAGCGCACCACCCAGTACGAAAGAGGCTAGGAAGAATGCGATCTGATCGACGCCAAGTCCGACCTCTTGCCCGTAAACCGGACCCACCATTCGGAACGAGGCCGAACTGAGCGCGGCCACGATCACGCCTGCCACGGCCAAGGGTGAGCTGCGCCAAGCCAGCTTGGGTTTCAGGCGGGGCGCGTCAGGTGTTTTGGGTTGGCTTGCTTTGGTCAGCGTCAGCGGCAGCAGTGACGCACAGCACAAGATCGCCAGCAGGTTGTACGAAACGTAAGAGGCCGGGGGCAGAACGGCGATAATCAACTGGGCGCACAGGGACGCACCCATATCCGCGATCCGGTACGTTCCCATTGCACGCCCTCGGGTTTCATTGGTGACCTTCGCGTTCAGCCAGGCCTCGATCACCGTGTATGCGCCTGCGACGCAGGTGCCCGAGGCCACACGAAGGGCGGCCCAGATATATGGGTTTTCGGTCAGCGTATGTCCGATGAGGCCCATCGCGCCCAACGCGGTGCAAACTGCAAATGCGCGCGAATGACCAACATTGCCCATCAGACGTGGTGCCCACCAGCAGCCGATGAAAAACCCCAGAAAGTGCGAAGACCCCAAAAGACCGATCTGTTCGGTCGTGAAATCCAGCGTGATGCCGGAAATGGCATCGAGAGGTCCGACGCCTCCTGTCGAAAGCTGAAGCAGAATGACCGAAAGAAACAGGGCGGCAAATGAAATGATCGTGCGCATGGTGGTCTCAGATTGGCAGGGTCGCCGCACAATGCGCGCATCAATTCGACTTTAGCGAGTCGTTTTTTGCCGTTCGGCGATCAGGTCGCGCGGATGATCTCGGCGCGGATGTCCAGGCCGACGGTGTCGTCAACCAGGTCAGGATAGCCCGAAGCTCCGAAGTCGTGCCGGTTCAAAGCGCCCTTCAGGCCAATGGTCAGGCGGCTCAGATCGTTCACTGCACTTCCTGCCTGCCGGTACAGATTGGCCTCCAACGTGATCGGGCGGGTCACGCCGCGGACCGTCAGATCACCCGTGATCCGAGCGCCATCTGATATCCGCCCTTCCGCGCCCAGTTGTATGTCCGTTGACACAAACCGGATCGTTGGGTGCTGCTTCGCGTCCAAAACGCTGGGGCTGAGCATGGGCATACGGGCAAAGGGAAGCCGCGTTCTGGCTTTGCTGACGTCCAGTGTCACCGTGACCTGGCTGTTCTGTAGCCGACCTGTGTCAATCTGAACATTGGCGGTCCGGATCGGCATCGTCCCTGACTGTGTCACCCCCGCAAGATCAAACGTGAACCCGACCCGGGTGCCTTCATCCGACAGGATGTATGGCCGCAATGCGGCTTGTGCCGCCTGGGTCAGGGGCAGGGTTGCCAGCCCGGCTAGCAGGTTGCGACGGGTCAGAAGGATCATGCCATGACGCTTTCCCGTGTGGGGCGGGATCTTCTGAGCAGCATCAGAACGATCGCAATGTTCAGACCATTCCAAAAGATGCCATTCACGAACGCCAGTTGGTAGCTTCCGGTGAGGTCGTAGATCCATCCTGACATCCAGCCACCGAGCGCCATGCCAAGAATGGTCATCATCATGACGAACCCGACCCGCGCACCAGCTTCTTGCGGCGGCATGTATTCGCGGACAATCAACGCATAGCTGGGCACGATGCCGCCCTGTGCCAGACCAAAGAGCAGGCTGATGGCATAAAGCGACACCATTCCATCGTAGGGCAGGAACAGGAACAGGGCGATACATTGCAGGAGCGAACCGATCAAAAGCGTCAGGACCCCGCCAAGCCGATCTGCCAACAAACCCGAGATGATCCGGCTGACAACACCACCCAATAACATCAGTGACAGCATCTCGGCCCCGACCGCGGGCCCATATCCCAGCCCGACGCAATAGGAGACGATATGAACCTGTGGCATCGACATGGCGACACAACAACCGATCCCGGCCAAGCCCAGAATATATTGCAGCGCGCGCGGTGACACACCGACACTTCGTGCATTGATTTGGGCGGATGCTGCGGCAGTGCTGTGTGCCTCGACCGGAACCCTGCGGCGTAGCAGCAGCGACAGGGGAATGACGACGACAAGCGTCAGCACGGCGAGCGTCAGATAGACCTGTTGCCATCCATCCCGCGCCAGAATTCCGGACAGCATGGTGGGCCAGATGGCGCCGGACAGGTAATTCCCACTGGCGACCAACGCGACGGCAATGCCGCGCCGTTTCATGAACCAATGTGAGATATCTGCGATCAGCGGGCCAAACCCAATCGATGTGCCCAGCCCCAGCAGGAGATGCGCCGCGGATAGCAACATTATGCTCGGTGCCAGCGTTGCCAGCACATAGCTCAGCGCACTCAAGACGGCTGCTCCGATCAGGGCGCTGGTGACGCCCAGCCGGTCCACCACCTGCCCCAGCCACATGTTGCCCAGGGCAAAACCGATCATCGCCAAAGTGTACGGCATCGAGGCTTCGGCACGACCGGCCCCGAATTCGGCTTCGACTGCGGGCATGACCACGATCACGGCCCACATGCCCACATTCGCCACTGTTGCAATGGCGAGCGTGATCAGAAGGCGAAGCCAGGAATAGCGGCTGTCATGGATCGGATGGCTCATGTGGTGACGCTAGGGCGCGGCCCGCGTTTTGACCAGTCACATCTTGCGTGATCCGTGTGGCTTTATGCCGGTGTGTCTTCGGTTTCGATCCGTTCCAGATGTAACCCGGCACGGGCGGCGGTCATGGTGGCCTGCCATGTGACCGGGGGCAGGGCACGGGCGCGGCGGCGTGTCAGAGCCCAGATCCGAGCCTCATCCCGATGGGTGGCCGCCATGTGCCAGCGCGTTTCAACCCCTTGCGCGCCGCCATCTCCGGGTGTCAGCAGCAAACCAAGCGGAGCCCGCCCCATCGCACCCCCCTGTTCGGCGGCCAGATGCATCCGGCGTATCGGCGTGAGCCCCGGTGCGCCGGGCAGGTCGCCGATGATCAGCGGAATGGCCCCGCTGCGCAGCGCCTCCTCCAGGCACCACAGCAGATCTTCGGCACGGGTGGGATGAACAAAAATGAACCGGGCCGGATCGGCAAAGGCCATCATCCCATCGGGGTTCAACTGGCCGGGTTCCCAGGCGGGGGAAATCCACAAGACCGGCCCCTGCGTCTGACCGGCTAGCCACATGGCAAAGCTGCGCCGGGCGGGGCCGCATGCCTCGTGCACGCGGCCCAGTTCCAGGGTGATCTGCGGATGGAGCTTTACCCCCGGCGCCTGACGCGCAGTTTTGTGGCCAAGAAGCTGAGTGGACATGCCGGAATGTTAGCATGTTCCACTTTTGTTCTCAAGTGGTCGGGGCCGTCAACGAGACAGGATCAACTTGCCATTTGCAAATTGGACGCTCGAGAAACGATGCAGATATTCCATCCCCAAAAGCGATTTATCCAGCTCGCCCTCATTGACCCAGGCCGATACGTTCTGGTCGGTAATGGGGCCTGCGGTCAGGGTGTCAAGCCGCACCGGCGCCGTGCGCACTTCGCCGTTGGCGGTCAGGGCGCGGCCGAAATAGTTCAGTTGGTCGGGATCGATGCCCACACGTTCTGCGTCCCGGGCACTGAGAACGATCTGGCTAGCACCGGTGTCGACAAGAAAGTTGATCGGCTCACCATTCACCAAAACCGGAAGGTAATAATGACCATCATAGGCACGAGGCACCTCGATCGCGTTGCCGGTGACGGTCATCTGCGGGGCAGGGCCAACCGAAGACCGGATGTCTTCCCACAGGCCGATGACGGCGATGACGCCAACAAAAATGAACACCCAGGCCATCACCTGCTGCAACGTCTTGTTCAGGGACTGGCGGTTTTGCGAAACGAACCAGAACGCGACGGCCAGCCCAAGCACGACCAGATAGACCAGTTGTCCGATATCGACGCTGTCCACAGGGTTCACCCCACTCAAGTTGCACGTCACATATATGGGAGTCTAAGACGCAAAACCAAAGGCCTTGAGGCCATCGAGAATGAACTGCACCGACAAGGCCGCAAGCAACATCCCCAGCAGCCGGGTCAACACGTTCAGCCCGGTCTTGCCCAAAACCCGCGCGACCGCGCCAGAGGTCAGATACATCACGAAGACCATTGCCAGCACAACCAGCATCACGCCGATGACAATGGCAAGGCCCTGAATGCCCGGCTGCTGGCCCGCAAGCAGAATCATCGTTGCAATCGATCCGGGGCCTGCAATCAGCGGGATGCCCAAGGGAAAGACGGACGGGTCCGGGTGTTCCTCTTCCTCGGCGCTGCTTTCGCGTCGCTTGGTGCGGCGTTCAAACAGCATATCCAGCGCGGTCAGGAACAGCAGGACACCTCCTGCAACGCGGAACGCTTCCATCGAGATGCCGACAAACCCCAGAAGCGCTTCGCCAAAGGCGGCAAACAGGGCCAGGATGAAGCCCGCCGTCAGGCAGGCCCGAATGGCAATGGACCGGCGCGTGTGCCAGTCCATACCCTGCGTCAGCGCCACGAAGATCGGCGTTTGCGCGGGCGGATCAAGGACCACGAAAAGCGTTGTGAACGCGGTAATCAGAAATGCACTGTCCATTGTTATCTGCTGCTCCGTTGCAGGTCTTGCAGGATACGCAGGGCATCCTGCGAACAACCCGATGGGACATAGACGTGATCGTGGTGATACCCCGCGACCATGTTCGCGGGAATGCCGGCCCGTGCCAGCGCGCTGGAAACGGCGGCGGTCAAACCAACACCTTCCAGCGAGGAATGAACCTGCAACGTGATGCACCGCATCGCGACGGCATCTTGCGGAGCCGCAGCGATCGGGACGACAAGAGACTGCCCTTCGCCCTCGGCGCAGCTGGCCCGCGTGCCCTGTGGCCAGGGTTTGTCTTCTGGCCATACGACAAAGGCAAATTCACCGGGCTGCAAGTCGGGATGCATACCCGCGATCATGGCGTTGGTGTCCGTGATGGGCGTGCTCATGCGGTTTCTGCCTGTTCAAGCCGTTCGGCGGCCGCGACCCACAATGCCTCGGCTTTTTGCATGGCCTCGGTGACTTCGGTGAACTTGCGGTTCCAGGTTTCCAGGTCGTTGATCCTTTCGTCCTCGTACAGCGCCGGATCGGCCAGTTTGGTCGAAAGCTTGTCATGCATTTCCGTCAGCTTTTCGATCCGGTCCTCGCATTTGCGCAGATCCGCACGCAAGGCCAGTATCGTCTCGCGCGGGGGGCGTTTCGATTTGACCGCCCGGGGCTTTTCCCTGACGGGTCTGTCGCGCGCCAGCAGCAGGGACCGATAGGCTTCAAGGTCGCCGTTGAAAGGTTTGACCGTACCGTCCGAAACCAGCCAGAGTCGATCCGCGACAAGGCTCAGCAGGTGCATGTCGTGACTGACCAGAACCACCGCGCCGGAATAAGCCGTCAGCGCCTCGACCAGCGCCTCGCGGCTTTCGATGTCAAGGTGGTTGGTCGGCTCGTCAAGGATCAGCATATGGGGCGCGTCGATCGTGGCGAGCAGCAGTGAAAGCCGCGCTTTCTGTCCGCCCGACAGGCGCCCGACCTCGGTTTCCGCCTGATCCGCATTCAACCCGAACCCGGCCAGTCGCGATCGCCACTTGCCCGGCGCTTCGTCAGGGCGCAGACGGCGCAGGTGGTCCAGCGGCGTTTCGTCCACGTAAAGCTCATCCACCTGATGCTGCGCGAAATACCCGATGCGCAGCTTGTTGCTGCGGGTCATCTTGCCCGCCATGAGGGGCAGCCGGTCCGACAGCAGCTTGGACAAGGTCGACTTGCCCTGTCCGTTCTTGCCCAACAGCGCGATACGGTCATCCTGATCGATACGCAGGTTCAGGCGGCGCAGCACTTCGGTTTCGCCATAGCCGGTGACGCCGCCTTCGATCTGGATGATCGGTGGAGACAGTTCCTCGGGTTCCGGAAAGCTGAAGGCGCGCAGGGCGGCCTCTTGCGGGGTCGAGACCAGTTGGATGCGTTCGATCATCTTCAGGCGCGACTGGGCCTGAACGGCCTTCGAGGCCTTGTAGCGGAACCGATCCACAAAGCTTTGCAGATGTGCGATGCGGGCCTTGGCCTTGGCGTTTTCCGATTCCGCCTGTGCCAGCCGTTCCGCACGGCGTTCCGCGAACTTATCGTAGGGCACCGCGTAATAGGTCAGCTTGCGGTCTTCCAGATGCAGGATCGACCCCACGGCGCGGTTCAGAAGGCCGCGGTCGTGGCTGATGATGATCACAGTGTGCGGATATTTGGCCAGATAACTTTCCAGCCATAGCGCGCCTTCGAGGTCCAGATAGTTGGTCGGTTCGTCCAGCAGCAGCAGATCGGGCTGAGAAAACAGCACCGCCGCCAGCGCAACGCGCATCCGCCAGCCGCCCGAGAAATCCGAACAGGGGCGCTGCTGGTCTTCGTCGTCAAAGCCCAACCCCTTGAGGATCGAAGCCGCGCGGGCCTCGGCGGACCAGGCGTCGATATCGGCCAGACGTGTCTGAATTTCAGCGATACGTGTCGGGTCTTCGGCGCTTTCGGCCTCGGCCATCAATGCACTGCGTTCGGTATCAGCGGCCAGAACCGTATTGATCAGCGAGACGTCAGAGGAGGGCACCTCTTGCGCCACGCCACCGATCCGAGCGCGTTTCGGGACCGAGATATTTCCCGATTCCAAAGCCAACTCGCCCCGGATCAGGCGGAACAGCGTGGTCTTTCCGGTTCCGTTCCGACCGACAAGGCCAACCTTGTGACCATCGGGAATCGTCGCGGTTGCGCCGTCAAACAACGGGCGACCTTCAACGGCATAAGTGATGTCTTCGATCCGTAACATGGGGCGCTCTTAGCAGAGCTGTGTTGCCACCGCCAGCGGCTCGGCATGTTCAATCTTTAAGCAATGTGATAGCGCTGTGTCGTTTTCTATTCGGAACGGTTTTCACATGCGCGCGGCCCGGACACCTCCGCACTTGGTCACTCTGATTTTTGCCACGGCACTGTCGGTTTTGTCACTGAACATGTTCCTGCCGTCTTTGGCCCACATGAGTACGGATTTCGGTGTGGATTATGGCTTGGTTAACCTGTCGGTTGCCGGGTATCTGGCGGTCTCAGCCGTGTTGCAGCTGATCATGGGTCCGCTTTCCGATCGTTACGGGCGCAGACCGATACTTTTGATGTGCATCACCATCTTCGTCATCGCCTCAATCGGATGCTCTCTGGCCGAGGCCATTTGGACGTTCCTGGGCTTTCGTCTTTTGCAGGCCGCGGTGGTGGCTGGGTCAGTTCTTTCCAGCGCATCGATCAGAGATCGGTATCCGCCGAACGAGGCTGCAAGCAAACTGGGGTATGTGGCGATGGCCATGGCTTTGGCCCCAATGCTTGGCCCTATGCTGGGTGGGACGCTCGACATGCTCTTTGGCTGGCGCTCGGGGTTTGTTCTTTACACTGTGCTGGGGGCAGGGCTGCTGGTTTTGCTTTGGTTCGACATGGGCGAGACCAATACAAACCGCTCTTCAACTTTTACAGCCCAATTGCGCGAGTATCCGGATCTGTTTCGCGCCCGCCGATTCTGGGGCTATGCCTTATGCGCATCGTTTTCGATTGGTGGGTTCTACAGCTTCATCACCGGCGCCCCAATGGTGGCCGCCGCATGGTTTGATCTGAGCCCTGCCATGTTGGGACTTGGGATTGGTATCATAACAGGCGGGTTCATGGTCGGTAACTTCGTTACTGGTCGGATCGCGGTACGGACACGTCTGACCACAATGATCCTGATCGGCCGCGTTGTGGCTTCGACCGGGCCATTCTGCGGATTGCTTCTGTTCATCGCCGGGCTGGGGTCAGTCTGGGTATTCTTCGGTTCGGCCATCTGCGTTGGATTCGGCAATGGACTGACCAATGCAAACGCTTCGGCAGGGGTCATGTCCGTGCGACCCAAACTGGCAGGCAGCGCGGCAGGGTTGTCCGGGGCGATGGTGGTCGGGCTTGGCGCGATCCTGACCTCGATGACGGGTGCGTTTGTCAGCCCTGAAAACGGGCCGTTTCTGGTTCTGGGCATGATGTGGGCCAGCAGCTTTGCAGGTTTGCTTGCAGTGCTTTACGTTCGGCGTCTGGACCGGGTAGACCCTTTGCCGGATACATTCTGAGCGCCAAAGCGGCGGGCAAACCATCATAACACTTTTCATGAGCGAAAGACCGTGGTACGCGGCGCGCGATGGATTTCGGCGCGGACCCGCGCCACATTGTAAGGAGAGGCCGACATGGCACTGGAACGTACATTCTCGATCATCAAACCCGACGCAACGCGTCGCAACCTGACTGGCAAGATCAACGCCAAGTTCGAAGAAGCCGGGCTGCGTATCGTTGCGCAGAAGCGCATCCACATGACCAAGGAACAAGCCGGCAAGTTCTACGAAGTGCATGCCGAGCGTCCGTTCTATGACGAACTGTGCGAATTCATGTCGTCGGCTCCGGTCGTTGTTCAGGTTCTGGAAGGCGAAGGCGCCATTGCCAAGAACCGTGAAGTCATGGGGGCAACCAACCCGGCGGACGCAGCACCGGGCACCATCCGCGCGGAGTTTGCTGAATCGGTTGGCGAAAACTCGGTCCATGGTTCGGACGCGCCGGAAACCGCGGCTGTTGAGATCGCATATTTCTTCTCGGGCATCGAACTGGTCGGCTAAGCCGGTTTTTTGCCGAAAGATCGGGCCGCTCTGCCAGGAGCGGCCTTTTTTTGTTCAGACCTGCTTTAGATCTTTGGGTTCAACCCGAACCCCGACGGCATCCAGATCGGCAACCATCCGGTTTTCCGGCGCGGCGCTGTTGCCGGCCTTGATCGCGTCGAAACGTTGTCGCAGCTTCTTTTTCTCTTCACCCTTGCAATCATTCCAGGGGCGTCCCTGAAGCCCCATCACCAAAACATAGTAGCCGATGAAATGTGCTTTGGTACCAGCCCGCAAAAGCCGGGCATAGGCTTCATCCGGTCCCAGCTGTCGCAGTTCATCAGCCGAGTGGATGCCGGCGCGCGCGCAGGCCTGCTCGAAAGCCGGGCCAAGGTTGCGGATCGAAGAAACTGGATCGCTCATGAGCCTGTCTTAATTGCACCTCTGGGGTCTGTCACCCATGTTTGCGCGTTGGCGAAACATAATGTCTTGCTGTCTTCTGGTGTTTCCGCTCTCATGAAGTCATGCTGCCTCGGCGGTCCGGGTTTCAAAAGCCAACAGATACCAAACGCGGGTCGGTCCAGGGCCAGACAAACTGCTGACCAAGGTAAAAGCCGAATACGCTGAACGTGATGAAGGATCAGAACCGTCGAAGAAGGAACCAGCGTGCAGAAGATCGTTGAGACAAATGTCATTGAACACCTGAAAACGCCCCGGATTGGTGGATCATGACCGAACCTTCAGGTGTTCAGTGCATTCTGTCCCGATCCATTGACAAAGCGCATGTTGAAAAGCTCATTCCCGGGTTCACGATCAGGATCGACCCACCAACGGAATCGAGATCTTTCGTGCTTTTGGATTGCCACGATCAATCGTTGCGGAATTCAGGTCGTGTTCTGGTTGAGGTCGCAGAAACACTGTGGCTTTTCCAGAATGGCCGTGCGCCGCTGTCTCAACGCTGCATGGGGCAGGGGCGGTTTGTTCAAGACCTGCCGCGGGGTCCGGTGACAAGGGCTTTGAAGGGTTTCCCCAAACTGCGTGCGCTGATGCAGATCGGAACCGGAGAGATTCAGACGAAACCCCTCGTCGTACTGGATGAGCTGGAGAAAACACTGGTCAGGGGAACGGTTTGGTGCCTGTCTTCGCAGACGGGTCAGGCAGCAATCGTTCAGCTTCAGCGGCTGCGGGGGTATGAGAAAGAATTTCAAAAAGTGAACACCGCGATTTCCGCCTTGTCCGGGGGCGGGCCGGGTGTCGAAGCGCTTTGTGCCGGACTTTTCCCGGGCATGGCCGCCTATCGCGCCAAGCCAGAGATCAAGTTGGGAAAAGCTGAGCCATCTATTCAGGTCGCGGCAGATATCATTCAAACATATCTGCAAGTTGGCCGGCAAAACGAATATGGGGTGATAGCCGATATCGACACAGAGTTTCTGCATGATTACCGGGTGTCATTGCGAAAGGTCCGATCCGTGATCAGCCTGTTCAAAGGCGTATTTTCCGACGCGCAGACAGTGCAATTGAAGCGTGTCTTTTCCGATCTCATGGCCGCCACCGGGCGTATGCGTGATCTGGATGTCTACCTTCTGGAAAAAGATAAATACTTCAGTCTGGTACCGCCCAGTCTTCACGCGGGCCTGCAAGAGATGTTCGACCTTTTCGAGAAGGAGCGCGCCAAGGAACTGTCACGCTTGTCCCGCCGGTTGCGCAGTGACGAATACGACGCCCGTATGTCCGATCTGACGGCGATGTTCAACGGAACGGATCACCTGACGCCCGGATCAAACGCGAAACGGGCAGCACATGAATACGCGTGCACATTGATCTGGAAACGGTATCGCAAGGTCTGCAAAATCGCACGCGGTATCACCGACGAAACTCCGGACGAAACCGTGCATGACCTTCGTATCGATTGCAAGAAACTGCGCTATCTGATGGAGATTTTTGGGCCTCTGTTCGATGAAAAGAGCTTCAAGAACATCATCAAGCCATTGAAAAAGCTCCAGGACAATCTGGGCGTGTTCAACGACTGCGCTGTTCAGCAAAACTCCTTGCTGGCCTTTGTCGCGCAGCACAGCGACACGCGGGGCCATGTGGATGCGCGGATGGGCTTGGCCGTTGGGGGATTGATTGCGGTTCTGGATCAGCGCCAAAAGGCCGAGCGGAGCCGCGTGATTGCCAGCTTTCAGAAGTTTGACGGTCCAGATACCCGGCACCTGTTTCAGAACTTGTTTCACCGACAAAAGGAGTGAGGAATGAAGATCATTGCCTGTTACAGCAACAAGGGCGGTGTTGGCAAAACCGCTACTTCGGTGAACCTGGCTTATTCCTATGCGCAGGCGGGGCAACAGGTGCTGTTGTGTGATCTCGACCCCCAGGGCGCTTCAGGGTTCTACTTTCGGGTGAAGCCATCAAAAAAACTGAAGGATGCGCGGTTTTTCGAGGATGTGGCGCGGTTTATCAAGGCGATCCGGGCCAGTGATTTCGAAGGGCTGGACGTGCTGCCGGCGAACCTGACCTTTCGCGACTTCGACGTGTTCCTGTCGCGGATGCGGAACAAACGCTCGCGGCTGAAAAAAGCTTTGATGGCCGCGGGCAGCGACTATGACGTGATCATTCTGGATTGCCCGCCCAACTTTTCAACTTTGTCCGAGAATGTCTTCAAAGCTGCCGATGAAATCGTCGTGCCGGTCATGCCGACAACCCTGTCCGAGCGGAGTTTCGATCAGTTGGTAAGCTTTTTTGAACAACACAAGCTGCGCAAGAAAAAGCTGCGCGCCTTTTTTTCGATGGTGCAACACCGGAAGGTTTTGCATCAGGAAACCATGAAGGAGATGCGCAAGCTGTATCCGAAACGCTTTTTGCAGACGGTGGTTCCTTTCGCTGCGGATATTGAAAAGATGGGTCAGTATCGTGCCCCGGTCTGTACCTATGCCGGGCGCAGTGCGGCCTGTGCGTCTTACAGGGCGCTGTTTGAAGAGCTGGAAAACGGAGTGATTTCGAACCAATGAGCAAGGAAATCGAGCGCAAGTTTCTGGTTTCAAGCCTGCCGGACCTGAGCGAAGCGAAAAAGGCCGTTGTAAGACAGGGTTATCTGACAGCCCCCGACGATTCCACCGAGCTTCGGCTGAGGCAAAAGAACGATGCGTATTTCCTGACCTTGAAAGGGGTCGGTGGCCTGGTCCGGGTAGAACGAGAGGCAGAGATCACTGCGGATCAGTTCGAAACCTTCTGGCCGGAAACCGAAGGGCGCAGGGTTGAAAAAGAGCGCTACACCGGACATTTGCCGGATGGCTTGCTGTTCGAGCTGGACGTCTTTTCAGGCGATCTGGCGCCGTTGCGCCTGGTCGAGGTAGAGTTCACTTCGGAGGAGCAGGCCAAAGGATACGTGCCACCGGATTGGTTCGGTGCGGATGTCACCGCTGACACGCGTTACAAGAACAAAACCATGGCGATATACGGTGTTCCGGATTAACGCAGTTGTGCCAGATTGATCGTGGTTTCCAGCCCGGGGTCGCAGTTCCGGGCGGCGAATTTTCCGCCGTGCATATGTGAGATTGCGGCCACCAGTGCCAGGCCCAATCCCGCATTCCGTTCCGTCCGCGCGGGGTCAAGTGTCAAGAAAGGAAGCTGAAGGCGATCCAGTTCTTCAGGCGGCACGCCGGGGCCACGATCCCTGACGCTCAGTTGGGTGAAACCGTCGCGAATACCGATCGAGATCGTGATTGCAGTATGTTCCGGCGCGTAACGCATTGCGTTTTCCAACAGATTGGAAAGAGCTTGCGACAGAAGCGGCCGGTGCCCCTGAATGGCCGGGGCGGAACCCTTGACTTCAAGCTGCACGCCTTGATCGGCGGCGACCGGGTCATAAAGCTCGACAACATCACCAACAAGTTGCTGCAAATCGATGGTTTCGAATTGCTCGCGCCCCAGGCCGGCCTCGGCCCGAGAGATTTCGGTGAGCTGCCCCAGAACCCGCAGGACGTGATCGATTTCACCCGTCGCCCGCGCAATGTCGATCTCGCGATCCAAGTCGCTTTTGTCGGGTTCAGAGAGGGCCTCGACCCTTTGCCGCAGACGAGACAAAGGTGAGCGGAGATCATGTGCAATCGAATTAGATGTGGTCCGAAGGTTGCTTATCAACTCCTCGATCCGGTCAAGCATGTTGTTCAATGTGCCTGAAACCTGATCGAATTCGTCCCCGGTTCCGCGCAGCGGCATCCGTTTTGACAGATCGCCTGAAACGATATTCTCGGCCGTACTGGCGATATCCGAAAGGCGCGAAAACACCAAACGCGTGAACAACCAGCCGGTGATGACGCTCAGAACCAAAGCAATCCCAAGCGCCAACGCAACCGAGCGAAACAAAACCCTGTCGAATTGCTGGCGCGACGCTGCATCCCGTCCAACCAGCAGGCGCTCGCCGCCCGGAAGGCGGATGGATGCAGCTGAAACCGGCACAAGCTGATCATTGTCGGCCCGGCGCAATTCCAAGTCCACCCAACCGCTTCCAGCGGCAATGTTCACCGGCCAAGACTTGAGATTGCCGACAAGTTTGACCCCCAACCTGTCTGTCAAAAGATACAGCGCGTCCCGCTCGGCGGCACTTGGCAAACGGCGCTCAATTGCAGTGATCAAACCTATCAGCCCACGCCTTTCGTATTCATCCGCAAGCCCTGTCAACTCGGCTGATACGACCGAGCGGGTTTCGGCCTCGATGCTTCGATTGGCGGTCACATAGACGATGGCGAGTACAGACGCCGTCAGAATCGTGCTCAGAAACATGCTGGTTGCAACCAGCCTTGTGCGGGAATTGTTCAGGGAAAGCCGAAGGTTATCCATCGGACATCATGTAACCCGCTCCGCGGACGGTTTCAATCAATGGCGCGTCACCGCCTTCGTCCAATTGGCGCCGCAACTTCGAAATATGCACGTCCACGACGTTGGTGTTTGGGTCAAAATGATAATCCCAAACGCCTTCAAGCAACATGGTGCGCGACACCACGCGGTTTTTGCGGCGCAGGAAAAATTCGAGAATCTGAAACTCACGCGGTGTCAGGGTGATCTCGTGCCCGTCGCGTGTGACCTTGCGGGTCAGCAAATCCATCTGAAGGTCTTTGCAAGTCAATGTCGGCGTCTCTTCGGATTCCTGAGGGCGACGCAACAGGGCTTCGATCCTGGCGTGCAACTCCTGAAACGAAAAAGGCTTGACCAGGTAATCGTCAGCGCCCGAGCGCAGCCCTTTTACCCTTTCGTCCACGGCGCTCATCGCCGTCAGCATCAAAACCGGGGTTTTCAAACCGGCGGCCCGCATCGACTTGATCAGCGACAGCCCGTCCAGACCGGGCAGCATCCTGTCAAGAACAATGGCGTCAAACCCACCGTCCGTGGCATGGTACAACCCCTCACGACCGTCAGCAGCGGTTTCGACCACATACCCCTCTTCGCCAAAACCTTTGGCGATGAAGTCCCTGGTGTCAGCATCATCTTCGACGATCAACAGACGGCGGCTCATGGTCGGGATCCTTTCTTTTGATATTTAAACACAAATTTTAACTAAAGCATATGGTTAGAAGAAGTTCTTGCCGGGTGCTGGGCCGGCACCCGGCAAGCCCGGCGGATAGTGGACAACTCTGATCCGCCGGGTGAGGCGTGCGCCGAAAATCCCCATCAAGCGGCGCACGCATGTTCAAGGTCAGGCCAGTTCGACCGCGACAAAAATCTGGCTGCCGCCACGGTTGATCAGCACCAGGGCAGGATCGGTTTTTTCACTGTCCAGCGCAGCCTTCAAAGCATCCGAAGTGACAGTGTCCTGATTGCCGAGCTTGACGATCACATCGCCGCGTTGCAGGCCGGCCTTTGCCGCAGGGCTGTCGGGCTTCAGGTCGGTGACGACAACGCCCTCGACGGTTTCAGCAACACCATTTTCTGCCCGAACCGCTTCGGTCAGGGGGGCCACGGTCACACCCAGTGTTGTTCCCGCAACTTCCGCCTCGACCGGTTTGTCGGCCTCGGCCGATGCGGCCTGATGCTGGCCAACCGTCAAGGTCACAGTTTCCATCTTGCCGTCACGCAAAACGGTCAGAGTGCTGTCGGTGCCGACCTTGGTCGTGCCCACAAGGATGGGAAGGTCACCGCTGGACTCCACGGCATCGTCGTTGAAGCTCAGGATAACGTCTCCCTGCTTCAGGGCGCCGTCTGCTGGGCTGCCGGCAACCACGTCAGACACCAGCGCACCCGAGGAAGCCTCGATTCCCAACGCTGCTGCAAGTTGTGGGCTTACGTTCTGGATCGACACGCCCAGCCAACCGCGGCTCACCTGTCCGTCATCCCGCAGATCGGCTGCGATGTGTTCAACGATGTTCGACGTGACGGCAAATCCAAGCCCTACAGAACCACCGCTGGGTGAATAGATGGCCGAGTTCACACCGACCACTTCGCCATCCATGTTGAACAGGGGACCGCCCGAGTTGCCTTTGTTGATCGCTGCATCTGTCTGGATGAACTCGGCATAAGGGCCTTCCGAGATGTTGCGGCCTTTTGCCGAAACGATGCCTGTGGTCACGGTCGAGCTCAGGCCGAAGGGGTTGCCGATGGCTACCACATCTTCACCTACGCGGATCTCGTCGCTGTCGCCAAGCTCTACGGCTTGCAGGTCAGTTCCTGCGTCGATTTTCAGAACCGCGATATCCGTCAACGGGTCCGTTCCGACCACTTCGGCTTCGAAGGTACGGTCATCGCTGAGCCTTACGGTCACGGTCGAGGCATTGTCGACGACATGGTGATTGGTGACAATGTATCCGGCTTCGTCCAGAACAAATCCCGAACCCAGGCCCTGAGACGGGCCGCGTTGCGGCATGTTGAACCCTTCGGGGCCGCCGAAGCGTTTGAAGAATTCACCAAAAGGGTGTCCTTCGAAGTCAAAGTTTTGCCCCTGGGTTGGGGTCGGCGCTGTATCTTGTTCAGCGATGATGGTTACGACCGAGGGTGAAACGGTCTCAACCAGATCGGCCAATGCCTCGTCCGCCATGGACGGTATAGCCGTCGTTGCCAGTAGGGCCGCGCCGAGCGCGCTGACACCCACCCAGTTGGAAGTGCGAGGAAGTAGAAGCGAGGATTTGCGGATGCTCATTTGTGTCTCCTGATTATCGTCGCGCAGTTGCGGCTGCGCGTTGAGACAACAGTTGCATGCTCAGAATTGGCGTTTCCTGACTGATCAATTAATAAATCTTAATTTTGCCACAAAGCCGGTGTTGGGTTGCGGTCGACGTCGATCGGGATTCGCGGAATTTCACCGATCCGCACCAGAGCGAATCGGAGGATTGTTGCTAAAAATGGCGTCAAACTTTCAAAAATATTGAATTTGTTTTGTTTTGTTGACAATCATCCTTCCGAATGATGGAGAAAAAAGCTGCTCTTCCAATGGTTGTGGGTGGGTCTGTGTGAGGCATGGCTTGACACACTAAAAATCTTTTTGAGTGCGGATATCGGTGAATAAGTTTGCGCTTAATCACGAATCGCTACCCCTTCCGAATTTGAAGAGTCTCCTTTAAGTTGATCCTAGTCTCGCGCGATGTTGCGTAAAAGCCATTCGCAGAAGACCCAAATTAACCATTCCTTCCAATTTTACGTTGTTTCGAGCGATCGGATAAGTGAGGATGAAGGTGCCCAAGTGAGGGGAGCCAAAAGCGCTAGGGGGCGCTGGCGGCTAACTCGATCACCAAAAGTGATAGCGGCGTGTTAACGAGGGGGTCTTGTTTAGGTTTGGCTGTTTGGGAGTCGGAGTGTTTCTGAAAGCACACTGGCCACACTTTGGAGATTGAGCAAAGTGGTAGTCCTGTTTTGGGCACCGGCCCGGTCGATAAGACCGGGCCGTGTTTGTTCAGGGGGCACGTTTTTTGCGCCAGGCCCTCCAGTCACCCGGGGTATCCAGATCCAAAAGTGCGTTTCGGCCAGGCAGCGGATGCAGATGAACAAAGTCTTTATGCTCCCGCACGATCTCTTGTGCACCGTCGTCCCCCTGCAACTGTGACAGTTGACCAAAAAGGGATCTGTCAAACACCACCGGATGACCGGGCTTTCCATCCTCGGTTGTACCACGCCAGATCAGGTAGTCGGGATGGGTTAGTCGCGCTTTCAGGATTGTTGTCAGGTCAGCCTGGGTCAGATCGGGCAGATCGGCCAGCAAAACCATCGCGGCGGATGCATCCGGCGGCAGTTTTTGGATTGCGGCGCGCAAACTGGCGTTCATGCCTTCTGCCGCATCCCGGACCGGAACGATCTGGACATCCATGCCATCAAGTGCGCCATATCTGGGATTTGGTTCAGGGGGCAGGGCGACAATCACAGGACCCACGGCGGAGGCTGTGCGTGCCGAGCGGGCTAGTAACGGAATGCCGTTGATCGGCTGCATCAATTTGTCGATGCCGCCCATGCGGCTGGATTGACCCGCTGCCAAAAGGATAATGGGTATTTCGGTCATTTCGGTACAATGCCGTGGGCCCGAGCGCGAGTCATCCCCTCATTCGGGCGCCATCTGCGTCAAACAAGGGTGTCGAGATGACCTTTGCCTTGCGCATCTGGCCCAGTATTTCGATCTTGACTTCAAACCCGTCTGCTGCGCGTTCGGTTGGCAGAAAACCGATGGCGACGGACTTGCGGGCATAATGCGAATAACCGCCCGAGGTGCAGAAGCCCACGACAGTGCCATCCAGCCAGATCGGTTCATAGGCGTTCACGTCGGCGTCGTCTGCGTCGACCTCGAAGGCCACCAGCCTGCGCGCGGGGCCGTCGGCACGTTCCGTCTCGGCGGCGGCTCGGCCGATGAAATCAGCGGGCTTGTTGAAGGCGATGAAGCGGTCGAGCCCGGTTTCAGCGGGGGTGTAGTCGGGTGAGAATTCGCGCATCCACGAGCCGAAGAACTTGTCGAGCCGCAGGCTCATCATCGCGCGCATGCCGAAGGGGGTGATGCCGTGCGGTTGCCCGGCCTGCCATAGGGTCCACCATAGTTGGCGCTGCGCCATCGGATCGCAGTAGATCTCGAACCCCAGATCGCCGGTATAGCTGACCCGCTGCACGATGCAGTCGGTCATGCCGACGACCATCCGGC
Organism: Ruegeria sp. H8; assembly: GCF_056532905.1. NCBI lineage: Bacteria > Pseudomonadati > Pseudomonadota > Alphaproteobacteria > Rhodobacterales > Roseobacteraceae > Ruegeria > Ruegeria sp. H8. The sequence goes on along the minus strand of NZ_JBQFNY010000001.1, from coordinate 913,904 downwards.
GCACGTCCATGAAGCGCATGTCGCTGATATCGGCGCGCGTGCAGGCGGCCAGAACCTCGCGTGCCTTGGGGCCTGCGATCTGGAAGCCGTTGCGTTTGTCGCTGATATTCTCGACGGTTACGCCGTCTTGCTGATGGTGCTGGAACCAGCGAATGTGGAAACTTTGTGCGCCGTAAGAGGCGGTGAGCTGGAATTCCTCCTCGCCCAGACAGGACACGGTGAAATCCCCGATCAGCTTGCCCTTGGGCGACAGCATCGGGGTCAGCGACAGGCGGCCCGGCTTGGGGATGCGCCCGGCCATGATCCGATCCAGCCAGTCGCGGGCGCGCGGACCTGTCACAAGGTATTTGCCGAAATTATGCACCTCGTTGATACCCACGCCCCCGCGCACGGCACGTACCTCGCGGCCCGTTGCCGCAAACGCGTCCGAGCGGCGGAAGGACGGGGTCTCGAAGGTCGGTTCGCCCGCTTGCGCGAAATAGTTGGCGACCTCGAGCCCGTATTGCTGGCCCCAGACGGCGCCCAGATCGCTGAAGATGTCATACATCGGCGTGGTGCGGTTGGGCCGCGCAGCGGGCAGTTCCTCGTTGGGGTAGGCGACAGAGAAGCGTTTCTGATAGTTCTCGATCACCTTGGGGCGGGTGTAGCCGGGGGTGATCCAGTCGCCGAATCGGGCGACGTCCATGGCAAAGACGTCGCGCTCGGGTTCGCCCTCGATCATCCATTGCGCCAGCGTCAGGCCGACGCCGCCGCCTTGGCTGAACCCGGCCATCACGCCGCAGGCCGACCAGTAGTTGCGCACGCCCGGCACCGGCCCGACCAGCGGGTTGCCGTCGGGGGCAAAGGTGAAGGGGCCGTGGATCACCGATTTTACACCGGCCTCGGCCAGAACCGGGAAGCGGCGATAGGCGAACTCGATACTGTCGGTGATCTTGTCGAAATCATCGGGCAGCAGTTCGTGCCCGAACTCCCATGGCGTGCCGTCCACGGCCCAGGGCTTGCAGGGCTGTTCGTAGAATCCGATGCACAGGCCGCGCCCTTCCTGCCGCAGATAGCTCTCGCCGGCCGGGTCCATGACGTGCGGATGCTCGCCGCCCGCGTCGATGATCGCCTCGATCTGAGGGATGTTGTCGGTGACAAGGTATTGATGCTCCATCGGGTGCAGCGGGAAGTAGATGCCCGCCATCGCGCCCACCTCGCGCGCCCACAGGCCGCCGGCGTTGACGATATGCTCGGCGTGGATGGTGCCCTTGTCGGTGACCACGTCCCAAGTGCCGTCGGGGCGCTGGTTGGTCTCGCGCACCATGCAGTGGGTTTCGATCGTGGCCCCACCCATCCGTGCGGCCTTGGCATAGGCGTGGGTCGTGCCCGAAGGGTCGAGGTGCCCGTCCAGCGGATCATAGAGCGCGCCGATGATGCCGTCGGTGTTGGTGATGGGGGCGATCTTCTTGATCTCGTCGGGGCCGACGATTTCGGTTTCCAGCCCCATGAAGCGGTGCTTGGCACGTTCGGCCAGCAGCATGTCGAACCGGTCCTGATTGTCGGCCAAGGTGATGCCGCCCACATGGTGCAGCCCGCAGGACATGCCGGTGATCTCTTCCAGCTCTTTGTACAGCCGGATGGTATAGCCTTGCAGTGCGGCCATATTGGTATCGCCGTTGAGCGTATGAAACCCGCCCGCCGCGTGCCAGGTCGACCCGCTGGTCAGCTCCGACCGCTCCAGCAGCATCACGTCGGACCAGCCCAGCTTGGTCAGGTGATAGAGCACCGAGCATCCGACGACGCCGCCTCCGATGACGGCAACCTGACAGGTGGTTTTCACAGTGTTCCTCCCTATGGTTATGGAAAAAACTGTCGAGCCGGTGGGGATTTTACTCGTCTGTTAGCGACAACAAGTGTCGCATGTCACCTATTGCTCCGGCTTTGGATTTGCACAGTCTTCTTGCGCAGCCAAAGTACGTCAAAACCTGTAACCGAGGGCAAACAAACAGGCTGCCTGCGCCTTGTTCAGCACGACATCGCCCAGTGGTTTTTCGGCCAGGAAGGCCGCTTTTTCACTGTACTGCACGGCTGAACCCAAGCCGGAGTGATCAAACTGGCCGTCGTGCCCAGCTCCGTGCTTGGGCCGGACGTTGCGATGATCGGAATATCCGCGCCCGGTTCAGCGTAATTGGGTCGTTCAGTTGACGACAGGCACTCGGGCAGCGCGCGGAACATCTAAGTATAACGCAGGCGCTAGAGGGGGCGCACTTTCAGTCCGGTGATACGGTTGCCTTCACGCGCCGTGACCTCGAACCGGAAACCGTGGAACGAAAACACCTGACCGACGTCAGGGATCATCTGGGCCTCGTGAATCACCAGACCGGCCAGCGTGTTCGCCTCGTCATCCGGCAGAGACCAGTCCAGCGCCCTGTTGGCATCCCGGATCGTCATGGAACCTTCAACCAGATACTGGCCATCTTCGGTGCGTGTTACCGGGACCTCTTCGTCTATGTCGAACTCATCGGCGATCTCGCCCACGATTTCTTCAAGAATATCTTCAAGCGTGATCAGGCCTCGCAGTGACCCATATTCATCCACAACCAATGCAAAATGGCTGTGCATCCGCAGGAATTCCCGCATCTGGTCGTCCAGCGTCGTGGTTTCGGGCACAAAGTAAGGGTCGTTTGCCACCTTTCCGATGTCAAAGCTTGCCAAACGGTCGGTCCCGCCGTCGCTGCTGCCTGCCTGCGCATACATGGCGCGAAAGAGGTCCTTGGCGTGGACAACACCCACGATGTTTTCCGGCTCGTCCCGGAACACAGGCAGACGGGTGTGGGGGCTTTGCAGACATTGTTTCAGGATTTCCTCGGGGGCGGCATTGGCGTCGATCATCTCGATATTCGATCGGTGCAGCATGATCTCTTCCACCGTCCGGTCGCCCAGATCCAGCGCACCCAAGATGCGGTCGCGGTCTTCCTTTTCGACCACGCCTTCGGAATGACCAAGTTGCAAGGCGCCGGCAATCTCTTCGCGCACAGCCAGAATGTTGCTGTCGGGATCGATCTGCACGCCGAACAGACGCAACACACCGCGCACCAGCAGCCGCACCGCGGCCACAATGGGTGAAAACACCGTCACGACGACGCTGATGATCGGCGCGACAGCCGCCGCGGCCTTTTCGGAATTGGTGATGGCGTAGGTCTTGGGCAGCACTTCGGCAAAGATCAGCACCAGCAAAGTCATGACCAGGGTCGCCAACGCCACGCCGCTTTCGCCGAACAAACGGGTGAACAAGGCCGTCGCCAGCGAGGCCGCCAGGATGTTGACAAGGTTGTTGCCCAGAAGAACCGAGCCGATCAGGCGTTCATTGTCATCGGTGATTTCCAGCGCCTTTTTTGCGCCCCGTGATCCTTTGTCGGCCTGCGCCCGCAGTTTTCCGCGAGAAGAGGCTGTAAGCGCCGTTTCCGAACCCGAGAAAAAGCCGGACAAAACGAGCAACAAGAGGATCGCGCCTGACGTAAACCAGAATGCGCTGTCGATCAGAGAAGATGAGGGTTCCATTGGTCCTTGTTGGGTTAGGGTGACGCATCCGTTATGGGGATGCCGCGCTGCTGGATCAAGGGCTTAGCCCCGGTCTTCGTCAGGGTCTTTGCTCAGCGGGTGGTGTTGCAACACCAGTTCCGACAGCCGTTCATCCAGAACATGAGTATAAATCTCGGTCGTTGCAACGTCGGCGTGACCCAACAAGGTCTGGATCGAACGCAGATCAGCGCCGTTGGCCAGCAGATGCGTGGCAAAGGCGTGGCGCAGGGTGTGCGGGGTGACTTTCTCGGGCGAAACGCCACCCTGAACGGCCAGTTCCTTGACCAGCAGAAAGAACCTGTGCCGCGTCAGGTGCCCGGACTTGCCGCGCGACGGGAACAGAAAGCGGGATCTTTGACCGCCTTTCTCGACGGTCCGGTCTTCGGCTTCGTCCCGTACGGTCAACCAGGCGGCCAAAGCATCCCGCGCCGGTGGGGACAGGGGCACCATGCGTTCCTTGCCGCCTTTGCCCATCACCAGCAATATACGCGGATCGCCACGGGCCGAGGAAACGGGCAGGGAAACAAGCTCGGTCACACGCATCCCGGTGGCGTAGAGAACTTCCATCAAACAGGTATTGCGTATGCGATCAGCCTTGCTGCGCCCGGTTCGTCGGGCGGCTGCCAGAAGACGGTCGACTTCGGGTACGTCCAGCGTTTTGGGCAGTCGTTTCTGCCGCCCCGGACCTTTGATCTGGATGGCGGGGTTCGTCTCGCTCCAGCCTTCCTCGAACGCAAAGCGGTACAGCTGTTTTATCGCCGACAATCGCCGCGCGCGGGTGGAACGCGACAGGCCCTGTGCCTGGCAGTCGATCAGATAGGCCTCGATCTGATCACGATCTGCCTGATCGAATCCGGATCCCCTGTGCTGCAACCAGGATGCAAAGTCTTTCAGATCGCGCCCATAGGCCAGCAAGGTATTTGTCGCCGCGCCAAGTTCCGCTGCCTGGGCCTGTAGAAAGGTCGAAATCCATAGCTCATTTGTCGCCGGAATAGCCATCTTCAACGCTCTTGCAGGATCAACAGGCTCAGCGCTGCGCGCCGCGCGGTGTCTTCCAGGCCCACGCGTCGGAAGGTTGCGATTGCTGCGGTCAGATCCACAAGATTGCCCCGTGCACCATGCGCAAACAGCTGCATGGCTTCCAGTATGGCTTCACCAAGCTGACCGTTGTCCAGTAAGGCGTCAATGTCGTTGGGTACGGGTGCCGCCCATGCAAACCCCTGAGAAACCGCGTCGGCCAACGGAGAAGGAGAAACCGCCCGCCCCGGATCACCCTGCGCCAGCGCCGCAAGAAACAGGGTATCGATCGAGTTGTCCGGTGCTGATTGCGCAGCCTGTTCGTACAGGCCAGACAGCATCAGAATGCGCCAGCGCAGGTTTTCAGTCGCCGGCACCGACAGCGAAACCTTCGACAGACGCTCGGCGAACAATTCGGCGAAGGGCACTTCAAGCCCGACGCTGCGCATCTGCTGCCAGACCGGTGGCAGCGTTTTTCCGATGGCTTCAGCGTTTCGCGTATCCAACGCGCTTTCAAATCGTTGGATGGCCGCGACCCGGTCCCAAACTGCGCCGGACGCTGCCGGGGACCTTTCGGTATAAAGTCCAAGCAATTGATTGGGCGTCAAAGCGCCAATGCGTGTAAGCCGTTCGGCGGCTTCGATCTGCGCTTTCCATCCGGCCACATCCCGAAGATCCGCGTTGGCGAAAGCGCGTGGCAACGAGGCGGAAGGAAGCCGTTCTCCGATCGCTTCGAACAGTCGGAAACTCAATGGATCCGGATTTTCAGGTTGGGGCAGATAAGCCGCGCCTTCATAGAGTTCAGGGCTTAGAAAACGATCCAGAACCGCCAGCTCTTCCGGCGGCAGGATGTCCAGGGCATGCGCTGCCTCAAGCGTCAACGCTGCCGATGCCCAATCTCCGCGTCGGGCTTTGCAGAACACTTGCGCGGCGTAATCCTTTGACAGATGCGGTTCGGCGATAAGGGCGGTGCAGCTGCGATCCTCATCACCGGTCAGCAGTGTTGCGTCAAACCAGCGCTGAAATCGATCCTGTGTATCGGTCGGCCCGGCCAGTTGAACCAGTGATTGCACGGGATCAGCCGCGCCCAGTTGCATCAGACGGTCCAGCCGCGCCAGCAGCATAATCTCTTGCGCATCAGGGCCCGCCGGTGCCCGGGTTTCCGACAGAAGCAATGTAAACAACAGGCGTTGCATGGCCGGGTTGTCGCGCACGGGCGTCTTCGCGATCAGCTCCGCCAGCCGGTTCGCATCGCTGCCTTGCCACAAATCCACGGGCAACCCAGTGACGGATGATGCGACCAGGCCCAAAGGTTGCGACAACGCTTCAAGCGGCGTGACCTCAATTTCGGGCAATCCGCCGTTCTGTGCCACCGGCGGTTCCAGCAATACGGTTCCGGGCAGGTTTTCCGGCGGATCCGCAAGCCACTCGATCGCGGATAACGGGGTCTGCGCATGTGCCGATCCCGCCAGAAAGACCGCCAACAGCGCCTGTTTAGTTGACATCCAATACGACCGGTTCGCGGATTTCACTTTGAGGCGCAGAAAAATCCGCGCCAAAGAATGGGCCAACATAGGCGTAGGCGACCAGCCCAATGAATACCAGGCAAAGAACATATATCAGGAATTTGATCAGTCGGCCCATGGCCCCACGCTGCCTCAATTTTTGATTTTGGCCAAGTTATAACTGGCATTTTTCCCAAGATCACGTCATTCACGTTTAAATGAGCGAAATTAAGCATAACACACATTCAACAGACACACAGGGTGGTTTTGATCTGCACAAAACCGTGGTTCTGGTGGGGATGATGGGGGCTGGCAAGACTGCGGTGGGTCGCGCGTTGGCCGCACGTCTGGGTGTTCCGTTTCTGGACAGCGATGCCGAGATCGAATCAGCCGCCAACATGACCATTCCTGAAATCTTTGAGCGTGACGGCGAACCTTTCTTTCGCACCAAGGAATCGCAGGTCATCGGGCGCTTGCTGGATGAACAAAAAGGCATTCTTTCAACGGGTGGGGGGGCGTTTCTCCAGCCGGAAAACCGTCGCATCATCGCCGAAAAGGGCGCTGCCGTCTGGCTGCGTGCGGATCTGAATGTTCTGTGGAACCGTGTGCGCCACAAAGACACCCGTCCTCTGCTGCGCACCGACGATCCCTATACGACGCTGAAATCCCTCTACGAGGCCCGCGTGCCGGTTTATGCTCAGGCGGATCTGACAGTGGATTCGGATGGTGAGACCTCGATCGAAAATATGGTAGGCCGCGTTGTCGACGCTCTGTTGGCGCGCCCTGATGTTTTGGAACTCAAATAAATGCACCAAACAGTACATGTGGACCTGGGTGACCGATCCTATGATGTTGAAATCGGTCCGGATCTTCTGACGCGGGCGGGGGGCTGGATATCACCACTTCTGGCCCGGCCAAAAGTCGCGGTTCTGACGGATGAAAACGTGGCCGGTCTGCATCTTGAGGCACTGCGCGCCGGGCTGAATGCCGCGGGGATCGAGATGACCGCGCTGGCGCTGCCCGCCGGAGAGGCAACCAAAAGCTGGCCGCATTTCGAGCGCGCCGTCGAGTGGCTGCTCGCGGAAAAAGTCGAACGCCGGGATGTCGTCGTGGCCTTGGGGGGCGGCGTCATCGGAGATCTGGCAGGCTTTGCAGCGGCGGTTTTGCGGCGCGGTGTTCGCTTTGTGCAGATTCCAACGTCATTGCTGGCGCAAGTGGACAGCTCGGTCGGTGGAAAGACCGGGATCAACGCACCACAGGGCAAAAACCTGATCGGCGCGTTTCATCAACCCTCGCTGGTTCTTGCGGATACCTCTGTTCTGGGGACCATGACCCAAAGAGACTTCTTGTCGGGCTATGGCGAGGTCGTGAAATACGGATTGCTTGGCGATGCGAAATTCTTTGATTGGCTAGAGGCGCATGGGCCAAGCGTTTCCTCGGGTGACATGGCGGCCCGGGTACACGCGGTGACGCGCTCGGTGCAAATGAAGGCCGACATCGTCGCGCGGGATGAAACCGAACAAGGTGACAGGGCTCTTCTCAATCTGGGGCACACGTTCTGCCACGCCCTGGAGGCCGCGACGGGCTATTCCGACCGCCTTCTGCATGGCGAAGGTGTGGCAATTGGCTGCGCGCTGGCGTTTGAATTGTCGTCGCGCCTGGGTTTGTGTTCGCAAGAGGACCCAAGCCGGGTGCGCGCGCATTTGCGTGCCATGGGGATGAAGACGGATCTGGCCGATATTCCGGGCGAATTGCCAGGCGCCGAGGCGCTGGTGGATCTTATGGGACAGGACAAGAAAGTCGTGGATGGCCAGCTTCGGTTTATTCTGGCGCGTGGGATCGGAGAGGCGTTCGTGACCTCGGATGTGCCGAAAGATGCGGTTCTTTCGGTTCTGTCAGATGCGCTTGCCACGGCTTGACCTGAAGGCCTAGCGCCCCTGAATGACCATCAGTTCACCGATGTTCTCGCGCGTGATGTAACCCATCATGCGACCACCCCGAGTGACCACAGCGATGGCCGGAGCGCCGTTGTGCAAGTGCTCCAGAACGGTCTCGAGCCCGGTGGTAAGCGAAACCGCGGGGACATCGGCATTCATGATCGTGGTGGCAGGTGCCGATCTGGGCTGATCGCCTGCGAGCGCGGCAAACAGTCGATCTCGGGTCACAAAACCAAGCAGAGATTGATCCGTATCCAACACAGGGAACTCGTGCTGCGTAGTGTGGATCACGGCTTGCGCCGCCGTGCTCAACGTATCGTTGGGGGAGAGCGCGTGAAACTCGGTGATCATCGCATCCCGGGCCAGAACCCGGCGTGCCGCGGATCGCAGGGCGACGTCCTGGCTTTCGGCGTTGGCGGCGATGAACACGAACACGGCGATGAGAACCAGAAACGGGTTGCCTGAACTCAGCCCCAAAAATCCCAGACCCACCGCAACGATCTGACCTCCGACCGCAGCCACCCGTGTTGCTTTGACGCGGTCCATGCGCAGGCACAGAAGGGCGCGGAATACGCGCCCTCCGTCCATGGGGAAGGCCGGGATCATGTTGAATACGGCCAGCAGCAGGTTGATGTAGGCCAGCCTGTTCAGAAACCCGATACCCGGTGAATCGATCTGGGAAAGCGTCTCGATCGGCACTCCTGCTCCGAAGGCGACCAGTATGATCCAAATCACGATGTTCACCGCTGGACCTGCAAGTGCCACAAGCACTTCTTGCATCGGTTTTTCCGGCATCCTTTCAAGCCGGGCCAACCCACCGATCGGCAACAGTGTTATGTCTGGGGTCTTGATTCCAAAGCGCCGCGCCATGAGGGCATGACCGAATTCGTGCGCGACCACACAGGCAAACAAGGCCAGAACAAACAACAGGTTGTCTATGGCGGCCGGCAGGCCACCGGCGGAATAGGCGGCAAAGCCTACCCAGGCCAGAAGCAGGAAAAACGTGACATGGACTCTCAGTTCGGACCCGAGCAATCGGCCGAGAGAGAAGGACCATGTCATGTCGTGTCTCCGAATTCTCTAGAACGGAATCTCGTCGTCGTCGATTCCACCCGATGCTGGTGCCGGGGAACTGGACGGACCGCCGTAAGGGTCTCCGTACCCGCTGCCACCGGCTTGGCCGCCGCCGTAACCACCGCCGCTGCCGCCGCCTTCACCGCGGCTGTCGAGCAACGTCAATTCACCGCGGTAGGGGCGCAGAACAACCTCGGTTGTATAACGGTCTTGCCCGGACTGATCCTGCCATTTTCGGGTTTCCAGCTGGCCTTCGATATAAACCTTGCTGCCTTTGCGCAGATATTGCTCAGCAATACGGGCCAGCGGTTCCGAGAAGATGGCGACCGAGTGCCATTCCGTGCGTTCGCGGCGTTCGCCCGTGTTGCGGTCTTTCCAGTTCTCTGACGTGGCAATGCGCAGATTGCAAACCTTTCCGCCGTTCTGGAACGACCGGACCTCGGGGTCGCGGCCAAGATTACCTACCAGAATGACCTTGTTGACTGAACCCGCCATGTAATTCCTCGTTCTGTTTTCGCGTATGTGCGCCGAATCTGGCGCGACTTGTTCGTGAGACCCTATACGGCCTGCATCATGGATGAAAACAGTAGATACAACAGTGTTGGGCAAGAGTCTTACTTTGGTCTTTACCAAGCTTTCATTTTTTGTGGGAATACCTATAATCTGACTGGTTTCTTATCGAGCAGGATAGGCATTGATGCGTTCTTGGGTTGCTGGGTTTTCTGTTGTCTGCCTTGTGCTGGCCGTTTTGCCTGTGCAGGCGCAAACTCTGTCTACCAAAAGCCGCAAGGATATCTTCCTCAAGCAGTCCAAGATTCTGGATTCCCGTGCGGCGACGCAGTATCGCGATTCCGCGCGGTTGAAACCCAAGACATCCCGTGCGCATACCGGCAAACGATATACTGGCAAGTATCGCGGCCAGTATCTGGATCTGGCGAAACAGGCTGCCCGCCTTCACAACATTCCCGAAGACTTGTTCCTGCGCCTTGTTCAGCAGGAAAGCGGATGGAACCCGCATGCGAAGTCTCACAAGGGTGCTCTGGGATTGGCGCAATTGATGCCTCAGACTGCCGAGCTTTTGGGGGTCAACCCGCATGACCCCAAACAGAATCTCGAGGGTGGCGCCAGATACCTGTCCTGGCAGTATCGCAAGTTCAAATCCTGGCCACTGGCATTGGCCGCCTACAATGCCGGCCCCAAAGCGGTGGAAAAGCATGGCGGCATACCGCCATACAAGGAAACCCAGAACTACGTGAAGGTCATCTGGGGCGGATAAACCCGATGCCGCGGCGCAGAACGTCCGGTTCTTGATCAGGCTCAACCAGTCCAACTAATCTGAAAGGGTATCGTCCAGTAACTGGTGAGGCCGCCTCATGCCTGTTGACCACCCTGAGATTCCGCAAGAAACGCTGGCCAACTGGCAGCAACTGGTTGATCTGGTCGCGGAATTGGCGGATGTGCCCGCAAGCCTGATCATGAAAACCGACGCACCGGATCACGCAGTGCTGATCACCTCGGATCATCCCGAAAACCCGTATCCGGTTGGTTTGAGTTTCCAGTTGAATCCCAAACTTTATTGTCAGGGCGTCCTGCAACGGGACGGAGAACTGGTGGTTGAGGATGCAACCTGCGATCCGGTTTGGGCCGACAATGACGATCTGGAACATGGGATGACATTTTACATCGGCCTGCCGCTGAAATGGCCCGATGGATCGGTGTTCGGAACGATTTGTGTTCTGGATCGCAAGCAGAACCGGCGTGCCTTGTTGTTCCGCGAAGGGTTGGCGCAGTTCGCACGCATGGTCGAGTCGGATTTGGCTTTGTTGCAAGAGGTTTACCTGCGCCGCGCGCTGGAAGAGAAGCTCAACGAAACACTGGCGCAGCTTGAAACCCGTGTCGCGGATCGCACCCGTGAATTGCAGGAAACCAACACGGCGCTGCGCGTCCTGCTGTCCAGTCTGGATGACGAACGCAAAAACCGCGATTACGAAATTGTCGAACAGGTGCGCGGCCGAGTTCTGCCCTATCTGGAAAAGGTTCGAACGCAGCTTTCCGGGGGCGAAGCGCAGTATGTCTATCTTGAGCTGGCCGAGAAGAACCTGAACGAGATCACGTCTTCATTATCGGACAAACTGACGGATGCGTTTGCAGCAATGACCCCGACCGAGATCGAGATTGCGCAGATGGTCATGTTTGGAAAAACAACCAAGGACATCGCCAAGGCCCTGTCCCGAGAAACATCGACAATCGATTTTCACCGCAACAACATTCGCCGCAAGCTGGGACTTGAAGGGCGCAGCCAGAACCTGCGCAGTCATTTGCTCTCGATTTCGTGAACACGGAATATCGGGTTTTCCCCCATATTCCGCCCCCATTTTTTCGGTCTGAGCCAAGATGCCTTGGCTTGTTACCTTTGGTTGGGACGTGCGGAAAACCTGTACATGTCCAACAGAGAGGTACACAAAAATGGATCGCAAAGATCTGAAACCAACTATCCTGAACGGCGACAAGGATCATCTGGCGCCGGGGCTGTCTCGCCGGTCGTTCTTTATGGCGGCGGGGGCTGCCGGTGTCGGCGCGACAGCTTCCGTACTGGGCGCAAGACCGGCTCAGGCGCAGTCTCAAGCGTGGCTACAGCCGGGCAACAACAACCACGTGATCGATCTGCAAGGCGCAACGGGTCAGGCCAGCACCGGGACGGTTGGCATCGACTATTATGGTCATTGTGCGATCAAGATCACCTCGCCCAATGGCGCAACAGTGCTGTTTGATCCCTGGCGCGATGATCCGTCGGGCGCATGGGGGCTTTGGTTCCGCAACGAATTCCCGCAAATCCCGGTGGATATCACCCTGTCGACCCATGCCCATTTTGATCACGATGCGATTGAACGCCCAAGTTCGACCATGGTGCTGGACCGCATGGTGGGCAATTTCGAGTTTGCTGACATCAAGATCACCGGTTTTGCCGACAAGCACGCCTGTGTCGCGCCGGGATGGTATGACTGGACCAATGCGCTGGCCGAGTTCGGTGTGGAAGCCTGCCCGCCGAACAACGTGGGCCACATGGATATGGTCGTCTATCTGGTCGAGACCGGCGGCATTCGAACGCTGATCTGGGGCGACAACCGCCACAACCCGCCACAGGAGTTCTGGGACACGATCGGACGGGTGGATGTTCTGACGTTGCCGGTTGATGGCTCGGAACATATCCTCAGCTTCGATCAGGGCAACGACATCGTATCTAAGCTCAAGCCCAAGGTGATCATCCCCACACACTACCTGAATGATGTCACATCCTACACACTGACCACTCTGCAATCCGCCGACGACTGGGTGAAGGGGCAGCAGAGCTACAAGATGCTTGACAGTGCCAGCCTTCAGCTTGAAGCCGGTGACATTGCCGGAATGAACCAGGAATTCATGCATTTTGGCAACAACGTCATGACCGGCTGACGAATTCCCGGGGTCGCCACTCACGCCACTCTCAAGCGCCGCCTGTCTCCCCAAGAAACCACGGCGCCAAAAGAAAGGGCCGGTCCCTGACCGGCCCTTTCTCAAGGTTCAGAAACGGGTTTACTCCGCCGCGACTTTGATCACCGGCTCCATCCGGGCCAGAATATCTTCGGCCAGGTGGCATTTGATCTGGTGCCCATCCGCCAGCGTCTGCACCGGCGGCACATGGGATTCGCACCGACCGTCAGGCACCTCGGATTTCCATCGGCAACGCGTCTGGAACGGACAGCCTGGTGGCGGGTTCATGGCCGAGGGAATATCGCCTTCCAGAACGATATGCTGCTTTTCGATCGAGGTATCCGCAATCGGAACCGCGCTCAGCAGCGCCTCGGTATAGGGGTGATAGGGCGGGGCAAAGACCTGATCCGTGGTGCCCAACTCCACAACATGGCCCAGATACATCACCATAACCCGGTCACTGAGGTAACGCACGATGGACAGATCGTGGCTGATGAACAGCAGCGTGGTCTTGTGCTGTCGCTGTATCTCCATCAACAGATCCGTCACGGCAGCCTGAACCGACACATCCAGCGCCGAGACGGGTTCGTCCGCCACAACGATACGCGCATCGCCGGCAAAGGCGCGCGCGATACCCACGCGCTGTTTCTGCCCGCCGGACAGCTGTCGCGGCATCCTGTCTGCAAAGGCGCGCGGCAGCTTCACCAGATCAAGCAGTTCCAGCATCCGCTTCTTTCGCTCGGCTTCAGAGTTTCCGACACCAAAGATTTCAAGCGCCCGGATGATCTGACGGCCAACGGTCATCGACGGATTCAGCGTGTCGAACGGGTTCTGGAAAACCATCTGAACTTCGCCGATCGTCTTGGCATCGCGTTCTTCGATGGGCACCTGTTCGATGTTGCGGTTGTCCAGCAGGATCTGCCCGTCTGTGGCCGTCTCCAACCCCATAAGGACCTTGGCGAAGGTGGACTTGCCGCAGCCGGATTCCCCCACGATGGCCAGTGTCTCGGATTCGTGCGCCTCGAAGCTGAGCGTTTCGTTAGCTTTCACCACCTTCTTCTCACCGCCGCCAAACAAGGCATTTGCCGCAACCTCGTAATATTTCTTGAGGTTGTCCATTTTCAGAACCGTTCGGCCAATCTCACCCTTTTCTTTCTGATCGGCCAGCGCAAGTGGGGCGTTCCAGTCGATTTCCTGGAATTTAAGGCAGCGGGTGTGGTGCCGGTCATTTCCCGGAACGGCCTCCATCAGGATTTCCTTCGCGTCACAGCGCCCCTCTTCGAAATAGTCGCACCGCGGTCCAAAGTTGCAACCCGGAGGCCGCTCGTGGGGCAATGGGAAGTTCCCCGGAATAGCCACCAGCGGACGCGTGTTCTTGTCAGCCCCCGGCAGCGGAATCGAACGGAACAGCGCTTGTGTATAAGGGTGCTGCATCTCGTCGAACACATCCTTGATCGAGCCGCGCTCGACCGCTTCACCCGAATACATCACGCACAGACGGTCGCAGGTTTCTAGAACCAGCCCGAGATTGTGCGAGATGAACAACATCGAGGTGCCGTATTTCTTGCCTAGATCCTTGACCAGTTCGACCACGGCGGCCTCGACGGTCACGTCCAAAGCCGTTGTCGGCTCGTCCAGGATCAACAGCGCCGGTTTCGACATCAGCGCCATCGCAATCACGATTCGCTGCTGCTGACCACCCGACAGTTGGTGCGGAAACGAATTCAACATCCGCTCGGGGTCTGGCAGGCGAACATCCGTCACCACTTCCAGCGCGCGGGAATAAGCCTCTTCCTGACTTACCCCCTCGTGGATCATCGGCACTTCCATCAATTGTTTGCCGATCTTCATCGCCGGATTCAGCGATGCCATCGGTTCCTGATAGATCATCGCGATTTCATTGCCGCGAATGTCGCGCAACTCTTCGGCCGACATCTCTGCCAGATCGCGGCCCTTGAACTTTATCGTGCCTCCGACGATGCGACCGTTCTTGCCAAGATCCTGCATCACGCCCAGTGCCACGGTCGATTTGCCACAACCGGATTCACCAACCAGCCCCACGGCTTCGCCGGGCTCTACGCTGACCGAGAAATCCATCACGGCGGGGATTTCCCGCAGGCGGGTAAAGAATGAGATGGACAGCTTGTCGATCTCCAGGATCGGGCCGTCATAATCCGCCATTTTGCTCATTTTGCTTACTCCTCACCAAATGCGGGGATCCCCTTCATCTGGCCAAAAATATCCCGGGGGGTCCGGGGGGCTGGCCCCCCGGCCTCGATCACATCAGTCCTTCAGGCTTTCCTCGCGAAGTCCGTCAGCCAGCAGGTTCAGACCAAGAACCAGCGACAGCAGGGCAAAGGCAGGAGGAAGGGCAGGGTGCAGGTAGATCGACAGCAGCTTGCGCCCCTCGTTGATCGTGGATCCCCAGTCCGGGCTTTCCGGCGGAAGGCCCAGTCCGAAGAAGCCCAAAGTCCCCAGAAGAATGGTGGTGTAACCGATGCGCAGACAGAAATCGACGATCAGAGGGCCACGGGCGTTGGGCAGGATTTCCCAAAGCATGATGTACCACGGCCCTTCGCCGCGTGTCTGGGCTGCAGCCACGTAATCGCGGGTTTTGATGTCCAGCGCCAAGCCGCGCACGATACGGAAGACCGTGGGCGAGTTGACGAACACCACCGAGACGAACACCACCAGAATACCGCCGGGGATATCGAACAGGTCCAGATAGGTCGGCAGACCCCAGATCCGGTAGGCCTCGGTATTGATGATGTAGCCACCGGTCGAAATCAGCGACAGATACAGCCAGATCGCAACACCCAGAACACCGATAAGCAATGGCGTGCGGAAATTCGGGCGCGTGTAATAGCGCGAATTCAGCAATACGCCGATGAACAGGATCGGGAACACGAACAACACGGCCGCCATGTAGTTCGGCACCCCGGTTGCCACGATTTCCGGCGTCACCAGCAGGTAGAACAGCAGGATCACCGGGAAGGCGAGGATCAGGTTGGCGAGGAAGGACAGGAACGTATCAAAACGGCCCCCATAGTAGCCGGCGGGAAGCCCCAGCGTAATGCCGACCATAAAGGCGAACATCGTTGCCAGCGGTGCAATTTGCACCACAACCCAGGCCCCCTTGACCATCCGGCTGAATACGTCACGCGCCAGATTGTCACCGCCCAGAAGATACCAAGCATACTCGCCGTCCTCCAGATTTGGCAGAGGCGTTCCCGGCACTTTGTTCTTCATGCCAGAGATCTGTGTCAGCGGGTCATGGGTCACGATCAGATCAAGCGCGCCGAAGATGCCGGTAAAGACCCAGAACATCACAAGGCCAAAGCCGATCATTCCGATGGGACTGTCATACAGTTTGCCGTACAACCCCAACCGTCGTTTGAAGGCGATGGACATGGCGAACATGATGATCAGCGCGACCCATACAGGCAGGAATTGCTGGGAAATGGCGCCGATGATCCCTGCGCCAGTGCCCATCAGGATGCCCAGCACCAGATAAGCCACGGCCAATCCCACGCTGGCAAGGAAACTGTAATGCAGCGCAAGCTGGATCAATCCACGGACACCGCCGCCAGAACTGACGGATCCATCCGGATTCACGACAATCTGCTGTTCAGGCAAAAAGATACTGGCGATGATCCAGACCAGGATCGACAGCAAAAGTGCTGCCAGTGCGATCATCAGAAGCGGGTTCAGGAAGGCGATAGAGCCGGTCCAGGTTAGTGGTTCCATAATCTCACCCTCCTTATGAAATGCGAATGCGCGGGTTGAGGTAAACGTAGCCGATATCCGAGATCAGCTGCGTTATCAGAACCACGAAGACCGACACGACCGAGATCGCCAGCAGAAGCTGGATGTCGTTGTTGCCAGCGGCCTGAACCAGCGCCCAGCCGAAACCCTTGTAGTTGAACAGGGTTTCAACAATCACCACGCCGTTCAGCAGCCATGGGAACTGCAGCATGATAACCGTGAACGGCGCGATCAACGCGTTGCGCAAAGCGTGTTTCATGACGATGTTCGGGAACGAGACACCCTTCAGCCGTGCGGTCCGGATGTATTGCGCCGTCATCACTTCGGTCATCGAAGCGCGGGTCATCCGGGCGATATAGCCCATACCGTACAGCGCAATGGTGAGAACCGGCAGGAAGAAGTTCTCGAATGTCGGGTTCTCCATCGCTTGCGTCGCGGTTCCCTTGAACCATTTCAGCCCCACGGTGGACGAGGTGAAGATCGCGATGAAGATAACGCCCGATACGTATTCCGGTGTCGCTGTCGTGATGATTGAGAAGGTCGACAATGATCGATCCAGGGCTGATCCCTCTCGCATCCCGGCCAGTACACCAACGATCAGTGCAGATGGCACCATCAGGACCAAAACCCAGAACATCAGGTAACCTGTATTGCCCAAGCGCTTGCCAACGATGGTTCCGACTTCTTCCTTGAAAACGGTTGAGTATCCCCAATCGCCCTGAAGAACACCACAATATCTTGCCGTGTCCTCTGCCGTCGAACCGGGTCTTGTGCAGGTTCCCACGAACTGGCCATCTTCCAGGGTATTCTGGAACCCGGGCATCACGCCCAACCATTGGCCGTATTTAACGAGTGTCGGCTGCAAGTAGCCGCGGTTTTCCAACCAGGCTTCGACCTGCTCATCCGACATACGCTGGTTGCCCTGCGTTTTCGCCAGCTTTTCAAGGTTCGGGTATAGGTTGGTCAGGAAAAAGACGACGAATGTCAGACATAATGCCGTAAGCAGCATCACCCCGAACCGTCGTAGGATGAATAGTCCCATGTTGGCCCCTGTTGTTCAGGTATTCCGCAGATCATTGGACCATTTTCTGGCCTCGGACGTCCGACCCCGCGTCGGCAAGTCTGCGGCTGGAAAGGGGCGCCCGTGTCAGGCGCCCCTCGGGTGTGGATAGCAGCGACTAGGCAGCCCAGCCCCACTTGTAGTGATGGTGTTCGAAGGTCACATGCATGTCGGTTCCAACAAGACCCTCTTTCATGTGGCGATAGAGCGAGCGCCAATAGGGCTGAATAGTAACCCCATCTTCCTGAAGCAGTGCTTCGCCACGCGCCATGACTTCGCGACGCTTGTCCGCGTCGGCAATGGCCAGCGCCTCTTCCAGAATGGCGTCAAACTCTGGGCTCGCATAGCCGAACTCGTTCCAGGCTTCGCCCGTACGATAAGCAAGCGCCCAAATCTGAACACCCAACGGACGCGGGTTCCAGTTGGTCGAGCTGAACGGGTACTTGGCCCAGTCGTTCCAGAAGGTATTGCCCGGCAGAACGGTCCGCTTGACCTTGATCCCGGCATCGCGCAGTTGCGCGGCAACGGCATCTGTGGTGTTGCGACGCCAGTCATCGTCGATCGAGATGATCTCGTGCTCGAAATCACCGAAACCGGCTTCGTCCATCAACGCCTTGGCCGCTGCGGGATCAACCTTTTGCGGCGGAAGCTCGGCATATTCCGGATGCAGCGGCGCCACGTGATGGTTTTCCGCCGGCGCTCCGCGACCGCCATAGCCCAGTTCCAGACAAACTGAATTGTCTACGGCCATCTGAAGGGCCTGCCGGACACGTTTGTCCGCATAAGGCTTTTGCCCGTCGATCTCGGCCAGTTGGTTGGGACGAATAACGATGGTCGCGGCGGTCACCACTTCTGACTTCACATAGCCAAGCCCGTCCATCACGTCGATGAATTCACCCACCGATTCATACAGCATGTCGACTTCGTCGGATTCCAGCGCCGCCAACCAGGCAGAAGGGTCGGTTCCGTAGTCGATGTACTCGATACGATCCAGGGCAGGGCGGCCATACACTTCTTCACCCCACCAGTTGTGATCCGGGTTGCGAACCAAAACGGCTTTAACGCCAACCTCAAGTTCGTCCATCAGATAGGGGCCGGTTCCCACATTGTTCAGCAGGTCAGTCTCGCTGAACGAGCTGTGAACAATCGCGCCGGGATAGTCGGCCATGCCCGGAATAAGAGTGATATCCGGCTTTGGCAGGTTCAGTTTGACCGTGGTTGCGTCGACGACTTCGATGACACCCTCACCGGCCTGACCGGTATCCGCGTCGATCAAGGTTGCAAAGCGGCCCGCCATCGAGTTGGTTTCCGAGCTCTTGTCACACCAGCGCGCGATGTTGCGGGCAACGTCGTCAGCCGTGAAATCGTCGCCATTGTTCCACTTGACGCCCGGACGGACATTCAGAGTGTAAACGGTCGCGTCGTCGTTGACTTCCCAGCTTTCCAGCAGCATGCCACGGAACGATCCGTCCGAGTTGTACTCGACCAGATATTCCAGCGTGCCGCGCGTCACGTTTGCGATCTGCGACCAGTCATAGGTTCTGGGATCTTTGAGGGCGCGGACTTCTTGCTGCACACGCAGCGTGCCGCCTTCCTGCTTTGCTGTTTCGGCCAAAGCAGGTGTCGGCAATCCGATCATGCCATAGGCCGCTGCGGCAGTAACCCCAAGACTGGTTGCGCGTGTCATGAATTCCCTTCGGCTTAGCTTGCCGTCGCGGTATTCCTGAGCGTGCATCGCTGCCGCCCAGTGCACCTTGTCTTCGGTGGATACGGTATTCGTCATGGATGTCTCCCTGTGACACTGATTTTGTTGATTGATTATGGCTCTACGCGACCCGGTTTCTTTCGGTCGCCAGAGTGAAGGATTTTGTTTTTTGGACTCTGTTCATCCCCATGTCGTTATTCGGCACCAGATTTCAGATAAGGTCAATGTTCGAAATCGTCATAAGTAGTACAAAAACGACATTCGCGATCAGTTGAAGTCGTGGAAAAGCATTTCTTCTGGCAGCCCAAAGCGATGCCGGTTTCCCCATTGTTTTCTTAGTTTGTTAAGGGAAATCGCAGCAAATCATTAAGTTCTCTTAAGCTTTGAGACTTGGCGGCGCCTTGCTTTTGCTAAGTCAAAAGAGCCGATTACTAACGGGTACTAACAAGAGGGATCGACGTGATTCCAGGCCTTCATTCGGGCGCGAAACCAGGTACGCTGACGCTTGGCGAATTGACGCGTCGCTATGGTTGCGCGCTCTCGCGCCTGATCCAAAGTCATCGCGCCGTCCAAATATGCCCTGAGTTCCGGCACGCCTATGGCCTTGCAGGCCGGAAGGGTGGGGTCGAACCGGTCCTGCATGGCACGCACTTCCTCGATCGCGCCCTGTTCCAGCATCTGGTCAAAGCGGCGTTCTATCCTGTTCAGCAGCCATGCTTTGTCAACGTCAAAAACGATCGGCAGGGTCTCGTTCAGCGGAAGTGCCGGTGGGGGCGTTTCGGCCTGCCAGGACAACAGGCTGCGACCTGTGACGCGCTGCACCTCCCATGCGCGTTGCACGCGGGCACGGTTGTGTATGTCCAGCTTTGCAAGCGTGTCTGCATCGACCCCCTCCAGAAGGTCTGCCATGGGCATCTGATCGGCCTCGGCCCGAACTTCGGGTGGCGTCGCAGGGATTTGAGCCATGCCTTCGGTCAGGGCCGAGAAATACAATCCCGTCCCACCGACGATGATCGGGCGTTGATGCCCCGTTAGCAGGGGCAGGACCTCGCGCAGCCAATGGCCGGTAGAATAATCCTGATCATAGGCGACGTGCCCGTACAACAGATGCGGCGCGCGGGTTTCTTCCTGGGCGGACGGACGGGCCGAGATGACGCGCCAGCAGTCATAAACCTGGCTTGCATCCGCATTGACGATAACCCCGCCATGCCGTTCGGCGATCTCCAGCGCCAGTGCTGATTTGCCGGATGCCGTAGGCCCCGCAATCAGAACCGGCTTGTCGTCCGGAACAGGCGGCAGTTGCCGAAAAAGCAGGTCTGTTGATCGCCGGGTCATGCGCGGTTGCCTCTATCCTCACCAACCGCATTGAACCTGCGGAGCTTTTGCTTCATTTTGCGCCGGAAATTAACCCCGTGCCAGCCCGGAGCGCAACATGAGCCTTTCCCCTTCTTCTGAAACAGCCGAGACCCCGAAAACAAAGTACAATCGGGTCATGTTGAAAATCTCGGGCGAAGCGTTGATGGGGGATCAGGGATTCGGCTTGCACCCGCCAACCGTTCAACGCATCGCGCAAGAAGTGAAATCGGTTCACGATCTGGGCGTCGAGATTTGCATGGTCATCGGCGGCGGAAACATTTTTCGCGGCCTGAGCGGTTCAGCCCAGGGCATGGAGCGGACAACGGCGGATTACATGGGCATGTTGGCCACGGTGATGAACGCGCTGGGGATGCAATCCGCACTGGAAGAGATCGGAGTGTTCACCCGCGTGATCTCGGCCATTCGCATGGACGAGGTGTGCGAACCCTATATCCGCCGCCGGGCTGTTCGACACCTCGAGAAAAAGCGGGTCTGTATTTTCGCCGCCGGTACTGGCAACCCGTATTTCACGACAGACACCGCAGCCACCCTGCGCGCCAACGAAATGGCGTGCGAGGCGATCTTCATGGGCAAGAACGGAGTGGATGGCGTGTATGACAAAGACCCTGCGGAACATGCTGACGCCGTACGCTATGATACCGTGACCTATGATGACGTACTGGCCAAACGGTTGCGGGTCATGGATGCTTCGGCCATTGCCTTGGCACGCGACAACAATCTGCCCCTGATCGTCTTCGGGCTTGATGAGCCCGGCGGTTTCCGAGGCATCCTCGCGGGCGAGGGGACCTATACCAAGGTTCAGGGTTGAAGCCAGAGGAGGCGCCCGACGATTCCGCAAGCTTTCAAAGCCCCGGCGTCGAGCCGGGGCTTTTGCGTTTTGCTTTCGCTTGACGGTTGTGGGCGGCCCTGTCTAAGTATCGGTGTCCTTCCTAGGCGAAGGGCTGCCCCGTGTTTCGTCGGCCAAAGGCCCAAGCACAGGCTGGGCTGGAAGACCTGCCATGATTTCTGAGATGTCCGGAAACATGCGCGGGCATCTCATTGATCTGACTGCACAACTAAGGAGCAATGAGGCATGAGCTCTCTGGATATCGATTTCGTTCGGGCGCAGTTCCCGGCCTTTTCAGAACCCAGCCTGCAAGGGCAGGCGTTCTTCGAAAATGCAGGTGGGTCTTACACCTGCAAACCAGTGATCGACCGGCTGACGCGGTTCTACACGCAGCGCAAGGTTCAGCCTTACGCCCCATATGAGGCCAGCCGCCTTGCGGGCGCCGAAATGGACGAGGCGCGTGCGCGTATGGCTGCCATTCTGGGCGTCGACACGGATGAACTGAGTTTTGGTCCTTCAACCACCCAGAACACCTATGTTCTGGCGCAGGCGTTCCGGCAATGGATGAAGCCCGGCGAGGCAATCGTCGTGACCAATCAGGATCACGAAGCCAACTCTGGCCCGTGGCGTCGTCTGGTCGAGGCCGGGATAGAGGTGAGGGAATGGCAAATCGACCCCGAAACCGGGTCGCTGAACCCTCAGGATCTGGAAAACATGCTGGACGAAAAAGTGCGTCTGGTCTGTTTCCCGCATTGCTCAAATGTCGTTGGCGAGATCAATCCGGTCACCGAGATTACTGCCATTGCGCATGCAGCGGGTGCGTTTGTCTGCGTTGATGGCGTATCCTACGCCCCGCACGGATTTCCGAATGTTGGCGATCTGGGGCCGGATATCTATTTGTTTTCTGCGTACAAGACCTATGGCCCGCACCAGGGGTGCATGGTCATCCGCCGCACATTGGGTGAGCTGTTGCCCAACCAGACCCATTATTTCAACGGCGACGTCCTGTACAAGCGGTTCACCCCGGCGGGACCCGATCACGCGCAGATTGGGGCCAGTGCCGGTATGGCAGATTATGTTGAGTTGCTATGCGCCCACCATGGCGGGCCCGAGACGGGCGCGGTGGAGCAGGGCGTATTTGTCCACGATCTGATGCGATCACACGAAGAGTCATTGCTGCAACCGGTTCTGGATGCGGTAAAGGATCGAAACGCCGTGCGCCTGATCGGTCCTTCCGATGCCAGCCGGCGCGCGCCCACCGTCGCCCTTTCGTTGAACCGCCCGGCTGAACCGGTTGCGGCGGAACTGGCGCAATACGGTGTCATGGCGGGTGGCGGAGACTTCTATGCGGTGCGTCCCTTGCAGGCGATGGGCGTCGACCCGGCGCAGGGTGTTTTGAGGGTCAGCTTCACCCACTACACCACGAAGCAGGAAATTGATCAGCTTTTAGAGGCTCTTGAGCGCGTTTTGTGATCCACTACTCTTGAGGGCGCGTACAAATCAAAAAACCTCAAGGGCGTATTGTGAAGCAACAGCAAGCTCCGATCATTTTGTGGTTTCGACGGGACTTGCGTCTGTCGGACCACCCCGCGTTGACTGCAGCGGCCGAAAGTGGCCGTCCGGTCATACCTTTGTTTATTCATGACAACCTCGTCGAACAGATGGGGGCCGCGCCGAAGTGGCGTTTGGGCTTGGGGCTGGAAGCTTTCACAGCGTCACTGGCCAATATGGGCAGCCGACTGATTTTCCGACGCGGCGACGCACTTGAACAGGTGCAGCAGGTCATGGCCGAGACCGGCGCAACCTCCGTCTTCTGGTCTCGCGCTTACGATCCGGCCTCAATCGAACGCGACAAGACGATCAAGTCTGTGCTTACAAAAGTAGGAGTGACGGCAAAGTCATTTGCGGGGCATCTTCTTTTTGAGCCCTGGACTGTCGCTACAAAAACAGGAAATCCGTTTCGGGTCTACACGCCCATGTGGCGTGCGGTTCAGGGGCGGGATGTACAATTTCCCGATGCGCGGGTTGCCGATTTGCAGGCCCCGATGTCGTGGCCCGCTTCTGACAAATTGAGCGATTGGCAGATGGGGGATGCCATGAACAGGGGCGCGGCTGTCGTTCGTCCTCATGTAAAACCCGGCGAACAGGCCGCCTTGGATCACCTCGAGGCGTTTCTTGGGCGACTTTCCCACTATTCCAGCAACCGGGACAGGTTGGATCAGGACGGAACGTCTAACCTGTCGGAATACCTGTCTTTGGGTGAAATCGGGCCGCGTACAGTCTGGCATATGGTCCAAAGGGCTGCGTTGACCGGTACACCCGGTGCCGATGCCTATCTACGTCAACTCGTCTGGCGCGAGTTTGCCTATCACCTGATGTATCACACGCCCCAACTGGTGGCTTCCAACTGGAAGCCGGAATGGGACAGCTTTCCCTGGAATACCGATCCGGACCATCCCGAAGTCACTGCATGGCAGCAGGCCAGAACTGGAATACCTGTCGTCGATGCTGGGCTGCGGCAAATGTATGTGGCGGGTCGAATGCATAACCGGGCTCGGATGATTGTCGCAAGCTATCTGACCAAGCATCTTATGACCCACTGGAAAATAGGGATGAATTGGTTTGAGGATTGCCTGATCGACTGGGACCCGGCCTGCAATGCCATGGGCTGGCAGTGGGTTGCTGGATCTGGGCCCGATGCATCCCCGTTTTTCAGGATTTTCAATCCCCAGACGCAAGCTGAGAAATTCGATCCCGACGGGAACTATACGCATCGCTGGATTGCCGAAGGTTATTCCGAACCCAGCAAGACCGCCCTGTCGTATTTTGATGCCGTCCCGCGTTCATGGGGGCTGCGTCCGGATGCGGAATACCCCAAACCCATAGTCGAATTGCCCGAAGGGCGGACCCGCGCCTTGCGCGCATATGAAAGCCGAAAATCCCACTAAGGAACTGAAAACTTGCCAGAAACAATTTCGCCGCCTAGCTTTGTACGCGTACCGCAGAGGGGAGAGCGGATGATCCTGACGACGACCGAAGGGCAAAAAGACCTGCCCAGATATTTCGCCCAAGTCTTTAAAATGTTGAACCGGATGGAAACCGGGCGTCTTGATATCAGACTACCCGACGGTCGCACGTTTCGCGCAGAAGGCGCAAAGGCCGGGCCGGTGGCGCAGGTCGATATTCACGACGACGATGTCTTTGCGCGCCTGATCCGCGAGGGAGAACTGGGTTTCTCCGATGCGTATCTGGACGGACATTGGAGTACACCCGATCTGCGATCTTTCATGGATCTTGTGCATCTTGGAACCGAGACCGTTTATGACGGGTTTACGGGCCAGTTTCTGGTTCAGGCATACGAACGGCTGCGGTTCTGGCTGCACAGAAACAACAGGGCCCAAGCCAAAAAGAACATCTCGTATCACTACGATCTGGGTAACGAATTTTACAGTTCTTGGCTGGATGACACGATGACCTATTCCAGCGCGATTTTTGAGTCTGGGCAGGAAAGCCTCGAGAAGGCCCAGATCGCCAAATACGCAAGCCTTGTGGATGAGATGGGTGCCAAACCGGGTGATCATGTGCTGGAGATCGGATGTGGCTGGGGCGGCTTCGCGGAATATGCCGCAAAGGAACGAGGTTTGCGTGTCACCGGCCTGACCATCAGTGAGGAGCAATTCAAGTACGCCAAGGAACGTATTGAAAAAGCAGGTTTATCAGATCGGGTTGAATTCAAGCTGCAAGACTATCGGGATGAACGCGGGGTCTATGACGGCATCGCATCCATCGAAATGTTCGAGGCCGTGGGTCAGAAATACTGGCCGGTCTATTTCGAAACCGTTCGTGAGCGGTTGAAGCCCGGTGCTCAAGCAACCTTGCAAATCATCACAGTGGGTGATCATCGCTGGGATTTTTACAAGAACGGCGTTGATTTCATTCAGAAATATATCTTTCCCGGCGGGATGCTACCGTCGCCGACCATCCTGCGTCAGCAGATCGATCAGGCCGGGTTGAAAGTCGTGCATTCGAAGGAATTCGGGAAAAGCTATGATCTGACTCTGCGCCGTTGGTATGAAACG
This sequence comes from Ruegeria sp. H8, assembly GCF_056532905.1. Classification (NCBI taxonomy): domain Bacteria; kingdom Pseudomonadati; phylum Pseudomonadota; class Alphaproteobacteria; order Rhodobacterales; family Roseobacteraceae; genus Ruegeria; species Ruegeria sp. H8. The sequence continues at coordinate 888,524 of NZ_JBQFNY010000001.1, read as the reverse complement.
TTCAACGACAAATGGGATCAGATCTCGGACATGGGGTTTGATGAGCGTTTCCGCCGCATGTGGAATTATTATTTGACTGCGTGCGGTGCGGCCTTTGACACGGGCAATTGCGATGTGACACAGATCACAATAGCAAAACCAAGTTAACTCACGGACCATCACATGCCCACTGCCTCGCGTCTCGTCGCCGCTGTTTGTCTCGTCGTGCTGGCCTTTCTTGTTTCAAGCATGGTTATCGAAAACGGCGAAGAGGGTAAGGACTATGGTTACTTCACCTATGTGAATATGGCTCTTGGTGCGATCTGTGGTTGGAAAATCATGGGCAAGCGCGCTGGGCGTGGTTGGACAGCGGGTATTAATAACGGCCTGACCGGCGTTGCTTCGCTGGTTTTCTGGGCGCTGTTTGTGCAGGGGTGCTACCGCATGTTCGACCTTGCGATGCGCAATCGATATGGCGGCCCGTTCGAAGCTGTGATGGCCATTTTTTCGATTGGTATCGATTATGGTAAGCAGCTTATCTATCCCGAAATTCTGGTTGCACTCGCAATTGGCGCCGTTGTCGCCGGTCTGGCCACCGAACAGGCCAGCCGCAAATGGCGCTGAACCGTTTCGTCACAAGAGAGATTAAATTTGTCTGATTTGTTCTTCTATGGAACGTTGCGGTATCTGCCGTTGTTGCAGCGTGTCCTGGGCCGTCCGCTGAGCGAAAAAACGTTTCACGCTGCCAAGCTGTGCGATCACGCGGTTCACGCGGTCCAGGGGCAAGATTTCCCGATGATCCTGCCCGCCAAGGGTGCCGCTGCCGAAGGTCTGCTGGTTCAGGGCCTGTCCTCCGATGATCTGGCCAGACTGGCTTATTACGAAGGATCCTTCGACTATGACCTGAAATCGTTGAATGTCATTCTGGAGGACGGGGGCGAAGCACAGGCGCAGGTCTTTTTCCCGACCCCGAGCGCGTGGCAACCCGGTGAATTGTGGTCGTTGCAGGGCTGGGCAGACAAATTGGGCGAGGTTACGGCGCTCGCCGCCGAAGAAGAAATGGCCTATTTCGGCAGAGTCGATCCCAAAACCATGGCGCGCAGTGTCCGTGCCATTCAAACCCGTGCCTGGGCAAAGATCATGGCCAGGCAACGACGAACCGGCGATCCACGGAACATAGCCGAAGACGTAATCGTCCACCGTCATGAACGCGTTTACGTCGACTATTTCGGGATGGAGGAAATAGACCTTCAGCACCGGCAACATGACGGCAGCATGGGCCCCGTGCTGCACCGGGGCGGCTTGATGCAGGGTAGTGCCGTGTCCGTTCTGCCCTATGACCCGATCCGCGACACAGTGCTTTTGGTCGAGCAGTTCAGACCGCCGGTGTTTTTGATCGATGATCCAGAGCCCTGGCTTTGGGAAGCGGTTGCCGGGATGATCGACCCCGGAGAAACGCCGGAACAGACGGCACATCGCGAAGCCATGGAGGAAGCCGGAGTTCGATTTGACAGGCTGGAATATGCGGGCGGGGCGTATTCCTCCAGCGGGTCGTCGACGGGTTTCATGTATCTCTATGTCGGGCTTGGCAACTTGACCCAGACAACCATCACCGGTGGCCTGGACACAGAAGGCGAAGATATTCGCAGTCGGATACTGCCGTTCGACGAGTTCATCGATATGACAGACCGTCATCTTTTCAAGGATTTGCAGCTGGTGTCTCTGGCTTACTGGCTGGCCCGCCATCGGGATCGTTTGCGCGCATGACTATCGCGCTTGTGGTCCCGGCAGTGCGCCTGTAAATCTTCGAAGATACCAAATGACAAGAGGCGACCATGCGCATTGCACGAGATCTTGCTGACGCAGTAGGAAAAACACCGTTGATCCGGCTGCGCCGTATCAGCGAAGAGACCGGATGCGAGATTCTTGGCAAAGCCGAGTTCATGAACCCGGGTCAGTCGGTAAAGGATCGTGCTGCTCTTTTTATCATCAAAGATGCCATCGCACGCGGGGATCTGAAACCGGGCGGCACCATCGTGGAAGGCACCGCCGGCAACACCGGTATTGGTCTGGCTTTGGTCGGTGCGTCGATGGGGTTCAAAACGGTTATCGTTATCCCCGAGACCCAATCGGAAGAAAAGAAGGATATGCTGCGTCTGGCGGGCGCACAGTTGGTTCAGGTACCCGCGGCCCCGTATCGCAACCCCAACAATTTCGTGCACTATTCCCGCCGTCTGGCCGAGGAATTGGCGCAGACAGAACCCAATGGCGCAATCTGGGCCAACCAGTTCGACAATGTGGCGAATCGTCAGGCACATGTGGAAACCACGGGCCCCGAGATCTGGGACCAGACAGACGGCAAAGTTGACGGGTTCGTCAGCGCGGTCGGGTCGGGGGGGACATTGGCAGGCGTTGCCGAAGTTTTGCAACCCAAGGGCGTCAAGATCGGTCTTGCAGATCCTATGGGGGCTGGCCTGTATTCGTATTACACAACAGGCGAGATCGCGATGGAAGGTGGGTCAATCGCCGAAGGTATCGGGCAGGTGCGTATCACCAAAAACCTTGAGGGGTTCACGCCGGATTTTTCTTATCAGATCACCGACAACGAAGCGCTGCCCTACATCTTTGATCTTCTGCGTGACGAAGGCCTGGTCATGGGCGGCTCGACCGCGATCAACATGGCAGGGGCGGTGCGCCTGGCCAAGGAAATGGGGCCCGGCCATACCATTGTGACCATCCTGTGCGATTATGGCACACGCTATCAATCAAAGCTGTTCAACCCCGAGTTCCTGCGTGAAAAAGAGCTTCCGGTTCCGGATTGGATGACCGAGGCACCGCGCAGCATTCCCGGCGTTTTCGAGGACGTGTGATGCTTGGACAGGTCCGCCTGTTTCTGACCCTGCTATTCCTGTGCTTTGTCGGGTTTTCGAATAGCGCTGTTGCACAGCTGACGGATCGTCAAAGTGAGTATTACCAAGGCTGGGTCAAAACCGCGAGCCGGGCCGAAGCCGTCATCGAGGCGAACCGGGCGTCTGACGCTGCGCTGGAGAATTTACGTTCTGAAATAAATGGTTACAGGGACGACTTCAATCGAGCTCGTGGTGCGAATACCGACCGTATAACGACGCTGGAAAGCCAGATAAAAGCGTTGGGGCCCAAACCCGAAGGGGACACGACTGAACCTGAAGACATAGCAAATCTTCGCGTGCATCTTGAGGAACAGCTCAACAGCCTGCGTGTTCCGCGCATCATATCCGAAGAGGCGTATAGCCGTGCGAACGGGCTGATCAGCGAAATTGATCAGATCCTTCGCGCGCGCCAGAAAAAAGAGTTCTTTGAACAGGGCCCTTCGCCGATCAACCCGGCGTATTGGGGTCCGGCATGGGTGGATGTCAAAGAGGCCGTTCAAGGCCTGGTAAACGAAACGATCACGAATTTGCGTTCAGATGTCGTGCGCGAGCAAATTCGTGCTCGTGGGCTCGCAATCTTCATACTTCTGGTCATTTCAGCCGTGCTGCTGATCTTTGGCAAACGGTGGTCTGAACTTGGAGGCGACTACCTGAGGTTACTCGGCGGGGCCGGGACGGGGGTTTGGTCGTTCGTAATCTCACTTCTGAGAATTCTGTTGCCATGGATCGGTGTGGTGGCCGTGGTCACGGCGATCAGTCTCACAGGCGTTCCGGGTCTGCGGGGCAGCCTTTTGCTTCAGAATGCTCCGTATTGGGCGGCGATCGTGTTTTTCTATGACTGGATTGGTCGCCAAGTATACGTGATCGGCGCGTCGCAAGGGTTCAAACGTCTGTCCGCTGCGCGCATCACTGAACTGCGCGTGTATATCGATCTGCTCGCCCTGATGCTGGTTTTGCACGAATTGGCGTTTTTGTTCGAACGGATCGAAAACATTTCCGACGCCACTCGCGCCGTAGTCAGTTTCCCGGTCATTGTCGCGACGGCTTTGTTGTTGTTGCGAGTACGTCAGATTCGAACAACCGACGGGCCTCCGGATCAAGCTGCCTCGACCCGTTCCGCGGGTTTCAGCCAACTGGTCGAGTTCTTGCGCCGGGCTTTGTTCCTTTTGGGGATCATGTCTCCCTTACTGGCTATTTTCGGATACACCAATGCGGCCGAAGCAATCGTGTTTCCTGCCGTCAAGACATTGGTGCTGATCGGGGCCTTGGTCATCCTGCAACGGTTCATCAGTCAGATTTACGGTTGGGTCACCGGGCAGGGCGAAGCCGCAGGGGATTCGCTTTTTTCCGTGCTGGTCGGGTTTGCATTGGCCATCTTGGCGCTTCCCATTCTGGCGATCTATTGGGGTGCGCGGGAAACAGACCTGCTGGAAGCATGGTCGCGCCTGCTGCTTGGTTTTGATATCGGTGGCGTCACAATTTCGCCCAGCAACTTTCTGACCTTTGTTGCCGTGTTTGCAATCGGTTATACGCTGACGCGTCTGTTGCAAAGCGGGCTGCGCAATTCGCTTTTGCCGAAAACCAACATAGATCCGGGTGGCCAAAACGCGATTGTCGCTGGTTCGGGATACGTTGGCATATTCCTTGCCGCGTTGGTGGCAATCATGGTGGCCGGTTTTGATCTGTCATCGCTGGCGATCGTCGCCGGAGCGCTGTCTGTTGGCATCGGCTTTGGTTTGCAGACAATCGTGTCGAACTTCGTTTCTGGCATCATCCTTTTGGTCGAGCGTCCGATTTCCAAGGGGGATTGGATCGATGTGAATGGCATGATGGGATATGTTAAGGACATTTCCGTTCGTTCGACCCGGGTCGAGACGTTCGACAGGACGGATGTTATCGTTCCGAACTCTGACCTGATCAGCGGTGTCGTAACGAACTATACCCGCGGCAATACGATCGGGCGGGTGATCGTTCCGGTGGGTGTTGCATACGGAACTGACACGCGCCTGGTCGAAACCATTCTGGGCGAAATTGCCAACAGCCATCCGATGGTGTTGGCAAACCCGGCGCCAAGCGTTGTGTTCCAGGGGTTTGGAGCAGACTCCTTGGATTTTGAAATACGGGCGATCCTGCGGGATGTGAATTGGGTTCTGTCGGTGAAATCTGACATGAACCATGAAATCAACCGTAGATTCTCGGAAGCAGGGATCGAGATCCCGTTCGCACAACGTGATGTCTGGCTGCGAAATCCCGAAACCCTGCTGGCATCTGGCCCGAGCAAGCAGGAGCCTTCCGCATCTGTGCAGGACGAGCCACGCAAAGTTGCAGAAGCTCCGGCGGATTTGACCGAGGCGGATATGGGCCCGGATGCCGGTGATGAGATCTGAGGGGCCAGATCGCAGCACGTGTTGACCTGTGATCACCCGTCGGTAGGTGCATTGATTAATTTGCGCTATTCCCCTGAATTCGTCGAATTGGGGCCTTGCAAATCCGACGGCATTCGTCCAAATATCGCCGGCACGGAGAGGTGGCCGAGTGGTCGAAGGCGCACGCCTGGAAAGTGTGTAGGCGGGAAACCGTCTCCAGGGTTCGAATCCCTGTCTCTCCGCCACCATCACCATTGCGAAACTTGAACTGCACCTGTCCGCGAACGCGATGCACGATTACGAGCTGTCCTGCTGCGCTTCGACCCAGCCGGTGCCTGACCTGCCGCCGAGTTTTTCGACGAGAAAATCCATGAAGATTCGTGTTTTGGGCGTCATCACGTTCGAGCGCGGATAGATCAGCCACAGCCCTGCATGATCATTCAGCCGCCAGTCAGGCAATACCTGCCTGAGCCGCCCAGAGCGCAGTTCATGGGCCACGCTCCAGAGTGAGTTGATCGAAAGCCCCGCTCCGGCAAGCGTTGCCTCGCGTTGCGCGGTGCCGTCATCGACGATGGTTCGGCTGATCATCGCGCGCGGGTTCAGGACCGCCTTCTGACTAGCTGGATCAACCAGTTCGCGCCGGTCGAGATTGGCCCACGCGATGAAACGATGCCCCGTCAAATCCTCGGGTGTCGAAGGCACTCCGTGCTGCTTGAGATATTCCGGCGCAGCGCAGAGCAGGCGGATGTCATCTGAAAGTTTGCGCCCCTTGAGGCTGCTATCGGCCAGCGGCGCGTTGCGCAGGGCTAGGTCGAAACTGCCCTCGATGGCGTCGAAGGGCTTGTCCGACAGTCGCAGGTCCAGCGTCAGGTCGGGATAGCGTTGATGAAACTCGGGCAACAGCGGCATGATGTGCAACTGGGCAAAACTGCTGGGGGCTGCGAAACGCAAGGTGCCTGTGGGGCCGGTATCCGTGCCTCCGAGCGCAGCGCGCGCTGCATCCGTCTGGGCGAGAATTTCACGCGCATAAGGCAGAAACTCCGACCCTTCCAATGACAACGACACCTTGCGCGTGGTGCGGTGCAAAAGCTCGACGCCAAGTTCGTTCTCAAGCTTGGCCAGCCTGGCACTCGAGACTGCCGGTGCAAGGCCAAGCTCGCGCCCGGCGGCGCTGATATTGAGCCGTTCGGCCGCCATGACGAACAGGCGCAGGCTGTCGGTATCCATATTGATTATATCCAAAATGCGAAAACTGAACTTATTTTTCACCATCTTTTTCTTGCTCTTGCAAGTGATAAGTCAGGTGCACACCGACACACACCCCAACGGAGACATAAAATGAATGCGATCACCGAGGTGACGACCGATATCAATGCGCAGATCATTGAGGCCTTCAATTCTCGCCATGCCACCAAGATCTTCGACCCTGAACGCAAGGTGAGCGACGCTGACTTCGAGACGATCCTCGAGGCTGCACGCCTTTCGCCCACTTCGTTCGGTCACGAGCCCTTCCGCATCCTGATGATCCAGTCGCCCGACAAGCGCGAGCTGTTCCGCGAGTTTTCATGGGGTGCCAACGGGATGATGAACGGGTCGACCGGCCAGCTTGGCACCGCCAGCCATTTCGGCATCATCCTTGCGGCGACGGGTGAACTGATGCGCGCCGGATCGGATTATCTGCAAGACCACTACCGGCAAGTGAAGCAGCTGCCCGAGGAAGTGATCGAGATCTTCAACGGCGCATACGGCAAGTTCCAGGCCGAGGATCACAAGATCACCTCTGACCGCGAGATCACCGACTGGTCGGGCAAGCAGGCCTATATCGTGCTGGCCAACATGATGACCGCCGGTGCGCTGATGGGGATCGACAGTTGCCCGATCGAGGGTTTCGACATGGCGCGGACGACGCAGGTTCTGGCCGAAGATTTCGGCATCGACACTGCGAAATGGAAACCGGCGGTGATGTTCGCCTTTGGTCATCGCGCGAAGGATCCCGAATTCCCCAAGACCCGCCGCACGATGCAAGACACCGTCGCTTGGTTCTGACCCCGAAGGAGATACACGATGACCTATTATTCCGTTCTGGACGTCACCCCCACCGCCGAGGACTGGATCCCCGGCTACCTGCCCACCGCCAACGAACGCGTGGCGGCACATGGCGGCAAGTATCTTGCGCGTACCGCGACCCACGCGCAGATGGAAGGCGAGGATCAGCCCGCCGGGCTGAGGATCATCATCGAGCGGCCTTCGGAAGAGGCGGCCCGCGCCTTCATGGCGGACCCGGCCGATGCACCGCACCTGGCCGCCCGCGCCAAGGGCTCGGTCAGCCATCACTACCTGATCGCGGGGCAGGACGACCTCGCATGAATGCGGCACTGGCCCGGTATGCCGGGCCGGCACCCCCAAGGAGGCTTTCATGACCCGGACCGGAACCGTCAATTATCATGTTCACAAGCCCGCGCCGCAGGCATTCGTGCTGGACGCGGACAGCATCGCTGGCAATCTGGTCTCGCCCGAATTGGCCGCGACCGAGGTGGCACTGACCGATCTGCGTGCCGGGCGGGCAGGGGCCAGCTTTGTCTCTGACGGGTTCGAATTTGGTGTGGCACCGACGCGGGTGACCAGTTTCGAATCCCCCGGCTGGCAAAAGGTTTACGACCGCGAACTGGCCGAGCTGCTGTGCGACCGGATCGGCGCGCGCGAGGTGCTGTTCTTCGACCACACATTGCGCATTGACGACCCAGCAGCCAACCGCCGCCCCGCGCGCAACGTGCACAGCGACCTGAGCCCGCAAGGTGCGCACCAGCGGCTGGTGGACATCCTCGGGCCCGAGCGGGCGCGCGATTGGGCGGCGGGGCATTACGCCTTCGTTAACCTGTGGCGGCCGGTGGAAAACCCGATCAACACCGCCCCGCTGGGTTTCGTGCGCCCTGCAACCGTGGACGACGCGGACTGGATCGACATCGACCTGATCTATCCCGACCGGCGCGGTCGTATCCTCGGCCTGGCGGCCAATCCGCTTCATGATTGGGTGTATCTGTCGCGCATGACGCCGGACGAGATCATTTGGTTCAACATCTACGACAATCGTGGCCGTCCAACGGTGGGCCACAGCGCGATTGATCTTGTCGAAGATTCTGATCGGCACATCATCCGCAAAAGCCTGGAAAGCCGGGCGCTGGTGCGGTTCTGAGAAAGGCGGAAAATGCTGGACAAATCCAACACGCCAAACTTCGCGCCGCTGAACCGCGCGTTCAACGCGGTGTTCCGCCCAGGCAGGCTGAGCATTGGGCTGGTGGTCCCGCTCGAGGCAAATCGCAACGATCCGGTACCTACTATGACGCGCCATCTGGAGCGCGCCGCGCGGGCCGACGAACTGGGCTTTGCCGCGCTTTGGCTGCGAGACGTGCCCTTCAACGTGCCCTCGTTCGGCGATGCGGGGCAGGTGTTCGATCCTTTCGTCTATCTCGGCGCGCTGGGTGTTGCGACGCGCGACATCGCGCTTGGCGTGGCTTCGATCGTGCTGCCACTACGGCACCCGGCCCATGTGGCCAAGGCGGCAGCCTCGGCCGACCAGCTGTCGGGCGGGCGGCTGCTTCTGGGTGTGGCCTCGGGGGATCGTCCCGAGGAATACCCGGCGCTGAACAAGGATTTCTCTGATCGCGGGGCGCGCTTCCGTGACAGCCTCGCCTATATCCGCGCCATGGCGCAGGATTACCCGCGACTGGATAACCCGCAGGGCGACCTCTCGGGCGGTATCGACATGTTGCCTAAGCCTGCTGCCGGGCGCTTGCCGCTGCTCATCACCGGTGGCAGCCAGCAGACGCCAGAGTGGGTGGCGCGCCACGGTGACGGCTGGATGACCTATCCGCGTGGTGCGGCGGCGCAGTCCCGCGTTGTGGCCGACTATCGAGCGCGTGTGGCACAGGCCGGCTTGTCCGACAAACCGGTGATGCAGTCGCTCTATGTTGATCTGGTGGACCAAGCCGACGCTCCGCCGCGCCCGATCCATCTTGGGTTCAGTGCCGGCACCGATTACCTGCGTCGCTACCTGCACGAGATCCGCGATTTGGGCATCAACCATGTGGCACTGAACCTGCGCTTTAACGTGGCCGGGATCGAACCCACCCTGCACCGGCTGGCCGACGAGGTTCTGCCCGAGTTTCACGACTGATTTCATCCCCAAGGAGGCCTCAATGCCCAAGACTATCCTGATCACCGGCGCGACCGACGGCATCGGCCTGTTGACCGCCAAGACACTGGCGGCCGAAGGCCACCGCGTGCTGCTTCACGGACGCAGCTCTGACAAGCTGAAGGCCGCCGCGCAGACGGTTGGCGGCAACCCCGAGACCTTCCGCGCCGATCTTTCCGATCTGGACGAAGCCGCCGCGCTTGCTGACACCGTGCGCGCCCGGCACGACCGGCTGGACGTTCTGATCAACAATGCCGGTGTCTACAAGACTCCGCACCCACGCCGGGCCGACGGGATGGATGTTCGGTTCGTGGTAAACGCGCTGACGCCCCATGTGCTGACCCGACGGCTGTTGCCGATCATCCCCGCTGAAGGGCGCGTGGTGAACCTTTCATCGGCCGCGCAGGCGCCGGTGGATGTAGAAGCGATGCGCGGTAAGCAGCAATTAAGTGACATGGAGGCCTATGCGCAAAGCAAGCTGGCGCTCACGATCTGGTCACGGGAAATGGCGCGCGCGTACCCAACGGGCCCAGTCTTCGTCGCGGTCAACCCTGGCTCGCTTCTGGCCTCAAAGATGGTCCGAGAGGGTTTTGGAATGGCCGGCAATGACTTGGCGATCGGCGCTGATATCCTGCGACGGGCCGCGCTGTCGGACGAATTTGCCGATGCCTCGGGGCTGTTTTTCGACAATGACAGCGGGCATTTTGCTGATCCACACTCGGCGGCGGCCGACCGCGATCACGCGGCGCGGGTCAAGGATGCTATCGCGGCGTTGACCGACAGCGGAGTTTAGACCTGCGATATGCCCGTTGCTCTTGCGCCGGCTTTGAGGTGTTCGGTCCCGCTTGGGCCAGGCACAGTGCTTCGACCTCAGTGGCCATGCCTCCGGCAAGCCAAAGCGGCAGGTGGGCGTCTGGGACCTGCGCGTCGCGCAGTTGGGATTGCCGGAGCAGGTTTTCGACACCAGACCCACCGCCTTCGTCACCACATCTGATGGGCACCAGATATTATTATCTCTTTGCAGAAATTCCCTCGTTCGCCCGCAAAACTCTGAGGACGAGATTGGTGAAAAGATGCTGGCTCAAAAACTCGGACTTTATTGCGTGCATGAGATTGGAAGACGCAGCTATTTGGCTGGAACAGTTGCAATAAGGTTTTGTAGGTGACCCTAAACGCTAAAGTCCGGAGCCTTTGACAAAACAATGCAGCAAAATCTTGTTACCGCATGACGAACGGGTTCGACATTGGCTGTTCCGACGTATTCAGCCAGACGGTTTTGGTCCTTGTGTAATCGCGAATGGCCTCGATCCCGGCTTCCCTGCCATAGCCGGATTGATTGTAGCCACCAAACGGAGCAATCGGGGACACTGCGCGGTATGTGTTGATCCAACAAATTCCCGATTTCAGGCGGGATGAAACCCGATGGGCGCGGGCGACATTTTCAGTGAAAACGCCGGACCCAAGCCCGAACTGCGAGTCGTTGGCCAATGCGATCGCTTCTTCTTCCGTATCGAATGGCAGCAAAGACATTACAGGGCCGAACATTTCGACCTTCAGCGTCTCGGTCTCTGGGTTCGAACATTCCACCAGCGTAGGGGCCATGAAGTTGCCCGGCCGGTCCAGAGGTTTCCCCCCGAAGCGGATGCGTGCGCCTTGTTCTGTGGCTTTCGCCAAAGTCGCCTGAATTCTTTCCACCTGAGCTGTGGTGCAGAGCGGGCCAATATGGGTGGCCGTTTCCAGTGGATCGCCGATTGCGACGCCCTTCATCTTCTCTTCGATCTTGTCAACAAGCGCTTCCAGTATCGAGCGATGTATCAACCCGCGCGAGCCGGCCACGCAGCTTTGACCCGAGGCGCCGAAGTTTCCCGCAATCAAACCATTGGCGGCGCCATCCAGATTGGCATCATCAAAAACGATGATCGGGGATTTCCCGCCCAGTTCCAAAGTGGTCACTGCAAAGTTCTCAGCCGAATTGCGTACGACATGGCGCGCTGTTTCCGGGCCGCCGGTGAATGCGATCCGGTCCACGTCCGGGTGCCGGGTAAGCGGGATGGCGCAGTTTTCGGCATCGCCCGTAATGACAGAGACGACACCGGGCGGAAAGCCGGCTTCATCGATCAGCCGTGCGAACTCCAGCATCGGAGCGGGCGCAATTTCAGAGGCTTTCAGCACGACCGAACAGCCTGCTGCTATCGCGGGGCCAAGCTTGGTTGCGGTCAGGAACATCTGTGCGTTCCAGGGGACGATAGCGACCACCACGCCAATCGGCTCGCGTTTGGTGAAGACGTGCATGTCCGGTTTGTCGATCGGCAGAACCGCCCCTTCGATCTTGTCCGCAAGCCCTGCATAATATCGATAATAGTCACCGACATAGGCTGTTTGGCTTGCGGTTTCGGCAAGCAGCTTTCCGCTGTCTGTGGTCTCAAGCTGGCCCAGGTGTCCGGCGTTTTCCTCGATCAGTTCGGCAAGTTTGAACAACAGTTTGCCGCGTGCGGTTTGCGTCATATCGCGCCACGCGGGATCATCAAGTGACCGACGCGCCGCGGACACGGCGCGGTTCACGTCTTCGGGTGCGGCACAGGCGAAACTGGACCATTTTTGGCCCGTCGCCGGGTTTTGCGAATGCATCACTTGCCCGTGTGCCCCTTCGGTCCACGCGCCGTCGATATAAAGCTGGAAATGTGGTTTCTGATGCATCATCGATCCTCACTGAAACTTTGGCATGACGTCGTCGATGAAACGGGCCAGCGATGCGCGTTTGCGTTCGAAACTCATACCGCTGTCTATCCAGAACGAATACTCATCATAGCCCAGATCTTCATAACGTTTCAGACGTTCCGTGACACCATCTGCGGTTCCGATAGTCAGATCGCGCGCCAGGTTTTCCGGGGCCATCATCGTATTGGCCGCCATCTCTTCGTCGGTCAGCTTCTGGATCAAGCCCTGCCGGACCGGCCGCTTGTTTTGAAACCAGGCCCCGAAGTAGTTGTAGAAGCGCGACAATTCCCGAGCGGCCCGATCCAGATCAGCATCGTCATTGCCAACATAGGTGTGGTGCAGAAGCATGATCTTGGGGCGCGGCCCGTCATAGTTTGAGCAGGCATCCTCAAAGCGGCCCATCAGCGTTTCAATCTCGTGCATGCCCTGCCAGAGCGGTGTGACCTGAATGTTAAAGCCGTTCTGCACACCGAATTCATGACTGTTCGGATCCCGCGCCGCGATCCAGATGGGCGGCCCTCCGGGTTGCACCGGCTTGGGGGCCGAGGTGGTGGCAGGGAACTTGAAGAACTCTCCATCATGGGCACAGTCGCCCTCCCACAGCCGGGGCAAAAGCGGCGCGATTTCTCGCATGCGCTGGCCAGCATCCCATGCATCCATTCCCGGCATCATCCGTTCATATTCATACGAATAGGCGCCGCGGGCGATGCCCAGCTCGATACGGCCGCCTGTCATCAGGTCCGCCGCAGCCGTTTCGCCGGCCAGTTTGATCGGATGCCAGAACGGTGCAACCACTGTACCGGTGCCAAGCCGCACATTCTTGGTGTGATGTGCGATATCTACCAAAGACATCAGAGGGTTGGGCGCAATCGTAAAGTCCATCCCGTGGTGCTCACCGGTCCAGACGGCACGCATTCCCGCCTCATCGGCCATTTTACACAGCGCGATGAATTCTTCATACAGCTTCTCATGGGGTTGATCGGGGCTCAGCCGCTCCATGTGTGCAAAAAGGGAAAACTCCATCCATCAGGTCCTTTCAGAAAAGCTGTGCACGTCGCCCTGCTGCGCGCTGCCCAGATACAGTGAGAAGTCGCGGGTTCGGCTTTCCAGCGCAAAACGGGAAATCATGGTGGTGATTGGTGTCGTCGTGTAGGAAAGGGCCGCCAAATCTTCAATCGCGACGGCCTCAAGCTTGCCGTGTTTGGGAAGGTCCGGCGCATTGCCCAATATGTAGACATGATGCGCTGTGGCATCGTCGTAGACCGAGTAGACGACGCCGAGACATGCGTCGATGCCACGATCATGCAGATCCTGCCAAAGGCTGTCCCGCAACTGTCGCCGGTCGGACAATGTGACCTGCGGCGGCCTGAAACCGGCATCCGTTTTTTCAAGCAGCACGCGGCCTTCGTGTTCGATGATTGCGCCACAGACGATCCGGCGCCCCGTCGGTTCAAGCGCGCCGCGTTCCAGACCAAGGCTGAAGTACCGCCCGTTCGCGTAGCCCAGCGCCGGGCGGTCGTTGTGGGAATAGGCTTCGACCTGTCCGATCAAAACGCAATGGTCTCCTGCCTCGACCACCCGATGGGTCCGGCAGGAAAATGTCGCGACCGCGCCGTTGATCAAAGGGATCTCGCGCGCGTCAAGGCTATGGTCGGTTTTGGCGAACCGATCACCTTTGAAGCTGGCGAAGGTGTTGGACACATCCTCTTGCCCCTCGGCCAGAACACTCACCGTGAAATGGGTGCAGGCCGAGAATTCGCCGTATGAAGACAAGTTCTTGCCAGGGCAGACGATCAGCAGCGGCGGGTCGAGCGAAACCGAAGTGAAGGAATTCGCCGTGAAGCCCAGGGCCATGCCAGAGGCGCTGCGCGTGGTAACGACGGTCACGCCGGTCATGAATTTGCCAAATGCCCGCCGGAGGTCGCGGGGGTCAATTTCGGTCATGATTGCACCTCGCTTTGAAAGCTGGAGATGGCGGCGTTGACCTGAATTGCATGTGTCATCGGCATCATATGGGCCGCCCCATCGATGATCAGGGCGCGTCCGTTCGGGGTGATTTCGGCCATTCTACGCGACATGTGTGGGGTGGAGTTCGGCTCCTGACTGCCGGTTATGAACAGCGCGGGGCAGGCGAGTTTCTCCAGCGCTTCGCGCCGCGGATTTTGGCCTTGGGCAAAAACCGTATAGGCCAGCTTGTAAGCAGCCGGATCCATGGCCGTTAGCCATTCGCAGCAGGCATCACGTTCAGGCGAACCGATGTCACCAAACCACCGGCGCAGCGTGCTGGTTGGGTCAACCGGTGTTTCCCCATCCAGTCCCGCCGCACGTTTCTGAACCGCCAGCGCGGCCTTTGCGCTGCGTTCAAAAACGGCATTCATTGCCACGACGCCGCAAATCCGGTCGGGCGCCTTGGTGGCAAGGTCCAACGCGATCATCGCGCCCATCGAGTGGCCGACAACAAGGGCCGGACCGTTCAGATTGCCCAGCACGTTCCCTGCGGCATCACTGTATTCCGACAGTTCCGTACCGAAAAATCTCAGCGGGCTTTCGCCGTGACCGGGCATGTCCGGCGCCGTCAGGCGAGCCTCAGAGGCCAACCCGTCCAACTGCGCGCCCCAGGCTTCGGCCCGCAGGCCAACCCCGTGCAGCAACAGGATGTCCGGACCTGTGCCTGCCTGGATGGCGGCCAGCCCGCCGATTTCAGACCGCGGCCGGGTTGTCCACGTCATGACCCAAATCCTTGAGATCCTGATACCGGTCGCCGATACGGTGATGCGGTCTGCCCGATGTTGCCGCCCCCAGTACCACCACAATTTCGTCGTCGCGCGGTGCGTCCGGGATCGAGAATTGAACGGTCAGGTAGTGAGACCGCCGCCCGGCATCGTTTTTGTCCATCAATGGCACCATGATCGGCGCATTTGCGGGGCCGCGCGTGTTCGTGAAAGCCAGATAGGATTTCGCGCTGACAGCCTGGCGGTAGTGGTTGCCGAACCGAAGGGTGTGAATAATGCCCGAGGCGTGCTCGACCTCGCCATTCAGCCCGACGACGGCTGCCTTGCCATAGGCTTCGATTGCGTCGCCACTGCCGGCCAACGCGATCATGCGGTCCGTCATCATCTTTCCCAGTAAGGGGCCATATGCGTGGATTTCTGGTTTGAGGTCTTCGACATATCGACCCGCCCAGGGATTGGTGATCACTGCGGCCACGGCGAACATACGCCATGGGATTTCCGCAGGGCGAAATCCCTCGACAAGAACTTCCTCGTCGTAGGTAACAATCTTGCGTATTTCCGGCTTCATCACACCTCTCCTGTCGCGCTGGGAGAAGGTAGAAACGGGTGTGGTTTTTGACAAATGATTGAATTATGTGCTTTCGCATTAAAAAGATTAATGGCTAACTTGATCAATGGCAAAATCACTTCCCCCCCTGACCTGGTTCCGATCCTTCGAGGCGGCGGCCCGGACCCTGAGTTTTACCGCGGCCGCCGAGGAAATCGGCCTGACCCAATCGGCCGTCAGTCAGCAGGTGAAATCCCTTGAGATGCGTCTGGGAACAGCGCTTTTCATAAGGCATCCGCGCAGTCTGGCCCTGACGGATGCAGGGCGGAAACTGCTGCCCGAAGTCGGCAGTGCGCTTGAGGCGCTTGCCGCCGCCGCCGGAAGGGCCGACGCTAGCGCACCAGGAGATGTCCTAACAGTGGCCACATCTGTCAGTGTCGCGCAATGGGTCATCGCCCCAAACCTCGCGGACTTCACCACCCGCAATCCAGAGATCAGCGTGCGGCTGCTCAGCGCAATCTGGCCTGACGATTTTCACGCGTCGCAAGCTGACGTTCAGGTCAGGTTCGGGTCCGAAAAACAAGTGGGCGGGGGGGGCGAACGTTTGTGGCCGGACAGGCTTGTCGCTCTCAAGGCGCCGACGCTTGCAGGGGATCCGTTTGACCTTCCATTGATAGAGGCAGTCGGCACGTCAAGCGGATGGAAGACGTGGTTCGACAAGCAGTGCGTGCAGCGGCAGCCTGCCGTTTTCGTCGATACGTTCGGCATGGCGCTTCAATTGGCGGTTCATGGCAGCGGGGTTGCCCTGATCAGCGAGTTTCTGGCGAAACATGCGATGATAACCGGTCTTGTCGAAAGCGCACATGACAGCACCGTCGACTGCAACGAAGGGTATTATCTTTCCGCCGACGCCAGCAATCCGGCGGCCGCATTGTTTCGGGACTGGTTGCTTGAACAGATACGTGTTTGATCAGGCGCGGGCCTAGGATCGTTCGTGCACCACTCAGGGCTTGACGCATACTTTGCGTGGTCGTTTGCACAGACACTCTGCGGGACCGTTTTCTTTGATCAGGATGGTTTCGGTGATCGCAAGCCCCCAATCATCCATCCAGAGCCCGGGCATGAAGTGAAACGTCATGCCTGCTTCGAGGATCGTATTGTCTTCGTCCCGCAGCGAGATCGTGCGTTCGCCCCAGTCCGGAGGATAGCTGAGGCCGACAGGATAGCCACAGCGAGCACCGCGTTCGATCCCCGCACCTTCGAGAGGCGCCGCCAGCGCTTTGGCGATATCCTTCGCGCGATTGCCGGGGCGTGCAGCCTCCAGACCCGCTTCCAACCCCTCGACCAAGGCCGCCTCGGCCCTTTTGAGATAATCAGGCGGTTGACCCAGAAATACCGACCGGCAGAACGGAGCATGATATCGGCGATAGCAGCCAGAGAGTTCGAAGAAGGTGCATTCGCCCGATTTGAACACATCTCCATTCCAGGTCAAATGCGGCGCGGCAGCATCTGACCCGGACGGCAAAAGTGGGACGATGGCTGCGTAATCCCCCCAGTCATCACCGACGCCCGTGATTGCGTCATGGTAAATCTGTGCGACCAGCTCGTTCTTGCGCAGGCCGGGTTCAACGCGCTCAAGCACGCCGTCAGTTACAAACTCTGAAATCCGGGCCGCCTTGCGCATCAGGGCGATTTCTTCGTCGGATTTCACGACCCGTTGCCAGTTGACCAAGGCCGTTGCATCGATCAGGGTCGCCCCGGGCAGTTCCGTTGTCAGAGTAATATGGGCTTTGGCCGAGTAGTAATAATTGTCCAGTTCCACCCCAATTCGGCTTTGGCCGTATCCGCGGTCCGCAATAAGTTTGGCCAGGTCCTGCATTGGATGCCGTGTGGTCGACTGCACGAAGTGATCCGCGTATCCGAAAACCCGATCGTCCCCCATCCACACCGTGCGCAGCGCACCGTTTGCATCCTGCCGGCGCCCCCACCAGATCGGGTCCGCGTCAAGAAAGATCAAGGCACCCTGGTGAACGTAAAAAGACCAGCCCTCGTACCCGGTGAGCCATCCGATGTTCGAGGGGTCTTCGACAAAAAGGCAGTCAATTCCCTTTGCGGCCATCGCCTTTCGGGTCTTGGCAAGGCGGCGATCATATTCCGCCCGGCTGAAGGCTGGATCAGAGTGGGTCATTTGTGCCTCCGTTCAACAAAAGACTTTGGTTGACAGAACCCTACCGATCCGCTCACGTCAACGAACGAAAATTCAGGGGGCTGCATGAAAACCGATATCAATCTACACCGAACGGGCCATAGCACCGGGCCATTCAAGCGGTGTCGTTTCAACGGTTCAGGCTGCGTGCGGCGCTCTACCTCTGAGGCCGCCGGATGAGAGGGTTCGAGCCAGCAGAATTCTCAGCGCGCACCGAACGCGCACAGGTGATGATGAATGCCGCTGGCCTGTCGGCGCTGCTGCTGACCACGGAAACCGACGTGCGTTACTTTACCGGATACCTGACCAGATTCTGGGAAAGCCCGACCCGCCCGTGGTTCCTGATCCTGCCTGCGGCCGGTAAACCGGTTGCGGTTATCCCTTCGATTGGCGCCTCGTTGATGGGGCAAACCTGGATCGACGACATCCGAACATGGAGCTCACCCGACCTTCAGGATGACGGCGTCTCGCTTTTAACGGATGCCCTGACGGAATTGACACCCGTCAAAGGTCGTATTGGAATGCCCGATGGTCACGAGACGCACGCGCGTATGCCCATGTCGGATATTGAACGCCTGCGAAACAGACTCGGTTCGCGCCACATCACCGGAGATCACGGTATTTTGCGCCAACTTCGCATGGTCAAATCCGAGGCGGAAATCGCCAAGATCGAAACCGCATGCGCCATAGCCGGTCGGGCCTTCGCCCGAGTTCCCGAGATTGCTCGGGCAGGCGTGCCTTTGGATGAAGTATTTCGCGGTTTCCAGATACTCTGTCTGGAAGAGGGTGCCGACTGGGTGCCGTATCTCGCAGGTGGGGCAGAGCAGGGCGGTTACTCTGACGTGATTTCGCCGGCGTCTTCGTCCCCCTTGAAGGATGGCGATGTACTGATGCTTGATACCGGCTTGGTCTGGGATGGTTATTTCAGTGACTTCGACCGCAACTGGTCGGTCGGCCCGGCAAATCCCGACGTGAAATCTGCTTACGCCAGGCTGATCGAGGCGTCGGATGCCGCATTCGAAATCGCCCGCCCCGGCGCCACCGCAGCAGAGCTGTTTCATGCCATGAACACCGTGCTGACCAAGGCATCCGAAAGCACAGATGCCGGTCGGTTGGGGCACGGGTTGGGAATGTCGCTGACCGAATGGCCGTCGCTCATCCCGACGGACCAGACAGTTCTTGAGCCAGGCATGGTGCTGACCTTGGAGCCGGGCATTGCCGTTGGTGGCAAGATCTTGGTTCACGAAGAAAACATCGTCGTAACAGACGATGTTCCGCGCTTTATCAGCCCGCGTATCGGGCCGGAGATGATCCAGCTATGACCTACGTGCCATACACGCTTGACGAGGACGACCCGCAAGCCCCGCCGCTTGGATTGATTGTTCTTCAGGTCGACGAGACGATCGAGCCGGAATTCAGCAAGATTTTCTCGGACCGGAAAAACCCGTTGTATGTAACACGGATACCCAGCGGCATTGAAGTGACACCGGAAACCCTGGCCGAGATGGAAGAGGCCCTGCCGGCGGCGGCGGGATTGCTGCCCAGCGCGCGTCCTTTCCGGGTGGTGGGTTATGGCTGCACGTCCGCAAGTTCCGTCATTGGATCAGAACGTGTGGAGGAACTTGTCAAACAGTCGTGCAATACAAAAGAGGTTACGAACCCTTTGCGCGCGGCCACGGCCTGCGCCGCGGATCTTGGCGTGTCCAGGTTTGCGCTGCTGTCGCCTTATGTCGAAGAGGTCAACGCACCGCTGCGTGCCGCGTTTTCGGAAAACGGAATAACCATGGATGTTTTCGGGACATTCGGGCAGGCCGAAGAGGCAAAGGTTGCTCGGATTTCGGTGCAGTCCGTGATCGAAGCTGCGACAGAATTGGGATATGATCCGTCGGTAGAAGCGGTATTCATTAGCTGCACCAACCTTCGGACCATTGAAGCAATCCCTGAGATTCGCAAACGGATTGGTAAGCCTGTTCTTTCAAGCAATCAAAGTCTTGCATGGCATATGGGTCGCCTCAATATTGCTGATTGAAACCGCAAAAATGACATGAAAACTCGCAAATGCGTCATCTATTGTTGCCAAGTGCCTACTGCATGGTCTTAACTGCTGACTACAGATCAATGAAATCCGCAACTCTCGGATAATCATTTGACGCAACAGGGGGTCTTGTGACCGACACAAATACTGATGCCGCGTTTGTTGAATTCCAACGCGTACAAAAATCTTATGATGGCGAGAATCTCGTTGTCAAAGATCTCAACCTTGCAATGCCTAAAGGCGAATTCCTGACCATGCTCGGGCCGTCCGGGTCTGGAAAGACTACCTGCCTTATGATGCTTGCCGGATTCGAAACCGCCACACATGGCGAAATCCTTCTTGACGGGAAGCCCATCAACAATATCCCTCCACACAAGCGTGGGATTGGCATGGTCTTCCAGAACTACGCCCTGTTTCCGCATATGACGGTGGCCGAAAATCTTTCATTCCCCTTGGAAGTTCGCAAATTGGGCAAGTCTGAACGGGATGAAAAGGTTCAACGGGCCCTGGACATGGTTCAGATGGGTGCGTTTGGTGGGCGACGCCCGGCTCAGTTGTCTGGCGGTCAACAACAACGAATAGCCTTGGCGCGCGCCTTGGTTTTTGAACCCGAACTGGTGTTGATGGATGAACCCCTGGGCGCACTGGACAAACAGCTGCGCGAGCATATGCAGTTTGAAATCACGCGTCTTGCGCATGAGCTTGGAATTACCACAGTCTATGTGACGCATGACCAGACCGAAGCGTTGACTATGTCGGATCGTGTCGCTGTGTTCGATGATGGCCGTATTCAGCAGCTTGCACCGCCTGATCAGCTTTATGAAGAACCAGAAAACAGCTTTGTTGCCCAATTCATCGGGGAAAACAACACCTTGGAAGGTGTCATTAAATCGATTGATGGCGACACATGCCTTGTCCAACTTGATGATGGCTCTGAAATTGACGCGGTTCCGATCAATGTTCGCAATCCGGGTGAAAGGACAAAGGTGTCAATCCGGCCTGAGCGGGTGGAATTCAACAAGGATCGCTTGCACGCCGATGCTCATACGCTGAAAGCGACTGTCAAAGAATTCATCTACATGGGTGACGTATTCCGTTTCCGCATGTCCGTTGCAGGAAATGATGAATTCATCGTCAAAACACGGAACGCGCCAGACGCAATCCGCCTGACCCCAGGTCAGGAGATCGAGATCGGCTGGCTGGCTCAGGATTGTCGTGCGCTCGACGCATAGGCCAAGTCGCGCGGAACAAGCGCGACCTCACTGAGGGACCGGCTGGTGAAAACCCGTGCATCAGTCGACCACACACATAAACGGGAAGAACTGGGAGTAATTCATGAAGAAAACCAAAACATTGTTGACAGCAGCTGCAGTTGGGGCGGTTGCCGGCGGTGCGTTCGCCGAGGAAATGACGATCGTTTCCTGGGGCGGCGCTTATTCCAAATCGCAGCTGAAGGCGTATCACGAGCCCTATTCTGAAAAGACAGGTGTCACCATCCTGAATGATGACAGCTCAGCCGAAGCGGTTGCAAAACTGCGCGCGATGAACGAAGCCGGCAATATCACCTGGGACGTGGTCGATGTTGTGGCCGCAGACGCAATTCGTCTGTGTGACGAAGGGCTTGCGCTGGAAATCGACTTTGACACCCAGCTTGCCCCCGCGCCGGATGGCACACCTGCCTCCGAAGATTTCGGGGACCTGTTGGTCAGCGACTGCTTTATTCCGCAGATCGTGTACTCAACCACCTTCGGTTACCGTACTGACCTGGTCGGCGATACACCCCCAACCGATATCTGCGCTGTGTTCGATCTGGAAGCTTACCCCGGCAAGCGCTCGTTGGAAAAGCGCCCGATCAACAATATGGAATGGGCCCTTTTGTGCGATGGCGTCGCGAAGGAAGATGTCTATGACGTTCTGGCCACTCCGGAAGGTCAGGATCAGGCGCTGGCCAAGCTAGACACCATCAAAGACAGCGTTGTCTGGTGGTCCGCGGGTGCCGACACGCCGCAGCTGCTGGCCGATGGAGAGGTTGTCATGGGTTCTACCTATAACGGCCGTTTGTTCAGCGTAATCGAAGAGCAGAAGCAGCCGGTCGCCATGCTTTGGGACGCTCAGGTGTTCGATCTGGATGGTTGGATCATTCCCGCTGGTCTGAGCGAAGAGCGTCAGAAGCGCGCGCTGGACTACATCATGTTCGCGACCGATACCCAGCGTCTGGCGGATCAGGCCAAGTACATCTCGTACGGCCCGGCCCGTGCATCGTCGGCTCCGCTGGTGGGTAAGCATGCCGAACTGGGTATCGATATGGCACCCCATATGCCAACCGATCCGGAAAACGCCAAGAACACGTTCCTGTACAACTATGAGTTCTGGGCGGACTACCGTGACGACATCGACGCCAAATTCCAGGCGTGGCTGGCGCAATAATCCAGTTTTGAATTGGTGACACTGTCAGGGGCGGGAAACTGCCCCTGACCCCAAAAAAGCCAAGGGGCAACAATGACCGACGCCACCCAAAACGCGGGCCCTATGCTGGCCGCTGATGGAACACCGCTCAAGCAGTCGCTGGCGCGGTCGCTACGCAGGCAAAAGCTCCGGGCGTTGCTGTTGGTTGCTCCGCTTCTCCTCTTTGTCCTGTTTTCATTCATCGTTCCCATTGCATCGATGCTGTTCAGGTCCGTTGAAAACAGTATCGTGTCAGACACGCTTCCCTTGACCGTAGAAGCCCTGAATAACTGGGACGAGCAGTCAGGTGAGTTGCCGGGTGAGGATGTATACGAGGCCTTTGTCCGCGACATGATTGTTGCGATTGACAACAAAGAGCACACAAGGCTCGGTTCGCGTTTGAACTACGAAGAGACTGGCATGTCTTCGATGTTCCGCAGGTCCGGGCGCCAGATCAAAAAACTGGACCCTGAAACGGATGGGCCGTTCAAGGAAAAATTGATCGAGATTCATGACGGATGGGGAGATCCGCAAACCTGGCGAGTGATCAAGACCCACTCACCAGCGATTACCAATGGTTACTTCCTGAATGCCGTCGATATGCGCAGAACCCCGGAAGGCGCACAGGCCCAACCCGAAGACAAGCAAATCCTGATAAAGCTTTTTGGACGTACTCTGTTCATGTCGCTCGTAATAACAGGTGCTTGTATCCTGCTTGCTTATCCTGTCAGTTATTTGTTGGCGACACTTCCGATGCGGGTATCGAACCTGTTGATGATACTTGTCCTTTTGCCCTTCTGGACGTCCCTTCTGGTTCGAACGTCCGCCTGGAAGGTCATGTTGCAGCAACAGGGAGTTATTAACGATACCCTCGTTTGGTTGGGGCTGGTCGCTGATGACGCTCGCCTGATCATAATCAACAACCAGATCGGCACCATCATCGCGATGACACACATCCTTTTGCCGTTCATGATCCTGCCAATGTATTCGGTGATGCAGACCATTCCGCCGTCTTACACGCGTGCGGCCAAATCCATGGGTGCAACGAACTGGACGACGTTCTGGCGCATCTACTTCCCGCAATCCGTGCCCGGAATCGGTGCCGGTTCGATCCTCGTGTTCATTCTGGCGATTGGGTACTACATCACGCCCGAGATCGTGGGCGGCACCAAGGGCGTCTTCATCTCGAACCGGATTGCCTATCACATCTCGTCCTCACTGAACTGGGGGCTGGCTGCGGCCTTGGGTACGATCCTTCTGGCGGTCGTGCTGTTGCTCTACTGGGTCTACGACAAGATCGTAGGCATCGATAACGTGAAGTTGGGATAATCAAGATGGCAGCACTGACACCGATATCCCGCAAACCCATGTCCATGGTTTTGCCCAGTGTGGCACTTGCCGGGGCCTTTGCCGGCATTTTCGTCGGGGCCGGAAATGGTTCGGTCCTTCTGGGCATACTGGGCGGAGCCGTCCTGATCGCGGGGCTGGCCTGGGTCTACATAAATATCGTGAAGAACGAAAACCTCGCACGCTTGATCAATATCATCGGATTCGGCGTCGTGGGTTTTTTAGTGGCCGGGTTGATGGGTGGTGTATTGGGGCTGCTCGGCGGCTGGTTTTTCGCCTGGTTTATCTTCTGGTTGTATGAGGGGCGGTATCGGCGCAAGTTGCTGCCATACCTAACGGCACAACAGGTTTTCTATCACTACCTGTTTCGCGTGATCTGTGGTGCGATCTTCGTCTTTCTGATCACGCCGATTCTCGTGGTGTTGCCGTTGTCTTTCAACGCGCAAGATTTCTTCACCTTCACGCCCGAGATGCTGCGGCTTGATCCGGAAGGCTATTCGCTGAAGCATTACCGAGATTTCTTCACCAACAACGAATGGCAACGCAGCTTCAAGAATTCGCTGATCATCGCGCCGATTGCGACGGTTATCTCGGTAACGTTAGGAACGCTGGCCGCGATCGGGCTCAGCCAGTCTCACGTTCCAGGACGCCGTGCGATCATGGGAATTCTGATTTCGCCGATGATTGTTCCGCTGATCATCTCGGCGACGGGTATGTTCTTTTTCTACAGTGATATCGGGCGTTTCCTCGAAGGTACACTTGGCATGAACAAGAACTTCGTAGGCTATCTGAAAGTTATCCTGGCCCACGCCGTGCTGGGTATTCCCTTTGTGATCATTACCGTGACGGCGACCCTGGTGGGCTTTGATCGATCTCTGACACGGGCGGCTGCCAATATGGGCGCAGGGCCCGTTAGGACCTTCTTCAAGATACAGATGCCATTAATATTGCCGGGCGTAATCTCGGGCGGCCTGTTTGCCTTCATCACATCGTTCGACGAAGTGGTCGTGGTCTTGTTTGTGGGCTCCGCCTCGCAAAAGACATTGCCGTGGCAGATGTTCACCGGTCTGCGGGAACAGATCAGTCCAACCATTCTGGCAGTCGCCACAATCCTTGTGGTCCTATCCATTGCCCTGTTGACGACGGTTGAACTGTTGCGGCGTCGGTCGGAGCGTCTGCGGGGCCTTTCGCCCGCTTGACGCAGCAAATCGTCTGATCTAACGATTCACCTGTTCATCTCTGCCGCGATGGCGTCGCGGCGACTACGGAGGTGATCGGCTCTCGGACCCCGAGACCGCCTGTCCTGAACGCCGGGACATGTGGCCGGGAAAATGCATGCCCGGCATAGATGAGAGACCAATGATGACTGACATTTCTAACCGCCCTCAGTTCTTCACCTGCCATAATGGCGACAAGGCCCCGTTGCCGTTCAGCAAAGCCGAATATGACCGCCGTCTTGGCAAGCTGCGCGCGATCATGGCCCAGCGGGATATACCGGTAGTGCTGCTGACATCGATGCAGAACATCGCCTATTATTCAGGCTTTCTGTACTGTGCGTTCGGGCGCCCCTATGGCTGTGTTGTGACCCAAGACAACTGCACTACCGTTTCCGCCAATATTGATGCCGGACAACCCTGGCGCCGGTCGGTTGAAGACAATGTGATTTATACTGACTGGAAACGCGACAACTACTGGCGGGCAGTTGCGAGCCTGATCGGGAATGCAAAGCGGATCGGCATCGAAGGCGACCACATGACGCTTGCGGCGCGCGACACGGCGCTGAACACGCTGGACAAGCCAGAGTTGGTTGACATCGCGGCCGACACCATGGCTGCGCGGATGATCAAATCCGCTGAAGAGATCGAATTGATCAAGGGTGGAGCGCGCACGGCCGATGTGGGTGGTGCTGCGATCCATGCCGCAATCCGCGAAGGCGCAACCGAAATCGAAATTGCGATGGCTGGTCGAGACGCGATGGAAGTAGAAATCGCGCGGGCCTATCCGGATGCCGAATACCGCGACACATGGGTTTGGTTTCAGTCGGGTTTGAACACCGACGGCGCGCATAACCCGGTCACCAAACGCGCGTTGCAAAAAGGTGATATCCTGTCGCTGAACACCTTTCCGATGATCTCGGGCTATTACACCGCCCTGGAGCGGACCTTGTTTCTAGGTGAGCCGGATGCCGACAGCCTGCGCCTGTGGAAGGCCAATGTGGCCGCGCATGAACTTGGATTGAGCCTGATCAAACCCGGTGCCACATGTTCCGGTATCACCGCCGAGATCAACCGGTTCTTTGCCGACGAAGGTCTGCTTCAATATCGTTCCTTCGGCTATGGGCACTCGTTTGGTGTTCTGAGCCACTACTATGGTCGCGAAGCCGGTCTGGAACTCCGCGAAGACATCGACACAGTGCTGGAACCCGGCATGGTGGTGTCGATCGAGCCGATGCTGTGGATCCCCGAAGGCCAGCCCGGTGCAGGCGGTTACAGGGAACACGATATTTTGGTGGTGGGCGAAGACGGAGCCGAAAACATCACAGGCTTCCCCTACGGGCCAGGACACAACATTATCGACGCCTGAGGTTTTGGGTGGAGCTTCCGCTCCACCCGCTTTTCACTCGCGTCGGGCACGTTCGTGAAAAATGAAACCCAGAAAATTCAACAGCAGCTGCGCCGCCAGAATCTGAGTGCTTTCAGTGGGGTCGTAAGCGGGGGCCACTTCGACCAGATCGATGCCCACCACGTCACCCCTTTTTGCCAGCCCCTGAAGGATTTCCAGAATGTCGTAATACAAGAACCCTCCGTGGCTCGGAGTGCCGGTTCCGGGCGCGATCGAGGGGCAGAACGCATCGATATCGATCGTTACATAGTACCGTTTGCCTTCGGGAATACGGTCAAGAACGGCCTCTGTTCCCAATCTGCGAACCTGCCGCACGGACAGGATGTCCGATCCGCGCGCACGCGCGTCGTCATACCCTTCCTTGGCGGTGGACGATACGTTTCGAATGCCCAGCTGGGTCATCCCTGAAACATAGTCTTTCTCGATCGCGCGGCGCATGGGATTTCCGTGCCCGTTGGTGACGCCGTGACGTTCATCTACAAAGTCCAAATGCGCATCGATTTGAACAACATGGATCGGGCCGTTTTCGGCGCAGTCGCTTTCAAATGCGGAAATGCAGGGGATGTTGACCGAGTGATCACCGCCAATCACCAGCGGAAGTGCCCCGGCTGCGAGAATTTTCTGCACACCAAAGGCTATGTTCTTGTGGCTCGTCTCGGTCTTGGTGTGGACGATATCCGCATCGCCCAGGTCGACGATCCGAACCGAGCTGTCCAGATAGGTCGCGTCATCCTCATGATCATAGGCGCCGGCGTGGCCAAAACTGAAAAGGGTCGATGCCTCTCGCACGGCCCGCGGACCAAAACGTGCGCCGGGGCGCCATTGGGTTCCAAAGTCGAACGGCGCGCCGAGCACGCAAACATCGGCCTCGATTCTGTCCCAGTTCTCGACATATGGAGATTTTGCGAAGGTCGATATTCCGACAAAAGGAAGATTCAGTCGCCCGGACGCATATCCATGTTCCTGCACTTTTGGTCCTTTCAATTGTTGTGCCATTTTCCTGCATGTGAACATGAGGACACGCCGTATTGAAACGAAATTCTCTTTGAACGGTGGGTTTTGGGGGGATCAGGCGAAGTTTTCTGTCAGAAGGGCGGGCTTGCGTTCAAAACTGACCCGGCCCAGCCCATCAGAGCGCTTCAGGATCAGTCAAAAGACAATCCCGCTGATGGTGTTGCCTTTCCTTCGTGTCCCATTCTCAACGAACGTATGAAGGGTCCGCTTCGACCTCAGCAGTGCTCTGGCAGGATTTCCTGTGCGGCAAGACGGTTTTTGATCCTTCCGGGCCAGAAAATCATAAGCGTTAACAAAAATATCGATTTGATATAAAGTTGTGGGGTTATTGATTGGTAACGCGCGGGTATTCGTGTGGCACAGACACTTTATGAGAAATATGGCGGTTTCAAAACGATCAGCCGGGTCGTGATGACCTTCTATGAAATGGCGCTGGATTCGGATGAGATCGGCCATCATTTCGAAGACATTGATATGCCGCGTTTGATCGACCATCAAACCAAGTTCGTCTCGTCCTTGATTGGCGGGCCCGCATCTTTCAGTGATGACAGGATCGAAGCAGTTCATCGGCATCTGAACATTTCGCACAATGAGTTCGACGTCATGGCCGAGCTGTTTGGCGACGCGCTGAGTCAGCATGGTATGTCGGACGGTGACATCAAAACTGCGCTGAACGCGATCGAAGGAAAACGTTCGATCATCGTCGCCCGGAATGCGGCATGAGCATTCTGGCGATAAACGAGCAATTGCTGCGTGCAATCGGAGTCGGCGTCGCCGTCGTGCGCGCATCCGACCTGCAATTCGTTTTTCACAACGGGCCTTTCACGGAATGGTTCGGCACTCCTGAAAAGGGGAGTACCCTAAGCGACGTTCTGTCGGATCTCGACCCCAAAGAACTGGAGGATGTAAAGCAGTCCGGCCTTCGGTACTCGGTCGAATTGCAGATAAAGCCGAAACGCAGGACCTTGATCTTTGCTGTCACGGTCTCATTGGCCAATGGCTTGTCCGAGCAGGTGCTGATTGTGGAATGTCAGAACATCACCCGCATTCGAGAATTGGAAAGCATGATCGACAGCTATTCCACCATGGTCGAGCGCAACACCCGAGAGCTTGAGCGCGAAAAGGAAAGAGTGGAACGGCTGTTGCTGAACCTGATGCCCCGAGCCGTGTATGAAGAGTTCAAGACGTTCGGTGTTGTCACGCCGCAGCTGTATCAGCAGGTTTCGGTGGTTATGCTGGATTTCGTCGGGTTCACGGATTTTGCGGCCAAGACCGACCCGACGGTGACTTTGAGCGAACTGAACGACATCTTCACGGCCTTTGACCGGATCGTGGAACAATTCGGGTGTGAGCGGATCAAAACGATCGGAGATGCTTATCTGGCCGTGTCAGGTATGCCAGATCCAACACCGGATCATGCGACCGCCGTGGCGCATTGTGCGGTAAGGTTCCTGCGCTATCTCGAACGCCGCAACGAAAGCCATCCGCATAAGTGGCAGGCGCGGATCGGATTGGGGATGGGTGCGGCGGTCGGATCGGTCGTGGGCATTCAGAAATATGTCTATGACGTGTTTGGCCCTGCCGTAAACATCGCATCCCGGTTGCAGGTCTTTGCCAACCCCATGAACATCGTGGCCCCGGAAGAGATGAAATATGCCCTGATTGACGAGTTTCAGGTCTCGGAGCTTGGGTGCGTTGATATCAAGGGGATGGGTGAGATGGATCTGATCAACGTGACATCGGGCTTGAGTATGCCTCAGGGCAGTCGTTCGTTCTGACCGTGTCACTCGTCCTGAGGGATCAGGCCCAAACCGCGCAGGTAGATGCCGATACCGCTTTCCAGCAAGTCTTCGGGAGGAAAAGGCGAAGTCGCGCCGGTATTTCGGGCATACAGTTCGACGACTCCGTGGCTCATCGCCCAGATGTGGGCGCTGAACATCGACGCGGGCGGGCGCTTGTCAGGCGGAATATGTTGGGACAGGTCCGCTGCCGCTTTTTCAAGAACGGCCTTCGCCCGGTTGGCTGCCAGGGACAATTCGGGTGTCCGGTTCAGGGAAATCCCGCTTTCGAACATGGCGATGTAATGCCCGGGATTTTTGCGCGCAAAGGCCAGATATGCACGCCCCGTTGCTTCAAAAGCGGCAAGGGCTGAAGGCTGCCCCTCGTCATAGGCGTATTGCATCAGGTCTGCGAACATCTCAAACCCCTGCCGTGCGGCTTCGGCAATCAGGTCCTCGCGCCCTTGAAAATGACGGTAGACGGCGGCAGGCGTGACACCGGCCGTTTTGGCCGCCTCGGACAGCGTGAAACCGGTCGGGCCCTTGTCTTCGATCAGGGACAAGGCAGCCTCGATCAGGGCTTGCTTCAGGTTTCCGTGGTGATAACCGCGTTTCGTCATCCCGGCCTCAGTTGCATTGATTGCGTGTTGGAAGACAAGGACATAGACCACCGACGCATTTTCGTCCAATGCATGATCGTGAAGGTATCGACGGGGCAGGGCAGAGAGACAATCTACGCCTCCCACATATCCGGGCCACCGCAGATACGGGCATCAATCTCGCCGATACTCTTCTTGTCCTTCTCATCATAGTCCAAGGCAAGCAGAACCGTTCGGATGGCCGCAAGCCGCGCGCGTTTCTTGTCGTCGGAACGCACAATCGTCCACGGGCAGGCATCAGAATGCGACCGGGTCAGGGTTTCCGAGATCGACTGCGTGTATTCATCCCATTTGTTCAGCCCTGCGACGTCGATCGCGCTGAGCTTCCAATGCTTCAAAGGGTCGTTTTCGCGCGCCAGGAAACGGTTCAGTTGTTCTGCGCGCCCGACATTGAGCCAGAACTTGAACAAATGGATGCCGTCATTCACCAGGCCCGTTTCAAGCGGCAGGACCTGACGGAAGAACCTCTCACGCTGTTCCTGGGTGCAGAAGCCAAAGACATTCTCGACGACACCTCGATTGTACCAGCTGCGATCAAAGAACACGATCTCTCCTGCGGCGGGCAGATGCGGGATGTAGCGCTGAAAATACCATTGGCTGCGTTCGGCGTCTGATGGTTTGGCCAGCGCAACGTTGCGCGCGCCGCGCGGGTTCAGGTTTTCGCGAAACCGTTTGATGGTGCCACCTTTGCCGGCGGCATCGCGGCCTTCGAAAATGATGGCAACCCGCTGGTCGGTTTCCTTGACCCAGGATTGCATTTTGACCAATTCAATCTGAAGCAGGTCCATCTGCTCATCATAATCCTTGGTCTTCATTTTTTCGGAATACGGGTAGGTCGGGTTCAGAATATCGCCCTTTTTCGCGTTTTGAATCTCTTCCCGTACAGATTTGGGCGCGTCTTTCTGAAAATACTTCTCGATAGAGCCTTTTCCTGACCGGGCCATATGTCACCTCGCGATAAAATCCATATCTGACTATGGATTAGAGCGTGGGTTAACGCAAACCCGCGCGCTGCGCCGCGCGATCAATCGCGGCGGCAACCTCGGGTGCCGCGACCACCTGTGGCATGTGACCGACACCCGGTAGCTCGATCAACTCGGCCCCGGGGATCTGTTCGATCAGGCGTTCAGAATGCCATTCAAGACCAACGGTGTCGTCGGCCGTTCCGTGGATGATTTCCGTCGGAACGGAGATCTCGCCATATCTGGGTTGCAGTCGGGTAATTTCGTCCAGCAGGTTGGCGCGCTGCTTGGCGTTTGCATGCATCGAGCCACGCCGGATCGTCAGCCCGGGCCCGAAATGTTCCGCATAACCTTCGGGCGCCGTTTGCGGTGCAAAAACTTTGTCCAACGCCTGTGTGACGTACCATTCGGGCACGAAAGAGCTGATCAAGGGCAAGGCCAGCACTTTGCCCGCCGTGGTTGACGCAAGCCGGTTGAACCCATCCAAAGGCGTTTCCCATGGGATGGCGGCCGGGGCGATCAGAACCAGAGCCGAGATATTCTCGGGTCGGGTCACGGCCCAGGCCAGCGAGACCGATCCGCCATAGCTCTGCCCGGCCACGATGGGTTTTTCCGCACCAAGCTGAGCCGCCGCCCGTTGCAGGATATCCGCCTGTTCAATGATGGTTTCGCCATCCGGATTGAAGCTTTCGGAATAGCCCAGACCCGGTCGGTCAAAAACGATCACGCGGTATGACTTGGCCAGAATAGGGGCCAGCGCGAAGGTCATGTCGCGCGTGTTCCCGCTGGAACCGTGGATCAGAACGACATCAGGGCCGTCCCCCATGACCACGGCGTGCACGGCGATGCCGCCCACATCCAGAATCCGACCCTCGGGGGGGAAAGCCGCCTCGGCCAGCGCTTCGTTCCGGGCGCTGCGCCAGGTTGTCAGCATGACAAGGCCCAGAGCGACCAAGCCAAGGGATATCAGGACTTTAGTGGCCAATTTTCGTTATGTCGAACGGCGTGGTCTGATAGATTTCGTTGATCCAGTTGCCGTACAGCAGATGTGCGTGACTGCGCCATCGGTTCTGCGGCTTTTTGGATGGATCATCATCGGGGTAATAGTTTATCGGCACGTTGATAGGCGTGCCGTTGCTGACGTCCCGATCATATTCCTGTTTCAGCGTGTCACTGTCGTATTCGAAGTGATTGAAGATATACAGCGCGCGATGGCCGGGATCTTCGACCAGACAGGGGCCGACATCGTCGCTGCCCAACAGGGTCCTCAGCCCGGGTGCGCGATCGATTTCATCCTGTTTCATTTCCGTCCATCGGCTGACCGGAATGACGCAGTCATCCGAGAAACCGCGCAGGAACGGAGACGCCGGGTCCAGGTTGCGATGCCGGAAACACCCAAAGGCTTTTGCGTCCAGCATGTGCTTTTTGACGCCGTGAAAATGGTTGATCATCGCCATCCCGCCCCAGCACACACCAAAGGTGGAATGTACGTTGGTTTGGGTCCAGTCGAAGATCTCGCTGATTTCGTCCCAATAGGTGACATCATGAAATTCCAGATGTTCGATCGGGGCACCGGTGATGATCAGGCCGTCGAATTTCTGATCTTTGATCTCCTGAAACGGGCGATAGAATTCGGACATATGCTCGGCGGCGGTGTTCTTGGTCCGGTGTTCGGTCATGCGGATCAAAGACAGATCGATCTGCAACGGGGTTGCCCCGATCAGGCGCGCGAACTGGTTTTCGGTCTGGATTTTCTTGGGCATCAGGTTCAGCAAACCGATGCGCAGCGGGCGGATGTCCTGACGCATTGCCTGATCTTCGTCCATGACCATGACGCCCTCTTTGGTCAGGACGTCAAATGCAGGCAGTTCCGATGGGATTTTGATGGGCATGTGTCAGGCTTCTAAGAGATCAGTGAAAACTGGTAGTTAGGCGTTATTGCGCGTGGTCTCAAGTGTGCGTTCGATCAACTCATTGAAATCGGCGGCATCGCGGATTTTTCCGATGTCGTTGGCAGCGATCGCCACGCCCCAGTTGTTCGCCATGGCCTCGTAACGCGGCTGGCGGTGCGCCAAGGCCTGTGCATAGGTCCAACGGACGAAATCATCGGGATCAACATCCGCTTCTGAACAGCCTTGCAGGTCCAGATAATCTGTCCACGCCTTGGTCAGGAATTCGGCCTGGTAAGACATCGGCTTTGGAGCTTTGTCAAAACGGCGGACAAGCTCTGCCGTGTGTTCCTCATCCCCCTTCAGCCAGATCATCAGGGTGTGTTGCGAAAGCTCGGACAGTACCCGATCGTTCGGATCTTCGGGGTCTACCCATTCGCAGATCGATCCACCGGTGTCGCAGATGAAATGGGGGTATTTGTACAAACGCTCGGCTCGGTCGATGAAATACTCGGTATCCAGCAGAGCGTGTATTTCGGCCAGTCGAAACTGTTCCTGCCTGCGGCGGTATTCCGGCATCTCCAATCCGCCAAGGGCAGGGTTGCCCGGTTTGCCCAGATAGGCTGCGACCGGAGTCAGGTTCGCGAACGAGATATTCGAGCCGATGTAAATGGAATCCGACAGAAGCAGGTCACGCAAGAACGGGACTTTCATCGCCTCGGCCTTTGCATTGTCGGTGATGTATTCGCCCATGTACCGGGTGCCGATGCGATAGTCGATCGAGTAGTGAAACCAGTTGCCTGAGTCCCGAAGAATGTTCGAGACATATGTCTTGCCCAGACCGGACATGCCAAAGAACAGCACCTTCTTGCGGCTTGCCGTGCGCCAGTCTTCGGCTGAGTTGTAGATCATCTTGTGCTGTCCCTTTTTTGCCTTTGCTAAATCGGGCAGCGCACGGCGTCAATCACGGCGGCCAGCTCGGTTCAATACCAGAAGGCCCATGGCAAGGATGACAAAGCCGAAATAGGCATTCGGCGGCAGCGCTTCGTTCCGCAGAATTGCGCCAAGCACGATGGCGACCGGAGGGATGACAAGCGTCACCAGCATCAGGTTGCCGCTGCCCGCCATCGCCAGGACTCGATAGTACAAAAGATATGCCCCCGCTGTTGCCACAATGGCGTAATAGCCAATCGCAGCCCAGGTGATCGCGGGCAGTGCAAGCGTTGGCACCCCGTCCGTCATGAGCGCCAGCGGCAGGATCAG
The DNA here is from genome assembly GCF_056532905.1 of Ruegeria sp. H8. Taxonomy (NCBI): domain Bacteria; kingdom Pseudomonadati; phylum Pseudomonadota; class Alphaproteobacteria; order Rhodobacterales; family Roseobacteraceae; genus Ruegeria; species Ruegeria sp. H8. The sequence goes on along the minus strand of NZ_JBQFNY010000001.1, from coordinate 854,861 downwards.
CACAGTCGAACCGGTCAGCATGCCAGCGGCCGCGACGACGGGGTGAAGGTCAGACAGATGATACCGCGCCCAAGCCGCCGCAAAAGCATACGACAGCGTTCCGGCCAACACCGCAAGCTGCGCCGTGTTTTGCAGGCTGAAAGACGTGAAGGTCTGTATTCCGATGGTGATCGAGACACCGAGAAAACCCAAAACGACTCCGATGACCCGGGCTTGTGTCAAACGCTCATCCTTGAAAAACAGCGCCGCAACCAGAACGCCAAAGATGGCCGTGGTCGCGTTCAGAATGGCCGTAAGACCAGAATCGATGTAAAGCTGACCCCATGCCATCAAGCTGAATGGGATGACATTGTTCAGCAATCCCATGATCAGAAATGCGCCCCAGATGCGCAGAGAGCGGGGCAGCGAAAGCCCCTTGGCCCATGCCACCAGCCACAGCACCAGCATCGCCCAGAACGTGCGGTGCAGAACCGATGTCATAACGGGAATGGAGTCCAGAGCGATCCGGATGGCTACAAAGGATGCGCCCCAGATCACGGCCAGAAGAAGAAGTTCGACCCAGGCGCGCCGAGAAAGGTGTTTTTGCGTGTTCATGGCCGCACAATTTCATTCATTCGATAGATATACGACCCGAAACCTGCGCATAAAAAAGACCCCGCTGAAACAGCGGAGCCTAAGATGAAAACACCTTGGATTTAGTTCAGAGCGTAAGTGATCTGAAACCCAACACTCCAGGCGCTGTTGCCGCTGAAAGTGGCTGTTTGCCCAAAGGCGCCATCTGCCGTTGCATCACCGATGTCAGTGTAGCGTACGCCACCGGAAATTTTGGCATTCTCCAACGAATATGTTCCGCCCAGACCAATGCTCCAGAACCCATCAGTCGGGCCGAGGTTGGATACAGGAGTGCCCTGAGAAGACTCATAGCCTAGTGTTACAGCACCGCTGAACTCTTCCGAGAATTGATACCCCAAGCCCAACGAATAGGTGAAGGTCGCATCGTCGTAGTCAACAAGGTTGCTGGTCGGCGGGTAGTTTGGCGGGTTGTACACCAGCTGTGGCCAGTCGACCCAACGAACAGAACCAAACAACAGCGTTTTAGGCGCGACGCCCGTCTGAAAGTCCAGGTTGATCGACTGAGGCGTCTCAATTTCGCTGTTTGTGTTGAAGGTGGCCACGGTCCCGGGTGGAATCGGAGGGAACGGTGGTGGGTTCAGAGATTCTGTTTGCGATAGATCGTGGCTGATCTTGGAGTTGTATGTCAGTGACACACGTGCTGCGATTTCCGGTTTCTCCCATGCAACCCCGATAACGTAGCCGAATGCAGTGTCGGCATCGGTGTCAACCTGGTACCCTGCTGCAAGCGGGACGGTGACAGAAGCCTTCACTCGCTGTGCTCGAATACCGCCGATTGCGCTGAACCCGCCATCGAATTTGTAACGCAGCAATGCCGTAATGGCGTCCGTGTCTGCTGTAGCCCTCAAAACATCGGTACGACCACCCGGAATAGGGTTGATCGAAAGAGGGTAGGTGTTTGCGTATTCAATGTCGGCCCCAAAGGGCTGGTCATACATGATCGCGAAATCGAGCTTTTCGGTCAGTGACGTTTTATAACCCAGATGCGGTGTGAAAAAGTCGTTCGCAACTTCTCCGGAATCGACCGGCTGCCCGATGTTTGGTCCAGCCAAAGCAGGCATGGTGCCCGTTACGCTGGGGTTGGTGTATCCCAACCGAAACTGGACTGCTGACCCTTCTTCGAAGATCAGGTTGATGCCCTGACCGCTTCGATCAAGGCCGCCTGCATATCCTGCCGTCGCTCCAACGCACAAAGCGCAGGTCGCGAGTAGTGTTTTTTTCATTCTGTCCTCCCTAACAATCTCAGGCGGGTTTCAATGGCGTTTGGCTGAGTGTTACGAACGCCTATCCCGTGTATGATGAGCGATACTCTCTTTTTGGTTACTTTAAGGTCAACTGGTGACGGTGCGTTACGTATTGCGACTACTGTTTTCAACTGTTGCTAAACTGTTACGGCTTTCAGACCAGATATTCAGGAATATTCCTGAAAAGATGATCGCCGCACCGATCAGAACCCAATGGTCAATGGGTTCGTGGTATAGGATCATTCCGACCACAGCGATGGTGGGAAGCCTCGCAAAATCAAATGGGATCACAACTGTCGCCGGGGCGATCGCCAGCGCGTTGGTAATGCAGAAATGTGCCAGCAGCCCCGCCAGCCCGACCAGAACCAAAAACGGAAGGGTTTGCGCCGTGGGCAAGGCAATCTGCCCGTCAAAACCGGCTGCGATGGCCCCAAGCACCGCCTGCATGGACGTAAGCCAGAAAACGATGCAGCCGATGCTGGCAAAACGAGTGAGGTTTTTCGTGGTAATCGTTGTAAATGCGAAGAAAATCGCAGACGCGGCCGCGGTAGCAAGGCCGGGGCTCAAAGGCGCACTGCCTGGGCGCGTGACAATCAAAACGCCCGCAAAACCGATAAGCGCTGCCGTTATCTTGAGGCGCGTCAGACGTTCGTTCAGCAGCAGCGGCGACAGCAGGATCACCCAAAGCGGCTGCGTGAATTCCAGCGCGAACACCTGCGCCAGAGGCGCAACAGCGACCGCATAGAACCAAAGATTCTGCCCTGTGAAATGCAGGGTGTTTCGCAGGGCGTGCAACCCCAGGCGTTGCGTGGAAACCTGATCCCAACCGCCTGTGGCCGTGAGGACGAGGGCGACAACAAGAAACCCGACGAGGCTTCGATACATCATGATCTCGAACGTGTCGTGCACGAGGCTCAATTCGCGACCGGCAACCGCCATCGAGGAGAAGGACGCGATGGCTCCGGTCATCCACAAGGCGGCCTTGAATGTGTTTTTTTGTGTCTGATTCACGTACCGCACCCCGGCCTGGCCGCGCGGTCACGGCCTCGGTACCGGGGCTTTCGCTACGCGATCAATAAGATTGAATTCGTTGAATCATTGAAACGCTTATGAAGCGTCAGGTTCAAGGCCGTGCCCGACTTTTTCAGGCACGGCTTGGCAAGATTTCCCGGGATCGGGTCGTTTTGGCGTCGAACGCGGTTGCGTTTTGCCGGATCATTCCCACTCGATGGTTCCGGGGGGTTTCGAGGTGATGTCATATGTGCATCGGTTGATGCCTTTGACTTCGTTGATGATCCGGGTTGCCGTTTCGCCAAGGAACTCATGGCTGAACGGGTAATAATCCGCCGTCATCCCGTCGACCGAGGTGACGGCCCGCAACGCACAGGCATAGTCATAGGTGCGCCCGTCGCCCATCACGCCGACGGTGCGGACGGGAAGGATGGCAACGAAGGCCTGCCAGATGTCATCATAAAGCCCGTGTTTGCGAATCTGATCGATGTAGATCGCGTCAGCTTCGCGCAGAATCTCCAGCTTTTCGCGGGTGATCTCGCCGGGGCAGCGAATGGCCAGACCCGGTCCGGGGAAGGGATGACGCCCGATGAAGCTCTGCGGCAGACCAAGTTCGCGACCCAAGGCACGGACTTCGTCCTTGAACAATTCGCGCAGCGGTTCGACCAGTTTCAAGCCCATCTTTTCCGGCAGGCCGCCCACGTTGTGGTGGGACTTGATCGTTACGGAAGGCCCGCCCGAGAACGACACCGATTCGATCACATCAGGATAGAGAGTGCCCTGCGCCAGGAATTCGGCGCCGTCGATGGTATCGGCGTGTTTCTGGAACACGTCGATGAACAGCTTTCCGATGATTTTGCGTTTGGTTTCGGGGTCGCTCTGACCTTCCAGTTCGCCAAGGAACAACTCGGATTCGTCGGCGTGGATCAACTGAATGTTGTAGTTGTCCCGGAACATACCAACGACTTCTTCGGCCTCATTCTTGCGCAGCAGCCCATGATCGACAAAGACGCAAGTCAGCTGATCCCCGATTGCTTCGTGAATAAGGATCGCGGCAACCGAGCTGTCAACGCCACCGGACAATCCGCAAATGACCTTTTTGTCTCCGACTTGTTCGCGGATCTTGCGGATCATCTCTTCGCGATAGGCACCCATGGTCCAGTCGCCCTTGAACCCGGCCAGCTTAACGAAGTTTTCATACAGTTTCGCACCCTTCGGCGTATGGTGTACCTCGGGGTGAAACTGCACGGCATAGAAGTGCCGCGATGGATCGGCCGTGATCGCATAAGGTGCGTTGGGCGAGGTTCCGAATACCTCGAACCCCGGTGCGATTTCACTGACATGGTCGCCGTGGCTCATCCAGACTTGTTCATCGCCGTCCGCGAACCAGCCTTCCAGAATATCCAGTTTGTCTTTGGGTGTAACAAATGCCCGACCAAACTCGGCTGTGCCATGGCCACTTTCGACCTTGCCGCCAAGCTGATGCATCATCACCTGTTGACCATAGCAGATGCCAAGAATCGGAACGCCATAATCAAAAATCTCTTGCGGGGCACGGGGCGAGCCCTCGCGCGTCACGCTGTCCGGACCGCCCGAGAAAATCACGGCGCGCGGCGCCATTTCCCGCACGAAATCCATCGTGACATTCTGGTAAGGGTGAATTTCACAATAGACATTCAGCTCGCGCAGGCGGCGGGCGATAAGCTGCGTAACCTGGCTGCCGAAGTCGATGATCAGAAGGCGGTCGTGGGATGTCTGGGTCATAACCGGCTCATAAGTTGCAAGCCTTGCATGTGCAAGCGGTATGGCGTCATTTGGAGCAAAAGCTGAGTCAAACCGGCGGAAAGATCAGGTGCCATGTCGAAGATCGAGTTCAGAACGGCCGCTGTGGTGGATGCGGATGAGGTAACGCGGTGCCTGGAAAGGGCTTATGCAGATACGATGAGCCGGATCGAGGATCTGCCGGACGTCACTGCCGGGATCGTGGATGACATCAAGACCCACCGCGTCATGCTTGCGATATCCGGCGGTACAGTCGGGGTCATCGTTTTTGACCAGGTTGGCGACGCAATCATGGTGTTCAACCTTGCGGTTGCGCCCGAAGCCCAAGGGCAGGGGGTCGCGCGGCAATTGATGCAGTTTGCCGAAGAAGAAGCACAGGCGCGGAATCTGTCCAAGTTGAAGTTGCGAACTCATAAAATGATGAAGGACACGATTGCGATGTATCGGCACATGGGCTGGAAAGTCACGGATCAGGTGGGTAGCGGCCTTACCATGGAGAAAGCGTTGGCGGTCGATCCTGACTGACCGGTTGCTTCTTGGTGGGGCGGCAATGTCGCTTTTCCCCCCAGAGCGCCGCAATCCCTATGCTTGAGTTCCGGCAAACCTGTATCAAAACGCTCAATCTAACCAATCAGACGGGATTTTCTCATGGCAGAGGCAAACACCCGGCGCAGGGCGAGAGGTGGCGGTGGCGCTGCCCGCCGTGCCGAGCGTACCGCAGTTCGTATCGAGACTGCGAAATACATCGAACGCAACATTCCGAATTTCGAGATCCTCAACGAAGAGGCGCTTGAGATTATCGAAAACAACGCTGAAACCGTGCTGGAAGAAATCGGCGTCAACTTTGTCGACAATCCAGCAGCTTTGGAACGGTGGCGTGACGCGGGCGCAGATATCGACGGCGAGCGTGTGCGCATCCCGCGCGGTCTGGCGCGTGAACTGATCAAGACAGCCCCCAGCCATTTTACCCAGCACGCCCGCAACCCCGAAAGATCGGTTGTGATCGGTGGCCGCAACATGGTTCTGGCCCCGGTATACGGTCCTCCGTTCGTGCGTGATACTCAGGGTGGTCGACGCTATGCAACCATGGACGATTTCAACAAGTTCGTGAAACTTGCCTACATGTCCAAGTGGTTGCACCACTCGGGCGGTACGGTGTGCGAGCCGACCGACATTCCGGTGAACAAGCGCCATCTGGACATGCTGAAGGCGCATATGACCCTGTCGGACAAGCCTTTCATGGGCTCGGTAACCGATCCCAGCCGGGCACAGGATTCGGTTGAAATGTGCGAAATCCTGTTCGGCAAGGAGTTCGTGCAGGAAAACACCGTGATGACCTCGCTGACCAACATCAACTCGCCGATGACATTCGACGATGTGATGATGGGGTCGTTGGAGGTTTATGCGCGCAACAATCAGGCCTGCATCATCTCGCCCTTCATCGTGGGCGGAGCGATGGCGCCGGTCTCGGTGGCAGGTACTTTGACCCAGGTTCTGGCCGAGGTCATGGCCGGTGTTGCCTACAGCCAGATCATCCGCCCGGGTGCCCCCGCGATTTTCGGCGCGTTCGTGACGTCGATCGATATGAACTCGGGCGCACCCACCTTCGGCACACCAGAAGCCGCGCATATCACGTATGGTGCAGGCCAGCTGGCGCGTCGTCTGAACCTGCCATACCGCTCGGCAGGGTCGTTCTGCGGCTCGAAACTGCCGGACGCGCAGGCGGCCTACGAAACTGCGAATTCGCTGAACATGGGTCTGCTTTCGGGCGTGAATTTCATGCTGCATTCCTGCGGCTGGCTGGAAGGCGGTCTGGTCGCCGATTTCGAGAAGTTCGTCATGGATGCGGATCAGTTGGGCGTGCTGCATTCACTGGCCAAGGGCGTGGCCTATGATGAAAACGCGCAGGCCATGGACGCAATCCGCGAAGTAGGGCCGGGTGGTCACTATCTCGGCTGTGCCCATACGCAGGCCAACTTCAAGGAATCCTTCTGGAAATCCGAAGTGCTGGACTACAAGCCATATGAAACCTGGCAGGAAGAGGGTGCGCGTGACACGCGGGCTTTGGCCACGGCGCGAGTAGAACATTTGCTGGCCAATTATCAGCAACCACAGATGGACCCGGATACCGCGGCGGCGCTGGAAGCCTATATCGCCGAGAAAAAGGCCTCCATGCCGGATGCTTTCGCCTGATTATTTAAGAACCGAGGCGCGGCTGGCCTGATACAGCTGCGCCTCACCCAACAGCGCAATAAGCAGATCCAGATGCCGCACCAATGAGTAGGCGGCATCATCTTCTTTTCGCAGTTCATTTACCTCTTTCTCCATCTCAAGCAAACGCAGCAGCGCCTGACCTGAACCGGGCAGCGACCCGTATCCCAGAATACGTTGCAGATGCCTGTCCCGATTGTAATCCCGCGCCCCGAATCTGGCAGCACGCGCCAACATGCGTGGGCGGCGGAGGGTTGCGATCATTGTCATCAGGTCCTGCATGTTATGTGTCCTTTTTTCGGAAATTGATGGATCCTGTTTTTGCACAACTTAAGCGGGTGTTGCCTTGGTCAGAGTCTCCCCGAACGATGGTTTCACGACTGTTTATCTTTTTGAATCAAATCTGGTTCTTGCCTTGTGTGGTTAACGAACGAGTAACGAATGGACCTCTAGTTAGATTTGGTTAACCCACATTCCGAGGGCGAAAAGTGGCAGTTTGTTTTGTCGACGAGGGCAAATAATTATGGAAAACAACATGGCTTTCACCATTCCGGCATGGGTTCCAGAAGGGGCGCAAAGATACCTTGCTCATACCGAGACCGGTCGCTCGATCCGCGATATCGCGCGATCAGCCGGGTGCCATGCGTCAACTATCCTCAGGCAAATTCGACGCATCGAAATGCGCCGCGACGATCCACTGGTGGATGCGGCCTTGCAATCGCTCGCAGAGACACATTTTTCAGCTTCGGAGTGCGCAGACGGCCCGGCAAGCGGGTCAGAAAACGCGGCTGAAGAAGAATTTGAAAATGAGGCACTGCGTGTGTTGCGCCGCCTGAGCGAGACGGGTTCGGTCCTTGCCGTGGCCGAGGAAATGGACAAGGCGGTCGTCGTACGCGACACCGGCAATGCCGGGGCTACAAGAACCGCAGTCGTAGAGTGCAGGATCGCGCAGGCCCTGGCTTTGAAGGACTGGATCACCTGCGACAATCCCGGACGCATTTCGCGATATCGGATTTCCGCAGCGGGACGAACGGCGCTAAGTCATTTGATCGCCAAGGTAGAAAACAAGGCGCGTGCCGGGACTGACTTTGGTTTTGCCGAAGCTCAGAGTAGCTTTCAGGGCAAGCCTTCGGGCGGGTCCGCCGAGCGGGTCAAACGCATTCGGTACAGTGCTGCGGAAAGTCCGTTAATTGCATTGTCGCGCAGACGGGATCGTGACGGAAAACCGTTTCTGGATGACTCCCTCGTCAGCGCCGGCGAGCGCTTGCGCGAAGATTTTGAGCTGGCACAGATCGGCCCTCAGGTTTCGCAGAACTGGGATCGTTTTCTGACGACAGGTGGTCGAAGCAGTTTTGACAGTGAAAGCCATGGGGGAAAGGGGGCTTCTGATGCGAAGGACCGCGTTGCACGTGCCTTATCCGACCTGGGGCCAGGTCTGAGTGATGTTGCGTTGCGATGCTGTTGCTATCTGGAAGGGTTAGAGCTGGCGGAAAAGCGAATGGGTTGGTCAGCGCGGTCCGGCAAAATCGTCCTGCGGATCGCCCTGCAACGGCTGAAACGGCATTATCAGGAACAGGCGGAACGAGATCGGATGATCGGCTGATCAGAAAAAAAGGCCCGGTGTATACGGGCCTTTTCTTTGGATTTGCGGCTTAGGCCATTTCAGGTTCTGCTGACGCCTTCAGGTGTTTCATCAGGTTGTCCGGCGAGGACACGCCATAGGGATCTTCCGGGCAATTGTCCATCAGGCCGGGCTCTTCGAACCACGCCTCGACAACGCCATCATTGACGATGGCCGCATAGCGCCACGAGCGCATTCCGAAACCCAGATTGTCCTTGTCGACCAACATGCCCATTTTCCGGGTGAACTCCCCCGATCCGTCGGGGATGACTTTTACATTCTTCAGCTCCTGATCCTGGGCCCATTTGTTCATCACGAAACTGTCGTTTACGGACATGCAGTAAATTTCGTCGATTCCCATGGCTTTGAAATCGGCATAGCCGTTCTCAAACCCAGGCAGCTGATAAGTCGAACAGGTCGGGGTGAACGCACCCGGCAATGAGAACAGGATCACGCGCTTACCGGCGAAATAGTCAGCTGTCGTCTTGTCTTCCCAACGGAATGGGTTTGGTCCTTCGATGGAATCGTCACGGACACGGGTGTGAAAGGTCACGTCGGGCAGTTTTGCGCCGGTTTTCATAGTCAAACTCCTGTGATTCACATATGATTTTGGTGTGAATTAAAACAGTTCTAAACCGCATTCAATCGCGTAAACGCTGCGATTGCGAATAAGGCCAACGTCTTGCTATATATTGAAATTAAATTGCAAATACGAATACGCGCATGATGTATTTCTGCGCTTGCGAGGGTGCAACGCATAGCGGCTATGCGCCGCTGGTCTAACACCGCGCTTCTGACTATGTTATGAGCAACAAGAGTTGACCCAAAGTCAGGAAAACGACCGTGCGAGATCTGAAGATCCCCGAAGAGCGCCACCCGGAAAAAGCCCATCGTCCGGACAATGCACAGCCCAAAAAGCCGAACTGGATCAGGGTCAAGGCACCCGGTGGCAAGGGCTATGCGGATACGCGGCGGATCATGCGCGACAACAATCTGGTGACGGTCTGCGAAGAAGCAGGGTGCCCCAACGTAGGAGAATGCTGGAGCCAAGGCCATGCCACCATGATGATCATGGGCGAGATTTGTACGCGCGGCTGCACCTTCTGCAACATTGCAACCGGTCGCCCCGACGATCTTGACGCATTTGAACCCGGTCGCGTGGCCCATGCGGTCGAAAAACTTGGCCTGAACCACGTAGTGATCACCTCGGTGGACCGTGACGACCTGCAAGACGGAGGGGCCGAGCACTTTGCGCAGACAATCCGCGCGGTACGTCATCGTTCTCCGAAAACCACGATCGAGATTCTGACGCCGGATTTCCTGAAATGCGACAACACTGTCCTTGAGATTGTGGTCGAAGCGAAACCGGATGTGTTCAACCACAATCTGGAAACGGTGCCGGGTCTCTACCCCGAAGTGCGCCCGGGTGCGCGGTACTTTCATTCCCTGCGCCTGCTACAGCGGGTGAAAGAGCTTGATCCGTCGATCTTCACCAAATCGGGCATCATGGTCGGGTTGGGCGAAAACGAACAGCAAGTGCGCCAGGTCATGGATGACATGCGCGCGGCGGATATCGATTTCCTGACCATCGGCCAGTATCTGCAACCGACTCCGAAACATCACGGAGTGGATCGGTTCGTAACCCCGGAAGAATTCGCATCTTATGAAAAGGCGGCCTATGGCAAGGGGTTCCTGATGGTATCCGCAACGCCTCTGACCCGGTCTTCATACCATGCGGGCGACGATTTCGCCCGGCTTCGCGCGGCCCGGCAAGCAAAGCTACAGCAAGCGTGACGCCAGAGCGGATCGCGCAGCTCATCCGCCTGCGCCACGAGTTTCATCAACAGCCAGAGCTTTCGGGGCAGGAGGAGAATACCGCGGCGCGGGTTGCGGATCTTTTGCGCCAAGCGGGTGCGGACAGGGTTTTGTGCGGCATCGGCGGGCACGGTGTTGCGGCCGTTTACGAAAGCGGTGTTCCCGGCCCCACAGTTGGAATTCGATGCGAACTGGATGGGCTGCCAATTCAGGAACTCTCAGATCTGGAATATACATCTCGGATTGCAGGCAAGGGGCATCTGTGCGGCCATGATGGCCACATGGTGATGGTTCTCGGGGTGGCGGAGGCGTTGAAGGAACAGCGCCCAAAATCTGGCCGCGTGGTTCTGATCTTCCAACCCGCCGAGGAAACCGGACATGGTGCGATTGCTTATCGGGCCGATCCTCAGTTCGCTGAGGTTTCCCCTGACATCGTGCTGTCTCTGCATAATTTGCCGGGGCTGGAACTGGGGGCGGTGGAACTGTGTGAAGGTCCCGCGAATTGTGCTTCGCGCGGGATGCAAATCGTTCTGACAGGCAAAACCTCACACGCAGCCGCCCCTCAGGACGGCGTGTCACCGGCAGGTGCATTGTCCACGTTGATTCCGGCATTGGCCAGATTGGGGGCGGGTGGCGACTTGGATGACACCTACGCTTTGACCACGGTCACCCACGCCACACTGGGCGAGCGCACAGTTGGTGTCGCACCGGGACAGGCCGAACTGTGGGTGACCCTGCGTACGGTTTCGGACGCGCGGATGGAAAGCCTGATGACCGAGGCCGAAACTCTGGTCAGAAAGACGGCGGAGGCCGAAGGTCTGACGTTCGAAATCAGCTATGACGAGGTGTTCGAAGCCTGCGTCAATGACCTTGAAACCGTTTCGGTTTTGGCCAAAGCCTGTGCCGATCGGGGCGTCGCGTGCCGGCTGGTCCATCAGCCACAGCGTTTTTCCGAAGACTTCGGCCAATTTGGCAAAGGCGCGCAGGCGGCCATGTTCTGGTTGGGGGCGGGGCAGGACCATCCGCAACTGCACAACCCGGATTATGATTTCCCGGATGCGCTTATTCCGATTGGAACCGGGATTTTCCTGAGCGCGATTGATGTCGTGCTTGGCAAAACCTGCTAGTCACGATCCACTTATTTGACCAGATCGCCAACGATTCCAACGGCTTGTATAACTGTCTTTGTATCATCAGATATCGAGAGTATTTCATCATCCACCCGGATATAGCGCTGGCCGGGCCCCAAAGGCTTGAGCTTCCAGTTGTCGAGATCGTCGATATAGTCAAAACTCAGATCACTCGGCAGCTTCTGCCCACGCGTGTATCTTTTGATTTGACCGGGCGGTACGGCTTTGCCGTTTGACTTGATGGATTTCTCTACCTTGTTTTTATTGGCACCTTGCCCTTTGCCCTTATTGTCTTTTGCAGCACCCGAACTTGCAAGTGCCACGATCGCTATAACGACGCCGGCTGTCGCAACTACACGCTTCATCCATAATCCTCCCGAGCTGATAGGAAGAGTAAGGGCTCGCAAATAAGTTTGTCTATTATTATTCGGGTTTTTGAATTTGAGGCGCTGGGTAGCCACTCAAATTGCCCTGGTAAAGTGCGGCTAGTCCTCGGTAAACCGGACTTTACCGATAAACGGCAGGTTGCGGTTGCGCTGAGCGTAATCGATCCCGTAACCCACGACGAATTCATCCGGAATTTCAAAGCCGATCCAGTCTGACCGGAAATCAACTTCGCGACGGCTGGGTTTGTCGAGCAGGGCAATCGACTTGAGCCGTTTCGGCTTGCGGCTGCGCAGCAGGTTGGTGACGTGGTTCAGCGTGTGCCCGGTGTCGACGATATCTTCGACCACCAACACGTCGCGGCCTTCGATGGCGCCGCGCAAGTCCTTGAGAATGCGCACTTCCCGGCTGCTCTCCATCGAATCGCCATACGAGGACGCCTCAAGGAAATCCACTTCGATCGGCAGGTCCAGTTCCCGCACCAGATCGGCGATGAAGACGAAACTGCCGCGCAGCAATCCCACGACGACAAGCTTGTCGGTATCGCCGAACTCATCCGTGATTTCGCGGCATAACTCTTCGATCCGCGCCGCGATGGCCTTGGCCGAGATCATCTCATCTATCACATATGCGCGGTTAGTCATCGCAGCCCCCTTGATCTTTGGCGCGCAACATACGACATGACGCGCCATTGTCACCTGCAAATACCGGACACCATGCCAATCCATTCGGAAACCCGCCACCTGCCATACACAGCCCAGCAGATGTATGATCTTGTTGCGGATGTGGGCAGCTACCCAAAGTTTCTGCCCTGGTGCGCCGCGGCCCGGATCCGCAAGACCTATGCGGTCGGTGAGGCCGAGGTGATGGAGGCCGATCTGGTCATCTCGTTCAAGGTGTTCCGCGAACGGTTCGGCAGTCGGGTGACCCTGTTTGCAGATCAGAAGAAGATCGATACCGAGTATCTGGACGGGCCTTTCAAATACATGAAATCCGACTGGCAGTTCGAGGACGCGCCCGATGGGGGCTGCAACATCTCGTTCCATGTGGATTTCGAATTCAAGAACGCCATCCTTCAGGGGATCATCGGCGTAGTGTTCAACGAAGCCATGCAGCGGATCGTCCGTGCCTTCGAGGCGCGTGCGAAAGAACTCTACGGCTAGGACTTTACGCGGCAAGGGCGCACGCTAGACTGCGCTCATGACGGATTTCACAGCAGCATTGGCCACCTTCGCGGCGGGCCCGGTTTCAACGACGGCTCAGGCGCGGATTGTCACGTCGCTGTCCGTTCTGGATTGGATGGCGGTTGGTCGTGCAGGGGCGTCCGAGCCGGTGTCCTGCATAGTTCGCGATATGGTTCTGGCCGAGGGCGGGAACGCTCAGGCTCATCTGTTCGGAGGGGGCGCGGCCCCATTGCGCAGCGCAGCTTTGGTGAATGGAACCATATCCCACGCGCTGGATTACGATGACACGCATTTCGCACATATCGGGCATCCGTCAGTCGCCATCCTGCCTGCGACCCTTGCCGTGGCCGAGTGGGATGACCGCATTCTGGTCGATCTGCTCGAAGCCGCGCTGGTCGGTATGGAAACGTCAATCCGTGTCGGCCTGTGGCTGGGCAGGGGGCATTATCAGGCCGGGTTTCACCAGACAGCGACATCCGGTGCATTCGGGGCCGCTGCCGCCGTGGGGCGGTTGCTTGGATTCGACAAGGTTCAAATGCGGTCCGTATTGGGTTTGACGGCAACGCGCGCGGCCGGGCTGAAGGCCCAGTTCGGAACAATGGGCAAGCCTTACAATGCTGGGCTTGCCGCTTCGGCAGGGGTCGAGGCGGCTGTGCTTATTCAGCGTGGATTTCAACCCAACGCCGACGCGCTGGAAGGCACGTATGGATTTGGCGCGACCCATCATGGTGCAGCGGATCAAAGCGCGCTGGATGGTTTGGGTGATGAATGGTTGTTCGAAACAGTCAGCCACAAATTCCACGCCTGTTGTCACGGCCTGCACGCGGCGTTGGAGGCGGCGCGCGCGCTGGACATCGCGGAACCCGAAGTGGCCGAGATCAAAATCAAAACCCATCCCCGTTGGATGAGTGTGTGCAATCAGCTTTCGCCCACAACCGGGCTGGGGGCCAAGTTCTCTTACCGGACGGTCATCGCAATGCAGGCGCTGGGGTATGATACGGCTTTACCGGGCAGCTACACCGACAAGGTCTGCGCGGACCCGCGCATTGCGTCTCTGCAAGATCGCATCACGGTCGAAGCGGATGAAAACCTGTCGGAAACGCAGGCGCATCTGGCCTTGTTGCGTCGCGACGGTATCCGCCGCGAGGCGACGCATGACCTGATGACCCCAATGTCGTTGTCTGACCGCGAGGATCGCGTGCGCGCCAAAGCGTCGAAGCTGATCGGAACGGATGAGGCGGACGCGATCTGGTCGATGCTGCGCACCGGCGGTCGCGCCCGTGATCTGGCCGAACGTATGGCGGGTTAAGCCACGCTCCAGTGCAGTGGAAAGCCCGGGTCGAACACCGTGACAGGTCCATCGCCCGTGTCGATCTTTGACGGGTATGCAACCGGCTCGCCCTTGGTCAGGGTCATCGTCTCTTCGTTCACCGGCAGGCGGTAAAAGCCCGGCCCGTTGAGCGAGACGAACGCCTCGAGCTTGTCCAGCGCACCTTCGCGGTCGAACATCTCGGCCACCAGAGACATGGTATTCGTCGCGGTGAAACACCCCGCACAGCCACAGGCCATTTCCTTGTTTGCATCCGTGTGCGGAGCGCTGTCCGTGCCCAGGAAGAACCTCGGGTCGCCCGACGTTGCGGCAGCCAGCAGGGCCAGGCGATGTTCCTCGCGCTTGGCGACCGGAAGGCAATAGTAATGCGGTTTGATCCCGCCCACCAGAATATGGTTGCGGTTGATGATCAGGTGGTGCGCGGTGATCGTCGCGCCCAGATCCGTTTCGTTGGCTTTGACATAGTCCACGCCATTGGACGTGGTGATATGTTCCATCACCACGCGCAGACCCGGCGTCGATTTTCGGATCGGGTCCAGAACGCGGTCGATGAACACGGCCTCGCGGTCAAAGATGTCGATCTCGGCGTCGGTCACTTCACCATGGACACACATGGGCAGGCCGATCTCGGCCATTTTCTCCAGAACCGGGCGCACTTTGTCAAAGTCACGCACGCCCGAGGCCGAATTGGTCGTGGCCCCTGCGGGGTACAGCTTGACCGCTTTTATCAGCCCGCTGGCATGGGCGGCGGCGACGTCCTGCGCGTCTGTATCCTCGGTCAGGTACAGGGTCATCAGTGGCTCGAACACCATGCCGTCGGGCAGGGCGGCCAGGATTCTGTCGCGGTAAGCGGCGGCCTGATCCCCGCGCACGACCGGCGGCACGAGGTTCGGCATAATGATCGCACGGGCGAAATGACGTGCAGTTTCGGGCAGAACGGCCTGCAACATGGCGCCATCGCGCAGATGCAGATGCCAATCGTCGGGGCGGCGGATCGTGAGGGTATCAGTCATGGCCTTCCGCTAGCATAGCTGCCCCGAAAGACCAACCAGCCCGGAACGAGTTGCCGAAAAAACTTGTCAACCAACCGGAACGTCGTAGCTCTGACAGGGGCTGGGGCCTTGACGCAAAGGCGCTTGCGTGACCTGTTTGTCCGCGAAGTAGAGAGGAATTCCATGACGCAGCCAAATTCCATCGATGCCGTGCAGCAGATGCTGGGCCGTCAGGGCTATGTCTGCGGACGGGCCCTTGCCACGGTTGTGTTCCTGTCGCTGAAGCTTGGACGCCCGTTGTTTCTGGAAGGCGAAGCCGGAGTTGGAAAGACGGAAATCGCCAAGGCGCTGGCATCCGGTCTGAACCGCCGTTTGATCCGCTTGCAGTGCTACGAAGGTCTGGATGCGTCCTCGGCCGTTTACGAATGGAACTTTCCGGCGCAGATGGTTGCGATCCGAACGGCCGAAGCTTCGGGCGGGGCCGACCGGGGCGCGTTGCAGGCGGAACTGTTTTCGGATGAATACCTGATCGAACGCCCCTTGCTGCAAGCAATGCGCCCCGACGAAAACGGAGCACCGGTTCTTCTGATCGACGAACTGGACCGGACCGATGAACCGTTCGAAGCCTTTCTGCTGGAAGCTCTGAGTGATTTTCAGGTCACGATCCCTGAATTGGGAACTGTTTCAGCACCCGAACCACCCATTGTGATTGTCACGTCGAACCGAACCCGCGAAGTGCACGATGCCCTCAAGCGTCGCTGCCTGTATCACTGGGTCGATTATCCCGATTTCGAACGCGAGATCGAAATTCTGCACGCGCGCGCGCCGGAGGCCGCCGATGCGCTCAGCCGCGAAGTCGTGGCTTTCGTCCAGCGTCTGCGCACCGAGGACCTGTTCAAGAAACCCGGCGTGGCCGAAACCATTGACTGGGCCAAGTGTCTGCTGGCGCTGGACGTGATGAACCTTAGCCCCGAGGTGATCGGTGACACGCTGGGGGCGATTCTGAAATACCAGGACGACATCCAGAAGCTGCAAGGGTCTGAGGCCAAGCGAATTCTGGATGAGGCCAAAGCGACGCTTGAACCGGCCTGACGCGCTATGGCCGAGCAAGTCCCGCTGGATATTCCTGACAACCCAAAGCTGGCGCACAACATCACCCATTTTGCCCGCGCGCTGCGGAAGGCGGGGCTGCCGATTGGTCCGGGGCGGGTGATCGATGCAATTCGTGCCGTGCAGGCGGCAGGTTTCACCCAGAAACGGGATTTCTACTGGACGCTGCACGCCTGTTTCGTGAACCGCCCCGAACATCGCACGGTGTTTGCGCAGGTCTTCCGAATGTACTGGCGCGACCCGCGATACATGGAACACATGATGGCCATGATGCTTCCTGCCATTCGGGGCGTGCAAGAGGAACGCAAAGCGGATGCCGGTGAAAAGCGCGCAGCCGAGGCCCTGCTGGATGGTGTCGAACGTGACGCGCCCCAGCCGGCTGCGCAAGACGAGGGCGAAACCGAAATCGAGATTGACGCCACGCAAACGGCATCGTCCGAAGAGCGTCTTCGCAACCTTGACTTCGAACAGATGAGCACCGCAGAAATCGCGCAAGCCAAACGCGTGTTGGCGCGGATGACCCTGCCGGTCAAACCCATTGAATCGCGCCGCGGACAGGCCAGCCATCTGGGGCACCGTATCGACCGCGCCCGCACATTGCGCGCAGCCATGCGGCAAGGGGGCGAATTGCGTGATATCGCCCGACTGCAACCCAAACCGCGATGGCCAAATCTTGTGGCGCTTTGCGATATTTCGGGTTCGATGAGCCAATACAGCCGAGTCATTCTGCATTTCCTGCACACCGTCTCGAACGCCAAAGGGGCAGGTTGGGCCAAGGTTCATGCCTTCACCTTCGGCACGCGCCTGACCAACATAACCCGCCATTTGCATCATCGGGATGTTGACGCAGCGCTTGCCGCTGCCGGGGCCGAGGCGCAGGACTGGGAAGGGGGCACACGCATCGGCGACTGTCTGCATCAGTTCAACAGAGACTGGTCAAGACGTGTCATGGGGCAAGGTGCGGTTGTTCTTTTGATCACCGACGGTTTGGAACGGGGTGACCCGGAGAGCCTTGAGAAAGAGATCGAGCGGCTGCACCTGTCCTCCAAACGCCTGATCTGGCTGAACCCTCTGCTGCGCTGGGACGGGTTTGCCCCCAAGGCCCAGGGGGTGGCGGCCATGCTGCCCCATGTCGACAGTTTCAGGGCAGGGCACTCGATTGCCTCGCTCGAGGACCTGGCCGCCGTGATTTCACAACCTGACGACCAGGGACAGAAAGCACGGCTGATGGCCGCGCTTTCCGATTAGACCGTTACGACAACTGTTCTTCGTTGCACTTCCGGGCCATTTCCATGGCCTTGTAGGTGCCGGTCAGATCGACGGTAAATGCATAGGATGTCTCGGGGAACACGATCATGACCTTTTTCTTGGCCAGATCATCCGCGAATTGTGGGTTGTCTGACAGAACATAGCCTCCGGAATAACCCTTAGTGATGTTGCCTTTCATACCTGTGGCTTCACCCAGATAGATGTTGTCGCCGATCAGGATGGCCACTTCTTGTGTTTCGCCACGTTTGATGTCGGTATCGGCTTTGGTGAATACCCCCACATACCCCACGCCGCGATCTTCGGTCAGGCCCATCTGAACGACGTTTTCCGCATCGTCCACCGCCTCGATCAGGCAGGATTTCTTTTCGTTGTCGATGAAGACTTTCCAGCCCTCGACCTCTCCATAACGTTCGAATGTGTCAGCCCACGCTGCGGTCGAAGTCAAAAGGCCAACCACTGCGCCCAGTGCAAGATAATGTTTCAACTGCTTGTCTCCGAAAAAATGTGTTTGGTATGCAGCTTGGGCAACCGGCCCGCTGCCCGCACAAGCTAAAACCCGGGCACATAACAATCAATACTATGATTTATTGAATATTGCTCAGGCTTTAGCATCGGCTTGCAAGGTTCAACATAGACGTTTTGACAGGGGCGTTGCGCTTTTCATCCCGCCAATCCTGCCTATGTTGGAGACAGATGACGTCTGGAGGTCCTGATGGAACGATTCGACAACAGCCCGGAAACGGCATTGAAGTGGCACCGCAATGGCAGCGGCGCCGCGCTTGCCACGGTTGTCGAAACTTGGGGCAGCGCGCCACGCCGGGTGGGTTCCCAGCTGGTGATCGGCGGCGATGGTCGGATCGAAGGCTCTGTGTCTGGCGGCTGTGTCGAAGGCGCGGTGATCGTCGAGGCGCTTGAGGCCATTGACGAAGGCGAAGCCCGCTTGCTGGAATTCGGGGTGAGCGACGAAGATGCCTTTGCGGTCGGGCTGGCCTGTGGCGGGACCATTCGCGTTCTTGTCGAACCCGTTGGAAAGGTACTGCCCGAACCGATGCTTGCGGAACTGGTTGCAGCCCGGGCAGCGCGTGAACCCATCGCTTACGAAGTCAATATCGATACCGGGCACAGAGCCTTGCGTCGTAACGCCTATGCGGAACGGCTGCGCATGGATCGGTCTGGTTTTGAAGAAGATGGTCAGACCTTTGTGGCTGTTCACAACCCGCCGCTGCGATTGATCGTTGTTGGTGCGGTGCATATCGCACAGGCATTGGTGCCGATGGCGCGAATTGCCGGGTATGATCCCGCCATAATTGACCCGCGCGACGCGTTTGCATCCAGCGCCCGTTTTCCGGGGGAAACGATCCTTACGGATTGGCCGGATGAGGCCGTTGCAAAACTCGGGTTGGATGCGCGCACCGCAATTGTCCTGCTGACACATGATCCAAAGCTGGATGATCCGGCGTTGCAAGCTGCACTGGATGCGGGCGTGTTTTACATTGGTGCATTGGGATCGACACGTACCCACGCCAAACGCGTCGAGCGTATGAAAGCAGCCGGTTTCAGCCAACAGCAAATCTCGAGGATTCATGGGCCAATCGGGTTGGATATCGGGGCTGCCGGCCCATCCGAGATTGCCGTTGCAATTCTGGCGCAGATGACGGCCGTTCTGCGAGGCAAGGCATGAGGTTTGGTCCGGTACCCGTCTCCGAAGCAAAAGGCGCCATTCTGGCCCATTCGGTGACAGCTGACGGTCAAAAGCTGCGCAAGGGGCTGTCACTGCAAGCAGAGCATATGGCGCAGTTGACGCAGGCGGACATCCGCGAAGTGATCGTTGCGCGCCTTGAACCCGGCGATTGTCACGAAGACGAGGCCGCACGTCGTTTGGCCGCGGCTCTTGCACCAGATGCGGCGTCGGCCAATCTGCGCGTGACAGACGCGTTCACCGGCCGGGTCAACCTGTTGGCGGACGGGCCGGGCGTGGCGGTTCTGGATGTGGATGCGCTGGAAATGTTCAATCAGGTCAACCCGATGATCACGGTTGCGACGGTTCCGCAATACCAGCAGATGGGCCCGAATGGCATGGTCGCCACCATCAAGGTCATCTCATATGCCGTGCCAGAGGCTGATGTTCGGCGGGCCGCCAATTTGGCGCAAGGGGCCGTGCGCCTGGCAAGACCCGTTCACAAGACGGCAGGTTTGATCGTCACGGATATCCCCGGCGGCCCGCCCAACGATAAGGGGATCGCCGCCATTCGCGGACGGACCGAAGCACTGGGTCTGGATTTGTGTGATGTGCAGATCGTGCCGCATCGCGTGGATGCGCTGGCCAAGGCGGTTACCAGAACGACCGGTGATCTGCTCATGATCCTGACCGGATCCGCGACCTCGGACCCGGACGATGTTGCCCCGTCTGCTGTTCGGTTTGCCGGTGGGCGGGTGGATCGGTTCGGGATGCCGGTTGATCCGGGAAACCTGCTGTTTCTGGGTGCGATGCAGGATCGACCGGTGATCGGGTTGCCCGGGTGCGCACGATCTCCGGCGTTGAACGGGGCGGATTGGGTTCTGTCACGGGTTGCCTGCGGGATCGAAACGACCGGATCGGATATTGCCGGAATGGGGGTCGGAGGATTGTTGAAGGAAATCCCGACCAGACCGCAGCCGCGCGCCAAACGAAAAGAATGATCGGCCGCTGATCCTGAACGGGGCTGAATTCTGAGGTTGACCCCAGAGGCTTTGACCGAACCGGCTTATGGTTTTCTGAGCTTTGGCAATACGCCGGGTCGCCAATACGCACCGGTATCTTCCCGCGCTTTCTGATAGGCATCCACTCTTTCTCTGGCGGTCTCTCCGCCGGCGTCAAACAAATGGCCCAGCAGGCATTCAAGAACGGCCATTGCCCCCGAAAAACTGGAAAACGGGTGCAAGGTTCGCGTGCTGACAGGCAGGACGACATCCGGTTCAACCCCCGGGGCGATGACCTCGCTATCCGACAACAGGACGATGCGCATCGACCGGTCCCGAGCATACCGCATCGCCTGAATCGTGTCGGCGGAATAGGGGTGAACCGTGATGGCAAACAGACAATCCTCGGCGGTGGCTTCGACCAGATCGTCGATGGCCGAACCCATGTGGCGGGGCACCAGCTGAAGCCCGGGATGGGCCATGCGTGCAGCGTAGTGAAAGTAATAGGCCAGCGCGTGGCTGGATCGTGTGGCCGTCACATAACAGCGACGCGCCGATCTGATGTGCGCGACGGCCTGTTCCGTCAAATGGGGGGCCATGAGACGCAGCGATCTGGCCACGACATTTATTTCGTTCTGCGCAAATCGTGCCTGCGCCGCACCAAACTGTCCTTGTTCCTTTAGGTGTTCCAGCCAATCCTGCCCAAACCTGTCCTCACCATCGGTTGTCAGAGCGTTTCGAAATGGGCGCCGAAAAGCGTCAAAGCTGTCATACCCCATGCGTTGCGCCAGCCGGATCAGAACGTTCGAGCTGATGCCGATGCGATCGGTGGTGGTTCGGATCGAATTCAATGCGAACTCGGCGGGATGATCGATGATATACTTTACAGCGACCTGCATTTGCGCAGGCATTTCATCGATCTCGCGGCGCAATTGCGTAACGATGGCGGTAAGAGTGCGGGTCATGCGGCAAACAAAACATATGTTTTCCATTTGGTAAATTGAAAACGAAACTTGGGCTCATTAGCTGAGGACAGAGGAACACGAGGGCGCAGTGACCGAGAGCACAGCGAAAACCATCGGAAAACCATATATACTGGTTGCTCCGAACGGGGCCCGGCGGGGCCGCGCGGATCACCCGGCCTTGCCAGTCACGACGGATCAGATCGTCGCAACGGCGCGGGGCTGCCACGAAGCTGGGGCGAATGGCATACACCTGCATGTACGGGATGCCGACGGGCATCACACGCTGGATGCCGGATTGTATCGCGAAACAATCGCGGAACTGAAAAGGGTGGTGCCGGGCATGGATGTTCAGATCACCACCGAGGCAGCAGGCGTGTTCGACGTATCGTCGCAGTTTGAATGTCTGCAACGGGTCCGGCCTGAATGGGCCTCGATTTCAGTCCGAGAAATCGCGCGGACCGTTGATCTTGCGCCTCGGGTCTATGCGCTATGTGCGGCTCAGGGCACGCGGGTTCAGCATATTCTCTACGACACGGAAGATGTGAAGCTGCTGGAAGACTGGCAGTCAAAAGGTATCGTCCAGCCGGACCAGACAGACCGATTGCTTGTGTTGGGACGCTACAGTCAGAATCAGCAATCCGTGCCAGCGGATCTGGATGCGTTTCCGTCCAGCCCGGCCAATTGGATGGTGTGCGCTTTTGGGACGCAGGAACATGACTGTCTGGTCGAAACCGCGCGGCGCGGCGGTAACCTGCGTGTTGGATTCGAAAACAGCCTGACGGCACCGGATGGCACGCTCTGGACGGACAACGCGGCCTCGGTCGCAGCTTTGGTTGAAACACTTGGAAGGACCGGAACATGAGTCATGTTTTCCCACGCCACACCAAATCTGAACTTCCCGTCGCGGCGGGTGGCGACGGCGCTTATCTGATCGATGCCGAGGGCAAGCGATATCTGGATTGCGGCGATGCGGCCGTGTCCTGTCTGGGGCATTCCAACCCGGCAGTGATCCGGGCCGTGCAACAGCAGGTGGAACAGATCGCATTTGCCCATACCGGGTTCATGACCTCGGAACCGGCCGAGGCATTGGCCGATCTGCTGGTCCAGCACGCGCCGGGGGATCTGGACCGGGTGTACTTCGTATCGGGCGGGTCCGAGGCGACCGAAGCGGCCATCAAATTGGCGCGCCAGTATTTTCTGGAAATCGGGCAGCCCGAGCGCCGCCACGTGATCGCGCGCAAGCAAAGCTATCATGGCAACACTCTGGGGGCCTTGTCTGCCGGGGGAAACGCCTGGAGACGGGCTCAATTCGCGCCGATGCTGATCGAAATGACCCATATCTCGGCCTGTTATGAATATGCCGAAAAGCCCGAGGGTGAGAGCAGCTTTGACTATGGTCAGCGCGTCGCCAACGAGCTGGAGGCGGAACTACTGCGCCTGGGTCCCGAAACGGTTATGGCCTTCATGGCCGAGCCGGTTGTCGGTGCTACGCTTGGCGCGGTTCCGGCGGTTGAGGGGTATTTCAAACGCATCCGGGAAATCTGCGACCAATATGGCGTGCTGCTGATTCTGGATGAGGTAATGTGCGGCATGGGGCGCACCGGTCATCTGTTCGCCTGTGATCACGACGGCGTTGCACCGGATATTCTTTGCATCGCCAAAGGGTTGGGCGCAGGATATCAACCGATCGGGGCGATGCTGTGCACCGATGAAATCTATGGCGCAATTCGCGATGGATCAGGGTTTTTCCAACATGGGCATACCTATGTCGGCCATCCTGTCGCTACGGCTGCGGCTCTGGCGGTGGTCCGTGAACTGACAGTGGGTGATTTGCCGGCGCGCGCCGGACACATGGGCAGCAAACTGCATTCCGCACTGGAAGCCGCGTTTGGACAGCACCCGAACGTGGGCGATTTGCGTGGCCGTGGCCTGTTCCGGGGTGTGGAATTGGTGGCGGATCGCGAGACGAAGACGCCCTTTGATCCGTCGTTGGGTATTGCCGGAAAGATAAAGAAGGCGGCGCTGGCCGAAGGGTTGATCTGTTATCCCATGGCGGGCACTCGGGATGGCCGGAACGGAGACCATATACTTCTTGCGCCGCCATTCATCATAAATGACGAGCAGATAGGCGAACTTGTCAGCAAACTGGAACGCTCTTTTTCAGCCGTTCTCTGACAATGCCGTGAGCACCCTGTTTGCCTGCGACGCGTTTGCTATGTGTCGTGGGCAATGGAATTGGAAAAGGCGACGTCCATGGTGCTGGATATCTGGCTCAGTTTCCGAACGCTCCCTGTGTGGGTGCAGGTCTGGGTAGCCTTCATTTTGGTACCGGTAAACCTGCTTCCGTTGGCATTTCTGGATCAGCCACAGGGGCACCTGATTGCATTGCTTGCAATTTCAGGCATGGCGCTGAACGTGCCTATCATGTTGGGTGCACGCGGGATGAGCGGTGCGATGGCCTTGCCGCACATTCTGTGCTGGGTACCGTTGGTCATCATCGTGACGCTTTTGCTGTTTTCCGAAGACCCCCTGAGCCCAGCCTTTGCCGGCTTTCTCCGGGTGCTTCTGATCGTCGATATCACCTCGCTGGTGTTCGATTTCCGGGACGCGGCCCGTTGGTTGCGCAACAGGCACGCGCCCTGAGCAAAAAAAGCCCCTTCAAGAGAGAAGGGGCTTGGACCGTTTCGATCTTTGGACCGGATTATTTCTGCGGCAGCGGGCCGATCATCATGATCATCTGACGGCCTTCCATCTTGGGCATGTTTTCGATCTTGCCCAAGTCCTTGACGTCCTCGGCAACGCGCTCCAGCAATTCGCGGCCCAGGTTCTGGTGTGCCATTTCGCGACCGCGAAAACGCAGGGTAACTTTGACCTTGTCGCCGTTTTCCAGAAACTTGAAGACGTTGCGCATCTTGACGTCATAATCATGCGTGTCGGTGTTGGGTCGGAACTTGACCTCTTTCACCTCGATGATCTTTTGCTTCTTGCGGGCTTCGGCTTCGCGTTTCTGCGTTTCATATTTGAATTTGCCGAAGTCCATGATCTTGCAGACCGGTGGGTTCGCATTGGGCGAAATTTCGACCAGATCAAGACCGGCATCAGCGGCCATCTGCATGGCTTTGGCGGGATGAACCACCCCGACATTTTCACCTTCGGCGCCAATCAGGCGAATTTCGGGGGCACGGATCTTATCATTGACGCGCGGGCCGGTGTCTCGTTGTGGCGGCGCGTTGTGAGGTCTGCGAGCTATGGGTTCATTCCTTTGATAATTGCAGAATTTCGAGCCCGGAATTTAAACCGGGCCGGGCCACACTTCAAGCGGCATAAACGCCGGCAGTTGCGAAAAAACAGTGTTTTGTCCGCTGAATTTTGCGTTCGGGGCTGCAAAGCTCCGAACGCAGGGTGCCTTTAGCCGACAAAGGCCTTTTCGATCACGAACTCTTTGGGTTCGGAATTCGCGCCTTCGCGCAGACCAAAGCCTTCAAGGATTTCCTTGATGTCCAGGTTGAAAGCCAGCGAACCGCAGACCATGGCGCGATCGGTTTCGGGCTTGATCCCGCCTTCGATGCCCAGATCGCTGAACACGGTGCCATCCTTCAGGAGGTCGGTGATCCGGCCCATCTTGGGGCTCTCTTCGCGCGTGGTCGTCGGGTAATAGCGGATCTTGTCGGCAAAGCCTTCGCCAATAAGTTCGGCCAGCATTTCATCCTGACGGATGCTGTCGATCAATTGGCGGCCATATTCCAGTTCGGCCACTTCGCGGCAGGTATGGGTGATGATCACCTCGTCATAATCTTCATATGTTTGCGGTTCACGCAACAACGAAGCAAACGGGGCAAAGCCAGTGCCGGTGGCAAAGAACCAGATGCGTTTGCCCGGCAGCAGGGCGTCATGCACCAACGTGCCAACCGGCTTGGGGCGCAGGATGATCTGGTCGCCGGGCTTGATATGCTGAAGCTTCGACGTCAGCGGGCCGTTCTGAACCTTGATCGAATAGAACTCCAGCTCATCGTCCCACGACGGCGAAGCGATTGAATAGGCGCGCAGCAATGGCTTGCCATTGTCGCCCAGCAGACCAATCATCACGAACTCGCCCGAGCGGAAACGCAGCGTGGCGGGGCGCGTCACCTTGAAAGAGAACAGGCTGTCGGTCCAATGCTTGACCTCGGTTACAGTTTGCGCGTCCGGCAGGACCGGGGCCTTCACGGCAGTTGCTTCGCTCACGGGCTTCATCTCTGTCATCGTTTACCTGCCGGTCTGCTAAACCGACATCTCCGTTTAATCTTTGATCCAAGTCAGGAAAAGGGGACAGATTGCCCCCTTTGCGTTTCAAGCTGGCGATGGGCGGCTTTTAACCGCGCAAACGCGCCTGATAGTTGTTCTCTTTCCAGTTGGCCCGGGAAAGCCACTGATCTTCGGGCTGGCGATCTGCCAGGTCTCCGTCAATCTCAACTTCGTCAAAGCCGCAGCGACGTGCCATGGCATACTGGTCTGCCAGAACATGACCCTTGGCGCGCAAGCGTCCCGTATAGCCCTTAAGGCGCAGGGTGCGGGCGATGGTAAAGCCGCGACCGTCGGCAAAGGATGGAAAATCCACCCGAACCAGCTTGGCACTGCCCAAGCGGTCAAAAAGCTCATCCGGGTCCGTGTCCGAGCTGACGTCCAGCGCAACCACGTCATTTGCGGCATCATCCAGAGTGACAAAGCCGTCGGTCCAGTCATCGGGCGAAAAGCCCTCATCCGTTACGATTACGTTCATGTTTTCTCTCCGATGCGCACCATCTTGCCATCGACAAAATGAATGCCGCATTCTTCCTTGTTCTGATCGCGCCAGCGGCCGGCGCGGGGGTCTTCGCCTTCCTTCACCGGCGAAGTGCAGGGCGCACAGCCGATCGAAGGGTATCCTTTGGCCACCAGCGGGTGCCGGGGCAGGTTGTTTTCTTCCATATAGGCGCGCACATCGTCCGGCGCCCAATGGGCCAGCGGATTGACCTTGATCCGGCCCGTGCCGTCTTCGACCTCGAAAAACTCGAGCGCGGCGCGCGTGCCGGACTGGAACCGTTTCCGGCCGGTAATCCAACCGCAATACCCGGTCAGGGCTTGCTGCAAAGGAAAGGTCTTGCGCAGGTTGCAGCACGCATCCGTATCCCGCAGGCGCAGCGCGCCATAGGGGTCTTCGCGTTGCAGTTCTTCGTCATCCGCCCGGATGATCCGGATGTTCCTGAGCCCCAGGCGCTCGCTGACTTCCTGCTGGTACTCCAGCGTTTCGGTGAACAGCAATTGGGTATCCACGAACAACACCGGCGTCATCTTGTCGATCACCGCAGCCATGTGCAGCAGCACCACCGATTCCGCACCAAAGCTTGAGACCAGTGCAAGCGCATCGATCTCTTCAAGGGCGCCATGCATCACGTCATGGGCGCTGTGGTGACGGAACCGGGCATTCAATGCGTTGACCTTCTCGGTCAGGTCGCTGCGGTCTTTGCCCAGTTCCGTTTGGATCAGATCAAGCGGCATTCGCCCGAGCCTCGGGGTAGAGAGCGGCCTTGAACGGCTCCATGCCGACGCGGCGATAGGTCATCAGAAAGGTTTCTTCAGCACTCTCGCGCAGATCCAGGTAGGTGTCGACGATGCGTTCCACGGCCGGCACGATCTCGTCATAGGCAAAGCCCGGACCGGTGCGGTCGCCGATCGCGGCCGTCTCGGTGGCGTCGCCACCCAGGGTGATCTGGTAGTTTTCGACGCCTGCACGATCCAGGCCCAGGATGCCGATATGGCCCACATGGTGGTGGCCGCAGGCGTTGATGCAGCCCGAGATCTTGATCTTCAGGTGCCCGATATCATGCTCCAGCTTCAACTCTTCAAAGCGGGTCGCAATTTCCTGAGCAACCGGGATCGAGCGGGCCGTCGCCAGCGCGCAGTAATCCATGCCGGGGCAGGCGATGATATCGCTGATCAGGCCGATATTGGCGGTGGCCAGTTCGTGCTGTTTCAGCTTGGCGTGGATCGCGGGCAGGTCCGATTTGTGGACGTGCGGCAGGATCACGTTCTGCTCGTGGCTGATACGCAGCTCATCATAGGCGAATTCTTCGGCCAGATCGGCCATCACGCGCATCTGCTCGGCGGTCGCATCACCCGGCGTCTGGCCGTGTTTCTTGATCGAGATCGTAACGATCGCGTGGTCCGCGTTCTTGTGCGGCGCGATGTTGGTATCGACCCACGACCGGAAAACCGGATCGTTGGAATAGGCGCATTCAAACGACGCAACCGAACCTTCGCGGAAGGCCGGAGGCGCAAAATGGCCCTTGATCTCATCCAGCAGCGCCATGTCGGCGCCCTTAAACTGTGGGCGAACCTGCAAGAAACGTTCATTCACCTTGGCGCGGATGGCGTCGATGCCGTGTTCATGCACGGTGATCTTGATGCGCGCCTTGTACTTGTTGTCGCGGCGACCGATCTGGTTCCAGACCGACACGGTGGCTTCCAGATAGGCCAGCAGATCATCGAATGCGACGAACTCGGACAGTTCCTTGCCGATCATGGGCGTACGGCCCAGGCCGCCACCGACGATGACGCGCGCACCCAGAACGCCGTCAAGTTCGACCAGTTGCAGGCCGATGTCATGCGCTTTGATCACGGCGCGGTCGTTTTCCGAACCGGTGATGGCGATCTTGAACTTGCGCGGCATGAACTGGAACTCCGGGTGGTCGGTCGACCACTGGCGCAACAGTTCGGCATAGGGGCGCGGGTCGGCGACCTCATCCGCGGCGGCACCGGCGAAATGGTCGGCGGTCACGTTGCGGATGGTGTTGCCCGAGGTCTGGATGGCGTGCATGCCGACCTCGGCCAGCGCGTCCAGCATGTCTGGCACATCTTTCAGTTTCGGCCAGTTGTACTGGATGTTCTGACGGGTGGTGAAATGGCCATAACCCTTGTCCCACTTTTCAGCCAGCAGGGCCAATTGGCGCATTTGTGCGCTGTTCAGCGTGCCGTAGGGAATGGCGACCCGCAGCATGTATGCGTGCAGTTGCAGATACAGGCCGTTCATCAGGCGCAGCGGCTTGAATTCATCTTCGGTCAGCGAACCGTCGATGCGGCGCTCGACCTGAGCGCGGAACTGCGCGTTACGCTCTGCCAGAAAATCTTTGTCAAACTCGGAGTAGCGATACATGTCTAGCTGTCCTTGGTTGCAGCCCCGAACCTGGGGCCTTGAAGGGGAGAGAGAAGGGCCAGAGGTCAGGCCCGGGGCTGCGGGGAAGTTTCCTGTTTGCCGTGGGCATAGTTGGACGGACCAGTGCGGCGGAAGTCTTCCCGGAAATGGGTGGGCTCGGGGCCGTTTTCGCCAGCGACGGCATCGGCCAGATAAGCGCCCACGATTTTGTTTGCCTGACGCGCGGCATCCAGCAGGCGAACCTGCGCATGCGCCTCGTCGGTGATCAGTTCTGCCTCGCTCAGGTCACGGGACCAGCGGTCATCTTCGGTCAGGTAAATCACGTCACCTTCGAGCAAGTCATTTGCAGTTACGACTTTGGGAGTAAAAGCGCGGGCCATCAGGCAAGCTCCTTGTTGAATTCGGTTACGGCCTGCGCCGCTTCGCGCGGGGCAAGGCCATAGAAGGTCAGGGCCGGTCCATCCATTTCGGCGGCGGCCAGATCGGTGGGCAACTGGTCCAAGGTGGTGGCCAAAATCCGTTGGTCGGGACGCGAGGCATTCTCGACCAGGGTAATGGGGGTGGTGCGATCGGCGCCGTGCATGATCAGACGGCCCTGAATGAACCGAGCGGATTTCTTGCCCATGTAGATTGCCGCCACGGAACCGGCCTGAGCCAGAGCGTTCCAATCGTGATCCGCGAATCCTTGCATGTCGTGCCCGGTCAAAAAACGCACCGATGAGTTGCGTCCACGGCGGGTCAGGCTTTGACCGATGCCAGCCACTGCGGCAGAGGCCGCCGTGATGCCGGGAATGATCTGCCAGGATATGCCGGCCGCGTCGACGGCCTCGATTTCTTCGTCCAGGCGGCCAAAGATTGTGGGATCCCCCGATTTGAGACGCACCACACGGTTGCCATTCAGGGCGTGTTCAACCAGAAGCGCGTCGATATCGCTTTGCTTCCACGAGGGGCCGAACCCGGCCTTGCCGACATCGACCAAAGCGGCGTTCTGGGCGGCAATGTCCAGCACAGGCTTGCTGATCAGGCGATCATGCAGCACCACATCCGCGCGCTCGAATGCGGCCAACGCCTTGAGCGTCAGCAATTCGGGGTCACCGGGCCCGGCGCCGACAAAGTCGACATGACCTTTGGGCTTGGTTGTGTGAAAATCCTGCATCGGATCGTCTCGGACATTGTTTGACTTGACCCTCAATATAGGAAATATTCCCACCAAAGCGCCATATCGCCGCTGAAATAAGGACGAATGTTCCGATTTTCGGGAAAACCGGAACAGGGGTGTCGAAACAGAAGGAAAATTGGAATGTCGGTGCGGATAGATGACACGGATCGAAAAATTCTGGTCGAGCTGCAACGGGACGCAGGCCAATCATTGGACGAAATTGCGGCTCGGGTCGGCAGTTCAAAGACGCCTGTCTGGAATCGCATTCGCAAGCTCAAGGGGGCGGGAATCATCGGCCAGCAAACGGTGCTGCTGGATGCCGAGGCACTTGGGTTCGAAGCCACCTTTTTTGTTTTGATCCGCACCTCGGAACATGAGGCGGACTGGCAACGTAAATTCCTGAAAGCATTGAAGGATCACCCCGAAGTGCAAGAGGCGCACCGGTTGGCGGGTGATATCGACTATATCCTGAAAGTCCGGGTCAAGAACGCACGTGCCTATGATCAGTTCTATCAGTCGCTCATCTCGGAGGTGCGTGTGCACAATGTCACGGCGTTGTTGTCCATGGAAGAGATCAAGTCCACGACGATGCTGCCGCTGAATGCGTTGGCAGAGGGGGCTTAGAACCCACGGCCATACCCTTCTGCCTGTGTCTTTCATGGGGCTTTGAGCCAGATGAACTGATGGGTGTTTTCATCCGGCCGGAAGCAAAATCGCCGGAAGCGTCGTGTAGATATGCGAAATGTGATGGCTAACGTCTGACCAGCAGCTGATTCAGCCCGTGAAAGTGATAGCTGTCCGAGTAAAGCGGCGGCGCAGCCAGTTTCAGGTTTGGACAGCTTTCGAACAGGATCGGCAAAGCAATCCGCATTTCAAGACGCGCCAGAGGTGCGCCGACGCAGAAATGAATTCCGCCCCCAAAGCTTGTGTTGACTTCAATCGGACGGCTCGGCTGAAACGTGTTCGGTTCAGCCCAGACAGCGGGGTCGCGGTTGGCCGCGCCAAGCAACAGTGCCACTTGATCGCCACGTTTGAATGAATGGCCGAACAGATCCACGTCCTCATACGCGTAACGTGTGAACATGTGCAGAGGCGGGTCATAGCGCAGGATTTCTTCGATGGTTGCGTCGAGTCCATCCGGTGCCAAGGCGTCGGGGGCGGTACGGGTCTGCAACAGGGTTTTCACCCCGTTCCCCAGTGAATGCACGGTAGCCTCATGGCCTGCGTTGAGCAGCAGGATGCAGGTGGCAACCAGCTCGTCCAGTGACAGTTTCTGGCCTTCTTCCTCGGCGCTTATCAACCGGGTTATCAGGTCGTCCCGTGGATCATTGCGCCGCAGCTCTATGTATTCCTTCAGGAATTCGGTGAATTCCCGAGATGATTTGGCGGCCCTGTCTTCGGTGTCCTGCGTGCGATTGGCCTGGTACATGGCAACCATATCGTGAGACCACTGCAACAGATCGGGCGCCATGGCTTCGGGGACGCCCAGAAGCCGGCAGATCGTGACCACCGGAACCTGAGTGCAATAGGCTTCCAACAGGTCGAACGTGTTCCGAGGGAAGTCCTTGATCAGGCCGTGGCACAGATCTTTGATGGAAGGTTGCAGCGCAGAAATCGCCCGTGACGTGAAGGCGCGCATCACCAATGATCGAAGGCGTGTGTGCCTTGGCGGTTCTGCCTCAAGCAGTGAATGGGCCTCGATGGCCAGCCAGGGCGCCAGATGGGCGGGACCTTGCTCTGCCAGTTCGGGCGGTACCTCGCGGCCAAATCTGCGGTCCCGAAATAGGGTGCGAACCGCGCGGTTTGAAACCGCGGCGACCACACCATAGTCCTGCCAATAGAACAGATCGCCCGAGCCTCGCGCCTTGTCGTAGAACGGGTAGGGGTTTTGGACGAAACCCGGGTCTGTCGGTGATTGCGAAAAAGACTTCATGCGCCGCACACTTGCCATGCGGCGCATTGAATGCAAGACCCTGTCTATGCACAGGGTTTGGTTCATTTCCGGTTTCTTGCTCGCCGTTGGGCTAATGTCGGGGTTTGTCTGGTCTTATGGATATCGACAGGCCCTGTCTCAGCTGGGCGAGAAGGCAGAGGCAGATCTTGAGCTGGCGGCTGACCGGCTGAGCACGCAGATGCAAGTGTATCAGGAACTTGCCGTACTGATGGCAACTCATCCCGTTTTGCATGAACTGGATACGCAGGCCGGTATTCGCCAAGCCCGGGCAACGCTGCTGGACGTCGCTGACAAAACGGCCGCCGTAAACATGATGTATCTGGATACGAACGGACACGTGCTGGTATCGGCGCAGCCTGTGTCCCAGCGCAACATGGCCCATCATCCGGCTTTCCGCCGTGCGATGCAGGGCGCCTTGGGCAGTGCGCATGAGGTTGTACCTTCGGGCGAAGACCGGATCTATTCCTATGCCGCCCCCACTTTTGGCCCGTCTGGCCAGATCGAAGGCGCGTTGATGGTCGTTGCTGATGTTCAGGACGTTGAACAAACGTGGCGCGGCAGTACCGAGGCGGTTTTCTTTGTCGATTCAGATGGTGTCGTTTTCATTTCCAACAGATCCGACCTGCTGTTCTGGCGCCGGGCGGACGGTGAGGCGGGATTGACGCCGCCAGATGGTGCGGCCGTCGATTTTTCTTCGAAACAGGTCGGCAGGCACGAGTTGTGGCATTTGAACTGGGGGCGTTACCTGCCGCGCGATGCGCTGCATCTGACCCTTGATTTGCCGGTGATCGACATGACTGCCGAGGTTCTGGTGGACGTGGCGCCGGCCCTTCAGCTTGCCAGGCTTCAGGCGGCGGCCGTCGCAGCGATCTGTCTGGCCTTTGGGGCCATGCTCTTTCTAGCCATGGAGCGGCGGCGGGCATTGGCCGAAGCGAATGCCGTTCTGGAAAGCCGTGTGGCCAAACGAACCCATGACCTGACAGTGGCAAATGCCAGTTTGCGCAAGGAAGTGGCGGAACGGGAAGAAGCCGAAGCGGCGCTGCGGCGGGCCCAGGCAGACCTGGTGCAGGCGGGAAAGCTCAGCGCTTTGGGGCAAATGTCGGCGGGCATCAGCCACGAACTGAACCAGCCGCTTATGGCCATACGACAATTTGCGGATAACGGTTCAGCGTTCATGACGCGGGGAAAACCTGAAATGGCTGCCGAGAATCTGGGCCGGATCTCGGAAATGGCGGCGCGGATGGCGCGGATCATCAAGAACCTTCGCGCCTTTGCTCGCAACGAAAGCGAACCGATGGGGCGGGTTGACCTGATACAGGTTCTCAACACCGCTGTTGAACTGACCGAGGCCCGCCTGCGCGACGACGATGTAACCCTGAACTGGACCCCCCCGAATGGCGCTGTGTATGTTTGGGGGGGTGAAGTACGTTTGGTGCAGGTGTTCGTGAACCTGATCAACAATGCGGCGGATGCAATGCTGGGGCGACCAAAACGGATTATTACGATAACGCTGCGAAAAGGCGCACGATTGAGCGTTTCCTTGCAGGATACTGGCCCGGGCATTGAAGACCCCGACCGGATGTTCGAGCCCTTCTATTCCACGAAAAGCGTCGGATCGTCAGAAGGTTTGGGGCTGGGGCTTTCCATTTCCTACGGGCTGGTTCAAAGCTTTGGTGGGGACATACGCGGCGCGAACACGGCGGATGGGGCCATGTTTACCGTCGAACTGGAACCCTGCGACAAGGAAGAGGCCGCGTGATGCGCAGGGTTTTGTTGGTCGATGATGATGCCGCCGTACGCGAGGCCCTGTCTCAAACTCTGGAATTGGCGGACTATCAGCCAACGACCGCTGGATCCTTTGTGGCGGCCAAGGATCACATCAGCCGCGCGTTTCCCGGTGTCATCATCTCGGATATCCGCATGCCGGGGCGGGACGGGTTCCACCTTTTGTCTTATGCCCGAGAGGTCGATCCGGATCTTCCCGTGGTTCTTCTGACGGGTGAGGGCGATATTCCCATGGCCGTCGATGCCATGGGAAAGGGTGCGTTCGATTTTCTGGAAAAGCCGTGCGCCGCGTCCGATCTTCTGGAGGTGCTTGAACGCGCCTTTGCAACCCGTTCGCAGGTGTTGGAGCAAAGAGCAGCGAAATCCGAGTTGGAACGAGGAGACCCCGCCGCGCGTTTGCTGTTCGGACTGTCGCCGCAGGCCGAGGCCCTGCGCGAACGGGTTCGGACCGTCGCGCCAACAGGTGCCGAAGTTCTTGTGACAGGACCGCCAGGCAGCGGCATCTCGAAGGTCGCCGAGGTCGTGCATCTGATGTCGCCAGCAGGGCAGGGACCATTTGTCAAACGCACGGCCTCAAGCCTCAGCCCCGACGACTTGGCCGAGAGCTGTGAAGATGCGGCAGGTGGGTCATTGTTTCTGGACGAAGTCTCGGCCATGCCCCATACCACGCAATTTGCGGCGTTGGAGATCATCGAGCATGGACCAGGCGGGCGTATCATTGCGGGAACGACCGCTGATCTTTCAGCGCTGAGTTCTGAAGGCCGGTTCAATGCAGACCTGTTTTACAGGCTGGATGTCATGCGGGTGCGTATTCCATCGCTGGCAGAACGCCCCGACGACATTCCGGTGATCTTCCGCCATTACGTTGCACAGGCCGCAGAACAGGCGGGGATCGTGGCGCCGGAAATCTCGTCCGAGCATCTGGCGTCGCTAATGGCCAGCGACTGGCCGGGGAATGCGCGATCCCTGATGTCAGCCGCGATGCGCTTCGTGCTGGGAATGCCGGAAGAAGTCGCGCAGGCAACTGATCTGGGGCTCAGCGAACAGATGGCGCGGGTGGAGCGGTCGCTGCTCATCGCGGCGCTGGGTCGTCACAACGGTAAGGCATCAGATGCGGCGAAGGCATTGAAACTGCCGCGCAAGACATTTTACGACAAGCTGGCACGGTACCAGATTCGGGCCGAGGATTACCGGCGGTAACGGTCGGGCTCCCGCCACCTTTTTCCGTTTTAACATGCGTCTAAAGCTGTTGGGCCGGGCAGCCCGCTGTCGCGGGCTGCGGTTTCGCGCCAGTTGATTCGGGTGTTTTGATTCGCAGGGTGTGCGGATTTCCGCACAAACTGGAAGATTGCTGTGCGGAATTTCGCACTCGGGGTTTCGAGTGCGTCAAGTATCCATTGCAGAACGGTTCATAACCTTAGGAAATAAAATCACTAAATAGAAACTCGAGGAGCAAAAAACAAATCGTTGAGTGGATCGTGCCGATTCGTTTCACTTCGCTGCATCTGATACCGAATTGGTGTCGAAGGACAGTTTCAAGGAAGTCTGGGAGGAAAAGACAGATGAAATTCCTGACAACGGCAGCAACCGCTCTGGCGCTGACAGTCACAGCCACCGCAGGGATGGCAGCCTGTGACGATGGTGAAATCGTCGTCAAGTTCGCGCATGTGACCAACACTGACAAACACCCCAAGGGCATTGCCGCATCGCTGCTGGAACAGCGCGTCAATGATGAGATGAACGGCGTGATGTGCATGGAGGTCTATCCGAACTCGACCCTGTACAACGACGACAAGGTGCTGGAGGCGATGTTGCAGGGCGACGTACAGCTGGCCGCGCCGTCACTGTCAAAGTTCGAGAAGTTCACCAAGCAGTTCCGCCTGTTTGACCTGCCTTTCATGTTCAAGAACATCGATGCTGTGGATGCATTCCAGGCTTCGGCCGATGGTCAGGCGATGAAGGACAGCATGCAGCGCCGTGGCCTTCAGGGGCTGGCCTTCTGGCACAACGGCATGAAGCAGATGTCGGCCAACAAGCCGCTGGTCGATCCGTCGGATGCAAACGGTCTGAAGTTCCGCGTGCAGTCTTCGGACGTTCTGGTGGCACAGATGGAGGCCATTGGTGGCAGCCCGCAGAAAATGGCGTTCTCGGAAGTTTACGGCGCGCTGCAACAGGGGGTTGTGGATGGTCAGGAAAACACCTGGTCGAACATCTATGGCAAGAAGTTCTTCGAAGTGCAGGACGGCATCACCGAGACCAACCACGGCATCATCGACTATCTGGTCGTAACCTCTGTGGACTGGCTGGACAGCCTGGATCCGGACGTACGTGACCAGTTCCAGACCATTCTGGCTGAAGTCACGGAAACACGGAACAAAGAGGCCTTTGCCGTGAACGAAGCAGCCAAAGCTTCGATCGTTGAAGCAGGCGGTGTCATCCGCGAATTGACCCCGGAACAGCGTCAGGCCTGGGTTGATGCGATGAAGCCTGTTTGGGACCAGTTCGCAGGTGACGTGGGTCAGGACAAGATCGACGCGGCTCAGGCCATCAACGCCGGCTTCTGAATCTGGCCAAAGGCCGCGCGTCCGGGGACTGGGGAGTATTCGACGCGCTGGCCGGGCGGGCTGAACAAGCCCGCCCAACACTCTCTCATCACAAAAAATGCGGGGACAGAAAGATGTCTGGTGCGAATTCCGGCCAAGGCGGGCTGGTCGACCATATCGAAGAAACCCTGATCGCGTGTCTGTTGGGCCTGATGACGGTCGTGACATTTGCTAACGTGATCGCGCGGTTTGTTTTCAATTCCAATATCCTGTGGGCGCTTGAACTGACGGTGTTCACTTTTGGCTGGCTGGTGCTGCTTGGTGCCTCTTACGCGGTCAAGAAACACTCTCATCTGGGTGTTGATGCGATCCTGAACATGCTGGCCCCAGCGCCGCGTCGCATTCTGGCGCTCATCGCCGTGGGGTGCTGTCTGGTGTTTTCGTTGCTGCTGCTGAAGGGCGCCTATGACTATTGGGCGGTTTTCGCGGATCTGCCGCCGACATCCGGACGCTGGTTCCCGACCGGGTTCAACTTCGACGCCCGCAGCCAGAGCTTCTATGAGGTGGACGATATCCCGATGGTCGCTCCGCTGCGGTTTCTGGAAGACCTGATCAACTATGGCGAAGGGTACGAGAAGCTTCCCAAAGTGGTGCCTTATCTGGTGCTGCCGGTATCGATGCTGCTGCTGGTGATCCGGTTCGCCCAGGTTGCCGTTCAGATCTGGCGTGGCGAAACGGATCGCCTTGTCGCCAGCCACGAAGTCGAGGACGAGATCGAAGAAGTCCGCGCTCAGCAAGGAGAGCACAACTGATGGACGTCGTACTTCTTTTCTCGATGGTCGTCGGCCTGCTGCTGATCGGTGTGCCGATTGCGGTTGCGCTTGGCCTCAGCTCGACCCTGTTTCTGCTGATCTACTCAGACAGTTCACTCGCTTCTGTCGCGGGCACGCTGTTCGAGGCTTTTGAAGGGCATTTTACCCTGCTGGCGATCCCGTTCTTCATTTTGGCGTCGTCCTTCATGACTACAGGTGGTGTCGCACGACGGATCATCCGGTTCTCGATCGCCTGTGTCGGGCATTTGCCCGGCGGGCTGGCGATTGCGGGCGTCTTTGCCTGTATGCTGTTCGCAGCCCTGTCCGGGTCGTCCCCGGCGACCGTGGTCGCCATCGGCTCGATCGTCATCGCGGGGATGCGTCAGGTGGGCTATTCCAAGGAATTTGCCGCCGGTGTGATCTGCAACGCGGGGACACTGGGTATTCTGATCCCTCCGTCCATCGTCATGGTCGTATATGCCGCCGCTGTTGAAGTCTCGGTTGGGCGCATGTTCCTTGCGGGGGTTATTCCCGGTCTGATGGCTGGTTTGATGCTGATGATCACCATCTATGTCATGGCCAAGGTCAAGAACCTGCCCAAGGGTGAATGGAAAGGCTGGGGAGAGATTTTTACCTCGGCCCGTGAGGCCGGTTGGGGTCTTTTCCTGATCGTCATCATTCTGGGTGGTATCTATGGTGGCATCTTCACGCCGACCGAAGCCGCCGCAGTTGCCGCAGTCTACGCGTTCTTCATTGCCAGCTTTGTGTACAAGGACATGGGCCCGCTAAGCACGGAAGAAGGCACACAGAACGTGCCGCTGCTGAAAAAACCCTATGCGCTGATCACGGCTTTCTTTCACCCGGACACCAAGCATACGCTGTTCGAGGCAGGCAAGCTGACTGTCACTCTGCTTTTCGTGATCGCCAACGCGCTGATCCTCAAGCATGTTCTGACTGACGAACAGGTGCCGCAGCATATCGCCGAAGCGATGCTGTCGGCGGGCCTTGGCCCGGTCGCATTCCTGATCGTGGTGAACGTGATCCTTCTGATCGGCGGTCAGTTCATGGAACCGTCTGGTCTGCTGGTCATCGTGGCGCCCCTGGTGTTCCCGATCGCTATCGAGCTGGGCATCGACCCGATCCATCTGGGTATCATCATGGTGGTCAACATGGAGATCGGGATGATCACGCCTCCGGTCGGTCTGAACCTGTTCGTGACTTCGGGTGTTGCGGGTATGCCGATGATGAGCGTTGTTAAGGCGGCGCTGCCGTTCCTTGCGGTGCTGTTCGTCTTCCTGATCATGGTGACTTATATTCCGTGGATATCGACCTTCCTGCCCAACACGTTCATGGGGCCGGAAATAATAACCAACTAGACTGTCTGAAAACTGAACAAAGCCGGGTGGTGTCAACTGCCCGGCTTTTTCGTGTCTTGAAACCGCGCGATGGGTTCTTATCTGAGGCAAAGAGGACGACCTCTGCTTTCTGGGACATCATTCGGGACGACCCGTACGGATATGAGGTTGTCTTATGCCCTGGATCTTTCTTCTGTTTGCTGGCCTTTTGGAAATTGTCTGGGCGGTTGCCATGAAGCAGTCGGCCGGTTTCACCAGATTGTGGCCGACGGCCGTGATGGGCGTTTCGATGTTGGGTTCATTTGGTCTGCTGGCGCTTGCAATGCGCGACTTACCGTTGGGCACCGCATACACAATCTGGACTGGGATCGGTGCGGTGGGGGCGTTCAGTGTCGGTATTCTGTTTCTTGGCGAAGCCCTGACACCTGCGCGGATCGCAGCTGCGGTTCTGATCGTGACAGGCCTTGTGGTGATGAAGCTTTCCTGAAGCCCTTGACTGGCCAAGCCAAAGTACTTCGGCAGTTTGCAGCACACACACGAAGCGGAGCTTGGAATTTTGACCGGCTCTGACAAACGCATTTTGTGTGGCTTCTAAAAAGGCAAAGGCCGGATTTGTTAACGGCGGATTTCGCATCGGATCGGTTCTGGCGCGGGATGGCGGATTTGTCTCACAAGGTCGCAATCAGCCTGTACAGGGCGGCAACCCGACCGTGCTGGAAGAGCTGGATGCCCTGCGCAAGGCGGGGCGTCAGAAAATCTGTTCCCGCATACCTCGCCATTACCCAGTGTAATTTGTTCGCCTCCCATCGCTCAGTTCGGAATCCCGCGTATCTTCGTCAACTCACGGAGTTTCGTGCGCAAGGCAGGATTTTTGTACGATCAAAGGGGAGGGGCCTGTTGTAGTGAACAACCCTGACCGCAACGCGTTGAAGCGGCGATCTACTGAAAAACCGACCCTTGGACCGAAGAAACTGCGGGACGAAGTCTGGAATTAGGCGCTTTCCAGCGCTTTAATGATTCCCGAGAAATCAGACGCTTTCAGGCTGGCCCCGCCCACAAGTGCGCCATCGACGTTGGAAACCGAAAATATTTCCGCCGCGTTGCTGGGTTTCACCGAACCGCCATAAAGCAGGCGGACAGAACGGCCCACGCCTTCGCCAAAGCGGCGCTCCAGCCGGGCGCGCATGAAGTCGTGAACTTCCCCGATTTCTTCCAGGGTGGGAACTTTGCCGGTGCCAATTGCCCAGATCGGTTCATACGCGACGATCAGGTTCTCGCCGGTCGACTGATCCGGGATCGACCCGGACATCTGGCCGCCGATGATGTCGAGCGTATTGGCCGCTTCGCGCTGCTCAAGGCTTTCGCCGACGCAAATGATCGCCTTCAGACCTGCATCCATCGCTGAGCGCGCCTTGGCCCGCACATCTTCATCATGTTCACCGTGGTCCACGCGGCGTTCGGAATGGCCCAGGATGACCGATGTTGCACCGGCATCCACCAGCATATCCGCACTGATATCTCCGGTATGCGGGCCTGATTTTGCGGCATGACAGTCCTGACCACCGACAGAGATGGCGGTGCCCTGAACGGCAATTGATGCGCGGCTGAGCAATGTTGCCGGTGGGCAAATCAAGATATCCACCGATGCTGCCGGGTGGATCTGAGACAGCGCCTTCAACTCGGTCAATTCAGCGCCGGTCCCATTCATTTTCCAGTTTCCAGCCGCCAGCTTCTGCCGCATTTTGGTATCTCCCTGATCATCCGATGATTTTAGCATGCGGATAGCATTGTCGGCATCATCTTACAATTCTGCTCGCATGCTGATCCCGGACGGAAACATCGAAGATCGGTCCGCATGCGACATTCAAATGAAAAGGGATGAGGCGGGCTTAGCCTTGTTGGCCGATGCTTTCGTCAAATTTGATCGACTCTCCGCATCCGCAGGCGTCGACGACGTTCGGGTTCTTGAACTTAAAGCCGGATTCCAACAACGACACTTCGTAATCGATTTCGGTTCCAAACAGAAACATCTGGGCCATTGGCGCAATCATGATGCGCGCGCCGTCCTGTTCGACGACTTCGTCATGAGGATCTGCCTGATCGACATATTCCATGGTGTATTCCATGCCTGCACAGCCGCCTTTTTTGACGCCGATGCGCAAACCAGCGTGGCCGCCCGAATTCATCAGGCGGGTAATCTGCTCTGCGGCTTTGGGCGTCATGGTCACAGCCTGTTTGCCGGGGATGCCGAACATGTAAATCTCCGTTGTCGCGCGTTACACCCAATTTAGGGTCCCAGGCTGTTTTGCTCAAGGCAATGTGGCGCAAAGAATTTGAATTCGCTGGAAAGCTCTGGCGTGTCCGCACAGCCGCTCCGCAAACTTGCTTTGATACGGGAGGCGGGGTTAGCATCGGTCTAATGAAGTTTTGGAACCCCGTCCGAATAGATGGAAAGACATGAAGTGGTAGAAAAATGAATAATTTAGAGTCGAAAGTTAAAGTAGCTTTTCTTGCGGCCGCACTTTTTTCTGTAAGCGTGTGTGTGATGTCCAACGAAGCTTGGGCGGCCACGGGATCCGAACGGCACCCGGTGAATTGTGCAACGGCGGAAGGGGATCTGCGCGCGATTGCATCGGAAAAGAAACATGCGGAAGACAAACAACTGGAAAGCATTGCTGCCATAACACCTGCCGGGGCTCTGTTGGGGCTGGTCACGGGAACCGAGCAAAAAAGGCTGCAAATGCTGTCAGGTGACTACGTCAAGCAATTGGATGCCAGAGCGGCAGAGATCAAGGAAACCTGCAATCTGAATTGATCGTCGTTGTCGAAACAAAAAAGGACCGCTCTCGGGCAAGAACGGCCCATATTCTTGAGCTGGGAAGCGGGGGGCGGTCATGGCATACCCAGCCGACGGCACCGCATACGCGAATGCCACCTTCAGATGTTATCCGTCAGGAGTGTGACAGGGGCTGCACGATAAGGTGACGAAAATGCCAAGCTTTCGTGACAGTTGGCAGGGCAAGTGCCTGATGGCTACATAAAGCCCAATTCCAGGCGCGCCTCATCAGACATCATCTCCATGCCCCAGGGCGGTTCCCAGGTCAGTTCGACATCGACTTCCTTGACGCCCGCAACAGGCTCAATCGCCTCGACAATCCAGCCGGGCATGTCGCCCGCGACCGGACATCCGGGTGCCGTCAG
The DNA here is from genome assembly GCF_056532905.1 of Ruegeria sp. H8. Taxonomy (NCBI): domain Bacteria; kingdom Pseudomonadati; phylum Pseudomonadota; class Alphaproteobacteria; order Rhodobacterales; family Roseobacteraceae; genus Ruegeria; species Ruegeria sp. H8. The sequence continues at coordinate 813,521 of NZ_JBQFNY010000001.1, read as the reverse complement.
GGTCATGATTACCTTCACGGCGTTGTCCGGAGAAATGTCGATCGTATAAATCAGGCCCAGGTCATAGATGTTGACCGGAATTTCCGGGTCGTAAACCGTGCGGCACGCTTCGACGACTGCCTCGTACAGCGGGTGTTCAATCGTTGACGGCGCAATCAACGGGGTGCCTTCAAACTGTTCGCTCGGGTGGGTCATCTTTGCCTCGGGTCAGTTGCCTGAGTGATTATATAGGGAATACCAGCAACAGCGTCCAGTAGGGGCGTGACGCTCGGGTGAGCGTCACAGTGTCTTAGTCATTGATGTCATGCGTGAAGGTTTTGACCTGACCATGCGGCAAGGCAAAAAGCTTGCGCAGGATAAGCCATGCGATCAACGACAACACTGCGAAGATCAGCGCGAGCACATGCAATGACAGTGTCAGGCCGGGGATGACGAGGATAAGGCCGGTGATCGCGGCCCCGATCGCAAAGCCCAAAAAGATGAATCCGGGCAGAACGATTTCCAGGATCCCCAGAGCCAGAGCGGCGGCCAGCCAGATCCACCAGGTCAGCCAAAAGGGATCAGCCATTATCTACCTCCTTTGAGCATTTTGAACGCGTCACCAAAGGCTTCGAGCGCATTGGCAGGCACGACTATGGTCTGCTTGCCGGAACCGTTGCCCAAAGCATTAAGGGCTTCAACCTGTTTCAGTGCAACCTGATACTGCGCAGCCTCGATGCCATTGTCCTGAATGGCCTTGGCGACGACGCCTGTCGCGTATGCCTCAGCCTCGGCCTGAATGCGTCGCGCCTTGGCGGTTTGCTCCGCTGCGTACAGCTCGGCATCGGCGTGCAGTTCGACGGCGCGTTTTTGGCCTTCGGCTTCGGTCACCTGCGCACGGCGGGCGCGTTCTGCGTTCAGCTGTTGCAGCATGGCATCGCGGGTGGCCTGATCCAGATTCACATCCAGTATCTCGGCCCGGGTCACTTCGATTCCCCAATCATCCACTGCGGTTTCAACGCTTTCCTGAATGCGTGTGATCAACTGTGCACGGTTCGACTGCACTTCGTCCAGATCCATCTTGCCGATCTCGGCACGAACGATACCGGCAACCGTGGTGGCAATCGCTCCATCAACGTCGCGGATACGATAGACCGTCTTTTCCGGTTCGAGAATGCGGTAGAAGACAGAGGTGTCGATTTGCACCAGCACGTTGTCCTTGGTGATCGCGTCCTGTGTCGCGTTCGGCAACTGGCGTTCAAGGATCGAGATCTTGTGGCGGGCAACGTCCAGTAACGGAACGATGAAATTGATGCCGGGGCCCAGCACCGAATGCAGTCTTCCAAACCGTTCAACCACGTATTTTTCGGATTGCGGAACGATCTTGATGCCCTTGAAAATAACGATGACCACCAGCACGGCGGCCAGCAGGTAAATGATGTTTGACGAAAGCAGTCCGATGATCTGATCTTCGGTCATTCTGTCCTCTTTTTATTGTGTACTATGGTATACATATGGGGATCGAGTCGCTCGATTTCAACTCTGGTATGGAGGGAAAGCCGGCGGATGCAAACGCCTCACTGCGGGAATTCAGCATTGAACCGAACTGCTGTGACTGCTTTGCATCCCGGCTTGCTTGCGGTATCGGGCGGGGATGAAACTGATAATCGATACAGACCCCGGCATCGACGATGCCATGGCGATCGCCTATGCCGCCGCTGCGCCTGAGTTTGACCTGATCGGCCTGACCACGGTGTTCGGCAATACGCATGTTCATCAGTCCAGCCGCAATGCCCGTTTCCTGTTGGACAAGCTGGGCCTGGACCTTCCGGTGGCGGAAGGCGCGCCTTTCCCTCTGGGGGCTGACATGCACGTCCCATCGGACCATGTCCATGGTCCCGAAGGGTTTGGCGATCTGACCGAGATTCCCGAGATCGGACGGAACCATGATCTTCCCGCCGCAGAGTTTCTGGCCGAGATGGCCCGGATGCACAAAAACGAGTTGGTGGTATGTGCGGTCGGACCGCTGACCAACATTGCCAACGCCATGCGATTGGACCCGGAATTTGCCGGTAATCTCGGCCGTTTGGTGATCATGGGCGGTGCCGTCTACTGCAAGGGCAACGTTACCGACCATGCAGAAGCCAACATCTATCACGATGCGGTTGCCGCAGATGCGGTCTTTTCCGCACCGCCCGAGACCGTGCTGGTTGGTTTGGACGTTACCCTGAAAACACTTTACGAGACCGCGGATTTCGACGCGCTAGCTCAAAAATCGGACGGCATGGGATCTTTTCTGCGTGATATCTCTCGGTTTTACTTGAAATTCTATAAAGAAATCGGCGGATTGGAAGGGTGCGGCCTGCATGATTCAACTGCCGTGATCGCCTGTTCGCACGGGGCCATGTTCGACATGGTCGAAACCGGGCTGCGTGTTGTGACGGAAGGCGACCGGATGGGTGCGACGCAACCTGACCTGGATCGTCCCGCAGTTCATGTTTGTCGTGATGTGGATGGGGCGGGTGTCGTGCGTCTGTTTACTGACCGCGTTGCATCCTTGCCCTGACGGGTTGCAAAGACCGATCGGATCGGGCAAATCCTGCCCGGTTCGGCGATCCGAGGCGATGACATGACCCAGCAATTCTCTTTCAAGCTCAAGGCCACAGACGGCAAGGCGCGCACCGGTGTCATAAGCACTCCGCGTGGCGAGGTGCGGACACCTGCCTTCATGCCGGTTGGTACCGCGGCGACAGTCAAGGCGATGATGCCGGAAAGCGTCCGGGCCACCGGGGCCGACATTCTGCTGGGCAACACCTATCACCTGATGCTGCGCCCCACGGCCGAGCGGATTGATCGCCTGGGCGGGTTGCACAAGTTCATGAACTGGGACCGGCCGATCCTGACGGACTCGGGGGGGTTTCAGGTCATGTCGCTGGCCGGTTTGCGCAAGCTGACCGAAAAGGGTGTGACCTTCAAATCCCATATTGATGGATCGAAGCACGAGCTGACGCCAGAAAGATCAATGGAAATTCAGCGCCTTCTGGGTTCCGACATCGTGATGTGCTTTGACGAATGCCCTGCATTGCCTGCAAATCGCGACCGGATCGCCGAGTCTATGCGTTTGTCGATGCGTTGGGCCGAGAGGTCCCGTGACGCATTCGGGGATCGTCCGGGGCATGCTCTGTTCGGAATCATGCAGGGCGGTCTGGAGCGGGATCTGCGGGAAGAAAGCGCCGAGGCGTTGAAGAAGATTGGTTTCGAAGGCTACGCCGTTGGCGGTCTGGCAGTGGGCGAGGGGCAGGAGGCCATGTTCGACTGTCTCGATTACGCGCCTGATTTCCTGCCCATGGACAAGCCGCGTTACCTGATGGGCGTTGGCAAGCCGGATGACATAGTTGGAGCAGTGGCGCGCGGGATCGATATGATGGATTGCGTTCTGCCCTCGCGCTCGGGCCGTACCGGTCAGGTGTTCACGCGCCATGGCGTGGTGAACATCAAGAACGCGCGTCATGCGGATGATCCGCGCCCGCTGGATGAAAACTGTACTTGCCCGGCCTGTTCGAACTATTCACGTGCCTATCTGCACCATGTGTTCCGCGCCAACGAGATGATCTCGGGCATGTTGCTGACCTGGCACAACCTGCATTACTTTCAGGAAATCATGCAGGGCATGCGGGACGCGGTCGCTGAAGGCTCCTTCGAGGCGTGGCAGGCCGCGTTCCACGCGCAACGCGCACAGGGCGACATCGAACCCCTGTAACCTGTCCGTTCAGGTGACAATTGCGGGGTTTTCCGGTATTCTGAAACCACTTTGTTCAAAGTTGTTTTGTTTGTGACCCGGAGAATTTTTGATGTTCCGCTTTTTCCTCGGCGCAGTCATTTTTTGCGCATCCCCTGCCGTTGCTGACGTCTGGACCTTTGAGACCCCATCCGAAAACATTCAGTGTTCGGTGGGGGAAAGCGCCGAGACCTCGGACATTCGGTGTACGATCATAGAAAGATACGGCCCTCCGGCGTTGCCGCGCCCCGCGAACTGTCAATCTGACTGGGGGCATGATTTTCAGATGTTCGACACCGGTCCCGTGGAATTGCTGTGCCAGCCACTGAACCGGAGCCGGGACGGATTTGACCGTGCGGAATACGGTGTAACCGGTCGGTTCGGAGGATTTACCTGCACCTCCTCCACGAAAGGTCTGGAATGTCGCAACCTGGATGGCCACGGTTTTTTTCTGTCCCGGGCAGTGCAGCAGGTGTTCTGACCCCGAAATTGCGCATTGCATATGCATGCTACACTAATTTCGGTGGATATGTTCCCGGGACATCTTGCAGTCCCGAAAACCTCGGTTCATGCTGCGAAACGATACATGGCGATAAGGTTGAAAAAGGGCGATGAGGCCCCACCTTTATCGTCCAAGACAGGAGATGGCCGGATGTTGCCTCGATGAGGGACAAGCGCCATCTTGCCAACGATAAGGATAGAGCATGCAAGAGCCTCTGAATTCCTCATACCCCGTCCTGCCGCTGCGCGATATCGTGGTGTTCCCACATATGATCGTGCCGCTTTTCGTGGGCCGAGACAAATCGGTCCGCGCGCTGGAAGAGGTGATGCAGGATGACAAACAAATTCTGCTGTCCAGCCAGATTGACCCCAGCGTCGACGACCCGGATGAGAACGGTATTTACCAGTCCGGTGTTCTGGCCAATGTGTTGCAGCTGCTGAAACTGCCCGACGGCACCGTCAAAGTGCTCGTCGAAGGGCAGGCGCGCGTGCAGATCACCGAGTTTCTTGAAAACGAAGAGTTTTTCGAGGCGCGGGCGGAATATCTGACCGAAATCCCGGGTGACGTCACCACGACCGAAGCCCTGTTGCGCACCGTCGCGGACGAGTTCGAGCGCTATGCCAAGGTGCGCAAGAACATCCCCGAAGAAGCGCTGACGGCCGTTGGTGAAACCACCGAGCCGGCAAAGCTGGCCGACCTTGTGTCGGGCCATCTGGGCATCGAGGTCGAACAAAAGCAGGACCTGCTGGAAACACTCAGCGTCAGCGAGCGGCTTGAAAAAGTCTATGGCCTGATGCAGGGCGAAATGTCGGTTTTGCAGGTCGAGAAAAAGATCAAGACCCGCGTCAAATCCCAGATGGAGAAGACCCAGCGCGAGTATTATCTGAATGAGCAGATGAAGGCCATTCAGAAAGAGCTTGGCGATGGCGAGGACGGCGCGAACGAGATCGCCGAACTGGAAGCCAAGATCGCCGAGACCAAGCTGTCGAAGGAAGCGCGCGAGAAGGCGGAAGGCGAGCTGAAGAAGCTCAAGAACATGTCGCCCATGTCAGCCGAAGCAACCGTGGTGCGCAATTATCTGGACTGGATTCTGTCTTTGCCGTGGGGCACCAAATCCCGCGTCAAAAAGGATCTGGGTCGTGCGCAGGATATTCTGGACGCCGATCACTATGGCCTTGAAAAGGTCAAGGAGCGGATTGTCGAATATCTCGCCGTTCAGCAGCGTTCGAAAAAGCTGAAAGGCCCGATCCTGTGCCTTGTCGGCCCTCCGGGCGTGGGCAAGACCAGCTTGGGTAAATCCGTCGCCAAGGCCACGGGGCGCGAGTTCATTCGCATTAGCTTGGGTGGGGTGCGCGACGAATCCGAGATCCGCGGCCACCGTCGGACCTATATCGGTTCGATGCCCGGCAAGATCATCCAGGCGCTGAAAAAGGCGAAAACCACGAACCCGCTCATCCTGCTCGATGAAATCGACAAGATGGGGCAGGATTTCCGTGGTGACCCGGCCTCGGCGATGCTCGAGGTGTTGGACCCGGAACAGAACAACACGTTCATGGATCACTATCTTGAGGTCGAATATGACCTGTCGAACGTGATGTTCCTGACCACGTCCAACAGCTACAACATGCCCGGGCCTTTGCTGGACCGGATGGAGATCATCCCACTGGCCGGCTATACCGAGGATGAAAAGCGCGAGATCGCCAAGCAGCACCTGATCGCCAAGCAGGTCAAAAACCATGGCCTGAAAGCCAAGGAATTCGAACTGACCGATGAGGCGCTGCAAAAGATAATCCGCACCTATACCCGCGAGGCCGGTGTGCGGAACCTCGAGCGCGAAATCGCCAAGGTGGCACGGAAGGCGCTGACCAAGATCATCAAGAAAGAGGCGCAAACCGTTACGGTCACGCCTGAAAACCTGGATGAGTTCCTGGGCGTGCCAAAATTCCGTTACGGTCTGGCCGAGCAGGACGATCAGGTTGGTGTCGTGACCGGTTTGGCCTGGACCTCGGTCGGGGGTGATCTGCTGCATATCGAGGCGCTGAAGCTGCCCGGCAAAGGCCGGATGAAGACGACGGGCAAGCTGGGCGATGTGATGAAAGAATCCATCGATGCGGCGTCGTCATATGTGCGGTCGATTTCTCCGAAGATCGGAGTGAAGCCGCCTCAGTTCGACAAGATCGACATCCATGTGCACGTGCCGGATGGCGCAACGCCCAAGGATGGTCCGTCAGCGGGTCTGGCGATGGTGACATCGATCGTATCGGTTCTGACGGGCATTCCCGTACGCAAGGATATCGCCATGACGGGCGAGGTTTCATTGCGCGGGAACGCAATGCCGATCGGCGGCTTGAAAGAGAAACTGCTGGCTGCGTTGCGCGGTGGTATCAAGACGGTTCTGATCCCGGAGGAAAACGAAAAGGACCTGGCGGATATCCCGGACAATGTGAAGGAAGGCTTGAAGATCATCCCGGTCAAGCACGTCTCGGAGGTTCTTGAGCATTCTCTGGTTCGTACACCGGAGCCGGTTGAATGGGACGAAGCCGCCGAGGAGGCCGCCGCAGCCGCAGCAGCCTCGTCAGAGGCGACGGGGCCATCGGCCACGGCACACTAAGCAGATTGAGCGAATGAAAAAGGCGGGGCGAATGCCCTGCCTTTTTTTACAATCCAATGACGGGTTGCTTTGGATCAAGTATTTCTTCTTCGGCTATGTATTCATTGAACTTATCGGGTGGCAGAGCCGAGCGGACGGCAAGAACGAAAATGATCGACGAAAACAGGACGCAAAGCACAAGGTCCCACCCAAACGGGATCTGCTTCAACGAACCGGCTCCGAATTGCCCAAGGAATGAGATCAGCCCAAGGCCTGAGAAATAAGGCACAAGCCACAGGGCCTCGGTAACGTCCATTTCGTCTAAACGTCCCCGGAACCGGATCAGCAACAGAATTTTCCCGACAATCAGCGCGATGCCAAGCCGCCAGACCGTGTCCCATCCGCTCCAATAGACGATCATCGTGGCGATGGCGAAAGCGGACAGTGCGACAAGGCGTACGGCCGGTATTCGGATCGATCTGGGATGATCTGGCAAAAGGTTTCTCAGGCATACCACGGCTATGGGTCCGACGGCGAATGACAAGACGATGGCCGCACCGTTCAGGGCAATGACGGTGGTAAAGGGTACTGTCAGTAGGAAAACCGTTCCGATCAGAAAGTTCAGCCCCAGCGCCCACAGCGGAACCCCGAATGACGACAAAACCTGCAACCGTTTGGGCAGGAAACTGTTTTTTGAAAGGGCGAGAGCGATACGGGCGTTCGACCCGGTTGCGACCAGCCCGTTTCCAAAGGGGCCTATCACGGATCCGACATTCAGAAGGCTCAGAAACCAGACTAGCCCGACAGACATGATGATAGCGTCCAGTGGTCCTTCGCCACCAAAGCTCAACTGTGCCCATCCTTTGGACAGCATGGATGGGTCCAGCGCACCGATGAAGGCCACTTGCAAGCCAAGGTAGATGACGGCGCAAAGAACAATCGACAACACCAATGCGGCCGGAATTGCAAATTTTGGATTTCGAACTTCGCCAGCCATATCAACCACATGGCGAAAGCCGATGAATGAAAAAATAACGCCCCCGGTGGAAACGGCGGCCATGATACCCTGCGCGCCGTAGGGCGCAAAACCATCCGGTTGGGTGAAGTTCTCGATGTTGAACCGGCTTGCGACAAGCAGAATGGACAGGACAACTGGTATGGCGATCTTGGCCCAGGTCAGCGCAGCATTGACGCGCGTGAAGAACTTGACCCCAAGCGCATTCACCGCGACGAACAGCAGCATGAAAACCAGCGCAACGAAAATACCCGCCCCGGTCAAATCACCTGTCTCGGCCGTATGCAGCCAGGGCGCATACGGCGCCAGGTACTTCAGCATGGCCTCGACTTCGATTGGCGCTGTGGTGTTGTAGCCGATCCAGGCGGTCCATCCCATGGCCATCGATACGATGTTGCCATGCGAAAACTGAGGCACGCGCGCGATCCCTCCGGGAATGGGCAGCATGGCGGAAATCTCTGCGAAGGTGATGGCCAATATGAACATGGCAACCGCGCCGATTATCCACGAGATCGTGGCCGCGGGCCCTGCATGCTGAACGGCCAGAAGGGGGCCGAATAACCAGCCCGAACCGATGATTCCTCCGACTGAAATGAAGGTCAGTCCCAGCAGGCCGATGTCGCGCTTTAACCCCGTCATGGTGACCTCAGCCTTTGTGTGTGGCCTTTGATCGGGCCAAATAGGGCAAGATAGCCGCCGAACGCGCGACATGGCAAGCCCGCTGGTTTCAAGCGAAAATCCGAAAAAGGGATGGTGGGTGATAAGAGATTTGAACTCCTGACATCTTCGATGTGAACGAAGCGCTCTACCACTGAGCTAATCACCCATGACATGCGGTCATATCTTCCGCGGGGGTGCGCTGCAAGGGAAATTGAACAATTCGCGCGGGCAAAAAACAGCGGGCAAACAAAAAACTGGATTCTGACAAAAAACTGCAAAACGCCGCTTGACGCTGCCCGACCGTGGCCATAATACACCCAAACGTTCAGCAATGAACATGCAGCGGGCGGTTGTAGCTCAGTTGGTTAGAGTACCGGCCTGTCACGCCGGGGGTCGCGGGTTCGAGCCCCGTCAACCGCGCCATCGCTGCCAACCTTGGTCCAGGATAAAGGCCATGAAATAGATGCGCGGTTGTAGCTCAGTTGGTTAGAGTACCGGCCTGTCACGCCGGGGGTCGCGGGTTCGAGCCCCGTCAACCGCGCCATTTTCTCCTCAAAATTATGAATCCGCCAGACAGCCATGCATTGAGCTGTTCGATTCCATGCACATCGTTTGATTTGGTCGGCGAAAACCTGTACGTTCACTAAATGTTCTAACTTTTCTGTTGGAGACTCGGGCAAGCTCGCCTATCTCTAAACCACTTGTTTGTTGGGGGCCGGAAATGGCTGAGCTGAAGAATATAGAGGTGCGCGGCGCGCGCGAGCATAACCTCAAAGGCATCGATGTCGACATCCCTCGGGATCAGTTGGTGGTGATCACCGGGCTGTCCGGTTCGGGCAAGTCGTCGCTGGCGTTCGACACGATTTATGCCGAAGGTCAGCGCCGTTATGTCGAAAGCCTGTCCGCCTATGCGCGGCAGTTTCTCGACATGATGGAAAAGCCCGATGTTGACCATATCAGTGGACTGTCTCCGGCGATCTCCATTGAACAGAAAACGACCTCGAAGAACCCGCGCTCGACTGTGGGGACCGTCACCGAGATCTATGACTATCTGCGTCTGTTGTTCGCGCGCGCAGGCACGCCGTACAGCCCGGCCACCGGCCAGCCGATCGAGGCGCAACAGGTGCAGGACATGGTCGACCGCATCATGGCGATGGAGGAGGGCACGCGGGGTTATCTGCTGGCTCCGATCGTGCGCGACCGCAAAGGTGAGTACCGGAAGGAATTTCTGGAACTGCGCAAGCAGGGGTTCCAGCGCGTAAAGGTGGATGGTGAGTTCCATGAGCTGGATCAGCCCCCGACATTGGACAAGAAGTTCCGTCACGATATTGACGTTGTGGTCGACCGCCTGGTTGTTCGTGAAGGCATGGAAACGCGTTTGGCCGATAGCCTGCGCACCGCTCTGGATCTAGCGGACGGAATCGCGATTCTGGAAACCGCCCCACGAGAAGGAGAGCCGGAACGGATTACCTTCAGCGAGAATTTTGCCTGCCCGGTCAGCGGTTTCACAATCCCGGAGATTGAACCGCGCCTGTTTTCGTTCAATGCGCCATTCGGAGCTTGCCCGGATTGTGACGGCTTGGGGGTCGAGCTGTTCTTTGACGAGCGTCTCGTGGTGCCGGATCAGACGCTGAAACTGTATGACGGGGCCCTGGCACCATGGAGGAAAGGCAAGTCGCCGTATTTCCTTCAGACCATTGAGGCCATCGCGCGTCATTATGAGTTTGACAAGAACACGCCTTGGAAAGACCTGCCCAGCAAAGTGCAGCAGGTGTTCCTGCGGGGCTCGGGCGATGAGGAGATCCAGTTCCGCTATGACGAGGGCGGACGGGTGTACCAGGTGACACGCAGCTTCGAAGGCGTGATTCCGAATATGGAACGGCGTTATCGCGAAACGGATAGCGCGTGGATACGCGAGGAATTCGAACGGTACCAAAACAACCGCCCGTGCGGCACCTGCGAAGGGTATCGTCTGCGCGCCGAAGCCTTGGCCGTGAAGATCGCGGGGCTGCATGTCGGTCAGGTGGTACAAATGTCCATCCGCGAAGCGCTTGCCTGGATCGAGGATGCTCCGAACCATCTGAGCGCTCAGAAGAATGAGATCGCCCGGGCCATTCTGAAGGAAATCCGCGAGCGGTTGGGTTTCCTGAATAATGTTGGTTTGGAATACCTTACGCTATCTCGTTCAAGTGGAACCCTGTCAGGCGGCGAAAGTCAGCGTATCCGTTTGGCAAGCCAGATCGGATCGGGCCTGACCGGGGTTCTTTATGTGTTGGACGAGCCCTCGATCGGCTTGCACCAGCGTGACAATGACCGGTTGCTTGGTACGCTAAAGAATCTGCGGGATCAGGGCAACACCGTGATTGTTGTCGAACATGACGAGGAAGCCATCCGCGAAGCCGATTATGTGTTCGACATTGGCCCCGGCGCCGGCGTTCATGGCGGGCAGGTGGTCAGCCACGGCACGCCTGAGCAGATCGCAGCGGATGCGGCCTCGATCACGGGGCAGTACCTGTCGGGCGTTCGCGAGATTCCGGTGCCCGCCGAGCGGCGCAAGGGGAACAAGAAAAAGGTAACGGTGGTAAAGGCTTCGGGCAACAACCTCAAAAACGTGACGGCCGAATTTCCTTTGGGCAAGTTTGTTTGTGTCACGGGTGTATCTGGCGGCGGTAAGTCGACCCTGACGATTGAGACGTTGTTCAAGACCGCCTCGATGCGCCTGAATGGCGCGCGGCAGACGCCTGCGCCGTGTGAGACAATCAAGGGTTTGGAGCATCTGGACAAGGTCATCGATATCGATCAACGCCCGATCGGGCGGACTCCGCGGTCGAATCCGGCAACCTATACCGGGGCCTTCACTCCGATCCGAGACTGGTTCGCCGGGCTGCCCGAGGCGAAAGCGCGGGGATACAAGCCGGGCCGTTTCAGCTTCAACGTGAAGGGCGGCCGCTGTGAGGCCTGTCAGGGGGACGGCGTCATCAAGATCGAGATGCACTTCCTTCCCGACGTCTATGTCACCTGCGAAACCTGCAAGGGCGCGCGGTACAATCGCGAGACGCTCGAGATCAAGTTCAAGGGCAAATCCATTGCGGATGTGCTTGATATGACGGTGGAAGACGCGCAGGAGTTCTTCAAGGCGGTGCCATCGATCCGCGACAAGATGGATGCGCTGGCCCGCGTTGGTCTTGGCTATATCAAGGTGGGTCAACAGGCGACCACGCTGTCGGGTGGTGAGGCGCAGCGTGTCAAACTGTCCAAGGAACTGTCGAAACGATCAACCGGGCGGACGCTCTATATTCTGGACGAACCGACCACGGGTCTGCATTTCGAAGATGTACGCAAGCTGTTGGAAGTGCTGCATGAATTGGTCGATCAGGGCAATACCGTCGTGGTGATCGAACACAATCTGGACGTGGTGAAAACCGCCGACCATATCATCGACATCGGGCCTGAAGGCGGCGACGGCGGTGGTGAGATCGTAGCCGTCGGAGCACCCGAAGAGATCGCTCAAGTCGAACGCAGCCATACCGGTAGGTATCTGAAAACCATGCTCAACCCGGATCGGGTGGCGGCGGAGTAGGCGGCTTCAGGCTGCCTTCACTCCACCGCCTTCCCAGTCAATTTTTCTTGGTTGGGCAGGTGCTGATGCCCAACACCGAGTATATCGGGCATGAATTCAGCAGACCGGTGACCAACGGCACGATGCCGATCCACATCCAGGTTCCGTATCCCAACAGAGCCCCCAGAATAAGCGCGGCGCCTAATGCGATCCGAAGCGTTTTGTCGAGCCCACCCATGTTTTTGGTCATCACGTAAGAGTCCTTTCCAAAAGGTTGCACCCTTTGGGTATCAAACATTCCGCGGGTGGAATATGACTTGGATCAACTTCGCCCACGCTTTTCAAACCGAGGCAGCATGGCGCTGAAATCGCGGCCCAGACCGTCCTCGTTTTCGACGAATTGCTCGTAAAGAGCAGTCGCGGCCTGTCCCATCGGTGTATCTGCATCCGCACTGGATGCGGCCTGTTGGCTGAGGCGCAGGTCCTTCAGCATCAACTCGGCTGCAAATCCAGGAGTATAGTCATTGTCGGCAGGGCTTTGCGGGCCAACGCCCGGGGCAGGGCAATAGGCGTTCATCGTCCAGCTGTACCCGGATGAGGTGCTGACCACATCGAACATCTTTTGGCGGTCCAGACCCAGTTTGTCGGCCAGGGCAAAGGCCTCGCACGTGGCGATCATGGTCACGCCGAGGATCATGTTGTTGCAGATCTTGGCGGCCTGGCCGGCTCCGGCTTCGCCGCAATGAACCGCTTTCTGCCCCATGATGTCGAACAGAGGAGCCGCCTTTGCAAAGGCGTCGTCTGACCCGCCGGCCATGAATGTCAGGGTGCCACCTGCCGCGCCGCCGACTCCCCCCGAAACCGGAGCGTCAACGAACAGGAGACCCGCGCCGCTGGCCTGTTCCGCGACTGCGCGTGCGCTGTCCACGTCAACTGTCGAGCAATCGATCAGCACGGCACCCTTCGCCATGGCGGGAATGATCTGATCTGCAACGGCCCGCAGGATGGCGCCATTCGGCAGCATGGTTATGACGGCATCGGCAGAGGCGACGGCTTCGGTCGCGGTACCGGCTTGAGTCACCCCGTCAACGGCGACGCCGGACGTGTCGAACCCGAGAACCTGATGGCCGGCCTTTGTCAGATTGGCCGCCATGGGCGCCCCCATGTTTCCCAGTCCTATGAACCCGATCTGCATCTCTCAGTCCTCCTCGAATGTCAGGGTGTCCGCACCCAATGGCTGCAACATTTTCGAGACGGCCACCAGCGGGACGTCCGTATCGGAAAACTGCCAGTTCGGGTTGCGGTCTTTGTCTATGATCTGCGCGCGGATACCTTCCAGAAAGTCACCATGCTCCATCGCCCGGTGGGTAAAACGGTATTCCATTTCCAACGCGCGCCGCATGGTCAGAGAGGGGCCACGCAGACGGTGCAGCATCTCGATCGTGCAGGCCATGGAAAGCGGTGCGTTTTTCGTTATTTTTTCCAGAGTTTTGTCTGCAAATTCCTGACCGTCATTGCGCAGGCTGATCAGGATGTCGCCCAGAGTTTCACCGGAAAAATGATTGTCGATGTCCGTCAGCGCCCCTGCCAATTCACCATTGGGTGGCGTTTCGGAATGTTCGGCCACCAGTTCGGCATTTCCAGACGCTTCCAGAATTTCGATCAGGTCAGACCATTGCGACTGGGGGATGAAATGGTCGGCAAACCCCGCAAAGATCGCGTCCGCAGGCCCCATCCTGAAGCCCGTGGTCCCCAGGAATTCACCCAGTCGCCCCGGTGCAAGGGCCAGCATCAGTGATCCGCCGACATCCGGAATCAAGCCAATCGAGCATTCGGGCATGGCAATCCTGGAGCTTTCTCCGACGACACGGTGGCTGCCATGGCAGCCGATGCCGACACCCCCGCCCATGGTAAACCCCTGAAGAAAACTGATGACTGGTTTGGGATATTCGAAGATAAGGGCATTCAGACGATATTCATCACGCCAGAACTTCTGACCATACGCATAATTGCCCTTGGTGCCCGTTTCATAAAGTTCGGCAATGTCACCCCCTGCACAAAAGGCTTTTTCTCCTTCAGCGTCCAGAACGATCAGGTCAACGGCATCGTCTTCCCGCCAGTTGCGCATCGCCGTGTCGATGGCCATGCACATGTCATAGCTCAACGCGTTCAGCGCATGGGGGCGGGTCAGGGTGATGCGACCGGCACGGCCTGTGGTGCGGATTTCAATGTCTGACATCGGGGCCTCAGCGACTGGCGAGCAGTTGGCGCGCGACGATCACGCGCATAATCTCGTTCGTGCCTTCCAAAATCTGATGAACGCGAAGATCGCGCACAAGCTTTTCGATGCCGTAATCCGCAAGATATCCGTACCCGCCATGCAGTTGCAGGCACTGATCCACCACTTTCGACCCGGCTTCGGTTACGAATTTCTTCGCCATGGCACAGAATTTCGTGGCATCGGGCGCGCCGTTGTCCAGTTTCCATGCCGCCTGACGCAGGAAGGTGCGTGCCGCCTGTAATTCGATCTCCATATCCGCCAGACGGAACTGAAGGGCCTGGAACTGATCGATGGATTGGCCGAACGCCTTGCGCTCGGACATGTATTGCAGGGTCATATCCAGCCCGGCCTGAGCAGCCCCAAGAGAACAGGCCGCGATATTGAGTCGCCCGCCATCGAGGCCCATCATCGCGTATTTGAAGCCGTCGCCTTCGGTGCCCACGAGGTTGCCTGCGGGAATTTTGCAGTCGTCGAACTGAACCTGCGCAGTGGGTTGGCTTTTCCAGCCCATTTTCTGTTCCAGCGCCCCAAAGCTGAGCCCCGGCGTGCCGTCCTCGACATAGACGGTCGAGATCCCCTTGGGCCCGTCCTGACCGGTGCGTACCATGCAAACATAGGCATCCGAATAGCCACCGCCCGAAATGAACGCCTTGGTACCGTTCAACGTATATCCTTCGTTGGTGCGTTCGGCGCGGGTTTTCAAGGCCGCCGCGTCAGAGCCGGAACCGGGTTCCGTCAGGCAATAGCTCAGAACCGTATTCAGGCTCAGAACATCCGGCATAATGCGCGCCTTTAGGTCATCATCTGCGAAATTGTCCAACATCTTGGCGCACATGTTGTGGATCGACAGGAAGGCGGCGACCGAGGGGCAGGCCATCGACAGCGCCTCGAAAACCAGCGTGGCATCCAAGCGGGTCAGATTTGACCCTCCGCTTTCCTCGGATACGTACAGCGCGCCGAAACCAAGCTCGCCTATCTGGGGCCACAGGGTTTTGGGAATGGTTCCGTCCACCTCCCACTGGCGCGCAAAGGGGGCGATGTTTTCCTGCCCGAACGCGTGCGCCATGTCGAATATGGCTGTTTGCTCCTCGCTGAGTGCGAAATCCATGACGCTCCCTCCCGTCGGCATTGAATTGAACGGTTGTTTATTTCTGAATTCTTACAGAAATTTTGCAGGCGCAACAATGAGTCGGTTGAAACTGGTCACAAGCCGGAAACGTTCAGAGATCGGCGTGAAATTCCTCGATCAGGTGGCGCACGACGGCTTGCCCCGGATCATCACCGCGCGCTGATGCCTCGGCATGAATACGGCGTTGGCGCGTGGCGGAAGTGCCGTTTTCAGCAATCTGCCTGAGCCGTGCAAGCTCGGTCATCGTGCCAAGTGCTTCGGTGTCTTCTGCCAACAACCCCATGAGGTCGCCGATCAGTTCAGACATGGGCTTGACCGAACGGTCGCCGAAATCGATCAGCCCTTCGCCCACTCCGTAGCGCTGTGCGCGCCAGCGGTTTTCACCGATCAGGAAACGATCATATTGCCTCCAGCGCAGGTTGCGGTCTTTCAGACGGCACAGCATCCGGGTCAATGCCTGAACCAGTGCGGCCAACGACAAAGTGTGTTCCAGACGGGGTTGAACATCCATGATCCGCGTTTCCAAAGTTGGGAAACGATGTGAGGGGCGTAGATCCCACCAAATCTTGGTGGTGTCTTCGATGACCCCAAGCTCGACCAGAATGCCCGTGTTCCGTTCGTACTCGCCCCAGCTGGCGAACACGGGTGGCAGCCCGGTGCGGGGCAGGTTGTCGAACACCGTCAGCCGGTATGAAGACAGGCCGGTATCCTCGCCGTTCCAATAGGGCGAAGATGTGGAAAACGCCAGAAGATGAGGAAGAAAGTATGACAGTTGCGGCATCAGATCGGCACGCAAGGCAGGGTCCTCGACCCCGACATGTACATGCATCCCGCAGATCAGCATCCGCCGGGCAACGCCGCCCAATGCATGTTGCAGCGCGTCATAGCGTTCTTTCCGCGTGTGGTGTTGATCCTTCCAGTTGGCAAAAGGGTGGCACGAGACGGCGATAGGGGACAGGTTGTATTCAGCAGCCCGTTTCGACACGCATGACCGCAGCCGCTTCAGGTCTTCGCGCGCCGAAGCGACCGTGGCGTGCGGTCTGGTTCCAACCTCGATTTGACATTGCAGGAACTCGGGGCTGACCTGACCTTCGAAATCGCTTTGGCAGGCCGCCATCAGCGCTTCGGGGGCTTCGGACAATTGCAGGCTGTCACGATCCACCAACAGGTATTCTTCTTCGATCCCGAGTGTAAATTCCTGCTGCATGGGGCCCCTCGCAGTTGTCAGTCCCATCAGTGAATACGGAAATTTACGTTTTGCCAAGGGTTTGACAGGCTTGCCCTTGCAGAGAAACGGTTCGCAACGGTAAGGAACATTGCATCACAGATCGCGGAGCCAGCGCCTTGAAACCCAGAAAATTCCCGAAGATCAACGCCGCCCTTGAAGAATTGGGGGTGAAACTGGTCGACAGAGTTGCGGAACAGGATGAACGGGCGCGGCTGGAAGCCTTCGAAGCGGCGGGAGGGTTGACGCGCCCCGCTTATGCGTTGTCGCCAGGGATGGAAGGGTTCGACATCTCTCAACTTGTGGCGGAATACGAGCGTCACAAAGCCGCCCTGGAGGCGCTGAAAGATCCCGCACGCAACCAGACCGGTTATCGTACGGGCAATGGTTACTATGACAGCCCGGATGCGGATGCGTTGTATCTGATGATCCGCCGTTTTCAGCCCAAACGCGTGATCGAGGTCGGTTGCGGCAATTCCACCCGTGTGACCCGTCAGGCAATCATCGATGGCAATCTGGATACCACCATTACCGCGGTTGATCCGTACCCACGCGCCGATATCGCCCATGTGGTCGACCGGTTCGAACAAAAACGTCTTGAAGAAACAGACCCGGCACTGTTCGCAGAGCTGGAGGCCGGA
Source organism: Ruegeria sp. H8 (assembly GCF_056532905.1). NCBI lineage: Bacteria > Pseudomonadati > Pseudomonadota > Alphaproteobacteria > Rhodobacterales > Roseobacteraceae > Ruegeria > Ruegeria sp. H8. The sequence continues at coordinate 796,162 of NZ_JBQFNY010000001.1, read as the reverse complement.
GACATTCTGTTCATCGACTCCAGCCATGTCGTACGGATGAGCAACGATGTCGCCCATCTGTTCTGCCGCATTATACCGTCGCTGAATCCCGGGGTGGTGATCCACGTTCACGATGTTTTTTTGCCCTACGAGTATCCCAAGCGCTTCTTCTATGATTGCCCGGGCTGGGGAGAGCAGTACGTATTGCACAGCTTGCTGCAATCTGGCGCGTATTCAATGCTTTGGCCGGGATATTACCTGCAACAGGATCGGCCTGATGCCGTTGTTGCCTTGCCGTTCCTGGCCGAGGGGCGGGCGCAAAGCATCTGGGTGCAGCTCAAAGAAAACTGAAACCAAAGTGATCCATTGCGGCAAAAGGTCCGTAACCCTTTCCATAACACGCTGGAGAGGAGAAGACAGCTATGTTCCGTCGTACATTCATGGGCGCAGCCGCCGCACTTGCTTTTGCTATGCCGCTCAAGGCTCAGGCCGCTGATATCGTCGACACCGCCGTTGCCGCCGGGTCGTTCAACACTCTGGTCGCCGCCGTTCAGGCTGCAGGCTTGGTTGACACCCTGAAAGGAGAAGGTCCGTTCACCGTATTTGCACCCACAGACGAAGCCTTTGCTGCGCTTCCTGAAGGCACTGTCGAGACGCTTTTGAAACCAGAAAACAAAGATCAACTGGTCGCGATCCTGACCTATCACGTGGTACCGGCCAAGGTTATGTCCGGTGATATCGCCGGCAAACGCGCCAAGGTCCTGACTGTTCAGGGCGACCGGCTGAGCGTCAACGCCAAAAACGGCGTGAAAGTGAACGACGCCAAGGTCGTACAGGCCGACATCGAAGCCAGTAATGGCGTCATCCACGTCGTCGATGCCGTGATCCTGCCGGAATAAACGCCGTCTTCCAAAGACAAGAAAGCCCCGGCGATTGACTGGGGCTTTTGCTTTTCAGAGAGGGTGAATCAGACCAATCTGACCTGCGTGCCGACTTTTACCAGCGGATACAGCTCTTCTACATGCTGGTTGTACAGGCCAATGCAACCTGACGAGCTCTGACGACCGATCTTGCGGGTATCATGCGTGCCATGGACAAGATAGGCAGGCCAACCCAGATACATGGCGCGGGTTCCCAGTGGGTTGCCGGGATCGCCACCTTCCATCCGAAGAGGCAGCGAAGGATCACGTTCGCGCATCGATGCCGTAGGTGTCCAGCTTGGGAATTCGGTTTTGCGCACTACTTTCGTGTATCCGCGTTTGGTAAGCTCTTCGCTCATGGGCACGGAACTTGGGTACAGTTTGTATGTGCCGTCAGGCCCCCAGTAATGGACGGCGCGGCTGGTGATATCGGCCAACAGGCAACCAACGCCCAATTCATCGAAATGGTCCTGCCAGTTCTGCTGCGAGAAGGACGATATATTGCGTCGGACTGGCAATTGCGTACTGATCGCCTCTTCCGTTTCCGGGAAAGCATCCGTGCTTTGTGCCCGAACAAGGGCAGGTGTTGCCACCAAAGAGGCCACGCCCAGCAAGGCAGAGCGACGGGTCATATGGGATTGGGACAAGGTTGCCTCCGATAAGTTCACTGCTCAGTACATCGTTCACGCCAAAATATGGGTGTTGGTAGAATTTTTCCAGAGTGAACCACTTGAATTTCCTGTGACCGATTGGATGAAAGCAGGTTTTCGGCGGAAAGATGCAAAAAGCCCGGCCGTTGAACAGGCCGGGCTTCAAGCGTCAGGAAAACGTGGGATCAGTCCATGGCCTTGAAGTTGAACTCGCCACCTTCCTTGATGCCCGACGGCCAGCGTGCGGTCACGGTTTTGGTGCGGGTGTAGAACTTGAAGCTGTCTGGGCCGTGCTGGTTCAGATCGCCGAACATGGATTTCTTCCAACCACCGAAGGTGTGATAGGCCAGCGGAACCGGGATCGGAACATTGATGCCGACCATTCCGATGTTCACGCGACTGGCAAAGTCGCGTGCGGTATCGCCATCGCGGGTAAAGATCGCGGTGCCGTTGCCGTATTCGTGATCCATGGCCAGCTTAAGGGCCTCTTCGTACGAACCCGCGCGCACGGTGGACAGAACCGGACCAAAGATTTCCTGTTTGTAGATGTCCATCTCGGGCGTCACGTGGTCGAACAGGTGGGGGCCGACAAAGAAGCCGTCTTCATAGCCTTGCAGGCTGAAGTCGCGGTTGTCGACAACCAGTTTCGCACCCTGTTCCACGCCTGAATTGATCAGGCCCAGAATGCGCTGTTTCGCGGCGGCGGTCACAACCGGGCCCATGTCGACATCATCGCCGGCGGTATAGGGGCCAACCTTCAGCTTTTCGATGCGCGGCACCAGTTTTTCGATCAGTGCGTCCGCGGTCTCTTCGCCCACGGGAACAGCCACCGAAACGGCCATGCAACGTTCGCCGGCCGCACCGAAACCGGCGCCAACCAGCGCGTCCGCCGCCTGATCCAGATCGGCGTCGGGCATGACGATCATGTGGTTCTTGGCACCGCCGAAGCACTGTGCTCGTTTCCCATTCGCGGTTGCGCGGCTGTAGATATACTGTGCGATCGGGGTTGAACCCACAAAGCTGACGCCCTGGATGATCTCGCTGTCGAGGATGGTGTCGACAGCTTCCTTGTCGCCGTTCACGACCTGGAAAACGCCTTTGGGCAAGCCGGCTTCGACGAACAGTTCAGCCAGCATCAGGGGTACGGACGGGTCGCGTTCGGACGGTTTCAGAACAACGGCGTTACCGCAGGCCAGAGCAGGGCCAACGTGCCAGAGCGGCATCATGGCCGGAAAGTTGAACGGCATGATCGAGCCGACAACACCCAAAGGCTGGCGCATGGAATACATGTCAATGCCGGGGCCCGCGCTGTCGGTAAACTCACCCTTCAGCATCTGCGGTGCGCCAATGCAGTATTCGATCACTTCCAGACCACGCTGCAAATCACCCTTGGCGTCGGGGATGGTTTTGCCGTGCTCGCGGCTCAGCGCTTCGGCCAGTTTGTCCATGTCGCGGTTCATCAGGCCGACCATGGCCATCATGACGCGCGCGCGTTTCTGCGGGTTGGTTGCGCCCCATGCGGGCTGGGCGGCGGCGGCGGCCTCGATTGCGGCGGTGGTTTCCGCTGCACTGGCCATCGGGCACTTGTATTGAACTTCACCCGTTGCCGGGTTGTAGACGTCGTCGAAACGACCGGACGTTCCGGCGACCATTTCGCCGTTCAGGAAATGGGTCAGGTCTTGCATCAATAGCTCCTCCGATAGATTTGCGCGCAGAATAGGCTTGCAGAAATCCCGCGAACAGAGGCAATGTCTCAAAAGAGTTTTGCAAAAATGCAAAAGGGATCAAAATGACCCCAAATTGGGATGATATGCGGATTTTCCTGGCTGTCGCGCGCGAGGAAAGCCTGTCTTCCGCTGGTCGTATCCTGAAGATCGACCCTGCCACCGTCGGTCGACGCATTGCGCGCCTTGAGGCAACGCTGGATTCCACATTGTTCACCAAGTCGCAGCAAGGCTATGTTCTGACCCCGGCGGGACAGCGGCTGTTGGAACACGGGCTGCACGCAGAAGAGGCGATGCGCGCGGCGGCCGGGGCGGTAACAGGACCAACGAAAACCCTGAGCGGGCAAATCAGGATTGGCGCGCCGGACGGCAGTGCCAACTATCTGCTGCCGCAGGTGTGTGCCAAAATCAGCGACGCAAACCCTGATCTGGACATACAGATCCTTGCGCTTCCGCGTGTGATCAACCTGTCCCGTCGCGAGGCGGATATGGCGGTTACGGTCAGTGCGCCGACCGCCGGTCAGCTGCTGGTGAAGAAAATCAGCGACTACAAGCTGCACATGGTCGCGACCGAAGAGTATCTGAAGCGACATGATCCGATCGAGAGCATAGCTGACCTGAAGGGCCACAGGTTGATCGGCTATATCCCTGATATGATCTTTGACCGGGAACTTGACTACCTGAATGACATTGGCGTTGACCGTGTCGCTCTTGCATCGAATTCGGTATCGGTTCAACTGCGGCAGGTCTGCCTGGGAACAGGGGTTTGCGTGGCGCATGATTTCACGTTGCCGTTCCACCCGGGGCTTCGGAAAATCCTGACGGATCAAGTGAGTTTGACGCGCAGCTTCTATCTGGTCAGGCATCAGGGTGACCAGCGCAACGAGCGGTTGAACCGCTTTGCGGATGCCCTGACACGCGGTATTCGCGATGAAGTGCTTCGTTTGGAAGCAGGCCCCGACGCTTGACAGGTCGCGGCAATCGCGCAACGCTTTGGAATAAGTGTTATTATTCCGGAGGTATTCTTCATGCTAGTTCAGGCCATCCTGAAGTCCAAAGCGACAGATGGTGTCGTGACCGTGGCGTCAACGGCGACAGTCTCAGAGGCCTCGAAGATTCTTGCGGACAAGCGCATCGGTACGGTCGTTGTTTCCGACGATGGTGGCAATACCGCGGTTGGCATCCTTTCGGAACGCGATATCGTCCGGGAACTGGCGGCCAGCGGCAGTGGTTGCCTGAACCAACCAGTAAAGTCTTATATGACCCAAGACCTCGTCACGGCGACGCGCCAGACCACCGTGGAAGACATCATGTCCCGTATGACAGAGGGCCGCTTTCGCCACATGCCGGTGGTTGAAGATGGAAAACTCGTAGGCATTGTCACTTTGGGTGATGTGGTAAAGGCTCAGCTTTCCGAACTTGCGATGGAAAAAGATGCCCTTGAAGGCATGATAATGGGGCACTGACGACAAGGGTTGCCCAAGCAATCACTTGCACCTGCAGCAAAGTTATGTTTGCTTGCGCAGAAATTTTGTTGCGCAGGAGGGCGCGATGCGGGTTGGATTGTATCCTGGAACCTTTGATCCCATCACCATGGGGCACATCGATATCATCCGTCGGGCGGCAGCTTTGGTGGACAAACTGGTTATCGGTGTGGCCATCAACCGGGACAAGGGCCCTCTATTCTCGCTGGAAGAGCGCGTGGCCATGATCGAAGCGGAATGCGCCCGGTTGTCCGAGCAGACCGGAACCGAAATCATCGCGCATCCCTTCGAAAACCTGCTGATTGATTGTGCGCGGGATGTAGGCGCGCAAATCATCGTGCGCGGCCTGCGGGCGGTTGCCGATTTCGAATACGAGTTTCAGATGGTCGGCATGAACCGGGCTCTGGACGATTCGATCGAGACCGTGTTCCTGATGGCCGAAGCGCGCCATCAGGCAATCGCGTCCAAGCTGGTGAAGGAAATCGCCCGGCTGAACGGGGACGTGTCGAAATTCGTCACGCCCCGTGTCAATGATGCGCTGAAAAAAAGGTTAGGCTAGGGCACCCATTGCAGCCGCCGTATCCAGCATCCGGTTCGAAAAGCCCCATTCATTGTCATACCACGCCAGCACACGAACCAGCGTGCCATCAGTGACTTTGGTTTCAGCCAGTGAAACGGTCGAGCTGTGCGGGTCGTGATTGAAGTCGATGGAAACCAGAGGACGGCTTTCCGCGGCAAGAACGCCGGGGATTTTGGCAGCCGCATCGACGAACAGTTGGTTGACCTCTTCTTCGGTCGTCGGGCGTGAAACCTCGGCCACAAGATCAACGACCGAGACATTCGGGGTTGGAACGCGGATGGCCTGACCGGTCAGTTTCCCTTTGAGTTGCGGCAGCACCAGCCCCACGGCAGCGGCCGCACCGGTTGTCGTAGGGATCATCGACAGCGCCGCCGCTCGGGACAGGTAGGGATCTTTTCCCACTGTATCATGCACCGGCTGGCTGGCAGTGTAAGCGTGAACAGTGGTCATATTGCCGTGCTTGATACCAAGGCCGGCATCCAGAGCGGCAGCAACAGGAGACAGGCAGTTGGTGGTGCAAGACGCGTTTGACACCACCAGATCATCGGCGGTCAGCTCGCCATCGTTGACGCCAAAGACGATGGTTTTCACACCGCCGTCACCTCTGGCCGGAGCAGAGATCAGAACTTTCCGGGATCCGTTTTTGAAGTGACGTTCCGCCGCTTCGCGCGTACGGAACACACCGGTACATTCCAGAACGACGTCAATATCCGACCAGGGCAGATCCTCGGGGTTGCGCTCGCTGCTCAGCCGAATTGGTCCACGACCCACGTCCAGACCTGCATCGCTTAGCGTAACCGGGTTGGGGTAGCGGCCGTGAACGCTGTCAAATTCAAACAGGTGCGCGTTCATTTCGGGTTTGCCAAGATCGTTGATCGCGACGATCTCAACGTCCGTACGTCCGCTTTCCATCACCGCGCGCAGAACCCCGCGCCCGATCCGTCCAAATCCGTTGATCGCCAGTTTCAAGGTCATGGTCTGCTCCGTCCAAATGTCTCAGCAAGATGAGTTAGCGCTAACAATGACAGATCAAGCGAAATGTCAAGGAAAACCTCTGTCAGCGCCAGAAAGCGAGCCAGTCCAGAAAGTCGTAAAGTTTCTTTCCGAGGAAAAGCAGATGTTCGGTGCCAAAAAGCGTCACATCCAGCATGATACCGCAGAGCAGAAGAAGGCCGAGCCAGATAGCGATTTGGTTGGTCATGGCTGTCCCGAACGTAAAATGCCCGCTCAGATAACCTGAGCGGGCATCAAGGTACAAGCGAAGTCCGAAGGGTCAGTTAAGGCGGCCCATCGCAACAGCTACGTCGGCCATACGGACCGAGAAGCCCCATTCATTGTCGTACCAGGCCAGAACGCGGACCATGCGGTCATCGACAACGCGGGTCTGATCCGGTGCAAAGATCGAGCTTTCCTCGGTGTGGTTGAAGTCGGTCGACACCAGCGGAGCTGGCTCATATCCCAGAACGCGCTGCATCGGGCCCTTGGCGGCCTCTTCGACGATCGCGTTGATTTCAGCGGTGCTTGTGTCGCGTGAGGCACGGAACGTCAGGTCCACCGCCGAAACATTTGGGGTGGGGACGCGAATGGCGGACCCGTCCAAACGGCCCTTCAGGTTTGGCAGAACTTCACCCAGCGCCTTGGCGGCGCCGGTCGAGGTCGGGATCATCGACATTGCAGCAGCGCGGGCGCGGTAGAGGTCGCTGTGGCGGCGGTCCAGTGTCGGCTGGTCGCCTGTGTAGGCGTGGATGGTCGTCATGATGCCGTGTTCGATGCCCACGCCCTCGTCCAGCACCTTGGCCAGTGGGGCGAGGCAGTTGGTCGTGCACGAACCGTTCGAAACCATGTTGTCATTGGCGGCCAGCGTGTTGTGATTGACACCGAAAACGATGGTCTTGTCCACGTTTTTGCCCGGAGCCGACAGCAGTACCTTGCCAGCACCACGTTCCAGATGCGTTTTGGCCTTCAGGCCATCGTTGAACTTGCCGGTGCATTCAAGAACGACGTCACAGCCTTCCCAGTCCAACTCGGTCATGTCGTAGGTCGAGAACATCTGCATCGGGCCGCGACCCAGATCCATGGTATTGCCGTCAATGGTGACGTCGCGCGGAAAACGCCCGTGAACACTGTCATATTTCAGCAGATGAGCCGAGGTTTCCAACGGGCCAGTTGCGTTGACTTTGATCACTTCGATGTCGTTGCGCCCGGACGCGGCGATGTGCGACAGGGTGCAGCGGCCAATACGGCCAAAACCATTGATACCGACCTTGATGGTCATATGACGTCTCCAGATGCGCTTGCTTTGAGGGCCATATAACGGCGAAAAGGGAATCTCAAAAGGGCAAAAACGGCATATTTTTAAGGTGTTAGCGCAAACCTGCGCCGGTTGCGCTAACGCTTGCGCTAGCCGTTGGATCAGGTAGGGTCCGGTTGGCGACAGCAGATTGAAGGGAAACGCGATGAGTGGTCTTTTGGCCCTGTTGGATGATGTGGCGGGCATTGCCAAAGTTGCGGCGGCATCAGTGGACGATGTGGTTGCGGCGGCAGGCAAAGCGGGGGCCAAAACCGCCGGTGTGATCATAGATGACGCAGCAGTGACGCCGAAATACGTGCAAGGTTTCGCCCCCGCGCGCGAGTTGCCGATCATCTGGCGCATTGCGCGCGGGTCGATCTTCAACAAGATCATACTCTTGCTGCCCGTCGCCTTGTTGCTGGCCAATTTTGCGCCGTGGCTGATCACGCCCTTGTTGATGCTTGGCGGGTCATATTTATGTTTTGAAGGGGCCGAGAAGATTTTTCATGTGCTGTTTCCTCATGGCAGCCATGTGATTGAGGACGACATGAAAAACCGCGATCCGGGCCACCTGGAGGAGCAAAAGGTCAAGGGCGCCATCAAGACTGATTTCATTCTGTCTGCCGAGATCATGACCATTGCATTGGCGGCGATCGAAGCCCCGAACCTGTGGATGCAGGCCGCGACGCTGGCCGTTGTCGGGATCGGCGTGACGGTGGCCGTCTATGGGTCCGTCGCGTTGATCGTGAAAATGGATGATGTGGGGCTTTATCTGGCGCAGAACGCGCCGACACCTATCGGTCGCGGTTTGGGCCGAGGGTTGGTCAAGGCAATGCCCGGAGTGATGAAAACACTGTCCATTGTCGGAACTGCAGCGATGCTGTGGGTGGGGGGCTCGATCGTCATCCACGGGATGGAAGTTCTGGGCTTTGGCTGGCTGGGCCATCATATCCACGATTGGGCATATGCCATTGGGCATTCCGTGTCTGATCAATGGGTTGGTGCGGTTGAGTGGGTATCCAAGGCCACGATGGATGGCGTATTTGGTTTGGCCTGGGGATTGGTTTTGATCCCGGTGGCGACCAAGATAATCATGCCCCTGTTCAGCAAATCCGAAACGCATTGAAACCAAAATGAAAAGGGCGGCCAAGGCCGCCCTTTGCTCGATCAGAAGGGACTGTTTTACAGTCCCAACAGTTCCTTGACCTTGGCCACGGTTGCTTCGGCCGTGATGCCGAAATGCTTGTACAGCTCACCGGCAGGGGCCGAGGCGCCAAAGCTGGACATGCCGATGAAGCCTGCCTTGGCTTCGCGGCCACGCTCGCCCAGCAGCCAGCGATCCCAGCCACCAGCGCGCACGGCGGCCTCGATGCCGACGCGGACCGGACCGGCGGGCAGTACCCGCTTGCGATAGGCTACGTCCTGCTGCGCGAACAGCTCCATGCAGGGCATCGAGACGACGCGGGTGCCGATGCCTTCGGCTTCGAGCATCGCTTTGGCTTCCATGGCCAGCGAAACCTCTGAACCAGTTGCAATCAGGATCGCCTGACGCTTGCCCTCGGCCTCGGCCAGAACATAGGCGCCTTGTGCGGTCAGGTTCTTGGTCTTGTGATCCTTGCGCACGGTCGGCACGCCCTGGCGCGTCAGCGACAGGACCGAGGGGCTGTCCTTGAAGGTCAGCGCAAGTTCCCAGGCTTCTGCCGTCTCAACCGTATCGGCGGGGCGGAACACATAGGTGTTTGGCGTCGCGCGCGAGATGGCCAGATGTTCCACCGGCTGGTGGGTCGGGCCGTCCTCGCCCAGACCGATCGAGTCATGGGTCATTACGAAAACCGACGGGATCTTCATCAGTGCCGCCAGCCGCATGGATGGGCGGGCATAATCGGTGAAGGCCATGAAGGTACCGCCATAGGGGCGGATACCGCCGTGCAGCGCCATGCCGTTCATCGCAGCGGCCATGCCGTGTTCGCGAATGCCGTAGTGGATATAGCGGCCCTTGCGGTTTTCCGGCAGGAACACGCCCATATCAGCCGATTTTGTGTTGTTCGATCCGGTCAGGTCGGCCGAGCCCCCAACGGTCTCGGTCATGATCGGGTTCACGACGTTCAGAACTTTTTCGGACGAGGCGCGGGTGGCCAGTTTCGGCTGTTCTTCAGACATCTGTTTTTTGAACGCACGAATGGCGCCAGCCAACCGCTTGGGGGCCTCAAATGCATAGGCGCGTTTGAATTCGGCCTGCTTCCTCTCGGAAAGCTGGGCAAAACGTTCTTCCCAAGCAGCACGTTCGTCTGTGCCACGTGCACCAATGGCTTCCCAAGCGGATTTGACGTTGGCTGGAACTTCGAATGTGTCGTGCGGCCAGCCATAGGCCTCTTTCGCGGCTTTCAGTTGATCCTGATCCGTCAATGCGCCATGACCTTTCGAGGTGTCCTGCGCAGCATGACCCAGAGCGATATGGGTTTCACAGGCGATCATGGTTGGTTTCTTGGATTTTTTCGCCTGAACAATGGCCGCATCGATGGCTTTGGGGTCATGACCGTCGATCTCAATCACGTGCCAGCCAGAGGCCGCAAACCGGCGGACCTGATCGGTGCGATCGGCGATATCGACAGTGCCGTCGATGGTGATGTTGTTGTTGTCCCAGAAGACGATCAGTTTGCTCAGCTCATGACGGCCGGCCAATGTGATCGCTTCCTGACTGACACCTTCCATCAGACAGCCGTCGCCCGCGATCACGTAAGTATAGTGATCCACGACCTTCTTGCCGTAATGCGCGCGCTGGATTTCCTCGGCCATGGCAAAACCCACGGCGTTCGAGATACCCTGACCAAGCGGGCCGGTCGTGGTTTCAACACCGTCGATCAGAAAGTTTTCAGGGTGGCCCGCGGTCTTGGCGCCCAACTGGCGGAAATTCTTGATCTCTTCCAGCGTCACGTCGGCATGACCGGTGAGATAGAGAAGTGAATAGACCAGCATCGAACCGTGACCAGCCGACAGGATGAACCGATCGCGGTCCGGCCAGTTCGGGGCCGAGGCGTCGAATTTCAGGTGCTTTTCGAACAGAACGGTCGCAACATCGGCCATGCCCATGGGCATGCCGGAATGGCCGGAATTTGCGGCGGCGACGGCGTCAAGGGTCAGGGTGCGGATGGCCGCAGCTTTGTCCCAGTGTTCGGGGTTGGCTTTGCGCAGCGCAGTCAGGTCCACGGGCGTTGTTCCTTTGGATAAAAAGCAGATTGCGCGCTCAATACCATTCAGCACCCAAAGTGCAAGCGGAACCGGGCTTTGGCAACGCCCGATAGGTGAAGAGCGCGGCCCAAGTGATTGAAACCAAACAGTGGGTATTTTCTGTCGCATTCCGTTAGACTGTCGGCAAGCGGGATTCGGTTTTGATTCGGATCACTTCGCGACAGAATGAACCTTGATAAAGAGGTGACAGGGGCATGAGCCAGTTAGAGGAACTACAGCAACGCATTATTGCTGCGATGGACCGTATCAGTGCGGGCGTCGAAGGGTTGGGCGGTGCGTCCCGGAATGCTGAAGTAAATGAGAGGCTTCAGGCCGAACTTGAAGACGAAAGAGTTGCCAATGCGCAGCTTCAGGAACGACTGAAGACCCTGAAAGAGCAGCACGAAAAACAAGTGGACGCGTTGCGTGCTGATCTGGAAGAGTTGCGCACGGAACCAGCGGATGCCCCAGACGCGGATGCGCTGCGCGCAGAGCTGGAGGAAGCCCGGGCGAAAATCGCGTCTGTCGAAGCGGCCCGCGCCGAGCTGGCCGAGGCCAAGGCGGCCTTGGACAACAGTGCCGAACTGGACGCGTTGAAGGCCGAGAACGAAAGGCTGCGCACCGAACTTGACGGCATCGAAGATCCTTCGGCGGTGAAAGCCGAACTTGAGCAATTGCGTGAATTGCTTGCTCAGGCAAAAGAAGTCGAGGCGGAAAACAGCCGCCTCAAGGCAGAGCTTGAAGATACGGTACGGGTCAATGATCTGAGCGCCGAGCTTGAGATGCTGCGGGCCGAACGGGCCAGCCATGGTGCTGCGATGTCCCGGCTGGATGACGATCTGCAACGTATGCGCAAGGCGAACGAGCAGTTGCGGAATTCGGTCGAAGAGTTGCGTTCCGCCGCCGCAGAAGGGCTGACGGACGCTGAATTGCTGAACCGCGCCACCGTTGCCGAGCTAGAGGCGACGCGCGCGGCGCAGGCTTCGGACGCCGCCGAAGCGCAGGCCGTGTTGGCACGGTTGGAACCTCTGCTGTCGCAGGCAAAACTTGTAGAAGGTGAGGTAGAGTAATGCCCGAGGTAACCATTCATATTGGCGGGCGGGGTTTTGACGTGTCCTGCCGGGACGGGGAAGAACCCTTTCTGCACGCGGCCGCCAAAATGCTGGATGACGAAGCGCAGGTTCTGTCCGATCAGATTGGGCGGATGCCGGAAGCGCGAATGTTGCTGATGGCCGGTCTGCTGCTGGCTGACAAGACGGCGGCGACGGAAGACAAGGTCAAGTCGCTGGAGGCCAGGCTGGCCGAGGCCGAGGCCGAGCTTCAATCGCTGAGAAACGCGCCCGCGCCGGAACCTGAACGTATTGAAGTCGCGGTGGTGCCGCCATCCGTCACGGATACGCTGGCCGAGCTGGCAGCACGTGCGGAAGCGCTGGCTTCGGTCGTCGAGGAGAAGAAGGCACAATGACCTATCTGCGCAATTTCTTCTGCGGTGCTTTGCTTGTTTTTCCGGCAACAGCGGCACTCGCCGAAATCGACATTCTGTCTGTCACCTTTACCTGCGAGGACGGCGTGCCGTTGCCGGTGACCTATTTCAACGCGCCCGACGGTTCAGGCGCGGCGGCGACGATGGTGGACAATACTCTGGTCGCGATGCGCCAGGTCGAAAGCGGATCGGGCATCCGCTATGAATCTCTCGGAGCCGAAGGAACCTATATCCTGCGCTCAAAAGGCTGGAACGCGTCGATCAGCTATTTGGCGGCGGGCGCCGCCAATGAGCAGGCGATTTATCGGGACTGTTCCAGCCGATAGGCAGGATCACGCGTTTGCTTCGCGGATTTTGTCGGCTGCTTCCTTGTTGTAGCCGACACCGTTTTCATCAAAAAGCGTGTCCAGCTCACCCGAAAGGGTCATCTCGGTGATGATGTCGCAACCGCCTACGAATTCGCCTTTGACATACAGCTGCGGCACGGTCGGCCAGTCGGAATAATCCTTGATGCCCTGACGCACGTCTTCGTCGGCCAGAACGTTCACGTCGGTGTATTCGACGCCCATATAGTTCAGTACGCCGGCCACGCGGGACGAGAAACCACATTGTGGCATCTCCTTGGTGCCTTTCATGTACAGCACCACGTCATTGGCTTTGACGGTTTCGTCGATCTGGGTTTTCACATCGGTCATTTTGCGTTTCCTTTGCTCTTCGGCATCATAGCTTTGGCGTAGTCTTGAGGGTCTTAGGGGACACGATATTGCGCGGAATGCCCTCCGCCAGACCCGCCTAAATCATAGTTTGCGTGGATTGTGCGGTAACCTATCCCAGGAAGCGATCCACGCTTTGGTTTCGGTTCGTTTTTGGATCGGCTCCAAGCCAATAGCGCGACAAGCACGACAAAGACAGTGACCGCAATTGAGATTACAATCGCATGTTCCATTTTACTCCGGCACTTTGGTGGTCAGCGCCAGCGCGTGCAACTCTCCATCCGGGCCATCCATCTTGCCTTTCAGAGCCGCATAAACGGCGCGTTGCTGTTGGACCCGGTTTTTTCCGCGAAAGCTTTCGTCCACCACCATGGCAGACATATGAACACCGTCATTTCCGCCGACCTGAATCTCGGCGTCGGGAAAGGCTTCGCGCAGCAGGTGTTCGATTTCGTGGGCGCTCATCGGCATGTAGGTAACTCCAGAAGGTCTTTCCCAAGATGTAGAGCGCATGAACCGGGCGTGCAAGAGCATTGGCACATGCGAAAACAACCAATCCCGCACCGGCTCACAGCGCGGGTTTCGATTGGCATTCGTGTGGCGTTGTCAGGCGACGGCTTCGGCAAAACTGTTGCGGTAAATCGCGGCAAGTTCATCAAGCGAGGCTTCCGAGCTGCCGATCTTCACCGTATCGCCGGTGAAACGACCAACCGCATTCAGTGGAACGCCGGCCTGACCGGCCGCAATCATCAATGCCTCGGCCTGATCGAAATTGCACGCTACAAGATAGCGGGCCTGATCTTCACCGAACAGGAATTCAGTCGGGGCGTCGTCAAGACATACGCCAACGCCTGCGGCTTCTGCCAGTTCGAAGGCAGCCAGAGCGATGCCGCCATCGCTGAGGTCGGTGCAGGCCTTGATCATCTCGCGGTTGGCGCGGATGAAATCACCGTTGCGCTTTTCGGCATCCAGATCGACATGCGGGGCGTCGCCGTCTTCGCGGTTGAACACCTCGGCCAGAAGGGCGGATTGACCCAGATGCCCCTTGGTTTCACCGATCACCAGCACGACGTGGCCTTCGCGCACCTCGTTGCCGATGACCTCGTCCGAGTGCTGCAACAAGCCGACTGCGCCAATGGTGGGGGTCGGCAGAATGGCCTGTCCGTCGGTCTCATTGTACAGAGAGACGTTGCCCGACACGATCGGCATATCCAACGCGCCGACTGCGGCGCCGATGCCCTGTATGGCACCGACAAACTGGCCCATGATCTCGGGCTTTTCGGGGTTGCCGAAGTTCAGGTTGTCCGTGGTGGCCAGCGGCTTGGCTCCGACGGCGGTCAGGTTGCGATAGGCTTCGGCCACGGCTTGTTTGCCGCCCTCGAAAGGGTTTGCGCGCACATAGCGCGGGGTCACGTCGGATGTGAAGGCAAGCACCTTGTCGGTCCCGTGGACGCGGACCAGGCCCGCACCCAGACCCGGCGTGCGGACGGAATCCGCCATCACCATGGTGTCGTATTGTTCATAGACCCACTGCTTGCCGGCGTAATTGGGCGATGCGAGCAGGGCGCGCAGCCCATCAATCGGGTCGATCTGGGGCACTTCGGCCAGTTCCTCGGCCTGTGGCGTAGGCTCCCATGGGCGGTCGTATTCCGGCGCGGTGGAAGACAGTTTGGACAGAACCAGATCGGCTTTGACTTCACCGTTATGCATGATCAGAAAGCGGTCTTCGGCAATGGTTTCGCCAACGATTGCGAAATCAAGATCCCATTTTTCGAACACGGCGCGGGCCTCGGCCTCAAGCTCGGGCTTGAGGACCATCAGCATACGCTCCTGAGACTCGGACAGCATCATTTCATAGGCTGTCATGTTTTCTTCGCGCTGAGGAACGTTTTCCAGATCAAGACGCACGCCAAGGCCACCCTTGTCACCCATTTCAACGGCCGAGCAGGTCAGGCCCGCCGCGCCCATGTCCTGGATCGAGATCACCGCACCGGTCTGCATCAGTTCCAGCGTCGCCTCCATCAGGCGTTTTTCGGTGAAGGGGTCGCCGACCTGAACGGTGGGGCGCTTTTCTTCGATCGTGTCGTCGAATTCGGCGGATGCCATGGTGGCGCCGCCCACGCCATCTCGCCCGGTTTTTGCGCCCAGATAGACGACTGGCATACCCACGCCCGACGCGGCCGAGTAGAAGATCTTGTCGCTGTCGGCCAGACCGGCTGCAAATGCATTCACAAGGCAGTTGCCATTGTATGCGGGGTGAAAGCGCACTTCGCCACCGACGCAAGGCACGCCGAAGCAGTTGCCATAGCCACCGATGCCCTCGACCACGCCGTTGACCAGTTGACGGGTCTTGTGATGGCCGGGTTCGCCAAAGGACAATGCGTTCATCGAAGCAATGGGACGCGCGCCCATGGTAAAGACGTCGCGCAGGATGCCCCCCACGCCGGTCGCCGCACCCTGATAGGGTTCGATGTAAGACGGGTGGTTGTGGCTTTCCATCTTGAAGACCACGGCCTGACCGTCGCCAATGTCCACCACGCCTGCGTTTTCACCGGGTCCGCAGATCACCTGGGGCCCAGAGGTGGGCAGGGCGCGCAGCCATCTCTTCGAAGATTTGTAGGAACAGTGCTCGTTCCACATGGCCGAGAAAATGCCGAGCTCCGTGAAAGTAGGTTCACGCCCGATGATCTCGAGGATCATGTCATATTCCTCGGGCTTGAGCCCGTGTGCGGCAATCAGATCGGGTGTGATGGCGGGCTCTTGCATCTTCTGTCCTGTGTCCAAGTGGGCCGAGATTGCGCGCCTTGTAGGGCAAGCGCGCGCGTGTGGAAAGGGTCAAGACGGCGCAGGTTGCGTCTTTCAAAGAAAAACGGAACCGGCATCAATGCCGGTTCCGGATGAATGCGCCCCAAAATGGGTGCATGCAGCTGGCGTGGACCGCGAAGCTTACGCCGATCCCTGATCCTTGTTGAGCTGCGCTGCGGCTGCGGCGCCAACAGCCGTCTTCTGTTCCGGGGTCAGGTTTTCATTGTCGTCCAGACCCGGAATTGCAACGCGCACCTCGCGGCGGGCAAAGTCGATGCCGTTTTCCTTGAAGGCCGCCTTGACCCGGTTGAAGATCTCCTTGCGCAATGTGAACTGCTTGCCGGGCTTGGCCATGAACTTGCCACGGATGATCATGCCGACATCGTCAAAATCGAACACACCTTGCGATTTGAACGGTTGCAGGAAGCCATCCTTGTGGGTCTCGTCCTCCATCATCTCAGCACCGATCTTCTTGAAGATCTTCTTGACCTTGTTGGGATCGGTGTCGAACGGCACGGTGAATTTCAGCTTCATGATCACCCAGTCGCGGCTGAAATTTGTCAGCTTCTGAATCTCACCGTAGGGAATCGTGTGTACGGGGCCGCGATGGTGACGCAACTGCATCGAGCGAACCGAGATCTTCTCGACAGTTCCCATCGTGCCGCCGACATCGACATATTCTCCGACGCGGAAAGCATCGTCGATCAGGAAGAAAACCCCGCCCACGATGTCAGCAACCAGCTTTTGCGCACCAAAACCGATCGCTAGACCCAGGACACCGGCACCGGCCAAAAGCGGCGTGATATTGATGCCCAATGCGCCCAGCGCCAGCAGGCCAAAAATCACGGCAATCGTAATCTGGGCGGTGATCCGCATCAGAGGCAGAACCGTCGCCAGACGAGAGCCGCCGGCACCGCCGCCTTCACCGCCTGCCTCTTCGTCCAGGGCCTCGGCCGCAGTCTGTTCCCTGGCCAGTCGGCGGTTGATCCAGAGCGAGACGACCTCGTTCAGGATATAGCCAACGGCGATGATCAGCAGGAATTCGATCACAGCCCCGCCGACTTCGGCACCGACACCGGCCGAAGCGACATTGCGCAGGTCAAGATGCCATGCGCGTGCAATCATGAAAACAACGACCAAGCCGGCGATAACGCGACCAATCCGGATATAGCTGCGTTTCGCGGAACGGTAGGCGCGTTCGGCAAGAGGACCTTCGCCCGACATTGGCGGTTGCAAATGCCGCACGAGACCGCGGATCAGCGTATCCAGCGCAGGTGCAATCAACAACCAGAACATCGTCGTGAAATGCGCACCGCTGGTCAGCAATCTCAATGTTGCCGGATCACGCTGTGCGACCAGGAACTCGACCAGCAGCCAGATTGCCACCGAAACGCCGATGGCAAAATAGGGGTAATAATGCGCAACTTCTTCATCGAATTTCGTGTGATCCGGGTCTGTCCCAAGCATCATCTGCGACAGTCCTTCGCGCGCGGTCCACGCGATTACGGCGATATAGACGTGAATTGCAGCGTTCAGCCAGAAGCCAATGCGGGTATCGTCACCCGTGACGCCATTGAGCGCGTTGAACCGTACGACGAACAGCGTGAACCCGATCAGGATCAACAGGCCGATCAGGTTGCGGTGCAGGTACTTTGCCCAGTGGTCGTCGATATTGACCAACCGAAATTGCGGCTTTTCCGGTGCCAGAACAAACCGGGACGCTGCTGCACCCAATCGCGGCACCCAGATAAGATAGAATACAAACGGTGCAGCATAGGTGATCTGTTCCGTGGTTAGAAGACCGCGGCCAACTGCGCGGATCACGACATAGAAAATGATCAGCCCGGCGATTTCGCGGCAGAACCGACGAAACAGGTATCTGACGGCGCCCCAAAGGTCGGCCTCGTCCGCCGCTTCGGTCGCTTCATGCCAGCGACGTGTCAGGAAGATGAACAGCTTTTCCGCAATGAAACCGACAACAAGTACAGAAAGGACAAGCCCCATAAGTGTAAAGACACCGGTCGTTCCGAATGTATCGCTAAAATTGCTGAACGCGGTAATCTGCGCGGTGATAATGTTGGGAGCAGTTGTCAGAACATGTGTCCAGGATGCGACCATGGCTGCCCAAATCTCGCTTATCTCGGTCAACGGGTCTTCTACGTCCGCCTTTTCGGCGGCTTGTTTTTCCGCCACGGCATCAAGGCGTTCCAATAGAATTGCGCGAACCTGATCATCGGACATGCGTGCAACAAGATCGTCGACCTGTTCGGGTGTCAGGTCTTCCGGAATGGCCACTGTAGAAGTTGAGCCGGCGTCCTGTGCATACAGTGGCACTGCCATGAACAATGCGGAGACGAGCGCCAAAACCAGGCGGAGTGGGTGGAACATGTATTTTCCCTCAAACACGAAATTGTATCGTTTTTTTAGGGATCATATGCCTATGCGTGTATTTTTCCCAGAGCTTTCGCTGACTTAATGCAGGGTCCAGCCAAAAAAAAGGCCGAGCTATGAGCTCGGCCGTAGTCCAACAGGGAGGTATGAAGATGATGAGCGTTTCAGCATCACCGCCTTCGAGTGCTCATCTAGGGGTCAGTTTGTGAACGTTCAAGGCAATTAACCCTGTGAACACTTCATGTCCGTTATGCTATTTACGCATAGCTACAGTTTTCCCATCTGTTTCAGTTGTTTACGCTGTTCGATGATTTCGTCCTGCACGAAATCGCGAAACGCGCCAACGCGTTTTGAATGCCGTAATTCTTCCGGGTAGGCCAGATATACCGGAACATCTGCGGTTTCGATGTCTGAAAGGATGGGCACGAGGTGCGGAAAATCCTGAGTGACATAATCGGGCAGAACACCGATGCCCAGATTGTGCAAAACGCCCTGAAGCACACCAAAATAGTTGTTCACAGTCAGCAAGGAGCCGGGATTATAGGTCATCAGGTGGCGCACCATGGCGGCACTGGCCCCAACCTGCGGCGCCGCAGGGGTCTGACAAATCAGACGGTGGTCCTTGATCTCTTCCAGAGACTGCAACATGCCGCCGTGGTTTTCGATATAATCCTGGGTTGCATACAACATCATCTGAACGGTCATCAGGCGCTTGCGCACCAGGTCAGCCTGGCTGGGCTCTTTCATGCGGATGGCGACGTCCGCTTCGCGCATCGGAAGATCCAGAACGCGTTCTTCAAGCATCAGGTCGATGTTCAGATCAGGGTATTGCTCGTACAGTTTGGGCAAGCGCGGTGCCAGCCAGAGTGTTCCAAAGCCGAAGGTCGTCGTGACACGCAAAACACCAAAGACTTCTTCCTCGCTGTCCCGAATACGCGCTGCTGCGGCATCCAGCCGTTTCGACATGGCGGATGTGGCGTCGAACAACAACTCGCCCTGTTCGGTGAGAATCAGCCCCCGCGCGTGACGGTGGAACAGGGTGGCATCCAGAGACTCTTCCAATGCGCGGATCTGTCGGCTTACGGCGGATTGAGACAGGTTCAGCTTGTCTCCGGCGTGCGTAAGGCTGCCCGCATCGGCCACCGCGTGAAATATTCTAAGCTTGTCCCAATCCATCACCGCAACTTTCGTTATCTTTCAGAAGCCCTATATGAAATAGGTAACAAGTTCTACATTCAAAGGACGAAATCGTTACATATCAGTGGATAAATTCTATACAGGTCAGAAATTATGACCTAAAATGAACCCAAGTAAAGCACACTGATCTGACGAGGGGAGACGTCTGATGAGCCAGCCACAGATAACGCTGAACGACCGGTTCGATCTTGAGAAAAACCCGGTTCTTCTGAATGGAACGCAGGCGCTTGTGCGCTTGATGCTGATGCAAAAGGCCAGAGACCGGCAAGCGGGTCTTAACACGGCGGGATTGGTCACCGGGTACCGCGGGTCGCCTTTGGGGGCAGTGGATCAGCAAATGATGCGGGCCCAAAAGCCACTGGCCGAAAGCGATATCACGTTTCAGTTCGGTTTGAACGAAGACCTGGCAGCCACCGCGCTCTGGGGCAGCCAGCAGGCGGGTCTGCGCGGCGACGGCAAATTCGATGGGGTCTTCGGGCTTTGGTATGGCAAGGGGCCGGGCGTTGACCGGTCCGGTGACGTCATGCGCCACGCAAACATGGCAGGGACAGCCAAACATGGCGGTGTGCTCATGGCGATGGGCGATGACCATACCGGCGAAAGCTCGACGGTGTTGCATCAGTCGGAATGGTCGCTGGTCGACATGTACATGCCGATCGTCAGCCCGGCTGGCGTTCAGGAAATCCTTGATTATGGAATTTATGGATTTGCACTCAGCCGTTTCGCGGGGGTCTGGGTGGGTCTGAAGACGATGAAAGACACGATCGAAGTCACTTCGGTCGTGGATGGAAGTCCGGACCGGATGCAAATGGTCATCCCAGAATTCGACATGCCGGAAGGTGGGTTGAACATCCGATTGGGCGACACACCGCATCTGCAGGAAACGCGTGTCATCGATTACAAAAGGTTCGCGGCCGAAACGTTTTCACACGCCAACAAACTGGACAGGCGGATGTGGGGCAAACCCGGCGCCAAGATCGGTTTTGTCGCGGCGGGCAAAAACTGGCTGGACCTGACACATGCGCTTTCGCTTCTGAATATCGACGAAGCCGAGGCCGAGCGTCTGGGGATTACCACGTACAAGGTGGGGCAGACTTTCCCGCTGGATATGGCCGGATTCCACGACTGGGCAGAGGGGCTGGACCTGATCGTGATCGTCGAGGAAAAGCGCAAGCTGATCGAGGTTCAGGTCAAAGAGGCCATCTTTGACGACCGGCGCGGACGGCGGGTCTATGGCTGGTACAAAGGCGGTGCCGGGACATTGCACCGCGAAGAACTGTTCCCGACGCGCGGTGCGCTTGACCCGATCATGATTGCTGAAAAGCTGGGCGAGATCCTGATTGAAGAGGGGCGCGAGACCGATGGTATCCGGGCCGGGCTGGCGTCTTTGTCAGAAGCGCGCCGGGCCGACAACGCACAGGAAATAGCAACGCGGCTTCCGTATTTCTGTTCCGGCTGCCCGCATAACAGCTCGACCAGGGTACCGGAAGGCAGCCGCGCCTATGCCGGCATCGGCTGTCACTACATGGTTCAATGGATGGATCGCGAGACGACCGGTTTCACTCAGATGGGTGGGGAAGGCGCCAACTGGATCGGTGAGGCTCCGTTTTCGACGACCAAGCACGTGTTCCAGAACCTTGGCGATGGCACGTACAACCACTCGGGCGTTCAGGCGATCCGGGCTGCGTTGTCCGCAGGAACGAACATCACCTTCAAGATATTGTTCAACGACGCGGTTGCCATGACCGGCGGGCAGGACAATGAAGGCGACCTGACCGCCGAACGGATCGTTGCCGAGGTCAAGGCAATGGGTGTCCGAGAGGTGGCCCTGGTTTACGATGAAAAAGAGGACGTCAACTTCAAGGCTCTGCCCGCCAGCGTTCAGACATACGAGCGTGCCGATCTCATGCAGGTGCAGGAGAAGTTTCGCGAGATCGAGGGCGTATCGGTCATCGTCTATGTACAAACCTGCGCTGCCGAAAAGCGCCGCCGCCGCAAACGCGGGACATTCCCCGATCCCGACAAGCGTGTGTTCATCAATACCGATGTCTGTGAAGGTTGCGGTGATTGCGGTGTACAGTCAAACTGCGTGTCGATCGTTCCCAAACAGACCGAACTGGGCCGCAAGCGGGCCATTGATCAATCGAGCTGCAACAAGGATTACTCGTGCTTGAACGGTTTCTGCCCGTCTTTCGTGACGCTTGAGGGCGCGAAAATTCGCAAAGAGGCGACGACCGAAATTGATCTGCCAGATTTGCCAACACCAGATCTGCCGAAGATCACCGGCACGCACAACGTCGTGATTACCGGCGTCGGCGGTACGGGTGTCGTCACCATTGGCGCCATCCTTGCGCAGGCGGCGCAGATTGACGGAAAAGGCGCGGGCATGATGGAAATGGCGGGGCTGGCGCAGAAAGGCGGCGCAGTCCACATCCACTGTAGATTGGCCAACCGCCCCGAGGATATCAGCGCGATTCGCGTCGCCACTGGCGAGGCCCACGCGCTGATCGGCGGCGATCTGGTGGTCTCGGCCGGCGCAAAGACGTTGGGCCTGACGCGCACCGGACGTACGGGGGCCGTCGTGAACAGCCATGAAACGGTGACGGGCGACTTCACGCGTGATACCGAGTTTCGCATTCCGGCGGATCAGCTGGAACTGGCCCTGCAAGCGCGGCTGAAAGAAGATGTCTCGCTGTTTGATGCGACTGAACTGGCGCGCGCGGTGATGGGGGATTCAATCTATTCCAACATGATGATCTTCGGCGCGACCTGGCAGCGCGGGCTGTTGCCGGTCAGCCATCAGGCGATCTTTGAGGCAATCGAATTGAACGGCACGGCGGTCGAACGCAACAAACGTGCGTTTGATATTGGACGTTGGGCGGTTCTGCACCCGGAAGACGTGCAATCCATCCTTGCGCCGACCGTGGCTGAGATGCCTAAGACACTGGATCAGATCATCGCGTTTCGCGCGCAGCACCTGACGGAATATCAAAGCGCCCGGCTGGCCAGGCGGTACCGCAAGCTGGTGGACAGTGTCGAGGTCGCGGATGTGCGCGAAGCGGTGGCAAAAGGGTATCACAAGCTGTTGTCGTACAAGGACGAATACGAGGTTGCGCGCCTTCTGCTGACCAGTCGGGAAAAAGCGGCGGCCGAGTTTGATGGTGATTTCAAGATGACCTTTCACCTTGCCCCGCCGATATTCGGCGGATCAGGCAGCAATGGCAGGCCGAAAAAGCGTGCCTTCAGCGAATCCATCCTGACTGCATTGAAGCTGTTGACCAAACTCAAGGCATTGCGCGGCACACCACTGGACATTTTTGGGTATTCATCCGAACGCAAGATGGAGCGCGCCCTGATCCGACAGTATGAAAAGGACATGCGCGAGGTTCTGCCCCTGTTGTCGCAGGACACCCGTGATGCGATTGCCGCCCTGGCCCGTTTGCCGCTGGATATCCGCGGATTTGGGCCGGTACTGCGGGAAAATGAGGCCAAGGCTGCGAAACGGCGAGAGGAGCTACTTGCCGTCATCCGCAGCGGTGGGCCTGAATTGCAAGCTGCGGCAGAGTAATTCGTCACAAGGGTGTCACGATAGCTGGTCAAACCTGTTGCTTGTACTTATTTTGCGGGCAGCAAAACGGAGCCCTTCATGTCTTCTCGTCGTCATGTCGTTCGTGACATCTCGTATGCGCATTCCGCCGAAACCAAGGGGGGGCGGTTGGTCATCAGGCTGATGGAGAACACCACGGGACGGTTGCGTCTGATCAAACGGGCCGACGGATACGAACAAGAAGTCGCAAAGGGTCGGGATTTTTGGTCGGTCATGGTCGATCGCTATGGATTGACCTTGGATGTCGTTGGTGGCGTACTGGCGAATATCCCCAAGGAAGGTCCGCTTATCCTGATTGCAAACCATCCATATGGAATTCTGGATGGGCTGATGATGGGGCATATATTGTCCCAGACCCGTGGTGATTTCCGGATTCTCGCAAATCGCGTTTTCCGCAAGGCCGAAGACCTGAACCGTATCGTTTTGCCTGTTTCGTTTGATGAAACCAAAGAAGCGGTGAAACTGAATCTGGATACGCGGAAGACCGCAATGAATTACCTTGGCGATGGCGGCGCGATCGGGATTTTCCCTGGGGGTACGGTCAGCACCGGCGTCAATCCGTTCGCGCATCCCATGGATCCGGGTTGGCGCGGTTTCACGGCCCGAATGGTGGCCAAATCCAATGCCACCGTCGTTCCGGTGTTCTTCGACGGGCACACGTCACGTCTGTTTCAGATTGCTAGCCATATGCACAACACCCTGCGCATGGGGTTGCTGATCAAGGAATTCAAAAAACGTGTCGATACTCCGGTCAAAGTGGTGATTGGCACGCCTATCGGGCGCGACATTCTGGATCCGCTGGGCAAGGATACGCGCAAGATGATGGATTTCCTGCGCAAAGCGACGTATGAGCTGTCTCCGACACCGCTGAAGTCTTATGACTATGGCTATGAATTTGAGGAACGGCATCGCGCCTGAAGGGGCTAATGGCAGTAGGTATCTTTGATTCCGGATTGGGCGGTCTTACCGTCCTGAGCGCCGCGCAGACACGTCTGCCTGACGTTGATTTCCTGTATTACGCGGACAGCGCGCATGCCCCTTACGGTGTGCGCGATGCCGAGGACATCTATCAGCTGACCCGAAAGGCCGTGCAGGACCTTTGGGATCGCGGCTGCAACTTGGTGATTCTGGCCTGCAACACCGCCAGCGCGGCGGCGCTGCGCCGGATGCAGGAAGAGGGCGTGCCCGAAGGCAAACGTGTGCTTGGTGTCTTTGTTCCCTTGATCGAGGCCCTGACCGAACGGCAATGGGGCGACAATTCCCCCCCACGCGAAGTGGCGGTCAAGCATGTCGCCTTGTTCGCCACGCCAGCCACTGTATCCAGCCGGGCCTTTCAGCGCGAGCTGGCGTTCCGGGCAATTGGCGTGGATGTCGAGGCGCAGGCATGTGGTGGCGTCGTGGATGCCATTGAAGACGGTGACATGATCCTGGCCGAGGCGCTGGTGCGCAGCCATGTGGAAGCCCTCAAGCGCAAGATGCCTGAACCGCAGGCGGCCATTCTGGGCTGTACGCATTACCCGCTTATGGCAGACGTGTTTCAGGCGGCATTGGGACCTGACGTGCAGGTCTATAGCCAGGGGGAACTGGTTGCGGAAAGCCTTGCGGATTATCTCCATCGCCACCCCAACATGCTGGGTAACGGCCCGGGAGGGTTCCTGACGACGGGGAAACCCAATGTGGTGAGCGATCGGGCGACACAGTTCCTCCGACGACAAATCACATTCGAGGCCGCCTGACTTCGGTCAAGGACGCGGCCGCTCTGCTTTCATTAATTCAAGACCGTCGCATCGGCGGTCGTAACATGTGACACACGTTGAGAAGAGGTCTGACATGACCCATAAAATCGCAATTCTGGGCGCTTCGGGTTATACCGGTGCGGAACTGGTGCGGCTGATCGCCGAACACCCCAACATGGAAATCGCCGCGCTGGCCGCCGAACGCAAGGCGGGGATGACCATGGCGCAGGTTTTCCCGCATCTGCGCCACATGGATCTGCCGGACCTGTGCAAGATTTCCGAGATCGATTTTTCCCGGATCGATCTGTGCTTTTGTGCCCTTCCGCACAAGACAAGCCAGGAAGTGATCAGTGCGCTGCCCAAGGATCTGAAGATCATCGATCTGTCTGCTGACTTCCGGCTGACTGACCCGGATGAATATGAAAAGTGGTACGGAAACCCGCATACCGCGCTCGAGCAGCAGGAAGAGGCCGTTTATGGCCTGACCGAGTTCTATCGCGACGAAATCCGGGGCGCACGGCTGGTGGCGGGTACGGGGTGCAACGCGGCAACCGGTCAATACGTTCTGCGGCCGCTTGTTTCTGCCGGGGTGATTGATCTGGACGATATCGTGCTGGATCTGAAATGTGCTGTATCCGGGGCAGGGCGGTCGCTGAAGGAAAACCTGCTGCACGCCGAACTGAGTGAGGGCACCAACGCCTATGCCGTCGGCGGGACCCACAGGCATCTGGGCGAGTTCGATCAGGAGTTTTCCAAACTGGCCGGTCGTACGGTTCATGTGCAGTTCACTCCGCACCTGATCCCTGCAAACCGGGGCATTCTGGCCACCACCTACGTGAAAGGGGACCCGAATAGCATCTATGAAACGCTTGCAAAGGCTTATGCGGATGAGCCTTTCATTCAGATGCTGCCGATGGGCGAGACACCATCGACCCACCACGTGCGCGGGTCCAACTTCTGTCATATCGGGGTTGTGGCAGACCGGATCGAACGGCGCGCGATCGTGATCGCGGCGCTGGATAACCTGACAAAAGGTAGCAGTGGCCAAGCCTTGCAGAACGCCAATCTGATGTTAGGTGAGATTGAAACCCGGGGCCTGATGATGGCACCGTTATTCCCGTGAGGACGGTATGAAAACGCTCAAGAAACGTCGCCGAGTACAAGTCATTCTGGTAGCTGTCGTTGCCTTGGTGGCGTCGACGGCGTTGATTGGTTACGCCATGCGCGACGGGATCAACTTTTTCCGCTCGCCAAGCCAGGTGATTGCCGAACCACCCAAGCCGACCGAGGTCTTTCGGATCGGCGGCCTGGTCGAAGAAGGTTCAATCATCCGTGGGCAGGGCGAAACCGTACATTTTGTCGTCACCGACGGCGGCGAAAGCGTCAAGGTTTCTTTCACCGGGGTTCTGCCTGATCTGTTTTCGGAGAATCAGGGCATGGTCGGCACCGGACGTTACGTGAACGGCGTCTTTGAAGCCACTGAAATTCTGGCCAAACATGACGAAACCTATATGCCGAAGGAAGTCGTGGACGCGTTGAAAGAGCAGGGCGTGTACAAAGAGGCTGAAGAAAGCTGACCTGACCCACATTCGTGTTGAGGGCGTTGCGCGCGGGATGCGGGCAGCGCCCTTGGTCGTTCAGGCTTGTTAATTCTTTTTCGGGATCGTCAGTGCCATTCAACGAAATGAGGGCGCTATGCAAACGGTTCGGCAGATTGCCAATGAAATTGTGCGCCGGGAAGGCGGGTACGTGAATGACCCGGACGATCCGGGCGGGGCAACCAAGTTCGGTGTCACGATCCACACGATGCGCAGGCTTGGGCTGGATCTGACGGGGGATGGGCTGGTTGACGTGGCGGATGTCCGGGCGCTTACTCAGCGCGAGGCGGTCGATATCTTTGTTCAGCACTACTTTGAAAAGCCACGCATCGCGCTGTTGCCGGATGTTCTGCATGCCCCTGTCTTCGACATGTATGTCAATGCCGGTGCGCAAGCAGTTATAATCCTGCAACGGCTTTTACGTGATATGGGGTTTGACGTGGTGGCAGATGGCGTGATCGGCGCGCAAACGGCGCAGGCGTGCGAAGACGCGGCCCAACCAGATCCCAACGCGTTGCGCGATGCCTACGGCGTGGCGCGGCGGAACTATTACTTTCGGCTGGCCGACAAACGACCGGCATCCAGAAAATACGCGCGCACCCGATCCGGTGGCAAAGGAGGCTGGATCAAACGGGCCGAAGAGTTTCTGTCGCCACGCTATCGTCTGACCGAAAGTGAATTCAAGGAAAGGGTTGCGGCATGGGGTTGATCTCGGGGGTATTGGCGCTGCTGTTCGGCGGCGGTCGCAACGCTGTGCGTGAGACGGTTGAAATATACCGGGAAAACGCCGAGTCCCGTGCCGAGCGCGCGACCGAGTTGCAAAGTCAGGCAATGACGCAGTTCGGCGGAGAGTTCGTGGTTCCTCAAAAAGGCCTGTTCGACCGCGTCATGGATGGCGTGAACCGGTTGCCGCGCCCGGCTTTGGCGCTTGGAACGCTGGGATTGTTTGTTGCCGCGATGGTGGATCCGCTGTGGTTCGCTGAACGCATGCAGGGCATTGCGCTGGTGCCGGAACCTCTTTGGTGGTTGCTGGGCGTGATCGTCTCTTTCTATTTTGGCGCGCGCCATCAGAGCAAAATGCAGGATTTTCAGCGGGATATAGGCGCAGCCATGCAGCGCCTGCCGACGGTCATGGGGAACATAGAAACGGTGCGGGCCATGCGCAGCGACAGCCCGGGCGTCGCCGACGCAGGCCCTGATGCCAACCTGATACAGAACGCCTCGCGTCCTGATGCGAATCCAGCATTGACCGATTGGCGCAAGCTTCGGGGGCTTTGACCCGCGACACTATGTGCCCCCGGATCATGCGAAAGTTAATGGCCCCCGGTTCGGCCTCGCAGTATATTCCGGGGCATGATTACAGAGCTTGGCCACTTCGCCCTCATCCTCGCCTTTTTCGTCGCCATCGTGCAAAGCGTGGTGCCTCTGATCGGTGCGTCAAAAAACTGGACCGGCTGGATGGCTTTTGCCGAGCCTGCTGCCATCGTCCAGTTTCTGCTGACTGCATTTTCCTTCGGTGCGCTGATCTGGGCTTTCATCGTGTCGGACTTTTCGCTGCGGATCGTGGTCGAAAACAGTCATTCGGCCAAGCCGATGATCTACAAGATCAGCGGGACGTGGGGAAACCACGAAGGATCGATGCTGCTTTGGGTGCTGATTGTCACGCTGTTCGGAGCGATGGCGGCGTTCTTTGGGGGCGGGTTGCCCCCAAGCCTGAAGGCGCGTGTGCTTGCGGTTCAATCTGCCATTGCCGTGGCATTTTTTGCTTTCATACTGTTTACCTCGAACCCGTTTGACCGGCTGGCAATTGCGCCGTTTGACGGGCGGGATCTGAACCCGCTGTTGCAGGATCCCGGTTTGGCCTTCCATCCGCCGTTTCTGTATCTCGGTTATGTGGGGCTTAGCATGGCGTTCAGTTTTGCCATCGCCGCGCTGATCGAAGGGCGTATCGATGCGGCATGGGGCCGTTGGGTTCGCCCATGGACGCTGGCGGCCTGGGTGTTTTTGACAATCGGCATCGCGCTGGGGTCCTGGTGGGCCTATTACGAGCTGGGCTGGGGCGGTTTCTGGTTCTGGGATCCGGTTGAGAACGCTTCTTTCATGCCGTGGCTCCTGGCGGCAGCGCTGTTGCATTCGGCAATCGTTGTTGAAAAGCGCGAGGCGCTGAAAAGCTGGACCATCCTGCTGGCAATCATTGCCTTCGGGTTTTCGCTGATCGGGACATTCATCGTTCGTTCGGGGCTGCTGACTTCGGTTCACGCGTTTGCCAATGATCCGGAACGCGGGGTTTTCATCCTGTTCATTCTGGTGGTTTTCATCGGCGGGGCGCTGACTTTGTTTGCCGCGCGGGCGCAGGCGATGGAGGCCAAGGGTGTTTTCGGCATGGTCAGCCGCGAAAGCGCGCTGATCGTAAACAACGTCCTGCTGGCGGTCAGTTGTTTCGTGGTCTTTGTCGGTACCATGTGGCCGATGGTGGCCGAGATGATGTTTGATCGCAAACTCTCGGTCGGCGCGCCGTTTTTCAACGCTGCATTCTCTCCATTCATGGTTTTGCTGGGATTGATCCTTCCCATCGGGGCCATGTTGCCGTGGAAACGCGGGCGGATTGGAAAAACGGCCTGGTCGCTGCGCTATGCCTTTGGTCTGGCCTTGGCGATTGCCCTGCTGGTTTGGGCGATGCAGACCGGCCGCAGCGCTTTGGGGCCGGTGGGTCTGTTCCTTGGGGCGTGGATTACATTTGGCGCCATCGTTGATTTGTGGAGCCGTACGGGGCGCAACGGCAGCCTGAAACGCTTGTTCCGCCTGCCAGGTGCGGATTGGGGTAAAGCCGTCGCTCATACCGGGCTGGGTGTTACCATCTTTGCCATTGCAGGCCTGACTGCATGGGAGGACGAGGATATTCGCGTCGCCCAACCCAACCAACCTTTCGAAGTGGGACAGTTCACGCTGACGCTGCAAGATGTCCGTCGGGTCGAGGGGCCGAACTATTTTTCGACCACGGCGGATGTTCTGGTTGAAAAGAATGGCCGCCCGATTGGGACATTGCACCCGGAAAAACGGGACTACCCCGTGGCGCGGATGCCCACGACCGAAGCGGCGATCGATTATCGTTTCCTCGGGGACCTTTACGTCGTGATCGGCGATCAACAGGCAAATGGTGGCTGGGTGATGCGAACCTATATCAAGCCGCTTGCAAACTGGATCTGGGGCGGCTGTATCCTGATGGCGCTTGGCGGTGTCCTGAGCCTGTGTGACAGGCGCTTCCGTGTGGCCGCAGGCGCAAGAAAAACCCCGGTCGGCGGAGTACCTGCGGAATGAAACGCCTTGTTCTGATTCTGATGATGCTCGCAACACCCGTCTTTGCGGTGCAGCCTGACGAGGTTCTGGATGATCCGGTACTGGAACAGCGTGCGCGGGATCTCAGCGCCGGACTGCGTTGCCTTGTATGCCGCAATGAGAGCATCGACGAAAGCAACGCGGATCTCGCGCGCGATTTGCGCGTGTTGTTGCGGGAACGGTTGGTGGCTGGGGATACGGACGAACAGGCGATCGCGTTTATCGTTGATCGGTATGGCGAATACGTACTTCTGAAACCGACTGCCAGCGGCTCGAACCTGTTTTTGTGGCTGGCCGGGCCAATCATGCTGTTGATCGCTGCCGTGGTTGGGTTGAACTTTCTCCGTACCCGGGCCAAGGCCCGTGCTTCGGTGGACTCTGCCGCGTTGAGTGAGGACGAAAAAGAACGTCTGCGTCAAATTCTTGAAGACTGACGCGTGGTTCTGCTTTTCCCGTCCCGTCCGGGCCAGTAAGTGTGCAAAAACACATGGCGCGACGGGAGGGTTTTCATGAATTACGAAACGGTTGCTCTGGAGGTTGCAGACGGTCTGGCAGTTCTGACGCTGAACAAGCCGGACAAGATGAACGCGCTGACCACCCAGATGCGGGCAGAGATTGCGCACGCCATGAAAGATGCAGCGAGCAAGGCGCGCTGTGTCGTCATCACCGGTTCGGGCCCTGCGTTTTGTTCCGGGCAGGATCTGGGCGATGCGTCTTCAACCGGCAAGATCGATCTGGAACGGTCGCTGCGCGATGAATATGAACCGATGCTGGAGACGATCCACAATTGCCCGGTGCCCACGATTGCCGCGGTGAACGGACCGGCGGCCGGGGCAGGCGCGAACCTTGCCCTTTGTGCCGATGTGGTGATTGCCACCGAAAGCGCCTATTTCCTACAGGCATTTGCCCGTATCGGTCTGCTGCCGGATGCCGGGGGAACATGGTTCATGCCCCGTCAGATGGGGTTGGCCAAAGCAATGGGCGCGGCCTTATTTGCCGAAAAGATCACGGCAAAGCAGGCGGATGAATGGGGCATGATCTGGGAAGCCGTTCCGGATGACGCTTTCGCTGATCATTGGCGCAAGAGGGCAGAGTATCTGGCAAAGGGCCCCACAGCCGCCTATGGCGCGATCAAGCAAGCCATTCGCGGAACGTATGAAAACACTCTGCAACAGCAGCTTGCGACCGAGGCGCACCTGCAAGGCGAATGTGGCCGTTCGAGGGATTTCGCCGAAGGTGTCGTGGCCTTCATGGAAAAACGCCCTCCGAAATTCGAAGGGCGCTGATCAGGCTGACGTCATGCGCGGCGGCGGCGGCGTGTGCGGCGTTCCGGTGCCGCATCGTCATCCGTCCCGTCCGAGGCGGATGTGAACGGACCCAGCGCATCAGTGATCTGATCGAGTGTCGGGCGTTCACCACGAGGCGTGGTATCCAGCGCCTCACGCATCTTGCGCAGGTGGTCGGGCATGGTTCCGCAGCACCCGCCAATGATGGTCGCGCCGGCATCCCGCGCCATGGCGGCATACTGCCCCATCAGTTCGGGCGTGCCGTCATAATGGATGTGGCCATCCACGTATTTCGGAATTCCTGCATTGCCCTTCGAAATCAGCGGGCGTTCAGTGCCTTGCGCGGCAAATCCCAGTACGGTGCGCAGAATGTCGGATGCGCCGGTGCCGCAATTGGCACCGAAAGCGATGGGGGGATTCGGCAGAGTTTCGACCAGTTGGGCCAGATCGGCCGAGGTGACACCCATCATCGTGCGTCCGGCCGTGTCAAAGCTCATTGTGCCGCACCAGGGCATGTCGGTCAGTGCAAAGGCTTCGGCGGCGGCGCGAAACTCTTCGGGGGCGCTGATGGTTTCCACCCACAGAACATCCACCCCACCTTCTTTCAGCGCTTCCGCCTGTTCGTGGAACATTTCCACGGCTTCCGCGTGCGACAGGCTGCCGACCGGCTCCATGATTTCTCCAGTCGGGCCGACCGATCCTGCAACGACGACTGGTCGTCCGGCCTTGTCGGCGATTTCACGCCCCAGCTCGGCGCCGATGCGGTTCAGTTCGCCCACGCGGTTGTGCGCGTCATGCAGTTTCAGCCGTGCCGCTGTGCCGCCGAACGTGTTGGTCAGGAACAGATCGCTGCCTGCATCAACCGACCCCTGATACAGAGCCCGGATCTTGTCCGGGGCTTCCACGTTCCAGAGTTCAGGAGCGTCACCAGATTGCAGGCCCATGTTGAACAGATTCGTTCCCGTGGCACCATCGGCCAGAATGGCGTCATTGGATTCCAGAAGCTTGCTCAGCGCGTTTGTCATAGGGTTGTTCCAGGAAAAGGCGCAAAACGCCGTTAAAAAAAGAGACGCCCCGTGTCTCATGACCAAGGCGTCAAATCAAATTCATAAAACTCATGAAGATCATGAGTCGGACGCCCTAGGCTCAGTTGGTCTCGCTCAGGACCTGCGCCTTGGCTTCGGGCAGAAGCTCGGCCATTTTCGCGCGGATTTCCTCGTCCGAGGACAGGTTGCCCAGATCGCCGGAAACCTTGCGAACGACATCTTCGTGCCCGGCTTCCTCGAAGTCGGAAATCACGACCGTCTTTGCATATTCTTCGGCGTCGGCACCGGATTTACCCAGTTTTTCAGCAGCCCACAGACCCAAAAGCTTGTTGCAGCGGGCTTGTGCCTTGAACTGCATCTCTTCATCATGGGCAAACTTGGCTTCAAAGGCGTTTTCGCGTTCGTCGAACGTCGTCATAGGGCAAGGACCTCTTGGGTTATGTCTTCTTTCCTGATGATATGACTATACGACGTCCCATGCGCAAGGGATTTGCGCTGCGTCAAAGCCTCTCGGGTACATGAACTTGCGGGAAATGGGTGCTTGGACTATGAGGACGCGAACGTGAGGGGACTCAATCCCTCTGTGCAGAGTGGAAAGGTCGCTTATGGCGCGTCGCAAGAAAATCTATGAAGGCAAGGCCAAGATTCTGTACGAAGGCCCCGAACCGGGCACGATCGTCCAGTATTTCAAGGATGACGCCACCGCCTTCAACGCGGAAAAGAAGGACGTGATCGACGGCAAGGGTGTGCTCAACAACCGCCTGTCGGAATTCTTCATGACCGGCCTGACCCAGATCGGCATTCCGAACCACTTCATTCGCCGCCTGAACATGCGTGAACAGCTGGTTCGCAACTGCGAAATCGTTCCGCTGGAAGTGATCGTGCGCAACTATGCCGCCGGATCGATGTCCAAGCGCTTGGGCATTGCAGAGGGCACGCAACTGCCGCGCCCGATCGTCGAGTACTGCTACAAGGACGATTCGCTGGGTGATCCGCTAGTCACCGAAGAACACATCGCCGCGTTTGGCTGGGCCAGCCAGCAGGACATGGACGATATCCTCAGCCTTGCCTTGCGCGTGAACGATTTCATGAGCGGTGTGATGCTGGCGGTGGGCATTCGTCTGGTCGACTTCAAGATCGAGATCGGCCGCGTGTTTGAAGGCGATTATCAGCGCCTGATCGTTGCTGACGAAATCAGCCCCGACAGCTGCCGCCTGTGGGATATCGAAACCGGTCAGAAACTGGACAAGGACGTGTTCCGCCGTGATTTGGGCAGTTTGACCGACGCCTATTCCGAAGTTGCACGCCGACTGGGTGTCCTGCCCAGCAACAATGTCACCAAGCCGACGCTGATCAACTAGGAACGGCCGTACCACAAGTTTGCCAAAGCGCCGCAACCGTGTTTGCGGCGCTTTTTCGTTCGCGGTTGAAATTGACAGTTTCTCGTTTCCCCAGCATGTTTGCCTCGGGCAGGCACAAAAGGTTCAGGATGGGTGTCAAATGGCGGAACTGTTTGATCAGACAGTATTTCTGAAGTTTCTGGCCGCCGTGCTTGCAATCTTCAATCCGCTTTACAACATCCCCATTTTTCTGAGCATGACCAAGAACTGCACTGCGGCAGAGCGGCGGCACGTTGCGGTTGTTGTCATGATCTCGGTTACCGTCATTGCGCTGACCGCTGTCGTGATCGGGGAAGAGGTGCTTGGGGTTTTTGGCATTGA
The DNA here is from genome assembly GCF_056532905.1 of Ruegeria sp. H8. Classification (NCBI taxonomy): domain Bacteria; kingdom Pseudomonadati; phylum Pseudomonadota; class Alphaproteobacteria; order Rhodobacterales; family Roseobacteraceae; genus Ruegeria; species Ruegeria sp. H8. The sequence continues at coordinate 762,388 of NZ_JBQFNY010000001.1, read as the reverse complement.
TGTGCCGGCTTTCCGGATTGCCGGAGGGATCATCATTTTCGGAATCGGGATGTCGATGTTGAAGGCCGAGGACCGGCCGCCGGGCGATCAGGCCGCGATGGACGACGGGCACGAGCGGAAACTGAATTTTGCGGTCGTACCGCTGGCGATACCTTTGACCATAGGGCCGGGCACGATTGCCATCACGATCGTTTTTTCGCACCAACTGTCGAACGGCGCCGAAATCGTGACGCTGGGTTCGGCGATCCTGATTGCCTGCGTGATCGTGGGGCTGGGATTGTTGTTCGCAGATCAGATCTCGCGCCTGTTGGGTGAGACAATGATCAACGTCCTGACCCGGATCATGGCCATCCTGCTGGTCGCCGTCGCGGTCGAGATGGTTCTGACTGGCACGTTCCATGCAATTGACGCGCATTACCCGGGATTGGCCAAAGAAGGCGGATAGTTGGATTGCTGCGGCAAACTGCTTTGCAAACAGGGTTGTCGAAAGCCATTTGGCGCGCTATCCCCCGCGCAACGAAATGGGCCTCGGATTGCGGCCCGCAGGTGGAGTTGCCAAAATGAAAGCACGGGTTCATGTGATGCTCAAGAACGGGGTGCTGGACCCGCAGGGCGAAGCGGTTCGGCACGCATTGGGCGCAATGGGCTTTGATCAGGTCGAAGGTGTGCGTCAGGGCAAGGTGATCGATCTTGAACTGGCCGACGGCGCGACCGAAGCAGATGTGACCGAGATGTGCGAAAAGCTTTTGGCCAACACTGTTATCGAACGCTACGAGATCGAACTGGTCTGATGGAATGCGGGCCGCGCGTCTGATCACCTACCGTCAGCCGCTTGAGGTAACGACGATCCCGGATCCCGCACCGGCGGAAGACGGCGTGGTCGTGCGGGTGCTGGCCTGCGGTGTGTGCCGGTCTGACTGGCACGCGTGGTCTGGTTCGGACCCGGACGTCAACCTGCCCATGACCCTAGGGCACGAGTATTGCGGCGAGGTGGTTTCCGTCGGCGCGCGCGTCACCCGGTGGCGTGTCGGAGACCGGGTGATTGCTCCTTTCATTCTGGCCTGTGGCCGGTGTCCGGATTGTGCGCAAGGTCATCAGACGATCTGCGCGGATCAGGTTGTGCCGGGGTTCACCTGTGGCGGCGCTTTTGCGGAATATGTCGCGGTGGCCCATGCCGACGCGAACCTGACATCCTTGCCGGACAGTATCGCGCCGGACATCGCGGCCGCGTTGGGTTGCCGCGTGACGACAGCGTGGCAGGCATTGGTCGGTCGGGCACAGGTTCAAGGCGGTGAATGGATTGCCGTCTTCGGCGGTGGCGGTGTCGGAATATCCACTTTGCTGCTGGGCAAGGCGCTTGGTGCACGTGTGGTAATTGTCGACATCACGGATGACAAACTGAACTATGCTAAGGCTCTGGGCGCAGATGCGGTGGTCAATGCGGCAACCTGCGATGCGCCCCAGGCGGTGAAGGATATCACCGGTGGCGGTGCCCATGTCGCGATCGAGGCGCTTGGCGTCGAAGCTACGACCGTTTCCGCTATGCGTTCCCTGCGCAAAATGGGGCGCATGGTGCAGATCGGGATGCCTGCTGGAGATCACACCCAGATGGCGTTGCCGATGGATGTGCTTTACTCTGGCCAGCTTTCTGTCTTTGGCACACGCGGAATGCCAAGCTGGCGCTATCCGTCTTTGTTGTCGCTGATCGCGGGCGGTGGAATTGACCTGAGCCCGTTGGTCACGCGAAAAATATCTCTCAACCAGGTGAGCGCCGAGCTTGCCGCCTTTGACCATCCAACCCCTCCGGGCGTTGCGGTCGTCACCGATTTTGTCTCGTAGGAGGGCCCGCCATGCGCGCAGCCGTAATCGTTTTCCCCGGATCGAACTGTGACCGAGACCTCGCGGTCGCTTTTGAGCAGGCCGGTTTTCAGGTCGACATGGTCTGGCACAAAGATGCGGCGCTGCCGGACGGTATTGATATCGTAGGCGTTCCGGGCGGGTTTTCTTACGGTGACTATCTGCGGTGCGGTGCAATCGCTGCGCAGTCGCCGATCTGCAAGGCCGTGGTCAACCACACCGAACGCGGCGGTTATGCGGTCGGGATCTGCAACGGATTTCAGGTTCTGACGGAAACAGGTATCCTGCCGGGGGCGCTGCTGCGCAATGCCGGGCTGAAATACATCTGCAAGACTGTGGGCCTGAAAGTTGAAACCAGCGACAGCGTCTTTACCGGTGGCTATAACGCAGGCGACGTGATCGGTATTCCGATCGCGCATCACGACGGCAACTATTTCGCGGATGACGCAACGCTGGCGGCGTTGAGAGATCAGGACAGGATCGCATTCACCTATACCGAGAACCCAAACGGCTCGGTCGGTGATATCGCGGGGATCCTTTCCGAAAACCGTCGTGTTCTGGGTATGATGCCGCATCCCGAGCGCGCGGCCGATCAAGGGCATGGCGGCACTGACGGGGCGGCGCTGTTCCGCGCATTGTCAGGTGTGTTTGAAGCGGCGTGACTTGAGGTCACGCGCGCCCGCGCGTAACGTCTGATCATGAACTCGGACGTGCGATCAGGCTGGTCAAAGCTGCTGAAACCGTTTCGCGGCGCCCCGTTGGGGTGGCGGCTGCGGCTGGCTGTTATTGTATTGATGGTGGCAACAATCGCAACGGTTTGGATCACCAACCGCTTGTTGACTGACAGGTTCACCGAATCCACCCGCAACCGGGCCGAGCTGCGCCTTGCGCTGTATTCCGGCAATTTGCTGAGCGAACTGCGCCGCAACTCGATCGTGCCCCAGTTGCTGGCGCGGGACCCGACACTGATTTCGGCGCTGCAATCCAGGGACTATTCGTTGTCGACGCAGCGTTTGATTTCGTTCGTGGAGGAAATCGGTGCGGCGTCGTTGATGCTGTTGGATGGTGACGGGCGAACGGTTGCGGCGACGGATCGGAACAGACTGGGCGAGGCGCACAGGAATATTCCGTATTTTGTGGACGCGATCCGGTCAAATGCGACGATCTTTTCCGTTATTCCTAAGGAATCCGGCGGATATAGCTTTGTCTATTCGCGCCGGCTTGAAAACAGTGCGGAAATACTGGGCGTGATCGTTGTCGAAGTTGATCTGCAAAAGTTTGAACAGGCATGGGCCGGTATTTCGGATGCGGTTATGGTCACTGACAGCACCGGAACCATCATTCTGTCCACCGAACCGCGCTGGCGGGGTCTGGATGAGGGGGCGGCCCTGCTGCGTCAACCGCCGCAAGGGGCGATCCAGCGGGCCATTCGCGCGACGACCGATTGGACCGCTTTGCCACCTGACGCCTACCTGCAAGGCGAGGCCGTGATGCGTCTGGAGACGCGCATCCCGTTCCGCGGCTGGCAAATGACTTCATTCACGACCTATGCCTCGATCCGCGAGAAAGTGAACAGCGTTCTGGCGCTCGAGATCATGGGCTTTGCGATTCTTCTGGCGCTGGCGTTCTACGCGTTGAGCCGACGCGCGACGCTGCGCATGACCCTGTTTCAGCGCGAGTCGGCAGAGCTTCGCGCATTGAACGCTAGGCTACAGCGGGAAATCGCTGAACGCGAACGGGTTGAAAAGACGTTGGATTTGGCGGAACAGACCCTTGCCCAAAGCTCGAAACTTGCAGCTCTGGGTGAGATGTCAGCGGCGGTCAGTCACGAGCTGAATCAACCTCTGGCTGCAATGAAAACCTATCTGGCCGGCGCCCGTCTGCTGTTGCGTCGAAACCGGCCGGAAGAGGCATTGGCCAGCTTTGGCCGGATCGATGGCCTGATCGAGCGGATGGGCGCGATTACGCGGCAGCTCAAATCTTACGCGCGCAAGGGGGCTGATGCGTTTTCACCTGTAAATCTTGGCGAAGCGCTGGCCTCGGCCTTGTCGATGATGGAGCCGCAGTTGCGTCAGCGCCATGTGAAGATCACCCAGATCCTGCCGGAAGAACCGGTGGTGGTGATGGGGGACCGGATGCGGATCGAGCAAGTGATGGTCAACCTCTTGCGCAATGCGCTGGACGCCACCAAATCAGTGGCAGAGCCGGATGTGGAAATCATCCTGGCGGCGGGTGACACGGCTGTCCTGACGGTACGCGACAACGGGCATGGGATCGAGGATATCGAGAACCTGTTCGAGCCGTTCTATACCACCAAACAGCCCGGAGACGGGGTGGGCCTGGGGCTTGCCATCTCGTCGGGGATCGTGAACGACCATGGGGGACGGCTGACTGCGCGCAACGGCCAATACGGTGGCGCGGTGTTTGAAATGCAGTTGCCAGCACTGGGAAGCGACGGCCTTGAGGCCGCGGAATAACGAGGAATGACTATGGCACAGGCCATGAAAATCGCCATTGTGGATGACGAACAGGACATGCGCCAATCGATCAGCCAATGGCTTGCATTGTCCGGATATGACACGGAAACCTTTGCCAGCGCCGAGGACGCGCTCAAGGTTCTGGGGCCGGATTACCCTGGGATTGTTATTTCGGACATCAAGATGCCCGGAATGGACGGCATTCAGCTTCTGAAAAAGCTGATGGGCGCCGACAGCACCCTGCCGGTGATCATGATCACCGGCCACGGTGATGTGCCGATGGCGGTTGAGGCGATGCGCGTTGGTGCGTTCGACTTCCTTGAAAAGCCGTTCAACCCCGATCGGATGTCTGAGCTGGCCAAACGCGCCAGCAATGCGCGCCGTCTGACCTTGGACAACCGTGCTTTGCGGCGCGAGTTGTCCGGCGGCACCCAGATCATGAACAAGCTGATCGGCGCCAGCCCGGTCATGGAGCGGCTGCGTGAGGATATACTGGATCTCGGCCAGGCCGACGGCCATGTGTTGATCGACGGTGAAACCGGCACCGGGAAAACGCTTGTGGCGCACGCGCTTCATGCCGTTGGCAGCCGTGCCGGCAAGAAGTTTGTTCTGGTGTCCTGCGCCGCGCTTGAAGAGGATGCACTGGCCAAGCGTCTGTTTGGCCCCATGATTCCCGAAGATGCGCAACTGCCCGCCATAGAAGAGGCGCGTGGCGGCACGCTGGTCCTGGAAGATGTGGAAGCGTTGAGCGATACGTTGCAGGCCAAGCTGCTGAGCGTGATGAACGAGCAGGGCACACCTGCGGAGACCCGGATCGTTGCCATCTCGAACTTGCAGGAGGCCGGCAAGACATCGGAAGACGTGCTGCGCCCGGACCTGTTCTATCGCCTGGCCGCGCTGCGCATCACCATGCCGCCGTTGCGGCAGCGGGGCGAAGATATCCTGACCCTGTTCACCCGTCTCAGCGAGCAGTTTGCCGAAGAATACGGTTGCGACGCACCCCAAGTGAGCGCACAAGAAGCTGCGCAACTGTTGCAGGCCCCTTGGCCCGGCAATGTGCGCCAGTTGATCAATATTGCCGAACGGGCGGTGCTGCAATCGCGCCGTGGTTCGGGCACCATCGCGTCTTTGTTGATGTCCGATCACGAAGAGATGCAGCCGGTGATGACCACCGAGGGCAAGCCGCTGAAGGAATATGTCGAAGCTTTCGAACGAATGCTGATTGATAATACGATGCGCAGGCACAAAGGCTCTATTGCGTCAGTCATGGACGAGCTTTGCCTTCCTCGCCGGACGCTGAACGAGAAGATGGCCAAATACGGCCTTCAGCGTTCGGACTATCTGTAAGCGATGCGACTTGGGGGCTCTGCCCCCGCCGCCTATGGAGCCTCCCCCGGGATATTTTTAGCCAGATGAAGGGGATCCGTTGCGCTGGTTGGTGGCAGAGTGCAGTTTGCCCATTGTCTTTTCCACAGGGTTGCTTTTATTGTGTCGGAACGGGCCGGGCGATTTTGACGCCTGCAAGTCCCGAATCTTTGAGTTTCGCTGCTGATCCGTTGGTGAGGGTCAAGACCTCGCGGTTCAGCAGACCGATTATGCCCCTCAAGGGGCAGTGGAGTACCTGAGCCCGGGATCACTGGGCGAAAGGAATAAATGGGCAGGCTGCGTTCAGACGCGCCTGTCGGAGAAGAACCGCGATGACGCGCGCGCAACGATTGAGAGAACGGGCAGGGGGCCACAGCGCCAGACCCTGCCGCGCGCCGTCTGATATCGCCCTGACAAGACACCTCCCCAAAAGCGCCTGTCCGCCTGGACAGGTCAGGACAACGCGTTTGGCGCGGTGCACCAAGGACAAATGGCTAAGAAAATGCTTATCGATGCCACCCACGCGGAGGAAACCCGCGTCGTGGTGGTTGACGGAAACAAGGTCGAGGAGTTCGATTTTGAATCCGAAAACAAACGCCAGCTTGCCGGCAACATCTATCTTGCAAAAGTAACGCGGGTTGAGCCGTCTCTTCAGGCGGCCTTCGTGGATTATGGCGGGAACCGGCATGGCTTCCTGGCATTCTCTGAAATTCACCCGGATTATTACCAGATCCCCGTCGCCGACCGTGAGGCGTTGATGGAGGAAGAGCGCGCCTATGCCGAGGCCATGAAGGCGCGGGATGAGGCTGAGGAGGCCAAATCCAAGAAGCGGCGGTCGCGGTCTCGCGCAAAGGCTGCTGACGTGAAATCGGATGATCCGGTTGAAACGATGGAGGTTTCGACCGAACCAACCGGCATGGAAACCATCGATCTGGACGAGGGTGAAGAAGCAGATGTTGAGGTTCCGGAAGGAACGTCGCCGATGGAAGTCGTCGCTGAAACTCCGGTAGAGGAGCCAGTTGACGATGACGCGCCGGCCACTGAAGAAGCAACCGAAACCGCATCGGATGAGGCAGCACTAGACGACGTTGCCGAGGAAGCCACTGAACAGGCCATTGAGGCGTCGGGCGACGACGCGGAGGATCAGGCCGAAGAGCCACTGGAAGCCGTTGAAGACGTTCAAACGGAGGGGGATGAAGCCCAATCCGAGCCTGAGCAAGCAGAAGAACCTGTTGAAGCTGCGGATGATGAACAAGACCCTGATGAGGACGTTGACGAAACCAAAAGCACAGACGCTGCATCAAAAGACGCATCGATTGAATCGGTTGCTGATGATGATGACAGCGAAGACATTCGTCCGCCGCGCAAACCGCGCCCGCGTCGCTACAAGATACAGGAAGTCATCAAAGTACGTCAGGTCCTTTTGGTGCAGGTTGTCAAGGAAGAGCGCGGAAACAAGGGTGCTGCGCTGACCACCTATCTTTCGCTGGCAGGACGGTATTGTGTTCTGATGCCCAATACCGCACGTGGTGGTGGCATCAGCCGCAAGATTACCAACGCGGCGGACCGGAAAAAGCTGAAAGAAATCGCAACGGATATCGATGTGCCGACCGGGGCGGGTTTGATCATTCGAACCGCCGGAGCCAAGCGAACCAAATCCGAGATCAAGCGCGACTATGAATACCTCCAGCGTTTGTGGGAGCAGATCCGGGCGCTGACACTGGAATCCATCGCGCCGGCAAAGATTTATGAAGAAGGTGATCTGATCAAACGGTCGATCCGAGACCTTTACAACCGTGATATCGACGAGGTCTTGGTCGAAGGCGAGGGCGGGTACCGCATCGCCAAGGACTTCATGAAGATGATCATGCCGTCGCACGCCAAGAACGTGAAACGGTACGAAGATGCGCTGCCTCTGTTCGCGCGCTATCAGGTGGAAAGCTATCTGGCCGGGATGTTCAATCCTACCGTACAGCTGAAATCCGGTGGCTATATCGTGATCGGCGTGACGGAAGCACTGGTGGCGATCGACGTGAACTCGGGCCGTGCCACCAAGGAAGGTTCGATCGAGGAAACCGCACTCAAGACCAACCTCGAGGCCGCTGAAGAGGTTGCACGTCAGCTGCGCCTGCGCGATCTCGCCGGTCTGATCGTCATCGACTTCATCGACATGGACGAGCGCAAGAACAACTCGGCTGTCGAAAAGCGTTTGAAAGACAAACTGAAAACGGACCGCGCCCGCATCCAGGTTGGTCGTATTTCGGGTTTTGGTCTGCTGGAGATGAGCCGTCAGCGTCTGCGCCCCGGCATGATCGAGGCAACGACACAGCCGTGCCCGGCCTGTCACGGCACCGGTCTGATCCGCTCGGACGACAACATGGCCTTGTCGATCCTGCGTCAAATCGAAGAAGAAGGTACCCGTCGCCGTTCACGCGAAGTCCTGGTGCGCTGCCCTGTCAGCATCGCCAACTTCCTGATGAACCAGAAGCGAGAGCATATTGCGCAGATCGAGGCGCGTTATGGGCTTTCAGTGAGGATCGAAGGGGATATCCATTTAGTCAGCCCGGACTTCTCGATGGAGAAGTTCAAGACGGCCAGCCGGATTGTTCCCGAGGCTACGGCGCCTGTTGTTTCTGTCGATGCGTCGCTGATGGATCTTGTCGATTCATCGGACGCGGAAGAGACCGAAGAGGAAATCGCTCAGACCGAAGAAGAGGCAAAGCCCAAGCGCAAGCGCCGTCGTCGTCGTCGCAAGAAAGGTTCGGGCAATGGCGATGCGCCGGAGCAGGCCGCGGAAGAGGGTGACGCGCCAGCACAAGAAGACGCAGAGAGCGATACGCCTGACGTCGAAAGTGCTGAGCCGGCTGAAGCTGAGGCTTCGGAGGAAGAAAAACCGGCAAAGCCCAAGCGCAAACGCGCCCCGCGCCGTCGCAAGAAAGATGCGGTTGCCGAAGAAGTTGCGGATCAGCCTGAAGAGCCATCCGCCACGACGGCCGACGCTGCAACGGAAGAGCCGGCAACCGAGGAAACCGGCGAGAGCATCGCGGGCGAAAGCGCAGAGGTCGTGGCGGAACAAGTTGAGGTGGCCGCTGAACCAGCCGAAGCACAGGCTGACGCTCCGCCGTCGGAAGAGCAACCTGCAAACGGTGTAGATGCGGCACAAGCGGTTGAAGAAGCGGATGAGGCGGAAAAGCAATCTACGGAAGCTGTAGAAGCCTCTGACGTTGCAGAAACCGACGATCCTGCCGAAGACGGGCCAGCAGAAGCAACGCCCGAGCCGGTGCTTGAAAGCGTGGCGGAAGAGCCTGAACCTATACCCACCAAGCCCAAACGCCGCGGTTGGTGGTCGCTGGGAAGTTAATGAAAAAGGCGGGCTGATCGGCCCGCCTTTTTTTGACCTGCAACGAAGGTCAGCTGGATTTTTGGATCAGATAGATCTGATGTGCGCCGTCAGTGTCCTGCGAAAGCAGTGTATGCCCGGCCTCGGCACAAAAGTGCGGAACATCCACGATGGCCGCAGGATCATCGGCCAGCACCCGCAGAACGGCACCCTCCGGCATGGATTTCAGTCTTTTGCGGGCTTTCAGGACGGGCAGGGGGCACAACAGGCCCAATGCGTCCAGGGTATCTGTAATCTCTGACATGATTTTCGGGATAGGGTGAAGTTGTAATATTGTCCAGATTCCGAGCACGAGGATGTGACCGTTTGGCCCCGTGACGGATCGCTCTTCATCACATATGTGCAGAAACATGTTCGGAATCGAAATCATAGACGCGGGACTGCTGCCCGCCATGTTCGTCGCGCTGCTGGGTGGCCTGATCAGCTTTCTGTCGCCTTGCGTATTGCCAATCGTACCGCCTTATCTGGCGTATATGAGCGGCGTTACCATACATGAGATGCAGGACGAGGGCCGCGCGCGGCGCAAGGCGACCATGTCGGCGCTGTTCTTTGTCATGGGCCTGTCGACCGTCTTTCTTCTGCTTGGCTTTACCGCATCGGCCTTTGGCGCGTTTGTGCTGCAAAATCAGGTGCTGTTCGCCAAGTTGTCCGGTGCCGTTGTCATCGTCTTTGGCCTTCACTTTCTGAATGTCTTCCGGATTCCTTTTCTGGATCGCGAAGCACGGATTGAAACCGGTGATTCCAGTGGGTCGGTCTTTGGCGCTTACATCCTTGGCCTGGCTTTTGCATTCGGCTGGACCCCGTGCATTGGGCCTCAGCTGGGGGCGATCCTGTCACTGGCGGCCAACGAAGCGTCGGTCGCGCGTGGCACGTTTTTGCTGGGGGTCTACGCTGCGGGCTTGGGTATTCCGTTCTTGTTGGCAGCCATGTTCCTGAATCGCTCCATGACCGTGATGAACCGGATCAAACCGTATATGGGCACGATCGAAAAGATCATGGGTGGACTGTTGCTGTTTGTGGGCATCATGCTGATAACCGGGCTTTTCACCCGTTTTAGCTGGTGGTTGCTGGAAACTTTTCCGGCGCTGGCAAATTTCGGGTGATCAACTGACCCTCTTACCTTGGCTTCAAGCCTGCGTTAACCTGCGCATCAGAAGGTAAGGGCATGAGCAGTCACACAAATCAGCCGCAGGTGCGCAGACGTCGGGTGTTCTATATACCCGGCTATGATCCGATGCCGCCCCGGCGATATCGCGAGCTGTATCGCAGTGAATCGCAGAAGCAGGCCCGGATCTCGGGGTACGAGATCGCCATATCCCCAATGACAACGGAGGGACGTTTCGGCTGGCGGGTAACCTCGGAACAAGATGGCCTGACTGTTGAAACGGAATTCGAGGTTCTGGTGTGGTCCGACATCGTACGCGACAGCATGTCGGCCTCTATCCCGGCGACGTATTGGCAATTGGCCCGCACGGCGTGGATTTTCATATCAACCGGTACGTTGTGGCGTCTGATGCGATTGCGCAAGGGCCCGGTGATCGCTGCGTTGTATCCAGTGGCGATGTTGGTGTCTCAGCTGCTGATCGCGCTTGCGTTGGCATGGACGTGCATAGGCATGGCAGGTTGGTGGGGGATATTCCCCGGAGCAGCCATCGCCGTCGCGTTACTGCTGTGGTTTCGCAAGGTCGATAACCGGCTGTTTGCGTATTACCTGATGCATGATTACGCCTATTCAGCACAGCTGAGCGGGCATATGCCGGTCGAACTGCGGGACAGGTTGTCGTCGTTTCGTGAAGCGATCCAAGAGGCGCTGAATTCCGATGTGGATGAAGTGCTGGTCGTTGGCCACAGCTCGGGCGCGCATCTGGGGGTGTCTGTTCTGGCCGAACTGATCCGAAATTCGAAAGTGTACGAGCAACGCGCGGAGCTGTCGTTTCTCAGTCTGGGACAGGTGGTTCCCATGGTCTCGTTTCTGCCCCAGGCACACGATTTGCGGTCCGATCTGCATTTCCTGTCCACGCGGTCCGAGCTCAGCTGGATCGATGTCTCGGCCCCCGGCGATGGCTGCGCCTTTGCGCTTTGCGATCCGGTTGCGGTCACGGGGGTGGCCGATGCTGATAAACGCTGGCCGCTGGTCCTGTCGGCGGCTTTTTCGCAAACCTTGTCTCCGGAACGCTGGAAAGCTTTGCGATGGCGATTTTTTCGGCTTCATTTTCAGTATCTTTGCGCCTTCGATAAGCCGGAAAGCTATGATTATTTTCGGATAACGGCTGGCCCTTTGACGCTGGGGCAAAGGTTTGCGGATCGTGAGGCTTCTCGCAGCCGTATCGAGATGCCTGTCTCCAAGTTCACCTCGGTACACCCATGACCAAAACGCCGCCCAAGCCAGACCCGCGCCCCGAGAAGGTTTCGTTGCTGCGCTATGTGAAACTGTTCAGACAAGACCTGCTGTCGGCGCAGCCAGCCCGGCTGTATCGCGCGTGGATGGCAGAATTCAAAACTCCGTTCTTCCGGTCGTTCCTGATCAATCAACCGGATCTGGTTCAAACCGTCCTCAAGAAACGGCCTGACGATTTTCCCAAATCCGGCAGGATCAGCGAAGGCCTGAGCCCGTTGCTTGGCAATTCGGTATTTCTGACCAATGGCGAGACCTGGAAACGACAGCGGCGGATTATCGATCCCGCGTTCGAAGGGGGGCGTCTGAAGGATACATTCCCGGCCATGCTGGCCGCTGCCGAGGCGTGTGTGGAACGGCTGCGGCCTCATGTCGGAGGGGAACTCGAATTCGAAGAACAGACAAGCCATGCAGCGGCGGACGTGATATTTCGCACCCTGTTTTCCGTTCCTATCGACAACGCTATCGCCAGCCAAGTGTTCGAAAAGTTCCGGGCCTATCAACGCGCGCAACCTTTGCTGAATCTGGCAGCTTTTGTTCCCTTGCCAAAGTGGCTGCCCCGGCTTCATTCCGGGGCGACCAAACAGAACGCGCGGGATATCAGGGCGCTGATTGCCGAACTGACCAGAACACGCGCAAAGGCCATCAAGGACGGAACGGCACCTGACGATCTTGCGACCAAGATCATGACGACGGCTGATCCCGAAACCGGGCAGTTCTTCGACCCCGAGGAAATGGTTGATCAGGTGGCGATCTTTTTTCTTGCCGGGCATGAGACCAGCGCGTCAGCCTTGGCCTGGACGCTGTACCTGATGGCGCTTTATCCGGAATGGCAGCAGAAGGTTGCAGAGGAGGCCGCTGTTCTGGATGATCCTTCATTTGCCTCTGTTTCAAAACTCCGGATCAGCCGGGATGTGTTCCGCGAAGCGCTGCGCCTTTATCCTCCGGTGCCCATGATGGTCCGCGAGACCACGTGCCCTGAAAGGTTCCGTAACCGGGATGTGCCGGTTGGCGCGCAGATCGTGATCAGCCCGTGGCATTTGCACCGTCAGGCGCGTTTGTGGGACGATCCGGACGGTTTTGATCCAAACCGTTGGGGCACGGAAAACGGCAAGCGGTGCCAGCGCGACGCTTACATCCCGTTCTCAGCAGGCCCCCGAGTGTGCACCGGGGCCGGGTTTGCAATGGTCGAAGGGCCGCTGATCCTGTCGATGCTCTTGCGCCGCTTTCGGTTCGAAACAATCCCGGGAAAAACACCCGTTCCGGTCGCTCACCTGACGGTTCGATCCAAAGATGGCATATGGTTACGCCTGGTTGAGCGCTAACAACCTACCATCGGTTCACGCCCTGTTGTATGCGGGGAAGAACATCGGAATCATCATTGAACAGGAAAACAATATGTCCAAAGCAGAACAGCGCGCGCAGATGATCAACGGCACGGGCTTTATCGCGGCACTGGATCAAAGCGGCGGATCAACCCCGAAAGCGCTTGCGTTGTATGGTGTCGAGGCATCCGACTACAGCTCGGAGGAAGAGATGTTCGGTGAAATCCAGAAGATGCGTGCCCGCATCATTCTGGCTGACGATTTCACAAAGGACAAAGTGATTGGCGCAATTCTGTTCGAACGTACCTTGGGCGAAGAGATCGAAGGCCGCAAGGTTGCCGACTACCTGTGGTCGGTCAAAGGTATCGTTCCTTTCCTGAAGATCGACAAAGGCTTGGAAGAACAGGCAAATGGCGTTCAGATGATGAAACCGATCCCCGGTCTGGCCGAGACCCTGGCCAAGGCCGATGGTGTGTTCGGCACCAAGGAACGCTCGGTCATTCACGAAGCGAATGCCGATGGCATCGCGGCGGTGGTTGCCCAACAGTTCGACGTCGCCCGCGAAGTCACCGATGCCGGTATGGTTCCGATCGTGGAACCTGAAGTGAACATCCATTCGGCAACCAAGGCCGAGGCGGAAGACATCCTGAAGGCTGAAATCCTCAAGAACCTCGATCAACTGGCCGAGGGGCAGGACGTTATGCTGAAGCTGACGATCCCGACACAGGCAAACCTGTATGACGCGCTGGCCGACCACCCGCGGGTCATGCGCGTTGTGGCCCTGTCGGGCGGTTATTCGACGGAAGAAGCCTGTGATCTGCTGGGCCGGAATGGCAAGATGATTGCATCCTTCTCGCGGGCCTTGACCGAAGGCCTGTCGAAGCAGCAGTCAGATGCCGAATTCAACGCGGCCCTGGGTGCCAACATCGACAAGATTTACAAAGCCTCGGTCTGATCCGTCAGACAGGTTTGACGAAAGAGCGGCGTAACTGCGCCGCTTTTTTTCTGCCGATGCAGGTCTCGGCATGATCATTGACCAGCCCCATGGCCTGCATGAACGCAAACACGGTTGTAGGGCCAACGAACTTCCATCCCCGTTTCTTGAGATCTTTCGACATGGCCACCGACTCGGGCGATGTGGACGCCGTTTGCGGAGGCGGAGGCGTCTCAGGCTCGTAACGCCAGACATAGGCCGCCAGAGATCCTTCGGCCGCCACAAGATCCTGTGCGCAACGCGCATTGTTGATCACCGCTTCAATCTTGCCACGATGACGGATAATCCCGGAATCTTGTAGCAGGCGTTCCACATCAGCATCAGAAAACGCGGCCATCCTGTTGAAATCAAACCCGCAAAAAGCCCTCCTGAAGTTTTCGCGCTTGTTCAGGATCGTTCGCCAGCTAAGACCTGACTGAAAGCCTTCGAGGCATAGTTTTTCAAACAATCGTTGGTCGTCGCCCACAGGGTAACCCCATTCATTGTCGTGATATTCAAAGAATTCGGGCGCGGCCTGACACCATGCGCATCTTTGCTGCCCATCCGGCCCGGTAATGGTGTCGCTCATGGTTGTACCCTTTTTGTTCCCACTCACGTTACACGTCGAGGCGAGGGCGTGACAAGTCTCAATCAGGGTTGCGGAACCAGTTCAGCACAAAGACGCGTATGGCCGATGCAAGACCCGTTTCCGGGTCGCGGGCCACATCAATTTCAGCCGCCAAGACATTGATTGGCTTACCTTGTTCCTGAGCGATCTCGCGAAAAGCACGCCAGAATTCATCCTCGAGTGATACCGAGGTTCGGTGTCCTTTCAGGGTCAGAGAGCGTTTGACAGGACGGCCGCTCATTCGTCCAGCTCATGATCGTCGAGGTCGCGCTTTTGTTTTTTCTGTTGAAGTTTCACGACTTCTTTTTCAGCTTTTGTACGCCCAAACGCGACGGCGTTCCGGTCGGCGCGGGCCTTTCTTTCGGCCCGCGCTTTTTCCTTTCGATACCGGTTCAGATTGACCGGCTTGCCCATCAGTCTTTTGGGCCGATCATCTGTTCGGGGCGGACGACGGCGTCAAAGGTCGCTTCGTCCACAAAGCCCAGCGCGATGGCTTCTTCCTTGAGCGTGGTACCGTTCTTGTGGGCGGTTTTCGCAACGGTGGTTGCATTGTCATAACCGATGGTAGGGGCAAGCGCCGTGACCAGCATCAGCGATTCCTTCATCAGCTGGTCGATGCGCGGCTCGTTCGCTTTGATGCCCAGCAGCATCCGCTCGGTAAAGCTGTCGGTGGCATCCCCCAGCAGCTGGATCGATTGCAGCAGGTTGTAGGACATCATCGGATTGTAGACGTTCAATTCGAAATGCCCTTGCGACCCGGCGAAATTCATTGCCGCGTTGTTGCCCATCACATGCGCGGCGACCTGCGTCAGCGCTTCGGCCTGCGTCGGGTTTACCTTGCCGGGCATGATCGACGAGCCGGGCTCATTTTCCGGCAGGATCAGCTCTCCCAGGCCGGAACGAGGCCCGGAGCCCAGGAAACGAATGTCGTTTGCGATCTTGTAGCAGCTGCCGGCAATCGTTGCCAAAGCGCCCGAAAGGAAGACCATGGCATCATGGGCGGCCAGCGCCTCGAACTTGTTCGGCGCCGTCACGAAGGGCAGGTCGGTGATCTGGGCCATATGGCCTGCGACGGCTTTGTCCCAGCCGTGCTGGGTGTTCAGGCCGGTGCCAACGGCCGTTCCGCCCTGGGCTAGTTCATAAATCCCCGGCATCGCCGCATGTACGCGTGCGATCCCCTGACGAATCTGGTGTGCATAGCCACTGAACTCCTGACCCAGTGTCAGCGGTGTCGCGTCCTGTGTATGGGTTCGGCCGATCTTGATGATGTCCTTGAATTCCTCGGCCTTCTGCTCGAGCCCGGACGCCAGTTTTTCAAGACCGGGAAGCAGCACGTCGCGTACGCTCATCGCTGTTGCGATATGCATGGCGGTTGGGAAAGTATCGTTCGACGATTGCCCCATGTTGCAGTGGTCATTCGGGTGTACCGGGTCTTTGGATCCGATCTTGCCGCCCAGAATCTCGATGGCTCGGTTGGCGATGACCTCGTTCGCATTCATGTTCGACTGGGTGCCGGAACCCGTCTGCCACACGACCAACGGAAAGTTGTCGTCGAACTTGCCCTCGATCACCTCGCCTGCGGCCTGAATGATCGCATCGGCTATCTTTGCGTCCAGCTTGCCCGTTGCCTTGTTTTCCATGGCGCAGGCTTTCTTGATTACGCCCAGCGCGCGCACGATGGCGACCGGCTGTTTTTCCCAGCCGATGGGAAAATTCATGATCGAGCGCTGCGTTTGGGCGCCCCAATACTTGTCGGCAGGAACCTCGAGCGGGCCAAAGCTGTCGGATTCTGTGCGGGTTTGAGACATCGGTCACTCCGTCTGGTATGCAGTTGTATGCCGTTTAGCCGCAGCCACGCCGTGACGCAATCGGCCAGTTGCGCGCACCTTAAACTTAAGGGCTTCAAAGGTATAGGCGCGGAGTGCGTCACTTTAATCGTTATTGGCGGGGAATGTGCATTGTTTGCGGACACCTCTGGGCTACAATGGAGCAATAGACGCCATGGAGGACAAAATGCCAAATTTCCATCGCTTTACGCTTGAAAAAGCAGTCGCGATAATTGCAGTTTGCGCTTTGTGGCTGTCGGTTCTGAGCGCAGCGGCCCGCGCGGCAGACATCACACCTTTCATAGGAGATTATATCGGTTCAGCCGAAGTTGTAGACGCGGATGGCACGACAACGCCCCGCGACATGAGCGTTTCCATCGTCGAGACCAAGAACGGTTTCAACGTCAGTTGGCGGACGACGACATACAAGCTGGATGGACGCGTAAAGGAACAGAAGTTCTCGATTGATTTTGTTCCGTCAGACCGCCCGGATGTGTTTTCGGCGGCGATGAAACGCAATGTTTTTGGTCACGAAGTCCCGCTGGACCCGATGAAGGGCGAGCCATTTGTATGGGGCCGCATCGTCGACGAAACACTGACCGTGTTTTCTTTGTTCATTGACGAGGACGGAGGATATGAGTTGCAGCAATTCGACCGCACGCTTGCCGAAGGCGGGCTGAACCTGGCGTTTTCACGATTCATAGATGGTCAAAAATCACGATCGGTCGAGACTTTCCTAATGAAACGATAAACCCCGCGCCGGGCGGGGTTTGAAGGTTCATTTCCGGAAGCTGTCCAGCGACACGATATCCGCATCGTGATGAATTTCTTCTTCTTCGACTTCGATGTCGTCTTCGATGATCTGATCTTCTTCGATTTCGTCTTCCGGGCTTTCGAAGCGAAGGCCGAATTCCACGGAAGGATCGACGAAAGTCTTGATTGCGGAATAGGGGACGTACAGCGGTTCCGGGGCATCGCCAAAGTTCAAAGTGATGCCAAAGCCGAGGTCACCGACTTCGAGGTTCTCGAACCAGTGCTGCATGACGATGGTCATTTCTTCGGGATAGCGTTCACGCAGCCAGTCGGCGATTTCCACACCATCTTCACGTGTGTCGAAAGTGATGAAAAAGTGGTGCGCCCCGGGTAGACCGGTTTCAGAAACATCCTTCAGCACTGTTTTGATCAGGCCGCGCATGGCGGTGTGCATCAGGTTTCCATAATCGATGCCTTGCGACATGTGTGATCCTCAAAAGTGGTTATGCTCAGCATAGGGGTTTTGTTCGGAAACGAAAGGGCGGGTAAGACCGGATTGATCAGATATTGTGTGCAGCCAGGCCGGCAATCGACATCAGGGCAAGCACGGTTCCCATCCCTAATTTCAGTCGAAAAATCAAGGCCCCGGCAAGGATAGTCAGACCGAATGCGGTAAAATTCAACGCGGAAATCTGCGGCATGGGGATTGCCAGAGGACCCCATGATTTTTCAGACACCGATTCGAAAAGAACATTCAGGGCGAACCACACGGAAAGGTTGAGAATCACTCCGACGACGGCCGCAGTGATTCCATGCAGGGCCGCGGACAGGCGGGGACGCGCGGCCAGACGGTCGAGATATGGGGCCGCAAGAAAAATCCAAAGAAAGCACGGAACGAACGTTGCCCACAATGCAACCGCACCGGCTGCAAGCGCCAGCGTGAACCCGCCGGTCAGTTGCCCGGTCAGCATGGCGACAAACTGCGTGACAAGTATGAGCGGCCCCGGAGTCGTTTCCGCCAGCCCTAGCCCATCGATCATCTGATCCGTGCTGATCCAGTGGTACTGGTCAACAACCGTTTGGGTCATATAGGCCAATACGGCATATGCGCCGCCAAAGGTCACAACGGCGAGTCGGGCAAAAAACCACCCCAGATCGCTCAGCAGTTGATGGCCTGTGACGCTCAGAGCGACGAGCGGGCCCAACCAAAGGGGCAACCAGACAGCAATCGTTCGCAGAGACCGCGCCAGATGTG
The DNA here is from genome assembly GCF_056532905.1 of Ruegeria sp. H8. Classification (NCBI taxonomy): domain Bacteria; kingdom Pseudomonadati; phylum Pseudomonadota; class Alphaproteobacteria; order Rhodobacterales; family Roseobacteraceae; genus Ruegeria; species Ruegeria sp. H8. The sequence goes on along the minus strand of NZ_JBQFNY010000001.1, from coordinate 744,134 downwards.
GTGTTCCTTCTCGCGGGGGAGATTCTACGGGTCCTTTGAAGGTCACGTACCCCCAGGCTGCGGCAACGAATATGATCGCCGGAAAAGGAAGGTTCAGCAGAAAAATGGCCAGGAAGGACAGGATTGCGATTGTTCGATGCTCGCGATCATTCAATGCCTTGCGCGAAAGATTGCGGAGCGCCTGCAAAACGATGACAATGACGGTTGCCTTGATGCCCGTGAAGGCCGACTGCACCAAGGGAACATCGCCAAATGCTGAATAGAGCGCGACCAGAACCGCAATCACCAACGCGCCGGGTGAAACGAACAAGCTGCCGGCAATCAGCCCGCCAGCAACGCCGCGCAGACGCCACCCCGCATAGGTTGCCAGCTGCATCGCCTCGGGGCCCGGCAGCAACATGCACAGAGACAGGGCGCGCAGGTAAGTTTGTTCATCCAGCCAGGGTCGACGTTCTACCAATTCCTGATGCATCAAGGAGATCTGAGCCGCAGGGCCGCCGAAAGACAGCAAACCGATCCTGCCAAAGACCTTGGTAATCTCGACCAGTGTCGGTGTCATGACGTTCGCCCGGTGGGCCAGTCATGGCTTTCGTCAAATCCATCGCGCGCCCAGCGATACATCGCGTCGTAAAGATTCATCCCGGCTTTCAGGTTTTCATGGTCATCGCGATACTGCCTTGAAAGCCCGACGGACACCGCCAACAATCCCGCCGCTTCGGGTGCAAGCGCGTGTCGGTTCGTGTCCGCCGCCCGGATGACCGTCGCCAACCGGTCCAGCGCAGGGGAGTGAAGCCCGAATTCATCCAACATGGTGTCAATCGTGCAATTGTCGCCTCGGTGGCTCCAGAACGTGTTCTCGATATCAAAGGGTGACGCCCCGAAAACAGTCGCAACGCTTTCGACTTCACCGGGTGCCACAAACAGGAACTTGGCGTCGGGATCAACAAACCTGCGTATCAGCCAGGGACATGCGATTCTGTCGACCTTTGGCCGGTGACGCGTGACCCACAGCGTATGGCCACCAATTCGATCAGGAATGCGTGCTGCGGGCACACGTGGTGCATCGGCCATGTCGCGCCAGGCATGCATTCCACCTTCCAGAAATTCGGCTTGATGCCCTTCGCTGCGCAACCAGGAGACAACGCCCTGGCTCAGCTTTTTGCCTTTCTGACAGACAATTACGGCCGGGCGATCGGAGATCTTGCACGAAAGCCCCCGAAGATCCGTGGCCGGGTGCCGGACTGATGCGGGGATCAGATAGGGATCTTCTTCAAAATCGTCATTCAGGCAGACGTCGAACAGTACGGGCGCGTTCGGAGTACCGATCAGACGCAGGAGTTGATTGGGAGAAATAGAGTTGGGCGATGCCATGGCATGTTTCCTTGTGACCGCGGATACATGCGAAACTTGGGCTGTCGCCTCACGGGGCGTTCGCAATCTTACCCCATGGCACTTGCTAGCGCGCAAGGGTCATGGGGGTCAAGATTGCTTTGGGTTCACGCCCAGTCCAGACGTTGCCCGGTCATGCATACGGGCAGGGTGTCCGATGGAAACTGGCCCAGTTCTTCAAAAAACGAGATGAAGTCAAAATGGTTGTAGGCTTCAACCATCTTTTCGTCCTTGAACCGCGCCATGACCTGGCCGGTGACTTCCAGCGGCGCGCCATTGTCAGCACGAAAAGTACGCACATGCAGAATGGCGGACACCCAGTCGCCGTTTTCGATGATCTTGGGCAGTTCGACCTTGATGTCCCCCAGAATATGGCGGAACGCCATGACCAGATCCCGGAAATCGTCAGCACCGACCTGCATTTCCGGAATCAGCCCCTCGGCCATCGTTTCGGGTGCGAAGAACTGATCAATTGCTTCGGTGTTTCCGTTTTCCCAAACTTCGGAGTACCACTTTCTGAGTATCTCTGAATTCGTCATCCCAGTTCTCCTGTCCAAGTACTGGCAAGATGGCAAAAAGGAATGAATAAACTCTGAATCCGCCTAGGGGTGGGTAATTAAAACCAGACATGTGGGGGTTAATGCAGGTTTCTGTTGCCAGGTACCTGCGAACCCCGCCTTACGCGGCTAGGCGCAAGGGCTTAAGTTTCGGTCTTGCTACTGCTTACGCAGCAACTGCAACCGGAGCACGATTGTCGTTTGCAATTGTACTGTTTTCGCCGGTAACGGTGGCAGACAACCGAGACAAAGCTAACCCCTTTAGACGTTCGTCGATCCTGTTTCGGCCCCAAAATCCCCAAACGAAGGATGGTTGGTGGAGCCGCCGGGTACCGCCCCCGGGTCCGATCCGCTTATTACGAGCGCGTTTATGTCCATAGTCCCGAAGGACGACTCTTATATAGGTGAGGTGATGGGGGGATGCAAACTCAGAATGAACGCAACCGTGTTTAACATTTCCAATCTGTTAGGTGGTTTTGTTGAAGTTTGCAGCAATCAACCAGACGGCCAGAACCAGTTCGATTCCCCCAAAGATCAACGCCTTGGCCAAGGGGGGATTGTCCAGCGCGACCGACACAAACCGACCCAGCGCTGCACCGGAATAGACAATGCCCAGCATGACATAGGCCATTGGGTTGTTCAGCCAGATAACGGCGATCCCCGTCACAACAAACAAACCACCGACCGAGGCGCGCATCTCGGACAACCCCATCGTGCTGTTGGTCGGGGCCAGATCCAGGGCCGACGCGGTGTGGGCCGGGGCCAGAAACCCGAATGCGCCGAACCCGATGGTCAGCAATGCCGCGATGACGTTCACAGTTGCGACCATTCCGGCCCCCTTATGGTTCAGGCCGCGTAGGCGGCGTCAAAGAAATCCCGTTCCAGTTCGACAGCGCGATGGAACAGTCGCGTGACCTCGGCCTGTTCGGCCGCATCCAGCGTCGGCCAGACGTTGTCCAGCTGACTGCGCAGATATTCCACGACGCTTTCGAACCCTTCTCCCGCATGTAGCGTGATCCATTCCGCAAACCAGAACGGCAAGCCGTCTTTGGGCGGGTTTTCCGGGCTGGCCCAGCTCAGGTAAACCCATTCCGCCACGACGAGTACCGCCAGCATGTTCTGATAACGGCCAGAGGCTGCGGCTTCGGCCATCAGATCCTGAAAGGCGCGTGTGGCGGGCGCGGGCTCGGTGCTGGGTTCAGTGCCCAAAGCGTCCATCGCGCGCAGGAAATAGGTGTTCTCGGGGCCAGTGATCACCGCGAGAAACTGCGCGGCCGGTACGCTGTCAGCAAGGGTCGGCGCATGCGCGATGGCGCTGGCCAAAAGACGCACGAAACCGTCGACGAACTGATAATCCTGTTGCAGATACCAGCGCATCTTGTTCTCGGGCAGGGTGCCGTCAGACAACTCGCGGGGGAAAGCATGGGTTGTGGCGGCCGTCCAGTCGTCGATTTTGCCTTGACGCAGCACTTCGGTTGGGCGGGATTGGTCCTGCATTCGGAAGCTCCAGTTTTGTTTCGATGCAGACAAAGCGCGTTTCAAAACAAAGTACAAGGTCAGCCAAGTACGGACCAAAGACCCAGACCACCGACCAGAATGAGGCTCAGGGCCCAGACGAGCTCCAGGTTGAACCAGCTGCGCGACAGGAATTGCAGTCCGAGCCAACGATAGACCGCAAAGGCCAAAAAACCGCCCCCCAGAACCATGGCGGCCGTATGCAGTGCGGCGACGCCCAGAACCAAAAGGGTGTTCGTGGTCATGATCTGAGAAATCGCTTGATGGCCCGCGTCCAGTTCATCCACGGCACACAGGCCCAGATAGATTGGAACCAGCATCAGGGCAGCCCCGTGGGCAAGCGCCACAAGAAAAGACCACAGCGCGAGCCTGCTTGGCGGGATCCGCGAAAGAAAGCGGGGATGACGGCGGGTTATCGCGATGTACAGGCCCATGCCAATCACGACCAGAGCCGCGCCGATGCGGATTTCATTCTGATAATCGACCAGTACGGCCATCAGGGCAAAAGGAAGAAGTACGCCGAGCATGGCTACGAAATGCCCGCCAGCCAAAGCCGCGAGTGCACCCCAAAGCGCGGATTGGCGTTGTTCCATCAAAGCCGAAGACACCGCCAGTGGCCAGCCCATGCCGGGGTTCAGGCCGTGATAGGCGCCGCTCAGAACAACGGCCAGCCACAGGCCAGCCGTTGATGACATCAAAAATTCCAACTCAGACCGACGGATAGCAGAAGCTGTCGGTTGAACAGTCTCCGCCCTCCAACCGGATCTGGTGGCTGCGATAGCCCTTGGGAAACTCTACCCAGAACTTCGGATCCAGTGTCAGACCACCATTTTCACCGACATCAGCCTTGACCATGGCCGCACCACCTTCCTCGGGGTAGAACTGGTCGTCCCACGTGGAATAGAGCGAATTGGTCCAATAGACGCGTTTGCCGTCGCGGCTGATTTCGACCATCTGTGGACCATAGCCAAAGGTTTGACCATTTGGATGCTTTGTCTTTTTGACGATTCCGCCGATTTCGACCTTGCCTGCCAGGGTTGGGTTCATCGGGTCGGATACATCGTATTGATGCATCTCGCCGGTTCCCCAGCACGCGACATAGAGGTACTTGTCGTCCAGGCTCAGGTCGATATCAGTAACCAGCGGCGGAACGGCAGAGAAGCCCTTCAGAAGGTCAGGAAGATCATCAGGATCAGCGGGTTGCGGATCGATTGTTATGGTCTTCTTGGCTTCGAACGTGCCGTCATCATTGCGCCACCAGGTGAAGATCGCACCTTGCAGGTTGGTCGTGTCGACGACAACGCCGCAGAACCCGTATTGTTTTACGGGATCATGCGCGGGGCGGATTTCCAGGGCCATCTGATGGTTTTCGCCCAGATCGATGGTTTGAATATTCGTCCGGTTCCGAAGGTTCCAGAAATGGATCCGGTGGCCGTACTTGTTGGACAACAGATCCTCGGCCACCAGCCCGTTTTCGAATTGCGGTGGCAGCCCCCATTCGGAACTGACCATGTAGTCACGCGGCAGGTTCCACCAGAAATCATAATGCTTGTCCTGCACGCCGCGCTCGATCTCATAGCGCCCGATGATATCGAAGGTCTCGCAATCCATGATGAATATACCCGGAGGGCCATCTGTGCCGTCGGGGCCGCCGCCACCAAGGGTGCTGACATAGATGCCCTCAGGCCCGCAATGGATCGTGTGCGGGCGGGAATACCCTGTCTTTGCAAAGACTTCTTCGGGTTCGATGATCTTGTGAATCTTAGCCTCAAGCGGGTTCTTCACGTCAATGACATAAATCCGGCTGGACCGGATGCCCGGGATGATCAGATAGCGCCGCTCCAGAAACGCATGACCGCTCAGCGGCGACAGGGAAGAAGAACAGGCGTTCCAGCCGAAATGGTGAAATTCGTCACCCTTTTCGGGCATGATCACCTGATGCGCGATCTTTCCGAAATCGTCCGAGCTTGGATCGACATTCACAACCGCCAGCCCGTCGGGTTGAGAAAAGTCAGGGCTGAGCATCAGCGTGAATGCAAGCGTCTCAGCGGGGCCCTCCATCGCCAGTTTGGCGGATGGATAAAAACTAGGGTCCGGTCTTTGGTTCATAACGTCCTCCCGTAAGTCATTGAACTTCAATTCATATTGAAAGTTCCGATCTTGGCGCCGGATGACAATCTGCCCGCTTGTTTGCCCCTTGTTCTGATCTTGTTTCGAATGCGGCCCTCAGGTCGGTTTACGTTTGCTTTCGGCTACGTCATGCGCCAGCCGTCGTGTGTAATGTTCCAGATCAATAAGTGCGGTGTCTACGGTGTCTGCGTCTTTTGCCTCAAGCGCGTCCACTATTCTGCTGTGCAGTCCGATGATCTCTTCGCGGGATCGCGCCGTGAACGTGATCATGTTCATCAGCGGTTGCATCGCTTCCACGGCGCCTGCCAGCTGATAGGACAGGACCGGGTTGCCAGCCCCATCCACCAGCGCGCGATGAAAAGTGACGTCCGAGGCGCAAAATGCTTCGTCCGTCAGGCCCGGTTGGGACTGGCGGAATATTTCTGCCCGCATGGTTGCCAGGTGATCTGCCGTGCGCCGCTGCGCGGACAAAGGCGCACAGGCCCTTTCCAGGGCATATCGCGCCTCGCATGCGGTATCGAAGCTGACCGCATTCATCGACAGCAGCAATGTCGAAGTCGTGACTTGCTGAGAATAGGCATCCTCAAAGCTCAGGCGATTCACGAACGCCCCGCCGGAAGCGCCGCGTTGTGTGCGGATCAAGGATTGCGCGGCCAGCCGTTTCAATGCCTCACGCACGGTCGGGCGAGAGACCTGGAGCTGATCCGACAGCTCGGCTTCGGACGGCAGGCGCGCGTCCACGATCAGTTCACCCGATACGATCGCATCCCGAATGGCCTGGGCGATCTGGGCAGACAGGTCTGCGGTTTTCCGGGGCGCGGTTTTCATCTTCAGACGACCTTGGGCAAATTTTTATTTGTCTGACATTTAAAAGTCTGACATTTGAAAAGCAAGGGAGTTGAGTCGGGAGGCCGAAGTGAGTCGTACGTGGCTGCGCAGCGGAATGTGGCTGGGCTTTTATGTTCTGATCTTGTGGGCGTGGTGGGTCATGTTCTCGATGAGCCGGGACATGGACCTTGATCTGATCGGCCGTCCGGGGCCGATGGGGCAGGCGATGGCCGCGATGGATCCGCGCATGGATATGTACATGCCCATGGCCGAGTTCGGGCCGCTGTTTTCAATGTGGGCGATCATGATGGCGGCCATGATGCTGCCGACCCAGATCCCGACCCTGCGCAGTTACGATGACCTGATCCGCAGCGCAAATGGCAGCCGCGCCGGCTGGCTGGGGGTTCTGGCCGGGTATTCCGTCGTCTGGGTCGGGTTTGCGGCCGTGATCGCAGGAATTCAGTTGGTTCTGCTGTTTGGCGGTGTTGTCGATATGCTGGGAATTGCCAAATCCGGATGGATCGCGGGCGGCTTGATGATTGCCGTGGGCGCCTTTCAGTTTTCCCGCGCCAAAGAGGTGTGCCACGGTGTCTGCCATGCCCCGATGACCTATTTCCTGGGACATTGGAGAACCGGTTTTGCAGGTGGCGTGCGCATGGGCCTGGGTCTTGGCGCGTTTTGCGTCGGCTGTTGCTGGGGCTTTATGGCACTTGGCTTTGTCGGCGGTGTCATGAGCCTGTTGTGGATGGGGCTCGCGACCCTGTTCATGGTTTTGGAGAAACTTCCTCAGATCGGGCACGCCGTGACCCGTCCAATGGGGTTTGTGTTGATTGCGGGCGGTCTTGTCCTGCTCGTGTATCCAATTAGCTACGGAGGATAAGCCAATGGCTAAAAACAGAAAACCAGACGCCGACCGGCTGCCCGTCAGCCAGCGCATCGACAGCCGCATGCCCAATCCCAAGCGGCGAGAGATGAGCCCGACGGAATGGGCCATCAAGGGCGAGTTGATCCTGAACTGTTCATGTGACGTGTTCTGCCCCTGCGTGGTGTCGCTGGGCGCACATCCCCCGACGGAAGGTCACTGCCATGCTTGGATGGGCATCATCGTTGATGAAGGCCACTATGAAGGCGAGGATCTGTCGGGTCTGAATGTCGGGTTGCTGGTCGATATTCCGGGCCGGATGGGGGAAGGCCAGTGGAAAGTCGCCGCTTATGTCGACGAGCGCGCAAGCGGCAAGGCTTACAACGGTTTGTTACAAATCTTCAGCGGTCAGGCGGGCGGCACGACCGGTCTGTTTACCATGCTGGTCAGCGAGATCATTGGTGCGGAACGGGCGCCGGTCCAGATTGAGCGCGACGGAAACAAACGTCGGATCGCGATTGGTCGCAAAATCCAGGGAGAGATCGAGATGCTTGCGGGCAAGGACCCGGAGCATCCGGTGATGGTCTCAAATTCCAAATATTGGATGGGACCTGACATCATCGTGGCGCGTGGCACCAAATCGAAGGTGCGCGACTATGGCCGGGTCTGGGACTTTGGCGGCAAGTCCGCTGAAATCTGCCCGATCGACTGGCACGGGCCCAAATGATGATCACGGGTAGGTATGCGCAGGAAATGGCGCGTTACAATCACTGGCAGAACAAACAGTTGGCAGAGTTTTTGCAATCTCTGACACCGAAGGAGCTGACCCTTGAACGCGGGGCGTTCTTTGGCTCGATCATGGGCACGGTGAACCATCTGCTGTGGGGCGACTGGATGTGGATGTCGCGTTTCGAAAAGCGCGACGGGCCAGATGGCAATATTCACAAGGCGGGCGGGGGTATCCATGAAAGCGTATACCTGTGCCCGGACCTGCAAAGCTGGTTGGCGTTACGCGAAAAGATCGACACGCGTATCCTGCACTGGGCAGAAGGGCTGGGGGATGATCCGCTGACCGGATCGTTCACGTGGTATTCCGCCGCAAAAGAGGCCGATGTCACAATGCCTTACGCGCTGTGCGTGATCCATTTCTTCAATCATCAGACCCATCACAGGGGACAAGTGCACAAAATGCTAACCGAGACGGGCTCGGAAGCGCCTGTCAGTGATATCGTCTTTATGCCGCAGGAGGTATGAATGCCGCAGATTTCCGCCTCACGCCGCTTGCGGCGCACTCCGTTCTCTGAAGGAGTCGAAGCTGCCGGGGTCAAGGGCTATACGGTTTACAACCGCATGTTGTTGCCGACGGTATTTGAAAGTGTTGAAGCCGATTACCGGCATCTGAAGACCCATGTTCAGGTCTGGGATGTGTCGTGCGAGCGGCAGGTTGAATTGCGTGGCCCTGATGCTGCGCGTCTCATGCAGATGCTGACCCCGCGCGATCTGCGCGGTATGCTGCCGGGGCAATGTTTCTATGTGCCGATCGTTGATGAAACCGGCGGCATGCTGAACGACCCGGTGGCGGTGAAGTTGTCCGAAGACCGATGGTGGATCTCGATTGCCGACAGTGATCTGTTGCTGTGGGTCAAGGGTATCGCCGTTGGGTACCGTCTGGATGTGCTGGTGGATGAACCGGACGTGTCGCCGCTTGCCGTTCAGGGCCCGAAGGCAGACGAGCTGATGGCCCGTGTCTTCGGGGACCGAGTGCGCGACATCCGTTTCTTCAAATTCGACATGTTCGAGTTCGAGGGGCGCGATCTGGCCGTCGCGCGATCCGGTTATTCGAAACAGGGTGGTTTCGAGATATACGTGGAAGGTGGCGATATCGGCATGCCTTTGTGGAACGCCCTGTTTGCCGCCGGCGAAGACCTGCACGTGCGCGCGGGCTGCCCGAACCTGATCGAACGCATTGAGGGCGGGTTGTTGTCCTATGGGAACGACATGACCGACGACAATACCCCGCATGAATGCGGTCTGGGAAAGTTCTGCAACACGCATACTGCGATTGGCTGTATCGGTCGGGATGCCCTGTTGCGTGTTGCCAAGGAAGGGCCGGTGCAGCAAATCCGGCCAATCGCCATCGCTGGTGATCCGGTTCCGGGCTGCGATCGTCCCTGGGACCTGTTTACAAGCGGCAAGCGCGTGGGGCAGGTGACATCGGCGGCTTGGTCTCCGGATTTTGAAACCAATGTGGCGATCGGTATGGTGCGCCTGAGCCATTGGGATGCCGGGACGGAACTGGAAGTGGAAACACCGGCCGGGATGCGCCGCGCGACCGTGCAATCTCATTTCTGGATCTAGCAGAATCAAGGACGCTGCCGCGTCGACCTCGGGATATTTTGAACCAGCTGACGACATGGGCTGGTCGCTGAACACGAAAGGAATGACAGATGTTCAATGCACTTGTGATGGACAAGGATGAAGAGAGCGGACTTGCCACCGGCTCGATCAAACAATTGTCGGTGGATGACCTGCCGCATGGTGATGTCACGGTTGCGGTCGAATATTCCACGGTGAACTACAAGGATGGCCTGTGCCTGTCTCCGAAAGGGGGCGGGCTGGTGCGGGCCTATCCGCATGTCCCGGGCATTGACTACGCCGGCACGGTCGAGGCCTCATCGGATGACCGCTACAAACCCGGTGACAAGGTTGTTCTGACCGGATGGCGCGTTGGTGAGGCACACTGGGGCGGCTATTCGCAAAAAGCCAACGCGCGGGCCGATTGGCTGGTGCCGCTGCCCGATGGGCTGACAACGCGTCAGGCAATGGCTGTGGGCACTGCCGGGTTTACTGCGATGCTGGCGGTCATGGCGCTGGAGGATCATGGGCTGACCCCGGATCGTGGACCGGTATTGGTGACCGGAGCCGCGGGCGGCGTCGGATCGGTGGCCACGGCCATTCTTGGCAATTTGGGCTATGAGGTCGCCGCGGTCACCGGACGGCCCGAAACCGGTGACTATCTGAAATCACTTGGTGCGACGACCATCGTGCCGCGCGACGACCTGAACGAGACTACAAAACGTCCTCTGGAAAGCGAAACATGGGCGGGCTGCGTTGATGCTGTGGGCGGCGCCATGCTGGCGCGTGTTCTGGGCCAGATGAAATACGGCTGTTCAGTTGCTGCGGTTGGTTTGGCAGGGGGCGCTGCTTTGCCTGCGACGGTGATTCCGTTCCTGCTGCGCGGCGTGAACCTTTTGGGCATCGACAGCGTGATGCAGCCCTATGACAACAGGGTGCGCGCGTGGAAACGGATCGCCACGGATCTGCCGATGGACAAGCTTGAGGCGATGGTTCAACCGGCCGGTCTGTCCGATCTGCCGCAACTGGGCGCCGACATTCTGAAAGGTCAGGTCAAGGGCCGCGTCGTGGTGGACGTGAACGCCTGAGGCTGACCCATGACCTCAACCTGGCCGGAGAAACTCGGCCAGGTTCCGGAAAACGATGTTTGTCCAAATTGGTCGCAACACCTCTGGTCATTGATACAATTCCCGATCATGATTGCTATACATCCCAATTGCGATGGCGTAAGACCCATCCAAAGATTACCTGAAGACGGGGAGTGAGCAGAATGTCTGACGACTTCGAATTGGACACCGATGATCTGCAGCGCCGCATGGATGGCGCAATGGCCAATCTGAAAACCGAATTTGCATCATTGCGAACAGGGCGTGCTTCGGCCTCGATGCTGGAACCTGTCATGGTTGACGCTTACGGTTCGATGACACCGATCAACCAGGTGGGCACCGTGAACGTGCCCGAACCGCGAATGGTCACTGTAAACGTCTGGGACAAGTCACTGGTGGGTAAGGTGGAAAAGGCCATCCGCGAAAGCGGCCTTGGGATCAATCCGCAATTGAACGGCACCATCATAATGCTGCCGATACCCGAGTTGAACGAAGAACGTCGCCGCGAGTTGAGCAAGGTCGCCGGTCACTACGCGGAAAACGCGCGCATTGCGATCCGGAACGTGCGTCGCGATGGCATGGATCAGATCAAGAAGGCCAAGGCGGACGGCATGTCGGAAGATGACCAGAAGCTTTGGGAAAGTGAAGTTCAGGACATGACGGATGAGATGATCAAGGCCGTAGATGCTGCGCTCGAAACCAAGCAAGCCGAAATCATGCAGGTCTGAGCCGAACTGATGCCAAAAGACCCGCAAACCGAGCTGGAGTCCGGCCCGCGCCATGTGGCCATCATCATGGATGGCAATGGTCGTTGGGCGCAGGCACGCGGCCGTCCCCGGCTGTTCGGCCACCATGCCGGTGCGCGGCGCGTGCGCGAGGTTGTCGAGGCCTGCCCAGGTTTGGGGATCAAGTACCTGACAGTGTTCGCTTTTTCGACCGAAAACTGGAAGCGGACCCAGGTCGAGGTGGCCGGCCTGATGAACCTGTTCCGCCGCTATATCATCAAGGAAACCCGTACACTTGCGGATAATGGCATCCGCGTTCGGTTCATCGGAGATCGAGTCCGGCTGGATTCCAAGTTGATCGAGTTGATGGACTCGCTGGAAGAAGAAACCAAGAACAACGATCTGGTTCATTTGACCGTCGCGCTGAATTACGGTGGGCGCGACGAAGTAGCACGCGCCACCAAGCGTCTGGCGCGGGATGTGGCTGAAGGGCGGCTGAAACCCGAAGAGGTAGATGAAGAAACTCTTCCTAAGTATCTGGATACGCGGGTTCTTCCTGATCCCGACCTTGTTATTCGAACCAGCGGTGAAGCGCGGATTTCAAACTTTCTTCTTTGGCAATCGGCTTACTCGGAATATGAATTCATCGACACCCTCTGGCCGGACTTCACTGCTGCTGAGCTGGCCCGTCTGTGCCAGAATTACGGCACCAGAGATCGGCGGTTCGGAGCGGTTCTGGCATGAGAGACGGCCGATGGTCTGACCTGACAACACGGGTTCTTTCTGCTGCAGTTCTGGTCGTGATCGGATCAATCGAAGTCTGGCTTGGCGGGTGGTGGTTCGAAACCTTCATTGCCGCAGCCTGTGGTCTGATGACGTGGGAATTGGTTCGGATGATCGACCCGCAAGCCCGCGGCGTGGCCGTTCAATTGGGGATTCTGACAAGTATCACCGTGGTTCTCAGCTATCATCTGCCGCCGATTTACACTTTGCCGGTCGTGCTTGCGCCTGCGCTTGTGGGAGTGGGGCAGATCAGTCGTTCGAAGGTTCTGTTCGGGATGTTCGTGGTCTGGATCGTCGGGGCCGGGCTGGGTTTCATTTCGATCCGGGAAAATTCCGGTTTTGGCTGGATGGTTTGGCTGATTGCTGTCGTGGTCGCCACGGACGTCGCGGGCTATTTCGTGGGTAAGGCGGTTGGTGGCCCGAAATTCTGGCCCAAGGTCAGCCCGAAGAAGACGTGGTCGGGAACCGCCGGAGGGTGGGCCGCCGCGGCATGTGTCGGCGCGGTTTTTGCAAGCCTGGCCGGCTTTGGATTCGCTTTTGTCGTTGTTTCTGTTTTGGCTTCAATGGCAAGCCAAGCCGGTGATATTGTCGAAAGCGCGGTCAAACGCAAGTTCGGTGTCAAAGACAGTTCGAACCTGATACCGGGCCATGGCGGCTTTCTGGATCGGTTCGATGGCATGATGGGTGCCGCGCTGTTTGTTCTTATCGCGGGGCTGATCTATTCGCCGGGTGAAATGTAATGCGAAAGGTATCTGTTTTTGGAGCCACCGGGTCGATCGGGCAGAACACGATTGATCTGATTTCGCGCGCACCGTCCGAGTATGACGTCGTGGCCTTGACCGGTGGTGTCAATATTCAAAGGCTTGCGGATGACGCGCGTCGGCTCGGTGCCGATATTGCCGTCACCGCTCATGAAGACCGGCTTGATGACCTGCGTTCCGCTTTGTCCGGCAGTGGCGTCGAGGCGGCTGCGGGCCCGCGTGCCATTGTCGAGGCCGCGGCCCGTCCGGCGGATTGGATCATGTCGGCCATTGTCGGCTCGGCCGGGTTGGCGCCGGGGATCGAGGCGTTGAAACAGGGGACGACCCTGGCACTGGCCAACAAAGAGACATTGGTCTGCGCAGGATCATTGGTTCTGGAAACGGCCAAACAGCATGGTGCGCGATTGCTGCCGGTCGACAGCGAGCATTCGGCAGTGTTTCAGGCTTTGGTCGGTGAAGACGTCGAAACAGTCGAGCGTGTGATCATCACCGCCAGCGGCGGGGCGTTCCGAGATTGGCCCCTGAGAGAACTGGTGAACGCGACTGTTGAACAAGCTTCCAGCCATCCGAATTGGGATATGGGGCAGCGTATCACTATCGACAGCGCATCGATGTTCAACAAAGCGTTGGAAGTCATCGAAACAAAAGAATATTTCGGTGTTGAACCGGATCAGATCGAAGTGCTGGTGCATCCGGAATCCATAGTACACGCCCTGGTTGGCTATCGTGATGGTGCGATGATGGCCCATATGGGGGCACCCGATATGCGCCACGCCATCGGTTATGCGCTGCATTGGCCCGAAAGACGGGAATTGCCGATACAGCGCCTTGATTTGGCCAAGCTGGGGCAACTGCGTTTCAACGCGCCGGATCTGGCACGTTATCCCGCATTGAAACTGGCCCGGGACGTGATGGCACGTGGCGGCCTGGCGGGCGCTGTTTTCAACGCCGCGAAGGAACGTGCGCTGGATCATTTCATCGCGCGACGGACCGGATTTCTGGATATGGCTGATGCCGTCGCAGCGGTTCTCGACAGGTTCGACGCGTCAGACAGCCTCATTGATGCCCCGATGACCCTTGATAACGTACAGCGAACAGACCATCTGGCACGTCAGTGGGTCGATGACGCTGTGGTGGAACGAGCAGGATAGAATTTTGGACGTACTTTCCCTAATCCCGCAATTTGGCAATCTTCTCTGGACGATTGTCGCGTTTGTCATCGCATTGTCGGTCATCGTCGCGGTGCACGAATACGGCCACTACATTGTGGGGCGCTGGTCCGGTATCCATGCCGAAGTGTTCTCGATCGGGTTTGGCCCGGTTCTCTGGAGCCGTGTCGACAAACGGGGGACCAGATGGCAGATCGCGTTGCTGCCGTTTGGGGGGTACGTAAAGTTCCTGGGCGATGCCAATGCAGCATCGGGCAAGGATGAAAAGGCGATGGAAGGCATCGCCACCCAAAGCCCGGAAGAGCTGCGCCGCACCATGCACGGTGCCCCTTTGTGGGCACGGGCCGCAACGGTCGCGGCCGGACCTGTCTTCAACTTTGTCATGTCCATTCTGGTGTTTGGCCTGATTTTCTGGTCACAGGGCGTATCGAAAGAGCCGCTTACAGTCGGATCGTTGCAACCCTTGCCGGGCACTGTGCAGGAACTGAGAGAAGGTGATGTGATCACCGCAATCGCCGGTATCCCGACACCTGACTATGATGAAGAGGGCGCCTGGCAGGACTTTATCGAGGCGCTGCCTGTGGAACCGGTTCTGGACTACACGGTGAACCGGGACGGTGAAACCCTAGATGTACAAGCACCATGGATGTTTCCACCCCTGATCCGCCAAGTGGCCCCACGCAGTGCGGCGATGGATATTCAGCTAAAACAAGGCGATGTCATCACGGCGGTGAACGGGGAACCGATCTTTGCCTTCGAGCAGCTGAAGGACTTCGTCGAAGGGTCCGACGGCCGGGTTCTGCTGTTAGACGTCTGGCGGGATGGGTCCGAGCTGGAATTCGCATTGGCCCCGCGACGCACGGACGAACCTCAGCCGGATGGCGGATTCGTCACCCATTGGCGGATAGGGATCATCGGGGGCATGATGCTGGAGCCGGCAACTGAACCGGCCGGTATTCTGGATTCACTGACCGGCGGTGTCAGACAGACGGTTCGTATCATCGAAGGGTCGCTGTCGGGTATGTGGCACATGGTGACGGGGGCAATCAGCACCTGCAACATCTCGGGGCCGATCGGAATTGCCGAAACTTCGGGGGCAATGGCCAGTCAGGGGGCGCAGAACTTCATTTTCTTCATCGCGGTTCTGTCGACGGCGGTGGGATTGTTGAACCTGTTTCCGATCCCGGCATTGGATGGGGGGCATCTGGTGTTCTACGCCTATGAAGCCATTGCAGGGAAACCACCCAGTGATGGGGCCTTGCGGGTGCTCATGGGGGTAGGGATCACCTTAATTCTCACCCTCATGCTGTTTTCAGTGAGCAACGATCTGTTTTGCTGATTGTGGCGCGCGGCGCAAGATTGGGCCGCAATATTGCCTCATTCTGACGTTATGATCTTTGCGTCTGAGGGAAAAGCCATGACCAAAACGCTGAAAAAATCGTATCAGAGCTTTAGCTTCCTGTTCGTGCTGAATTGGGATGTTCTGTTGAGCTTTGCGGTTACGGCGTTGGCCATGGCAGGTGCCGCCTATCTGGCGACCATGTGATTCTTACTGAAATTAACGTCGTCAATTTGAATGGCAGTCTTCGCGGCTGCTTCTATTTCGCCTTTTGACAAGCTCATTCAATCCCGCTACTCAGCATTAAAGTCTTAAATTCTGGGTAGAGCATAAAATGACTGACAGGCGAGGGGCGGGCACATCCTGCGGGCAGCAAATGCCAACAAACAATATTTTGTGGCAGGCGCTAGCGGTTCTTTTCCTTTTTGTTGCTGCAAGCTTAATGACTTTTCCGCATGCAGCACAGGCGCAAAACTATACGATCAATTCGTTTGATGTTGAGGGCAATCGCCGGATTGAAA
This sequence comes from Ruegeria sp. H8, assembly GCF_056532905.1. Lineage (NCBI taxonomy): Bacteria > Pseudomonadati > Pseudomonadota > Alphaproteobacteria > Rhodobacterales > Roseobacteraceae > Ruegeria > Ruegeria sp. H8. The sequence goes on along the minus strand of NZ_JBQFNY010000001.1, from coordinate 728,094 downwards.
CCGGTACGATCATCGCCCGAACGGGAATCGAACCTGGCCAGACTGTAACTGCGGGCCAGCTCAATGATGCCTATCAGCGTTTGCTTGACAGTGGTGTATTTGAAACAGTTGAGCTGACACCGCGGGGGTCTACGCTGGTCATCACGGTTCAGGAGTATCCGACGATCAATCAGATCAGCATCGAGGGTAACGCCCGTGTCAAAGACGACGTGTTGTTGGACGTTATCGAATCTCAGCCGCGCCGCGTCTTTACCCCACAGTTGGCCGAGTCTGACGCCGACATGATTGCTGAAGTGTATTCAGCCCAAGGCCGAGTTGCCGCGACCGTAATCCCTCGGATTATCCGCCGTAGCGACAACCGAGTTGATCTGGTTTTTGAAGTGGCAGAAGGCACGACCATTGAAGTGGAACGTGTCAGCTTTGTTGGCAACCGTGCCTTTTCGGACCGTCGTTTGCGCCGTGTTCTGGAAACCAAGCAGGCAACCTTCCTGCGGACGTTCTTCCGGAACGACACGTTCATCGGCGATCGTATCGAGTTCGACAAGCAAGTCATTCGGGATTTCTACCTTTCACGAGGCTATGTCGACTTCCGCGTGAACAGCGCCAATGTCGAGTTTACCCGTGAAAGGGATGCTTTTTTCCTGGTGATGAATGTAACCGAGGGCCAAAAATTCTCGTTCGGTAAAATCACGACCGTCAGCGAAATTCCGGGCGTCGACCCGGCACCTTATCAGGACGCGCTGAAGATCAAACCCGGCGTGACATATACGCCGACGCTTGTTGAAAACTCGATTACAAGACAAGAGCGACTGGGCCTGAAGCAAGGCGTGGATTTCCTTCGGGTGGAACCACGTGTTACGCGCAATGACCGCGATCTGACTTTGGATGTCGAATTTGTTCTGACAAAAGGTCCTCGGATCTTTGTCGAGCGGATCGATATTGAAGGCAACACAACCACCCTGGACCGAGTGATCCGCCGGCAGTTTGACACTGTTGAAGGTGACCCGTTCAATCCACGCGAAATCCGTCAGGCTGCGGAGCGTATCAATGCCTTGGGCTTCTTTGCCGTCGCCGAAGTCGAACCGCGCGAGGGATCGTCGCCTAGCCAGGTCATTCTGGACGTAGACGTTGAAGAACAACCCACCGGCTCGCTGAGCCTTGGAGGCAGCTACTCGGTTACGGACGGTTTCGGGATTGCAATTGGTCTGAACGAATCCAACTTCCTGGGCCGAGGCCAGAACCTTGGAGTTTTAATATCTACAGCACAGGACTCGGAACAATACACACTCAGCTTTACCGAGCCCTATCTGCTGGGCCGCAAGCTGCGCTTTGATCTTGGTCTGGGGCTGTCGGCTACCAATTCCGGGTTTGCAAGTTACGATACAAGCAGTCTTTTCTTCACACCGCAGTTGACCTACGCGATTGGTGAGTTGTCGGCTCTGCGGCTCCGTTATGGCTGGGACCGCAGCGAGATGACGCAGCAGAGCAACGAAGTTAACGGTGCGGTGATTTCTTCAGAAATTGCGCAGGGCAAACGGACGTCCAGTTCGTTGGGACTGTCCTACATTTATGACAGCCGTCTCGGCGGCCTGGACCCCAACACTGGCGTTCTGTTTGAAGTAGGTGTGGATGCCGCCGGACTTGGAGGGGACAACAAATTCTTCAAGACCACGGCTCGTGGCATCGCGCAAACCCGTGTTTGGAACGAAGAGGTGGTGCTTCGGGCAACGATGGAACTGGGCGCTCTGCATTGGCGCGGAAACGATTTCAGCCGTACTGTTGACCGGTTTGTGCTGGGCCCCAATACTTTCCGGGGTTTCGAACCTGCGGGTATCGGACCGCGTGACCTGTCCAACGGTCAGGATGACGCGATCGGGGGCAACTACTACTGGGTTGCCCGTTTCGAAACCGACTTCCCGCTGGGTCTTCCCGAGGAACTCGGTCTGCGCGGTGGCTTGTTCTATGATGTTGGCAACCTCTACAACATCGACAACGTCAATACGGCAGGTGCAACTATTGTCGGTGCAAACGGATCGATCCGGCACGTGATCGGAATTTCGGTGCTCTGGGAAACTCCGTTCGGGCCGTTGCAGTTCAACTTCTCGCAGCCTCTCAAGAAAGAATCTTTCGACAAGGAGCAGAACTTTGACTTCACGATCCAGGCCCGGTTCTGATCCGCGATGCTGAACAGATTGCTTGGCAGAACACGGGGCCCGCTTTGGGCCCTGTGCGCTTTTATGACGACGGTTTCGGCGCCTTTGGCAAATGCTCAGCAGCTTGGTATGCCACAATCCAGTGTTGTCACCCTGTCCAGTGAAGAGTTGTTTGCCAAGTCCGCGTTTGGACAGCGCGTTTTGCGCGAAATTGAAAAGGAAAGCGCCTTACTGGCCGAAGAAAACCAACGGATTGTCGCGGAACTGAGCCGCGAAGAAAAGGAACTCACCGAGCAGCGCGCCACCATGTCGGCCGACGAGTTCCGCCCCCTGGCCGAGGCGTTTGACCTCAAGGTTCAGTCCCATCGTGAGGGGCAAAGGGCAAAGCTAGATGTTCTGTCTCGTCGCAGTGAAGAAGCCCAGCAGACCTTTTCCGAGATTGTGCGCCCGGTGCTTGTCGATCTGTTGCGCGAAATTGGAGCCAGCGTGATGATCGAGCGATCCAACGTCGTCGTAAGCACGTCAGACATTACCGATGCCGCAATTATCCGAATAAACGCTGCGATTGGTGATGGAAGCGACTTGCAAGAGGATCAGGGCGAATAGGTTCGCTTGCCCTTGCAGTGCTGTATTGCTAACCACGCAAAAAAAGAAACATCCAAAACGGGATATCTGCATCATGAGCACTGAAACCAAAAGCGCAGACATTCAGCTAATCCAGAGGATTCTGCCGCACCGCTATCCGTTTTTGCTTGTCGATAAGGTGGTAGATATCTCGGGCTATCAGTCGGCGCGTGGAATCAAAAACGTCACCATGAACGAACCACATTTTCAGGGGCATTTCCCCGGTACGCCGATCATGCCGGGTGTCACCATTGTCGAGGCAATGGCGCAGACCGCCGGTGTGATGCTGGGTGTGGGAATGGACGTCATCGACACCGAGTTGTTGATTTACTTCATGAGCATCGACAAGTGCAAATTCCGCCGCAAGGTTGTGCCCGGAGATGTGCTGGAAATGCATGTGGAAACCGTGCGTGGAAAAAAAGGCGGAAAGCTGTTCAAATTCAGCGGCCGCGCAACAGTCGAAGGCGAAGTCGCCGCCGAGGCGGAATTCTCGGCCTATGTCGACTGGGATATGGAAAAAACAACATGAACGGAGTCCATCCCAGCGCAATTATTGAAGATGGTGCGCAGATTGGACAGGATTGTATCATCGGTCCCTTCTGCCACGTGGGCCCACAGGTGAAACTGGGCGATCGGGTCGAGTTGAAATCGCATGTGGTCGTGACGGGCGACACCTCGATTGGCGAAGATACCGTTGTGTTCAATTTCTCGGTGATTGGTGAGATCCCTCAGGATCTGAAATTTAGTGGCGAAAACACCCGGCTTGAGATTGGCAAACGCAACCGCATTCGCGAGCATGTTACAATCAATACCGGTACGGAAGGTGGCGGAGGGGTCACGCGGATCGGTGACGACTGTCTGTTGATGGCGGGTGTTCACGTGGCCCATGACGTTCAGATCGGCAACCGTGTGATCATGGTGAACCATGCCGGCGCGGCGGGGCATTGCATCGTCGAAGACGACGTGATCGTCGGTGGCATTTCGGGGTTGCATCAATGGGTGCGCGTTGGACGCGGGGCCATTATTGGCGCGCTGACCATGGTGCCCAAGGATGTTATTCCTTACGGCCTGGTACAGGCGTCGAGGGGTGAGCTGGATGGCCTTAACCTCGTCGGTCTCAAGCGCAAGGGTGTATCGCGTGAGGATATCTCGGCGCTGCGCGCGGCCTTCAAGGAATTGTCCGACGGCGAAGGCACCTTTATGGATCGCGCCAGCCGGATCGGTGAAGGCAACGAAAGCCACTATGTGCAGCAGATCGTGGATTTCGTCACCGGCCACAGTGACCGATCCTTCCTGACCCCGAGGAAATAGGGTCATGCTTGCGTTGATTGCGGGAACCGGGGCGCTGCCGACCGAAGTTGTTGCGCAGTTGGCAGAACGTCCTCTGATCTGCGCGATGGAGGGGTTTCTGCCGGACACCCTGAGTGCGGATGTCGTGTTTCCTCTGGAACAGCTGGGCAGTTTCATCGCTGACCTGAAGGCGCGGGGCGTGACCGATATCTGTCTGGCCGGCGCTGTTCGGCGCCCGCCAATCGACCCATCGCGCATCGACGCCGCGACGCTGCCATTGGTTCCGATCATCCAAAAGGCCATCCTGTCCGGGGATGACGGAGCTTTGCGCGCCGTGATCGGAATTCTTGAAGGGGCCGGCCTCACCCTCAGGGCCGCGCATGAGATCGCGCCCGGTTTGTTGCCGCCTGTGGGATGTCTGACCGAGGCTCAGCCCTCGGACGCCGACATGGCCGACGCTGACCGCGCCGCCGGGATTCTTCGGGCAATGGGGGCGGCGGATACGGGGCAGGCTTGTGCCGTGTCCAAAGGGCAGGCGCTGGCCATCGAGGGGGTGTTCGGCACCGCGTGGATGCTGCAATCCCTGACCCAACGCCCCGACGCTGGCGGCGGCATTCTGTTCAAAGGTCCCAAACCCGATCAGGATCGGCGCGCCGATTTGCCCGCCATCGGGCCGAAAACCGTTACCGACACGGTTGCGGCAGGTTTGTCCGGGATCGTTTTGGAAAAAGGCGGTGTACTGGTTCTGGAAAAAGAGCGTGTCATCGCTGAATGCAACCGTCTGGGTCTGTTTCTCTATGTCCGCGAGCGGGCGGTCTGATGCGTGTCTTTCTGGTCGCCGGTGAACCTTCGGGCGACCGGTTGGGCGGCGCGCTGATGGAGGGGTTGAAAACCCTGGTGCCCGAGGTTGAATTCGACGGTGTGGGAGGCCAGCTGATGCAAGCGCAGGGTCTGCGCAGCCGGTTCCCGATGTCCGAACTCTCGGTCATGGGGCTTGTCGAAGTGCTGCCGAAGTTTTTCCACCTGAAACGGCGGATTTCCGAGACGGCACAGGCGGTGCTGGACACGAAACCGGATGTTCTAATCACCATAGACAGCCCGGATTTCAGCTTGCGCGTCGCCAAAATCGTAAAAGCCGACAGCAACATCCGAACCGTGCATTATGTTGCCCCCAGTGTCTGGGCCTGGCGCCCCGGGCGTGCAGGCAAGATGGCAAAGGTCATCGACCATGTGCTGGCGCTTCTTCCTTTTGAACCTCCGTACATGGAGCGGGCAGGGATGGAATGCGACTTTGTCGGCCATCCAGTGGTTGGCGAACCGATTGCAACACCAGATGAGATCGCCGCCTTCCGCCACCGCTTTGATCTGGGCAATGCGCCGATCCTGCTGGCCTTGCCCGGGTCTCGGCGGGGTGAGATCGAACGTCTGGCAGAGTCTTTCGGCGGCGCGTTGCGGTTGTTTTTCGATGACCACCCGAATTACCGCGTGGTGATCCCGACCGTAGGTGCGACAACCGATCTGATAAACGACCTGGTGCCAGAATGGCCTGGCACCCCCGTGGTGCTGGACCCGCGCCAGGTGGGGGCAGAGCAAGCCACGGCCGACAAACGAGCGGCCTTTGGCGCCGCAGATCTTGCCCTTGCTGCTTCGGGAACGGTTTCGCTGGAACTTGCGGCGCAGAATACGCCGATGGTCATTGCGTACAAACTCAACTGGCTGACGCAGAAAATGGCGGAACGGATGGTCAAGCTTGACACCGTTACATTGGTCAATCTGGTTTCGGAAACACGCGCCGTGCCGGAATGTCTGCTGGATGATTGTCAGCCTCAAAAAATCGCCGAAGCCTTGCGAAATGTCGCCGACGCCCCCGATGCGCAACAGCAAGCCATGAACCTGACCATGGACAGGTTGGGGCGTGGGGGCGAAGCACCCGGCTTGCGCGCGGCGCGGGCGGTTTTGAACAGAATGCAGCCACGCAATGCTTGATCACGCGCTGTTTGCAGTCTCTGCCGGGATCGCGATGATCTCTACCAATCTGGACAATCTGGCTGTCTTGTTGGGCTTGATTCTGGTGATGGAACAGCGCCGTGCGATCGTGGGCTTTGCCGTCGCTCAGACGATCGTACTATCCCTGGCCATGACCGTGGCCGTGGGCCTGAACCAGAGCGGCCTTCCGTTTTGGATCGGCTATCTTGGCCTTGTCCCACTGGTGTTTGGCTTGCGTGGGATCTGGTATCAGTTTCGCGAGGCGGACCCCGAAGGTGCGGAGTCAAAAGGGGCGGTGACGTCGGTGGTGACGCTTTTCCTGAGCCTCTCGATAGACAGTTTTGCGGTAATGACCCCTCTGCTTGCGGATTCGGCGCCGTCCTATCGGGTCGTGGCGTTGATCGGTGCCGCCAGCGCGGCCGCCTTGCTGGTTGTTGTTGCGGCATGGGGGGCGCCCCACGCCAAAAGCCTTGGCCCGCGCGTTGCCCGGCTGGATCGGATTGCGCCATATATCATGGTCTGCGTCGGGCTCTATATTCTCTTCAACTCTCCCACCGATATGGTGTGACCCGGCAAAGAGAGCACTTCGTCTCGCATATGTGACCTGCAAAGGTCTGTTGCAGGAACGCAGGTCCAAGGTATCGTGACCCAGAAAAGGAGCTTTCGACATGACCCGCATCCCCCCTTTGTCGGATCAGGAAATGACGGCCGACGCGCGCGCGTCCCACGCTGCATTGGGCGCCTACGGACCATTTGACAACTGGGCCCGCGTCGCAGCGTATTGCCCTCCGGTTCTGAACCACGTCACGGGAATGCTGACGACCCTGCGAGAGCAGGAGAACCTGCCGCGCCGTGCGTTGGAGCTGGCGATGGTGACGGTTTCAAAACTGAATGCCTGCGATTATTGCGTCTCGCATCACACACCGCTGCTGACCGTGGCGGGGCTGAGCCCCGAAGGGGCGGCGCGTCTGCCGGACGTCGAGGATCATCCGGAACTGGATGCCTGTGACAAGGCGGTCGTGCGCTATGCCGAAGCCGTGACGATCCGGTCGGGCCGTATGAAGGATGCCGAAGTGGCGGATCTGAGGGAATGGTTCACCGATGCCCAGATCGTTGAGCTGACCTGGCGCATCGCCTTGTGCGGTGCGTTCAATCGGTTCAACGATGCATTGCAGATTCAGATCGAACCCGAGGTCGAGCCGGTTTCAGCCTAATACCCACGCCAGATCCAGCCGCCGCCGAACACGCGGCTGCCTTCGTTTGCGTAAAATACGCAGGCCTGCCCTGGCGAGATTCCTTCCTCGGGGGTCAGCAGTTCGACCTCGGCCGTGGTGTCCGACAGCGGCCGAATGATTGCCTCGCGTGGCGGGCGGGTCGAGCGGACTTTGACGGACAGATGCCATTCATCGCGTGACGAGAAGGGTTCATCGCCCAGCCAGTTGATCTCGCGCACCGGAACGACGCGCGTTGCCAGCATCTCTTTCGGGCCGACAATGACCTGCTTTTTGTCGACGTCCAGTTTGACGACGTAAAGCGGCTCGCTGAGGCCGCCGATACCAAGACCGCGACGTTGCCCGATCGTATAGTGGATCACGCCGTTGTGCTGCGCCAGTACGCGGCCATCGGCGTGAACGATCTCGCCGGGTTCTGCGGCTCCGGGGCGCAGTTTTTCGATGACGCTGGCATAGTTGCCGTCGGGCACGAAGCAGATATCCTGGCTGTCGGGCTTGTCCGCCACCGACAGCCCATACTGCGCCGCCATCTCACGGGTTGCGTCTTTTGACGGCAGGTGGCCCAGCGGGAAGCGCAGAAAATTCAATTGCTCTGGCGTGGTCGAGAACAGAAAATAGGACTGATCGCGATTGGCGTCTTCGGCGCTGTGCAGTTCCGGTCCGTTGGCGCCCATCTTGCGCTGAATGTAATGGCCGGTGGCCATGCAGTCTGCCTCGAGATCCTTGGCGGTTTCCAGAAGGTCCTTGAATTTCACGCGCTCGTTGCAGCGGATGCAGGGAACCGGCGTCGCGCCGGCCAGATAGCTGTCGGCAAACTCGTCGATCACGGCATCCTTGAAGATGTTCTCGTAATCCAGAACGTAATGTGGAAATCCGCGTTCTTCCGCCACGCGTCGCGCATCATGAATATCGATTCCAGCGCAACAGGCACCTTTCTTGGCCAATGCCGCGCCGTGGTCATATAGCTGCAAAGTCACACCGACCACATCATAGCCCTGATCGGCCAGATAGGCCGCGACAACGGAACTGTCGACGCCCCCCGACATCGCCACAACGACCCGCGTTTCCGAGGGTGGTTTGGCAAAGCCAAGCGAGTTCAGCGGGGTCTCGGTATCGAGGGCCATTGCAGATTCCAGTCCGGGTTAAGAAAGACCGGCAGAATATAGGAAAATTCTACACACTCTCAAGGGGCGGTTTCACGCGACTTTAAGTAGGCTGAGGGCAGCTTTGGTGCAGCAAGAAGGGTAAAGCGATGTATTTGCACAAAGTTGAAGGGCCAAGGTCTGTTGCTCTGCCGGATGGATCCATTTTGACGCATGCGGATTTACCGCCCGCGAACACAAGGCGATGGGTGGCGTCACGCAAGATTCTTGTCGTGCGTGGCGTGCTTTACGGGCTGATCAGCCTGTCTGACGCAAAAAAGAAATACGGCCTGAGCGACGAAGAATTCAACGGTTGGGTTTCTTTGGTCGCGGAACACGGCGTCGAGGCGTTGAAGGCGACGGCGCTAAAAAAGTATCGACAACCTAAAGGAGAGCGTGAATAAATGATTCAACGGTAACGTCAGATTAACCATTCTTGGTCAGGTTTAATTTTAATTGGAATTATTGACCCGAATTGGAGCAGTGAAAAATGCGCATACTTCTTGTCGAGGATGATCCGACCACGTCCAAAAGCATCGAACTGATGCTGACGCATGCGAACCTGAACGTCTATGCGACGGATCTTGGCGAAGAAGGAATTGATCTGGCGAAACTCTATGATTACGACCTGATCTTGCTGGATCTGATCCTGCCGGACATGAACGGGCATGAGGTTCTGCGCCAGTTGCGGATCGCCAGGGTGGAAACGCCGATTCTGATTTTGTCCGGTGCTGATGATACCGAAAGCAAGATCAAGGGATTCGGCTTTGGCGCCGATGATTATCTGACCAAACCCTTCCATCGCGAAGAACTGGTGGCACGCATCCATGCCATCATCCGCCGTTCCAAAGGGCATTCGCAATCGATCATTCATACAGGGCGAATTGCGGTGAACCTTGATGCAAAAACCGTGGAAGTGGATGGCAAGACGGTTCATTTGACCGGCAAGGAGTACCAGATGCTCGAGCTGCTCAGCCTGCGCAAGGGGACGACTTTGACCAAGGAAATGTTTTTGAACCACCTGTATGGCGGCATGGATGAACCTGAACTGAAAATCATCGATGTGTTCATCTGCAAACTGCGCAAAAAGCTCAGCAACGCGACCGGCGGACAGAACTATATCGAAACCGTCTGGGGCCGTGGCTATGTGCTGCGAGATCCGCAAAGCAACACGCTGGACGAAACACGGATGGCAGTCGGGCTTTGATTTGAAACACCCGTGCCGCCGGTGGTCCAGGGCGGCACATTGCACTCACGGCTCAGCACGTCTGGACCTGGCCATGGCCTCGCCCTATCACTGAGGTCCAAGTACGCGTGACAGGGCGAGGCCATGAGCAACTTTATTTCCATATCCGAGCTGACGGAAGATGAGGCGCGTGCCGAGCTTGCACGTCTGGCCGAACTATTGTCGAAAGCAAACACGCTGTATCATACGGCTGATGCGCCTGACATGTCGGATGCCGACTATGACGCTCTCAAACGGCGCAATGCCGAGATAGAAGCGCGCTTCCCTCATCTCAAGCGTCCCGACAGCCCGACGGATCAAGTGGGTGCAAAGCCTGCTGATGGTTTTTCGAAAGTCACGCACGCCGTGCGCATGATGTCGCTGGGCAACGCTTTCGATGATGACGACGTGGCCGATTTCGACAGGTCGATCCGGAAATACCTGGGCATTGGGGCTGGTGAAAGTCTGGCCTACACCGCCGAACCCAAGATTGATGGCCTGTCGCTGTCATTGCGGTATGAAAACGGACGGCTTGTTCAGGCTGCCACGCGCGGAGATGGTGAAGTCGGTGAAAGCGTAACTGCCAACGCCCGCACGGTATCCGATATCCCGCAGCACCTGAAAAACGCGCCCGAGGTTCTGGAAGTCAGGGGTGAGGTTTACATGTCTCACGCGGATTTCGAGGCGTTGAACGCGCGGCAGGCAGAGCGCGGCGGAAAACCCTTTGCCAATCCAAGAAACGCGGCGGCGGGGTCTTTGCGGCAACTGGATCCGGAAATCACGCGCTCGCGCCCGTTGCGTTTCTTTGCTTACGCCTGGGGAGAGGTTTCAGAGCCATTGTCCGACTCGCAGATAGGGGCGATCGAGCGGTTGAAATCACTTGGATTTTCGACGAATCCCCTGACCCGCCTGTGCAAAACGACGCAAGAGATGCTGGAACATTACCGGGATATCGAAGCGCAACGTTCCACCTTGGGCTATGACATCGACGGGGTCGTCTACAAGGTGAATGATCTGTCGCTTCAGGCGCGTTTGGGGTTCCGCTCAACTACGCCGCGATGGGCGATTGCTCACAAGTTCCCGGCCGAACTGGCCTGGACGAGGCTGGAGGCGATCGACATTCAGGTCGGTCGTACAGGCGCGCTTAGCCCGGTTGCCCGGTTGCATCCAGTGACTGTGGGTGGTGTTGTTGTGTCCAACGCCACATTGCACAACGAAGACTATATCGCGGGGCGCGATGCCAAGGGCGGCACGATCCGCGATGGCAAGGATATACGTGTCGGTGACTGGGTTCAGGTATACCGCGCCGGGGATGTGATTCCGAAACTGTCAGATGTTGATCTGTCCAAGCGCCCGGCCGGTTCGCAGCCCTTTACCTTTCCGACGCGCTGTCCGGAATGTCAAAGCGAGGCGATCCGTGAAGAAGGCGATGCGGTCCGCCGCTGCACCGGTGGCTTGATTTGCCCCGCGCAGGCCGTTGAAAAACTGAAACATTTCGTCTCGCGCAAGGCGTTTGACATAGAAGGCCTTGGCGCGAAACAGATCGAGATGTTCTATGATGATCCGATCCTTCCGATAAAGACTCCGGCGGATATCTTTACATTGGAACAGCGTGACAGGGCCAATCTGGCACGGCTGAAAAACCGGGATGGGTGGGGGGAAACCTCGGCCAGAAATCTGTTTGCCGCGATCGACGAAAAGCGGACTATTCCATTTGCGCGCCTGTTGTTCGCTTTGGGCATTCGACATGTCGGCGAGGTCGGAGCGCGCGATCTGGCGCTGTTTTACCGCGATTGGGAGACCATGACGCAGGCCCTGGACACCGCCCGCCCGGCAGCTCTGGCTCAGCGGCAAGCGGATGAGGCCGAGGATGCCGAACGGGCGGCCGCGCTGGCAGAAGGTCGTCGGGCACGTGTCAAGGAAGTGCGGGATGCGGCCATAACCGCGGCGCGCGTTCCGCCGGATGCCAATGCCGCCTGGGCTGAATTGATCGGAATAGACGGGATCGGCGCAACGCTGGGTCTGTCCCTGTCCGATGCGTTTTCGAACGTGGAAGAGAGGCGCGCGTTCGATACGTTGCGCAAGGAACTGACAATCGTCGCACCTGATGCGCCCGCCTCAGACAGCCCTGTGGCTGGCAAGACGGTTGTGTTCACCGGTACTCTGGAAAAGATGACCCGCGCCGAGGCAAAGGCACGGGCCGAAGCGTTGGGAGCGAAGGTTTCCGGTTCCGTCAGCAAGAAAACCGACATTCTGGTCGCCGGACCCGGAGCGGGTTCGAAAGCCAGGAAAGCGGCAGAGCTGGGTATCGAAACTCTGGATGAGGATGGCTGGTTGCAGCTGATCGAAGGCGCATGAGCGGGAGGCCGGAACAGCTGTTCCCGCTGTTTGCGGGGCTTGAGACACTCGAGGGCGTCGGCCCCAAGACCGCGCACGTCCTGCAACAGGCCGGCGTTGAAAGCCCACGCGACGTTCTGTTCGGCCTGCCTTATGCGGTCGTCGACCGACGTCGGCGAGAGACGATTCAGGGCGTCGATCTGCCTGCGACGTTGACGGTCGAAGTGACGGTCGGCCCACACAGGCCGCCTCGAAACAAGGGTGGCGCATACCGCGTGCATGTCGAAGACAGCCAGGCCGATTTTCAGCTGGTTTTCTTCCACGCGCGCGGGGACTATCTGAAAAAAGTGCTGCCTCAGGGCGCCCGCCGTGTGATCTCGGGCAAGCTGGAGCTGTTCGACGGCATGGCTCAGATGGTGCATCCGGATCATATGTTGCCGGTCGAGCAAGCCAGTGAAATTCCGGAGTTTGAACCGGTATACCATCTGACACAGGGGCTGACTCAAAAGACGGCGTTCAAGGCCATCCGCAGCGCATTGGCGCGGGCGCCAGAGCTGGCGGAATGGATCGACCCGGCGCAGATGGCACAGCAAAACTGGCCGGATTGGATCTCGGCAATTCGTGCCGGCCACAATCCTCAGGGGGCTGATGATGTGTCACCATTTGCGCCCGCGCGTCAGCGTCTGGCCTATGACGAGCTGTTTGCGCATCAGATGACGCTGGCTCTGGCGCGTCAGCGAGAGCGGAAATCCCGTGGTGTCGTCAGCGTAGGGACTGGCGCGTTGCAATCCAGGGTGTTGGCTAGCCTTCCTTATCGTCCGACCAGCGCACAAAGCCGCGCGATCGAGGAAATCGCCGCCGATATGGCATCGGATTCCCGCATGAACCGATTGTTGCAGGGTGACGTGGGGGCCGGCAAGACATTAGTGGCCTTCATGGCCCTTCTGATCGCGGTCGAGGCAGGCGGACAGGGCGTGATGATGGCCCCGACCGAGATCCTTGCGCGCCAACATCTGGAAGGGTTGCGCCCGCTGGCGGAAGAGGCCGGAGTGGTGCTGGAACTGCTCACCGGGCGTGACAAGGGCGCAGAGCGGCGCGCCAAGCTTGAGGCTTTGAAAAATGGCAATATCCAAATTCTGGTCGGCACCCATGCCGTGTTTCAGAGTGATGTTGAATTCAAAGCGCTGCGCTTGGCCATAGTTGATGAACAGCATCGGTTTGGCGTGCGTCAGAGGATGGAGCTGTCGGAAAAAGGGCAGGGCGCGGATGTATTGGTGATGACCGCCACACCTATTCCACGCAGTCTGGCGCTGGCGCAATATGGCGACATGGATGTGTCGGTGCTGGACGAAAAGCCGCCGGGGCGCAAACCGATCAAGACGGCGATAGTCAGCACGCAGCGCATGGACGAGGTCGTATCCCACCTGCGTCGCGCGATCGATGAGGGGCGGCAGTGCTACTGGGTCTGCCCCTTGGTCGATGAATCAGAGGTTTCGGACCTGACGGCCGCTGAAGAACGATTCAAACGCTTGCGTGCCATATTGGGCGAAGGTGTGGTCGGGCTGGTTCATGGGCAGATGCCGCCGGCCGAAAAAGACGCGGCAATGTCTGCATTCCAGAATGGGGCCACCAAGGTTCTTGTGGCCACGACCGTCATTGAAGTGGGGGTCAACGTGCCCAATGCCACGATCATGGTCATCGAACGGGCCGAAATCTTTGGTCTGGCCCAACTGCATCAATTGCGCGGTCGCGTGGGCCGTGGTGATGCGGAATCGACGTGTTTGTTGATGTATCAACCACCGCTCAGCGAGGGGGGACGTAAGCGGTTGGAGGTTCTGCGCGAAACCGAAGACGGGTTCCGTATCTCGGAAACCGATCTGGAAATGCGTGGTGCCGGAGATCTGATCGGAACCGCTCAGTCCGGTCTGCCGAAGTTCCGGATTGCGGATCTGGAGCGTCAGGCCGGCTTGATGGCCGTGGCCCAATCCGATGCCCGGGCATTGCTGAATGCGGATCCCAAGCTGACCTCGGACCGGGGCCGCGCGGCGCGCGTAGTTTTGTGGCTGATGAAGCAGGATCAGGCGATCCGTTTGATTTCAGTGGGTTAGGCAAAAAGTTCCAGAAAGTTCACAAATGTTCTTAAAAAGTTCTTTACCGACTCGGGTAAATATGAGAACAAAAGGTCAACAAAGGATTAAAGCTCTGACCGGAGGTGACCCTATGCTGACCCAGATCAAGACCGTATTCAGCCGCTCACAATCGACGATCCTACAGGATGCCGTGGGCGTGATGTCTCTGGTCGTGATCCTGATGGTCGCCTTGCACCTGCCGGTTGGCTTCTAAACCTTTCTGCCTGCGATCTCGTGCCGAAAAAAACCGCGCTGTCATCCCCATTTCAGTCAAGGGTGACCTGCCTGTCCCAAACCCCTTGAGGGGCCTTGCCTCGGCCCCGTGCGGTACTCCGGACCCCACGCGAGACACGCAATGCCTGCCGCCGCCCTTTCGCCCGGAAGGTGCGGCGGTTTTTTTACAACTGGCCGGTTTTGAAAATCTCAAGCAATGCGGACAGGACCGAATTGACCGCGACCGAGGCTAGGATCATCCCCATGATACGGCTGATGATCGCTGCTCCTGAATGGCCAATCAGGCGGATGATCGGTTCGGCCAGAAGCATGAGAACGAAGGCAACTACCAAAACCGACAGCATGACCAATGCGGTAATCCCCTGATCGGCTGCACTGTATCTATGGTTGTCCGTCAGGATCACCACTGCAAGCATCGCGCCGGGCGAGGCCAGAGATGGAACAGCAAGAGGAAATATCGCGGGATTCTGCTTGTGATACTTATCTTCCTGATCCTCTTCGGCCTGACGCTGTTCTATGTCTTGTTTGCTTTCGCCAAAGATCATGGTCAGAGCGAACAGAAACAGGATGATGCCGCCTGCGACCTGAAATGAATTCAGTCCAATATCCAGCGCTTCGATCAGCAATTGCCCAAACACGAGAAAGAACAAAAGGACGCCGGCGCTTATTATCGATGCCAACAAAGCTGTTTTGCGACGCGCGGCGGCCTCTAGCCCCGCAGTGACGGCAATGAAAACGGGAATAGTTCCAATCGGGTCAATCACGACCCAAAGAGTTACAAAATGCTCGAGTAGATTTTCCAAAACCCATCCCTCCTTAAATTTAAGCGGAAGGTAAACGGGTTTACATCAAATAGCTATGATCAGGCGCAATCTGCCTGTTCGGCCTGCGCCATGGCTTCGGCGGCGGCATCCAGCGCCAGCAGAATTGACGCGTGGCGGTTCTTGTAGTCCCGCGCCGGCATCAGGACCTCAAGACCGTCAAACGGCGCATCCGGGGCGGGGCCGTCCTTTTTCAACATGGCCGCAAGCTGATCGCGCGCTGCTTCGACCTGCGCGCGCGTGGCACCAATGATCGCGTCGCCAACCACCGAAGCCGAGGCCTGTCCCAGCGCGCAGGCTTTGACATCCTGCCCGAAGGCGCTGACACGTCCATCCTGAACCTTCAGATCAACCGTCACGGTAGAGCCGCAAAGAGGCGAGCGTTTCTTGACCGTTGCATCCGGGTTTTCCAACCGATCCAGATGCGGGATGTCCGCCGCCAACGCCAGAATGCGTCCGGAATACAGCTTGATCAGGTCGTTCTCGCCGCTCATGGCTTTCCCTCGTCGTGTGTTCCTCATACATAGTGACCAACCCAACGGATGCAAAAGGTTTTTGTCATGTCTCACCCCGTCGCGTTTGATCCATCAACTCTGAAATATAACGAGGCGGGACTGATTCCGGCAATTGCGCAGGATGAGGTGTCGGGCGAAGTGCTGATGATGGCATGGATGAACGCACAGGCCATTGAAAAGACGCTGGAAACGGGTAGGGTGACCTATTGGTCGCGCTCGCGCCAGTCTTTCTGGATCAAGGGCGAAACCTCGGGCCATGTGCAGGAACTGGTGGATTTCCGTATCGACTGTGACCGCGATTGCCTGTTGGTTCTGGTGCGTCAAACCGGTGCTGCCTGTCACACCAACCGCCGGACGTGCTTTTATACTGCGGTGCGGGACGGAGCCGAGACCGAACTGATGGCCCCGATGGAGTAACCGAGTCAGATCAAAGCCCCACCATATGCCGGATGTCTGCCGGGCTGGCACCATCGGCCCGGTATTTCGCGATGGCACGCGCATCGTCGCGTTTCGCCAGCCGTTTGCCGGCGTCATCGCGGATCAGATCGTGATGATAATACACAGGCGTCGGCAAATCCAACAGCACCTGAAGCAGCACATGGATGCGTGTGGCTTCGAACAGATCCTGACCTCGGACCACATGGGTGATCCCCTGGGCCGCGTCGTCAAGAACGACGGATAAATGGTAGGACGTGCCCATGTCGCGGCGGGCCAGAACGATATCGCCGACACTGGTTTCCAACTCTTCCGGGGTGAAAGCAATTGTTCCTGTTTCGCCACCGGGGCCGGAGCCCAGTTCCAAGAATTGGAATCTGGCCGGATCGTGGATTGTTCGACAGGCCTTGGCAACATCCAGTCGCAACACCTGGTCCCTTGGGTGAGGATTTTGACTTAAGTCTATGCCCTGGTTAATTTTTCGACACGTACCGGGATAGATAATTCCGTCTGGACCAAGCAAGGGCGCGCCTTCCTGGGGCGCGCTTGCGGCGGCGGCAATATCTTTGCGATTGCACAGGCAAGGATACAGAAGACCTTTCATCCACAACCGCTCCAACGCGCGATCATAGATACTCAGCCGATCTGATTGACGCAGCACCGGTTCCGGCCATGTCAGCCCCAACCAATTGAGGTCATCATAGATCTGATCCTCCCAATGCGGACGCGAGCGGGACCGATCGATATCTTCGATGCGAAGCAAGAACCGGCCGTGTTCGGATCTGGCCATGTCGCTGGCGATCATCGCAGAATACGCGTGCCCAAGGTGAAGCGGGCCAGTCGGGGATGGCGCGAAACGCGTTACGAAAGTCACGCTTTTTCTATAACATACACGTCAGAGTTAAGGTTGATGCCGGGCAAGTGCGGCCCGTGTTCACGAAATAACAAACGCGCGGCACCCATGTCGACCCAATCCGTCAGTCGGCAGGTGAATTTGTGATCTTTCAGCGCATGATCGTTCAGGGAAAACGCCAGCAACCCACCTTTGGGCAAGGTGTGCATCAACTGGTCGAATGTCTCGGGCGGGGCCGCGCCCTGACCGATGACACCGATGGCGGTGATCACCGAATACGCGCCGCGCCTGAGCGGGGCCGGTTTGGTGATGTCAAACCCGGTCAAACTTCGGTAAACACCCTTGGCCTCTGCCTCTTCCAGCATTTTGGGGGTGGGATCGATACCATCGATGACCTCAAATCCCGCCGCCCGCAAGGCGAGACCGGAAAGCCCCGTTCCGCAGCCGAAGTCCAGAATCGGCGTTTGGGGGTGAGGGTGGAATTGCCACAAAGCCGCGGCCACCCGTCCCGGGGTTGCATATCCCTGTTCCGCGACCTCTTCTTCATAGGTCGCGGCCCAGTTCTGGTAATGCGTTTCAGTGTCTTCAGGCGTGTCGAGATCGTAGGTGCTGTCCAGGAACTTGTCGCTCATCCCGTCATGCTAGGCCGAGATCACGCCGCGCGTCCAGTCAGCATTGATCCAACCAGGTTTGCCATTCTGTCTTGGCACGATCGGTATAGGCCTTGTACCGGTCCTTCCGGCCGCGCCGCCCGCCTTTCAGGCCGTCCACGGGGCGGAACAGGCCAAAGTTTACGTTCATCGGCTGAAACGTCTTGGCTTCGGCCCCGCCGGTAATGTGATGGATCAACGCACCCATTGCACTGTCTTTGGGTACTTCAGGCAAATCACGACCCTGTATTTCCGCGGCGGCCATGCGACCGGCAAGCAATCCCATCGCGGCGCTTTCAACATAGCCTTCGACGCCCGTAATCTGGCCGGCAAAGCGGATGTTGGGCTTGGATTTCAAGCGCATCTGTGCATCGAGCAGGGTAGGAGAGTTGATGAACGTGTTGCGGTGGATGCCGCCCAGCCGGGCAAAGCTGGCGTTTTCCAGGCCGGGGATCATGCGGAACACGTCGGTCTGGGCGCCGTGTTTCATCTTGGTCTGAAACCCCACGATGTTGAACAATGTGCCCAACGCGTTATCGCGCCGCAACTGAACCACGGCATGGGGTTTGACGTCAGGCGCATGAGGGTTTGTCAGCCCAACAGGCTTCATCGGACCGTGGCGCAGTGTCTCGCGCCCGCGTTCGGCCATGACTTCAATGGGAAGGCAGCCATCAAAATAGCCTGCGGTCTCACCTTCGTGAAACTCGGTTTTTTCCGCTGCCAGAAGGGCGTCGATGAAAGCCTCGTATTGATCACGGTCCATCGGGCAGTTCAGGTAAGCCGTGCGTTCTTCCTCGGTCTCGCCTTTGTCATACCGGGATTGCATCCACGCTTTGCTCATGTCGATGCTGTCGGCATAGACAATGGGCGCGATTGCATCGAAGAACGCCAGCGCGTCCGATCCCGTTTCCGCCCGGATGGCTTCCCCCAATGCGGGTGAGGTCAACGGGCCGGTCGCAAATATCCAATGGCCGTCATCAGGCAGCGAGGTGACTTCCTGATCGGTGACGCTCACGCGTGGGTGGGCGCGCAGTTTTGCGGTGACCGTTTCGGCAAACGGGTCGCGATCCACGGCCAGAGCCCCCCCTGCAGGAAGCCTGTGCGCGTCGGCGGTTGTCATGATCAACCCATTGGCTACTCGCATTTCCCAGTGCAGCAGACCGACGGCATTCTGTTCATCATCATCCGATCGGAACGAGTTTGAACACACCATTTCCGCCAGGTTTCCTGTCTGATGTGCGAAGGTGCCAACGGTGGGGCGCATTTCATGAATGATCACGTCAACGCCCATTTCAGCGGCTTGCCAGGCCGCTTCGGACCCGGCCATTCCACCGCCGACGATATGCAAAACTTGTGTCATGTGCAGCCACATAGGGCACCGCACACACAGGCGCAACTGCCGTATTGTATGTGACTGATTTGCTGGAGGGGTCTTGGGGTCGCCGCTGCGGGAATGTCAGCGCTGGTGAGAGAGACCAGCTGGAGGGACCTTCCGCCCACGGCGACCCAAAAGTGTCTTGAGGCCTTGGCCTCGACCCAGCTTTGCCACAGAGTTGCCCTTTTGAAAAGTGCAAAAATGAAGACAGTGGCAAAAAATGTTCAAAACAATTGCGTCATTGGGTCCAATTCGGGGGGCGCTTTTCAATAAAGGCGGAAATGCCTTCTTCTGTATCGCGGTACAACATATTCTGCGCCATTGCGTCTCCGGTATAGGCATAAGCTTGGTCCAAAGGCATTTGCAGCTGTTGATAGAACGCTTCTTTGCCGATCTTCACGGCGACGCCAAGCTTGGATGCGACCAGTTCCGCAAGCCCGTTGGCTTCTTGTTCCAGCAGCGCTTCTGGAACGACGCGATTTACCAGCCCCAATTCGGCGGCGCGCTCTGCTGAAATGAATTCGCCGGTGGTCAGCATTTCCAATGCCTGCTTTCTGGGGATGTTGCGGCTGAGAGCCACCATCGGCGTGGAACAGAACAGGCCGATATTGACCCCGTTGACGCCAAACCGTGTTCCTTCTGCGGCCACCGCCATATCGCAGGTTGCAACCAGCTGACATCCGGCGGCGGTCGCAATGCCATGGACTTGCGCGATAACGGGTTGCGGCAGGGACTGGATCGACATCATCATCCGGGCGCAACGGGAAAAGAGATCTTGAAAGTAAGCTTTGCCACCATCTTCGGATTGGCGTCCGGCCGTCATCTGCTTCAGGTCATGCCCGGCGCAAAACGCCTTTCCCGCCCCTGACAGGACTACGGCCCGAATCGAGCCGTCGTCGCGCAGCGCATCAAGTTCGGCTTGCAGCGCAGCCAGCATCTCATCACTCAATGCGTTCAGCCGGTCCGGGGCGTTCAGTGTCAGCCGTGCCACCGCGCCCGTGTCGTAACGTTCCAGAATTGCCATCTTGCCCTCCGTTCCCAAGTTGGGCCAACTCTAGGTCGGCAAGAGCAGGAGGGGAAGTATGGCTTTGGCAATGAATCGGGACGAACTGTCACAATACCTCAAAGAGGTGTTCCCGCAGGTGCACAAGGATTTCGTCGTTGAAGATTTGACCGA
The DNA here is from genome assembly GCF_056532905.1 of Ruegeria sp. H8. Classification (NCBI taxonomy): domain Bacteria; kingdom Pseudomonadati; phylum Pseudomonadota; class Alphaproteobacteria; order Rhodobacterales; family Roseobacteraceae; genus Ruegeria; species Ruegeria sp. H8. Next base: position 707,916 of record NZ_JBQFNY010000001.1, on the reverse strand, counting down.
AGACACGATCACCATGCGCCTTGTGGTTCAGGATCAACATCTGCGCCCCGGGGGCACGGTTTCCGGCCCGTCGATGTTCGGGCTTGCCGATGTCAGTGTCTATGCGATGGTTCTGGCACGAAAAGGGCGTCAGTCACTGGCCGTTACCACCAACAGTTCCTTTGATTTCCTGCGCAAGCCGGAAGGCGGCGCCGATATGATTGCGGCCTGTCGTTTGTTGAAGCTGGGAAAAACACTGGCCGTTGGGGATGTGCTTTTATATTCGGAAGGCAGTGATCTTCCGGTTGCACGGGCAACGATGACCTATTCCCTGCCGCCAGCAGGGTCAGCTGCCGCGAATTTCGGATAAAAAAGGCCGGGGACAGGCCCCGGCCCAGGAAGAGGTCCCAATAATTGGGACTGGGGATCAGTCAGGGCTGCCAGAAAAAGCGCTTTGTTTCCCGGCCAGCCTGATGGCGGGTCAGCCCGACGTCCTGAAGCAGACGGTCATCCAGATAGCTCAGATTGACGCGACTGCGGCGACGGCGTTCCCATTGAGTGACCGCCGCCGCAAACCGCACGGCCAGAGCCGCGAGCAGAGGCAGCCGTGGGCTGTCGTTCAGCAGCAGAAGGGCGGTGGTGTGCATTGTGCGTGTCATCTCGGAATTCCTTTCAAATTGTATTGACACAAAACAGTATTGCTTGGTACATAAATTTGATACATTCGAAATTGTGTCAAAGGCAAAGGAAGAATTGTAATGGATACAATTTGGCCGGAGGCTCTGCCAAAATCCAAGGGTCCGAAATACACATTGGTTGCTGACGCAATAAGAAAAGCCATTGGTGACAAGAAATTAGATGTTGGCGCCAAGCTTCCGCCGGTTCGTGAACTGGCGTATCGCCTGCAAATCACACCTGGTACAGTCGCACGTGCCTATACGATCCTGACGGACGAAGGCTTGCTCCATGCCGAGGTTGGGCGCGGTACATTTGTGGCCCCGCCGAAATCACCGATTCTGGATGATGTCTGGGCCAGGCAACTGCATCTGAGGGAAGATAAGCACAACGCCAATGTCAGCCTGTTCAGCCCGCGTTTGCCGGATGCGGGGCAGGTCGCGCTCATCCGGGAATGCCTGCAAAAGGTTTCGCAAGCTGATCCCGGGTTGTTTCTGAATTACCCCACGCGGGACGCGTATCAACCCATGAGGCAATCGGTCGTGGATTGGCTGTCGGATTTGCCGCTGGGCCCGCTGACCCATGATGACATCGTCTTGACCCATGGCGGGCAGAACGGATTGTGTCTGGTGTTCCAGACCATCCTGCGCGGACCCAAACCAATCGTGTTGGTTGAAGACCTCTCTTACGCCGGGTTTCGTCGGGCCGGAGAGTTGATGCGCGCCGAAGTCATTGGCGTCAAGATGGACAAATGGGGCATCGATCCGGCGTCGATGGAGCATGTTTTGCGGCAAACCAATGCTCAGGCCGTTTGCGTCTCGCCAGAAGTTCAGAACCCCACCGGCATCCACACGCCGCTGGCACGCAGGAAAGAGGTCGTGGACGTCGCCCGGCGCTTCGACCTTCAGATCGTGGAGGACGATTGCTATCGCATGGGGGAAGCGCGCGAACCCAGTTATCGCGCGCTTGCACCCGAGCGGGGCTGGCACGTGTCGTCCATTTCAAAGATACTCACACCGGCTTTGCGCGTTGGCTTTGCCATTGCCCCAAAGGATCGCAGCGCCGATCTGCGCCGATCGGCCGAATATGGGTATTTTGGCCTGGCTCAACCCTTGGCCGAACTGACCCGGCTGCTGCTGTCGGATCCGCGTACCCGCCAGATTGCTCAGGATGTGCGCAAACGGATGGGCGATTATGTTCGGATCACCGTCAATGCGCTGGGTGGGTTCGATCTGAACTGGGCACCGGATGTGCCTTTTATCTGGCTGAACCTGCCATCGGGGTGGCGGTCTGCCGCGTTCAGCCGCGCGGCAGAGCGGGAAGGCATTCAACTCAGATCAGCGGATGAGTTTGCCCTGCGCGACGGGCGCGCGCCAAACGCCGTACGCATCGCAATGAATGGCCACGTTTCGTTGGAACGGTTCGAGGACGCAATGCTGAGGTTGCGCGCTTTGCTGGACAATCCGCCTGAACAGATCAGCGTCTAGCATTCAACTCAGCGGCGGCGGGTCGCCAAAGAATCCGGCCAGATGGGCAATTTTTCCGTCCTCGTCCAATCGAATGAAATCATGCCCGGCCACCATGATTGCGCCGTCGGGGGCCACCATATGCCACGTGAAGTGGATGACATCATGGTGCGACACAGGACTGCTGGTGATTTCGACACGCCCATTCGAAGTCAAAAGGACTTCGCCGATATGTGCACTCAACTGTTCACGGCCTGAAACATCGGCTGTCGGATCCACGTACCGACCGTTTTCCGCAAAGCACCGGGTCAGAAGCGCAAGCCGTTTATCGGCGGACTTTTCCTGCCAGGCCGCGCCATAGTTTTCAATCTTGCGCGTCAAATCCTGCATGTGATCCTCCGTGGTTGGGCATGATCAATTCCAACCGAGTGTATCAGAGTGTCGAAATTGAAGCGATTTTCGTGCTGAAATTGTGGGGTAAAATAATACCTATTTAACAAGCCATTGTTTTAAAACATTTTAAATGGCGTTTGGTCGCTTGACGTGGCGGTCATGCGTGTCTAGATACGCATCCATCGAATTCGGGCCGCCTCGCTTGGGGCGGTCTTTCACATCAAACAGGACTATCCTGCCATGAAAACCTTTTCTGCAACACCTGCAGACATCGACAAGAAATGGATCCTGATCGACGCCGAGGGCGTTGTTCTGGGCCGTCTCGCCTCGATCGTCGCCATGCGCCTGCGTGGCAAGCACAAAGCGTCGTTCACCCCGAACATGGACATGGGCGACAACGTCATCGTGATCAACGCTGACAAGATCCAGATGACCGGCAAGAAGCGCGAAAAAAACTTCTACTGGCACACTGGCCACCCGGGCGGCATCAAGTCGCGCACCAAACAGCAGATCCTGGAAGGTGCACACCCCGAGCGCGTCGTGACCCAGGCGGTCAAGCGCATGCTGCCGGGCAACCGCCTGGCGCGCAAGCAGATGACCAACCTGCGCGTTTATGCCGGTGCCGAGCATCCCCACGAGGCGCAAGCGCCCGAAGTTCTGGACGTCAAGTCCATGAACAAGAAAAACACCCGGAGCTAATGACCGATGGCTGATCAGATCAATACTCTCGAAGAGCTGAGCGCCGTCGCAGGCGTTGAAACCGTGGCCGAAGAAGTCATCGTGCGTGAACCCGTACGTGACGAACTGGGCCGTTCCTATGCCACCGGCAAGCGTAAAGACGCTGTTGCCCGCGTTTGGATCAAGCCGGGTTCCGGCAAGGTCACCGTGAACGGGAAGGATCAGGATGTCTATTTTGCACGCCCCGTTCTGCAACTGATCCTGCGCCAGCCGTTTCAGGTTGCTGGTGTCGAAGGCGAGTTCGACGTTGTCGCCACTGTCAAAGGCGGTGGCCTGACCGGTCAGGCCGGTGCGGTCAAGCACGGCATCTCGAAGGCGCTGCAACTGTACGATCCGAACCTGCGTGGTGCTCTGAAAGCTGCTGGCTTCCTGACCCGCGACAGCCGCGTTGTGGAACGTAAGAAATTCGGTAAGCGCAAAGCCCGCCGTTCGTTCCAGTTCTCCAAGCGTTAATTCGCCGGGGACACCCAACAAAGAAAGGGCTCGCAATTGCGAGCCCTTTTGCATTGTTTTGCGGGAAATCTTATTCTTCGTAAACCAGTTTCCACGCGCCGTTTTCAACGACATTGACGAAAACCGTATCCGCGCCCTGATGGTCGTCAGGGCCATAGGTAATGTGGTTGCCGACCAGATCGTCCTGATAATCCAGTGTTTCCATCGCTTCGATAAAGCTGTCATGCGTCAGGTCAGGGCCCGCGGCCTCAAGCGCCTTGACCATCATTTCGGCAGCGGAATAGCCCAACATGGCAAATCCAACCGGATCTTCGCCGGTCGCGGCCTTGTACTCTTCGATAAACGCCGCCGGGGCAGGTTGGTCCGCACGCGCCCAAAGATCCTGCCACGAGGCTGCTGCATAGAACCCGTCAGTCACCCCACCGGGAACCTGCGCCACGACAGTCAGGAAACTGGCCGAAGTGCCGAGGAACTTCATGTCCGTCAGGCCCATCTTCTTGGCGGTGCCCACTACGGTGATCGCCTGCCGCACCCCAAGCGCCATGGTGACGATATCGCAGCCTTCTTCCTTGAGCTTGCTGAGCGACCCGACAAAATCCGTCTCATCCGGCTTGTGGGTCGTTTCAGATCCAAAAGCGATCCCGGCTTCTTCGGCGCCGGCCTTGCTGCCTTCAAGAATTTCCTCGCCGAAATCTGTCGGCAGATACATGGTGCAGACCGTTTTTGATTCAAATTCGCCGGCCAGATATTTCACACCGACACGCGCCTGATCATAGTAGGTCGAGAAAGACGTGAACTTGTTCCGCATCGGTTCCTGCAACATCTGACGCGCAGCGGTCAGAGGTGCCACGTTGGGAATGCCCTTGGGATCCAACAGCTTGAACCCGGCCATGTTCATCGGCGTGCCAAGCGATTGCAGCATGGCGAACACCTTGTCGCGGTTCAGCAGTTTGTTGTAGCCCTGCATTGCACGCGGCATCTGGTATCCGTTGTCCTCGACCACATAGCGGATTTTGCGCCCGTGTATGCCACCGGCTTCGTTCACCCGGTCGAATACCACATTCGCACCTTTGGTCGCCGGGACACCTACCGCGGCAAAGATGCCGCTCAGGTCGTTGACGGACCCGATGACAATCTCATCATCCGTCACGCCCTGCGTCTGAGCCCAACCTATGCTTACCGAGGCGGTCAACGCCGTGGCGGCGGCCAGCCATTTGAATGACTTCTTCATCTTTCTCCTCCCGAAAACTCTTTGGCTAAGTGTACATGTCTTCAATCAGATGTCCGTGTTTCTTTTCGACTAGGCCGCGTTTCAGCTTCATCGTGGCGGTAAGCTCGTCATCCTCGGCGGTCAGCAGAACGTCGATCAGGCGAAAATCCTTGATCTGTTCAACCCGCGCGAATTCCTTGTTCACTGCGGCCACTTCGGCGCCGATCAGTTCCTTGACTTCGGCCGCGGCGCAAAGCGAGGCAAAGTTCGAGAAAGGGATTTTCTGGTCCTGCGCATATTTTTCGACATTTTCCTGATCGATCATGATCAGCGCCGTGAGGTATTTGCGCCGGTCGCCGATGATCACCGCGTCCGAGATGTAATGGCTGAACTTCAGCCGGCTTTCGATTTCGGCCGGGGTGATGTTCTTGCCACCGGCGGTGATGATGATGTCTTTCAACCTGCCGGTGATGGTAACGTACCCGTCCTTGTCGATACGCCCCATATCGCCGGTGCGCAGCCAGCCATCGGCGGTAAAGCTTTCCGCCGTCTTTGCGTTGTTGCGCCAATAGCCCTGAAAGATGTTCATGCCCTTGAGCTGAATTTCACCTTCGTCCGAGATGCGGATATCGCACCCCGGGACGACCTTGCCGATGGTTCCGATCTTGTTGCTTTCCACGGTGTTGAGTGTGGCGAGGCCGGACGTTTCGGTCATGCCGAAACCCTCGACGATCGGCACACCGATAGCCCAGTACCATTTCAACAAATCCGCCGAGATAGGCGCAGCACCCGTGCCACCCCGGCGCAGTTTGTCCAAACCGAGCATCCGGCGCAGATTCTTCAGAACCAACTGATCCCAAACCCAGAACCGGGCTGCGATGGCGGCGGGAACGGGTTTTCCCGAACTCACGTACTCGGCCCGCCGTGCGCCGGCCTTCAGGGCAAGATCGTATGCCATTCGACCCAACGGCGTTGCATCCTGCGCCAGGATTTGCACATGCGCATAGATCTTTTCCCAAACTCTCGGGACCGCCGTGAAGGTCGAAGGCGAGACCTCTTGCAGATTTGCAAAGACCGTTTCAGGGCTTTCCGCGAAATTCACGGTGCAGCGGGCGGCGAGTGGAAAATAGACGGATACGTCGCGTTCCAGGATATGGCAGAGGGGCAGGAAACACAGTTGTTCGTCACCGGCCTGCGTTGGCAATGACCAGGCACCGGCCTCAATGCCGGCCAAGATGTTTTCATGGCTCAACATCGCGCCCTTGGGCTGGCCGGTGGTGCCGGATGTATAAACCAGCAAAGCTGTATCCTGAGGTTTGGCCAATGCGATTTCGGCTTCGAACCGTCCCGGATCTTCCTGTTCGGCCTGCTGGCCCAAAGCGTAAAGATCGTCGATCATCATGCAGCGCGGATGGGTCAGGTCGTGCAAGCCTTCGTCTTCCAGAATGATCACCTTGATCAGATCCGGAACTTGATTTTCGACTTCCAGAAATTTGTCCAAATGCTCTTCGTCCTCGACGATGAGGAACTTGCTGCCACTGTCGTTGACCAGATATTGCAGTTGATTGGCCGAATCCGTGGTGTAGACGCCAGAAGAAATGCCCCCGACGCACTGAATGCCCATATCGAACCACATCCATTCCTTGCGGTCCTCGGACAGGATCGAAACAACGTCACCGCGTTCCAGGCCCAGCTTGCGCAGGGCAAGCCCGATCCACTTGGCGTGCTGCCAGTAGTCGGCCCAGGAATATGACTTCCAGATGCCCAGATCCTTTTCGCGATGGGCTGTACGATCCCCCAGTTCCGCGCAACGGTGTTGAAACAGCATGCTGATGGTGGTGCACCCATCCACGCGCAACGGGCGTTGTCCGGGGGTTGCATTCAGTTCAACGCCGTTGATCTTGACCTGCGAGGCGAGGGGCGTGGCATCCATCTTGCTTACCTCCACGTCTTCTTGCGTTTCCAACGGCGGCTTTCGCGTGCGCCTTCTTCCTGCACGCCAAGATAGAAGTTCTGGATGTCTTCGGATTTCAGCAACGTATCCGCAGCACCATCCATGACGATGCGGCCTACCTCCATCACGTATCCATGATGCGCCAGCCGCAACGCCGCATTGGCGTTCTGTTCGACCAGCAGCATCGTCATATGCTGTTCTTCGTTCAGACGTTTCAGAATGGCGAAAATTTCCTGAACCAAAAGCGGTGACAGACCCAGCGACGGTTCATCCAGCAGCATGATGCGGGGACGGGCCATCAGCCCCCGTCCGATTGCCAGCATTTGTTGCTGCCCGCCCGAAAGGGTGCCGGCCTCTTGCGTGCGACGATCTTTCAGAACGGGAAAGTAACTGAAAACAAGCTCGCGATCCTGGTCGATCTGCACTTTGTCCGTTCGGGTATACGCGCCGAGGCTCAGGTTTTCATCGACGGTGAGCAGAGGAAACACCTCGCGCCCTTCGGGTACATGCACGATCCCGCGCTGGACGACGGTATGCGGCTCGGCCCCCTGAATGTCGTCTCCATCAAAGGTGATCGTGCCTTTTTCCGGGTCCATCACCCCGGAGACGGTTTTCATCAACGTCGTCTTGCCGGCACCGTTTGCTCCAAGGATCGAGACAATCGAACCTTCGTGAACATCCAGAGAAACGCCACGAATGGCCATTATCGGGCCGTAGAAGCTTTCGACATTTCGGATTTTCAGGATTGGCGCGCTCATGAGGCTTTCCCCAGATAAGCTTCAATCACCGCCGGGTGCGATTGAACTTCGGCCGGGGATCCAAGCGCCAGTTTGGCACCATCTGCCATGGCCAGAACCCGGTCTGACACGCCCGAGACCAGGCCCATGTCATGTTCTACCATCAAAACGGTGATGCCCATCTGCCGTCGGATATCATCGATCCACCAACGCATGTCCGTTGTCTCTTCGACGGACAACCCCGAGGCCGGCTCATCCAGCAGCAAGAGTTTTGGGTCAGTTGCCAAAGCCCGTGCAACTTCGACCACTTTGCGTACGCCGTAGGGCAGCCCGGATATCATCTTGTCGCGATAGGCTTGCAGGTCGAGAAAATCGATGATCCGTTCCACTTTCTCGCGGTTTTCCAGTTCCTGTTGCTTTGCGGACGGGGTGAACAGAATCTCGGTAATCAGGTTTGTCCTGCGGTGGCGGTGCCGCCCGACTAGCAGGTTTTGCAGAACGGTGGCGTGTTCGAACAGTTCGATATTCTGGAAGGTCCGCGCCACGCCATAGGCGGCGACGCCGGACGGTTTGACCTGAAGCAGATCATGTCCGTCAAACCGGATCGCCCCGTCAACGGGATCGTAGAACCGGGAAATCAGGTTGAAAACAGTGGACTTGCCCGCACCGTTTGGACCGACGATGGCGAAAACCTCACCTTCCCGAACATCGAATGACAGGTCATCCACCGCCGTCAGGCCGCCGAACTTGAGGGTGACATTTTCGAACTCCAGCAAGCTCATCTCAGACGCTCCGTCTTGAGATAAGACTTCTGCCGTTTGAACATGTCCTTTCGATAGAAGGGGAACAGCTCGAACCAGGTGCGGATTTTCAGCCAGCGGCCATAGATGCCCATGGGTTCGAACAGGATGAAGGCAATCAGGATCATGCCGAAGATGCCGAACTCCAATCCCGGTATGGCCACCGTACTGCCACCGAACAGAGCGCCGGCATATTCTTTTGAGATCGACAGAAACTGCGGCAGGAACCCGATCACGATCGCGCCCAGAAACGCGCCGTGGATCGATCCAAGCCCACCGATCACGATCATCATCAACAATTGGATCGAGATCAGAACACTGAAGGTTTCGTTGTTGAACGCTCCGGCGAACAACCCCATCAGTGCCCCGGCCCAGCCCGTCACCGCGCAGGACAAGGCGAAAGAGATCATCTTTGTCCGCGCGATATCGATTCCCATCGCCTGGGCCGAAACCTCAGAGTCGCGCACAGCGATAAAGCTGCGGCCCAAAGGCGCGCGCAGCAGGTTGATATATCCCAGTGTGACCAGAACGGCGACGGTCAGGACCAGCCAGAAGAACTGATCGGGCGTTCCCCAGCGGTCTACCAGATGGCCGAAGATTTCGACCCCGCCGACATACTTGCCCGCAACACCGCCGGTGATGGGTTCGGACAGAACGATGATGTCGTCCATCAGGATCGAAAGCGCCATGGTGAAGATGGCCAGATAGATGCCATGCAGGCGCAGGGCAGGGACCGCAACGGTCACGCCCGCGATCCCCGTCAGGATGCCGGCCAGCGGAAAAGCGAGAAGAAAGGGCACCCCGGCTTCAATCAGGGCAACGTTGGCATAGCAGCCAAAAGCCAGAAAGGCCGCGTGGCCCAGACTGACTTGCCCTGTATGCCCGGTCAGGACCATCAGACCCAATCCGGCAATGGCCCAGATCAGGACGTTGGTCAGCTCGCCCAGATAGAACTCATCCAGCCACCAGGGGGCTGCGGTAACCACCGTCAGAAGGATCAGATACAGGACAAACTGGTAACGGTCTTTCCACGGGCGGATATCCTGCATGTAGTCGGTTTTGAAGATGATCCGCACGGCTCAGACCTTTTTGACCCGAACCTGACTGAACAACCCGTTGGGACGAAAGATCAGCACGGCAAGCAGCAGGGCGTATGGTGCGATCTGGCTGTAACCCGCCGCGATATAGCGGCTGGCGAAAGGCTCGATCACCCCGACGACAAGACCACCGGCCAGCGCCCCGGGCAGGCTTCCGAACCCTCCGATGACGGCGGCGGCAAATGCCTTGATGCCCAGCAATCCCGTTGTCGGATCCACGGCGCCCTTGGCGGCGAACAGAATGCCCGCAATCCCCGCAACGATCCCGGCCAGCGCCCAGATGAACCCCTGAACCCGCTTGACAGGCACGCCCATGTAATACGCCGCCAGCTGGTTTTGCGACGCCCCCTGCATCGCCAGCCCGAGTTTGGAACGGTTGAAGAAAACGTAAAGGCCCCATGTCAGCAGGATGGTGACGACGATCACGGCGACATCCTCCAGCCCCAGCACAAGGCCGCCAAAGCGCAGCTCTTTCCCCGCAAGCGGGTTTTGCAGCGTTTGCGGTTCGTGCCCCCAGATCAATCCGGCCACGAAACGGATCACGAAGCCCAGGGCGATGGTCAGGATTACGACGGCGGTCTGACTTTCGCCAAACAGGCGACGGATGATCAGGCGATCCAGAAGATATCCCAATGCCCCCATGATCCCCAGCGAGATCGGCAGGGCCAGCCAGAACGGCAGGCCCATATATTCGGTATTGGTCAGGCCGATGGTGACAAAGGCCCCCAGCATCATGAAATCGCCCTGCGCGAAATTTACCGCTTCGGTCGCCTTGTAGATCAGAACAAAGCCAAGCGCGATCAGGCCATAGACACACCCGTTTGCCAGTCCGCTGATCAGCAGCTGCGCGTTATCCAAACTGTCCTCCCTCGACCGGTTTGCCGGTGTCGCGTTCCGCCCGCGCGCATCCTCCGGTGACGCGGGTTTGTTCTACTATGGCGTTATTATCACCTTGCCGTCACTCTTTTTCAGCGCATCAGCCAGGTTTGGTACAAGATTTCTGAGTGTAAGGTGTTCAGAAACATCCGTTTTCCAGCGCCCGTCTGCAAACCGGGCCTGAACCTCGGCCACAACTCGCATCTGATCGGCGGGCGGGGTCGACATCATCCAGCTTGTCAGCCAGAACCCTTCGATCCGCTTTCCCATGAAAATCAACTGCCCTGTCTGAGTCAGCGTCGGCGCCTCGGTAGACAGCTTGCCATAACTGATCCAGCGCGCCCGGTTGGGCATGGCACAGAACAATTGTTCGGACAATTGGTCCGTCACGGCATCCAGAAACACGCGCGGTTTCAGCTGCGCGCTCAGATCCGCAAACTTTGCGAAAATGCCTTCGTCGGTTGTCACAAGCACTTCGGCCGCGCCAAGGTCTTTCAACATCTCTGCGGTCTCGGCCCGACGCACCAAAGCGATCGGCTTCAAACCCAGATCCCGACCAAGGCTGCACATCAGCTTGCCCAACTGGCTGGTCGCGGCTGATACGACGAAGGCATCGCCGTCGGCCTTGGCCATATCCACCATGGCCATCGCCGTCATTGGATTGACGATCTGGGCGGCCCCGTCATCGTCCGAGATATCAGGGCGCAGAGGGATGCACATCTGCATCTGCGTGACGACATACTCCGCCCAGGCCCCCGATCCGGCGGCGACGAACGCGACGCGTTGCCCTTGCAGGGCCTCGGCGCCCTTGCCGGCGGCTACGACGTCTCCGCATCCTTCAAAGCCGGCAGGGGATCCCTTGACCCTAGGCTGCCCGTATTCCCCCTTGATGAAATGCAGATCGGATGGATTGACCGAAGCCGCGCGCAAACGGATCAGTACCTGGCCCGGGCCGGGTTCCGGCGTGGGAACTTCGGCTTCTTCCAACCAGTCGGCGGCGTTTTCAATGGCTGGTCCGGTGGCCGTACCGGAATACCCGTCATGCTTAAGGATTGCGGCGAACATAGTCTGGGGCAGGTCGGTCATCGGTTGATCCTCGAATTTGGCTGAATCAAAGCGCGCCCCTTGTCCGAAAAGCCTCAGACCAGTCGGGCAGGGCGCGGGCTTTATGTCAGGCACAGCCAATCAAAAGCCGCGCAAGAGGTCAATTCAACGACACCGTAACGTAGGGGCAGCGCAGATGCGCCCCCGGGGCAAAGGCCGACCCGTGGATCGGCCTTCGACACTTTACTGTTGGGTCAGCAGGTTGGTCAGTTCCTGAATTTTCTGAACAATCATTTCAGGCGAATCCTTGATATCATTCACAATCTTGATCGCCTGATCTTTCAGATCGGTGGCCAGAGTGCTGTCCTGAATGGATGTCATAATACCATCATAGTCGAAGTTGGTCGGGTCCAGCTTGCCTTCCTGAATCCATGAGTTCAGCAACTCCTGCCCCTGACCGGCCAGCGCGGCCACCTGATCGCTGGCCTCCTGAGCAGCGTCAGAGGCCTGATCCGCCACCGATGACGCGGCTTCGCTTGCCTGATCTGCAACCGATGACGCCGCTTCTGTCGCTTGGTCCGTCAGCGACGACGCTGCTTCGGCGGCTTGTTCGGTCGCGGCATCGACAGCGTCAGAGGCAGCGTCCTGTACAGATGAAGCTGCGTCTGTCACCGCTTCGGCGGCTTCTTCTGCCGCGGTTTCCAAACGCTCGGCGGGTGAGGGTTCGGGTTGATTCAGGTAATAGTATCCGCCAGCGCCAATTGCGGCGATGACGATGGCAAGAATAAGAGTACGCGACATGTGTGTCTCCTTTGGAAATTGTGTCGCCGGAATGCGCTAAAAATAACTCAGGTACAAAGGGGAATTCCCGATAATTCTCAGCAGAATAGAGTATAAGCCGGGCTATGCTCATTGTCCTTCGAAACGCGGCAAGAACACGCCTGCACAAAGATGTCGTGCCCTGTTTTGGCGGCGATCCGCCGGGAATGGCCCGCAGACGCAACCAATTTTCGGGCGCTTCTTGTGGGCCAAAAGGCAGCATTGAGCCTGCGTTGGGATAGTGGCGGAGAGACAGGGATTCGAACCCTGGGTGGGCTTGCACCCACAACGGTTTTCGAGACCGCCCCGTTCGACCACTCCGGCACCTCTCCGCGGGGGTCTGTGAGGGGGGGATTTAGTGAGGAACGGGCAGGGGTGCAAGCAGAAAATTCGGGAATTGAAGAAACCCGGGATTTTCCGTTGCCTGCCAGCGCAAAACTCCTAGTCTGATATTCATGATACAGTTTGTACGCCGCTCCGCCTTTTGGTTTCTGGCCCCGCTCTTTGCGCTTGTTCTGATCCCCTTGGAACTTTCCGCCGCCAGCCGTGATCGGATAGAGGCCTTTCTGACCACGACCGGGTTTGACGTTGCCCTGGAAAGCATCGCGCTGAGCTCGATGTCTGCCCCTCAGATGCTGGGGATTGATCCCGATGGCTTCGGTTCGGACTGGACGCGTCTGGCAGACGAAGTCTTCGAAGTCGGCGCCATGCACGAAACCGCGGTTTCCATCCTCGAACAAACCTTGAGTGATGAGGCCCTGACACATGCGGTTGACTTTTATGCATCGGATCTGGGTCAGCGCTTGGTTGAGGCGGAAAACGCCTCGCATATGCTTGAGGACGATGAGGCCAAGCAGCTGGAAGGCCAAAAAATCATCGCAGACTTGATCAAGGACGGATCGCAACGGGTCGAAAGTTTCAAACGAATGAACAAGGCGATCGATTCGACCGGTACCGCAGTGCGGGCCCTGCAAGAAATTCAGGTGCGTTTTCTTTTGGCAGCCAGCGCATCAGGTGTCATTGACCTGCAACTGGATGCCGATGAATTGCGTGCGCTGATGAAGCGGAACGAAGCCGGTATGCGCCAGTCACTGCAACTGTCCAGCCTTGCGGGGGCAGCCTATACCTATCAGGACTTTTCCGATGCGGATGTCGACTCGTATGTCGAGGCGCTGGAACAACCCCTGATGCAGGAAGTGTATGAACTGCTGAACGCGATCCAATACGAAATCATGGCCATGCGGTTCGAAGTACTTGCGGCCCGAATGGCCGAACTGCATCCCGCGCAGGATATTTGATGCACCGCGTTTTTCTGGCGATTGCGTTTGTTCTGTGGGGCGCTCAATTGCTGGCCGATCAAAGGGTCGACCGGCTGGCGCAGGCCATGCACCTGTCGCATGTGATGGAAATTCTCGTACAGGAAGGTCAGGGGCACCGCGAGGAACTTGACGAAACGCTGTTGGACAATACCGGCGGCGCCCATTTTGAAGCGCAGGTCAAAGATATTTACGACCCGGTCTGGATGCAGAAATTCCTGACGGATGCCTTTGAGGCGGGTCTGTCAGTTGCGCAGCTTGATCAGGCGATCCTGTTTTTTGAAAGCGATCTTGGTCAGACGATCGTGTCGCTGGAAAACTCGGCCCGGCAGGCGATGTCGGACCCGGCCATTGAGGACATGGCGCGCGAAGCTTACGAGTCCGTTGAGCGCGACTCGACTCGTTTCGAGTTGGTCGATGAGTACATCCAGGCAAATGACCTTGTCGAAAAGAACGTTCATGGGGCGCTGAGTTCCGACTACAGCTTCTTTAAGGGCCTTGATGTCGACGCGCAAGGCGACGATCAGGAATTGCTGGCCGAACTTCTGTCACAGAAAGAAAGCCGCTCAGCAGAAACCGAGGCGTGGCTTTATTCCTTTCTTCTGATGGCCTATCGGCCTCTGGATGAGACCCAGATGCGCGAGAATATTGCGTTCTCCAGAACCGAAACCGGGCGCGCCCTGAATGAGGCGCTTTTCGACGGCTTTGACCGGATGTTCAACGATATCTCTTTCCGGTTGGGGCGGGCGGTCGCACAGACACTCAGGGCGTCTGATCTCTGACGACGCTTTGGTGTTGACTTTTCCCGGCGATCTATGGATAAGCGCGCATCCCGGCCGGTTTTCCGTGCCGGGTATCGTTATTATTTGACCCTTGGGATGTCCTGATGGTCATTCACACAGCCCGAAAAGGGCGCGCTGTTCGAGGTGGCTTTCAAGTGTCTTGGGGCCGGAAACTCCCGAAAGGGGACCACAGAACGCGGTTAGACAAAGGAAAGACGCATGTTTGCGGTCCTCAAGACTGGCGGCAAGCAGTACAAGGTTCAGGCGGGTGATATCCTCCGCGTTGAAAAGCTGGCTGCCGACGCAGGTGAAAAAGTTCAATTCAACGATGTTCTGATGCTGGGTGGCGACGCTCCGGTCGTTGGCGCACCGTTCATCGAAGGCGCAGGCGTTCAGGCCGAAGTTATCGAACAGATCAAAGGTGACAAGGTCATCAAGTTCGTCAAGCGTCGTCGTAAGCACAGCTCGAAGCGTACCGTTGGCCACCGTCAGAAGCTGACACTGGTCAAGATCACCGACATCCTGTCGTCTGACGCTGACAAGTCGGGCATCAAGGCTGCAACCGGTTCGGCTCCGGCTGGCGAAGCGGCACCTGCTGCAAAGCCTGCCAAGAAAGCCGAAGCCAAGGCAGAGGCACCTGCCGCTGTTGCTGCGGACGATCTGACCAAGCTGAACGGCGTCGGCCCTGCCGCTGCCAAGAAGCTTGCCGAAGCCGGTATCGAGAGCTTTGCCGCTCTGGCCGCCTTGTCGGACGAGCAGATTGCTGCTATCGAAACGGTCAAAGTGAAACCCGAATGGGTTGAGCAGGCCAAAGAGCTGGCCAAAGGCTAAGGAGAGAGAGAATGGCACATAAAAAAGCTGGCGGTTCCTCCCGTAACGGCCGCGACTCAGCGGGTCGTCGCCTTGGCGTCAAACTGTATGGTGGCCAGGCTGCCATCGCAGGCAACATCATCGTGCGTCAGCGCGGCACCAAGTTCTGGCCGGGCGAAGGCGTCGGTATGGGCAAGGATCACACCATCTTTGCAACCACTGATGGCGCCGTGAAGTTCCACAAGGGGCTCAAAAACCGCACCTTCATTTCGGTCCTGCCAGTGGCGGAGGCCGCGGAGTAAGCCGAAACCCAGAAGGTTTAAGAAAAATTCATGGGGGACCGGCACAAAGTGCCGGTCCCTTTTTCGTTTTAACGCAGCCGTGATCAAACAAACCGATGACAGTCGCAACCACCAGTTTCCTGATCTTTGCCGCCAGCCAGGTCGGCACGCCGGGACCGGCCAACATGGTCCTGCTGGGTACTGGTGCGCGTTTTGGCTTTCGCGCCGCGTTGCCTTTTGTCGGGGGTGTTGTCCTTGGAAAGCAGCTGATCATTTGGCCGGTCGGCTTTGGATTGCTGCATCTCGCGGATCAGGCACCCGCGGTGTTTACGGTGCTTAAATACGCGTCAGCGGCCTATATTTTTTGGCTGGCGTGGAAGATTGCCAACACGCGTTTGTCGCGACAACAGGCTGAAGGGAACGCCCCCGGCTTTCTGGCCGGGCTGATTGTTCATCCGCTCAACCCCAAGGCCTGGGCCATGATCATTGCCGGGTTCACCGGGTTCGTGGCTGCGGGCACCCCCAGTTTCGAAGCGACGGTTACGATTGCTCTGTGTTTGTTGTTTTGCCAGGTGATCCTTCATCCGATCTGGACTTTTGCGGGCGATAGAATTGCCCATGCGGTTGAAGGACGACCCGTTGAAAAATATCTGATGTGGACGTTGGCAGGCCTTACGGTTGCGTCCGTACTTTTCGTGTTGTTCGGAGGAGGAACACACCCATGAAACTTGAAACAATAATAAATCAGCCGGTCATAGAAACCGAGCGGTTCGATCTGCGCCCTCTGCGTCGGTCGGATATGGGGCTGATCGAGCACTATGCCGGTGATGAGCGTGTGGCGCGCATGACGACGAGTATCGCGCATCCTTTGGCCCCCGGCTCGACCGAGGCCTTTGTGACGCGCTCGATGGCCGAAGACCGGGACGAGGACGTCTGGGTTATGGATGCCACCAAGGACGGCGGTCCGGAACTGATTGGTCTGATCACGCTGAAGCGGCTGGATCGGAACCAGTCCGAAGTCGGCTATTGGGTGGCGCCGATCTACTGGAACACCGGCATTGCGTCGATGGCTGTTGAAGCACTGGTAAATGCCAACCCGCTGAAAAACGCGACGATGTTTGCCAGCGTGTTTCAGGACAATCCGGCCTCGGCCCGGGTCCTGACTCATTGCGGGTTCCAGTATCTTGGCGATGCAGAAAGCTATTCGGTGGCGCGTGATGCGAATGTGCCCACCTGGACATACAGTAAAAAACTCTGACTTGTGGCCGATGGGGCCTTTGCAGTAGGGGACAGACCATGAAATTTCTCGATCTTGCAAAGGTCTACATCCGGTCCGGGGCCGGCGGTAGCGGCTGCGTCAGCTTCCGACGCGAAAAATACATCGAATACGGCGGCCCTGATGGCGGGGACGGCGGTAAGGGCGGGTCTGTCTGGGTCGAAGTCGTGGACGGGCTGAACACCCTGATCGACTTCCGGTATCAGCAGCATTTCTTTGCCAAGAACGGCCAGCCGGGCAGGGGCCAGCAACGTACCGGCAAGGATGGCGATGACATTGTCCTGCGCGTGCCTGTCGGCACCGAGATCCTGGATGAGGATGAAGAAACCGTTATCTGCGATCTGACCGAGGTGGGTCAGCGCGTTCTGCTGGCAAAAGGGGGCAATGGCGGTTTCGGCAATCTGCACTTCAAATCGGCTACCAACCAGGCCCCCCGGCGTGCAAATCCGGGGCAGGCCGGCATTGACCGCACGATCTGGCTGCGTCTGAAGCTGATCGCCGATGTGGGTCTGCTGGGCATGCCAAATGCAGGCAAATCGACCTTTCTTGCAGCCACGTCAAACGCGCGGCCCAAGATCGCGGATTATCCGTTTACCACGCTGCACCCAAATCTGGGTGTCGTGGGGGTCGACAACGTGGAATTCGTGGTGGCCGACATCCCCGGCCTGATCGAAGGCGCGCATGAGGGACGCGGGATCGGAGACCGCTTTCTTGGTCATGTTGAGCGCTGTGCCGTGCTGTTGCATCTTGTCGATGGTACCTCGGAAACGGTTGCCGAAGACTACCGCACGATTATCCACGAGCTTGAGGCCTATGGCGGCGAG
The DNA here is from genome assembly GCF_056532905.1 of Ruegeria sp. H8. NCBI lineage: Bacteria > Pseudomonadati > Pseudomonadota > Alphaproteobacteria > Rhodobacterales > Roseobacteraceae > Ruegeria > Ruegeria sp. H8. Next base: position 690,386 of record NZ_JBQFNY010000001.1, on the reverse strand, counting down.
CTGGCCCAGAAACCCCGGATCACCGTCCTGAACAAGGTCGATGCACTGGATGACGAAGAACGTGATCTGGCCAAAGCCGAGCTTGAAGAGGCCGTTGGCGGCCCGGTGATGATGATGTCCGGTGTTGCTCATCAAGGTGTAACCGAGGTTTTGCGCGCGCTGCGCGGCCATATCGATGACAATCGTGTGCGTCAGAAACCCGCTGAGGAGGCGCAGCCTTGGCAACCCTGACTTCAGCGCACCGATTGGTTGTCAAAATCGGGTCGGCTTTGCTGGTTGATCGCGAAACCGGCCTGTTGCGCAATGAATGGTTGTTTTCGTTGGCTCAGGATGTCGCATGGCTCAAGGGGCAGGGGACAGATGTAATCCTCGTCTCGTCCGGGTCGATTGCACTGGGCCGCGGCGTTTTGGGTCTGCCCATGGCGACATTGCCGTTGGAAAAATCGCAAGCTGCCGCCGCCGTCGGGCAAATTCGTCTGGCGCGCGCATATGAAGAGGCGTTGACACCTCATGGGATCACCACGGCGCAGGTTTTGGTGACATTGGAGGACAGCGAGGATCGCCGCCGCTATCTGAATTCACGCGCGACCCTGGAAACGCTGCTGGGTTTGGGTGTCGTGCCGATCGTCAACGAAAACGATACCGTGGCAACGGACGAGATCCGGTATGGCGACAATGATCGTCTGGCCGCGCAAATTGCCGTGACCGTGGGGGCGGATCAGTTGATCCTGCTGTCGGATGTCGATGGATTCTATTCGGGCAACCCCAACGAGGACGCCTCGGCCACGCGTTTCGAAACGATCGACAAGATCACGCCCGAGATCGAAGCCATGGCGGGTGATGCGGGCTCTGGTCTGTCAAAGGGCGGAATGAAGACAAAGCTGCTGGCCGCCAAGATGGCCACCGCGGGCGGATGTGCGATGGCGATCACGGAAGGATCGGTTCTGAGCCCTCTGAAAACGCTGGAAAATGGCGCGAATTCGACGTGGTTCACCGCAACGCTGGACCCGCATGCTGCGCGCAAACGTTGGATTTCAGCCATGAAACCGCGTGGCGAAATCACCATCGATGAAGGGGCTGCCAACGCGCTGGCAAATGGCAAAAGCCTGTTGCCCGCGGGTATTGTCGAAGTGACCGGCGATTTCGGGCGCGGCGACCCTGTCGCGATCCTTGACCCCAAAGCCCGCCGGCTGGCGCAGGGGATCAGCCGTTACACCGCGCAGGAGGCTGACGCGATCAAGGGGCGCAAATCGTCCGAGATCGAGGCGACCCTTGGATATCCCGGCCGTGCGGCCCTTATTCACCGGGATGACCTGGCCCTGTAAATACTGAAAAAGATGACCTGAAAGGCACGCGACATGAAAGATTTCGACAGCATTCCCGCTCTGATGGCTGATCTTGGGAAACGTGCCAAAGCGGCATCGCGCGATCTGGCTTTTGCAAGCCCAGAACGCAAACATGCCGCCCTGATTGCTGCGGCCGACGCGGTTTGGGCCAATCGGGCGCAGATCATCGAAGCCAACCGGAAGGATCTGGAGTTCGGCCGCGAGAAAGGTCTGAGCCCGGCGATGATGGATCGGCTGATGCTGGATGAGGCGCGTGTTCAGGGCATGGTCGATGGTCTGCGCGCGGTGGCTGATCAGACCGATCCGGTGGGCGAAGTGCTGGCCGAATGGGACCGCCCGACCGGATTGAAAATCCAACGCGTACGCACCCCGCTGGGTGTGATCGGCGTGATCTATGAAAGCCGCCCCAATGTCACGGCCGACGCAGGTGCGCTGTGTCTGAAATCCGGAAATGCCGTCATTCTGCGTGGCGGCTCCGAGAGCTTTCATTCTTCGACAGCGATTCATGCCTGCCTGGTCGAGGGGCTGAAGGCCGCCGATCTGCCGGAAGATTCGATTCAACTGGTGCCGACACGTGACCGTGCGGCGGTTCAGGAATTGCTGACCATGACCGACTATGTCGACGTCATCGTTCCGCGCGGCGGCAAGGGCTTGGTCGGGCTGGTCCAGCGTGAGGCCCGTGTGCCTGTTTTTGCCCATCTTGAAGGCATCGTGCACATCTATGTCGACAAGGCCGCAGATCCGCAGAAAACGCTGGACGTGGTGTTGAATGCCAAGACGCGTCGTACCGGGATCTGCGGCGCTGCCGAATGCCTGCTGATCCATCAGGACATCGCCGAAACGCTGGGGCGTGACGTGATCACCGCGTTGCTGAAAGCAGGGGTCGAGGTTCACGCCGAAGGCGCACTTGCGGTCGAGGGTACAATTCCCGCGACGGCGGAGGATTGGGGAAAAGAGTTTCTGGACAGTGTGATTGCGGCCAAGCCCGTCGCCGATATCGATGCTGCCATTGCGCATATCCAGCATTACGGGTCGAACCATACAGATTGTATCATGACCGAGGATGACACGGCCGTGGCCCGTTTCTTTGAGCGTTTGGATAGCGCGATCCTTATGCACAACGCTTCGACTCAGTTCGCCGATGGTGGTGAATTCGGGATGGGCGCCGAGATCGGTATCGCCACGGGCAAAATGCATGCCCGCGGCCCAGTGGGGGCCGCCCAGTTGACCAGTTTCAAATATCTGGTGCGCGGGAACGGAACAATTCGGAATTAAAAACGCAGCACAAGGCGGGTCGCGGCGGTTTCCACGGAAACGCGTCGACCCATCGCATGTGCCGTTTCCGGCAGCAGAGCGAACTGGACCTGCGCGGGGGTAATCTTGTTGGGGAACCGGCCGGTTGCAACGTGTTTCCATAAGGTATTGTCTACGTTCAACTTGTCGGCAGTTCCGGTCACTGTCCAATTGGTGCCTTGGTTCTCGATCTCAACCTCTCCGCCCATCGGCATGGCACTTTCGCAGCACATGAGCGCAAGAAACGCCAGCTTGATTTGGTTGCGCGGCATGGGCTCGGTCATATACCAGTTTACCCGCACCCGTCCGGTGCGTTCGATGTCCTTGAGCAGTTCGGCCACTTCGGCCCGGCCCAGCGGCTGTTCTCCTGCTGATCCGAAGGCAACCCGAAAAAACCGGATACGCGCGCCCGCACTGCCGACGCTGCCCGAGATCAACTCCATCTCGGGGCCCTGAACAGCACCAACCATGTCCAACAGTTCCAGCCCGTTGGTGATTGCCCCGATCGGGCTGATCAAATCGTGGCAGATCCGTGAGCCGATCAATTCAGCCAGGTTGACGTTCGTGTTGCCCATGCGTACCTCCTGCGGTATCTGCCGCAGGAACCGGAAGCCCCAAATGACAGACATGAATGCTATTCTTGCACCGGGCATGTTTGTTCGCCACCCGGATTTCCCCGAATGGGGTGTCGGACAGGTTCAATCCAACATCGCAGGCAAGATCACCGTAAACTTTCGCGAGCAGGGGAAAGTGGTAATCGACGGAACACGCATCGCCCTGATGCCGGTCTTTGATCCGTGAAACTGGTTTAAGAAGAGTTAACGGAAAAGACCAGATCTCCACTTGTTGCCTTCCCCCGAAGAACTGAGGTATCAGCCGCGTTGATATAACAGGATTGATAAGTCTGACATGCCGGACGCTGGCCCCTCGTTCACGATCAAACTGGCGGAAACCCAGGACGAACTGCGCGCAGCGCAGCGGTTGCGTTATGACGTATTTGTGCGCGAACTCGGCGGCGGAGGGGCTCTGGTCGATCATGTGGCCGGGCTGGAACGGGACCGGTTTGATCCCTATTTCGATCACATGCTGGCCATTGATGATGCGACCGGAGAAGTAGTCGGCGTTTACAGGCTGTTACCGGGGGATCGCGCTGCTGAATTGGGGCAGTTTTATTCCGAAGACGAATACGATCTGAGCGTTCTCAAGCAAAGTGGCCGCAAGTTGCTGGAACTGGGCCGGTCGTGCCTGCACAGGGACTATCGGGGCGGTACGGCCATGTATCATCTCTGGAATGGTCTCTCTCGCTATGTGGCCGAACGCCAGATCGAAGTTCTGTTCGGCGTCGCCAGCTTTCACGGCACGGATGTTCAGGAACTGGCCCAGCCGCTGTCGATGCTGCACCACAATCATCTGGCGCCGCCAGACCTGCGGGTGCGCGCCCAGCCGAGCGTGTTTCAGACCATGGATCTTGTCGCACCGGACGCGCTGGATCGTCGCCGTGCCATGGTGCAGGTTCCGGCCCTGATCAAAGCCTATCTGAGGCTTGGCGGGTTTGTGGGTGAGGGGGCGTTCATCGATCATTCCTTCAACACAACCGATGTGTGCCTGATCCTGGATACGACCCGTATGAACGAGCGGCAGAAGCGCATCTATGGCGGAGCTTGATCCGGTGAATGATCCGCTTTGGAACAGTGAGGATGCGCCGGATCCGATCGAACTGGGTTTTGTCGGCTGGATTCTGGTGATCCTGAGGGGCTTGCCCTTGGCCATCCTTGTGTTCGGTGGGCTGCTTGTTCTGTTGGCCATTCGACTGATCGAGTTGCCACTTTGTGGTGTTCGTCGCCCCGTTACACCGTTCATCAGCCAGTTCGTTTGCCGAAACGCGTTCCGGATCCTGGGAATCGGATTTCGCTGCTCGGGCGCGTTGATGAAGGAACACGGTGCCGTTGTCGCCAATCACACATCCTGGCTGGATATCTTTGCCCTGAACGCCCGCAAAAGGGTCTACTTCGTGTCCAAGGCAGAAGTTGCGAACTGGCCGGGTATCGGGTGGTTGGCACGGGCCACCGGGACCGTATTCATCGAAAGGGATCGCAAAAAGGCACGCGAGCAGACGGCGATCTTCGAAGAACGCCTGAAGGCCGGACATAAGCTGTTGTTTTTCCCCGAGGGCACCTCGACCGACGGATTGCGTGTTTTGCCATTTAAAACAACGCTCTTTGCCGCTTTCTTCGCGGACGAGTTGCGGGATTTCATGTATGTTCAACCGGTCTCGGTGGTGTTTCACGCCCCGAAAGGTCAGCCTGACCGGTTCTATGGCTGGTGGGGCGATATGGATTTCGCGCCCCATCTGCTCAAGACATTGGGCGCGCGCAGGCAGGGGTCCGTTGAACTGATCTATCACTCTCCCGCCCGGGTCAGGGATTTCGCCAACCGCAAGGAACTGGCGGCCCATTGCGAGGCGGCAGTGCGCCACGCGCATGCATTGGCGCGGCTTGAAAAATAAGGCTTTGACCCTTGCACTGCCTTTAAACCTGCCGTATACGCGCGCCATTCAAACCCGCAGGCGGGGTTTGGGCCTTGTAGGGGAGACATCCCTATCTGGCCCGCCGGTTGGAGCATTCGCTTCTTTCACCCCCGCCGAGGCGTAAACCGGAAAAGGAAAATACAGCATGGCTCTTCCCGAGTTCACCATGCGTCAGCTGCTGGAAGCTGGCGTTCACTTCGGCCACCAGACACAGCGTTGGAATCCCCGCATGGGCCCGTTCATCTACGGCTCGCGCAATGGCATCCACATCATGGACCTGACCCAGACCGTTCCGATGCTGGATCAGGCGCTGCAGGCCGTTCGTGACACCGTTGCCAAAGGTGGCCGCGTTTTGTTCGTTGGTACCAAGCGTCAGGCTGCTGGCCCGATCGCAGAAGCGGCTGAAAAGTCGGCTCAGTACTACATGAACCACCGCTGGCTGGGCGGCACGCTGACCAACTGGAAAACCGTTTCCCAGTCGATCAACCGTCTGAACCAAATCGACGAAGCCATGGAATCGGGCGCAGAAGGCCTGACCAAGAAAGAGCGTCTGGGCATGGAACGTGACCAGGCCAAGCTGCAGGCTTCGCTGGGTGGTATCCGTGAGATGGGCGGCGTTCCTGATCTGCTGTTCGTCATTGACGTCAAGAAAGAAGCACTGGCCATCGCCGAAGCCAACAAGCTGGGTATCCCGGTTGTGGCTGTTGTCGACACCAACTGCTCGCCCGACGGTGTTGACTACATCATCCCCGGCAACGACGACGCAGCCCGCGCGATCTCGCTATACTGCGATCTGGCCGCACGCGCCGCTCTGGACGGTATGACCGCTCAGCTGGGTGCCGCTGGCGTTGACCTGGGTGAATTCGAAGAAGCACCGGTTGAAGAAGCCGTTGCGGAAGAAGCACCCGCTGAAGAAGCTGCTCCGGAAGCCAAAGCCGAAGCGTAAGCTGCCCGTCACGTAAATGACATGTGGGGCAGGGTAGACCTGCCCCAATTCCATTTGAATTGAGGAGAGCCTAAAGATGGCAATCACAGCAGCAATGGTTAAAGAACTGCGCGACTCGACCGGCGCAGGCATGATGGACGCGAAAAAAGCGCTGACTGAAACTGGCGGCAACATGGATGAAGCCGTTGACTGGCTGCGCACCAAAGGTTTGGCCAAGGCGGCCAAGAAATCGGGCCGTACCGCAGCTGAAGGTCTGGTTGCAGTTCACGTCGATGGCGGCAGCGGTGTTGCTGTTGAGGTGAACTCGGAAACCGACTTTGTCGCGAAAAACGCCGAATTCCAGGAAATGGTCGGCAAGATTGCATATGCGGCTGAAGGCGTCGAAAACGTAGAGCAGCTGCTGGTAGCAGATCTGGGCGGTAAGTCCGTCGCGGACACCCTGACTGACAAAATCGCCACCATCGGTGAAAACATGTCGGTGCGTCGCATGGCGAAACTGTCGGGCGACACCGTTGTGTCCTATGTCCACAATGCGGCCACCAACGGCATGGGCAAAATCGGCGTTCTGGTTGCTTTGACCGGTGGCGACGAAGCGATTGGCAAGCAGGTTGCAATGCACATCGCGGCTGTGAACCCGGCGGCCCTGTCCGAAGCAGACATGGACCCGGCAGTTGTCGAGAAAGAAAAGCAGGTCCAGATGGACATCGCCCGCGAATCCGGCAAGCCGGAGCAGGTGATCGAAAAGATGATCGAAGGCCGCATGAAGAAATTCGTCGCGGAATCGACTCTGCTGAACCAGCAATTTGTCGTGAACCCTGACCTGACCGTCGAAGCAGCGGCCAAGGAAGCAGGCGCGACCATCACCGGCTTCATCCGTCTGGAAGTTGGCGAAGGCATCGTGGTTGAAAAAGAAGATTTCGCCGCCGAAGTCGCCAAAGCCGCGCAAGGCTAAAAGGGCACAGGGAAAGTACCAGCAACGGCCTTTCCCAACAAATCTAAAGGGTTACGCACTGCGTAACCCTTTTTTCTGCCATCGGCGGATTTCAAAATTCTGAAATGAAGAGAAGAATTGGAGGGCCCCGCATGATGGGGATGGTCGAGGCCCCCCAAAATTCCGACACCGGTACGCGGACAAATAGGCGCCCCCTTGTCAGAGTGATCGGAGAGCTTTGTTATTGCAAAGATCCAATCCAATGTTCCCTGGCTAAAGCCACCACTCACGGAACACTCTCACTTTGCAACTTTTCCGATTGGTTTGAAAAGTAGTGATTTCCTTACCTAGGGTAAACTGACGCGGGATAGCGTCAAAATATTGCGGTTATGCTTCCATAATGAACATCTGGTTGTGCAGTGACGCCTTGAGAACCGCTTGCGCCGTCGTTTCGACCGAAAGCGCCTCGCGCGCGAGTCGCAGGTGCTTTTCCACCGTTGCAGATGTCAGACCCATCAGCAGCGCGATGTCTTGAGTGGTTTTCCCGTCACCAACCCACTGCAAAGCTTCGCGTTGGCGTTTGGTAAGTGCCCGGTTCGGCGGATGGAACGGCAATGTCAGGATTTTCAGGTGGGCGACATTGTTCATAAGTAGAATGTCCTCGCCGTGCTCTTCCCAGACCGCATCCACATCCTCCTGGCTCAACCCATTATTGGCCGACAGGGAAATCGCCCCTTTCGAGCGCATGGAAACCGAGTTGAAGCTGACGGTATAACCGGAAACCACGCCCATGGATTTGTTGAACTCGAAAACTTCGCGTTCCTTCGCGGTCATCGTCCCGCCCGAGTTCATGTCCTGCAACATTTTCCAGCTGGCGGCGCCTTCGTTGTCCAAGGCCCACTTCAACATAGGAGCGTGAAAATACAGACCATCCTTGATGAACCCGTCCACATAGGCCCGTTTGTGGTTCGTCAGGATTACGAAATCTTCTGGATCACCCAGAGACGTGGCCGTCCGGAATTGCGTGTACCCATAGATCAGGCGGGTAAAACCAAATTCGGCCATTTGGCGGCAATGTGCATCCCACAGGTCTTCCAGGGTTTTGGCGTAGCTGACAAACCGAAGATATTCCTTGAGCTTCATGTCGTGCTGCCTGCTTTCAGATGAGCCGCGAGCGCATCCAGCGCGAGGATATAGCTGTGGGCACCGAATCCGCAGATCTGACCCAGTGCGACAGGGGCTATGTAGGACCTGTGCCGAAACGTTTCCCGGGCATGAATGTTGGAAAGATGCACTTCGACAACCGGCAGTTCCACCGATGCAATCGCATCCATAAGGGCAATCGACGTATGCGTGAACGCGCCTGCGTTCAGTATCAGCCCGCTTTGTACACCGCGGGCCGCGTGAATGGCGTCAAGCAGCACACCTTCGTGATTGGATTGCAGGTGGGTGACGTCCAGCCCAATGGAGGCGCCATGCTGGACGCAACGATCCTCGATCATATGTAGTGTCGTGCTGCCGTAAACCTCGGGCTGCCGTGTGCCAAGCAGATTGAGGTTTGGGCCATTCAATACCAAAACGTTATGCATGTTTTCACGATCCCCATACTTGGTTCATAGACGCGAAAAGGCCGGGTTGTCTACCTGACTTTGGTGGATTGAATACAGACAGTTGCCCTGAAAACAGACCTTGAGATGGAAGAGGAAACCAAGTTCAGTCATTCGACATGACGACACCACGCGTCCGTTTGGACTTGGGCCGTGCATTTACGTCCGTTTTTCGATTGCCAGAAAACAGGTTTTCGGGCGCATCGTCGTCGGTATCAGTATCGGAACATTGGAACTATCCGGGCTTACCAGCCGGCGCTTTGCGACGCTGAGTAATCCTTGCAAACTGTCTCTGATGCGATTGAAGATTGTCATGTGGAGTTTTGGTGCAACCCGGTTTCGTGCCAACGCAGCGGGCGGCTAATTGCCGTAAAGACAACGAGGCTTTGAACCGGGTCGGAATGCAACCGAAATCAGATTTAGCAGAGGAACACGACAATGACCCCCGATACCCTTTTCTCGCTGCCCGGCAAAACCGCATTGGTCACCGGAGGCGCCACGGGTATCGGTCGGATGGCCGCAGAGGCGTTGGTCAGGGCCGGCGCGCGCGTGTTGATTGCTTCTCGAAACGGGGACGCCTGTGTCGCGGCCGCCGCTGAGCTGAATGCACTGGAGGCACCGGGAAGTGCCGAAGGGTTTGCCGGAGACATCAGCAGCGAGGCAAGTATCGCCAAACTGGTTTCGGACATTCAGGAACGGACGGAAGGGATTGATATTCTTATGAATAACTCTGGCGTGACCTGGGGGGCACCCTTGGGCCAGTTTCCGTATGACGCGTGGGACAAGGTGATGTCGGTCAACGTGGCCGGGGTATTCGAGCTTACTCAGAGGCTGCTGCCGATGTTGATGCAATCCGGAACCGCAGACGATCCGGCCAGGGTCGTGAATGTTGGATCCGTGATGGGAGAGGTTCCCATGGGGGATGGCGCCTATAGCTATTCAGCCTCGAAAGCTGCGGTTCTGCATTTGACAAAAATCATGGCCAAGGAACTGTCGCCTTACCACGTGACGGTCAACGCGCTGGCTCCGGGGCCGTTCGTATCGCGGATGACAGCCTTTGCTACGGCGGATGAGGACAAGCGTGAAAAGGTCGGCAAGTCAGTGCCTCTTGGGCGCGTCGGCTGTGATGAAGATATAGCGGGGTGCGTGCTGTTTCTGTGTGGACGCGGCGGCAGTTATGTAACCGGTTCGATCATCCCGGTTTCTGGTGGGATCAACGTTGTAACGTCGGGCAATATCTTTGCCGAAGCGTTCTGAGACGCGCTGCGATTAAAACCGATCCTGTTCACAACGTGTTGGATTTGTGTCGTTTCTTGTTTTTCGACAGTTCAATTTCCAGGTTCGGCAAGCTGTTCTTGCCAAAGAACATTTCAGATCCGTAAAACAGGCTGGGAACGCCAAAAACGCCGCGGCGCACGAACGATTTGGTCTGATCCTTCAGGTCCTGTTTGATTTCAGGGCTTGTCATGGCCTCGCGCAGCTTGCGAACCGGCAGTTCATTTTCCTGTAGAATGTCAATCAGAACGGCCAGTTCATCCGCCTTTTGGCCATGCACCCATATGGCATCAAAGATGGCGTTTATGTATTTGATTTCCCATGATTTACCACTAGCGAACCGGGCGCCGCGCATCGCAAATTTCGTATTGATCGGAAAATGCGGGCTCATGTGAAAGCTCAGCCCGCGACGCCGCGCGAACCGATGCAAGTCATGAGTAAGATAGGCGGTTTTCTGGCGGTTTTCGGAAAACGCGTGAAACGGGCTCTGGTTGTGCGTTGCCTTGAAAACAACAGGCAGAAGGACAGGGGAATACGTGATCTTGGCACTATGCCGCGCGGCCAGCTCTGGCAGCATCTTGTGGGCCAGAAAGGCATTTGGGCTGCAAAAATCGTAAACGAAATCTATGCTTTGCGTCATGCTATTCCTCCAGGCCAATCCGGCACGTCGCCGTCCAACAATTTACAAGCGAATCTGTGACGGTTTCACTGTATCACTTGGATTTAAGGCGTGCCTCTTGGCTCTGCTTGTATAACCATTCATTTCAGCCCGGGTTTTGCTGTTGTTTCAGGCCCTACGCGTACACGATATTAGTCAACTTCTGGTGGAACTCAAAAATGCTTCGAAAACAAGTCATGTTCGATGAAACGCGCCTGAACCGGATTCGCATCTGGATGGACAGCTATGTTGAGCAGCGCAAGTACGCGGGTTCGACCTTTTTGCTGAAGCACGAGGGGGATGAGGTCTTTTTCCACTCCAGCGGCCTGCGAAATCTTGAAGAGGACTTGCCGTTCCAACGCGATACGCTGGTGCGCATCTACTCGATGACCAAACCCGTTACGTCTGTTGCCTTGATGATGCTGGCGGAACGTGGGCTGTTTCACCTCGACGCACCGCTTTCGGATTTCCTTCCCGAGTTCAAACAGATGCAGGCTCTGGTAACCGGCGCGGACAAGCTGGATCAAACCGAGGACGCGGCAAGCCCGACCCTTCATCAGTTGCTGACCCATACCAGCGGTTTCAGCTATCCGTTCAACCCTGGGATTCTACCGGAGGCGATGGATGAAAAGGACCTTATATTCAAACCAAATCAGGGCCTTCTGAAAGATCGCGTACGTGAACTGGCAGAGTTACCCTTGGCTTTCCAGCCCGGAACACGGTGGGAATATTCGGTTGGAACCGATGTGCTTGGGCGCGTTGTCGAGGTCGTCTCGGGACAGACCCTGGAACAATTCTTCCGGCAGGAAATCTTGGCGCCCCTCGAGATGCGCGAAACCGGGTTTTCCGTGCCCGACGGGGCAGGGGACCGGTTCGCCTCGCTTTATACGCCGCTGGCCGGCGATGCGATGGCGTTGAATTCCGCGGAACAGGGAGGCGATACCTTGCGTCTGGTGGATGCCCACGAAGCTTCTCCATTTGTGAATGCGACAACGTTCTCGGGCGGCGGCGGGCTGGTTTCCACAATCGATGACTATGTCAAATTCGTCGACATGCTTAGCAATCGCGGGTCCGGCAACGGGCATCAACTGCTTGGCCCGAAAACGGTGGACTTCATGATGCGCAACCACTTGCCGGGCGATATCGCTTCGATGGGACCAAAGAGCTTTGCGGAACAGCCCATGGAAGGCATGGGATTTGGCCTTGCAGGATCTATTGTCCTGAATCCGGGTCGGGTGCGCGTGCCCGGATCCGTTGGTGATTTCAGCTGGGGTGGCATGGCCTCGACCTATTTCTGGATCGACTGGCAGAACGATCTGACGGCTGTGTTCTTCACGCAATTGTCGCCGTCCAGTTCCTATCCATCCCGGGCTGAACTCAAGGCCTTGGTGCACGCCGCCATGATTGAATGATTTTGCCTAGGCTGATACCCGGGTTTCGATCAATTAGCCCATGAGCAGACAATGACCGAAGCGGAACGCATCTTACTGGACCTTCTGGATATCGAACGGCTTGAAGTCGATCTTTTCCGCGGCACAGGATCGGGTGGAGAAACACCAACCCGAATTTTCGGCGGTCAGGTCATTGCGCAGGCCTTGGCCGCGGCATACAGAACCGTGGAAGACCGGTTGTGCCATTCCCTGCACGCCTATTTCATCCGACCCGGGGATCCAGATAAACCTGTTATTTATCAGGTGGATAGGGCGCGTGACGGTGGGTCGTTCACAACCCGTCGCGTTGTTGCCATTCAAAATGGCAAGCAGATCCTGAATATGTCAGCTTCCTTTCACGTTCAGGATGAAGGTTGGGATCATCAGCATCCGATGCCAACCGTGAATCCTCCGCAGACATACCCATCGCGTTCCGAGCTTCGACACGCATATGTCGATCGCGTGCCAGAAGGTTTTCGCGGTGAGCTTTTGCGTGAACGCCCGATCGAAGTCCGCGAGGTGGACCATCTGGATCCGTTCAACCCCGAAGTGTCCGACGACCGCAACAAAACCTGGTTTCGCATGGCGGCTGCCGCGTCTGCGGACGCAAAAACTCAACATCTGCTTTTGGCCTATGCGTCTGATATGAACCTGATGTCGTCAGGTTTGCGACCGCACGGGCTGAGTTGGTTTTCCGGAGAGTTCAACGGCGCCAGTCTGGACCATGCTTTGTGGTTTCATGCACCCGTGAAATTTCAGAACTGGCATCTGTATGTGATGGATTCTCCGTGGACGGGGCAGGGACGCAGCTTCAATCGCGGATCGATCTATTCAGAAGACGGAACCCTGGTCGCGTCGGTGGCTCAGGAAGGTCTTATGAGGAAGGTTCAGAGAAAACGTTAGGTATCTGGCGTAAAATGTTGATTCAACTTTCGCATCCCGCCCAGCCAGCGATCGTAGTCAGCCGCTTTGAGTTGCAGATAATCCAAAACCTGCGGATGCGGAAGAACCAGAAATCGTTCTTCCCGGATGGCTTGTACGCAGGTTTCAGCAACGTCTTCGGGCTCCAGCATTCCGTCGATCGATGCTACTGAAACCTCATGTCCTTCAGTCATTTTTGACCGAACCGCCTGAGGACAAAGAATCGAAACCCGCAGACCTTTGGCGCCATATGTCAGCGACAGCCACTCGGCAAATCCGACCGCCGCGTGTTTCGTGACACCGTATGGCGCTGCACCCGGTTGGTTCAGCAAACCCGCCGCAGAGGCCGTCGTCAGAATATATCCGCCGCCGCGACCGATCATGCGAGGCACCAAATGGCGCGCGGTCCACACGTGCGACATCACGTTGATTTTCCAAATTTTTTCCCATTGATCATCGGGAACGTCCAGACCGCCAAGCGTCAGGATGCCAGCATTTGCGCAAAACAGATCAATTGGGCCAACAGTATCTTCGGTGAAATCAATCAACGCCTTGATCTGTTCCTCATCCGAGACGTCACATGTGAACGCAACGCCCCCAGTTTGGGTCGCGATGTCACGGGCTCCGGCCTCGTCAATATCCGAACAGATGACGCGCGCACCTTCCTGAGCAAAACGTTCCGCCAGACCCCGGCCAATGCCATCTGCTGCACCGGTCACGATAACAGTTTTATCTCTGAGCTCCATGGCGCATTCCAAATCAAGTTTTGCGTGTTCCGGGCAGAGTGTTCACTTTGCGGCCAAGTTACAAGTGACCTTAATTTACCATAATACAGATTATACGAATACAGATTACCGCCACGGGGGCGCCAGCCACAAATACGAGTTCTGCAAAAAAAATCAAACGATTTTGGCGTCATGTACGCAGGATGTGGTTACCCCAAGGCGTATCCAGCGCCGCGGACGGTTCGCACTGGATCGGTCCCGCCATATTGCGTCAGAGCTTTGCGCAAACGCCCGATATGAACATCGACGGTTCGGGTATCAACATAGATGTCGCGACCCCAAACCCGGTCCAGCAATTGCTCGCGGCTCCAGACCCTGCCCGGCTTTTCCATGAATGTGCTGAGAAGCCGGAACTCGGTCGGCCCAAGTTTCAACGGTTTGTTGTCCCGACTGACCTTGTGCGTCTCGGAGTCAAGAATGATGTCATCGAATTCCAGGCGCAAACCAACGGTCGAAGGACGGACGCGGCGCAATTGCGTGCGAACGCGCGCCATCAGTTCGACCACGGAATATGGCTTGACCACGTAATCATCCGCGCCGGTCTCAAGACCGCGGACTTTGTCGACTTCCTCGGTCCGGGCCGACAACATGATAATCGGGATTGAACGCGTGTCCGGGCGGCTTTTCAAGCGTCGGCAGACTTCGATACCGCTTAGATTGGGCATCATCCAGTCCAGAACAATGATGTCCGGACAGTCTTCGTCTACCAACAGCATGGCTTCTTCGCCGTTGCCGGCCTTGGAAACCCGAAACCCTTCAGCTTCCAGGTTGTAGGCCAAAACCTCACGCTGGGCCATTTCATCCTCTACAACCAGAACGGTAGGTTGATCTGCGGACATCTCACTCGTCTCCTACACGGTTTGCGACGTGGTGTCAGCCTTGGGCCGGGCTTCGGACGGGCGGTCGCCGGTGACCAGATACACGACCTGTTCGGCGATCGAGGTTACGTGATCGCCCATGCGTTCGATGTTCTTGGCGATGAAATGCAGGTGCATGCAGGCCGAGATATTGCGTGGGTCTTCGGCCATGAACGTCAGAAACTCTCGAAACAGGCCGTTATACATCTGGTCAACCTCTTCATCACGGTTGATGACGTCTGTGGCCAGTTCCGCATCGCGCTGAATATAGGCATCCAGCGCATCACGCAGCATCCGCTCGACCTCGCGTGCCATACGGCGCAGGGCCGCAGCGCTGCCGGAGATCTCGCTGGCATTGACCAGAACCGTAGTTCGTTTGGCGATATTCTTGGCATAGTCGCCAATGCGCTCAAGGTTGCCGGATACCTTGAGAACCGACAGGATCAGCCGCAAGTCACCGGCGGTGGGTGCACGCAACGCAATCAACCTGGCCGTTTCTTCGTTGATCAGTTCTTCAAGCGCGTCGATGGCTTTGTCGCCTTTTCGCACCTCTTGCGCCAACTCTTCATCGCGCGTTTCCAGCGAGCGGGCCGCGCCTATGATGGCGGCCTCGACCAGTCCGCCCATCTTCATGATATGCGCTTGGATCGCCTCGAGGTCACGATCAAAAGCAGTTGCAATATGTTGTTCGCTCATTGTCAGATACCTGTGCTTAGCCGATACGGCCTGTAATGTAGCTTTCCGTGCGCGGATCTATCGGATTGGTAAAGATCTGGCCGGTTTCACCGAATTCAACCAGATTACCCAAGTGGAAGAAGGCCGTTTTCTGACTGACCCGTGCCGCCTGCTGCATCGAGTGGGTGACGATCACAACAGAAAACCGCGACCTCAGTTCATCGATCAACTCTTCGACCTGTGCGGTCGCAATCGGATCAAGAGCCGAACACGGCTCGTCCATCAACAGAACTTCGGGTTCGGTGGCGACGGCCCGGGCGATGCACAAACGCTGCTGCTGGCCGCCGGAAAGGCCGGTGCCCGGTGCATCCAGACGATCCTTGACCTCATCCCAGATCGCGCCGCGGCGCAGGGATTTTTCCACGATTTCATCCAGTTCCGCCTTGTTGCGGGCCATGCCGTGAATGCGCGGGCCATAGGCCACGTTGTCATAGATCGATTTCGGGAACGGGTTGGGTTTTTGAAACACCATTCCGACCTTGGCGCGCAACTGGACCGGATCGACACGCTTGTCATAGATGTCTTCACCATCCAGCAGGATGTCGCCTTCGACGCGGCAGATATCGATGGTGTCATTCATTCGGTTCAGGCAGCGCAGGAAGGTGGACTTGCCACAACCAGATGGCCCGATGAAGGCCGTGACAGTCTTTTCTTCGATCTCAACGCTCACGTCCTTGATGGCATGCGTTTCACCGTAGAAAACCTGTACGTTCTTGGCGTTGATCTTGATGTCTTTGGAGTCCACGGTTCTCTCCACTCGTGTCATGTCGTTCATTCCAGCCCCCATTTACCAGCGACGTTCAAAGCGGCGGCGCAAGATGATTGCGATGATATTCATGGTCAGCAGGAACATCAAAAGTATGATGATCCCACCCCACGCCTTCTCGTAAAAGCCAACGTCAGCACGTGCGGCCCATGTATAGATCTGGGCGGGCATGGCTGAATTCGGCTCGGTAAAGCCTGCAAGAAAGCCGTCGGGATATCCGCGTGCGACAAACCCCACCATGCCGATCAGCAAAAGAGGTGCGGTTTCACCCAAGGCTTGCGCCAGACCGATGATGGTACCTGTCAGAATGCCCGGCGCAGCCAGCGGCAACACGTGGTGAAACACCGCCTGCATTTTCGACGCCCCTACCCCAAGCGCCGCGTCGCGTATCGACGGAGGCACGGCCTTCAAGGACGCGCGGGTCGAGATGATGATCGTCGGAAGCGTCATCAGGGTCAGAACCAGACCGCCGACCAGCGGTGCCGATTGCGGCAAGTGCATGAACTGAATGAAAACGGCCAGGCCCAGAATACCGAAGACGATGGACGGAACCGCGGCCAGGTTCGAAATGTTCACTTCGATCAGGTCAGTCAACTTGTTTTGCGGCGCAAACTCCTCGAGATAGATCGAAGCTGCAACGCCAATCGGCAGAGACAGACACAGAACGACCAGCATCATGAAGAAGGATCCCACAACCGAGACACCGATGCCTGCGCCGCCGGGGTTGTCCACGCCTGCGTCCGCGCCGGTGATGAAGGGCCAGTTGAATGCCTGCTTGATGATGCCAGCCTGTTCCAGCGCATCGACCAGATCCAGATCACTTTTTTGCAGAAACCGGCTGTCCTGTATCGTGTCGCGGGATACGCGACCTTTGAAATACCCGTCCACCCGGCTGGATGCTGCCAGATCGAATTGGACCGGCTCACCCAGCTTGTCGGGGTTTTCGGTGTAAAAGGTCCGGATCGTGCCGCCGACTTTACCCAAAAGACGCTCGATCGCGGCCTCATCAAAATCAACGCTGATTCCGCGTTCAGCAAGTTCACTGTTCAACTGGGCGACGAACAGGTTGGAATAGACTTTTGTCTTGAACAGGGCCCCTTCGGCCTCGTCCCGCTGCGGTTCGGTCAGTGTGAATTCAATGCTGACGACCGTGCGTTGGAAGGCCGGAATCCCCTGCGACAGGATCGAAGCGAACAGAACAACCAAAAAGAACAGACCGGTTGCGATTGCGGCGATGCCATAAGCACGGAACCGTTTCTCGGCTTTGGCACGTTTCTTCGTGCGTTCATCCGAAGCCGTGAGCGAGATCGTATGGCGACCGGATTGGGGGCTTTGCATACTGGTGTCGGTCATTCGTACTGCTCCCGGTATTTGCGCACGATATACAGGGCACACACGTTGAGCCCCAAGGTTAGAATGAAAAGGGTCATGCCAAGCGCGAAGGCGACCAGCGCCTCGGGCGAGGCAAAGTCGGCGTCCCCCGTCAACTGGCTGACGATCTTGGCTGTCACAGTTGTCATGGCTTCGAACGGGTTCAGGCTGAGGCGGGCCGCGGCCCCTGCCCCGAGAACCACGATCATGGTCTCGCCGATGGCGCGCGATGCCGCCAGAAGAATCGCGCCGACGATACCGGGCAACGCGGCGGGCAGAACGACTTGACGGATGGTTTCGGATTGCGTGGCGCCAAGACCGTAGGAACCGTCGCGCATGGCCTGCGGCACCGCGTTGATAATGTCGTCAGACAGTGATGAGACAAACGGGATCAACATGATCCCCAT
This sequence comes from Ruegeria sp. H8, assembly GCF_056532905.1. Classification (NCBI taxonomy): domain Bacteria; kingdom Pseudomonadati; phylum Pseudomonadota; class Alphaproteobacteria; order Rhodobacterales; family Roseobacteraceae; genus Ruegeria; species Ruegeria sp. H8. The sequence goes on along the minus strand of NZ_JBQFNY010000001.1, from coordinate 672,531 downwards.
CACCAGACCCGCAGTCATGACGGCGGTGCCGGCTTTCATCCAGCCCAGGCCACTTTCACCAAAAACATCCAACAGCAGCGGGCCAACGGTCAACAAAGCGAAGAGACCGTAAACGATGGTCGGAATCCCGGCCAGCACCTCAAGCAGCGGCTTGGCGACGGACCGCAAGCGGGGCGAAGCGTATTCGCTGAGATAGATCGCGGCGAACAACCCGATTGGCACTGCAACCAGCAACGCCACGACAGAGATGTAGAGCGTCCCCCACAGCAGCGGCAAGATCCCGAGTTCGGACAACCCGCCGCGGCCCGAAAAGCTGGGCGCCCAGGTCATGCCGAAAAAGAAATCTGACGCGGGGTACAGTTTGAAGAATTCCCAGGTGTTGAACACAAGAGACAGGACAATGCCCACCGTTGTGAGGATTGCAACCGACGCGGCCGCCAGAAGCAAGACACGAACCCCCTGTTCCACAACGTTGCGCGCACGGTATTCGGCGTTGGTTTGCAACCAGCCCGCTAAGGCACCAATCAAGGCAACCGCGATAACGGCAATGGACATGATCGCATACCCGGTCGAGCTCATGGCGCGATAGCTCTGCGCAGCCCGCAGTACCGGTTGAGTGATGTCCGAGGTCACCACCTGCCCCGCGTCCTTCAAAAGCTGGGTGATCTCGCCGATATTTGCATCGGCATCACTGGCGGCGTTCTCGGTCAGGGTTCCAAGCGCAACCGCATTGTCCAGCCCGGCGGCCGTGCGGCGTACTTCGGCCATCACCAGGCTGCGAGAGGAACCTTCCTTTATCACGGAGTCCGGTATCATGTCCGACACCTGCGCATTGAGGAAGAAAGGCTGCGCCAACAGCCACACGATCAAGAGACCGAAGGCCGGAACAAGTGTCTTCAGCGCAACGTTTGCGCCGTAAAATGATGGCAGGGAATGCAGATTCCGACTGTCACCATCTGCGTTTTGCAGTGCGCGTGTGCGTCCCAACAGATAGCCGACAGCCGCGATCGCCGAAACGATCAGAAAGAGCCAAAGTATCGGCATGACACCCCCATTGCCTTCGATTGCGAGTAGTAAAAAGACAGTGAAGGGGCGACTGATCCGTCGCCCCTATTTGCATTAGAACAGTGTCAGGCTCAGCTGCCCGAACCCATGGCGACTTCGTTGGCGATCGCGTCCTGAGTTTTTGCCAGCTCAGGATCGGCGACCAGGCCATAATTGGCAAGCGGGCCCGACGGACCGGCGATTTCGTCATGGGTGAAGAACTGCGCGTATTCCTTCAGGCCCGGGATCACGCCGATATGAGCTTTCTTCACGTAGAAGAACAGCGGGCGAGAAACCGGATATTCGCCGGTCGAGATGGTTTCGGTCGACGGCGCGACACCCGACATGGTGGCAACCTTCAACTTGTCGGTGTTGTTCTCGTAGAACGCCAGACCAAACACGCCGATACCGTTGGGGTTGGTGTCGATACGCGCCAGGGTTTCGGTGTAGTCACCGTCGATATCAACCGACTTGCCATCGGTGCGAACCGCCAGACAGGCATCTTCAGCGTCGTCTTCGCTCATGCCGCCCGCGATCATGGCTTCCATGGCGCCGGTTTCTTGACAACCGATCAGCAGAACTTTTTCTTCGAACACTTCGCGGGTGCCGTGCTTGGTGCCCGGGATGAAGCTTGCGATTTCAACATCGGGCAGTTCTGGGTTGAACTCGGCCCAGGTGTTGTACGGGTTGTCAACGATCTCACCGTCTTTCAGAACTTTTGCACCCAGAGCGTTGAAAATGTCGGACGGTTCGAACGCGGTGAAGGCAGGCCCGGTCTGCTGGCTTGCGAATACGATGCCGTCATAACCGATGCGGACTTCCATGATGTCGGTCACACCGTTTTCGGCGCAGGCTTTGATCTCTTTTTCACGGATCGCGCGCGACGCGTTTGCAACGTCGATGGTGTTTTCGCCAACGCCTTCGCAGAAACGCTTCAGACCAGCCGACGAACCGCCGGATTCAACAACCGGAGTTGGAAAGTCTGTATTTTCACCGAACAGTTCGGCTACGATCGAGGCATAAGGCAGAACGGTCGACGAACCGGCGATCTGAACGTTGTCACGCGCCGCAGCAGTGGTCGCCGAGACGGCAGTGATAGCCAGCGCAGATGCCGACAGTTTTACAAAGGACATTTCAGTCTCCCTGAAAAGGTGTACTTGATCACCACCATGATGATCCTGCGGGGACCCCTATGGGGCGTGCGTAAGCCTTTTGTGACACATGCGTAACGGTTTTATGACAGCAAGGCATTTTTTTGCGTTTGACCCCTGGAACAGCCAATGCCCCGTGGGGTCAGATTAAAAGCAAACTTGCATTCCAAGTTGTTTCAACGGGGCAAAATGACCGTAAAAACAGAACCTTTTCCCAATTCGCTTTCGACACGAAGTCTTCCACGATGGCGATTGACGATGTGCTTCACGATCGCAAGGCCAAGCCCGGTTCCGCCCAGTTGCCGCGACCTGTGGCTGTCGGCGCGATAGAATCGCTCTGTCAGGCGCGGCAGGTGAACGGCATCTATGCCGGGCCCTTTGTCTATGAACTGGATTCGGACAGCCGGGCCGCGCATCGCCGGATCCCTGTCCGCCGGCAGGACACGTACCGTAACACTACCGCCACTGGCGCCATACTTGATCCCGTTCTCGATGAGATTGGTGAAAACCTGTCGCAACTGGTCGCTGTCACCGGTGACTGAAAGCGGGCCGTTTTTCACATCCAGCGACAAAACCACGCCAGCATCCTCCGCAAGGGGCCGCAGCGAGTTTATTGTGGATTGAAGTAGACCGGTAAGTTCCAGCTGTTGCTTGGGTCGAACACGTTCTTCGCTTTCGACCCGGTTCAACGACAACAGATCCCCGACCAGACGGTTCATCCGGTTGGCCTCATCGGCCATGATCTTGAGGAACCGGTCACGCGCGGCGGGATCGTCCCGTGCCGGACCGCGCAGGGTTTCGATAAACCCCATCAAGGCGGTCAACGGCGTGCGCAATTCATGGCTGACATTGGCCACGAAATCCCTCCGCATCTGACTGGCGTGCTCCAGATGGGTGGTATCCTGAAACGTGACCATGACGGCCCCTTCGGAAGCGACCCCGTTCATGTATCTGCATTCAACTGTGTATGTTGTGTCCTGCGCACCGTCATTTGACAGATGACGTGCTTTCTTTGCGCTTCTGCTTGTCAGGCTTTGCTCAATCGCGTCCAGAACCTGTGGCTGTCGCAATATGGTCGCAAAATGACGTCCAACAATGTTCTGGCCCAGAAGGGACGTTGCATCTGTGTTCGCGGCAATGATCCGTTCGGTCTGATCCACCATCAGCGCCGGCAGAGGGATCGCAAGAACAATGTCCTCAAGAACGTCTTCGGTCATGGTTCAAAACCCACTCTTTCCGTCGCGTCAAAGCGCAGGTTTCAGGGTTTCGCGGAATTTGCGCATGTTTTCCTGATAGTGCAGCGCACTGAACGTGATCCTTTGGGCTGCGGCCTCATCCAGCTGGCGCACGACCTTGCCCGGCGATCCCATGACAAGCGAATTGTCGGGGATTTCCTTGTCCTCGGTGATCAGGGCCCCTGCTCCGATCAGGCAGTTCCGACCGATCTTTGCCCCGTTCAGGACGATTGCGCCCATTCCGACCAACGTGTTTTCGCCTATGGTGCAGCCATGCAGCATCACCTTGTGCCCGATGGTGCAATTTCGACCAATCGTCAGGGGAAAGCCGGCGTCGATATGCATCACGCAGTTTTCCTGAACGTTGCTGCCCTCGCCGATCCGGATTTCTTCGTGATCCGCGCGAATCGTACAGCCGAACCAGACCGAGGCCCCCTGCTCCAGCACAACCTTGCCAATCAGATTGGCATCCGGCGCGACCCAGGTGTCCTCGTGAATGTGCGGAGCTTGCTCTCCCAAAGCATAAATGGTCATGACAGTCCCTCGAATTCTCTCTGCAACTTGCGGACGTGCTGTTGCAACCTGGGTTGCTGAATGCGACGCATCCGTTCCGCGCTGACGATGGTTTTCAGCTTTTCTTCGGTTGCCTCGAGGTCATCGTTGATCAGGACGTAGTCGTAATAGCCCCAGTGGCTGATTTCATCCCAGCTTTTGAGCATTCGACGGGCGATGACGTCATCACTGTCCTGCCCGCGTGTTTCCAGCCGGCGGCGCAGCTCGGGGATGGACGGCGGCAGAATGAAGATCGACAACGCGTGTTTGCCCAGATCCGAATTTCGGATCTGCACCTCGCCCTGCCAGTCGACGTCGAACAATACGTCCTTACCGGCATTGATCGAATTTTTGACCGGCTCGGCAGGCGAACCATAGAAGTTTCCGAATACATGGGCGTGTTCCAGCATCTGCCCATCAGCGACCTGTTGTTTGAACTCGTCCTCGGAAAGGAAGAAATACTCGCGCCCATGCTCTTCCCCGGGGCGCGGGGCGCGGGTCGTCGCCGAGATCGAGAATTCCAGATCCGTATCCCAGGCCATCAGCCGTCTGGCCAGGGTCGATTTGCCCGCTCCGGACGGAGAAGACAGGATGATTAGTAGGCCTCGGCGGTCCGCCATGTCAGTCGTTCCCATTCTTATTCCACATTCTGCACTTGCTCGCGCATCTGATCGATCACCGCTTTCAGTTCCAACCCGACCGATGTCAGGTCCGAGCTTTGCGCCTTGGAACACAGCGTGTTGGCTTCGCGATTGAACTCTTGCATCAGGAAATCCAGCTTGCGGCCCACGGCCCCGTCCTGTGCCAACAACTCACGAGCGGCCGCCACATGCGCGGTCAGGCGGTCGATTTCTTCGGTGATATCCGCCTTGACCGCGATCATCGCCAGCTCTTGCGCGACACGATCGGGATCCGCGCCCTGCGCATTCTCCAGCACCCGCGCGAGATTCTCGCGCAGCCCCTCGGTCATCTTGTCCTTGCGCTGCTCGGCAATCTCTGCGGCCTGCGCCGTCAGTTCCGCGACCTGATCCAGTTGCGTATTCAAGACCGCGGCCAAAGCTGCCCCTTCGGTTTTGCGCATATCTATGAACGCCGCCAGAAGATCTTTGAATTCGGACGTCAGATGAGCGACAAGCGGAGCCGGATCGTCGGCCTCAGTTCCTGCGTCCATCACCCCCTTGAGCGCGAAAAGATCTGACGCACGCGACGGCGCAAGCGTGATGCCGCGCGCAGCCGCCAGCGCTTCCGTCCGCTCAAGAGCCGTCAGGGCCGCAGCCATCGCGGTTTCGTTCAAGGCCAGTTCCGGGGCAGAATCCTCGCGGTTCAAGCGCATCGACAGGGTCACGTTTCCCCGGCTCAGGGATTTGGAAAGGGACGCCCGTAACGCGACTTCGAGGCCGGTCAACCAGTCGGGCACGCGCAGACGCATGTCCAGCCCCTTGCCATTTACGCTGCGAAGTTCCCACGACCAACTGTGCGGGCCGAAAGTTCCCTTCCCCGAGGCAAACCCGGTCATGGATCTGATCATGATGGCCCTTTCCTGTTCCCCTGCTGTTTCGAGCATGTGCCGCACCTAATGCCATTGACTGGTGCAGAGCAAGAGTTTGCTGACGACGCAATTGTTTGGCGCAAGTTAACCATTCGTTAAAGAATTGCTCCAAAATTGAATTAACCCGAGTCAAAATGCCCATAGCAATGGTTTGCGGGCCGCAGATGCTTCCAATGTGTTGCATTTTATGAAAAAGGCGGACAATTGACGGTAGGGTGATGAAAATGAAAACCTTTTTCGGGATAGGTTCCGGGTCAGAATTTGGAAAGATCGTCGCAATGGATCGCTTTGACAGTGGGCGCAGCCTATCGCCGATCCGCCAGGCCGAGGCGTATTGGACCGCATTGTTGAGCGGCGACAGCGTGCCCATGCGGTCTCAAATCGACCCGCGCGGTCTTGAGAATGTTCTTGAATATACGTTCATCCTGGAACGCATCGCACCCGGCCTGGCCCGATTTCGTCTGGCAGGCAGCCATCTGAACGCGCTTGCAGGGATGGAAGTGCGAGGGATGCCGTTGACCGCGTTCTTTCAACCGGATGCCCGTGCGCAAACCAAGGATGTTCTGGAACAGGTATTTGCATCCCCCGCTGTTGCCGAATTGAGTCTGACCTCGGGCGGGGTGTTGGGACGTACCCGGATGCAGGCCCGGATGATCCTTTTGCCACTGAAAAGCGACCTTGGGGATGTCAGTCGTGTTTTGGGGGTCATGATCGCCGATGGCGCAATCGGCAAGACACCGCGCCGGTTTTCACTGGCCGATACGCGGATCAAACCGGTTTCTGAAATTAAGGTGCCCGCGCCCACTCTGCGCCGTCCTGTGGAAGTTTTTGCCGAGGAACAACGCGAATTCAAACGCTCTGCCGGCCATCTTCATCTGGTGGTGTCTCGCGACGATTGAAACACGCAAGATAGCCGTGATCAGAAACAGCGGGCCGATGGCCCGCTGTTGTCAGTGTTACAGATGCGCTCAGCTTACCGCGCGTTTCGAACCGTTGCGGCGCAGGTTGGTCAACTCTTCCGCCACCAGGAACGCAAGTTCCAGCGACTGCGACGCGTTCAAGCGCGGATCGCAAGCGGTGTGGTAGCGGTCCGACAGGTCCTCTTCGGTCACGGCACGTACACCGCCGGTGCATTCGGTCACATCCAGCCCGGTCATTTCGAAATGCACGCCACCGGGGATGGTTCCCTCGGCCTGATGCACTCCGAAAAAGTCACGCACCTCGCGCAGAACAGAATCGAACGGGCGGGTTTTATAGCCCGTGGCCGATTTGATCGTGTTTCCGTGCATCGGGTCGCAGACCCAAGTGACCTTGGCACCCTCTTCCTTGACCGCCTTGATCAGACGCGGCAGATGCTCGCCCGCCTTGCCCGCACCGAAGCGCGCGATCAGGGTCAGACGCCCCTCTTCGTTGTCGGGGTTCAGCTTGGACATCAGAACTTTGAGGTCCTCGGCCGTGGTGGTCGGGCCGCATTTCAGACCGATCGGATTCAGAACCCCGCGGCAGAACTCGACATGCGCGCCGTCGGGCTGACGGGTGCGGTCGCCGATCCAGATCATGTGACCAGAGCCAGCCAGCCAGTTGCCCGAGGTGGAATCCAGACGCGTTAGTGCCTCTTCGTATTCAAGCAGCAGCCCTTCGTGGCTGGTGTAGAATTCGACGGTCGAGAATTCATGGGTTGTTTCCGCAGTGATTCCAGCGGCTTCCATGAAGTCGATGGTGTCCTGAATGCGATCGGCAACCTCGGAATATTTCTGAACGTCCTGTTCATCCGCGAAACCCAAAGTCCAGGCATGAACGCGGCTCATATCCGCGAATCCACCGGTCGAGAATGCGCGCAGCAAGTTCAATGTCGCCGCCGCTTGCGTATAGGCCTGCAACATCTTGTTGGGATTCGGAATCCTGGCTTCGGGTGTGAAGGCCAATTCGTTGATGATGTCGCCGCGGTAGCTGGGCAGTTCCACACCATCCACAACTTCGGTCGGGGCACTGCGTGGCTTGGCAAATTGTCCGGCCATACGACCGACTTTGACCACCGGCACCTTGGCGCCATAAGTCAGAACCATCGCCATTTGCAGCATCACCTTGAACGTGTCACGGATCGCATCAGCGCTGAATTGTTCAAAGCTTTCAGCGCAATCCCCGCCTTGCAGAAGGAAGGCCTCGCCGCGACCGGCGGCACCCAGATGCTGTTTGAGACGCCGCGCCTCGCCGGCAAAGACCAGCGGGGGATACTTTGAAAGCTGAGCCTCGACCTTGGCCAGCGCGGCCGCGTCGGTATAATCTGGCATCTGAACCCGGGGCTTGTTGCGCCAGTTCGATTTTTGCCATTCGGTCATAGCTTTGGTCTCCGCTGAAGTTTTCAGGTGGTCTCTATACAAAATGCAATGAAGAGTGACCATATCCCATTTGCGCCTCTTGACGACGTAAACAAGCTTTGATCATGGTGGCTGTCAAATCTGCCGCTGGATAATAAACTGACCAGCAGCGAAGCAAGGACATCTCGCCATGCAAGAGCAACGCCAAGTTGTCACGGTGGAAGACACTGCGGCCCCACCCCGGAATTTCGTGTTTGTCCTTCTGGACAAATTCTCGCTTCTGTCCTTTGCTTCGGCGCTTGACAGTCTGCGCATCGCCAACCGCATGGCGAACAGACAGCTTTACACCTGGAAGCTGATGGGAGAAGGCGGGGAAACGGTAACCTGCTCGGCCGGGACCGAGTTCAAGCTGGACAGTGATCTGGTAGAGCTACAGCGCGACGACGTCGTTTTGATCTGCGGTGGTGTGGACGTTCAGGCGGCCACCAGCAAGCGCGTGCTGAACTGGCTGCGGCGCGAAGCCCGAAGGGGATTGCGGATCGGTGGCCTCTGCACTGCGGCCTATACTCTGGCAAAGGCCGGGTTGCTGGACAACAAGAAGGCAACGATCCATTGGGAGAACTCTGACAGTTTCATCGAGGAATTCGATGAGGTCGAGCTGACCAAAGCCGTCTTTCAGATCGATGGCAGTCGCATGACGACTGCGGGCGGCACCTCGTCGATTGACCTGATGCTAAAACTGATTGCAGATGACTATGGCGAGGATCTGGCCAACGCGGTGGCGGATCAGATGATCTATTCCTCGATTCGAACCGACCAGGACACGCAGCGCCTGTCAACTCCGACCCGAATCGGTGTGCGGCATCCGAAGTTGAGCCAGGTTATCCTGATGATGGAGAAAAACATCGAAGAGCCGATCTCGCCCTCGATCCTTGCCAAGGACGTGGGTATGTCAACCCGCCAGCTGGAGCGTCTGTTCCGCCGGTATCTCAGCCGTTCCCCCAAGCGCTATTACATGGAACTGCGCCTGCACAAGGCCCGCAACCTGCTGATGCAGACCGATATGAGCGTCATCAACGTGGCGCTGGCCTGTGGGTTCGCCTCGCCCAGCCATTTCTCGAAATGCTACCGGGCGCATTACAACACCACGCCCTATCGCGAACGTGGTGCGCAAAGTGGAAGACTTTCAGTCTAAGGTTCAGCGTCAAAGCTCTTTGACGAAATAGTGCAAGTGCGGTCGGAGCATGGGCTGATCTTTGTAGGTTGTTGTCTTGATCGGAGAGTCCAGTTCCACAAACCCGAGCTTGGGATACAAAGACCGCATTTCCACATTTGGGGTGAGTGTATCTGCGATCAACCGCTTCAGCCCCATAGCTCTGGCGGCTTGTTCTCGTGCTTGAATCAATGCGCGCCCGACTCCGGTACCCCGAGCGTCTTCGGTTACAAATACACGTTTCAACTCGCCGGTAGACTGATCAAACCGTTTCATCATTCCACACCCCACGATTTTGCCACCTCGGTTTCTTGCGACGATTAGGCATCCGTTCGGAGGCATGTAGTCATCCGTGTTCGCCCAGAATTCCTCAAGTGCGCTTTGCGGTGCGGAAGGATCCAATTCGAACCCCATACCCTGCATTCTTTGAGCGATAAGAGCATAATATTGCTCCAAAATAATATTCAGCTCGGTTCTTGGCGGGATACTTGTGCTCAATTCAATGTCGAAATCACTCATTGGTATCCCCTTAACCGTGTAACCTGTTGGACAGAGTGACTGCGACGATGGAAACGCGCAAATGGAATTGTAAAGTCTGCTGGCATGCTTCGTATGTCACTGTTTGACAGACATCCTGTAAACCGCGCCCTGCCCTACTGAAATGAACCAGATCGCCCCATCCGGGGCCTGCACTATGTCACGGACCCGTTCGGTCTCGGGGCCCTTGATCTGCTCGACCTCGCGCAGCGGATCTCCAGACAGCCGCGCGATATAGTCGAATTTCAGCGAGCCCACGAAAATGTCGCCCCGCCATTCAGGAAACATATCGCCGGAATAGACCATCAACCCCGACGGCGCGATCGACGGGTCCCAGTACAGGCGCGGCTGTTCCATACCGGGCTTGCTGGTGCCCTCGCCGATCTTCTCTCCGGAATAATGCGTGCCGTACGAGATGACCGGCCAGCCGTAATTGGCGCCGGGTTTGACAAGGTTCACCTCGTCGCCGCCGCGCGCCCCGTGTTCCGACACCCACAATCGGCCGCGCGCATCCAGATCGGCCCCCTGTGGGTTGCGGTGCCCATAGGTCCAGATTTCAGGTCGGATATCTGCCTGCCCGATGAAAGGATTGTCCGACGGCACCGAGCCGTCGCGGTTGATACGGATCACGGACCCTATGGCGTTCGAGCGATCCTGCGCCTGTGGCGCATCCCCTCGATCTCCGATGGTTACAAAAAGCGTGCCGTCATTGGCTTCTACAACGCGCGAGCCGAAATGCCGCCCGCCTGATCCGCCGGGGGAAGCCTCGAAAATGACCCGCAGATTCGTCAGACGCGTGCCGTTCTTAGACAGGCGCGCGACGGTGACAGCCGTGCCTGCGCCACCCTTTTGCGGTTTTGAAAAGGTCAGAAAGACCTCGCGGCTTTGATTGAAATCGCGCGGGATCGTGATGTCCAGCAATCCGCCCTGCCCCGAAGCTGCAACCTTGGGAACGCCGGATATGGCTTTCGCCTCTCCGTCCTGAACATACAGCAGGTTTCCGTCCCGTTCGGTGACAAGAAAACTGCCGTCAGGCAGGATGCCGACGGCCCAGGGCGTATCCAGCCCGCCTGCCATTTCGGTGAGTTCAATTTTCCCGACCGAGGTCGACACCGCCTGTGCAAAGGCGCTTTGAGTGCAAAAAGTGAAGAACAGAATCGCGGCAGCTCTGCGCATGTTGACCCCTCTCCGGACAATCTTGGGCAAACCCTAACAAAACAGATAGATTTCCGATCGATAAAAGCACGATTGCGTTAGGACTTTTCTTTTCCGGGCAGCTTGCCTAGGTTCGTGGCCAGAACGAATACGTTCACAATAGGGAGTAACCATATGAAAAAGCTGCTTACAGCAACTGCAGCATCCGCTTTGCTGGCCGGACCTGCGCTGGCCGAGGACATCACGCTTGGTGTTTTGTTCGGATTCACCGGTCCAATTGAATCGCTGGCACCTGCAATGGGTTCGGGCGCTGAATTGGCGATGGCGGAAGTCACCGAATCCGGAAAACTGCTGGATGGATCCAAAGTGACCGCATCGCGCGCCGACACCGGCTGCATTGATAACGGTTTGGCCACTTCGAACGGCGAACGCATGATTGCGGACGGTGTTGCCGGAATCATAGGCGGCGATTGCTCGGGCGTGACCGGTGCGATCCTTCAGAACGTCGCGATTCCGAATGGCATGGTCATGATCTCACCCTCGGCGACCTCGCCGGGCCTGTCGACCATGGAAGACAACGGCCTGTTCTTCCGCACCGCGCCGTCAGATGCGCGCGAAGGCCAGGTGATGGCGGATATCCTGAAGGATCGCGGCATCAACTCGATCGCTCTGACCTATACCAACAACGACTACGGCAAGGGTCTGGCGGACGCGATCCAAACCTCTTTCGAAGCAGCGGGTGGTGAAGTGACCATCGTTGCAGCGCATGAGGATGGCAAGGCCGACTATTCGGCCGAAGTTGGTGCTCTGGCCTCGGCCGGTGGCGACATTCTGGTCGTTGCGGGCTATCTGGATCAGGGCGGTCTGGGCATCATTCAGTCGGCGCTGGACAGCGGTGCGTTTGACACCTTTGGCCTGCCCGGCGGCATGATCGGTGACTCGCTGCCGGCCAATGTCGGCCCCGACCTGAACGGTTCGTTCGGTCAGATCGCCGGTTCGGGCGGTGAAGGCGCCGAGAAGTATTTTGCCATGGCCGAAGCGGCAGGGTTCGACGGTTCGTCGCCCTATTCGCCCGAATCCTATGACGCTGCGGCTTTGTTCATGCTGGCCATGCAGGCTGCCGGATCGACCAATCCGGCCGACTATGGCGCCAAGATCATGGACGTCGCCAACGCTCCGGGCGAAAAGATCTATCCCGGCGAACTGGCCAAGGGTCTGGAATTGCTGGCAAACGGTCAGGACATCGACTATGTCGGTGCGTCCGGTGTTGAGCTGATCGGCCCCGGCGAAAGCGCGGGGTCCTATCGTGAGATCGAAGTGACCGACGGTGAAAACAAGACCGTCAACTTCCGTTGATTGATCGCCAAAGGCTATGAATGCAAGCAGCCCGGGCCTTGTGTCCGGGCTGTTTCAATGAAAAAAGACCGCACCCGGCAAACGGGGTCGAGACAACAGCGCCGAACAGGCGGCAAGGGGAAAAGATGATCGTCGTCGAGGACGTGCACAAGCATTTCGGCGGATTTCATGCGGTGGACGGGGCATCGCTGGAAATCCAGAAAGGGTCGATCACCGGCCTGATCGGGCCCAACGGGGCAGGAAAAACCACTCTGTTCAATGTGATCGCAGGTGTTCTGCCGCCGACCAGCGGCAAGGTGGTGATGGATGGCGAAGATATCACCGGTCTGCCCCCGCATGAATTGTTCCACAAGGGTCTGTTGCGCACGTTTCAGATTGCACATGAATTCCCGTCGATGACCTGCCGTGAAAACCTGATGATGGTGCCCGGCGCGCAATCAGGCGAGTCGCTGTGGAACACGTGGTTTGCCCGCAAGCGCATCGCTGATGAAGAACGCGCGCTGAAGGCCAAGGCCGATGAGGTGCTGGAGTTTCTGACCATCGAACATCTGGCCGATCACAAAGCGGGTCAGGTCTCGGGTGGTCAGAAAAAGCTGCTGGAGCTGGGCCGCACGATGATGGTGGACGCCAAGATCGTGTTTCTGGACGAGGTCGGCGCGGGTGTGAACCGCACCCTGTTGATGACCATTGCTGACACGATCCTGCGCCTGAACAAGGAACGCGGCTATACCTTCGTCGTCATCGAACATGACATGGATTTCATCGGCAAAATCTGTGATCCGGTTATTTGCATGGCTGAAGGCAAGGTTCTGGCTGAGGGTACCCTGGACGAGATCAAGGCGAACGAGCACGTGATCGAAGCCTATCTGGGCACCGGCCTGAAGAACAAAGACAAACTGGAGGCAGGCGCGTGAGCGACAACCCCTATCAGGATGACAAGGGCAACAAGGACGCCTCGATCACCAATCCGCACGGTGTCGGCACCATGACGCCGGCCCATCGCAAAAGTGGTGCGACGCATAAGGTCGGGGGCGGCCCGTTTCTGATCGGCGACACCATGACGGGTGGCTACGGCAAAGGGCCCGACATCCTGCATGATTGCACCATCGCGGTGGACAAGGGTGAAATCGCAGTCATCGTCGGCCCCAACGGTGCGGGAAAGTCTACGGCGATGAAAGCCGTGTTCGGGATGCTGGATGTCCGTTCAGGGTCTGTGCGTCTGGATGGCGAGGATATTACAAACCTCACCCCGCAGGATCGGGTTATGCGTGGCATGGGCTTTGTGCCGCAGACACAGAACATCTTTACCTCGATGACGGTGGAGGAAAACTTGGAAATGGGCGCCTTCATCCGTCGCGACGACATCAGCCAGACGATGGAGCAGGTCTATGACCTGTTCCCCATCCTCCGCGACAAGCGCAATCAGGCCGCCGGAGAGCTGTCGGGCGGACAACGCCAACAGGTTGCCGTGGGCCGCGCCCTGATGACCCAGCCCAAGGTGCTGATGCTCGACGAGCCTACGGCAGGTGTTTCGCCGATCGTGATGGATGAGTTGTTCGACCGGATCATCGAAGTGTCCCGCACCGGCCTGCCGATCCTGATGGTCGAGCAAAACGCCCGCCAGGCCTTGGAGATTGCCGACAAGGGATACGTTCTGGTTCAGGGGCGCAACGCCTATACCGGAACGGGCAAGGAACTGCTGGCCGACCCCGAGGTGCGAAAGTCGTTTTTGGGCGGCTGATCGGCGCTTTTCAATGGCAGATTTTCATGTGGGGCCAGTCGAGATTCTCGGCTGGTCCATTTGCTTGATCGCAATGCGCAAAATTGAAGGCCAGAACATGGCAACCGGTGCTTCAAACCGAGGCTCAGGACATGAGAGCCTGTATTAGGCATCTGAAAAATATCAATTAATCTCTTGCGGGCCGTTGCGGAAAAAAGACTTTGAAAACGCGCCGAATGCCAATCTGCTGCTTTAATCAGGCCCAATTTCAAAAATATCGCTGCGCCCGAACACCTAAACCAATCCCCGAAACGCGCCCCGGTTGGGGACACAAGAATTGGACGTCAAAATGAAAAAATGGATGATCGCCGCCCTGGCCGCACAACTGGCAACCGGCGCCGTCGCTCAGCAGCGCGAATTTGTGTGTACATCGGAAATTGATGGAACCGAGTATCGGCTGACACGGTTCGAAGGTGCGCAAAAGGGATCGGTCAAATTCGGTGACACGACCGGGGATGCGCAGGTGTTTCCGGGGCTGAACAACTTGACGTTCATCCTGACGACCGAGCAGCATGTCATGACGTTCTTCGTCAAAAGCCCGGATCTGTCCTACAACCTGTCCATCCGCCGCCCGGTTCTGCAAAATGATCGCGGCCAATGCACGGAAACCGGTGCCTAGACCCGCGATCTTTCATGATTTCGGACCGCGCCCCTCATTGAGGCGCGGTCTTTTTCTTTGGGGAAGAACCAAGGGGCCTCTGCCAGCGTGTCCGAAGCCTGCCAAGCGGCATAAAAACATGCATAAAGCCCTAAAAATCATGTTCCAAATTGTTGTGTCTTTCGTCGGCGTCGTGCCATAAAGCCGCACCCGGACAGTGAGAAGAAATAATGGATCTACTCAACGCGCTTGTTGCGCTTGCGAATTTTGTGTTGGTTCCAGCGGTCGCTTATGGCAGCCAACTGGCATTGGGCGCGCTTGGCGTGACCCTGATCTACGGCATCCTGCGGTTTTCGAACTTTGCCCATGGTGACACCATGGCCTTTGGCGCGATGGTCGCTGTACTGGTCACATGGGGGTTGCAGGCCGCCGGAATCAGCTTTGGACCGTTGCCAACCGCCCTGCTTGCCCTGCCCTTTGCCATCCTGGGCTGTATCGTGCTGGTGCTGATCACCGACAGGCTGGTCTACAAATTCTACCGTGAACAAAAGGCAAAGCCCGTTATTCTGGTGATCGTCTCCATGGGCGTGATGTTCATCATGAACGGCCTTGTCCGGTTTATCATCGGGCCGGATGACCAACGGTTCTCGGATGGGGCTCGGTTCATTGTTTCGGCACGCGATTTCAAGGCGATGACCGGTCTGCGTGAGGGTCTGGCCATCAAGACGTCGCAAGGTATCACGGTGATCGTGGCCGTTGTTGCCGTGGCGCTGCTGTTCTGGTTTCTGAACAAGACGCGCACGGGCAAGTCGATGCGGGCCTATTCGGACAATGAGGATCTGGCGCTGCTGTCAGGCATTAACCCGGAACGTGTGGTGATGATCACATGGATCATCGTTGCGGCGCTGGCCACAACTGCTGGCGTTCTTTACGGGCTGGACAAAAGCTTCAAACCCTTCGTCTACTTCCAGCTTCTGCTGCCGATCTTTGCCTCGGCCATCGTGGGTGGTTTAGGCAATCCTCTGGGCGCCATCGCAGGCGGGTTTATCATCGCGTTTTCCGAAGTGACGATAACATACGCCTGGAAGAAGGTGCTGACCTATGTGTCTCCTGAAAGTCTGGCGCCGTCAGGTTTGGTCCAGCTCCTCTCGACCGATTACAAGTTCGCGGTCAGCTTTGTCATCCTGCTGATCGTGCTTCTGTTCAAGCCCACGGGACTTTTCAAGGGAAAGGCCGTATGACCGACTCTGTCAAAAACACGCTGCTGTTCGTAATCGTCGGCGGCCTGATCCTGTTGACCGGTTTCACGCAAAGCTGGAACACCGCGATCCTGATTCTGAATATGGGGCTGATTTCCGCCATCATGGCGATCGGAGTAAACCTGCAATGGGGTTTTGCCGGTCTGTTCAATGTGGGCGTGATGGGCTTTGTCGCACTGGGCGGTCTGGCCGTCGTACTGGTTTCAACGCCGCCCACGCCCGGTGCTTGGGCCGCCGGAGGTTATGGCATCGTTCTGTCTTTGCTGCTGGGCGCCGCGACAGTGGTTGCCGCCGTTCTGGTGGCAACAAAGCTGCCGAAGGGCCGTGTGCAAACCCTGACGATCATCGCCGTTCTTGTCGTGGGCTTTTTTGTCTATCGCGCGGTGTTCGATCCCAGCATTGCGGCGGTCGAGGCCATCGACCCGGCGATTTCCGGCAATATCGGAGGTCTTAACCTACCCGTTCTGCTGGCCTGGCCGGCGGGCGGTTTGCTGGCGGCAGGTGCTGCGTGGCTGATCGGTAAAACGGCGCTGGGCCTTCGTTCGGATTATCTGGCGATTGCCACATTGGGTATCGCCGAAATCATCATTGCAGTCATGAAAAACGAAGACTGGCTGGCCCGGGGCGTCAAGAACGTCTACGGCATCCCACGCCCGTCCCCTGTTGTGGGCTACGAAGTGGATTTGCAGAACGACCCGGCCTTTCTGGCGCGGGCTGAATGGTTGGGATTGGATCCCGTCACCGCGTCCACCCTTTCGGTCAAACTCGGTTATTCGCTGCTGTTCATGATAGTGCTTCTGGTTCTGCTCTGGATGGCACAGATGGCGCTGAAAAGCCCGTGGGGCCGGATGATGCGCGCAATCCGTGACAATGAAGTGGCGGCTGAGGCCATGGGCAAGGATGTCACCCGTCGTCATCTGCAAATATTCGTACTGGGTTCGGCCGTTTGCGGTATCGCGGGTGCGATGATGACAACGCTGGACGGCCAGTTGACGCCAAGCGCGTATCAACCGCTGCGCTTTACCTTTCTGGTCTGGGTGATGGTGATCGTGGGTGGTTCGGGCAACAACTTCGGGGCCGTTCTGGGCGCATTCCTGATCTGGTTCCTGTGGGTTCAGGTTGAACCGATCGGCTTGTGGCTGATGAATGTCATTACCGCCGGCTTGCCGGACGGAAGTGCATTGAAAGCCCACCTGCTGGACAGCGCCGCACATATGCGCCTGTTCACGATGGGTCTGATCCTGTTGATTGTTCTCAGATTCAGCCCAAGAGGGCTGATCCCGGAAAAATAGATCACATCCCCCTTCAATATGCGAAACCGTGCCTCTTATTCGGCACGGTTTCTTGATTCTTAACGATTTTCTGAATAAACGGACCCACCGCAGTGTTTTCTTTTTGCGGTATGTCGTCGGCACTCACATCCGTCTTCGCCGATCTGTAACGATCATTTACACGTTTTGAAAAGAGTCAAAAATGAAAGCACCACGGTTCAAGACACTACTTCTGTTTCCGGTTGTTGCCATCGTAACAACCGCCTGCATTCCCACTCCGGAAGAACTTGAAACAACTCCCGTCAAGGTTCAAACGCCCAAAGGTGTCGTAACCTGTCAGCTATATCGTCACGACCGGGTGACCTGGGACCGGGCGATTGACTTCCCGGCTTCGAAAATGTCCGTGCCGGAGGCTGACGCCTACTGCCGTCAGGAAGGCCAGCGTCGTCTGAAGTAAGCAATGCGGCGCCCGTGATGGGCGCCGTTTCGTCATCTGTTGCGGAACAATCCACCCAGAATACCGCGAACGATCCGGCGTCCGGTCGTTCCTTTAAGTTCTTTGATAACCGCGTCGGTCATCGCAGATGCAAACGTGTCTTTGCTCCGTTGCACCCGAGAAGAGGATCTGCCGACCCGGGTTCCCGAATATCTGCGGGCCGAAGAATACTCTCGTTCCATCGGTGATTGTGCCTCCAGAACTTCATCGGCCTCTGCCTGTTCAGCGGCCTTAGCGGCGGCCTCAGCCCGAGCCTGAAGGATTTCAAAGGCCGATTTTCGATCAATTCCATTGTCATATTTAGACGCCATCGGCGAGGCATCGAGAATGGCCCGCCGCTGGGCATCAGAAATGGGCCCCAACTGGGATCCCGGCGGACGAATCAATGTGCGCTCGACGATTCCGGGAACGCCTTTTTTCTGAAGCATCGACGTGACAGCCTCGCCAACGCCCACCTCACGGATTGCGGTTTCGGTGTTGAAGGCGGGGTTTTCGCGATAGGTTTCCGCCGCCAGGCGCAGGTTCTTTCGGTCACGCGCCGTAAAGGCCCGCAATGCGTGCTGAACGCGATTGCCCAACTGGCCCAGAATATCCTCGGGTATATCAGCCGGATTTTGGGTGATGAAGTAAACCCCCACCCCTTTGGATCGGATCAGGCGGGCAACCTGTTCGACCTTGTCCACCAACACTTTCGGAGCACCGTCAAACAACAGATGGGCCTCGTCGAAGAAGAACACCAGCTTGGGTTTGTCAGGATCACCGACTTCGGGAAGCTCCTCGAACAACTCGCTCAGCAGCCACAGCAGGAATGTCGCATACAGCCGTGGCGCGGCCATCAGTTTGTCCGAAGCAAGGATGTTAACCATCCCCTGCCCGTTTTCATCGGTGCGCATCAGATCGGACAGATCCAGCGCAGGTTCGCCAAACAGCTTTGTTCCGCCCTGATTTTCCAACACCAGCAATCGCCGCTGGATCGCGCCGATCGAGGATGTCGATACATTGCCATATCGCAATGAAAGCTGGGCCCGGTTCTCGCCGATCCAGACCAGCAGCGCCTGAAGGTCCTTGAGATCCAGAAGAGGCATTCCCTCTTCATCGGCCACGCGGAACGCGATGTTCAGGATGCCTTCCTGCGCTTCGCTCAATTCCATCAACCGGGACAGCAGCAAAGGGCCCATTTCAGTGACCGTCGTCCGCACCGGATGGCCTTGTTCGCCAAAAAGATCCCAGAACGTAACCGGGCAGGCGGAATAGGCAAAATCGTCGAACCCAATGCGTTTGGCACGATCCATAAATGCCTGATGCAGTTTATGCGCGTCGCTTCCGGGCAAAGCCAGGCCCGACAGATCGCCTTTGACATCGGACAAAAACACCGGAACTCCGGCTTGGGAAAAGCCTTCCGCGAGGATTTGCAACGTTACGGTCTTACCGGTCCCGGTGGCGCCGGCAATCAGCCCATGGCGGTTCGCATATTTCAGCGCCAGTTCCTGCGGCTGGCCATAGCCTTCGCCTCCGCCACCCAAAAATATATTCTTGCCCATTAACATTGCCTTATGTTTCACCGATCCGTGACCAGCATACAAAGTTAACCTTTGACTGCGATAGTCAATTTGCCCCGCGTTTGTTTCCTTCACGTGGGGCAGACTTCCTCCCTGTCGACTGGCCGTGCCTTCGGGCACGGCTTTTTTGCAGGTTCAAATTTGGTTTCAAAGTTCTGACCGTAATATTAAAATTTGAGGATAGCTGTTGACCCGTCTGCACCCCTTTCGTAGGGTTTGCGCATAAATAAGTCGGCCAGTCCGACGGGGAGAACCTTTTGGAAAAGAGAGCTGGCTTATACAGCTCTCTTTTTCTGTCTCAGGGCAGTTGGTTTCTGGTGTTCTGGCAAGAATCCGTTCACGTTCAGACATGGCGTTCTGTTAGTGCCTGACACCAGTTCGGAAGAGTGTTAAACGAAGCAAAAAGCTCAAGCATCAAGTCGAGGCATTCATGATCAAGAAAATCCTCTCGCTAAGTACAGTGGCGGCAATTCTTCTATGTGGCGCAGCATATGCGCAGGACACAACGACCCCCGAACCGGACAACGGTCTCGATTTGGGTCAGGAAGGCCCGCGCCCCGGAGAACAGTTCGTCAAGGAAAAGTTCGGCGACTGGGACTTGTCCTGCATCAAGGCGCAGCAAGGCGAAGACCCGTGCGCCATCGTCCAGATTCTGAAGGGCAACCAGGGTGATCCGATAGCTGAGGTGTCGATTGGAAGACTGCCCGAGGGCGGCGCGGCAGTTGCATGGGCGAATGTGATCGTTCCCTTGGAAACACTGCTGCAAGCTCAGCTCGCCCTGTCCATCGATGGTGCGCCCCGCAAGTTGTACAACTATCATCATTGCCTGCCTGTTGGCTGCGTCGCGCAGCTGGGCCTGAGCCAAGGCGATATCGATGCAATGAAAGCTGGCACCAAGGCGATCTTTTCGCTGGTTCCGGCCCGCTTCCCTGATCAGGTACTGGAGATGGAAATGTCGTTGTCCGGCTTTACGTCCGGCTATGACACTCTGACCGTCAACGCGAACTGAGGGTGCGTTTACGATTGTGCCGCCGCACCGACTGCGGCGGCGCTTCGCGGATCAAATCCGCTTCAACGCCAAAACCGCATTCAGCCCGCCGAAAGCAAACGCATTGCTGAGCGCGACGTCAACTTTGGCTTCCCGAGCCTCGTTCGGCACAACATCAAGCGCGCATTCCGGATCGGGTTCCTCGTATCCGATGGTGGGTGCAATCACACCGTCCCGTAGCGCCATGATACATGCCAAGAGTTCCACCGCACCGGTTCCACCAATCAGGTGACCATGCATGGATTTGGTCGACGATATCATCAGGTCGTCAGCATGGGGCCCAAAAACATCCGCAACGGCGGCGCATTCGGTTTTGTCATTCGCGGCCGTCCCGGTGCCGTGTGCGTTGATATAGCCCACATCGCTTGCATTCAATCTGGCGTCGGCCAAGGCACCTGACATGGCCCTTGAAGCCCCTTGCTTGCTGGGCATCACGATATCGGCCGCATCCGACGACATGGCAAAACCAACGACTTCGCACATGATCTCGGCGCCACGGGCGCGGGCGTGTTCGTATTCCTCGAAAACAAAGACCCCGGCCCCTTCGCCCTGTACCATTCCGTTGCGGTTGGCGCTGAACGGTCGACACGCATCCTTGGACATGACGCGCAACCCTTCCCAGGCCTTGACGCCTCCAAAGCACAACATGGATTCGGATCCGCCAGTGATCATGACCGGGGCCATGCCGCTTCGGACCATCTGAAAGGCCTGTGCCATGGCATGGTTCGACGACGCGCAGGCGGTCGACACGGTGAAGCTGGGGCCTTTGAGATTGTGTTCCATAGAAACATGGCTGGCCGCCGCATTGTTCATGAGTTTGGGAACAACAAACGGGTGTACCCGGTTCTTTCCGTCCTCATAAACCGAGCGATAATTGTCATCCCAGGTCGATACGCCACCGCCGGCGGTCCCCAAAACAACACCTGATTTTGCGGCCAACTCTCCGTGAAACTCGATGCCGGACTGATCGATGGCCTCTTTGGCGGCGGTCAGAGTGAACTGAGTGAACCGGTCATACAACGACATCTGCTGACGGTTGAACCGACCTTCAGCCTCAAAGCCGCGAACCTGCCCGCCGATTTTGATGGCCAACCGATCAACATCCCGAAATTCCAGTTCCGAGATGCCGCAACGGCCTTCGCGCATGGCTTCCAGCGTGTCAGGAACCGAATGGCCCAGTGAATTGATCGTACCTGCGCCGGTAATGACAACACGTTTCATGAGCGTCAGTCAGACCTTTTCCGACACGAGCTTTTCGATCCCGGCAATGATCGCAGCGACATTGGATATGTCAAAATCGTTGGCCTCGGGTTCGTTGGCGTTGAACGGAATTGAAATGTCGAACTCTTCCTCGATGGCAAAAATACTTTCGACCAGACCAAGGCTGTCGATTCCCAGATCTTCCAGCGTGCTTTCGGGCGTCACATCCGATGGCTCCAGCACGGCCTGCTCTGCAATGATTGCGATGACGCGGTCGCTGATGCTCATGTCGATCCCCTGATTTTCAGTTTGACGATGATTTAATCGCTTGGGGTCTGTTTGAAAACAGCCTTTTTCAGTGCCTCAACGTCGCGTGCCATTCGGGGCAGTCGCCGCTGCGCCTTGTAGACATCGGTATGGGTCTCCATTTTGATGCCCGGATACCCCATTATGACGCGCCCGGCGGGCACATTTGACAGAATCTTCGTGCCCCCACCCGAAATGACGCCGTCCCCTATGAAAATATTGTCGACCACTCCGGTCTGACCACCCAGAACAACGTTGTTGCCGATCTCGACCGAGCCAGACACACCCGTCTGACCGCACAGCAGACAATCCCGCCCGACGCGGGTGTTGTGCCCGACATGGACAAGATTATCCAGCTTGGTGCCGTCACCGATCCGCGTGTTGCGGATGGTTCCATTATCGACAGTGCAATTGGCGCCAACCTCGACATCGTCACCGATCTCAACCGCGCCCAAAGAATGGATGCGAAGCCAGCTTTGGGCCTTGGCGTCGCCCTGATCGCCCAACGTTTCGCGGGCGCGCTCAGCGCCAGAGACCTCGGGCGTTACGAAACTGAACCCGTCGCCGCCAATCCTTGCACCGGGTTGCGCGATGAACCGATCCCCGATTTGTGCGCGCGCGCCAATACTAACCATTTCGCGCAACAGGGCCTGTTCGCCAAGAATGGCGTCCATTCCCACCACGCAGTGTGCACCGATGACCGAGCCCGAACCTATTCGCGCCCGAGCACCAACAACAGTCAGAGGTCCTATCGCCACATCTGGTCCAATTTCGGCCGTTGGATCGATCACAGCGGAAGGGTGAATGCCCGGTTCAATCCCTTGCCCGCGATCCAGCATTGCGGTGATCCCCGCCATCGCCATGCGCGGACGCTTCACGTAAATAGCCGCTCGTAACCCCATGGCCTGCCAATCCGCGCCTTCCCACAGAACGGCGGCGCGCGCGTCCCCTTTCGAAAGCGCTTCGGCGTATTTCGGTGACATGGCCATGGCCAGATCTGTTGGTCCGGCATCGCCCGGCTCGGCGGCCCGCACGATCGTCAGGCCACCATCGCCTTGGCATTCGGCACCCAAAGCGTCGGCGATTTGCTGAATGGTAAACTGCATCTCGGGCTTCCTTTTGGCAGGATTTGCCCTGTGCTTAACTCTGAACGTCCGGCAGGGCCACCCCTGCCTTTTGCAGGGCCTCCCAAATCTTGCGGTCCCGGCCATAGACATCGCGGCGATACTGCACCTCGCCTTTTGGCCCGACATATGCCGTTCTATAGATCAGGTGGACCGGAACTTTTTGTTCCAAATCAACCTTGGTTTCCTTTCCCGTGTTCAGAACACGATGAAAGAATGCTTTGGGGTCCTCTTCCTGTTTGGCCAGCAATGCATAAGCAAACTCGAAAGGCTGAGCCAGTCGGATGCAGCCGTGCGAGAACGCCCGCACCTCACGCGCGAACAGGCTTTTCTGAGGCGTATCATGCAGATAGATATTGTACTTGTTGGGGAACATGAACTTGACCAGCCCCAAAGCATTGCTTTTGCTGGGCGGCTGGCGCATCGCAAAAGGAAAGCTTCGCGCGGTGAACTGATTGAAATCAACCGCCCCGCGATTGACCTGCCGCCCCCTGCTGTCCGTGATCTGGATATGACCGACCGCGTTGGGGTTGGCTTTCAGCTTCGGAAGGTATTCCTTGGTGATGATCGAGCGCGGAACATACCAGCTGGGGTTTATCACCATATGTTCCATCACATCCGAGAACTCCGGGCTGCGGCGATCATGCGTGTTCTTGCCGATCACCGCACGGGTTTCAAACGTGACTTGCCCGTCATCCACGATCTTTGCCGAAAAATCTGTCTGGTTGACAAGAATATGACGCGGGCCGCGTTCCCGAGGTAGCCAGCGTTCCCGTTCCAGAGCGACATAAACAGCCTTGAGCCGGTCCACGGCCGGGCGATTCAACTCGGCAATCGTGCCCTTGCCGGCAACGCCATCGGGTTCCAATCCATGCGCGATTTGAAAAGCCCTGACCCCTTCCAGCAGCGCGGCGTCGAAAGACGGGCTGGCCGATGGTTTCATGTAGCCCATCAACACCAGCCGATTGCGAAGCTTCACGACATTGGGCCCGGTATCCCCGTATTCCAGCTTGGTTTCCGGGACAGTCGCCCCCCAACCGCCTTGTTCTATCAAGGCCTGAAGCGCCAGTTTCTGCTTCATCAGAGCCCGGTACTGACGGGTTTGAGGAGCCAATTGCGCAAGATACGCGGCGCCATGTGTGTTCAGGGCGTTCAGATGCTCGGCCGCGCTGCGACGATCCACCGACCGAACAAGTCCATCGTCGATGTTTCCGGGCCTAAGAAAACCCGAGTACAATGCGTCGGCAAACTCTACGAAAACCCGGCTCAGTTCCGCTTCAACGGCGCCAAGGTCGCGTGTCGAGCGCGCATCCTGCATTTTCTGCATCAAGGATGAAACTGTCGCATCGGCCCGCGGCAGACCGTGCAGATGCGCATGTGACAGTGCCTGGATCAATGCGGCCCGGCGTTGCATATGCTCATCGGATTCACCCACCCAAATCGGCGAAAACCCGTTTGTCCGGTAAAACTCTGCGATCTGCGATTCCCGTGGGGTATGTTCTGCAACAGCCATCTGAAACGCCGTGTTGTGCGCAGGTTCAGAAGTGGTGTTTGCCATACTGGCAGTGGCCGCAAAACAGGCGGCAAGCAGGATACTGGTACGTGTTCGGAAAACAGAAAGCATTGGATGGCCTTGGAATCAATGGCTTGGTTGGTGATACGTGCGTCGAACAACTATGAGTTTGACTGCGCAGACTTGTCTATTCACAAATTCCTTACCGAATTGCTTCTGTTGTCGTCTGATGCGCGTTTGCATCGGCCCGGTGATGCGCAGCCCACACCTGCAAATATTCTGCGCCCGGCTGTGACATTTGCGCAAAAATCTGCCGAAAATTCCCCCTTGAAAAGGTGACTATGAAACACTTCTTGGCCGTCGAATCCGATTGTGTCATAAATTCCGCATCTGGGATGGGAAAAAATTAAAACAGCGCGCGTAACATCGTGCGCAGGCAGGAACAGTACGGGACGAACCAAAATGACCAAGAGCAGTTCCTCGGGTTTGACCCGACGTGCCCTATTGGGTGCGTTTGCAGCAACAGCAGTCGCAGCAGCACCCACCTACTCCAAAGCAGCAGGCTTTTTGCGCGGCGGCGGCGATATCCGTCGCATTCGCATGTATTCCGGTCGCACGGGCGAACGGTTGGACATGATTTATTGGGTCGATGGTAAGTATATCAAGGACGCTGTCAAAGAAGTGAACCATTTCATGCGCGATTGGCGCACGGATCACGTAAAATCCATCGATTTACGCACGATTGATATCATGGCGGCATCACACAACCTTCTGGATGTCAACGAACCTTACATGTTGCTGTCGGGCTATCGCTCCCCCCAGACCAACGCCATGCTCCGCGCCCGCTCTCGCGGCGTCGCCCGGAAGTCCCTTCATATGAAGGGACAGGCGGCAGACCTGCGCCTGTCTTCCCGCTCCGTCTCGCAGATGGCTAAGGCTGCTATGTCATGCCGGGCCGGCGGTGTCGGTCAATATTACGGGTCCAATTTCGTGCATATGGACTGCGGTGTCGTCCGCACCTGGCGCGGCTAAGACAGCGACTTCACGATCTCGGCTTAGTTGACAGGGATTTGACTGGGGCGGCCAGTTACACCCCGCGTCACCCCCTCCGCCGCCGGCATCACCGCCTCCGGTGTCATTGCTGGATGCTGTCGCCGCAGTGGAATTGCTGGTCTCACGAGACTTTTCATAACCGACGTCAGTGGGAACACTGGAACCGGAAGCATTGTCGCTTTCTGAATCATCATCGCTTTCGGGTTCTTCATCATCGGTCAGCTTTCCAAGGATAAACGCCAGAATTACGGCGACCACGATCCATCCTAAAACGCTTGAAGCTGAAACCCCGGTAATCGCGCTACCCAATAGTGCTACAATCACGACAACGATTATCAGCTTCTTATTTGAAGAGATGACTTTCACATTCCTTCCTCCATTTGAGCTGACGCGCGCCAGCCTCGTTCGGAAAGTGTACATCAAAAAAACCACTGCTTGAGGGGTTAAGCCTCAAAATGATTGTCAGGATTAATAGGGTGGTGGCAAGCGGGCGAAGAACGGAGGCTTGCAGACACTATCCATGGCCCGAAAGGGTATTCGCATTGAAAATATCCCGAGAAGGGATCAGCCAGGGCACCTTTCGTAGTTTCAATAGCAGACGTGGGTTGAAATTGTCGGAAGCAAAGAAGCTTCGGGCGCTGGAAACCGAAAACGTCAAAGCTAAAGAAGCGCTTGGCCGGGGTAGATGTTGAATAACGCTATGCTGCGCATATCCTCGGACCAGCGCAGGACGCTTGTCCTTCATTAGCGACGGCCATGTGGCCCGCGAACTTCTGCCAATTCGGCGCAGAAGTTCCTGTTTTGCCAAAAAGCCTTAGAAATATGGCGATGGTGGCGCACCTGAGAGGATTCGAACCTCTGGCCTCTGCCTTCGGAGGGCAGCGCTCTATCCAGCTGAGCTACAGGTGCCTTGGCCGTTAGCTAACCTTGTTCCAATCCGGGTGCAACTGAAAATCGTGATTGTTGCACCCTCTTTGAAACCAAAATCAGGCGAAAAGATCATGCGCCAATTCAAGCGCTTCGATCAGTGTGTCGACCTCATCCGTCGTGTTATATAGACCAAAGCTGGCACGGCAGGTCGCCGTGACGCCCAGGTGATCCATAAGCGGGCCCGCACAGTGATGCCCGGCGCGGACGGCAACCCCCTTTTTGTCCAATATCGTGGATACATCATGGGCATGGCCGGCCCCGTCCAGCGTAAAGCTGAAGATGGCTGCCTTGTCTGGCCGCGTGCCCTGAACCTGAAGCCAGTTGAGACCGTTCAGGCGCTGCATCGCATAGTCCCGCAGGTCGGATTCATGGGCGGCAATGTTGTCCATTCCCAAATCCATCATGTATTCCAGCGCAACGCCCAGGCCAATTGTTTGGACAATGCCGGGTGTTCCGGCCTCGAACTTCATTGGCGGGTCGTTGTAGATCACCTGATCCTTGCTGACCTCTTTGATCATGTCACCGCCACCGACAAAGGGGCGCATCTCGGCCATGCGTTCGGACTTGATGTAGATCGCACCCGACCCCGACGGGCCATACAGCTTGTGGCCGGTAATGGCGTAAAAGTCGCAACCGATGTCCTGCACGTTCACCGGCATATGCACCGCGCCCTGACTGCCATCAACCAGCACCGGGACGCCCCTGGCATGTGCACCTTCGGTGATGGCTTTGACATCCACGACGGTACCCAGAACATTGGAACATTGCGTCACGGCCACAAGTTTGGTTTTCGGGCCGATCGCATCGATTACCGCCTGCGGATCCAGCCCCCCGTCAGCGTCCACATCCACCCACTTCAGAACAACGCCCTGCCGTTCCCGCAGGAAATGCCAGGGCACGATGTTGGCGTGATGCTCCATGACGCTCAGGACGATTTCATCCCCGGCTTCCAGGCGCGGCATGGCCCAGCCATAGGCAACAAGATTGATCCCTTCGGTCGTTCCGGAATTCAGAACGATCTCATCCTCGTTCGATGCCCCCAGAAAACGGGCGATGATGCCGCGGACAGCTTCGTATTTCTCGGTCGACAGATTGGACAGATAGTGCAATCCACGGTGAACATTCGAATACTCTTCGGAATAGGCACGGGTCACCGCATCGATGACGACCTGAGGCTTTTGAGCAGACGCACCGTTGTCCAGATAGGTCAACGGCTTGCCATTCACCTGACGTGACAGGATCGGAAAGTCAGAGCGAATTTTCTGCACATCATACATGATACGGTTTTCCTAGACAGGCGCGGCCGGTGTTAAATACAGGACGAAGGGAACCGCAATCAGGGCTGACAACAGAATTACGGCGAAAGACTTCCAAAGGGATCCGAATTGATGCGCTTCGTTCAGGAAATGAAGCGTGATGTAAAGGCTCAGGATCGCCGTCGCGAACAGCATCATCATCATCAGAAACGGCATCGTCAGGCTTAGAATAAGGGTCATGACCAGGGCGACGATTTGCAGGAACTGCAACCACACCGTCAGGACCATCAGATCGTCAAAGCTTGCTTTGCCGCCTATCGCTTTTCCAACGACGAAGAACGCGAGGATGCTCAGCAGCATTGCTCCGGCGGATCGCAGCAAAACAACGGGGATGCTTTCGGGAGGCGGTGCGATTTGACCTTGCGGCACGGGCACCGACAAATCGATTCCCAACTGCACGAGACAGTTCAAAACCACTGCCAGCGCAAAGGCCAGCCACAACCCTTCCCGCCCCGGTTTCAGGGACAACAGCTGGCGGGCGGCTTGGTCTGGGCTTCTGATCGTCAGAACCGCCAGAGCGCCGAGGGAATTGATAGTCATGCAGCGGACCTTTGTACTTGTCTCAGACCGGATAACCAGAACCAGACAAAAACAGCAACCCAGGCGATGCCCACAATTGTCAAAGCGGGCCCGGGCCCGATGAACCCGGCAACCAGACCATTCAGCAAGACCAGGGGGGCAGATGCCAACAACGCCCAGAACAGGGCAAGTCGTGCGCCATAAGCAGTGCCCTGCCCGCCCGTCATCCGCGCCGCCCAATACGAAATCAGCGCCAGCGTGTAGAAAAACAACGGCAGTATGAACACCGACCCCAGCAAAGCGCCGCCCAAAAGCATGTTCAGCTCGACGCCTTCAAGATGCGCTTTGCGGGCAAGGCTGGGCATTTGCGCGACAAAAGCCACCAAGCAAAACGCCATGACAAACACCAGCGCCCTGTCTTCCCGCTGACCCATTTCAAGAAGCCGGCGCACCACGCGCCCCGGCCCTCGGTATGTGGCCAATATGTCAGACGAGACGGCCATCAGCTACGACGCGCCAGCCACCCTTCCAGACGGCTTACGATCTCTTCCGCCAAGGCGCTGTCTTCGATCTCATCCACCGCTTCGGCAAGAAAGGCCAAAGTCAGCATGTTGGTTGCGTCCTTGACCGGCACGCCACGGGACCGCAGATAGAACAGCGCGGTTTCGTCGATCGCACCCGAGGTCGAGCCGTGCGAACACGCCACGTCATCGGCATAGATCTCAAGCTCGGGCTTGGCGAGGAATTGGCTGTCATCATCCAGAAGCAGCGATTGGCTGATCTGGTAACCGTCGGTCTTCTGGGCGCCTTCCTTCACGAGAATCTTGCCCTGAAACACGCCCGTCGCTCCGTTGCGCAGCACTTTCTTGAACACCTGACGGCTTTCGCAGTTCACCGCATCATGGGTGATGAAAACCGTGTCGTCATGATGGAAGTCGCCATCGCCAACACAGGCTCCGGCCACATGGGCGACCGCGTCATCGCCTGTCAGCTCGACGACCTGCTCATTGCGGGTCAGCACGCCATTCACGGTCAAAGTGAAGGATTTATAGACCGATTCCGTGCCCAGACGGGTGAACATATGGGTCGCGGCCCGGCGTTCATGGTCCCTGCCCTGGGCGCGCACATGGTGCAGCGTGCCCTTGTCGGCGATGTCGATCTCCATGCATTTGTTGAAGCGTGACGCAGCCGGACCGGTTTCCAGAATGGTGGCCTCGGCCCCGCTTTCGACGCGAATAACGTGGTGCAGGATCGCATCCGAGGTCGGCGACGCATGACGATAGATCAGGTTGATCGGTTTGGACGGTTTGCCGGTGACATGAATGGCCACACCATCCGACGCAAAAGCCGTGTTCAGCGCCGCCAGCGGGCGCTGGACCGGAGACTGACCGCGCGTCTCAAGCACGCCATACAGGTCTTTCGCCCAATGAATGTCCTTGCAGCAGATATCCTCGAGCCTATCGATGGTCACGCCTTCCAGCGTCAGGTCGTCCGACTCTTCGGCGCTGAATTCACCGTCCACGAAGACGATGTTCAGCCGGTCGAGTCCGCTGAACATCAACGGCTCATCATCGGCAAACACCGCAGCCGGAGGCGCGTCTGGCGAGACCAGAGTGTCCGGTTGAGTGTATTTCCAATATTCGTCACGCCGTCCGGGCAGACCAGTTTCCAGAACACGGGCCAGCGCGTCTTCGCGCGCGGCGCGGGTGCATCCCGCGTCGGGCATGGTCAAGGCAGACAGCCGGGCCTCGGTCGCGGTTTGTTTGACTTCGGGCAAGGCCATCAGTTCACCTCGGCAAGAATGTCGGCATAACCGTTGTTTTCAACCTCAAGCGCCAGATCTGGGCCTCCGGTTTTGACAATGCGGCCATCGGCCATGATATGCACGACGTCGGGTTTGATGTGATCCAGCAGGCGCTGGTAATGGGTGATGACCAGGAACCCGCGACCTTCATCTCGCAGGGCGTTCACACCTTCGGCGACCAGCTTCATCGCATCCACATCCAGACCCGAGTCGGTTTCGTCCATGATGCACATCTTGGGTTCCAGCATGGCCATTTGCAGGATCTCATTGCGCTTTTTCTCACCGCCCGAGAAGCCCACATTGACCGGACGCTTGAGCATATCCGCGTCGATCTTCAGCGTCTTGGCCTTGGCACGCACTTCCTTGAGGAAATCCGCGGCGGACAGCTCGTCCTCACCGCGCGCCTTGCGCTGTGCATTCACGGCGGTGCGCAGGAAGGTCATGTTGCCCACGCCCGGAATCTCGACCGGGTACTGGAACGCCAGAAACACGCCGGCAGCGGCGCGCTCTTCCGGTTCCATCTCCAGCAGATCCTCGCCATCCAGCGTGGCGGAACCCTCGGTTACTTCGTACCCGTCGCGGCCCGACAGCACGTAGCTGAGTGTTGACTTGCCCGACCCGTTCGGCCCCATGATCGCGTGTACCTTGCCGGCTTCAACCGTCAGGTCCACACCCTTTAGGATCTGCTTGTCTTCTTCTTCAAGCTTCACGTGCAGATTCTTGATTTCCAGCATTTTTTATCCTTTTGCGTATCGCAGGGGGCACCGTGGCCCCGAAACCTTCTTATCCCAGCAACTTGCGGATCAGACGCGCGACGATCCAGCCCAGGATCGCCCCTCCGCCAACCGCCCAAACCGGGTTGATGAATTCCATGTGGTTGATGTTGACGTAAGCCATACCCAGCAGACCGCCAAGAACCGGCAACGCGTAACCCAACCAGGTCAGCACGTCTTCTTTCCGGATGCCGCTTCGTGACGCCCGCGTCATCAGCCAACCGACCCTTCCAGCGAGATTGCCACCAATTGCTGCGCTTCCATGGCGAACTCCATCGGCAGTGCTTGCAGAACGTCTTTGCAGAACCCGTTGACCACCAAGGCCACGGCCTCTTCTTCATCCATGCCGCGCTGACGGCAATAGAACAGCTGATCGTCATCCACCTTGGACGTCGTCGCCTCATGCTCAACGCGGGACGAGTTGTTCTTGACCTCGATATACGGAACCGTATGCGCGCCGCATTTGTCGCCGATCAGCAAGCTGTCACACTGGGTATAGTTGCGGCTGTCCTTGGCCTTCGGATGCATCGAGACCAGACCGCGATAGGTGTTCTGCGCCTTGCCCGCACTGATGCCCTTGGACACGATGCGCGACTTGGTGTTCTTGCCCAGATGAACCATCTTGGTGCCGGTATCGGCCTGCTGATAGTTGTTGGCAATCGCAATGGAATAGAACTCACCCTGGCTTTCATCGCCGCGCAGGATGCAGGACGGGTATTTCCACGTCACGGCCGAGCCGGTTTCAACCTGCGTCCACATCACCTTGGACCGGTCGCCCCGGCAATCGGCGCGCTTGGTCACGAAGTTGTAGATGCCGCCCTTGCCGTTCTCATCGCCCGGGAACCAGTTCTGAACGGTCGAGTATTTCACTTCGGCGTCTTCTTCGACAATGATCTCGACCACGGCCGCGTGCAGCTGCGCGGTGTCGCGCTGGGGCGCGGTGCAGCCTTCCAGATAGGACACGTACGAGCCTTTGTCAGCGATGATCAGCGTGCGCTCGAACTGGCCGGTGTTTTCGGCGTTGATGCGGAAATAGGTGCTCAGCTCCATCGGGCAGCGGACACCGGGCGGAATGTAGACGAAGGACCCATCCGAAAACACGGCCGAGTTCAAAGTTGCATAAAAGTTGTCCGACACCGGGACCACAGTGCCCAGATACTTTTTGACCAGCTCAGGGTGTTCCTTGATCGCTTCGGAAATCGAACAGAAAATCACACCGGCCTTTTTCAGTTCGGCCTGAAAGGTCGTGCCGACGGACACCGAGTCGAACACCGCGTCCACAGCAACCTTGCGACCCTCGGCCGGCGCATCCTCAGCACCTTCGACGCCGGCCAGAATCATCTGTTCTTTCAGAGGGATACCAAGCTTTTCGTAAGTGGCCAGCAGCTTTGGGTCGACATCGTCCAGCGATTTGGGTTTCTCTTCCATCGATTTCGGACGCGCATAGTAATACTGGTCCTGAAAATCGATCTTCGGATATGTGACCATGGCCCATTTCGGTTCTTCCATCTTGGTCCAGCGTTCAAACGCGGCCAGACGCCACTCGGTCATCCATTCCGGTTCTTCATTCTTTTCCGAGATCAGACGAACGATGTCCGGGTTCACACCTTTCGGCGCGTACTCCATTTCGATGTCCGTGTCCCAGCCGTATTTATAGGTTCCGACCTCGCGAACCGCATCCACGGTTTCCTGATCGACACCCTCTTTCACCTGGGTCTGGTCCAAAGCGGCCATAACTTAACCTCCGTCAGATCACGCGGCGCGCGCGCGATGCTTTTTCTCTTTCTCAAGCCACGTTTCGGCGAAACGCAGCACATCTTCTTCCGTTGTCCGAGGTCCCAGCGATACGCGGATTGCGCTGCTGGCCGTTTCCTCGTCAAATCCCATGGCGGTAAGCACCGCGCTGGAACGAACCTTGCCGCTGGAACAGGCAGAGCCCGCACTGACCGCAAATCCCGACAGGTCCATTTGCATGACCTGGGTTTCACCCTTCCACCCGGGCGCAGCAAAACACAGGGTGTTCGGCAGGCGTTGCCGCCCTTTCCCGACAAAAATAGGTGATTTTACAGCGGCCTCAAGAGCGTTTTCTAGAATATTTCTAAATTCTTCGACCTGCTCCCAAACGCCATTGGCCAGATCCCGCATCGCAGCTTCAGCTGCGGCCCCGAACCCCACGATACCAATTACATTTTCGGTTCCTGACCTGCGGCCCATTTCCTGGCCGCCCCCCTTGATCTGTGCCGCCAGATCGGTTCCGCGTTGTATCACAACGGCACCTACACCCTTTGGACCGCCCAGTTTATGCGCCGAGACCAAGGCCATCTGGGCATTCATCCAGTTGAACGCGACGGGCAGCTTGCCAAAAGCCTGTGTGGCGTCTGTCACGGCCAGGCCGGACGGCAGTGTTTGAACAATCCCCGTCTCTGAGTTTGCCAGTTGCAATGTCGACATTTCAGGCGCGGTTACCTGCACGTCTCCGGCCTCGGAAACCGTAAGATCCTCGTTGATCCAGGCTCTTACCGCGTCATGTTCAATCGCCGCGCCGTGCAATTGGCGCCCCGACAATGCCAGTGCCGCACCTTCGGTTGAACCAGATGTAAAGACGATATCCGCACCATCCGCCCCAAAGGCCGATGCAACCTGAGCCCGGGCGCGCTCGATCAGAGCTTTGGCGGCCCGACCTTCCGCATGAACCGACGAGGGATTGCCGCAGACTTCCATCGCCGCAATCATCGCGTCCCTCGCTTCGGGGCGCAGCGGCGTTGTTGCATTGTGATCCAGATAAACACGTTTCATGGATACATCTTTTTGCCGACAGACTTCATTTCATATCCCGCCCGTTAAGATCATTCATCTACAACGGAAAACAGGCTCGGAACGGCCGGGCACGGGGCGAGGTCGTTCTTGATCACATCTGACAAACGGGTTTGATGCAGGAACACATAGACATGCGCGCTGAGACTTTCCCAAAGCCGATTGGTCAATGATTGAGCGCGGCTGCCGGACGAGGCCCCGGACGCTCCGGCCCCTTTTTGCAGCGCATCAACGGTTTCGTCCACGGCCGCCAGAATTTCGACGACACGAATTTCGGATGCCGGGCGTGCCAGTCGATACCCGCCGCCGGGCCCCCGCACGGAAGACACCAAGTCCGCCCGGCGGAGTTTGACGAAGAGCTGCTCGAGATATGGCAACGAAATGTCCTGCCTCTCGGAGATTTCCCCAAGCGTCACCAGTCGTTCCGTCGGCTGGAGCGCAATATCCGCCAGGGCGACCATTGCGTAACGCCCTTTGGTCGACAGCTTCATTCCATGCCCCCTTTCAGCAGGATTTGCGCGAAATCATTGACGCCGACGTTGCCAGTGCGTATCTCCGACTGACAGCGCTGGTATGCGCCAAGCAACATAATTAGAACCGTTCTAAGGTGCCCGACGATTATCGTCAAGTATATCCGGGCATCGGCACGAAAAAGACAGGACCAAAGCACACATGCCCGAGGTGATTTTTCCCGGACCCGAAGGCCGCCTGGAAGGCCGCTACCACCCGCAAAAGGAAAAAGACGCACCGATCGCCATCGTGCTTCACCCGCACCCTCAGTTCGGCGGGACCATGAACAACAAGGTGGTCTACAATCTTCACTATGCCTTCTACAACATGGGGTTCACCGTGTTGCGCTTTAACTTCCGCGGCGTCGGTCGCAGCCAGGGCGAGTATGATCAGGGCGTGGGCGAGCTGAGCGATGCGGCATCGGCGCTGGACTACCTGCAATCGATGAACAACAATTCGAAACACTGCTGGGTCGCAGGTTTTTCGTTCGGTGCGTGGATCGGTATGCAGCTGCTGATGCGCCGCCCTGAAATCACGGGGTTCATCAGTGTATCGCCCCCTGCAAACATGTATGACTTTTCGTTCCTTGCCCCCTGCCCGTCTTCCGGCCTGATCATCAACGGAACGGCTGACAGGGTGGCGCCACCGGCTGACACGACCTCGCTGGTGAACAAGCTGCACGAGCAGAAGGGAATCACCATCACGCACACCGAAGTGGAAGGTGCAGATCACTTCTTTCAGGATCGTCACATGGACACGCTGATCACCAATGTCAGCGACTATGTGAAACGCCGCCTGACCGAGAACACCCGCTGATGTCCGACACCATCACATCTCTTGCCGCCAAACTGGCCGAAGATACGATGAAGGTAATGGATGAGACGGGCGAAGACAGGTTCTTTGTCGAAGTTGGTGAAGTGCTCGGGGCCGCGTCTCAGTCTCTGGAAGAGGCGTTTCTGACGGAAATTCGTGTTCGGTTGGCTGAACGGAAAGCCAGGCAGTTCGTGATCAAACGCTTGTCTGCGCATCGTGCAAAGCAGAAGGCGATCGAAAAGCAATGACCGACCGTTTGCCGGCGCAAATCGCATTTCTGAAACGGGCCGACGAACTGAAAATGGTCGAGCGGGCAAATGTCCTGCTTGACCGGTCCAGACCCGAAAACTCGGCAGAACACAGCTGGCATTTGGCCTTGTGGGCCCTTGTCATGGCCCCGTTGGCAGGGCCGGATGTCTCGATTGATCGGGTCTTACGCATGCTGTTGCTGCATGACCTTGTTGAAATCGTTGTCGGCGACCATCCAATCCACCTTAAGACTGACTGGAACTTGGTTGCCAAAGCTGAGCAAGCTGCAGCCAAAGAACTGTTTGGGCTTTTGCCAAAGGATCAGGCCGATGCGTTTCACGCTGTCTGGCGTGAATTTGAAGAGGATCAGACCGCCGACGCCCGGTTTGCAAAGGTTCTGGATCGTTGTCAGCCACTGTTTCAGGTTCTGTGTGCCCCGAACCCAGATCCGGATCACGTGGACATAGCGCGTTCAAATCTCGAAGGCGGTCGCGCCGCCTATCTGGAACAGGTTTTTCCACTGGCCTACGAGCACGCCGCAAACCTGCTGGCTGGTGCAGATACGCAGGCCAACGCGTTTACGACACGGCTGGCGTTTCTGACCGAAGCTGATCGGCTGAAGTCTGTTCTTCGTGCCTCGCGGCTGATGGCGGGTGATCGTTTCGAAAACTCGGCAGAACACTCGTGGCACATCATGCTCTACGCCTGGGTCCTGGCTGAAAATGCGCCCACAGGGATCAGTGTTGATCGGGTCCTTCAAATGCTGTTGCTGCACGATATTGTTGAAATCGACGCTGGCGACAATCCGATCCACGGGCAGGTCGATCACGCAGCGCAAGCAGCCAAGGAACAAGCGGCGGCCAAGCGCTTGTTCGGGTTGCTGCCCGACACGCAATCCAACACCTTCACGACATTGTGGCACGAGTTTGAAGCGGCAGACAGCCCCGACGCCAGGTTCGCCAAAGCCGTTGATCGTTTTCAGACACCTGTCGCCAATCTGGAAACCGGTGGCGGATCGTGGGTCGATTACAAGGTAACATATGCCCAGCTTGAGGCACGCGTTCAGCCTGCGATTGCAGCAGGTTCTCCCGGGCTGTGGGATTGGCTGCAACCGCAACTGGCTGCACACTTCCAAAGCGCCGAGTCTGTACACCACTAGGCAGAAAAGAAAAAAGGAGCCCGACGGCTCCTTTTTCCCTGCTAAGCTCTACGTGGCGCTTAAAAAACACTACTACCATCAAACTGTTCAACCATGTTGGCTGCTTCAACTTCGACGGACCCCCCGTCAGCAAGCCACCCAATCGCCACTATCAGACCCGCAGCAAATATTACGGATTTCGAAAATGTCGTCATAACTCAAAACTCAATAACAAATCATAAAATACGTTGAGAAGACTACACCAATTCGATTCTCTGAATAGTCAGGTATACCTGACCTCAGATGGTATTCTCATATCCTCAGACCCAAAAAATCGCCTTGCCCACCCCTTCGGTTTCATGCTCAACGCGAGGGTATCTTTCCTGTTTCGAGGATCAAAATGCCCCAAGCGTATCTGTATCTGATGCTGGCTGTTGTTGCGGAAACCATTGGCACCACGGCCTTGCAGGCTAGTCAACAATTCACGCGGTTCTGGCCGTCCATCCTTGTGGTCGTAGGGTACGGACTCGCATTTTACCTCATGGCGCTGACGCTGAAATACATGCCTGTCGGTATCGTTTATGCGATCTGGTCCGGTCTGGGCATCTTTCTGATCGCCGTGATCGGATTCATCGTGTTCGGCCAAAGGCTGGATTGGCCTGCGATCCTGGGGTTGACGTTGATCTTGTCCGGAATCCTGATCATTCACCTCTTTTCCAAGACTGCCGGTCACTGATCCACGGTTAGGGCTGGTATATTTTGTCGCGCCGCGCTATGCGCGCGGCAACTTTCCGTTCAAAGGCTGACCTCTCATGGACCTGCGCAATATCGCAATCATCGCTCACGTGGACCACGGCAAGACGACCCTGGTGGATGAGCTGCTCAAACAATCCGGCGCGTTCCGGGAAAACCAGGCCGTGGCGGAACGCGCCATGGACAGCAACGATCTGGAGCGCGAGCGTGGCATCACCATTCTGGCCAAGGCAACTTCGGTCGAATGGAAAGACACACGCATCAACATCGTCGACACCCCCGGCCACGCCGATTTCGGTGGTGAGGTCGAGCGTATCCTCAGCATGGTCGATGGTGTCGTCCTGCTGGTTGACGCCGCCGAAGGCCCGATGCCACAGACCAAATTCGTGACGTCGAAGGCGTTGGCGCTGGGCCTGCGCCCGATCGTGGTTCTGAACAAGGTCGACAAGCCGGATGCGGAACCTGACCGCGCATTGGACGAATGCTTTGACCTGTTTGCCAACCTCGGTGCCGATGATGATCAATTGGATTTCCCGGCCATGTATGCCTCGGGCCGTTCCGGCTGGGCGGATATGGAGCTGGACGGCCCGCGCAAGGACCTGAGCGCACTGTTTGATCTGATCGTCGATCACGTTCCTGCCCCGAAACAGATCGCGCATAAGGGTGAACCGTTCCGGATGCTGGCCACCACTTTGGGCAGCGATCCATTCATCGGCCGCATTCTGACGGGTCGTGTGGAAAGCGGCACATTGAAAGCTGGCGACAGCCTGAAAGCCCTGAGCCGTGACGGATCGTTGATCGAAAACTTTCGCGCCTCTAAAATATTGGCGTTCCGTGGGCTGGCACAGCAACCTATCGATGTGGCCGAAGCCGGTGACATCGTCACCATCGCCGGCATGAGCAAAGCAACCGTGGCAGATTCTCTGGTTGCTCCGCAGGTCGAAGAAGCCCTGCCTGCACAGCCCATCGACCCGCCGACGATCACCGTAACTTTTGGTATCAATGATTCTCCGTTGGCCGGTCGTGACGGCAAGAAAGTTCAGTCGCGCGTCATCCGTGATCGCCTGATGAAAGAAGCCGAATCCAATGTCGCGATTCGCGTCACCGACACACCCGGCGGCGAGGCTTTCGAGGTCGCGGGCCGCGGCGAGTTGCAGATGGGTGTTCTGATCGAGAACATGCGCCGTGAAGGGTTCGAACTCAGCATCTCGCGCCCTCAGGTTCTGTTCCGTGAAGAAAACGGCCAGCGGCTGGAACCGATCGAGGAAGTCACCATTGACGTTGACGATGAATACTCGGGCGCCGTGATCGAAAAGATCACCGGGGCCCGCAAAGGTGAGTTGGTCGAGATGCGCCCCGCAGGTGCCGGCAAGACCCGCATCATTGCCCATGTACCGTCCCGTGGCCTGATCGGCTATCACGGCGAATTCCTGACCGACACCCGCGGCACAGGCGTTCTGAACCGCGTGTTCCATGGCTGGGCGCCGCACAAAGGCCCGATCCCGGGCCGCCGAGCGGGCGTTCTGATCTCGATGGAGAATGGCCAAGCCGTGGCCTATGCCCTGTGGAACCTGGAAGAGCGTGGCCGGATGTTTGTCGGTCCTCAAACGGATGTCTATCAAGGCATGGTGATTGGCGAGCATTCTCGTGACAATGATCTGGAAGTGAACCCGCTGAAAGGCAAGAAGCTGACAAACGTACGCGCGAGTGGCTCGGACGATGCGGTTCGTCTAACGCCGCATATTCAGTTCTCGCTGGAAGAGGCAATTGCTTATATTGACGACGATGAACTGGTCGAAGTCACCCCGAATGCAGTGCGCTTGCGCAAGCGTTATCTTGACCCGCACGAGCGCAAGCGGATGGCCAAGTCGGCCTGATTTACCCGGCAGACCGCTGCCGCAATCGGAAACAATTGCCCAAGTGTGGCAATTTTGCGTCCAAACGGACAAAAGATAAAAAACGGACAACCGGGCACTACGCCCGGTTTTCAATTGAAAAGAGTAGACTTTCTTCTTTGGGTTGCATTAATTCTCCATCACTCCCCCAATCCACATGTTGTGATTGAGACCCGTTTAAGGTGAAAATATGCCAGTTGTGTGACGTCGTTCATAAACACCCTCGCTGCGGTGGTTCATATGAACACGTAGTAAAGTATCGAGTTTCGAGGAGTTCCACATGGGTATCCGGTCCCGCAATATCCCGCTGTATTTTGTCGCTACGACATTTTTGTTTTCGCCTACGGGTGAAGCTTTCGCCGCCGGAACATGCACCGTTCAAACAGCCAGACAATCCGCTGCATCCGCACAGGTGTTATGTGAGTGTGACGCTGTGACATCGGGTATGATCCGATACATTCAACGCCGGCACGATTTCGATCAAATTCTGGCGCGTGTAGGTGCTGAATGTGCGCCACTTGCAGACTTGCTTTCAGATTTGCCGACGGCGTCGATCGGCGCAAGTGATCAGCGATCCGGAGATGGTCCGTCCGATGAGACAGTCGACAGCGGCTCGGCTTTCGGTGGTGGTGGCGGTTTAAGCGGTGGAACCGGCGGTACAAGCGGTGAAAACGGCGGCACCGGCGGCGGTGGCACTGGCCTAGGGGGCGAAGGCAGCGGCTCTGGCGGCGGCGGTGAAAACGAAGGTGGCGGTGAAAACGAAGGTGGTGGCGAAAACGAAGGCGGCGGCGAAAACGAAGGCGGCGGCGAAAACGAAGGTGGCGGTGAAAACGAAGGCGGCGGCGAAAACGAAGGCGGCGGCGAAACGTTTTAATTTGGAAGCAAAAATACCGGTGCAAGATACGATTGCACCGGTATTCAGTTTCTCAAAAAGACTTTCAGGTTTCCTCAGCTATGGCCGTACACACCAACCCAACGTCCGGGGCGGTTCGGGTCTTGCATGCGAAGAAACAGATACCGCGTCGCCGTCCAGGGTTTGATACGGTTCGTGAGGTTGTCCAAAACCAAATCACCGTTTGAAGAGCGATACACCAGCACCGCATGAGGCACCCGACGCGTGTCCAGAACCGTCGCGATCAACAGTTTACTTGGATCGACGCCGGCATGGATCAAATCTCTTTTCTTCAACAGCGCGAAGTCTTCGCAATCGCCCCCCCTGTCCGTGGGAAGCGCCCAACGCTCGGTCATTTTGTACTGAGATTGATCGGTGACTTCTCGCGTCGATCTGTTCACGCGCCGATTCACCTGTTCGACAACCTTCAGTTCTTGCTGGCTGGACATGGACACGGATCGTTTTTCGGCACAGGCCCATTTGTACTCGGCGCACAGATTTGCCGCCCCTGAAGGTGGCGGCGAGGACGCGACACTTGGGATAAACCCGTTCCCGGACGCATGTGCGACGGGGACCACCGCTAGGGTGCAAACGCCAAAAAAACTGATGCTGAAGGCCCGCACTGAAACCGGCAGAAGTCTTGCACCAAACCGCTTGGCCAGATTTGTGAAGTGTTTCATGCCTGTACCCCAATCCGATGTTCTTCGTACGATTGCACGTCAAACAGGGTCGCATTCCGATTCGTGAAACTATCCGCGAACAACCCCGCGCAGGCAATCACCTAAAAAGTTGAAGGGGAAAAAGGGCGGAAATTCGTCCGTCAATCTGACCTTTTTGCGCAAGAATTTGGGTGAAGCAGCCACAATTCAGGCGCTAAACGCGCAAATCCGCGACGGCGTGGCCTGACAAGTAATTGAAATAATGAAAAAATAAACTCAGCCCATATTTGCGAGCTGAGTTTCCAAGGTCGATCGTGGCATAAGCCAATGATTGCCTATTGGCTGCCCGTTTACCGGGCAAACCGCGCTACACTTCGTGAACGCAGACGTTCACTCCGTGATTTCAACCACAACCAATTCACGTTCACTGGCGTCGCGCGCATGACTCAATGCTTGTTGATAGTCATCCGAGTTATAGCATTCGACAGCCGCTTCAAGCGACGGGAAACGGGCAACAACGTTGCGTGGCCGTTCCTTGCCTTCCAACTGAACGTAACGCGCCGCACGGGCGATGAAAGTGCCCCCGTGCTTGGCAATGGCTGGCCCGGCCAATTCGGCATATTTTCCATACGCCTCAGCATCGGTCACCGTCACATGTGCAATCCAAAGTGCGGCCATCTTATCCTCCTAAAACCTGTTCTGCGGCCTTGATCGCCGAATCCGCGTTTGACGCATCCCGTCCACCGCCCTGGGCCATATCCGGGCGGCCGCCGCCGCCCTTGCCGCCCAATTCCACCACGGCGGCCTTGACCAGATCGACCGCCGAAACGGTTCCTGTCAGGTCTTCGGTGACGCCAGCCGCAACCGCGGCCTTGCCGCCGGTATCCGCGATGAGCAACACCGCCCCCGACCCAAGACGCGCCTTGTGTTCGTCGATCAATGCCGGAAGATCCTTGCCGGACACCCCGCTGAGGGCCTGCGCTATGAACTTCACGCCGTTCACATCACGCGCTTCGGCACCGCCGCCCTGCCCGCTCCCGCCGGCCATCGCCAGATCTCGACGCAGTTGAGCCACTTCGTTCTGCAATGACTTGCGTTCCTCCAGCAGGCTTTTCACGCGGGCCACCACATCATCCGGCTGCGCCTTCAGTTCCGACGCCACCTGCGCAAGACGATGATCCTGTGCCGAAAGGTAACGGAGCGCTTCATCCCCGGTCAGTGCCTCGATGCGGCGCACGCCTGCACTGCTTGCGCTGTCGCCCAGGATGACAAAGGTGCCGATGTCACCCGTCTGGCGCACATGGGTGCCGCCGCACAGTTCGATCGACCAGGTTTCGCCATCATAGCCCTTGCCCGTAGGTGCCTTGCCCATCGAAACAACACGCACCTCGTCACCGTATTTCTCGCCGAACAGTGCCTGCGCGCCCAGTTTGCGCGCGTCATCCGGTGTCATGACCCGTGTCTCGACAGCCGAGTTCTGGCGGATGAAATCGTTCACCTCACGTTCGATCTTCTGGATTTCTTCCAGGCTCAGCGCTTTGGAATGGCTGAAGTCGAACCGCAGACGATCCGCCGCATTCAGCGAGCCGCGCTGCGCCACATGGTCGCCCAGCGTTTCCCGCAGCGCTTCATGCAGCAAGTGGGTGGCCGAGTGGTTGGCCCGGATTGCCGTGCGGCGCGCATGATCGACTTCCAGCTCGACAGAATCGCCTTTTGACACGGCACCGCTGAAGACCGTCACCTTATGTGCATAGACCTTCCCATCGGCGAATTTTCTGGTGTCCTCCACCCGGCTGAGGTGATCGCGATCTTCAAGACGCCGCAACTCGCCAGTGTCGCCCACCTGGCCACCAGCTTCGCCATAGAACGGCGTCTGGTTCACCACGACCCAGCCGCTGTTGCCCGCTTCGATCTTGTCAACCAAGGCACCGTCGACAACCAGTGCCACAACCTGAGCTTCGGCTTTCTCGGTGTCATAGCCAAGGAAGTCGGTCGCTCCGGCGCTGTCCAGAACATCGAACCATACCGCCTGATCCGCGGCTTCACCGGACCCGGCCCAGGCAGCCCGCGCTTTGGCCTTTTGTTCGGCCATCGCCGTTTCAAAGCCTTCGGTGTCAACTGTCCGGCCTTTTTCACGCAGAGCATCCTGTGTCAGGTCCAGTGGGAAACCGTAGGTGTCATACAGTTTGAATGCCGCTTCACCGGACAAAGGCGCACCCTCGGAAAGGCCAGACACCTCATCGTCCAGCAGCCTCAACCCCCGGTCCAGCGTCTGCTTGAAACGCGTTTCTTCAAGCAACAAGGTCTCTTCGATCAATGGCTGTGCCTGGGTCAACTCGGCATAGTGACCGCCCATCTGTTGTACCAATGACGGGACGAGCCGGTGCATGACCGGATCCTTGGCACCCAACAGATGCGCATGACGCATGGCACGACGCATGATGCGGCGAAGAACATAGCCGCGGCCATCATTGCTGGGCATCACGCCATCAGCAATCAGGAACGAAGTCGAACGCAGGTGGTCCGCGATCACGCGGTGGTGCACGTTCTGATCCCCGTAAGGATCCACGCCAGTTGCATCGGCCGATGCCTCGATCAGTGCCTTGAACAGATCGGTGTCATAATTGTCATGGCTGCCCTGCAACAATGCACCGATCCGCTCGAGCCCCATGCCCGTATCAATCGACTGCATGTCGAGCTCGACCATCGAGCCGTCTTCGAACTGCTCGTTTTGCATGAAGACGACGTTCCAGATTTCAATGAACCGATCGCCGTCCTCTTCGGCAGAGCCCGGAGGACCGCCCCATATGTGATCCCCATGGTCATAAAAGATCTCGGTACATGGGCCGCAGGGGCCGGTCGGGCCCATCTGCCAGAAATTGTCGCTGGTGGCGATGCGGATGATCCGGTCTTCGGGTACACCGACCTTTTTCCAGATTTCAAACGCTTCGTCATCGGTATGATAGACCGTTGTCAGCAGGCGGTTCTTGTCGATCCCAAATTCCCTGGTGATCAGCTCCCACGCGAATGGGATCGCTTCGTGTTTGAAGTAATCACCAAACGAGAAGTTCCCCAACATCTCGAAGAATGTATGGTGGCGCGCCGTGTAACCCACATTGTCGAGATCGTTGTGCTTGCCGCCGGCACGCACGCATTTCTGCGCCGTGGTGGCGCGCTTGTAGTCACGTGTTTCCAATCCGGTGAACAGGTTCTTGAACTGCACCATGCCCGAATTGACGAACATCAGCGTCGGGTCGTTGCGCGGCACCAGCGGGCTGGACGCCACGACCTCATGCCCCTGTTTTTCAAAGTAGTTCAGAAAGGTCGATCGGATGTCGTTCAGGGTTGGCATAGGGCTCTCTCGGCGCACAAAAAATTGGTCCCCGCAGGTTTATCCCCCTGTCAAACGAGTGTCCACAGCAGAGGCGCGTCCGAACGAAACAAGGCGGCCCGAGGACCGCCTTGTTCATGGTATTTTC
The DNA here is from genome assembly GCF_056532905.1 of Ruegeria sp. H8. Taxonomy (NCBI): domain Bacteria; kingdom Pseudomonadati; phylum Pseudomonadota; class Alphaproteobacteria; order Rhodobacterales; family Roseobacteraceae; genus Ruegeria; species Ruegeria sp. H8. The sequence goes on along the minus strand of NZ_JBQFNY010000001.1, from coordinate 628,670 downwards.
AACATAACATGTTGGGTCGGGAACGTACCGAGCCCCGTCAGCGATCGTCAGGCTTCAAGGATGTCATCATCCTCGGCTGCGCCCGGAGGCATGTCGAAATCCAGCCCGTGAGCCGCCCGAATCTTGTCTTCGATCTCAAAGGCAATACGGCTGTTGTCGCGCAGATATTGTTTGGCATTCTCACGCCCCTGCCCGATCCGTTCGTCGCCATAGCTGAACCATGACCCTGACTTTTCGACCACACCGGCTTTGACACCCAGATCCAGCAGCTCGCCCATCTTGCTGATGCCTTCGCCGTACATGATGTCGAATTCTACCTGCTTGAAGGGGGGTGCAACCTTGTTCTTGACGACCTTGACGCGCGTCTGGTTGCCGACAACTTCGTCCCGGTCCTTGATCGCGCCGATGCGGCGGATATCCAGACGGACCGAGCTGTAGAATTTCAGTGCATTCCCGCCGGTGGTGGTTTCGGGGCTGCCGAACATCACGCCGATTTTCATCCTGATCTGGTTGATGAAGATCACCATACAGTTCGAACGGCTGATCGAGCCCGTCAGTTTCCGCATCGCCTGGCTCATCAGTCGGGCCTGAACGCCAACATTGCTGTCACCCATGTCGCCTTCCAGTTCGGATTTCGGCGTCAGCGCCGCAACCGAATCGACCACGACCATGTTGACCGCGCCCGAGCGCACCAGTGTATCGGTGATCTCCAGCGCCTGCTCTCCGGTATCGGGCTGCGAGATCAGAAGCTCATCCAGATCAACGCCCAGCTTTCGCGCATATTGCGGGTCCAGCGCGTGCTCGGCGTCGACAAAGGCGCAGACGCCGCCGCGTTTCTGCTGTTCTGCAATGCAATGCAGCGTCAGCGTCGTCTTCCCCGAGCTTTCGGGGCCGTAAATCTCAACAATCCGCCCCATGGGCAGACCGCCGATTCCCAACGCAATATCCAGCCCGAGCGAGCCTGTCGAACTTGCGTCGATGTCCTGTTTGGCGCCTTCGCCAAGCTTCATGATGGAGCCTTTGCCGAACTGCCGTTCGATCTGGGCCAGCGCGCTGTCGAGCGCCTTTTGCTTGTCTGCGTTTTTCTTGTCGCTCATTGTCAGAAGATCCGCCATTGTCCTGTCGCCTTCCCTTTTGTCACACCCTTGATCGGGCGGCAATCGCTGCTTTGTTCGCCTCTTGTTCCTTATGGGACCAAAAGAAGAACATTTCAATAAAAACTTACGGGATTTAAACTTCAGCAATTGTATTAAGAAGTCCTTTACGACAATCTGCGCGCATAGCCGGATGACAATTGGAGCAATTAAATGCTTGTTTTCTATGAGGAACGCCTTGCCTTCCTTGCCGTTCCGAAAACCGGCAGCACGGCTTATCACACGGCGTTGCGGGATCGCGCTGATATCGTCGTCACTCACCCGCCCGAGCTTAAACATGCTCCGGTGCGCAGGTATGATCGGTTTTTCCAGAACATTTTTCGGAAAATGTACGATACCGAGATGGAGATCCTGGCAGTTGTTCGCGAACCCGTTGACTGGCTGGGCAGCTGGTATCGATTTCGCAGCCGCGCCGATCTGGTCGGTCACGTCCATTCGACCCGAGACATGAGTTTCGACACGTTTGTGCAGGCCTATATGTCAAACCCGCGCCCGGATTTTGCCGATGTTGGCAGCCAAAGCCAGTTTTTCCGTACCCGCAGCAATGGTCGCGGCGCCACGCATATTTTCAAATACGAAAACCGGGACAAAATTCTCGACTTCCTGCAAGCGCGACTGAATATGCAGATCGACCTGCCGCAAGAGAATGTATCACCACCGGGTGATCTGACGCTGACGCCAGAGACTCGTCAGAAATTTCGCAAAAGACACGCAGAGGAGTTCGCGCTCCACGATGCAGCCTTGTAGGGTGCTCAGTTCAGCTGTTGGAAAACCGCCTCGGTCAACTGGGTGAGAGAAAACGGCTTGGGCAGGAAGGTCGAATTGGCGATCTCGGGTTCTGAATCGCCAAAGGCACCTTCCGTATACCCCGATACGAAGACCACGCGGGCATCCGGACGTGTTTCCCGAGCTTTGCGCACCCAGGTCGGCCCATCCATGCCGGGCATGACCACATCCGTTACGAATACGTCCACGTTCAAAGATGGATCCTCCAGAAGTCGCAGGGCTTCCTCGGCCGAATCCGCTTCCAGCACAGTGTAGCCCTTGAGCCGCAGGGCCCGGGTTGCAAAGGCGCGGACCGGTGCTTCGTCTTCAACCAAAAGCACGACACCCTCTCCTTGCCGGGCGCTTTGAGCTTCGGGCTGGGCCGGAGTGTCCTGTTCAGCCTCTGCCACCGTGGCGCAAACCGGCAGAAAGACGGTGAATTCGGTGCCTCGACCCACCGTGCTATCGACAAAGATGAAGCCGCCCGTCTGCTTGACGATGCCATACGCTGTTGAAAGCCCAAGCCCTGTCCCCTCGCCCGTGCGCTTTGTCGTATAGAACGGCTCGAAGACCTTTTGCAGTTTGTCGGCAGGTATTCCCACGCCGCTGTCCATGACCCTGACCGTAACGTATTCGCCGGGCTGGACGGTCGCCCTGTCCCTGCTGAGCGGTTGCGACAGGTTCAATACCTCGGTCTCGATGCGGATCTCGCCCCCGTCAGGCATAGCATCGCGCGCGTTGACGACCAGATTCATCAACACCTGTTCCAGCTGCCGTTTGTCCGCCCGAACCGGCTTTAACACCGGATCATGGCTGAGGGTCAGCAGAACTTTCTCGCCCACCAACCGGTTCAACAAGTGAATGAGATCTGAGATCGTGTCGCGCAAATCCAGAACTTCGGGCCTGAGCGTCTGTTTGCGCGAGAATGCCAGAAGCTGGCTGACCAGCGCAGCGGCCCGGTTGGCGTTCTGATTGATCTGAACCAGATCCCCATAATCCGGGTCATTCTGATCGTGACGCAACAACAGCAGATCGCAGTGCCCGGAAATGGCCGTCAGCAGGTTGTTGAAATCATGTGCGACCCCGCCGGCCAATTGACCCACAGCTTGCATTTTCTGCCCTTGTACAAATTGAGCCTCCAAAGTCTTCAGCTCGGTCGCATCACTCAGAACCGCGATCAGACAGATATTGCCATCGACAACGACACGGCTCAGCGTGACCTGTACGAAGACTTCCTTGTCTTTTCGGGTCAACTGAAGAAACTCGGATCGTTGCGCATCTTCTTGCGCGGCCGTCCGTGCCAGCCAATCCAGAATGGGGTGCCCCATACCCCGCATGATGTCGGCTATGTTCGTGCCTTCCAGGCTTTCATTTCCAAGCAGCTTATTCGCCAGCCTGTTGGCATTCAGAATGGCCCCCGCCGGAGACAGGGTGAGAACCGGAACCGGAAGATCTGCAAAAGACGTGCTGGCCCCGGGCGTCGGAGTTTCAATGAGCGGGACCAAACCAAGGCTTCGTTCCTTGCTGGATCGGGAAAGTTCCGTCACGGCGACCGGTATCATTCCGTCCTGTGACTTGATGATGTTTGAGGCTCCGATCCGGGGATCAGCATCACCGAAGATGTCGCGCACCCGACCGGGACGCGGCCCAAGCAACTTTTTCGCCGCCGGATTCGGGCGCACCACGTCACCCGCGCATCCGATGGTCAGAACCGGCAGGTTGAGAGACTCCCAGCTTTCCTGTTCTGACTGTTGAAACCGCCAGCAAAAAATGTCGGGAGCCAATTGAAACACGGTGACACTGTTTGTGTTTCCCCTGATCACGCAGTCTTCGCGGGCCCGACCGAAGGATCGGGCCTGAGATTGCAACCTCAACAAAATCACCTGAGGGGTCGAGAACGTCGAACCGAGGCAGCTTTCAAGGCTGGCTCCTTTCGCCGCGCCGAACTGTTCCCGTGCTGCTGCGTTGGACGCCAGAATGTCGCCATAGGTGTTTGCGATCAGGAAAGGTGACTCTTCCTGTTCTGCAAACGCGGCCATGACGGCAGTGGTTTGTTGCGCATGTCTGGCGTCGACCTGGCCCTTGATCACGACGCATAGTGCCACAATCAAAAGCGAAGTTCCCGCGACCATCATGCCCATGGTCCAATCCGGTGGCAGCAACCCGACCATGGGGGCAATGCTGATCAACAATGCCACCGCCACCAACGACCATAGACGAGATGCCGACGGCGTGTGGACAAGAGATGGGTCGCTGAAAAATTCTGCTGTGTCAGACATAAACGGCTCGGGCGCAAAGTTATCGGCTATAACGGCCAAAATTGGTTAATTCCCGCTTAACGGCGTTCGGAAAGCAGCGATCTACCCAAGGTTGTTATTTGCCAAAAGCTCAGCGCGTCAAGTGCGACGTAAAGAACCCGTCAGATTCGTGTGTAACGTGCCACGTTTTCCGGAAGGTTTCCCGCCACTGGGAAAACTGATCCAGAAAATCGTCTATGATCTTGCCGTTTTCATCGTTCAGAACCGAACAGGTTGCGTAAGCCAGCAGGCCGCCCGGATGCACCAAAGGCGCAATGTCCGATAGAATACCGGCCTGAATGGCGGTGAGGTCCCGCAAGCGATCCTCGGTCAAGGCCCATTTCCCGGCAGGCGCCCTTCGCCACGATCCGCTGCCAGAGCACGGCGCATCAACCAAAACCACATCAAACGGATCAACACCTGTAAGGTCATCGGAGTTGAGGATGGTTATCTTTGCACCTGCTCGTTCCGCCCGGGTCGGAATATCCTTCATGCGACCGGCATTCACATCATGTGCAAACACTTCGACGCCCTCGTGCGCTGCAAGCGCCAGCGCCTTGCCGCCGCCACCCGCGCAATAATCCAGAACACGCATCCCCGGCCGCAGATCCAGCGCGGCCACGACCGCCTGGCTTGCAGCGTCCTGAAGCTCGACCAGACCCCGGGCATAGGCCTGGCTTTGGGCAATGCGCCGGCCCCCCTCTGTCACCTCGAGCGCGGTTTGGCATACCTGAACCGGATGGGCGATCACACCCTCGGACTTCAAGGCGTCGATGGCCCCGCCCAGATCGGTTTTTCGCAAGTTGACCCGCAGGTGAACAGGTGCCCGGTTCTGCAATGACATCGCGCAAGGAACCAAGGCATCCTTCAGAGAGTCAACGAACCGAGGCCACAGCCACTCCGGAATGTCATATCTTTCGGCCTCGGACGCGAAATCTCGCGCCGTTTCCGTTTCCTCAACCGGCATCGGAGCGTGACGGTCGCCGGTGAACAGGTCGGTCAGATCCCCGCCTGACGCACGGGTCGCACCGATCATCAAAGCGCGCCCGGTGTCGGACCCTCCCAACGCCGCATACGAGCGCTTGCGTCGCAGTGCGTCGAATACGTAATCGCGAATGGCTGCCCGATCCTTAGATCCGGCGAAGCGACTGCGCCGCGCCCAGCCGGTGAGTGCTTTTTCGACCGGCGCGCCAGCCAGAATATCATCCAGAATTTCGATCGAGGCCTGAACACGGGCGGCGGGTGTCATTGTGGAATACCTCGGCGGAAATGGGCCCGGCTGGCCGATCCAAGTGGCAAATAGGCACCCGTTCCCGGGTGCCTTGTGTCTTGCTGGATGGCTTACATGACCCGGTAGTTCGGGCTTTCGCGAGTGATTTGAACATCGTGGACGTGGCTTTCCTTCAGACCGGCGCCCGTAATTTTCACGAAGTTGCAGTTCTTGCGCATCTCTTCGATGGTGGCGCAGCCGGTATACCCCATCGCCGCACGCAAGCCGCCAACCAGCTGGTGGATCACGGCACTGGCCGAGCCTTTGTAGGGCACCTGCCCTTCGATGCCTTCGGGCACCAGTTTGTCATTGGCTGCATCTTTCTGGAAATAGCGGTCGGCTGATCCGCGCGCCATTGCACCCAAGCTGCCCATGCCGCGATAGGATTTGAACGAACGGCCCTGATACAGGATCACCTCGCCCGGGCTTTCGTCGGTGCCCGCAATCATCGACCCGACCATGGCACAGGATGCCCCGGCGGCAATCGCCTTTGCAAAGTCACCCGAGAACTTGATACCGCCATCCGCGATGACCGGAACGTCGCCCGCTGCTGCCGCACAATCGCTGATCGCGGTCAACTGAGGAACACCAACCCCCGCCACCATCCGTGTGGTACAGATCGACCCCGGGCCAATACCCACCTTGATCGCGTCGGCACCAGCATCGATCAGCGCTTTGGTCGCCTCGCCGGTTGCAACGTTACCGGCAATGATTTGAACCTCGTTCGACAGGGTCTTGACCCGCTTTACAGCGTCCAGCACGCCCTGAGAATGACCATGCGCCGTATCGACGACGATGATGTCGACACCCGAATCCACCAATTGTTCGGACCGTTCGAACCCGGCATCTCCGACCGACGTCGCCGCAGCAACCCGCAGGCGACCCAGGCGGTCCTTGCAGGCGGTTGGGTTCAAAACGGCCTGTTCCGTATCCTTCAGCGTCAGAAGACCGGTCAGCTTGCCTTCGCCATCCACGACCAGCAGCTTTTCGATACGGCGCGCCCGCATCAGGCTTTTGGCTTCTTCCAGATCGGCCGGTTCCTGTAGCATCGCCAGGTTTTCCGAAGTCATCATCGCGTGTACCGGTGTATCGTCCGAGTTCGCAAAGCGCATGTCGCGATTGGTCAGGATACCCACCACGCGGCCCTGCTCGTCGACGACTGGAAAACCGGTGAAGTTGTAGCGCTGTACCAGCGCATTGGCGTCGGCCAATGTCTGATCCACCCGCAACGTCACGGGGTTATAGACAATACCGGATTCGAACCGCTTGACCCGGCGGACTTCGCGGGCCTGTTCTTCCACCGAAAGGTTCTTGTGTACCACACCGATGCCGCCCGCCTGAGCCATGGCAATGGCCATGCGCGCCTCGGTCACGGTGTCCATGGCCGAACTCAACAATGGGATGTTCATGGTGATTTCGCGCGTCACACGCGTGGTCGTATCCGCTGTTGCCGGCAGCACGGAAGATGCGCCCGGAACCAGGAGAACGTCGTCAAAGGTAAGTGCCTCACGAATCTGCATCTGAATACCCCATGCAAAAGCCCGTTTGGCGGTGACCCTATTACATGGATTGAACCAAAGGAAAAGCCCTTGGGGGCAACTCTTTGGCTCTGGTTGTCGATGCAGTGGAAGAAAACGACGCTCGTTGTGCAGATCGTGCCGCTGATGGCCTTTCCCTTTTCGCGCAAACCCATATCTTGCACGGCATACGCGCGAATATGAAAAGGTATGTCACTGATGACCACCGACCCTCTTGTCGTCTTTACCCCGTCCGGCAAACGCGGGCACTTCCCCGTCGGCACCCCAATTCTGACGGCGGCCCGTCAATTGGGGGTGGATCTGGATTCGGTCTGCGGGGGCCGCGGCATCTGTTCAAAGTGCCAGATCACACCCAGCTATGGCGAATTTCCCAAGCACGGCGTCAAGGTGTCAGAGGATGCGTTGAGCGAATGGAACGCCGTCGAACAGCGTTATGACGACAAACGCGGTCTGAAACCGGGCCGCCGTCTGGGCTGTCAGGCCTCGGTTCAGGGCGATGTGGTGATCGACGTACCGCCCGAAAGCCAGGTGCACCGGCAAGTCGTGCGCAAGGCGGCAGCCGCGCGTGCCATCACGATGGACCCGGCCACGCGCCTTTACTTCGTTGTGGTGGAAGAACCCGACATGCATTCGCCCACCGGTGATCTGGAACGGCTCGAGCGCGCGTTGCGCGAACAGTGGGACATCGAAGCCGTCACGGCGGACCTGACGCTTATGTCCAAACTTCAACCGGTTCTGCGCAAGGGCAAATGGGAAGTCACCGTGGCGGTCCACAAAGGTCACAAAGACAGCGTGGCGCGTATCGTCGAAATCTGGCCCGGCCTGCATGAAGGCGGGCTGTATGGTCTGGCCATCGACCTCGGCTCGACCACCATCGCCGCGCATCTGACCGATCTGGAAACCGGCGAGGTCAAGGCATCCTCTGGCCTCATGAATCCCCAGATCCGGTTCGGCGAAGACCTGATGAGCCGTGTTTCGTATTCCATGATGAACCCCGGCGGTGATCAGGAAATGACCAAGGCAGTGCGCGAGGCAATCAATGACCTGGCCACGTCGATTGCCGAAGAGGCAAGCATCGATGCCTCTCTGATCGTGGAAACTGTGTTCGTCTGCAACCCGGTCATGCATCACTTGCTGCTGGGGCTGGACCCGGTGGAACTGGGTCAGGCCCCGTTTGCGCTGGCAACGTCGGAAAGCATGTCCCTGCCCGCCCGCGACATGGATCTGACAACCATGAACCCACGCGCGCAGGTCTATATCCTGCCCTGTATCGCGGGCCATGTGGGCGCGGATTGCGCGGCGGTGGCCCTGTCCGAAGAACCCGGAAAGTCGCAGGATCTGGTTCTTATCGTCGACGTGGGCACCAACGCCGAAATCCTGCTTGGCAATACCAGCCGCGTGCTCGCCTGCTCCTCGCCCACCGGGCCTGCCTTTGAAGGCGCTCAGATCAGTTCAGGCCAGCGCGCCGCACCCGGGGCGATCGAGAGAATCGAGATCGACCCTGTCACCAAGGAACCCCGGTTCCGCGTCATCGGGTCCGATAAATGGTCCGACGAAGACGGCTTTGATCAGGAGATTGCTACGACCGGGATCACAGGCATCTGCGGATCCGGTATCATCGAGGCAGTGGCCGAGATGCGTATCGCAGGCCTGCTGGACGAAGGCGGCCTGATCGGATCGGCGGAACAGACCGGCACTGCCCGCTGCGTGCCCGAGGGTCGCACACATGCCTATCTGATCCACGATGCCAGCGCCGAGGGTGGCCCCCGCATCACGGTCACGCAGGGTGACATCCGTGCCATCCAGCTTGCGAAATCAGCATTGTACGCAGGTGCACGCCTGCTGATGGACGAAATGAATGTCGAAAAGGTGGATCGCGTGGTTCTGGCCGGTGCGTTCGGCGCGCATATCTCGACCAAACACGCCATGGTGCTGGGAATGATACCCGACGCGCCACTGGAGAAAGTCTCGAGCGCGGGCAACGCCGCAGGCACCGGCGCACGTATCGCGCTGTGCAATATCGGATCGCGCGCCGAGATCGAGCGCGTCGTGCGCGAGATCACCAAGATCGAAACCGCCATTGAGCCGAAGTTTCAGGATCACTTCGTGGCCGCCAATGCGATCCCGCACAAGACGGATCCGTTCCCGGAACTGGCCCAGGTTGTCACTTTGCCCAACCCAAGCTTCAACACCGGCGGCGAAACCGAAGCAGGTGGCGGTCGGCGTCGCAGGCGCCGCGGTTAAACCGACAGTTCAGTGACCCGTGGGAAACCTCGGGTCGTTGCCGTCACCCACATCAGGCGTTGCGTCGGACCTCGTCCAGTGACGTGACGCCCAGCTGGGCCATGGCGATGCTGATTTCTTCGCTGAGTATCGACCATAGCTGCGCCAGACCCTCTTCGCCTTCGGCCGCAATTGCAAACTGAAGGATACGGCCGAAAAAGGCAAAGTCCGCCCCGTTCGCAAGCGCCTTGAGAACGTCTTCACCAGAACGCAGCCCGCTGTCGTAGAAAAGCGGAAAATCCGGACCGACGGCCTTGCGTATCTGGGGCAGCACCGTAATTGGTGCGGGCGCACTTTCCAACTGGCGTGCACCATGGCTTGAGACCTGAATTGCGTCCACGCCCGCTGACTTGAGCCTTTGCGCGTCGTCTGCGTCCAATACGCCTTTGACCACCAGATTGCCGGCCCACTGGTCGCGCAGACGGGCCAATGTCTCCCACGTGGCCTTGGCGCGGCTTTCGGTGCGGTCGAAATCGTAGCCATCCATCCGGAAATTCGCCATTTCCGGCTTGCCTTTCAGCAGGACCGGCAAGGACCACCGGGGGTGCAGGGCAAAATCCATCACCTGCTTTGGCCCCATTTTGAATGGCATTTTGAACCCATGACGCAACTCGCGCGGGCGTCGGCCAACCTCGGGCACATCCACGGTCAGCACCAGTGTCTCGTACCCCGCTGCCTTGGCGCGATCGACCAGCTTGAATGTGCCGCTGCCATCGCCGCTGAAATACAGCTGGAACCAGGCATGGCCTTCCGCTTCGACGATCAGATCCTCCATCGCGGTCGAGGCCACAGTCGAAACCCCAAGCGGCACCTCGTGGCGTGCAGCGATGCGGGCCAGCATCAAGTCGGCCCCCGGCGCGGACAAATTGCACATGCCCATCGGCGCGATACCAAACGGGCGTTTCGCGGGCCGGTCGAACAGCGAAGTTGCCAGAGATCTTTCACTGACGTCGCGCAGGATACGCGGGCGCAAGGTCATTGCATCCAAAGCGGACCGATTGCGACCGGCACCCATCTCGGCCCCGGCTGCACCATCAATATAGTCGAACACCATCCACGGAAGACGCCGCCGCGCCAGGCGGCGGGCGTCCTCGGCGCTGTGGATGGCGCTTGCACCCATCAGGCCTGAACGGCCTTCATGAAGCGGTCGCGGATGACCACCGGATCCATCGTGATCGGCGGCATCTTGGCATTGCCGCTTTCGCACTTGCTGACGATGATGGTCATCTGTTTGGCATCCAGCGCCTCTTGCAGTACGCGCCCGGTGTCTTCGGCGGCACATTCGATCACGCGCTCACACCCGGCGGCCTCGGCCATCTTTGCCAGCGAGGTCTTTTGCCCCGCATAGGTCGGCTGATCGCCGGTCGAGCCGTACGAACCGTTGTCCACGATCAGCAGGATGTAATTGTCCGCCACGTTGTTGGCGATCGTTGGCAGGGTGCCCAGATTGGTCAGGATCGAGCCATCGCCGTCGATCACGATCACCGGCTTCGGCTGCGACAGCGCCAGCCCCAGACCGATCGAGGACGCAAGCCCCATGGTGCCAAGCATGTAGAAGTTGGTGGGCTGGTCGTCGATGGCATGCAGTTCCTGGCTGGGGATGCCGATGTTGCAGACAACCAGTTGATCACGCAGGATCGGGGCGATTTCCTTCAGAATTTCAGAACGGATCATTGGTCGCCATAGCCTCCCCAGAAATTGGCGTCGGTCAGGATGGCGACCGGCTTGTTGCACATGAAGGTGTATTTCAGGATCGCGTCGAGCTCTTCTACGTCGGCCTGATGGTGGAAGTGGTAGGTGGGGATGTTCAACTGAGCCAGTAGCGCCTTGGTGTGAACCGCCATTTCAACCTGGCAGGCAATGGGTTCGCGCAATTCCCCCCGGTACGATATCAGCATCGGCAGCGGCATCCGGTAATACTGGATCAGCGTCGCCAGCGTATTGATCGTCACGCCAATGGCCGTGTTCTGCATGATGATCGCGGGCCGCTTGCCGCCCATCCACGCCCCTGCACACAGGCCCATCCCTTCGTCTTCCTTGTTGGACGGGATGTGATAGATGCCCTCGCGCTCGTCGATTTCCGCGATGACACCTGCCAATTGCTTGCACGGGACAGTGGTGACAAACGAGATATCGTTGGCCACCAGATCGTCGGTGATCTTTTTGTCTATGTTCATGATCCGGCTTTTGGTCCTGTTTGGGGCGCTAGACGCGCGATTGAGGAATTCAGGCCCTTCGGTGCACGTGTACGGCACAGGGGGCATGGCGGACGACGCGCGAAGCGGTCGATCCCAGGAAGTAGTCGCTCAGGTCCGGCTTGTGCGAGCCGATTACGATACAGTCGACATCCTTGCTGCTGGCATAGTCGATGATGGATCGCGAGGTGTGGCCTTTGACGATTTCGGCCGTCACCCCTTCAAGCCCTTCGACTTTTTGCAACAGTTGCAAACGGGCCCGTTCAAACCCTTCGGCGACAACCGATTTGTCCAGATAGGCGCTGACCGATCCCTGAGGCATCTCGTAAACATGCAGCGCAATTATTTCTGCGCCCTCTCCTGACAAGGCCCGTGCGATTTCCAGCGTGTGTTGCGATATGCCGTGATCCAAAGCTAACGGGACCAGTATTTTTGTGTACATGAAGGTCTCCAGTTCTGTCAGTTCTATCCCCAGGGTCTCAGGATAATCTTCGGTGCGGCCACGGCGCCAGACCGGATATCGCAAAACGCTTGCGCGCCGTCGGCCAGAGCGCGTTCTTCCATCCAGTCCAGAGCCCCCAGCCGCCCGTCAAAGATCGCCTGAGCCGTCTGGCGAAAGTCCTTGGCGGTGTATGTGTAAGTCCCTATGAAGGTGATTTCCTGCAAGGTCATCCGGCGAACATCCAGACCACCGGTATCCTCACCCAAACCCACATGCGCGATCACGCCGCCCGGTTCGGCCATGGCCGAGGCAGCCGACCGCGTCGCAGCGTACCCCACGGCATCTATGACCAACGGGTAAGTCCCTTTGGCTGACTCCACCAGCGCAAAGCTTTCGATTTTCGCCAGATAGTTGCGACGCAGCTGGTTTGGTTCCGCGATGGTCACATCGTCAACACCCATTGCCCGCAAGGCCAATGCCGCCGCAAGGCCGATGGCCCCGCCGCCGATCACCAGTGCGCGACGGTCCATCGCAGGATGCAGAGCCTCGATCCCCAACCGGACCGTATGCCAGCTGACGGCCAGCGGCTCCGCCAGCGCGGCTTTGGCAAACGAAACATCCTCCGGGACCTCAACAAGATTGCTGGCAGGCATGGTGACGTATTGAGCAAACGCCCCTTCGCGCGGAGGCATCGAGATGATCTGGCGATCCGGGCACAGGTTTTCCCGACCGGCAAGGCAGGCCGCGCATTGCCCGCAGCTTACCAGCGGATTGATCGTGACACGATCACCGGCTCGTATCCCGTCAACAATCACACCGGCCGCCTCGTGCCCCAGGATCAGCGGAGCCGGACGGCGGGCATCATGGCCCAGATAGGCGTGCATGTCCGAGCCGCAGATGCCAACCGCCTCGATCCGGATCAAATGCTCGGACGGACCGGCCTCGGCATCCGGCACATCACCGAACACCATCTGTTCAACACCTTGGTAAACCAGTGCCTTCATTTGGCTGTGAACCCTCCGTCAACCATAAGAACCTGCCCGGTGACATAGCCGGATGCGTTCGAGCACAAAAACAGGATCGGCCCGTCGATATCCTGCATCCGCCCATTGCGCCCTATGCAGGTTTGAGCGGCGTTGCGTTCCGCGCGCTGGGGGTCGTCAAACACGGCCTGGGTCAGCTCGGTGGGAAAGAACCCCGGACCGATCGCGTTGGCGGTAATTCCAAAGGGCGACCAGGCTTCGGCCATGGCACGGGTCAATTGCGCGATCCCCGCCTTGGTGGCCCCATAGGCAATTCCACCCGGAAAGGCCCGCGTCGTTTGCAGCGAGGCGAAACTGACGATGCGCCCCCACCCCTTCCTTTTCATTTCGGGCACCATCGCCTGGCTGAGGAAAAACGGCGCGCTGAGGTTCAGGGCAAGCGTGGCATCCCAGCCATCAGGTGTCACCTCGTCGGCGGCCTCACGCGTGTTGACCCCGGCCGCGTGCACCAGAATATCCGGTGCGCCAAACTTGGAATTGATCACCTGCACCAGCCCGCCGATTCCGGCACGATCCGCAACATCAGCAATGACGGCTTCTGCATCTTCGCCGATTTCGGCCTGCATCTGCGCCAACGCGTCGCCGCGCCGCGCCACGCCGACAACGCGCGCGCCGGCCGCGGCAAGTGTCCGCGCCACCTGCCGTCCCAGCCCCGAACTGGCGCCGGTGATGCAGGCCACCCGGCCCGTCAGGTCAAACAATGTGCGCGGGTCATCCATCGGCGGTCAGATCGAACTGCTCATCCGGGAAATACTTGGCCAGACGCACATCGGCTGCACGGGCGTGACCTTCCATACCTTCCAGTCGGGAAATCCGTGCAGTGGCTTCGGCGATCGATTTCGATCCTTCACGTGTGGCCCGCTGCCAGGTGACGATCTTCATGTATTTGTGAACACTCAAACCTCCGGTGTAACTGGCCGCACCCGAAGTCGGCAGAACATGGTTCGTTCCGGTTGCCTTGTCCCCGTAGGACACGGTGGTTTCCTCACCCAGGAACAGCGAACCATAGCAGGTCAGGCGATCCAGCCACCAATCCAGATCCTCGGCCTGAACCGTCAGGTGCTCGGGCGCATATTCATCGGAACAGGCGGCCATCTCTTCGCGGTCGGAACAAACAATGACTTCGGCATAGTCGCGCCACGCGGCCGAGGCGTTTTCCCGGTTCAGCTCTGGCAGATCGTCGATCAAAACCGGAACCAGCTCCATGACTTTCTGCGCAAGGTCGCGATCATCCGTCACCAGCCAGACGGGCGAATTGTACCCGTGCTCGGCCTGACTGACCAGATCGGTTGCCACCACGTGGGCGTCCGCGGAACTGTCGGCAAGGATCAGGCTGTCGGTCGGACCCGCAATCATGTCGATACCAACCTTGCCGTACAGGATGCGTTTGGCCTCGGCCACGAACTGGTTTCCCGGCCCCACAAGGATATTGGCGCGCGGCAAACCGAACAAACCATAAGTCATGGCGGCCACGCCCTGTACACCGCCCATGGCCAGAATGCTGTCGGCTCCGCAGATATGCGCGGCATAGACAATCGCTGGCGCCACGCCCTCGCCCGGACGGGGCGGAGAACAGGCCGTGATATGACGGCATCCGGCGACCTTGGCCGTTGTCACCGTCATAATCGCGCTGGCGATATGGCTGTAGCGCCCACCGGGAACATAGCATCCTGCTGCATCCACCGGGATCGCCTTTTGCCCCGCAACAAAACCGGGAACGATCTCCATCTGTACGTCCGACACGGTAGCCTTCTGCGTCTCGGCAAAGCGACGGACATTGTCGTGGGCAAAGCGGATATCGGCCTTCAGTTTTTCCGGCACCTGTGCGATGGCCGCATCAATCTCGTCCTGCGTCATCAGGACATTTCCTTCGAACTTGTCGAACTTGAGGGCATATTCCAGCGCCTTGGCATCGCCGCCGGCCTCGATGTCGGCAAGGATGGTCTTGACCGTATCATGCACCTCAGAGGCATGCGATTGAGCGGTGAGAGTCGCCTTTTTCAAATATTCACGAGGCATGTTCAGCAGGTCCTATTGGTAGATTTCAGGAAGCAGGGTGGTCGACACAGCAGGCACGTAGGCGATCAGGATCACCACAATGAGCATGGTCAGTACGAAAGGAACGGCCCGGGCGGCAATCTTCAGAATGGACTCACCGGTAATGCCAGATACGACGAACAGGTTCAGTCCCAGCGGCGGCGTGATAAAGCCCACACCCAACGCGGTGATCATCATGATGCAGAACTGAATCTCGTTCATGCCGATATTGTCGGCCAGCGGTTTCAGGATCGGCGCCAGGATCACGATGTTCGGCGTTGTCTCCATGACGCAGCCCGCTGCGATCAGGATGCCGATCATCAGCAAGATCAACAGATAGGGATCATCGGTCAGCGACGTGACCGAGGCCACGAACCCCTGCGGGACCCCCATGATCGCAAGTGCTTCGGCCAAAGGTGCCGAGAATGCGATGATCGGCAGGATGACTCCGTTCACCTTGGCCGAACTGACCAACATCGATGGAAAGTCTGCCAGCGTCAGTGTGCGCAGGATGAAACCCATGATTATGGTGACGACAACGGCCGTTGCGCCGGCTTCGGTCGGGGTCAGGCGACCCGAGAAGATGCCGTAGAAGATGATCCCCGGCACGATGAACGCGTACCAGCCCGATTTCAGCGCCTTGCCCAGATTGGCCAGCCATTCCCCCATGGTCATCATGCCGCCACCCTCATAGGCATAAAGGCGGTTCATGATGATGTTGGTGATCAGGATCGACACCAGGATGGCCAGACCCGGGATCAAGGCTGCAAGAAACAGGGTCGAAGCGGAAATACCCAGCACGAGGCCGATGATGATATAGGCGATCGAGGGCGGAATCAGGATGCCGGTACAGGCACCGGCCGCAACCAGAGCACAGGCATAGGGGCGCGGATATCCGCTCTCCACCAGCCGGTTGATGGTCATCCGACCTACCGCAGCCGCTCCGGCGGCATCCGACCCTGAAATCGCGGCGAACATGCCGCAGACCAGTACCGTGGCCGACCCGAACCCGCCCTTGGCAAAGCATGTCAGCGCCTCGGCTACGTCCAGGAATTTGCGCGACAGACCGGTCCGCACCAGAACGTCTCCGGTCAGGATGAACAAGGGCACAGCGGTCAGGGCGAATGCGTCGATACCTGTGAACAGGCTTTCACCGACCAGGCTGAGTGGCAGATCCCCGGACATGATCAGCATCACGATCGCGGCTGTGCCGATGGCGGCCCAAACGGGCACGGCCAAGGCGATCAGGCCCACGAACAGGATCACCGGCAGGTAAAAATCCCAGCCCAGTTCAACGGTTTGATTGAGGGAATTCCAAAGCATTCGTGTTCTCCTCAGTCAAACAGCTTGTCGCCTTCGAAGACGGGGGTGCCGTCACGAAGTGATTTCACGTCACGCAGGAAAGATTGGATCAGCCGCCATATCATCAGGGCGAATCCGGCGGGCACCGCCATAAGGAACCAGACTTTCGAGACCCGAAGCCCATCCGTGACCGAGCCGAACTTGGCCGAGACATGAACCGCCTCATACGACCAGTAGAGCGCGATGATCGCCACGCCGAACATCACTAGATCGCCGAAAATATACAGCACCGCCTTGGGGCGTGGTCCGATGTAATGCATGATCACATCGATCCGGATATGCGCCCGCTCTTTCACCGCAGCCGCGGCACCGATCCAGGCCAGGTAGATGAAGGAATACCGAACGATTTCCTCGCCCCAGATCGACGAATAAGCAAAAATCTCGCGCCGCAGCACTTCGATGGCCATGGTAATCACCAGCATCACGTAGAACACCAGCAGCAACCAGCGCTCTGCGTTTCGGTCTATGTTTTGAAGAATGGTCATCTGATCCTCCGGCGCAGGGACAGCCTGACCCGCGCCTGACGTGGCGGGTTGTCGTCGGGCTGACTGAGAGTAAAGTTCGTGGACGCCCGTCAGGCGCCCACGGTTTGGGCCTTAGGCGTCGTGGACGTAGTATTTGCCCTGCGTACCGGCGGCTTCGACCAGCTTTTCGAAGTTTTCCATCGATCCAGCCAGTTCCGTCTTGAACGGATCCCAATCGGCGTTCTGATACCCGCCGGCATCCTGCCATTCCGCCAGTTGGTCGTCACTGAGCGAGTGGAACTGCACCCCGGCCTTGTTCAGCTCGGCCATGGCATAGGCGCGGGCCGACGGAACCTTGGACAGGTTCTGATGGCTGGTCATTTCCGAACCCCACATGATGCCTTCCTGCACATCAGCCGGCATCGAGTTGAACCATTCCAGATTACAGGAATAAACTTGGCTGTCCGGCACCGCCTGCGTGAAGGTCACATGGCTGAGGATGTCCTTGAAACCGAAGACATAGAGCGCGCCAACCGAAGGATCGAGCGCATCCGCAACGCCCTGCTTGATGGCCGAGGGGGTCTCGCCCCAGGCAACGGGCGTCGGGTTGGCGCCGACCATCCGGTAATATTGTTGCAGCATCTTGGATCCCGGCACGCGGAACTTGATCCCGCTCATGTCACCGGGGGTGAGCACGGCATTGCCGCCCTGACGAACTGCAACGACGCGCGGGTCGATGTTCACATAGAACAGAGCCTTGAACCCTGCCGCTTCGACCTTGGGGTGAACCTCACTTTTCCATGTGTCCGAATGGACGAGGTTGGTGAAACGCTGGTTCGAGCCGCACAGGTACGGCATGTTGATCAGGTCGACTGTCGACGCGAACGGCGCGAAATTCGACAGCGAATGCTGCGCGGCCTGAATGGTGCCGCCCTGCACTTTCTGCACCAGCGCGCCGCCTGCACCAAGCTGACCGCCGGGGGCCAGTTTGACATAGACCTTGCCGTTGGTGGCGTTCTGAATGTTTTCTTTCAGGTCCAGCTGCATGATCGGATAGCTGCGCGACGCGCCAAGCACATAGGCCGTGGCCACGGTCATCACGTGATCTGCGGCCTTTTCACGCTCGCTTTCTTCCTTCGCGGTCTGCGCAGCGGCCTCGGAAGACCACAAAACGCCCCCTGCCCCAGCGACCAATGCGGCCGTAAACGCGCCACTGGCGCTCAGTTTCAGAAAATTGCGGCGCTCGGCCGATGCCAGTTCGGTCTTGTCGGTTTTCATCAATTGCCCTCCCAAGCAAAAGTTCAGCTGCCGTCTTGTGCGTCCCGGTCAGCTTCCTTTTTCAGAATTGCGACAACGAACAGGATCGAAGCCGCGAACAGAACCAACATCTCTCCAACGTCACCAAGAAACGCGCTGCTCGCAAAAGCACCCAAAGCGACATTTGCGAAATAGATCGCAAAAACGATGACTGATGCAGCGAGATACATTTCCGGGACTCCCTTCAGAATCGGCTCAAATACCTTTGTAAGCGCTTACATAATAAATGCAAGCGCTTACATAAACGCTTTCATCCTTGAAAAAATGCGACTAACTTAGGCGAACCGGAATTGAGAGTTCGAGAATGTCAAAACATCGGTCCGCACCGACGCTGGATGACGTTGCCAAGGCAGCAGGCGTTTCAACTGCCACCGTGTCACGGTGCCTGAACACCCCGCAACAGGTGGTCGAGGCAACGCGGAAACGTGTTCTGTCTGCCGTAGACACCCTTGGCTACACGCCGAACTTTGCAGCCCGAGTGATGGCTGCACGGCGTTCTTTCACGATCGGCGCGATAATTCCGACGATGGAAAATGCAATCTTTGCAAGGGGGTTGCAGGCGTTCCAAGAAGAGATCCACAAACAGGGCTACACCTTGCTGGTCTCCAGCTCGGCCTACCAACCGGCCGCAGAAGAAGAACAGATCCGAACGCTGGTTGCACGGGGCGCCGACGGGCTGTTGCTGATCGGGCATGACCGGGACGTGCAAATCTACGACTATCTCGAAAGGCGCAAAGTGCCGGCCCTTGTCGCGTGGTCCTTCCTGCCAGACGAACCGATACCGTCCGTCGGGTTTGATAACAGACGGGCGATGGAGGCTTTGACAAGCAAGATCATCGAATTAGGCCATACGCGGTTGGCAACGATTTCAGGCATCAGCAAGGGCAACGATCGTGCGCGTTTGAGGATCCAAGGGATAAAAGACGCGATGTCCCGACATGGACTGTCGCAAGACGACCTTTCGGTGATCGAAACCTCGTACGAGATTGAAAACGGCGCCGATGCGTTCAAGCATCTCATGTCGAATGACAACCCGCCGACCGCGGTGTTGTGCGGCAACGACGTTCTGGCCGTCGGTGCGGTACGGCAAGCTCAGCAGATGGGACTGCGGGTGCCCGAAGATGTATCGATCACCGGCTTTGATGATATCGAGCTTGCGCGCATTGTCGCCCCTGCGCTGACAACTGTCCATGTTCCTCATCGTGACATGGGACGCAAGGCTGCTCAGGCGTTGATTCAGATGATCGAATCCAACGCACCGGGCAAATCTGTTGAACTGCCGACGCACATCGTTGGCAGAGAGTCCTTGCTTGGCCTCAACAGCTAGTACCGGCTTTCCAAGCCCGTTGAGCAGATCCTTGGAAACACGTGCCAGTCAGGCCCGTGAAGGTGGTGGCAAAGCCACGCAGCGCCACCTTTTTTGATGAAATAACAGCGCCTTACAGTCCGGTTTTGGAGCGGGTAGCGGGAATCGAACCCGCGCGTTCAGCTTGGGAAGCTGGGCAAATATGGGATGATTCGCCTTATTTCGTTGGGGTTCACAGCTATTTGTTCAAAAAGATGTTCAGATTTAATTGGACTATGTTGGACTGAAACCGGTCACCACAGCAGCAAAGCCACCGGAATGAAGCCGACAAGAAACCACACCGGCAGCATCCACAGACCGTTGTGGTGTGTTTGTGGAACGTCCAGCACGACACGGATCGTCACGGGCTCTTGCTCTGTCTCGGGCTCACAACCGGGCAGATAGACGACGTTATCGGACATGGATCACCCCACCCTTCGGTTCGTATTCACACGTTACGGTATCCGCCTGCCCGACCGGCCCGAGACTTGCACCCGTAACGTCGATGACAGGGCGATCTGGTCGGCCCGCGATCTTGCGCTTGCCTTCAGGGTCGGCACTGATCGTCAAGCCGGTGTCGGTGGTGGTCAGGGTCCACCGGGTACCGTGCGGCAGTCCAGCGGCTTGCAGGTGCTTGCCTTCGATCCATAATCGGGCGCGGCCCCGGTTGAGCCCGATCTTGCGGGTAAAGGAAATCATTCGCCCGACTCCGACAAAGCATCCAGCAGGGTTTGACGTGCCGCCTTCACATCGAATGCGTCCAGTTGGGCTAAGGCTTGCCGGATCGCTGCGTTGCCGGTCAGAGCGGGACCACCGGGGATCGGATCGTCAAAGGCGATCCCTGTGCTGCCTTCTATCGCCCGTGTGCGTTCTTCTGCCCGCTTGGTCATCTGGCGTTTGGCTGCGGATTCTTCGGTCCGTCGGATGGTGTCGTGCGCCCTTCCGACAAACTTGGCGGCTTCGGTCCGACCGACACCCAGCGATGCTGCCAGTTCGCCCAGATCATTCTTTCCGGCCAGCACGAAGTCACGCGCGGACCGTCCGGCAATATCGCGCCATTCGCGGCGGATACCCTGCGGGTTGGAAATCTCATTGCGGACCAGAGCGACCGCCTCGGGATGTTCATAGCACCAGATCGCATCGGACAGTTCGACCTTGTGGACCTTGCCATCCAGATACTGCGACCGCCACCGGTCCAGCATGCCGGATCGTGGCGGTGAACTATCGCGGACCTGTACCGCATATTCACCGATCTTGATCCACTGCCTTCGTGCTGCTTCCGAGTGTTTTTCGACAAGTTGTGCCGCCCGCTTGGCCTTGTGACCAAGATCACGGTAAAACTTCTCAGTTTCCATATTTGGTTTTATTGCCATGTCAGTTCCCTTTGATTCTAGTGACATGACGGTAAATAGTCTTAAGCTAAGTTAAGATCAAGTCTTAACAACTATAAAGATTTTCCTAAAGGCGTTTCAGGTAAAAGAAGGCCCGCACCAATCGGACCTGATCGGTGCGGGCTAATCCGATGGCCGACGCGCTGATGCGGTAGCGCGAAGGAATAAAAAGCCATCTGGACTATCGTTGTAGTCTCGCCTTGGCGGCTGCGTGGGCCATGTTGACCGCCTTTTCGATCAGGGCATCATTGCGCTTTTCGATTTCGTTACGCATCACACGCGCGGCCAGATAGAGCCCAGCAGCCGTGCAGGACTCGGCCCGACCGATCAGGCGATCCGTTTCGACATTGCGAAGATCGGGCCACGACTTCGCGGCGGTAGCCATGGCGACCTGTACGGTGTCGCGTTGGCTTCTCATTCGATCAGGTCCGTCTTTCCCATTTCGCGAGTCAGGGCGTTCCAGATGGCCGTGTATTCTTCCCACGACAACGGCCTGTTCAAACGCTTCTGAATGGCAAGTGCGGCCTTGTCGCGGTCGATCTTTGGCTTGCGAGGTTTGCGGGGCTTGCGTGGCTGTTTGCTCATATCAAACGGCATTTTGTCAGTTTCCAGGTATCTTGGTTTTGCGCTTGCGCACGGCTTCGGGCAGATCGGATGCGTGGACAAAAAACGGCCACCAGTCGCCACCACGCTGTTGGTAATTGCTGATCCATTTGCCGATCTGGTAAATCTGGGTGCTACCGACGCGGCGGTAACTCAGACCATCAGGCAATTCCATGTCACGCTGATAGACGCCAAAGCGGTTTAGTATCCGGGTCATGGCGTCAGGTCCGATTGCAGCACAAAAAGGCCCGACCAGACCGCTGGCCCGTTCGGATGGCTCATGCCCAATTGCGTGACGGGCGATCCGCTGACGGGCAGATCAATGTCGTAATCGTCCGTCTCAACGGTCACGCCCTGTGCGATCCCGAACTTATTTCTTAGAACGGCGCGTGCCATTGGCTTTCCCTTCCTTTGCTGCTGCTGGTGGTGGTGTGAACCCTTGGCAGTTTGGGTATCCGCAATCGGGATAACCGCAGTCGGGATAGCCGCAGTCAGGATAATTGCTCATTTGCGTTTACCCCGCTTCGGCTTCACGCTCACAGGCGGCAAGAATTGCGCTGCAAGTAGCCTGTCCACCTTGCCCGATGGGTTGGACCAGTAGACCTGATCGGAATGCTTCACGCCCGCCTTGGCGAGTATCGCACCGATCTGGTCGGGCGTTGTGGCGGTGCTTGTCACGCCATCCACATACACGGACGTTTCGGTCGAATGGCGCATCTGGGTCAGGCTGATCTGTCTCACCACGATACCCCGCTAAGGTAAGCGGTACGATTGGCACGCAGCATTCCAAACTCAACAGGTTGGATGACACGCAGCGCAACCGAATAGGTTTGCAGCATCGAACGGGTTACAGCACCCGCCCCCGCTGCGTCACTGACGTGGATTGACCCGCCAAAATCGTTGACTGCGTTTTCGTCCAGCATCTGCGGTGCGGGTGCCGAGTCATCGGCCATCACGACCGTGGCATGTTCCGACATTGCCACCTCTGGATTCGGCAACCACGACAGGAAATCCGCACAGTCGGCAATGTAAACCTGCGCGGTGGGGCAGTTGATCGAACTGACAAATGGTACCCCTAGAATCGTGCCTTTGCTGTCCATTTCGGGCGCGAAAACCCACCCCATGCTGTCCCGCCAACTGCGGAGTCTCAGTTCCCTTGACGGGTCCATGATCAGCAACGGCTTGGCGGGTCGGTCGATGCTGCTGATCAGCCACGACAGATCGCTGATGATTGATTGAAGATCGGTGCCGCCCGATGCCTGATTGGCCGCGCCAAACCAAGGCGATGCGGGGCGGATACCTGCAACCGCGTTCAGGGTCGGATCAAGCAGGACGCTATCCAACATCTTGCCGCTGTCTTCCATCACCATTTCAAGCAAAATCTGACGCAGATCGAAGGCGGAAACCTTGGCCAGTTCTTTACTCGCGACGGTGATTATTGCCGCCTTTTTACGGCTGAAGGATTGTGCCGAAAAGCTACCTTCTTTGACTGGGATCGACGCACCCGGCGCGACGAAACTTTGGGCCATCGAACCCATGCCCGCTTCAGACCGCATCGGGTAAATCACGCTTTCATTGTCACCCATCGGGATCGGACGACCACCAGCGGCAAACATCGCGCCGTAAACAGATACCGCCTTGATGGCGGATACCCACGAAACAACATCACTGGTCGTCAGGTCAGCGGCCCAACCAATGTCGGTGCCGGTCGCCGGGTTGGATGCGCTTTTGACCAGTTGGGCGCGGACCAGCTTGCGGGCAATGCGGCCTTCGTCGCCGGGGTAGAAGTCTTGCAGCGTGGCATCCACGTCTTTCTGATCCACGAAGCGGAGAAACTCAGCCACAAGGGCTGTACCAAGGCTGTCAGTGGCTGACAGGCGTTTGACCGTGCCTTTGGGCTTGTACGGCTGTTTCAGCGTGGCTTCCAGCTTCTGCGGTTGGTCCAACCGTTTGCGCAGCGCGGCCAGTTCACCCTTGATCGCGGGCAACTCTTGCCGGATTTGGTGCGCTTCTTCCAGTTCGGCGGCAACGGCCTCATAGGCCAGCTTGGCATCCATCTGTTCAAGATGTTCAACGGCGGTCTTGCGGTGCTTCCCGGTCAGACCTTTCAGTTTCGGGTGGTCGGCATAATCGCGGGGCATCTTACAAAACTCCTTCGCGTTTCAGCACCCGACGGGCGCAATCTTCTAGGTGTGGGTGATGGTCCGCGAACTGCTTGATCCAAGCCTTGTAAACACGGCGGTGTGTGCGTTCGCAGATCGCCTTGGCTTCTTCGGTGCTGTGACCTTCGACCAGCAATTCGGCCTGCATCTTGGCGCGGGTTCTGCGGATTTGCTTTGGCAGATCGTGGCGGACGGTGTGAACGTCGATCAGCTTATTCATCGGTACAACTCCGGGTTTTCACGCATCGCTTTCTTGACGATTGCGGTGGCATCGTCGGTGTCGTCATTGAACTGATGCAGGGCTTTGCCGATGGCGTCCGTCACTTCCGACCGGGCGTGCGCTAGATCGGCCTCAAGCTGTGCGATCCGCTTTTCGTAGGGCGCGACAAGGTTGGCCATGGCTTCGGCGGTGGCGTCTACATGCTTGGCTTGTTCCGCGCGGACCTGTGCCATCAGGGCAGCGGCGAACGCCTGCATGTTAGGCGACCCGGATTTGGTTACCGGATCATAGTGCAGGACATGATCACCACCGGTCGAGCCTTTGGCATCCAGCGGCACACCGTCGATATAGAGTTTGTCACCGGCACGGGTCTGCGGTGGTGCGTCGAAAGGGTTGCTCATACGCTCTTTCCTTTTCGTTGTTTTGCAGCAGCGCCGGATGCAACCAGATATTCATCGCGGATCGCTTTGATCTTCGGTGACTTCATGTCGAAACCGACACCGGGCAGACGATCCGAAAGCAACATCAGCAGGCTGGCGGATCGCAGTTCATCCGTGTGCGCGTCCATCCTGTCTTCAGCGGTATCGGCGCATCCTTCGGCGCGTGTGGCGGTTTCTCGGCACGCGGTGGCCAGTTGATCCAGTGTTGCGCCATGAACGCCAAGGCGGCACGCCAGAGACGCCAGACGGGCAACCGGGCTCTGGTGGGGGTGTGTGTCTCGGGTCCGAAGGATCAGGGCCGCGCGATCCGTATCAGCCGCGAAGGCGCGGGTCTGAGCGATGGCGTCCGTTACTGCGCGGTTGTCGGCTTCGAACTTCTGGGTAAGAGCCCGACGTTCTTCAGCCGCAGATTTTGATCCACGTTCTTCGGCGCGTGACAGGCGATTGATTGTAGAACGAAGATGCGGGACGCGCTTGATCAACTTGCGGGCGGCTGCTGGTGCGGTGCGGCGTGTGATCATGCTGTCGTTCCCTTCTGGATGCGGACAGCATGACCGCAAGATGTGGTGTGAGTCTAGATTTTGAGTCGTACCGAAACTTAATTTTTTTCAATAGCTTGCATATAAAAGATCTTCTATAGGCCGAGCCCCGATCTACCAGATGTAGTTACCAGGTGGCGGTCGTTTTCGTAGCGTTACGAAGACGGATCGTCAAAGTTTGGTCCACCTTGCCCATCGCTGTACATCGTCCAGACAAGCCGCAGAACAGCACACGTTACCACGCCAATTCCAGCGGCCCGATTGCGGCAGGATGTTGCCGCATCCCGAGCACAGACGGGATGCCCGTCGTTCGATCCGGCCACCGTTCTCAACGCTGATACCCTTGACCACCTGACTGGTCTTCAGGCCCTCAACACCGCGATTATCGGCCATCACTTCCTTCAATGCGGCGTTTTCTGCTGCTGCGTAGCGTTCAAGCGGCGTCATATTGGGCCAACCGTATCTTGATCGGTTCGATGCGACCAAGTGACCGGCACGAACCACAGCGACAGAGCAAAGCATCAGGATCAAAGGGCTCATCCATCGGTGCGTGGTATCCGATCCCCACACGTTGCCCGATCTGACCGCACGTCTCGCATTGATTGCCCAACGCCTGTGCCAGATCGTACTTTGCCTGATTGAACTGGCCGATTGTCATTCCGTCTGGTGATTGCGTTGGCATGGCTGGACTCCCGAATGTGTTTTGGTGGTCGTTTACGCTTTGTCATAGGTCTGGCTGGATTGGTGTGGCCATTGGTCGGGGTTGGCAACTTTGCGCTTCAGTCCTTCCAGACCACACGGCCAACCTAACTGGCGGCAACGGGTGTTGAACTTCGCCAGATCGCGGTCGGCTTCGTGCATCCAATCCAGCGGCCAGACGTTGAAAATTTCAGAACTGTTGACCTGATCGACCAGACCCGCATTTCGCAGACAGTCCTTGATCCACAGAAAAACCATCATGCGCCGATCCGGGTCAGCTTCAGAAACCGGTGGGATATTTCCCCCGGTGGCGCGTTGAATGTCGGCCCCGCTAATGTAGTTCATTGCTGCCCATCCAATCATCGAAGCTGGTGCTGGTACTGGTGGGTGATGCGGTGCCGGGTTGGTACTGTGCAGGCTTCGGATTGTTCGCGTCGGAATCGCTGTGTCCGTCACGCTGTCGGACACCCGCATCGCGAAGTGACGTTGCCACCGTTCGACGCAATTCGCCCTGAAGTTTGTAGCCGGGATGTGTGACCTTGAACCCGGTCTTGGTCATCTGGAATGTCGGCTCTGTCTGCAATTCGATTGCGAGATACCACAGCTTTTCCATCGCAGCGGCTGCGGTGACGATCAGGATCAGATCAGCCACCGCCCATTCGTGCCGGGTCCGAAAAATCTGGGTGTAGTAGTGCTGACCTTTGTCACCGAGTAGATCGGCACCGGGAATGTCCAACGGTGCGACCGCAACGCTCAGATCGGGCGCACGTGCGTCCCGTAATTGCTGTTCTTGGCTGTCTGAGGCTGCTTTTCTACCGCGCGGCATGATCGGCTGTAATCCTGTCTGTTTCGGTGTGAATCGACGTGAATTGACAGTTATTTTAGCCCAAATAGTTACATTCACAACAGTTGCGTAACGCAACCAAATAGGCTGCAACTCGGTTCACGTGGATTCAAGCATCCCCGGCGCGGTGGAGTGGTCCAAGTCTTGCGTTACGGAACGCCGCCCCCTGAAGTGACAGAACCGTCGCCAAGCACACGCATCGTCACGGCATCGGTCAGCACGTCAACACGTGTGACGATGAACTGATGATCGAACGTCAGGCACACCACGCACCGCAACACCTATAGACATACGCCTATGTTCCAATGCGTAGCGTGATCGTGTTGGCTGCTGCTGCTGTGGTGGTGGTGTCGCTCACACACCAATACATATATGGAAAATACTAGGCGTATTGGTTCGCCTACGTCCCGTCTATGTCCCGTCTATGTCCCGCTTATGCCTATAGCTGGATTTCTAGCGTGACCAAGTGTGACCAACTGTGACCATTGTTTCGGTCGGTTATCACCTGAGAAAAAAAAAGTTTAAAAGCATTAATGACTCTCAACTTTTTTTTCCCGACTGAACTTGGGGTGGAACAATGGTCACACTTGGTCACACTTGGTCACAATATGTAGATTTCTATATGATTTGGAAGTTCCAGACCGGTTTACGGTTGTTTGATCCTTCGACCCTCATTTTCACGCCTTTGAGCCGTTTTCCGTCCCGTGAGTAGTCACGGTGCGTCTGTAGGTAGTTAGAGACACGCTTGTCAGTAACGTCAGTGTCCGTGTTGAACACACGATTTCGTACCGTTGGTGCTGCGTTGATATACGCTGTGATTGCCACCGCTGTTGTCCAACGACCAGCTATGAACGGTTCCAGCAGGCGCATCAGTTCCCCGAAATCGGACGATCCGGCACTGGCAAAATCGACTTCGCCAGCTTCAATCCAAGGATCGTAAAAGCCTTTTGCACCGCTTACGGCGATGACAGGTTCCGCGACCAGCTTGGACCACATCGGGAAACGACCGGGCGGGTTTGTGTCCACACGCTGCGACAGGATACAGGCCAGAGCCCCGAGAATGTACGGACGATGGTCGATGGTCCAACCCAGCAGATCAGGGTGCCGGAATTGCCGCTCTGCCAAGTTCTTATCCGGGTTCGGGCTGTGTCGGATTTCCACCACACGACTCAACATATCGCCTTCGGCAATCAGGTTATTGCCGGTGAAGGTACTCATCAGCCCCGCCAGACCCGTGAATGATTTCGACACCCCGAGAATGCGACCGGAATAAACCGGGCTTGTGGTCACGGTCGCCAGTTCGTTATGCGAGTTGCCAATTGTCATCCCGGTCTTGAGGTTGTCGAAAGCAAGATGTGTGTGGCCTTCCATGATCGCGGTGGTGAACACCTTTTCGCGTTCCTCTGGTCGATCCGGGTAGATGACGGTAGCCGCAGGCGATCCGGTGATGGCGGCATGGGCAACAGATACGCGCAGGGTTTTGCCCGATCCGGGGAATGCTGCGGTTTCCATGAAGATCGGCGGTCCCGCTTGGTTCATCAGATCGGTCTTGGTGATCAACATCGTCGCGGTCATCATCACAGCCTTCGCTGCATCCAAGGGCGTCTCGAAAGAAAAGTCGCCCAACCAGTCATTTACCAGGAATTTATACGCTGCGACCGGATCGTCCCATTGCATCACTGTCAGCGATCCGGTCTGAAGGTACAGGCCCGTTGCGGGGTGAAACACACCATCCCCGAACAATAGCTGGCCGTTCCATATGATCGGGTGTTGCACGATCCCGGTCATAGGCTTGAAGGTATCCCCCGCCACGGCGTCGAAGTGCTGGATCAGCGATCCCGGTACATCAGATGGAATCTCGTTTCCGTCTCTGTCGTGGTAGACGTAATATCCCAGCTTGCTTGCGATCCGACGCAGGTCTGGTGATCTGATGACTTTCGCCTGTGTCATGAACGCGGGTTCTGTCTGCGGCGATCCGTCAGGGTTCAGCAGCTTGTCACCCATCGGGCCACGCTTTGCGATCCGGCCAAATGCGGACTCCTGCGTCTTCATCACAACCGGGTTGCCACCGAAGTTGAATGCAAGGTTTACGTCCCCGGCCCGACGTTCCAACCCTTCGGCAATCGACAGGTAGGTGTTGGGATCGGAAACATCGAAGAATGTACGCGGCATGTCGGACTTGGCTTCGTTGTCGCGCAAACGTTCCATCTTCTGCTTCTTGAGCACAGATGACACCGCTTCCTTGAACACGGTCAGACATTTGCCTTCGGCTGCACGTTCCAACAGCTTCGGCCACCGGGGATCATCGGCCTGTTTGTAGATCGCGGCAAAGACCACGACGTTGCGATCCATCACGTTACACGAATCCACTTCCAGTGCCATTTGCTGCATCTGTTCCGGGGTTGGGTTGATACACGGCACACCGGGCAGCACCGGCCCGGTAACGCCCGCAGGGACACCGGGCGGCATTGCAGGCATCCCGGCCTTGGCTAAGTGCATCTGACCTTTGCGACGGGCTTTGTCGGCTTGATGTTCGGCTTCCAGATCAGCGGGCAGAACCAGACCTTGCCGTTCCATTTCGGTGATGATCTTGCCCCAATTCGCACCACCGTAGGGTTTGAACCCGCGCCACATCGACCACGTGTATTTCGAGTCATACTTTTGATCGGCCCGAGACGGTTCGAACCGGGAAGACCATTCATTGAAAACGGGCCATCCCGCATCCCCAAGTTCCCACTTCAACGCCAAGCCGATCTGTGTCCAATCATCCCAATCGCCCCGGTTGGGCAACAGAGCCATGATCCGCGCGGCCAGATCGGGATTGACCGGGTAATCCTTCAGATCGCCCGCT
Source organism: Ruegeria sp. H8 (assembly GCF_056532905.1). NCBI lineage: Bacteria > Pseudomonadati > Pseudomonadota > Alphaproteobacteria > Rhodobacterales > Roseobacteraceae > Ruegeria > Ruegeria sp. H8. Next base: position 599,409 of record NZ_JBQFNY010000001.1, on the reverse strand, counting down.
TCGGTACCGTGGCGGCTGGATGTGCTGGATCGACCGCGTTCCCAACCCAGAGCCCCGGCAGCTTCGATCAGAGCATCCAGCAGATCAAGCGCACCGTCCTGATCCAACGTACCGCAGGCAAGCGCAGCGGGTAACACCGAATAGGCATCGGCACCGGGAACGCCGGGATATTGAAACCACTGGTAGGGTTGCCCTGTCTTCGGGTGAGTACCCGACAGGACCATCTGGCGACCCTTGCCCAGAATTTCGATCATTTGCCTGTCGTGTCCCTCTTTCACCAGATGGACCCGCATCGCCTTAATGGGTTCCCCGGTCACTTTGAACGGGATCAGGATTTTCGGCCATTGCCCGACGCGCATCATCATTTGCGGATACCGGGACAACATCACATTTCGCAGCACAGCGGCCAGTTCGGGGTCCAGAGTATCAATGTCGATCCCGACCCATTCATCCCCACCCAGCAAGCCACAGGACGCCCCGGCAGCATCATACGCAACCACATCTTCCTGTGTCGGAACGTAGGTGTTCCAATCTGGCCGGGTGTTCCATGTTCCGCCACCCATCAACCGACCCGGCACTTTGCCCTTGCTGTCGGCTTTCACATCAGCCGGGGGGATATACGACCCGTCGGCATCATAGCCACCGGGAAACAGTTCGGCATCGACCGGGATCAACGGCACTACACGATTGAAACCGGCATTGATCGCTGCTGACAGGTGACCATTAGTTGCGTTTGTAACTGTTTTGGGGATATTCATAAGCATGGCTCTTTCGTTGACGGTGACAGAGTCTGTCAGTTCGCCCCCGGCCCGTGACAGGCCGGGGGTTTTCCGTTCCGCAACACCGTCGGCCATGACGACACCGGTTGTTACATGCGGGAACGGTATTCAATCAGGTTGCAAACTGCTTTCCCATTGCTTCGGCTTCGCGCAGCATCATCCGCACCGTGCCGACCGTTTCGATTTTTCCGTTTAGAAGAAACTGAACGTGATCGCGGGCCAGACACATCCGTTTCGCTATGATCGGATAAACATCAGCCTTGTCGGTGATCCCGGTCGCCAGTGTTTCGTTGCCGACCGTCAGCTTCCCTTCATTGTTCAGAGTGAATTTATTCATGCCGCCTGCCCCTCTACATCAGCCAGCAACCGGGCAACCAGCAGCGGGGCAAACGCCTTGACGGTCTCACGTGTCGGCCCGCCTTCGCTCAACTTGCGACCACTCAGGCGCAAATATGAAGTTCCAGGTATTTCAACCAGTTCTTCGACGGTGGCTTTCCATGACACTTGCGGGATCGTCTCACGCACGGTGATACGGACCTTGCGGCCCATAAAGCCAACGTCGCGGTCTTCACACCATTCGATTGATTGTGTATGACTCATATCCATTCCAAAGACTTTGGGGGAAACTGGCACGTTGGCCCCCGGTTAAGATCGCCCCGGCCCCCAATGGTCGGGGCGTTTGCTTTAGGCGGTTACACCCGCATCCTTCAGTATGGTGCGGTGATCGTCCGTCAGCAGCGACGGGATGCGATCCGGGTCGTTGGTGAGCACGACCAGCAACAAGGCGCATTCGTGCGCATAGTTCCCACGGCCTTCAAAGACCGCTTGGTTCAGCAATCCCGAGACTTTCGAGACCGCTTCGATCTGGTTAAATTCACCACCACCGTTTCGAATTGGACGCTTTGCGGCGACTTCCATTTCTTCGCGGTGCTTCGCGTCCGCGACCAAGGCGCGGTCAATCAGACTCAATGTCATCTGTCAGTTCCTTTGGTTGAGGCCAGGGTATGACTGGCGGATTAGTGAGCAAAAACAGTCAGTTACGAGCTGTCTTCAGCTCGTTTTTACGCGGCTTTCTGTTCTTTGCTTTCCAGCCACGCCATGAACTTTTCGGTGGAAACAAACTGGCGACGACCCACGGTCGAAATCGGCGGAAACGTCTTGTCATCACCCACCAGCTTGAACACGGTGCTGCGACCCAGACCCAAAATGGTCTGAATATCGCCGGGATGATTCAGGACAGGTTTGCGCAGGATCGACACGATTGCGTCGTTAACGGCGATCTGACCTTGCAGCTTGTGTGCTTCGGCCTGTACCGCCTGTTTCACAGCTTCGTTTAGCTGCTTGGTAAGAATTTCAGGATCGAACATTTTCGGCACCCCCTCAAAAGTTGCGGTGCCTATCTATTGATCACAAAAAATTGGCCGATGCTAAATGCTATCGGCCAGCTAATTTAAAAAAGATCGTCCGGTATGTGTTTTCTCAGGGTTCGTTCCGACCGGGGCGCGATCCCCTGCCCCTCTAGGATGGCGTTCACACGGTCTTTCAGTATCCGTGACGCGTCGGCCTTCGACCGCAACGATCTGCCGTGTTCTACAGCCGCCTGACGGATCGCAAGCACCACCACGCCGGACTCTTCGGTCCAACGTGCCGAACCGGCCCGAGACGCCTTGCTTCGGTTCTGCGCACCCTCAAGTTCGCGCCGGATCGCTTCACGCTCTAGGCGGTGGATTTCTGGCGTTGTGGTGGGTGTCAACCAGTGCCGGGTAGTGTCGCCTTCGAAACCACCGGCAACGGGCCGCATCAGGCCACGGCGTACCATTTCCGCGTCAATGTCGTCTTCGCTGATCACATCAGCACCGCTTCCAAAGCCCCGAAGGCTTCGGCCTGCATTTCCGCCAGAACGTGACCGTATGTCCGTTCAATCATTTCGACTGACGTTCCGCAGTGTTTGGCCAACGGAAAAACCGGAACGCCCGCATAGATCGCACTGGTGATGAAACCGTGACGCAGCGCGTAGGGCGTGGCGTCCAGTTCCAGCCGGTCCCAGCGGGTTCTGATCTTTTCGGACGTGAAGGGTCGGCCATCGGTTTCGAGTAGGTGTGTGACCGCTCCTGCGGCCCGTGCGTTGAAAAACGCAGCGACACCGGGCGTCAACGTGATGTGCCGGATACCGGTCTTCCCGTCCAACGTCAGGGTGTTTCCCCGGATCGCGTCCTTGCGGGCGTTCACAATTTCGCCCGGTCGAGCCCCGGTCAGCCAGAGTGCGCGAACGAAATCGTGAAAATCCGGGTCCGTGTTCGCAAGCCGGGACAGGATCACGTCCACATCCTTGCGGGTCAGGATCGCAGCCGGTTTGGTTTTGGGCTCTTTCAGCTTCTTCAGCTTCGACCAATCACCATCGACGCCGTGCGCGTTCAGCGCGGCCTTCAGGGTGCCGACCGCTTTGTTGACGGTGGCGATCCCGCGATCCGGGGTAATCAGATCGTCGCGCCATTTGTTGAGCACGGCCAGTTTCACATCCGCGATCCGCTTGGTGCGCAGATCACCCATCAGATTGATGTGGCTTCGGATCGTGGCAACACTGCCGGTGTTCTTCGTTAACCCGGCCCGCTTGTAATAGCTGTCGAGTGCTTCACCGATGGTGTGCAGGGCTGTCGGCTTGTCGGCCTCATCCACTTCCATCTTGCGCACCAGATCGGCCACCTGATCGAACGTCAGGGCGTCAACCGGACCCAGACCCTTATCGGGCCGACCGGGTACCCGTGCGCCCCACGTACGGCCCCGCTTGCCCACACGCATCAGGACGTACCGCTTCGAGCCCAGAGGGTGCGAATAGTAGCTGGTGCGCGGCTTCAGCGCGTCACGCTTGGTTGGGTCGGATAGGTCTACACGTGCCATCGTTACGGGTCCACTTGTTCAAACATTTGTTCAAAAGTGTTCATAAACCGAATTGAACACGTTTGACCAGCCTTTTGGACTAAGTTGGACTAAACCCCTTGTTTTTATGGGTGTAAATGGTGCTGTGAACCCCGGCTTTTCGACCCATAATTCAGCTTGGGAAGCTGACAGGCTACCATTACATCATACCCGCCTTGTCAGATGAAATAACACCAGAACATCCAGACGTTCAACCCGGATCGCAACCAACCTTTTTCGGGTTCTTACTCGGTTCGGGCTCGCAGGCTGTCGATCAGGGACTGGTCGACTGCCAAGGTCTTGCCTGCCGCTTCCAAGGTACGGCGATCCAGATGCTGGGGGTTCAGATCAACCCCTTCCGAAAACGCCTCGACAATGGCCTTCATGGCCGTGATCCTCGCATATTTCTTGTTGTTGGACGGGATCACGTGCCAAGGGGCAACTTCTGTAGACGTCCGTGCCAGCATTTCATCCACGGCCACCTCTGCGACATCCCATTTTTCGCGGTTTCTGAAATCTTCATAAGTCAGCTTCCAGCGTTTCATCGGGTTGGTCAGCCGCTCAGTAAATCGGCGCATCTGCTCTTCCTGTGAAATGTGGAAGAACAGTTTCACGATTCGAGTCCCGTCATCGACAAGCATTCGTTCGAAATCATTGATTTCCTGATACGCGGCCCGCCAGCGTGTTTCCGGAGTCAGCTTTTCGATCCGCTCAACCAAAACCCGGCCATACCAGCTGCGGTCGAAGGCGGAGATCGCACCCGAAGGCGGCAGGCGTTCCCAGAAACGCAACAGATAATGCCGGTTGAGATAGTAGTTCCGGGGCGCACCGATCGGCCAGACCTTGAAGCTGCGCGGGTCCAGGGCCTGACTGATCCGGCGAATGGTCCCCCCTTTTCCGGCAGCGTCCCATCCTTCGAAAACCAACACGCCCTTGAGCCCGTGAAACAGATAAGCTTGCTGAATTCTGGCCAATCGTGTCTGCAATTCGATCAGCTGATCGAAGTAGACCTTTTTGTTCAGTTTCCTGGTCAGATCCGCATCCGAGAGTTTTGGGGGGTGATGTTTACTCATGCTGCCACCTGATCAATGCATCCTGGATCGGGTTATTCTGAAACCTTCTGCAAATTCGACATTGATCAGGGTCAAATGCAAAAGGCCGGTCGCTGAGCCCGGCCTTTGCAGTCTGTGTCGTTCAGATCAGGCGCGGCGCCGACGGCCACCACCGCGACGGCCACCTACGGGTCCTGCGGCACCCGCTTCGTCCGGTGCTTTGTTGAACCGGATCCACTCACCGCCATGTGGGTCGTTGTTGGTAAGCAGGTTTGCCGCGCGGATGGCTTCCATTTCCTTGCCGGCGCGCGGCTTCGTCGATCCCAGACCGAACATCTGCACGAAGGTTTCATCGTCCATGCCTTCAGGCAGGATGATACCGGCTGCCGCCACGGCCTCTTTTTTCTCGGCGATCTTCTTCTGCGTCACGGGCAACGCCACCGGGTTCATGATGGCCGAGGTCATGCCCGCACCCATCGCCATCGGCAGGAACGCGTTGTTGATGCCGTGACGGTTCGGCAGACCGAACGAGATGTTGGACGCACCGCAGGTGGTGTTCACACCCAGTTCTTCGCGCAGACGACGGACCAGCGCGAACACTTGCAGACCGGCGGTCGCCATCGCACCGATGGGCATGACCAGCGGGTCAACCACGATGTCATGTGCAGGGATGCCGAAATCGGCAGCGCGCTCGACGATCTTCTTGGCGACGTCAAAGCGCACATCGGGGTCTTCCGAAATGCCAGTGTCATCGTTCGAGATAGCCACGACCGGTACGTTGTACTTTTTGACCAGCGGCAGAACCAGTTCCAGACGCTCTTCTTCGCCGGTGACCGAATTCAGCAGCGGACGACCTTCAGCCGCCTCAAGACCGGCTTCCAGCGCGCCCGGAACCGACGAGTCGATACACAGCGGCACGTCAACCAAACCCTGCACCAGCTCGACGATCTTTCGCATCAGCGGTGGTTCGGTCTCGTTCGGGTTGGGGTTCGAGTTGTAGACAACACCTGCATTGATATCCAGAACGGTCGCGCCAGCCGCCACCTGAGCCAAGGCGTCCTTTTCAACGGTCGAAAAGTCGCCCGCTTCCAGCTCGGCGGCCAGTTTCTTACGGCCGGTCGGGTTGATCCGCTCACCGATCACGCAGAACGGTTCGTCAAAGCCCAGGACGGCTGTTTTTGTTTTTGATTCTACGACTGTTCGGGTCATGTCCGTTCCTTAGGAGTTTACAGGCTTTGCCGAAGCGCCGCCGTTATTGATCGCCCAGTTGGCGTTGGTCTTGATCCCGCCCAGCGGGAAGAAGTGCACGTTGGTGATGTTGAAATCCGGGCTGGCCGCCTTGTGGTTGGCCAGTTCGGTCACGACATCGGTCGGCTCGTAGGGCAGCAACAGCTTGGAGACATCCATGGCGCGCTTTTGCAGAACCTTCAGAGACGGCCCAACGCCACACGCGATGGCGAATTTGATCAGGGTTTGCAGCTTGGCCGGGCCCGCGATTCCGATATGTATCGGCAGATCGATGCCCGCTTCTTTCAGGCTGTCGGCCCAGGCGATGATCGGCTTGGCATCAAAGGCGAACTGTGTTGCCAGCGCCATTTCGGCATCCGTGGTCTCGTTGAACTTCTGCTTCCAGCGCAACGCGTCATCGACGTTCTTGGTCGAACCGTCGGGGTCGATGTCCTTGTTGCCTTCGGGGTGGCCCGCCACGTGCAAGCGCTTGAAGCCCGCCTTGTCAAACAGACCACTTTCCAGCAGCTGCATCGAGCTGTCGAACTCGCCGTGCGGGTTGGCGACACCGCCCGCCAGCAACAACGCCTGTTCAACACCCGCTTCGCCCTGATACATGGAAATCCAGTTTTCCAACGTCGCCGCATCCTTGATGATGCGTGCCGGAAAATGCGGCATGACAGGGTAACCTTCCGCCGCAATTCGCTTGGCCGTCTTGACCATGTCTTCGATGGGCGTGCCCTCGATATGGGCGATGTAAACGCGTGTCCCCTCGGGCAGCAGCGCGCGGAAATCGTCGACCTTTTCGGCGGTACGCGGCATGACCTCGATCGAATAGCCTTGCAAAAAGGCTTCGACGGTCGGATTTACTGGGCCGCTTTCGACCGCATCACGTTTCTTGAAGTTCAGCAAAGCCATTTCGGCCTCCCATAAAGTCTGGGGCTCATGCCCAACCGTCATTTGCGATCAGCGCTTTGACGCGGTCCTGATCGTATTCCGTTTCCAGACGCACAGCCTCGGCTTCGGCAATCTCGGCAGGATCGCCTTCGACCGCGAAAGGTTCGGCTTTGCGCCATTCGGCCAGATAGGCATCACTGTCCTTGGCGTTCACCTTCATTGCGGCACGGTCGATTGCTTGTTCAAACCGTTCTTCCAACTGCCGCTTTGCGCCACGACGGCCTTTGCCGACGATGACCTGAGCGGGAATGTCGCGCCAATACACGATGGTGACGTCAGGCATTGCTGTGATTCCTCCTAACCCGATGGGCCGGTTCTAAACTTCAATGTAGGCCTGGGTCGGTCGATTTTCGACACACGACGCTTTCCAAACGACGTTTTGCGCCCACTGCTGTGTATGTGGCTTTTACCCAGTTTCCGGGAAAACGCGCATATCAAAATTCTCATCGTCTCTATGAAAGCGCTGCATGAAAAAGAAAAACCCCGGACGGGAAAAACCGTCCGAGGCAAGAATTGATGGGTCAAATGGCCTTAGCCGACCAAACCGCCATCTTCGCGCGTAATGGCGATAATGGCCGAGCGTGGCACCGAGTCCCCGCCTTCAGGCCAATGGCTGTTGCCATCTTCGCCCGGGTGCTGAATGCCGACAAACATCGTACGACGGTCCGGCGACCAGCTGAGACCGGTGACCTCGCATTCGTTGGGGCCAACCAGAAAACGGCGGATTTCGCCGGTGACAGGGTCGCCTGCCAGCATCTGGTTGTTGCCCTGCCCGGCGAAGTCACCTTCGTTGCCATAATTGCCATCGGTCTGGATCCACAGCAAGCCGTTGCTGTCGAACTTCAATCCATCGGGTGAGTTGAACATATTGTCGGCGTTCACGTTCTCGGATCCGGCATAGGCGTCTTGGTGGACAGTGGGATTGCCTGCCAGAACGTACAGATCCCAGCCGAAGCCAGCCGCAGCATGATCGCCGCCATCCGGGCGCCAGCGAACGATCTGACCGTAGTTGTTCTTCTCCCGCGGGTTCGGGCCGTTGGCCGAGGTGTCGTCGCCCCCTGCATTCGGCTTGACGCCACGGTTCTTGTTGTTGGTCAGGCAACAGTAAACCTCGGGTGCGTTCGGATTTGCCGCAACCCACTCGGGACGGTCCATGGTGGTTGCTCCAACCGCCGAACCAGCCTGACGGGTGTGGATGCTGATCTCGGCCTGCGAGGCCATGCCGGTGCTTTCCGGCGTCAACTCCAACCACTCTCCGGTGCCGTCATCGTTGAACTTGGCCACGGAAAGCGTTCCATTCTCAAGCAGCGCGTTCGTGTCCACCCCGGCGGCATAGACACCTTCCGAGACAAAACGGTAAAGAAACTCGCCGCGTTCATCGTCGCCCATGTAAACGACCACGCGACCGTCATTGTTCACTATGACTTCGGCGTTTTCGTGCTTGAAGCGTCCCAGAGCGGTCAGCTTTCGCGGAGTCGAGGTTGGATCGGTCGGGTCGATCTCAACCACAAATCCCGCGCGGTTCGGTTCGTTTGGGTTTTTCGAGACGTCGAACCGGTCATCAATTTTGGCCCAACCGTAACCCCAGTCTTTTGACGATACGCCATAACGTTTCAGATCAGCATTGACCTCGTGGTTTTCGTCTTCGGCCGAGAAGTAGCCATTGAAGTTTTCTTCACAAGCCAGGTAAGTGCCCCACGGCGTCACGCCATTTCCGCAATTGTTCCATGTTCCCTTGCACGTCGTGCCGGACGGATCGGCGGCGGTCTTCATCAATTCATGACCGGCGGCCGGACCCGTAATGGACATTTCGGTCTGCGGTGTAACGCGGCGGTTATAGGGGCTGTCTTTCACGATGCCCCACTTGCCATCGGTGTTCGCGATTTCCACGATCGTGACACCATGCGCCATCATGCCCTTTGCGATGTCGTCATCAGATACTGGCTTGGCGTCCGGATTGTTGCCCCACAGGATATCACGATTGGTATATTCGTTGTTTACAACCAGCAGAACGTGACCGTCATGTAAGAAAATGTCCTGACCATCGGTATTGTCACCAAAGGCGCGTTCCTGACTGGCAGCCGTGCCCCGGGTGGCATGATCGAATTCCGGAACGTCCGACCAAAGCGGATCGCCCCAGCGCACCATGACCTCGGCCTTGTAGCCCGAAGGCACACTCACGTCGTCTGTCGTCGAAACCGGAATCGCCTCGAACGCGAAACGGTCCGCCGCTGCGCGCGCACCTGTCGGCAGAACCGAGCCGCCAACGGCTGCGAAACTGCCCATCGCCAGAACGCCCCCCATAAATCCGCGACGCGACATCGCGCGTTCGACAACGCGGTCGAAGTCACATTCTTCGGGGCGCGGGCTTATGATTTCATCGTATTCATCAAAGGAAAGGGTGTGATCGTCTTTCATGGCAATCTCCATATCTGGCTGTAAGCTCGAAAAGAATCCTGCTGAGGGTTCCGTGGATGCCCATCGCACCTCAGTATGAACGGCATGTGACACGCGCGTTAATTTCAAATTTGAAATCACTTGCACGTCGGCGATCCCCCGCCTAGGGTCAGGGTAACTCGAAAATCGGAGGGCGTAACGATGGCGCCCAAGCGTCCCAAAGGTGCGGGCGCGTTCCCGAAAGCGGTCGAAAGCCCCGCGCCGGCAAGACCCGATCCGGATGCTCTTTATGCGGCACTGGATCTGGGGACAAATAGTTGCCGCATGTTGATAGCCCAGCCCAAGGGAAGTGGGTTCCATGTGGTCGACAGTTTCTCCAAATCCGTGCAGTTGGGCGCGGGTCTGGAACGCACCGGACGACTGTCGCGGGCGTCGATGTCGCGTACCGTTCAGGCTTTGCGAATCTGTCAGCAAAAGCTGAAACGCAACAAGGTCAAACGGATGCGTCTGATCGCGACCGAGGCGTGCCGCCGCGCCAAGAACTCGCGCGAGTTCATCCGGCAGGTGAAGCGCGAAACCGGCCTGACGCTCGAGATCATTCAGCCCGAGGAAGAAGCCCGTCTGGCGGTGATTTCCTGTGCCCCGCTGGTTTCGACCAAGACCGAGCAGTTGCTGGTCGTCGATATCGGAGGCGGCTCGACCGAATTGGTCTGGATCGACATCTCGTCCGTTCCACGCCGCGACCGACCTGCGGCCATCATGCGGCTGCATCACGGGTTTCACACTGTCGACAGCCCTTTTCCAGCGGCCAAGGTCGTTGACTGGATCAGCGTACCCTTGGGCGTCGCCACGCTGCGGGACCAGTTCAATGATGTCGAGGATGACGCGGCCCGTTTTGCGTTGATGAGTTGGTTTTTTGAGGAAAACCTTGCCGACTTTGCCCCCTACAAGGACGAACAGGCGCGCGAAGGGTTTCAGATCGTCGGCACCAGCGGCACAGTCACGACTGTTGCGGCCTCGCACCTGGGCCTCAAGCGCTATGACCGGACCAAAGTGGACGGGCTGCGCATGACCAGCGATCAGATTGACAAAGTCATACGCGGGTATTTAGAACTCGGCCCTCATGGGCGGCGCCGGGACCCTCGCATTGGTGAAGACCGGCAAGCCCTGATCATGTCCGGCTCGGCTATATTGCAGGCATTGCTCCGTTGCTGGCCCACTGACCGCCTTTCGGTGGCGGACCGGGGGCTGCGCGAAGGTCTGCTTTACGCACAGATGAGCGCGGACGGTGTATTGGAAGACGGACCGTTCTGATGGCGAAAACACCAAGTGGAAAAAACAACTCGGGCCGCGGGCAACGCGACCTGAAGGTCAAGGTCAAGACAGCACGCGGGCGCAAGCTCAGCTCGACCCGCTGGCTCGAGCGGCAACTGAACGATCCCTATGTCAAGCGTGCGCAATCCGAAGGCTATCGGGGGCGCGCAGCTTACAAGATTTTGGAACTGGACGACAAATTCCGCTTTCTCGTGCCTGGGGCGCGGGTTGTGGATCTGGGCTGTGCGCCCGGCGGCTGGTGTCAGGTGGCGGTCAAACGCGTGAACGCGCTGGGCGAAAAGTCAGGCAAACGGATCGGAACCGTGCTGGGCATCGACCTGCAAGAGGTCGAACCAATTGCCGGAGCCGAAATCCACGTTCTGGACTTCATGGAAGATGACGCCGATCAGAAGGTCAAAGACTGGCTGGGCGGCAAGGCAGACGTCGTGATGTCGGATATGGCGGCGGCATCCTCGGGGCACAAGCAGACCGATCACCTGCGCATCATGGCACTGTGCGAAACCGCCGCCCACTTCGCCTTCGACGTTCTGGAGGAAGGCGGCACCTTTGTCGCCAAAGTTCTGGCCGGTGGTGCAGAGGGCGACCTGCAAAAGCTGTTGAAACAGAAGTTTCAGAAAGTCGCGCATGTCAAACCGCCGGCGTCACGCTCGGACAGTTCAGAAAAATTCGTTGTCGCAACCGGGTTTCGAGGCGGCTCTTAATCATCCAGCCGGATAAGATTTCCGCTCAGACGCTGTTCACGCAAGGACGTGGCAGCCATTCCCTGCAACATCAGCGTATCTCCGTGCGTCACGTATGATGGTTCCCGGTTACGCAGGTCTTCGATGCGCTGGGCTAGTGAAACCGAGCTTGAACCCGGCATCTTCCGCATTGTTGCTTCTCTGGACATGGCTCACCTCGGATCAGTACCCTGTTCTTGGATTTAACAAGGAATTCTGCCGTCAAGATGAAAGAATTCGGGCACGGATGTGCCGGGTCAGCGCCCAAACTGTTGCGACAATTGCAGCAGGTTCGGATCATCCGGCAGCCTGTCCAGCGCCTCTTGCAACACTATGCGCGCAGCTTCCGGGCCACGATTGATCTGCGCCAATTGAACCAGCATCGGCCATGCCTCTGCCCTTTGCGGGTCCAGCGTCACGACCTCTCTGAACGCCTGTTCCGCCGCCTGCGCGTTGCGAAGCGTCAATGCCATACCCCCCAGAACAAGATGGGTTTCCGGGGCGTCCAACCTGTTCGAAATGACCTGCTGCCATTCCGACATGCCCTGCCCAAGCTTGGCCCGCTGCTCGGCCGTCAAGCCCTGCGGCGGTATGCCCAGGAACTCTTTGGCGGCGGCGATGCGCACGTTTCGCAGAGGATCAGACAGCAACGGCTCGAGCCTGCGCACCTGATCTGCCGGGCTGGCCTGACGTTGCAGCACCGCTGCATTTGCTCGTATCAGCGGGTCAACGTCCTGCAAAAGCGGCGCTGTGTCGGCGGCGATCTCTGGCGACCCAAACGGTTGCAACAGATAAGCGGCGGTCGCTCTGACGATCCCGGGCTGCGACGCATCCATTGCGACGGCAAGCAAACCTTCGGGCGTGTCGATCTGCCCTTCGGCCGCAGCCTTGAAAACTGTCCCATAATGCGGGCGTCGATTTGGCGATCCAGGAAACCAGCCCTCTATCTGGCTTGCGGCCCAGGCCTGATCCTGGTCTTGATGGCAGTCGGTGCAAGCATCAACGCCCAGCCCAAGATCCGGTCGCGGTATGCGAAAGCTGTGATCGCGTCGGCCGTCGACACCCATGTAGGTCCGCTCGATCATGTGGCAGCTTTTGCACTGGGCGCCTTCGCTGTCTTCCGGGTGATTGTGATGCGCAGGCGTGTCATAGTCCTTTGCGGCAAGGGTCGCGAATTCCGGATTTCCGGCAGGCGAATGGCACTGTGTGCAAACCCCGTTTCCTGCGGCTTTCAATTCTGCGCTGTGCGGTTCGTGGCAGTTCATGCATCCGACGCCCTGTGCGTACATCCGGGATTGCAGGAACGAGCCGTAGACGTAGACCTCATCCAGAATTTGCCCGTCGGGATGATAGGACCCGGGGCGCAGCACGGCCAGATTATAGGCATCATGATACGGGGTTCCCGGAACCGGGTTTCCGTTGCCATGCGCCTCGCGCCGGGAATGACATCCGGCGCATTGCTGTATTTCTTCTTCGGTCCGCCCCTTGCCCCAACTCAACAGAAAGCCGGCATTGGCGAGGCCATCTGAAGAACCCTTTTCCCGGACCCAGTCGATATGTGCGGACCCCGGCCCATGGCAGGCCTCGCACCCGACCCCGATTTCGACCTGTTGTGACGTGTAGCTTCTGGTTTGAGGGTCGTAGTTCTTCTCAAAACCCGTGGCATGACATTCGGCGCAGCGCGCGTTCCAATTCTTGTAAGGACCGGTCCAATGCAACCCGTCATCAGGCGGCAGGTCCTGATCAGGGTACAGGTGATACCAGCGCTTTTGCTCGGTGTCCCAAACCACGTCGAAACTTTGCAAACGGCCCGGTTCGGTCTCGAAAAGGTATTGCTGCAAGGGTTCGATTCCAACGACGGAATGTACGTCATATTCCGTCGTTGCACCGTCTTTTTCCGTTACGCGGGCGGTGAACCTACCCGCCTCATTTTTGAATTGGACGGACATGCCGTCATGATCGAACCGGGTACCGTTGAAATCCGCCACAACAGCGCCGTCAGCGGGGTCTGTCCAGGCCAGCGCATGGTGTGACGCGGCCCAGGCTTCGGCTTCTTGCTGATGACAGTCGGTACACTGGTCTGAACCCACATACTCTGCCGTCTGCGCCTGAACTTCACCAGCAATTGCAAGGCAGGCCAGTATTAGGGCAAATCTCATGCCGTATCTCCTTGGGCGGCTTTTTGCAGATCAATCAATGCACCGTTGTATTCGGCGCCCAAGATCAGGATCGCCGAATAGAGATACAGGAAAATCAATGCCGCCATGGCCCCCGCCAATCCAGCATAGGTAGCGCTGTAGGTGGCGAACTGGCTGATATAAATTGAAAACGCCCACCCACCAGCCGCCCACAAGACCAAAGTCAACAAGACGCCAGGCAAAATTTGCATCAGGCTGTGCCTGCGAGTCGGCAGCACAAGATGCGCCAGAAGAACGGTGCCCGCAGGAACCGCCACGGTGAACGTCCAGCGCAGGCGATCCACGGAAAACCAGTTGGCCACGGCTACTTCCGTGTGTTCAGCCACCAGTTTTGTATAGACCGGCAAAACCACCTCGACCGCGGCAATGATCAGAATGGCCGACCCGCCCAGAATGACCAACACCAGACAAAGCAGCCGGGTTTTCCAGAACGGCCAACTGTCTTCGTCATGGTAGGCCTGGTTCATGGCTGCACGTACGGCAGCCACGCCGTTGGAGGCAAAGTAAATCGCCAGAAGCCCGCCCAAGGTGATGACACCCGAGCCGGATCCTGCCAGAACGGCCCGCAGTTCGGCCACGATCGGATCTGCGACGTCCTTGGGCCACGCTCCGAAAATCAGGTCAATTAACTCATCGGTGACATAGCCTTGAGATAACGCCCCTGCCAGCGCCACGGTGAACAGCACAAAGGGAAACAGCGCCATCATCAGCGACATGGCCACGTGGCTGCTCATGACGAAACCGTTCTTTCTGCTGAACCGGCGGATCGACAGCCAAAGTGCCTGAACAGGTCGGCCAAACAGGGGATTCGCGGCAGTGGACATGCTGCAACCCTAACCTGCCGAAATAGAACACAGAACCCGTCGTGAAAATCTATTTGTAGAATGAGGGTCAACAAACGCCTGAACGCATTGCATAAACAAGACCTCGCGTGCAGGATTGGGTCACGCAGGATGGGAAATGGGCACTGCTTGTGCCGGACACAGGATACCGAATGACCCCGGATCAAAAAGACATCACGGTTAGACCCAAGCTTCGATTGTCCGTTGTCCGGGATACATGCATCATCGCGACCCTGATCGTACTGGGTCTCTATGCCGGTGCGAACTTCCTGATCCCGCTTGCCATGGCGCTGCTGGTCAATGTTCTGATCATCGCGCTAAGCGATCGCGTCGTAGCCCTGACCCGCGCTCCGGTCTGGATGGCCAATATTGCCGGTGTGACCGTCGTTCTGGCGGGTTTGTTCATGATTATGTACGTGCTGGGTAGTCAGGCGACGCAGTTTGCACGATCCATCAGCACCTATGAAAACCAGTTTGACGGTGCGGTCGAGCGTGTAACGGGGCTGGTCGGCAACGACGTGACCACCTTCATTCGTGACAATCTGGTCAGTATCGACATGTCCTATGTCGCACGCGTGTTGCTGGGCAGCGCCACTTCATTGTTGAACCAGTTCTTCCTGATCAGCCTTTATGTCGCCTTTCTGATGGCCGAACGGCTTGCCTTTCGGAAAAAGATCCAACTGGCCGCCGGAAATCCTGTCGCCGCAGCAGAGTTTTCCACCATGCTCGATGCGATTTCGGTCAGCTTGCAGCGCTATGTCGGCGTCAAAACCCTGATCAGCCTGATAACGGCAACGATCAGCTATACGGTTTTCCGCTCGCTTGGTCTGGAATACGCGGAAACCTGGGCCGTATTGACCTTTGCCCTGAACTTCATCCCCTCGATCGGTTCGATCATAGCGGTGTTTTTTCCGGCCATGATCGCGCTTGTTCAATTCGAAACGATCCTTCCCTTCCTGGTGATCGTGCTGGGATGTGGAACGATCCAATTCCTGATCGGCAATTTCCTTGATCCGGCCATGCTTGGCCGATCCCTGAACATGTCGACCTTTCTTGTCATTCTGGCCCTGACCTTCTGGACAACGGTCTGGGGCCTGATCGGAGCGTTTCTGAGTGTGCCTCTGACCGTATGCATCCTGATCGTTTTCAGCCACATCCCTGCACTTCGGCCGGTCGCTATACTGATGTCTCTGGATGGCAGGTTGGGCGAGGATAACAGTCGGGTCACAGCAAGCTAGGCCATGAAGCGCCCCCTGTTCATCGGATCGGATATCTACCGCAACTCGACCTACGGTTCAAAGCACCCGCTGGCCATCCCGCGGGTTTCAACTGTCATCGATCTGTGTCGCGAACTGGGATGGTTGACCTCCGAGAACTACCGCGTCAGCCCCTGCGCAAAACCCGGAGTACTGGAGACGTTTCATACGCCGGACTATATCGCCGCCCTGCAAAAGGCGGAAGCGGACCAGCATGTCACGGACGAAACACGGAAAAGATACGGTTTGGGGACGCTGTCGAACCCGGTCTTTGCCGAGATGTATCGCCGGCCGGCAACCGCCGCAGGTGGTTCCATGCTGGCCGCCGAACTGATCCGGGATGGAGGGATCGTTTTCAACCCTGCGGGCGGTACGCATCACGGCCTTGCGGACCGGGCTAACGGGTTTTGCTATCTGAACGATCCGGTTCTGGCGATACAGACCCTTTTGAACACTGGCTTGGATCGCGTGGTCTATGTCGACATCGACGCCCATCATTGCGATGGGGTTGAACTTGCATTTCACGGGTCGGACAGAGTTCGGATGATCTCGGTCCATGAAGCGCGGCGATGGCCTTTCACTGGCCAACTTGAGGAAGACGCCGGTGGCGCGGCCTTCAACCTGCCTGTTCCAAGGAATCTGAACGACGACGAATTCGCCGCCATTCTGGATCAATTGATCCTGCCAGCGACCGAGGCGTTCAAACCACAAGCCATTGTCCTGCAATGCGGGGCCGACGCCGTGGCCGAAGACCCGCTTTCGCGTTTGACCCTGTCCAACAACGCGCATTGGCGAACGGTGGCGGCGCTGAAGCCTCTTTCGCCTCGCTTTCTGGTTCTGGGTGGCGGCGGATACAATCCCTGGTCCGTAGGGCGCTTGTGGAGCGGCGTCTGGGCCACGCTGAACGATTTCGAAATTCCTGACACACTTGACGACGGTGCACAGAAAATCCTGCGGGATCTGACCTGGAGCAGGGCCGCAGGACAGGCGCCTCACCGCCACTGGCTGGACAGTTTGCGAGACGCGCCCAACACCGGGCCCATACGACAGGAACTGAGGAACGATTTGCGCCACCTCACCGCCAGGCATTCACGGTAGATCGGTCCGCCAAAGCCTGTTAGTATTTCGATATTTCGGGATATTCCTGACCGGCTTACCCCCTGTTCCGTTATCAATTCGTTTCTTCCAGCTTGGCACCGATTGGACCACCACCCATGAATGCACTTAATCAGATACTTGATCTCAAAACCCGCATGGGCCAGTCCATCATCGGGCAAACCGAGGTCATCGACCGACTGCTGATCGGGATGCTGGCCAACGGAAACCTTCTGATCGAAGGTCTGCCCGGATTGGCCAAAACACGTGCCGTCAAGGCGATGGCGCGCAATTTGGATGCAGACTTCAGCAGGATCCAGTTTACACCTGACCTGCTGCCTTCAGACGTGACGGGAACCGAGGTGTTTCAACAAACTGACGAAGGCGGCACCTTTCGGTTCGAACCCGGGCCGATCTTTGCCAATATCGTCCTCGCTGACGAAATCAACAGGGCACCGGCCAAGGTGCAGGCCGCTTTGCTGGAAGCGATGGAAGAACGGCAGGTCACGGTTTCCGGTACCACCCACAAGATGGAACCGCTGTTCATCGTGATGGCAACCCAGAACCCCATTGAACAAGAAGGCACCTATCCCCTGCCCGAAGCGCAGATGGACCGGTTCCTGATGCATGTTCAGATCACCTATCCGCCGGTCGAGGACGAGGTTGAAGTGATCCGGCTGGTGCGGGGCGAAGAGATCGCCGCCGGGAAAGGCGCGTCAAGCGAGCAACCACCGACAATCCCGCAGGATGCCGTTTTTGCAGCGCGTTCGGAAATCGGGCAGATCCATGTTTCGGATGCAATGGATCGCTATATGGCCGATCTGGTTCAGGCGACCCGGACGCCTGCGGCGCTCAGCGAAGAACTGGCCAGCTGGATCGAAATCGGTGCCAGCCCGCGTGCCTCATTGGCACTGGACAAATGCGGTCGGGCGCATGCGTGGATGAACCAGCGTGACTATGTGGACCCTGCGGATATTCGAGCCATTGCACATGACGTGTTCCGGCACCGCATCACGCTGAGCTTCGAGGCGCAGGGGAACGCCAAAACGGCAGATGACGTGATCGCGGAAATCCTGCGTCTCGTCGCGCTGCCCTGACGGTTCGGGTTGGCCGGGTGCAGCGATCCTCAGCATATCCCGATGATCCCCGCATTCACGTCAATGCGGATCACCTGTTGCGTCTGGAACTGCATTCCCGTGCCCTGAGCTTTTTACCACGTCAGCCTGCCCGCTCGATCCTGAATGGCAGACACGCATCACGCCTGCGCGGACGCGGCCTGAATTTCGAGGAATTGCGTAACTACCAACCGGGCGACGACATCCGAACAATTGACTGGAAAGTCACGGCACGAACCGGTGAGCCCCATGTTAGGGTCTATACCGAGGAACGAGACCGCCCTGCCCTGTTGCTGGTCGATCAGCGCGTTTCGATGTTTTTCGGAACCGAAGTCTACATGAAATCGGTCATCGCAGCCGAAGCTGCCGCAATCACCGCGCATCGCGTTCTTGGTCAGGGCGATCGTGTCGGTGGTCTGGTATTCAACGACACAAGCGTTGCTGAACACAGGCCGCAGCGCCGCGCGGCGGCGCTCATGCGGTTTCTGTCTTCCATCGGGGCTGCCAATTCGGCCTTGCATGCTGCCTTGAACCCGCAACCAACCGTGACTTTGAATGACATGTTGTCGGAAGCCGCGCGTATGCTCCAAACCAACGGGCTGGTTTGCCTGTTTTCCGACTGCGACGGGCTTGACGAAAGATCGGAATCCCTGCTGCGCCGTATTGCGGTCTCAAACGATATGATCGTGTTCAATATTGCTGACAAGACAGCCAAGGGGCTGGCGCCCGATCTGAAACTCACGGTCTCGGACGGGCGCGACCAGATCGAAATCGACAGCGCCGACCCCGAATTGTCCGGCAAAATTCGCAAATCCATGGAAGACAGGTTGGACCACCTGCACACATGGTCCCGTCGATACGGTTTTCCGGTTGTTCCATTGACGACCGCGGAACCTGCCCTGGATCAGTTACTGTATCTGTTCGGACATCGCAGGGGGCAGAAATGAGCATCGACACGACAGGGAAATCTCTGGTTGATCTGCTGAATATGCTCGAGCCGGCACCGGAACCCACGCCTGTTTCGATGTTTCCGCAGACATGGGGGTGGTTGGCGCTGGCCGTCATACTGCTTGGCCTTGCCGTACTGGTCAGTGTTCTTTTCGTCCGGCGAAGGCGGGCAAGCGCGTATTGCCGCCATGCGCTGGCCGAGCTGGCAGACCCGGATATCACATCGGCAAAAGTTGCCGAAATCCTTCGCCGCACCGCGTTGGTCGCATATCCGCGCAAGCAGGTTGCAGGTATCCACGGGGATGACTGGTTGAATTTCCTTTCACAAACCTCTGATGAAAAATCTTTTTTATCAGAGGTTGGGCAAACACTGATCGACGCGCCGTACAAGGACCTGCCGCCAAACCGCGCCTTGACCCAGCTTGCTCGGCATTGGGTCAAGTCCCATAAACGGAATCGGGGAACATGATGTTTTCCTTCTCTGCGCCCTGGGTGTTTCTGCTTTTGCCGCTGCCGCTGCTGGTGTACGCCATTGCTCCGCCCCGGCGGGAAACAACCGTGTCCATTCGCATTCCGTTTTTTCGCCGCGTGGCCCAGGCGGCGGGCGTCGAGCCGCAATCCGGGTCAATGATCCGAACCCGGGCCCGGCTGCAAACAGCCAGCGCCGCCTTGATCTGGATACTTCTGGTTCTGGCGCTGGCGCGTCCGGAACGTCTGGGCGACCCTGTGGTGATGGAAAAATCTGCCCGCGATGTGGTTTTGGCGCTGGATATCTCTGGCTCGATGGATCAGCGCGACTTCCAGACCGGATCCGGTGCCCCGATGCAACGGTTGGAGGCGGTCAAAGAGGTTCTCAAGCAGTTCATCTCTGAAAGAGATGGTGACAGGATGGCGCTGATCATCTTTGGAACACGCGCGTTCATTCAAGCGCCCTTCACGGAAGATCTGAACAGTTTGAACGGGTTCCTGGACCAAACTCAAGTTGGCATGGCGGGTCCGAACACGGCTTTGGGCGATGCGATCGGGCTTGGCATTCGAACTTTTGAATCCAGCGAGGTTGACCAGCGCATGATGATTGTTCTCAGCGATGGCGCCGATACGTCCAGTCGCATGACACCCGTCAATGCCTCGGCCATTGCTGCGGAAAAGAACGTGGTTGTGTATACGATTGGTGTCGGAGACCCGAATGCCACGGGCGAAGACCGTGTCGATCTTCAGGCACTGAAGGACATAGCCGATCGCACGGGCGGAGAATATTTCTTTGCCGACGATGCAACGGCCCTTGAACAGACCTACGCACGCATTGACTCACTGAACCCCAGAATGGTGGAAACGCAAAGCTATCGCCCCAAGCAAAGTCTTGCCCATATTCCGTTACTCATCGCGTTGATCGTCATTATGGTCAGCATGACCTGGTTCCATTTCTCACAGCGACACCAGGGGGCCGTCTGACAATGGATCTGGCTGATTTCCATTTTATCCGAGGCTATTACCTGCTGCTTCTCATCCCCATCCTTGTGTTGTGGTGGCGGATCAGACCCAGACCGATGGCAGACACCAAACTGCCATCAGGGATCGCCCCGCACCTTGCAGAGGCCTTGCTGATGGGCAAGGAAGAAAACAGGCGCATCCAGCCCATTGATGTTGCGCTGATCATTACGGCGCTTGTCACATTGGCGGCCTCGGGTCCGACATGGTCGCGCGCGCCCAACCCGTTGATCGCAGACACGGCCCCGTTGGTGATCGCTCTCAAAGTCACCGACAGTATGGAAAGCTCGGATCTTGCGCCATCGCGGCTGGATCGGGCACGGTTCAAGATTTCCGACCTGATCACCGAACGTGCCGGCGCACGAACCGCTTTGATCGCCTATGCAGGAACGCCGCACCGAGTTGCGCCTTTGACCGAAGACGCGAACATACTTCGTCCGTTGCTTGAGGGGTTGACGCCTGCGGTGATGCCGAAGGATGGCGATGCGGCAGCCGATGCGCTTGCGTTGGCTCAGTCCATTCTGGACGACAGCGACAGCCCGGGGGCGATTCTGTTTGTATTGGACGACCTTGATCCATCTCAGGTAATGGGGCTAAGCTCCTCTTCTTCTGATATTTTCTTTCTCACCATGCTGCCGGATAGTGGTCGTATCGCGCAGCTGGACAACATCCCAAACGCCTCAGTGGTCGCGTTTTCGGACGACGACCGGGACATCAATCAACTGATGCGCCGCATTCAATCGGCCTATACTGCCGCCCTGGATGACGATGATCGTCTGGACTGGCAGGACAAGGGCTGGATCCTGGCCTGGCCTGCTGCGGTGTTGTCTCTGCTGTGGTTCCGCAAGGGCTGGGTAATTCGTTGGGCGGTTCTGGTTTTGATTGCGTTGCCTTCATCCGGCGCGCGGGCAGAAGGATGGCGAGACTGGTTTTTCACCCCCGACCAACAAGGCCAGATCGCGATGAACCAAAAACGATTTGGCGACGCGGCCGAGATGTTCGAAGACCCATATCACAGGGGATATGCCTATCTCAGGGATGGTCAATACGAAAAGGCGTCGTCCGTGTTTTCCACACTGGGCACGCCGGAAGCTGCGTTTGCCGAAGGTATGGCCCGCATAAGAAACCGCGAGTATCGCCCAGCCATATCGGCGTTCGAGACCGCCTTGGAACGTCGCCCCGACTGGCCCGAAGCCCAGCATAATCTCGACCTGTCCAAGGCCATCCTGGACTATGTCGAAACGACGCGTGAACAGTCTGACACAGGGGAAGAGGCTGGCATCGGTGCAGATGATACGGTGTTTGACAACGATGCAGCACGTGGCAGTGACTCCACGGTTCAAGCCCCCAAGGACGGGCCACAGTCACTGTCCGCCGACCAGTGGATCAGTATGATCGACACCGACACGCAGGATTTTCTGAGAAACCGTTTCCTTTTGGAAATTCAGGAGCAAACAGAATGAGATACCTAGCTGTCTTCATCCTGTTGTTGCCGTTATCCGTGTCCGCACAGGAAAACTCAGCCTATCAACCTAGGGTATCAGTGGACGTCCCGAACGAGGCCGTTATCGTCGGCCAGCCCGCCATCGTCCGCATCAAGGTTCTGGTTCCGACCTTCATGCCGCAGCCGCCCGTATTCCCATCATTGGAGCAACAAAATATCCTTGTTCGCCTGCCTGAGAGGGCTTCTGGCCCGATAAGCGAAACGGTGGACGGAGAAACGTGGTCCGGCGTACAGCGCAGTTATCGCCTGTATCCGCTGGCAACAGGGCCTGTTGCGTATGATGCGCAAGAGGTTGTCGTGACATTTGCCGATCCGCAGTCCAATGACCCGGTTCAGGTTTCGGTGGCGCTGCCTTCCATACAGTTGAGCGCAGAGATCCCAGAGGGCGCTCAAGGTCTTGACCCGCTGATCATCGCAAGTGGTTTCTCTCTTGATCAGAAGCTGGACGGTCCGACCGATATGCAGGCCGGCGATTCCATCACGCGCGAGATAAGCGCGCAGATCTCTGGCACCACGGCCCTGACAATCCCGGCGCTGACGCCGCAGGATCAAAGCCAATTGCTTCGCGCCTATCCCAAGGAGCCCCGCTTTTCGGAAACAGAAGACCGGGGCATCTTGTCCGGGCAGCGGGTCGAAGAAACCGTGTACATCGCCCAAGATGGTGGCGAAACACAGTTGTCGGCCGTTTCCATCGACTGGTTCAATCTGGACACCGGTCAGATCGAAACGGCATCACTTCCCTCGACCAAGCTGACTCTGGCACCACCCAGGCGACAGCCGCCTGACGCGCAAACCATCATCAAATCAGTTCTTTACCTTGTCATTGTTGTATTCGCATTGTGGACATTGGGAAGATTTCTGCGCCCGCGCTATGCAACCTGGAAAACGGAACGGCGCCGCAGATATCTGGCATCGGAGAAGTATGCCGTCGATGCCTTGCGATCCGCTTTAATATCACGGGATTTGCCCGCGGTTTATCAGGCATTGGATCTTTGGAAATCGCGAAGCGCGCATCCAGAGCGTTCTTTGGATCTTGAGAAGAGCCTAATGAATATCGGTGCGGCGCGGTATTCAGCGACGGCTGGCAACGGCCAGGAAAACTGGGAAGCGACCATGCAACACCTAGGCGCACTGAAAAGCGCAACAGAACGAAAGAGCGGTTCTTTACCCCCGCTCAACCCTTAGACTTCAACTTTGACAGTTGCTGATCAGCTTGCGCCGGTCGATCAACCGCAGCCGGCCATACCCCAATTCCACAAGGCCCAGATCCGCCAGATGATGCAGATGTCGATGCAAGGTCGGCTGAGATACCGCAACCATTTCAGCAAGTTCTTCCTGAGACACAACAATCCATCCGTCCGAACTCAAGGCGCCTTCGTCAAGATGCAGCAGACGCAGCACAAGGCGCTTTTCAGACCCCGTAACCGCAAGATTGGCCATGATGCGCAGAGCAGTCTTCATGTTTTCATGCGTCAACGCATAGAAATCACGGATGTATTCCGGGTTCTTCTGAACCAGGCGTTCCACCCGCGAGCCGGGAAAATACAAGGTGCGGGTCTTTTGCGTTGCCACGACGCTGACCAAGCGTTTGGCTTCGGCAAACAGCGCAAGATCCCCGATCCAGAATCCTGATCCATCCTGATGCAATACGAATTCCTGTCCATCATCGGCAGGTGCCGTGATCTGAAGTGCGCCTGCGAGCACCGCATGAATACCGTTGGCGCGGTCACCGTGGTGGTACAAGGTTTCTCCGGAATCGAAGGTTCTTTGAATTGCGCACGTCATAAGATCGCTCTGAAACTTTGAATCGCGCGTGCCAAACCAGTCGGTCTTGGCCAGAATCCGCATATCGTCATCAGAATCAAACATTTGTATCTTTCAAAGTGATCATATGATAAGTTTTCGATACGTTTCATCGCGTAAAATAGCTGTGTTCACTGCCCGAACAAGAAATTGTTTTTATTCGGGCAATCAAGAACTTGCTTGCAGCTTCAAGTTATAAGCTAGCGGCTTCAATTAAATTTCAATTTTCCGGGTCATTAAGGCTCGACTGATCAGGAGCACTTCATGTCTTCTCCACGAATGATTGCAGATAATTGGCGTAGAACACTGCGCCGGTTCGCGGTGGCGACCGTAACTGTCGCCCTTGCCGTGCCCGCCTGGGCGCAAGATCAAAAGCCCAATATTCTTGTGATATGGGGCGACGATATCGGTCAATCCAACATCTCGGCCTATACAATGGGTCTCATGGGATATCAAACACCCAATATCGACAGGGTTGCCAAAGAAGGCATGATCTTTACCGATTACTACGGTGAACAATCCTGTACCGCCGGCCGTTCGTCATACATCATGGGGCAATCCGTGTTCCGCACCGGTCTTTCCAAAGTCGGCCTGCCTGGGGCAGATCTTGGAATGCAGGTTGAAGACCCAACTATCCCGGGGCTTCTTAAAGACCACGGCTATGTGACCGGTCAATTCGGCAAAAACCACCTTGGTGACAAAGACGAACATCTTCCGACAAACCACGGTTTTGATGAGTTTTTTGGCAATCTTTACCACCTGAATGCCGAAGAAGAGCCGGAAAACGAAGACTATCCGGGTGATCGCGTTCTGGCGGATGGGCGCACCTTCCGCGAGGCCTATGGCCCGCGCGGCGTCATCAAGTCCAAAGCGGATGGCACGATCGAAGACACCGGACCCTTGACCCGCAAGCGCATGGAAACGGTAGATGACGAAACCGTGGCCGCGGCCATCGACTTCATCAAGCGGGCGCACGAGCAAGGTCAGCCCTTCTATGTCTGGTGGAACGGTACCCGCATGCACTTCCGCACCCACGTCAAAGACGAGATGCGCGCCAAGGCCAATGAGTTGTCGGGGCGGGTCGCTGATGAATACACCGCCGGTATGATCGAACACGACATGCATGTAGGTCAGCTGCTGGATCTGCTGGACGAGCTTGGCATCGCTGACAACACGATCGTGCACTATTCCACTGACAATGGTCCGCACATGAACACCTGGCCGGATGCAGCTGCGACGCCGTTCTGGGGCGAGAAGAATACCAACTGGGAAGGTGGTTGGCGTGTTCCGTCAATGGTACGCTGGCCGGGCAAGATCGAGGCCGGATCAGTCACCAACGAGATCGTGCATCACATGGACTGGCTGCCCACTTACCTCGCTGTGGCCGGCGATCCGGACATCAAGGAAAAACTGAAGACCGGCTACAGCTCATCGGGCATGGGTCGCGACTATAAGGTGCACCTTGATGGCTACAATATTCTGCCGCTGCTGACTGGTGAGACTGCGGCAAGCCCCCGGAAAGAAATCTTCTATTTCTCGGATGATGGTGACCTCACGGCGCTGCGCTTCGAAGACTGGAAGCTCATCTTCCTCGAGCAGAAAGCCTGGGCCACGTTGCGTGCCTGGATCGAGCCATGGACCGAACTGCGCATCCCGCTGATCGTTAACCTGCGCCGCGATCCGTATGAACGCGCGTACCGCACGTCCAACACCTATTACGATTGGCTGTTGGACCGGGCCTATTTCCTTGTGCCCGCCCAGCAATACGTTGGCAATTTCCTCAGTACGTTCCAGGAGTTCCCGCCACGACAGAAAGCAGCCAGCTTCAACCTGGATCAGGTCATGGAGAAGCTGACAACGCCGACCAACAACTAGGTCCGGCGACGCCACGCTGTAGGCCGCCCTGCGCAGGGCGGCCTTTTTTAAACACAACAGTTATCGAGATCTTCATGAAACACGTTCTTTTAGGTGCCTTTCTGACCTGTGTTCCCGTATCCCTGCTCGCTGATCCGCTGCCCAGTTGGAACGCCACAGCGGCAAAAGAGGCGATCCTTGAATTCGTGTCCAGTGTTACCGACGCGGAAGGACCTGACTATGTGACGGCTTCAGATCGGATCGCGGTATTTGACAATGACGGCACACTCTGGGCCGAACAGCCGGTTTATTTTCAGTTTATCTTTGCCATGGATCGGCTTTCTGAACTGGCTGAACAAGATCCTTCGATCCTGTCCACACCCGCTTTGAAAGCCGCTGCCGAAGGTGATCTTGCGACGGTTCTTCAAGGGGGCCACGATGCGTTGATCGAAGTTGTCAACGCGTCACATTCCGGAACGACTGTCGAGGCGTTTCAGGCCCAAGTCGCGGAATGGCTGGCCGAGGCCCGACACCCGGACATCGGATTGCCCTATGACCAGATGACCTATCAGCCCATGGTCGAGCTGTTGCGCTATCTTCGGGACGAAGGGTTCAAGACCTATATTGTCTCGGGCGGCGGCATTCACTTCATGCGGGTCTTCGCGGAACAGGCCTATGGCATTCCGCCGGAACAGGTTCTGGGCACATATGGAAACTCGACATTCGAAGATGTCGATGGCGTTCCGACTGTCATCAAGGCCCCCGGGATTGCCTTCATCGACGACAAGGAAGGCAAACCCATCAACATCGAACGCACGATCGGCAAACGCCCCATTCTGGCCGGAGGAAACTCGGACGGCGATTTCGCCATGCTGGATTGGACAACCTCGGGTAGCGGACCACGGCTGGGTGTTCTGATCCACCATACGGATGCCGAACGTGAATGGGCCTATGATCGGGAAAGTCCGATTGGGCGGTTGGTTGACGGTCTGGATCAGGGGCCGGACAAAGGCTGGATCATCGTCGATATGGCGAAAGACTGGTCGCGGGTCTACACTGGAGGAAACTGAACGACCCGAAAGACTTAACGCCCATGTGGACATTGCTTGTATCCATCTTCGTTTTTGCGTTGTACGCAACTGCAGTTGTGTTTTCGGTGCGCGCGGCGCAAACCGCGCGCACACCGCAAGGAGCCGTTGGCTGGGTGGTCTTTTTGGTATCGGCGCCAATCTTTGCGGTTCCGATGTACCTGTTTCTGGGGCATCACAGGTTTCGCGGCTACCGCATCTCGCGCCAACAAAGCGAACGGGTCGTCGAAGGCATCAAGACCTTTGCTGACTACTCCAGACCTGACCCATCCACGATGTCGGTCAATCCACGACCATTCGAATTTCTGGCTCATCTTCCGGTATCCAGTGGCAATGGCGCTCAGCTTCTGATCGACGGTCAGGCAACGTTTGACGCCATTTTTCAGGCGATAGACGAGGCCAGGAACTATATCCTGATCCAATTCTATATCGTCAGAGACGATGCGTTGGGCCGACAGCTTCAGACCAAGCTGATAGAAGCTGCGAAACGCGGGGTCCATGTCCGTTTCATGACCGATGCCGTCGGCAGCTATGGATTGGCAAACACCTATCTGGACACAATGCGCGACGCTGGAATTGACGTGGCCGACCCGCGTGAGCAACGCGGGCCGAATTTCAGGTTTCAGCTGAATTACCGGAACCATCGCAAAACCGTCATCATCGACGGTGAAACAGGCTTTATCGGCGGTCACAACGTGGGTGTTGAATATCTGGGCGAAGACCCGCATTTCGGCCATTGGCGCGACACGCATATCAAGATGACCGGCCACATCGTCCGGCAGTTGCAACTCATCTTTACCGAAGACTGGCACTGGGCGCGCGATGAAGACCTGATTGACGACCTCGACTGGGCAGGCAGCGAGGCCGAGCAAGACATGAATGCCCTGTTGGTGGCCACCGGACCCGGAGACGAAACCGAAACCGGCGCCATGATGTTCTTTTCGGCCATCGCCGAGGCGAAAGAAAGACTGTGGATTGCCTCGCCCTATTTTGTGCCCGACATCGACGTCATGACCGCCCTGCAACATGCAGCGATGCGCGGTGTTGACGTGCGCATCCTTGTCCCGGATATGATTGATCATCGGCTGCCGTGGCTGGCTGCTTTTGCCTATTTCGACGAAATCCGCGATTGCGGCGTGCGCGTGTTTCGATACACGGACGGTTTCATGCACCAGAAGGTTTTCGTGGTTGACGACACGCTGGCTGCGGTCGGCACGACCAATCTGGACAACCGGTCCTTCCGGCTGAACTTCGAGGCGATGGCCCTGTTCTTCGATGCCCGCGCAGCCCTGGCTGTCGATCGCATGCTACGCGCGGATTTCGAGGCAAGCTATGAATTGACGCGCAGTCTGGCCCAGCAACCCGCGCATATCCGGTTCGGCGCCCCATTGGCGCGGTTGTTTGCGCCTATCCTCTAGGTAAAGAACTTCTCTTGAAAGACGCGCGTCATCATCGCCACCAGATAAGCGGTCGACAGACCAAAGGCCAGAAGACCAGCAACCGCAGCAAAAGACCCAAAGATGCGCAACCCTTCGCCCAAAACGATATCGCCATATCCCAGGGTCGTGAACGTCACCAATGAGAAATAGATGGCCGAGTTCCAATCCGGCAAAACCTCAAGCAACACCCAGACGATGGCCCAAATCCAGACCTGAATCGTGTGCGTGGCGACGATAAAGGCCAAAGATACCGCGATTGGTGCTGCCGTTCCAAAGAACACCCCCTTGGCGGACCATTTTTCATCCCACTTGATGATCGTGACGGTACACCAGGTCAGCAAGAGAATCTCGACCAAGAAGCAGAGCGCCAGAAATGTACTGCCCCAAACGATCTGATGCAGCAACGTCATGTTTTTCATCCCGATTTACGACAGTTTACCGTCCGGGCAGAATGGCCCTTTGAGGTGCAGGGCACAACCCCGGCGATCGTGAGGAACGCCTGCGGCGAATGGAACCGAGTGCGGGTCCGCACTGGACAGTTTGGAATTCCATCGCACATCCTTGGAAGAAAAAAGGCCAGATCATGCTGTTGACCATCGACCGTGTTCAGAAAACCTATCCCGGCGGGCGCCCGGTTCTGCGCGACGTGTCGCTGACATTGGATGAAGGGCAGACACTGGCCCTGACCGGCGAAAGCGGCAGTGGCAAAAGCACTCTGCTGAACCTTGCCGCAGCGCTTGACTGTTTCGACAGCGGTGAAATCATCTTGAACCGAACGCCTCTGTCCAATCTGGACGATGCCGGGAGGGCCGAATTGCGGCGCAGTCAGCTTTCGTTGGTGTTTCAGCAGTTCAATCTGATCCCTTCGCTGACCGTTGCGCAGAACCTTTCCTTTCACGCCCGCCTTGCCGCCGCCGAGGATGCCGATTGGACCGCGCATCTGACCGAACGCTTGGGCCTGTCCGATCTTTTGGACAGATATCCCGAAAACCTGTCCGGCGGGCAACAGCAGCGGGTGGCGATTGGTCGTGCCATGGCAGCGCGTCCGAAACTGCTGCTGGCGGATGAGCCCACGGGCAATCTGGATGAAACCGCCAGCGCAAGGGTTCTGGATCTGATGTTGGCCTTGGTGGCTGATACCGGCGCAGCCCTTCTGTTGGTCACGCATTCCCAACAGATTGCAGCCCGCTTGGATCGAACCGTCCAGCTCTGCGGTGGTCGTATCCAATGACACGCGCCGTCATTCAGGCTTTGATGTCCCACTGGCGGGTGCACTGGTTGCAACTGGCGACGCTTTTGACAGGCATCGCGTTGGCCACCGGTCTCTGGTCCGCGGTTCAGGCCATCAATGCCGAAGCGCGCGCCAGCTATGCCCGGGCCAACGCGCAGCTTGCCCTTGGGCAGTTCGACGAGCTGCGCGATCCTTCCGGTCTGATCCCGGTTTCTCGTTACGTCGATCTGCGTCGTGCTGGCTGGCAGGTGGCGGCCGTCCTGGAGGGCCCCTATCGTATTCAGGGCCGCACATTGCGCCTGATAGGTGTGGACATGGTCGCCTACCCGGCCCTGCCCGCCATAAGCGAAACCGACCAAAGCACCGCGCCGACTGAGCCGGCGGACATGCTGACCGCTCCGGGGCGGCTTCTGGTCGCGGCAGAGCTGGAGCCGCTGTTGCACGACCAGAACAACCTTCCGCCGTTTTCAATCACCGCGGCGTTGCCACCGGACGTTATTCTGACGGATATCGGCACAGCCGAAGCCCTGCTGAACCAAACCGGTTTCATCTCGCGCCTCATTGTGTTGCCGGATCAGCCGCGTGATCGGCCACCTTTGGCCGAAGTCGCGCCCGAACTGGAGCGCGCCAGCCCATCCTCGCAAGTCGATACTGCTCGGCTGACTGACAGTTTTCACCTGAACCTGTCGGCTTTTGGCCTGTTGTCCTTTGCCGTTGGCCTGTTCATCGTGAACGGCACCGTCGGGCTGGCTTTTGCCCAACGCCGAGGCATGATCCGCACCCTGCGTGCACTGGGCGTTTCGATGCGGCGGCTGGTCTTCCTGATCCTGACCGAACTGACGGGGCTGGCCCTGATCGGTGGAACCTTGGGTCTGCTTCTTGGGTTCTTTCTGGCCGGAGCGTTGTTGCCCGATGTCGCAGCAACCCTTCGCGGCCTGTATGGTGCGCCCGTGACCGGACAGCTGACATTGCACCCCCATTGGGTGTTTGCCGGGATGGCGATGGCTGTCTGCGGCACCTTGTTTGCCAGTGGCCATGCGCTGTGGCGATTGTCTCGTATGCCCCTGCTGGCGGGGCCCGGTGTGCAAGCCTGGCAGGGCAATGCTGGCACACGCCTTGTGACAGGTTTGCTCGGCTTGGCCCTGATCGCCGGCGGTGTCATCACCTATCTCGGCATCGGTGGTCTGGTTGCCGGTTTCGTGCTGTTAGCCGGATTGCTGACGGGTGCAGCGCTTTTGTTGCCGGCGCTTCTGACCTTTGCGCTTTCCGTCTTTGGCAACAGATCCCGTGGCGCCGTCGCGCAGTGGGTCTGGGCCGACATGCGTGCACAATTGCCCGGGCTGTCGCTTGCCCTGATGGCCCTGTTGCTTGCGCTTGCGGCAAATATCGGTGTGGGCACAATGGTTTCAAGTTTCCGGCTGACCTTTGTCGGCTGGCTCGACCAGCGCCTGACTTCAGAGCTCTATCTGACCGTCCGTGACGAAGAACAGGGGCGCGAGATCACGGATTGGCTGCGGCCACAGGTCGACGCCATCCTTCCAATTCGCAACATTGAACTGTCGCACGAGACGGGCCCCCTGTTTCTGTACGGGGTCATTGATGATCCGGTCTATCGACAGCACTGGCCGTTGATATCGGCAAACTCGACCGTATGGGACGACGTCATGGCCGGAGACGCGGTTCTGATCAACGAACAACTGGCACGGCGCGCGAACCTCTGGCCCGGAGATACACTGACATTGGCCCAGAATCATACGCTGACCATCGCCGGGGTTTATTCGGATTATGGAAACCCAACCGGACAAGCCATTGTGTCGATGAGCCAACTTGACCGGATCGCGCCAGGGGCCGAAACTCGACGGTTTGGCATCCGTTTGAACCCCGAGCAGGCGACTGAAATGGCGCAAGCCTTGCGCGAGCGGTTTGCCCTTCCGCGTCAGGCCGTGGTCCAGCAGGCCGCCATGAAGGCGCAATCATTGGCAATCTTCGAAAAGACCTTTGTCGTGACATCGGCGCTCAATGTTCTGACCCTCGGCGTAGCGGGATTTGCCATACTCACCAGCCTGCTGACCCTGTGGACCCAGCGCCTGCCTCAGATTGCTCCGGTATGGGCGCTGGGACTGAACCGGGCGCAACTGGCGCGGCTGGAGCTTTTGCGCAGCGTGCTGCTCGCGGCTCTGACCGCGTGTCTGGCGTTGCCGCTTGGTCTGATCCTCGCCTGGGTTCTGTTGGCAGTGATCAATGTGCAAGCCTTTGGCTGGCGGTTGCCGATGTTCGTGTTTCCCTGGGATTGGTTGTGGCTGTTCCTGTTGACCCTGCTGGCCGCCCTGGTTGCAGCGGCCCTGCCCGCGCTGCGCATGTTGCGTCTGCCCCCTGCCGATTTGCTGAAGGTGTTCGCCAATGAACGTTAATGCCCTTTTGGCCGTTCTCGTGTTTTTGTACCCATCGCCTCTTTGGGCGCAGGGCTATGCAGGTCTTGGAGGGTCGGCGGAAGGATTCGAGGTTCCGCAGGCGGGCTTTGAATTCGACTTTCCCAAAGACCACGGACCTCATCCCGCTTATCGGATCGAATGGTGGTATCTGACGGCCAACCTCAAAGGCGAGGACGGGCGTGACTATGGCATCCAATGGACCCTTTTCCGGTCGGCCCTGAAACCGTTTGAAACAGATGGATGGCAAAGCCCGCAGATCTGGATGGGCCATGCGGCTGTCACCACGCCTGACACCCACTATTTTGCCGAACGCCTGTCGCGTGGGGGGATTGGGCAGGCAGGTGTTGCGGTGCAACCGTTCGAGGCCTGGATCGACGAATGGCGCATGGCCGGACCGGATATGGACACCCTGACCCTGACCGCAAACGGGGCTGATTTCGGGTACGATCTTGCGCTGAGCGCACAAGGCCCGTTGGTGTTTCATGGCCAAGCGGGCTATTCCGTCAAATCTGCCGACGGACAAGCCAGCTATTACTATTCGCAACCCTTCTATTCAGTCGAAGGCGTACTGCACCTGCCGGATGGCGATATGCGCGTCACCGGTCAGGGCTGGCTGGACCGGGAATGGTCTTCGCAACCCCTGGCCGAGGATCAAACCGGCTGGGATTGGTTCTCGCTCAGCTTCGAGGACGGGGACAAGCTGATGGCCTTTCGCCTGCGCGGAGGTCGCCGCGATTTCACTTCGGCCACATGGATCAATTCAGACGGCAGCACCGATGCCATCCCCGACGGATCCGTCAGACTCGAGCCGCTTGCGACCGATCAGGTGGCAGGTCGCGACGTCCCGACGCAATGGCGCGTCGTGCTTGCGGACCGAGGCATCGACGTCAAGGTTTCCGCCCTGACACCGGACGCCTGGATGGGGACACGTTTTGAATATTGGGAAGGTCCGGTCACGGTTACCGGCAGCCACGAGGGCGTCGGGTATCTCGAGATGACGGGCTACTGACCTGGCTGCGGGAGCCCGAACGGCGGCAGGCGACCGTCGGGGCTCCGGCGCCACTGTGCACGGCATCTGCTTTTCGCGTCAGCGCACCACGTAAACCGAGACGTTGGAATGTCGCACCACGCGTGCCGCATTCGGGCCCAGCAGGTAATCCTTGAAATCCGGCTTGTGGGCTCCGATTACGATCAAATCAGAGCCGGCATTTTCGGCCGTCTTCAAGATCTCCTGATAGGCTGTGCCTGTCGCAACCACATGGCGGATGGTTTCGTTGCGCTCGGCCCCCAGGGCCGATACGCAAAGCGCCGTCAGTTTGGCCTGCGCTTCCTCCAACGCCTTGTCGTGAAAATCGGATTCGAAAAACCCCGACACCCAGCTTTCCCCGAAATCGGGCAGCACTGTCACCACGTCAAGTTGCGCCCCTTCCATATCCGCCAGCGCGGCTGCTTTTTGCAGCACCGGTGCATCAATCTCGCCATTGCTGATATCAACGGCACACAGAACGGAACGTGTCATACGAGCACCTCTTGTCTGGCGGCACGGCCGCGTTGCAGGAAAGCGATCAGACCCAGCAGGATCAGCGCCGGGATATAGACCAGTTGCTTCGGAGGCTGGCTGGACGGCAGGCTGACCGAGCTCAGACGCACAGCCTCGTCACCGTAATAGTCAAAGTTGGCCAGATCTTCGGCAACCGGTGATCCAAACATCGGCTCGTCAAGTTTGACAAGGCCATCCTCTTCCAGCAACAGCAGCCCCATGGCATCGACGCGCGCTTCACCGCCCTCTTCGGATCCGACTGGCACCACAATCGTGGTGTCAACCATCTTGCCGGTATCAAAATCCGGCCCGCTGATCACCATGCGAACCTCGGTCCCCGGTGGAGTCTGGCCAATGGTTTCGACAAACGCCGCAGGCTCGACCGAAGTGTATGGAGGCGCGATGCGATCCATGAAGAAATCCGGCCTGAACAGGGCGAAGGCCACGGCGATCAGCGCGATACTTTCATAGATCCGGCTGTGGGTCAGGAAATACCCCATGGTGCCTGCCGTGAAGACAAGGATCGCTATCGTCGCGAAAACCGCCACTATGATCCCTTCGACCCATGTCACATCGATCAGCAGAAGATCGGTGTTGAAAATGAACACGAAGGGCAGCGCCACGGTGCGCAGGCTGTAGAAGAACGCCGTGAAACCGGTTTTGATCGCATCACCGCCCGACACAGCCGCGGCAGCAAAACTGGCCAGCCCGACCGGAGGTGTCACGTCGGCCATGATCCCGAAATAGAACACGAACAGGTGGACAGCGATCAATGGAACGATCAGCCCGCTTTGGGCGCCCAACTCAACAACCACTCCGGCCATCAACGAGCTGACAACGATATAGTTCGCGGTTGTCGGCAGACCCATGCCCAGGATCAGGCTGAGCAGCCCGACCATGACCAGCATCAGGATCAGATTGCCGCCCGACAGGAACTCGACCAGATCGGCCATCACCTGACCAACACCCGTCAACGTGACGGTTCCCACGATCACGCCCGCGGTTGCCGTGGCAAGCGCGATGCCGATCATATTGCGTGCCCCGTCGATCAGACCTTGCCACAGGTCGGCAACACCATCGATGAAAGTGTTGTACAGGTTGCTCTGCCCCCGGAACATCGCTTTCAGCGGCTTCTGCGTCAGCAGGATGACAAACAGCAGCGATGTGGCCCAGAAGGCGGAAAGGCCCGGTGACTTCTGTTCGATCATCAGGAAATAGACCAAAACGATGATCGGCAGCAGGTAATGCAGGCCAGCTTTGTAGATATCGGCGATGACCGGAAGCGTAACCTCTTTTGCGTTAGGGTCGTCCGGTTCCAGGTCAGGCACCTGTGCCGCCAGATAAAGCAGTGCGACATATACCGCGCAGATAATCAGGCTGAGCACGATCCCAGCGGCCGACGGCACCCAGCTTGTCACGGCATCCACCGGGAATTGTGACCCATAGCAAAGACCTGCAAACACCAGGAAGAAGCCGAGCATCCCCACCACGGTCCGCGCCAGATGCACATCGCGGTCGCCCAGCGTGGGCATGTTTCGCTTCACGGCCTCAAGGTGCACGATGTAAACGAGTGCGATGTAGGAAATCGCTGCCGGCAGGAAGGCATGGGTGATCACCTCGACATATGAGATGCCCACATACTCCACCATCAGGAATGCAGCGGCCCCCATCACCGGCGGCATGATCTGTCCGTTGACCGAACTGGCAACCTCGACCGAGCCCGCTTGTTCACTGCTGAACCCGACGCGCTTCATCAGCGGGATGGTGAAAGTACCGGTGGTGACAACATTGGCAATCGACGAGCCCGAGATCAGGCCGGTCGCAGCCGAGCCCACAACCGCCGCCTTGGCCGGACCACCGCGCAGGTGGCCCAGGGCCCCAAAGGCCATCTTGATAAAGTAGTTCCCTGCTCCGGCTTTATCCAGCAATGCGCCAAACAGCACGAACAGGAAGACGAATTTTGTGGAAACACCCAGTGCGATACCAAACACGCCCTCGGACGTGATCCACATGTGGCTCATCGCCTTTTTTAGGCTCGCGCCCTTCCAGCGGATAACTTCGGGCACCCATTCCGAGGCACCGAAGAAGACATAGGCCAAAAAAATGGTCGCGATAATTGCCATGGCCGGGCCAAGCGCACGGCGCGCGGCCTCGAACAACAGCACCAGGCCAAGCAACGCAACCCATTTGTCGGTGTCGTCGGCCAAACCGCCCGCATTGACGATCTTGTCATAGAAGAAATAGCCATACAGCGCGACGAACGCGCCCACCAGTCCCATGATCCAATCCTGAACCGGAATATAGTTCCGGGGGCTGGATTTGAGCGCCGGATAAGCGGCAAAGGCCAGAAACAAAGCAAAAGCCAGATGGAATTGCCGAGCATTGTTCACGACGCTTCCGGGCAAGACATAATTCGCCAGGGGCGAGGCCAGAACAACTTGAAATATCGACCAGATCGCGGCCACGACCGCAAGGAAAACGCCCACGTTCCCGACCGGATTGCGCCCTCCTGCGTCAGAAGATGCAACCAGATCCTGAAGCTCTTCTTCGGAAAGCGGACGATTGGATTGAGTGTCGGAATTCATCAAATGTCTCCCCGTCGCGGCCATTGTTCGGCCTGCTGAAATCCCGTTTCACACGGGTTTTGTGCAGGGCGCCCGTGGGCACCCTGCGTCAGGTCTGGTTTACTGAATCCAGCCTTTTTCTTTGTAGTACTTCTCGGCACCCGGATGCAGCGGAGCCGACAGGCCATCCGCAATCATCTCTTCGGGCTTCAGGTTCGCAAACGCCGGGTGAAGCTTTTTGAAGTCATCGAAGTTTTCAAAGACCGAGCTGACGACCGCGTAAACCGCATCTTCCGATACATCGGCCG
This sequence comes from Ruegeria sp. H8, assembly GCF_056532905.1. NCBI lineage: Bacteria > Pseudomonadati > Pseudomonadota > Alphaproteobacteria > Rhodobacterales > Roseobacteraceae > Ruegeria > Ruegeria sp. H8. The sequence goes on along the minus strand of NZ_JBQFNY010000001.1, from coordinate 563,322 downwards.
AGGTCACGAAGGTCGCGCCCACACCAAAGGTCGAGGTGTCTTCGTCAGATCCACGGTACATGCCACCGGGAATGGTTGCCTTGCGGTAGAACGAGTTTTCGTTGACCAGCTTGTCCACGGCCTCACCGCTGACGTTCACCAGAACCGAGTCACACGCGGTGGTGGCTTCCTGAATCGAACCCGAGGGGTGGCCAACGGTGTACACCATCGCGTCGATCTGGTTGTCGCACAGGGCTGCCGACTGTTCAGCCGCTTTCAGCTCGGTCGCCAGTTCGAAATCATCTGTGGTCCAGCCCATCTCGCCCAGCAGAACTTCCATGGTGCCGCGCTGACCGGAACCGGGGTTGCCGATGTTGACGCGCTTGCCCTTCAGGTCTTCAAAGTTGGTGATGCCGGAATCGGCGCGGGCCACCACGGTGAAGGGTTCGGGGTGCACCGAGAACACGGCGCGCAGGCCTTCGAACGGGCCGGCTTCTTCGAATTTCGAGGTGCCGTTATAGGCGTGGTACTGCCAGTCGGACTGGGCCACACCAAACTCCAGCTCGCCTTCGCGGATGGTGTTGATGTTGTAGACTGAACCACCGGTCGATTCGACCGAGCAGCGCACGCCGTGCTCTTTCCGGCCTTTGTTGACCAGACGACAGATCGCGCCGCCGGTCGGATAGTAAACGCCGGTGACACCGCCGGTACCGATTGTAATGAACTCTTCGGCATATGCCGCCGGAGCCAGAAGGGCTGCGGTGACGAAGGCGCCGACGCTCAGTTTGCTGCTGTTTTTCATCTGTTAACTCCCACTTTTTTTGTCTGGCAGTTGGAAATCAAGTTTGATCACCTGCTCAGGGAAGCGTGCCGATAATACAAACCGGCCCGCATCGCAACGGCTACAAATCTTTGAATTTCCCAATTTCTCCCAACCCTTTCGAGGTTTCATTCAGATACCCGCAATGTCAAGGCCGGCACCGGTCTGACCTGCGCCAATTCGCATATATGAGCATAAATCCCGAACTTTCCCCATCAGTTCACGGGGTACCGTCCGGGTTCATCCCATCACTTCATATTCAAAACCTGCCCTCATTCCCGGCGCTAATCACCGTGAAACAGAGCGAACCGCGTTTCGGACAAGGAGGCAGGGCAAGTCACGGTCGTACGTTCCGGCGAATCTGGCAAAGGCCCTTCAACACCAACCCGGTTCAAGATCCCCCCCGGCCGGGGGCCTGATGATCTGTCGTTGAAGCAGGCCCGGAACGTCGTGGCATTCACGGGCTGCTACAGAGGACCTCAAACAGGACATGAAGATCTAGGTTGCGGATCATCACCTTGATCACGGCACCCCGCCAAGAGGACGGACGGTGTTCTGAGTTTGTCGGAACTGTGGTGCCCAAGGAGAGACTCGAACTCTCACGCCCGTGAAGGCGGGGGATTTTGAATCCCCTGCGTCTACCATTCCGCCACTTGGGCCACGAACACTGGATTAGCGCCCATCCGAGCGAAGGTCCAGAGGCAAAAACCATCCAATATTCCATTTGTTTCGCCCTCGACTGTTGACGGTCCGTCAGGCGCATGGTTTGGCTGGGCTTCAGACCGAAAACGGGATTTGAGTGCTTTATGTTACGATCGCTTTATGACTGGACCATTCGTCTGGCCGAACACCCTCACGCGCTGTGGGCGCTGGCCATCGTGGCTTTCATCGAAAGTTCGTTCTTCCCGATTCCCCCCGATGTGTTGATGATTCCGATGATTCTGGCCCGCCCGTCCCGGGCGTGGCTGATCGCAACCGTGGCACTGGTGGCTTCGGTTCTGGGGGGCATGCTGGGCTATGCGATTGGTGCGTTTTTCTATGAAAGCATCGGGCAGCCCATTCTGGAATCCATGGGGAAAGCCCATGCCATGGAAGAGTTCAATACCCGGTTCAACGACTTCGGGTTCTGGGCCGTTCTGACGGCGGGTGTGACCCCCTTCCCTTACAAGGTCATCACCATTATGTCCGGCTGGACCGGCATGCCGCTTGGAACCTTCATCGCGACCTCGATTCTGGCCCGCGCCTTGAGGTTCTTCCTGGTCGCAGGTCTGCTCTGGGGATTCGGTGAGCCGATCCGCGACTTCATCGAAAAGCGCCTGGGGCTAATGTTCACTTTGTTCATCATCCTCCTGTTTGGCGGATTCCTGGTGGTGAAATACTTATGACGAGACGTTCGCAACTTGTCGCGGTGGCAAGTCTTGGATCACTGGCCCTTCTTCTGGCCGCTTTTGGCTTTCAGCATCTCGGCGGGCTTGCGCCATGCAAGATGTGCATCTGGCAGCGCTATCCTCATGCAGTGGCCATCGCGATCGGCGCCGTGGCGCTGGCATTGCCAAGGCTGACCTTTCTTCCTTTGCTGGGCGCAGCAGCGGCCGCGACGACTTCGGCGGTGGGTGCATTTCACGCCGGCGTTGAACAAGGTTGGTGGGAAGGCCCAAGCAGCTGCACATCCGGCAGCATCAGCGGTCTGTCCGCTGACGATCTGTTCGATCAAATCATGTCCGCGCCTTTGGTGCGGTGCGATGATATCCCTTGGGAGATGTTCGGCATCTCGATGGCTGGCTGGAACGCTATTGCTTCTGCTGTGCTGGTACTGATCTGGCTGGCCGCATGGAAATCTCGCGCGGCCTAGAACTCGTCCAGCTCTGCATCCCAGTACAGGAAATCGATCCAGCTTTCATGCAGGTGGTTCGGTGGGAATTTCCGTCCGATATTGCGCAACGCTTCGGCATCGGGCTGACGTGGCGGCTTGCGCAAGGTCATCCGAGCCTGGCGCAGCGATTTCGACCCTTTGCGCAGATTGCACGGGCTGCACGCCGCCACCACGTTCTGCCAACTGGTCACACCACCGGCGGCCCGTGGCACCACATGGTCAAAGGTCAGGTTGTCCCGGCTGCCGCAGTACTGGCAGCGGAATTCATCCCGCAAAAATAAATTAAAGCGCGTGAAGGCCACGCGCTTTCTGGGTTTTACATAGTCTTTCAAAACAACGACCGAGGGTATTCGTATCTCGGTGCTCGGGCTGCGGACGACCTCGTCATATTCAGCCACGATATCGACCCGATCCAGCCAGGCCGCCTTGATCGCTTCTTGCCAGGGCCACAGTGACAGCGGGTAATAGGACAAGGGGCGATAATCGGCGTTCAAAACCAGGGCCGGGTGTTGTTTGAGCGCACCCGGCTCCCTTACAAATTCGGTCCTGAAGTCTCCGTCCATCACAGAATCGCTCCTCGCTCTCAGCTGCCCGCTTGTGACACCAGAGCGGGGAGCACCCGCCCCGGTCTTTTTATAACTATATATCGTGTTAAAACTCTGACAAGCCCTGATTTTCCACAATATGTCGCAGACGGGGTAACGCGAATCCGTAACAGGCACATGACAGTTATCCACAGCTTGCACCGGGGGTAATCTTCAGGCTATGCGCAGATCATGTCCTGGTTCATTCGCTTCAACAAACCTTATGATGTTCTGCCGCAGTTCACCGACCGCGCCAATTCGGACAGCCCGCGCAGCACGCTGTCCGATTTCATCGATCTGCCGGGCGTCTATCCGGCGGGCAGGCTGGACCGTGACAGTGAAGGTTTGATACTGCTGACGGATCATGGAAAGCTGCAATCCCAGATCTCTGACCCAAAGCACAAGATGGCCAAAACCTATTGGGTTCAGGTTGAGGGCACCCCCGACGAGGCTGCCCTGAAAACGCTTCGCAACGGGGTCGAATTGAAGGACGGTCTGACCCGTCCTGCCAAAGCCCGCCGGATCGACGAGCCCGAAATGCTCTGGCCGCGCACCCCGCCGATCCGTGAACGCAAGACGGTACCGGACAGCTGGCTTGAACTGACCATACGTGAGGGCAAAAACCGACAGGTGCGTCGGATGACTGCTGCCGTGGGCCTGCCGACGCTGCGCCTGATCCGTTACCGCATCGGAGACTGGACCCTGGATGATCTTGAGCCCGGGCAGTGGGACAGTCTGCCAATGCCGACACTGAACACGGCCCCTCAACGCAAGCGCGACCGTCGCCCGCGCCGGTGACAGACCCTGCCCCGATCTGCTAAACTGGGGTCATGAAGAAAACGCCTGACATCCCGGCCCCTTCGGCCATTCTGGAAGCGGCGCTCTATGTTGATGACCTGGACGCGGCAGAACAGTTTTACGGCGAAGTTCTTGGGCTCGAACGCATACAACGTGTCGCTGACCGCCATGTATTCTATCGCATTGGCGGGTCGGTCCTGCTGATATTCAATCCCGACCAGACCGAACAACCGCCGCTTGACCCCGGTATGCCGGTTCCGCCCCACGGCGCGCGCGGCCCCGGACATGTGTGTCTTGTGCTGTCACGAGAGGAAATCGCAGTGATGCGCAAACACCTTCTGGACTGGAATATTCCGGTAGATGCCGAGTTTGACTGGCCCGGCGGCGTGCGGTCTTTGTATGTGCGCGACCCGGCCGGAAACTCGGTCGAGTTCGCCGAAGCGCACCTCTGGACTTGATCCGGTGCGGAACGCATGGGCGCTCCGCAGATCAGATTCCAAACACTAAAGGCTCAGCTTGTCGCGCATGAAAGCCAGCGCAACGCTCAGCCCATCCGGGGCGATACCGTGCCCGGTGCCTTTCATGACATGGGCATAGACCTCTTTGAAACCGGCAGCCTGCAAGGCTTCGGCCGCTTCCGGCAGGGATTGTGGCGGAACGACATCATCGGCGTCGCCATGCACCAGCAAGACAGGCATCCGGCTGACGGTTTCATCCACCAACAGATCGGGTTCCAGCAAACGACCTGAAAAGGCTACGATCCCGGCCACGGGGTCTTCCCGCCTCGGCGCAACGTGCAGGCTCATCATGGTGCCTTGGCTGAAGCCAAACAGCACAACCTGTTCGGGCAGAACATCTTCGTCCACCATCAGTGCGTCCAGAAAGGCGTTGAAGTCCTCGACAGCCATTTCCATGCCCCGGCGGGCTTCTTCCTCGGAAGATCCATCGATCCACGGAATCGGGAACCACTGATACCCGTTTGGCATTCCAGGGATCTGCTCGGGGGCGTCGGGGGCCACGAACAACGTATCAGGCAGGTGTTCGCCCAGCGGATCGGCCAAACCCAGCAAATCGGCACCGTTTGCGCCATAGCCATGCACGAACACCACGACCGAGCGCGTATCACCCGAAACAGGCTCTTTCCGGAGCGCATTCAAAACCCGTGTCATCTGATCCCTTCTCTTTGCTTTGCAACCCGGTAATAGGCCCACAGAACCCGCGCCGCAACCGAACGCCAGGGCGACCAGGCCTCGGCCATTTTGCGCAGTTCCTTGTCCGTCGGACGTTCAGGCAAGTCATAGAGGATGCGCGCCGCCTCTTGCAGGGCCAGATCACCGGGTGCGATGACATCTGCGCGACCCAGCGAGAACATGGCATAGATTTCGGCTGTCCAGACACCGATACCCGGAACTTGCGTCAATGTGGCGACGACATCTGCGTCAGTTGCATCGCGCAACGCCTTATAGTCGATGCGTGCCTCGGCCAGAGCCCGCGCATATCGGATCTTCTGACGGCTCAGGCCAACTGCCCGCAGATCATCATCCGTTGCCCACAGGATCTTGCGCGGACCGGTCAACCTGGCATCCTGAAGCCGTTTCCAGATCGCATTGGCCGAAGCCACACTGACTTGCTGACTGACGATTGCACTCAATAATTGCGCAAACCCATCGGGGCGGCGGCGCAGCGGCAAAGGGCCGGTCTGATCCATCGCATACGCCATGCGCGGACAGGTTTGGGCCAGCCATTCAGCCCCTTCGGCAACACAGTCCGGTGTTTCGATGATGCGGCCTGCGGACATGCGGCCTCCCTGCTCTGCTATCTCGGGGCACGTTAGGCGCATGTGACGCAGATGCAACCCGCTTGTGCCTCAAACACTTAGCCGATAACCATTCGCCCATGACCATGATTTCAACCCTTCCGGACGACCGGCAGGCCAAACGCAATGTGGCCGTGCTGGTGGCTGCCCAAGCCATACTGGGCGCGCAGATGCCGATGATGTTCATCGTCGGCGGGCTTGCAGGTCAATCGCTGGCCTCGAACCCCTGCCTGGCGACGCTGCCGATATCCCTGATCGTTCTGGGATCGATGCTGGCAGCCACGCCGATCTCGGCCATCATGCAAAAATGGGGCCGTCGCGTGGGGTTCCTTGTCGGGGCAACCGCCGGTGCACTGGGCGGGCTGATCGGGGCCTATGGCCTGTTTCTGGGCTCGTTCCCCATCTTTCTAGTCGGCAGCCTGCTGACCGGCATCTATATGAGCGCACACGGGTTCTATCGCTTTGCAGCAGCAGACACCGCTTCAAACGATTTCCGCCCCAAGGCGATTTCATATGTCATGGCGGGCGGATTGGCGGCCGCCATCATTGGGCCTCAGATCGTGAAGCTGACGTCTGAAGCATACGTCATCCCGTTTCTGGGAACATATATGGCCGTAATCGGCATCAACGTTCTGGGCTCGGCGCTGTTCTTCTTTCTCGACATTCCGACGCCTGCGAAACCTGCGGCTGATGAACCCAAGGGGCGGTCACGGATCGAGCTGTTGAAAACGCCCCGCATTGCCGTCGCGATCATCTGTGCCATGGTGTCTTATGCGCTGATGAATCTCGTCATGACCTCGACACCGCTTGCGGTTGTCGGATGTGGGTTTTCGGCCAATGACGCGGCGGATATCGTGACAAGTCACGTGCTGGCAATGTATGTTCCCAGCTTCTTCACCGGGCACCTGATCGCCCGATTTGGCATTGAAAAGATCGTCGCTCTGGGCCTGGCCATACTTGCCGCATCAGGAGTGATTGCGCTGCAAGGCGTTGAATTGGGGAACTTTTTTGTTGCCCTCGTCCTTCTGGGCATTGGTTGGAATTTCGGCTTCATCGGCGCGACCACGATGCTGGCCGCATCTCATGAACCGCAAGAGCGTGGTCGGATGCAGGGCCTCAATGACCTGCTGGTGTTTGGCGGTGTGACACTTGCATCGCTGGCCTCGGGCGGGTTGATGAACTGCTCGGGCGGATCCGCGATCGAGGGGTGGAACGCCGTCAACCTGGCCATGATCCCCTTGCTGACACTGGCAGGTGGCGCATTGCTGTGGCTGGTTCTGCGCCCGGCCGATCCCGAAAGGGTCTGATCACCAGCGCCCGCTGCCGACGGTCCACATCAGGGACAGTCGCTGACGCATTTCGCCTGGTTCAAGCGTTCCGGCCGCCACCCGCTCGGGTTGGGCGATGGCCTGCTTCAGCACCCGTTCCGCCAACCAGCCTGCATACAGCGCGGGACGCGCCTCAGGTGCGATGTCGCCCCGGTTTGATCGCGCCTTGCGCAATCGGTCCAAAGCGTATTGGGCCAGTTGCTGAACGCCGCCCGTCGTACCATCCAGCAAAGGTACGCGCCCCCGCTTTTCCAGTTTGGGAATGGCGCGGAACCAATTTGCCACACCGACTCCGTACCCGAAATCGCGCAACACGCTTTCATTCGCCACACCCAGCGCCTGCGCAGAGGCGACGAAAAGAGATCCGGAACTGTGGTTGATATAGGCGTCAAAATGTTCCTGATCCTCGAACGGATCCCGGTATATTTCCCAACGTCTTACGGCAACAAATTCATCCAGTACGCCTGCCAGATGCGGCGACAGGACCCGCGACAGAGGCGTCACCACCTCGTGCCGCCGCACCGCGGACCCTTCTGCAATCTCCTGCAACGCGTCGCGCCACCATTGCAGCCGCATTTCGGCAATCATGGCCTCTTGCGTCACCCATGGCGCGCGGGCGACTTCGACATTCAACGCATAGATCGGAAACAAAACCACGCGAGCCGCGACCGGAGCAGCCATCGTCGCGCGGAACCGGTCAGGATCCGCTCGCTGAACCAGCGCGGCGCAGGCTTTGACATCATCGTCGAAGGTCACACTCACTCGGCTGCTGCCTTTTGCGGATCGCAATCACGGACCAGTTTCCACTGGATCGCATCCAGCAGCGCCTCAAAGGACGCATCAACTATGTTCGCACTGACACCCACCGTCGACCAGCGCCGCCCCTGGCCGTCTTCGCTGTCGATGATGACGCGGGTCACCGCTTCGGTCCCGCCCTGGGTGATACGGACCTTGAAATCGACAAGGCGCATGTCTGACAAAATCTGCGAATACTGGCCCAAATCCTTCGCCAGCGCCTTGGCCAGCGCGTTCACAGGCCCCCTGTCGTTTCCGGAGTCGTCCATGGACTCGCTGACCGACAGTTTCTTTTCACCGTCCACTTTGACCACGACGACAGCCTCGGACAGGCTGACCATCTTGTTGTATTTGTTCTTCCGACGCTCAACAGTGACCTTGTAGCGCTTGACCTCGAAGAATTCAGGCAGTTGTCCCAGTTCATCCCGCGCCAACAGTTCGAAACTGGCCTGCGCGGTGTCGTAGGAATACCCTTCCGCTTCACGATCCTTGATCCGCTCTAGGATGCGGCCCAATGCGGGATCACCGGCTTTGACGCTCAGCCCCGCCTCGGTCAGGCGTTTGCGCAGGTTCGACTGACCCGCCTGGTTCGACATCGGAATGATACGTTCATTGCCTATGCTCGCCGGGTCTACATGTTCGTAAGTCGATGGGTCCTTCAGGATCGCGCTGGCGTGCAACCCCGCCTTATGCGCAAAAGCCGACGCGCCCACATAAGCCGCCTGCTTGCTGGGGACCCGGTTCAGGACATCGTCCAACATGCGGCTGATGCGGGTCAGCCCGGCCAGCGCATCAGGGCTGACGCCGGTTTCGAACTGCGAGGCATAGGGTTCTTTCAGCAGTAATGTCGGGATCAGCGCCGTCAGGTTTGCGTTGCCGCAGCGTTCCCCCAGACCATTCAGCGTTCCCTGAATTTGCCGTGCACCTGCTTCGACCGCTGCCAGAGAACAGGCCACTGCGTTCTCGGTATCGTTATGGGTGTGGATACCCAACCGTTCACCCGGCAGACCGGCCGCGATCACTTCGGACACGATCCGCCCGACCTCGGACGGCAATGCTCCACCGTTGGTGTCACACAGCACAACCCATCGCGCGCCCGCTTCCAGCGCGGCCCGGCAAACTTCCGTCGCGTACTCGGCGTTGTCCTTGTACCCGTCAAAGAAATGTTCGGCATCAAACAGCGCCTCGCGCCCTTGCGCCACGATATGCGCCACCGAAGCACGAACGTTTTCCGTGTTCTCTTCAAGCGAAATGCCAAGCGCATGGGTCACGTGATAATCATGCGACTTGCCAACCAGACAGACGGCCTGCGTACCCGCATTCATCACCGCAGCCAGCACATCGTCATTCTCGGCCGAGCGCCCCGCCCGCTTGGTCATGCCAAAGGCCGTCAACCGGGCCGCGGTCTTTGGCGCAGCCTCGAAAAACGCGCTGTCGGTGGGGTTCGCCCCGGGCCAGCCGCCTTCGATGTAATCCACACCTAAAGCATCCAACGCCTGCGCGATCTGCACCTTTTCGGCGGTCGAAAACTGCACACCCTGGGTCTGCTGCCCGTCACGCAGCGTCGTGTCATAAAGATAGAGGCGTTCTCTGGTCATCAGACCTCCTCCAGCTTGGCGGCATCAAAACCGGCGCCCGGCACCAGTTCAACACCTTCCTTGCTCATTCGAACCTCAAGCCCTGCCGCAACATACGCCGCCTTGAGGCGGTCGACCTCCGAGAAATCCTTGTTTTCCATTGCAGATACGCGGGCCTTTGCCAAGCGATCTGCATGGGCACTCAGGTCTATGGACGCCGTGTCCGCCCAGCCCCCCATCTGGGGCAGCAGCAAACCCAGTATTTGTGCGCTTGCCAGCAATCCCGCAGCGTCTCCATCTGACGCCAGACGGTAAAGCTCGGCCATGGCACCTGCTGTGTTCAGATCGTCACTCAGCGCTGCGATCACTTCAGGTGCCGCGCTGGCAGCGGGTTCGATGCCCGATGTCAGCGCCCGCCACTTGCGCAGCGTCGCCTCTGCTTCGCGGGCTTTCTTCTCGGTCCAGTCCATCGGCTTGCGATAATGCGTCTGTAAAAAGACAAAGCGGATCACTTCGCCCGGAACGCCCTGCTCCAGCAGATCATGCACGGTAAAGAAATTGCCCAGCGATTTGGACATTTTCTTTCCTTCGACCTGCAACATCTCGTTGTGCAGCCAGACCCGCGCGAATTCACCCTGCGGGTGTGCGCATTTGCTTTGGGCGATCTCGTTCTCGTGGTGCGGGAACATCAGGTCGTTGCCGCCACCATGGATATCAAAACTCTCACCCAGCAACTCATAGCTCATGGCCGAGCACTCGATGTGCCAGCCCGGACGTCCCCGCCCCCATGGACTGTCCCAGCCCGGCAGTTCGTCGGTCGAGGGTTTCCACAGAACAAAATCCATCGGGTTCTTCTTGTAGGGTGCCACCTCGACCCGCGCGCCGGCGATCATGTCATCCACCGAGCGCCCCGACAGCTTGCCGTAGCTTTCTTTCCAGCTATCCACCGCGAACAGAACATGGCCTTCGGCGGCATAGGCATGCCCCTTGGCGATCAGGTCTTCGATCATCGCGATCATCTGCGCGATGAACTGGGTCGCGCGCGGCATCTCGTTCGGCTCCAACGTGCCCAAAGCGCCCATATCATGCAGGTACCAGCCGATGGTCTCATCCGACCGTTCCTGCACCAGTTGCTCCAGCGTGCCTTCCGCGCCCGCCTGTTTGCGGGCCAGCGCCGTGGCGTTGATCTTGTCGTCCACGTCGGTGAAATTGCGCACATAGGTCACGTGCTCTGCGCCATAGACATGGCGCAACAGACGATAAAGAACGTCGAACACGACCACCGGGCGGGCATTGCCGAGATGGGCGCGGTCATAGACCGTCGGACCACAGACATACATCCGCACGTTGTCAGGGTCGATCGGTACGAAATCTTCCTTCGTCCGCGTCCGCGTGTTGTGCAGCTTGATCGTCGTCATCGGTCGGGCTCCTAGAAAACAGCAAAGGCTTGCGCGTTGGCGCGGGCTTAGCAACTTGTCTCAGGGATGAAAACGAAAGAAACCGGCCCGCTTGATATATCAGCAGGTAATGCAGCAGATAATGATGCAGGTCACCGGGTTCATGCCCCTCGGTTAGCACGGGATCCCCGCCAAGCCAAGCGTTGAGTTTGTTCACCGGGTCCGGCAGAGTGCCCGTCATGGACCGAGACGTCATCAATTCCATCTGCAAGGAATTTCCCGGTGCAGAACTGTCAGACCCATGGGGCGGCGGTCATGACGCGTGGAAAGTTGGCGGCAAGATGTTTGCCTGTATCGGAATTGCAAATGACGGTGTTTCCGTCAAAACACCCGATGCGGAGACGGCTCAGATGCTGATTGATGCCGGTGTCGCGGTGAAAGCCCCCTATTTTCACCGCAGCTGGGTCCGCCTGCCGTTTGATGCCGAGACCGAGGAGCTGCGCCATCGTTTGACGGTTTCCTATGACCTCGTACGCGCATCGCTGACCAAAAAGCTTCAGGCAACGCTGGCGCCGCGAAGCTGATTGACAAACGGCCACTGCTCTGCCCCATTCAGCGCAAAGCAACCAGGGGCGATTTCATGAGATTGTCTGAACGCATCACGCAGATCACCGGCGGCGGCAGCGATGGCTGGGACGTGTTCTATCGCGCGCGCAGGATGTTGAGTGAAGGACAAGCCGTAACCGAATTGACGATCGGTGAACATGACACCCGAACCGACCCTTCGATTCTTCGGGCGATGGAGCTGTCGGCCCGCAACGGCCATACAGGTTACGCGATGGTGCCCGGCACGGACCTGCTGCGCGACACGGTCGCCGCACGGGTTCAGACCCGCACTGGCGTTCCGACCTCTCGGAACAACGTCCTGATCACCCCCGGCGGGCAAGCTGCCCTGTTCGCGGCACATATGGCCGTTTGCGATCCCGGTGATGTCGGATTGTATCTCGATCCCTACTACGCCACCTATCCCGGCACGATTCGGGGTGTTGGCGCTGTGGCCCGTGCGGTTCAAAACCCGGCCGATGACGCTTTCCAGCCTCAGGCCGAGCGGATCGATGCCGCTGCTGAAGGCGCGGTTTCGTTGTTGATCAACACGCCGAACAATCCGACCGGCGTGGTCTATTCCCGTCAATCGCTCGAGGCGGTCGCTGACGTGTGCAGGCGGCGCGATCTCTGGCTGATCTCGGATGAGGTATACGACACGCAGGTCTGGGACGGTGAACATCTTTCTCCGCGTGCGCTGCCCGACATGGCAGAGCGAACGCTTGTGGTTGGATCCATGTCCAAGTCCCACGCCATGACCGGGTCGCGATGTGGATGGGTCGTCGGCCCACAGGAGGTCATCGCCCATCTGATCAATCTGGCGACCCACACCACCTACGGCGTTCCCGGGTTCGTACAGGACGCGTCGAGTTTTGCGCTGACCGCGGGTGTTGAACTTGAAGAAAAAATCGCTGCTCCGTTCCGCCGCCGCCGTGCCTTGGCCATGGATATTCTGGCCTCGCAAAACATCGTTGGCCTCGTCCCCGCGCAGGGCGCCATGTATCTGATGCTGGATATCCGCGCGACCGGGATGTCGGGGGACGCGTTTGCCAACGCGCTGCTGGACGCACACAAAATTGCCGTCATGCCCGGCGAAAGCTTCGGCAAGGCCGCTGCCGGGCACATACGGGTGGCCATGACCGTAGCGGATGAACGCTTTGCGGTTGCGCTGAAAACGCTTTGCGAATTCGCGTCGCATCTTGCGAGGAAGCACGCAGCTGAATAAGCCTGTTGTCAGAAACGAAACGTTGTACGCAAGTTGAAGACGTTAGAATCCAGACCACCGGTGGATCGGGTGACATCATCGAAGTCTTGCCGCAGCGCCTCACCGCTGATGACAAAATTCTCGCCAATCGGATAAGCGATGCCGATCCCGTAAACAGCGGCGGTATCGCTGTCGACGGATGTTTCGGCCCGTGCCGCGCCAACGACGACATACCCCAGCGCGCTGCCGAAATCGTACCCGCCACGCAGTTTCAATCGGGTCATGCTGTCCAGACTGCCCTGAGACTGGCTGAGGTTCAGGGAAAGGCGGTTGTATTCAAGTTCACCGCCCAGAACGAAAGCCCCGAAATCCTGATCATAGCCTACATGCGCACCAAAGGCGGTGTCGTCCCCGCTTGATCCACCCGGTCCATCCGCATCCGCGTACCCAAAGCTGAGCCCAACGTACCCCCCTGTCCAATCCTCTGCCAAAACCGGGCTGGCGCTGGCCGTCAGAGCCACGACAATCAGGACAGAAAAAAGTTCAAAAGTCTGTTTCAACGCGATTTCACTCGGGCTTCAGATCATGTGTTAACTTATAATTCAACTGGGATCGCTTTTGTCAGAGTTCAATTCCTTGCACGCAAAGCTCAAGAGTAAGTGAATGCAGTATAACAGATTTCTGTCCTCGGGGGAGAAAATCTGCCTTAGAATTCCGTCAGAGGTTTGTTGGGCAGATATTTGCTGAAGTAAATTCCGTTGAGGTCGCAAACAGAACAGATTGCGTCGCCGTGTTTTGGAATTGTTGCGCCAAACGTTGAGAGGCGGAATGACTGACCACGACTGGAAAATCAGCCTGATCAGCCGCACCATTGGTGCGGACCGGGGGCGTGCAGCGAGAGGACGGCCGTAAGCGGCCATTTGCCAGTTCCCCAAACATCTCTCACAGATCGGAAAAAGAAATGAACGACCAATCCCGCAACACATCGCGCAGCGGCGGTCGCGCTGCGCGTCGCGCTGCCCGTGCAACCGCATTGCCTGAACATCTGCGTCCCGTGCGCCCCGGTATGGAGGGCGGTGTCCTGAATGTCCTGACCCAGGCACAGATCGAACGTATCCACGAGGCCGCCCTGATCGCATTGGAAACCATTGGTCTGGCGGACGCGCCGCAAAGCGGGATCGACTATCTGGTTGGTGCAGGCTGCATTTTGGGCGACGATGGCCGCATCCGCTTTCCCCGTGCGCTTGTCGAAGACACGATCGCAAAGGCGAACCGCAATGTCACTTTGTACAGCCGTGACGGAAAAACCGATCTGGACCTTACAGGTACAAAAGTACATTACGGCACGGCTGGTGCAGCCGTTTCCATGGTCGACGTGCATGGTCGCGAGTATCGCGATTCAACCGTTCAGGATTTGCACGATGCCGCACGTATCTGCCAACAGCTTGACAATATTCATTTTGTTCAGCGCCCCATGGTCTGTCGCGACATCGCGGACAACCTGGAAATGGACCTGAACACGATCTACGCCAGCTGTTCAGGAACATTCAAACACGTCGGCACATCCTTCACGGAACCCAGCCATGTCGCCCCAGCGATGGAGATGATCTACATGATCGCGGGCGGCGAAGACAAATATCGCGAGCGACCATTCGTGTCGAACTCGAACTGCTTCGTCGTCCCACCGATGAAATTCGCCACTGAAAGCTGCGAAGTGATGGAGGAATGCATCAAGGCCGGAATGCCGGTTCTGTTGCTGTCAGCCGGAATGGCCGGTGCCACCGCGCCATCAACCATCGCCGGAGCAATCACCCAGGCCACGGCAGAATGCCTTGCGGGATTGGTTTATGTAAACGCCGTAAGTCCCGGCGCACCCGCAGTTTTCGGCACCTGGCCCTTTGGTCTTGATCTGCGGACCGGAGCAATGTCCATCGGTTCCGGTGAACAAGCCCTGCTGACGGCAGGCTGCGCCCAGATGCACCGCTTCTACGATTTGCCGGGGGGCGCGGCGGCCGGTGCATCAGATTCGAAGCTGCCCGACATGCAGGCCGGGTGGGAACAGATGTGCTCGAACGTGATGGCCGGGCTGTCCGGTCTGAACATGGTATATGAAGCCGCTGGCATGCACGCCTCGCTGCTGGGATTCTGCTTTGAAAGTCTCATCCTCAGCGACGACCTGATCGGTCAGGCACAACGCTGTGTGCGCGGGATCGAAGTGACCGATGAAACCCTGGCGTTGGATCAGATCGCATCCGTGTGCATGGGCGGCCCCGGTCATTATCTGGGCACCGATGCGACCCTCAGCCGTATGCAGGCCGACTATGTCTATCCGACCTTTGGTGACCGCTCGTCCCCCAAGGAATGGGTGGAGCTTGGCAAGCCGGATCTGGTTGAAAAGGCAGTGGCCCGAAAGAATGAGATCCTGTCCACCCCGTCGGCGGCCCGGTTCGACCCGCTTCTGGATGCTGAGATTCGGGAAAAATTCAACATTCACTTGCCGTTATAACATCTGAAAAAGCGGCCCGATGAGTGTCGAGCCGCCCTTTCTTGTTTACCCGTTGCTGGGTGGAAGCAAACCTGCCTCTTGTGCAACGGCCACTTCATCAGCATCCAGCGCCCCGTCGCCATTTGCGTCCATCGCCGAAAATGTATCGGCGTCAACGTCGGGCAACACGGCCTGAATTTCTTCGATGGTCAGAACGCCATCGCCATTGGCGTCGGTTGAGGACTGCGCCGAGAGCACTCCCGGCAAGGTCAGTGCAGCAATGGAAATCCCAATCAAGTACTGCGGTTTCATTTTCGTGCCTCCTGGATAAGTTGATTATGTCTTCGTCCGGACAGGCCCCAGAAACACCGGAACAGCCGCAGGCGTCACCCGTTTTGCGTGATTTCCGGGAAGTCGCGCCAATCTTTGCGTGTTTGCCCGAGTCGGTGTTGCGACACACCGCCGGGCAAAACCTTGCCAGACCCGTTTCGGCAGAACTTGCCCGACAAGTATGGCCCGATCCGGCAAGACCGCGCTTGTCCGGGCAATCAGGCGCAAAAAAGAAAGGGGGCCGAAGCCCCCTGTCAGTTTCGCCATCCAGGCTCATTTCGTTGACCGCCCGGTGTTTTTTTGCCTGCGGCCTGGACGTCGCATGGAACGAGCGCACCCGTTCCGTGAAAGAGTGGGAGGGAGCAAATATTCCGCCCCACCCTGTTCCCGGCCAACACGGGCATGTCGGCCGAGTGAAGAAAGGACATCTGGTAAGTCTTGTGTCCTTTCTCCGAATTCGTCGGGGTCGGTTACCTAGGGCAGCGTCCGACCCCTACGCCCCGGGGTGCCGGGGCGCTTTCCTTAGCTACACCCGCTTGTCGCGCCACAGGTGTTGCATTTCATGCAGGTGCCGTTGCGCACCAGTGTGTAGTTTCCGCATTCGCCGCAGGGATCGCCCTCGTACCCCTGCATCTTGGCCTTTGTGCGGGCGTCCATGCTTGTGGCCACCGCCGTTTCGGCTGCCGATGCTTCAAAGGAAGCCGCCGGTTCAGCCATGCCGTTCACCTCGACCTGACCCGCATTGAACACAGCCAGATCTTGCGGCAAGCGCTTGCGCAGATAACCGGTAGAGCTGATTTGTTTCAGCACT
Organism: Ruegeria sp. H8; assembly: GCF_056532905.1. Lineage (NCBI taxonomy): Bacteria > Pseudomonadati > Pseudomonadota > Alphaproteobacteria > Rhodobacterales > Roseobacteraceae > Ruegeria > Ruegeria sp. H8. Next base: position 546,922 of record NZ_JBQFNY010000001.1, on the reverse strand, counting down.
TCCAACGACTTGGACGCGGCTGTATCGCTGATTTCCGAAACATTCGAGACACCCTCGTCCTCGCCCCGACCCAAATCGTCAAAGGTTGCGCCTTCGGGTTTCACGTGGGCCAAATCGGTGCGGTCCAGATAGGATACGGCCAGTTCGCGGAAGATGTAATCCAGGATTGACGTTGCGTTCTTGATCGAGTCGTTGCCCTGCACCATCCCCGCGGGTTCGAACTTGGTGAAGGTGAAGGCGTCCACGAATTCTTCCAGCGGCACGCCGTATTGCAGACCGACCGACACGGCGATGGCAAAGTTGTTCATCATCGCACGGAAGCCGGCACCTTCCTTGTGCATGTCGATGAAAATCTCGCCCAGCTGGCCGTCTTCGAACTCACCGGTGCGCAAATAGACCTTGTGGCCACCAACGATTGCCTTCTGGGTATAGCCCTTGCGGCGATGCGGCAGTTTTTCACGATGGCTGCGGATGATTTCCTTGACCACAACCTTCTCGATCACCTTTTCGGCCAGAACGACGGCCTTTTCCTGCGCCGAGCCGCTCTCCAGCACCTCTGCCGCCTCGTCGTCATCCTCGACCAGTGCTGCCGCCAGCGGTTGCGACAGTTTCGAACCGTCACGATAGAGCGCGTTGGCCTTCACACCCAGCGACCAGCTGAGTTCATAGGCTTTCTGGCAATCTTCGATGGTCGCGTCATTCGGCATGTTGATCGTCTTCGAGATCGCACCCGAGATGAAGCTCTGCGCCGCCGCCATCATGGTGATATGGCTTTCAACTCCAAGGAAACGCTTGCCTTTTTTTCCGCACGGGTTGGCGCAATCAAAGATCGAATAATGCTCTTCCTTCAGATGCGGCGCACCTTCCAGCGTCATGGTTCCGCAGACATGGTCGTTGGCCGCCTCGATATCCGCACGGGAAAAACCAAGATGACGCAGCAGATCGAATGTCGGGTCATTCAGCTTGGTCGCCGGGATGCCCAGAACACCGGTGCAGAAATCCTCGCCCAGTGTCCACTGGTTGAAGACGAACCGGATGTCGAAGGCGCTTTCCAGCGCGGCGTCCACCTTGGCCAGTTCATTCGGGCCAAAGCCATGACCGGTCAGCGAGGTGTGGTTGATCCCCGGCGCATTGCCGATGGTGCCGTGACCAACTGCGTAGGACACGATCTCTTCGATCTGCGACGAGGAATAGCCCAGCTTTTCCAGCGCCGATGGCACCGAGCGGTTGATGATCTTGAAATACCCGCCACCGGCCAGCTTCTTGAACTTCACCAGCGCAAAGTCAGGCTCGATCCCGGTGGTGTCGCAATCCATCACCAGACCGATGGTGCCGGTGGGCGCGATCACGGTGGCCTGCGCGTTGCGATAGCCGTTCTTCTCACCAAGGCTCAGCGCCTCGTCCCAGGCGGACATGGCCAGATCGACCAGGCGCTTGTCCGGGCAGTTGCCGTGATCCAGTGGCACCGGTTTGACGGCTAGTTTCTCGTAGCCTTCCGTCACACCCTGCGCCGCGCGGCGGTGGTTGCGGATGACACGCAGCATATGCTCGGCGTTGCGCTCATAACCTTTGAATGCGCCCAGCTCACCGGCAATCTCAGCCGAAGTCGCATAAGCCACACCGGTCATGATCGCGGTCAGCGCACCGCAGATCGCCCGGCCTTCGTCCGAGTCATAGCTGTAGCCCATGTTCATCAGCAGACCGCCGATATTGGCATAACCCAGACCCAGTGTGCGGAAGTCATAAGACAGCTGCGCGATTTCCTTCGACGGGAACTGCGCCATGGTCACCGAGATTTCCAGCGTCAGGGTCCACAGGCGCGAGGCGTGCATGTAATCCGCTGCCTGGAACTCACCATCCTTGAGGAAGGTCAGCAGGTTCATCGAGGCCAGGTTACAGGCCGTGTCATCCAGGAACATGTATTCCGAGCACGGGTTCGAGCCGCGGATCTCACCATCTTCGGGGCATGTGTGCCACTCGTTGACCGTATCATGGAACTGGATGCCCGGATCGGCACAGGCCCAGGCCGCATGGCCGACCTTTTCCCACAAATCCCGCGCCTTGACCACCTTGGCCACCTTGCCGTCGGTGCGGTTGATCAGCTCCCAATCGGCATCCTTTTCAACCGCCTTGAGGAACGCGTTGGTCACGCGGATGGAATTGTTCGAGTTTTGTCCCGAAACCGAGCTGTACGCCTCCGAATCCCAGTCTGTATCATAGGTCGGGAACTCGATGCTGTCGTGGCCCTGCTTAGCATAATCCAAAACACGCTTGATGTAAGTTTCTGGTATTGCGACCTTTTTCGCTTCACGAACCGCCTTTTTCAGCGCGTCGTTCTTGTTGGGATCATACGCATCGTCTTGCGCGCCGTCCCATGTGCGGATGGCCTCGAAAATGCCGTTCAGCATCTTCTCGTGCATCTTCGATCCGGCAACGATCGAGGCCACCTTCTGTTCTTCGATCACCTTCCATTCGATGAATTGCTCGATGTCCGGGTGATCTGCATCGACGATCACCATCTTTGCTGCCCGACGGGTTGTTCCGCCTGATTTGATCGCGCCAGCGGCGCGGTCGCCGATCTTGAGAAAGCCCATGAGGCCCGAGGATTTGCCGCCGCCCGACAGCGCCTCGCCTTCTGCACGTAGATGGCTGAAGTTGGTGCCTGTGCCGCTCCCGTATTTGAACAGGCGCGCCTCGCGCACCCACAGGTCCATGATGCCGCCTTCGTTCACCAGATCATCATCGACCGACTGGATGAAGCACGCGTGCGGCTGAGGATGTTCATAGGCCGATTTCGACTTGGTCAGCTTGCCGGTCTTGTAGTCGACATAGTGGTGCCCCTGCGCCGGGCCATCGATTCCATAGGCCCAGTGCAGGCCGGTGTTGAACCACTGCGGCGAGTTTGGCGCCGCACGCTGGGTCGCCAGCATATAGCGCATCTCGTCGAAATAGGCGCGCGCGTCTTCCTCGGTCGAGAAATAGCCGCCCTTCCAGCCCCAATAGGCCCAAGCACCGGCCAGACGGTCGAACACTTGCTTCGACGATGTTTCTCCTTCGAACTCTGCGCCTTCCGCGGGAACCGATCGCCACAGAAATTCAGGAACGTCTTTTTCTTTCACCTTCTTGAGCTTGGTGGGTACCCCCGCCTTGCGGAAGTATTTCTGCGCAATCACATCACTTGCAACCTGCGACCAGCTGGAAGGGACTTCGATGTCATCAAGACGAAAGACAATTGTACCGTCCGGATTTCGGATTTCAGATGTTGCCGACACAAAATTCAGTTCCGCATAGGCGTCCTGATCCGGTTTGGTGAATTTTCTTTCAATCTTCATGTCCGCAGCCCTGGTTCATTCAGCTCAATTTCAGATTCCCGACACCAAATCTTATGTTGCAGGGTGTCGCCCACAACGCCCTGAGAAGCGTGCAAAAAGGTACTGTTCGCTGCCTTGGACAGCGCAATGCCGCTAATGCGGCCGCACGATAATCGTTTGTGCTTATCCGACCCTCGCCCGCTGCCTTTTCTGGAATATACACCAGATGTTGTGGCAATCTCGTTGGCCCATACAATTTGACGTATGTTCCCATAGTAGGTCAACGCCCTTTTTCGGTCATTTTCCAAATCTTTTTTATTGACCTGATGGTTGCATGAGGCCTTCTGCGTGCAGGCCGCGATTCCTCCACAGCTTCATCCACGGCGAATTTCCGCCGACGTTTTGCGCTCTCAAAATGAATTCCCGTTTTTACCAGCATAGTTATCTGGATTTGATCAACCAATGGCATGCTGGTTACCTTGAAAGGGAATCGATACCGTCCGGGCAAACAGACCTGCGCCATGTGCCGAACGGTTTACCCAAGAGCGAGGGAGCTCAAACGAATGAAGTTGTTTCATTTTTTCCCGGCCATGGCCTGCATCGTTGCATGCGCACCACAAGATGTGCCCATCCCGTCACGCAGCGCACAGTTTGAATCCTTCCCGAAACGGCTGTTCGATACGTTTGAAACCAGTTGCTCGGGCCCTGGCGAGTCTTTCAAGAAAACCGGGAACCAAGTTTTTGAATGCAGTGAGTTCCTGCCCCCGAAGGCGACAGCTTTTCTGATTCTGAACTATGACGGCCATCCGCAGGAACTGCCCCAAAGCGTCATGCGTCTTACGTCAACAAAAACAAACGCAGGGTATCGCGTGGACGCGCGTGTTTTCTTCCACGTCCCGCAAAAAACCGGTGCGGCAGTTGAAGTTCCGGTCGAAAGTAAGGTTTTGAATCAAGCCATCAGCGAGCTCTACCAGACAATGGGTGGCTCGCCGAATTAGCTTGATGGAAGTGGTCGGGGCGGCAGGATTCGAACCTACGACCCCCTGTACCCAAAACAGGTGCGCTACCAGACTGCGCCACGCCCCGGACCGTGCGCCTTCCTAACGACGCCGATCTGATTTGAAAAGCCCTAACAGGGCCAAATTGCAGGTCCTTGCGAAAAAATTTCGTGCTTCATCTGTGTCCCGGGCCCGATGGAGTAGCGCGCGGACAATCCTGCATTGATTTCAAGCACCGCATATACGGAATCGCCCCCTTCAATCGGCGTAAGATCACCCGGAATCGCCCCTTCATGCACACGCGTCACCAAACCGGTGCGATCGAGAAAAACCATATCGAGCGGGATCAGTGTGTTCTTCATCCAGAAAGCAACGGGTTGAGGCGGATCAAAGACGAACAGCATACCGGATCGAGCCGGCAACGATTCGCGAAACATCAAACCGCGGGATCGCTCTTGCGGAGTAACGGCGACTTCCACGTTAAATTGCACGGTCGCACTGTCATTTCTGAGTGTGACACGATCCGATCTGCAAGCAGCAGCGGCAACTCCTGCCCACAACGTTACGAATATGGTCAAGAGTATCCGAAGCCGTTTCATCCGGTTCAGCTATCCAAAGCCGCTTCCCAGGCCAGAACCTGCGCGGCCATCCGACCACGCTTGCCGTCGATCACCCTCATGGCCAGAGCTTCACCTGGTTGCAGATCGGCAAGACCCGACCGGCGCAATACCTCGATATGAAGGAATACGTCTTCATTTCGCCCAAAGACATTGGCAAATCCGAAACCCTTGCCTTTGTCGAACCATTTCACCCGTGCGGCTTCCAGCGGCGCCTTTGCGATAGCCTCCGGATCCAGCTCGGCGAAATCGGCAAGCATCATCGAGTCGGTCCGCGCCGGCGGATCAATCGCAACGACCTCGACCGCTTGAACCCCTCGGTCCGTGCGGTGAGTCATGATTTCAATGCTGGCGCCATCCGCAACCGAACTCTGGCCGTAATTGCGCAGAACATTCACGTGCAACAGAATATCCGGGCCGCCCTCTTCGGATACAACAAAGCCATAACCCTTGGCAGGGTCGAACCATTTTACGTGTCCACGGACGCGGTACATGTTGTTCAGGTCTTCTGGCACGGTTTTCCCATCGCGAATTTCAACAGTTCGTTAAGGGTTTGTTGTTTATGGGAATGGCAGGCAAATTCAAGCTGAAAAAATCGTTTATTTTCTGCCTGTTGCATTTCACGACACGTGAACGTCATGGATTCAACCTTTCAACATGCCATGCCGATCCCGGCTCAATTCGTTGCCATCTGAACCGGTCATGCAAGCGGAACGCTCCATCGGCCCAGAACTCAATCTCGGTGGGCGTCAATCTGTACCCGCCCCAAAACGGCGGACGCGGTGGATTTGGCCCAAGTTTCGCCGTCACTTTCGCGACCTCTGCCATCAAAGCTGCCCGGCTTGAAAGCGGTTGAGACTGCTTTGAAGCCCACGCGCCCAGTCGGCTTTTCAATGACCTTGATGCATAATACTCATCTGCTTGGGGCCCATTTTCACGACGTATTGTACCACGAACACGAAGTTGACGCCGCAAAGATTTCCAATGCATCACAAATGCAGCTTTTCCGGCGGCATCCAGTTCCTTGGCCTTGGCGCTTTCGTAGTTCGTATAAAAAACAAACGAGTCCGCTTCGATTTCCTTGAGCAACACCATGCGTGCATTTGGCAAGCCATCCGGATCAACGGTTGCTAGCGCAATCGCATTCGGGTCGTTCAATTCGGTTTCTTCAGCCTCGGCAAGCCACCGGGCCGCTATTTCAAACGGATCGGAGCCAGCAAAGATGCCATCACGCTCGGTCATTTCCATCCCCTGGAAAGTATTAACGTCGAACCTAAGGCGAGAACTCGCTGCGGGCAAGAGCGCACGGCCTTGATGCAACGCAACCAATGGCATAAACCAACTCAACATAACGCGAAGACAGGCGGAGAACCGAACATGTCAAATCAGTTGATGGCCGGCAAACGCGGCCTCATCATGGGACTGGCCAATGACAAATCAATCGCATGGGGAATCGCCCGCGCCTTGTCGAATGCCGGGGCCGAGCTGGCCTTTTCCTATCAGGGCGAGGCTTTGAAAAAGCGCGTCGATCCGCTGGCGGCACAATTGGGCAGCGAAATTGTTCTGCCCTGCGACGTCAGTGACGAAGCATCCATCGACGCGCTCTTTGCAGCTCTGGAAGAGAAATGGGGCAAGCTGGACTTCGTCGTCCACGCCATCGGCTTTTCCGACAAGAACGAGCTGCGCGGTCGCTATGTCGACACCAGCCGCGCGAACTTCAAACTGACGATGGATGTGTCGGTATATTCCTTCACAGCCGTGATGCAGCGTGCCGAAAAGATGATGTCAGAGGGCGGCAGCGCCGTGACCCTGACCTATTACGGCGCCGAGCAGGTCATGCCGCATTATAATGTCATGGGCGTCGCCAAGGCCGCGCTGGAGGCGTCGGTCAAATACCTGGCTGAGGATCTGGGCAAGGATGGGATCCGCGTGAATTCGATCTCGGCCGGGCCGATCAAGACGCTGGCCGCCAGCGGCATCGGCGATTTCCGCTATATTATGAAGTGGAACGAATATAACTCGCCCCTGCGCCGCAACGTGACGATCGATGACGTCGGCAACTCGGCGCTGTACCTGTTGTCGGATCTGTCCAGCGGTGTCACTGGTGAGAATCTGCATGTGGATTCGGGGTATCACATCGTCGGCATGAAGGCCGTTGACGCCCCGGACGTTGAAAAAGGTTAATAACATGAGCGCCAAGGACCGCCTGCCCCACGAAAAAGGCTTTCATATAAGCTGGGACCAGATTCATCGCGATTCGCGTGCGCTGGCCTGGCGTCTTGACGGGCAAGGTCCTGATGATGGCAACTGGCGGGGTGTTGTCGCGATCACGCGCGGCGGCATGGCGCCTGCGATGATCGTCAGCCGAGAACTGGACATCCGTACGGTCGATACGATCAGCGTGCGTTCATACCACCACCAGGAACAGGGTGAAGCAGAGGTGCTGAAATCTCCGGACGCCGACCTGATGGGTGACGGAACCGGTATTCTGATCATCGACGACCTGGTCGACAGCGGAAAGACGTTGGAACTGGTTCGGGACATGTACCCGAATGCGCATTTCGCGACGGTTTACGCCAAACCCAAGGGCCGCCCGATGGTGGATACCTTCATCACCGAAGTCAGCCAGGACACATGGATCTTCTTCCCATGGGATATGGCCCTTCAATATGTCGAGCCGTATCGCGGCACCGATTGATTTCTGATTAGTAGACCGCTCATGACGCTCAGCCGTACCGCCGCAACATTCGCACCTCCGGTGATGGAGGCGCGCCGATGGGTCGAGGGCGTTGCCTTCCCATCCGACCGCCCGTTGATCAACGTAAGCCAGGCGGCCCCGGTTGATCCGCCGCCGCTGGCCTTGCGGCGGGCTATGGCCGAGTTTGCTGTGCGCGAAGACAGCGCGCATCTTTACGGCCCGGTATTGGGCAATGACGATCTGCGCACCGAACTGGCGGCGCAGATCAGTGCTCACTATGCGGCGCAGGTAGATGCACCTCGGATCGCCATCACCTCGGGCTGCAATCAGGCGTTTTCGGCCGTGATATCGGCGATCACCGGCGAAGCGGATGAGGTCATTCTGCCAACCCCATGGTATTTCAACCACAAAATGTGGCTGGATATGGCCGGAGTACGGTCCGTGGACCTGCCGACCGGCGATGATCTTTTGCCCGATCCAGAGCGTGCGCGCGGATTGATTACCGACAAGACACGCGCCATTGCGCTGGTCACGCCCAACAATCCGGGCGGCGTCGAATACCCTGCCGAACTTGTCAGAGCCTTTTTTAACCTGGCCCGTGAAACCGGGATCCGCCTGATCGTCGATGAAACCTATCGCGATTTCGACAGCCGCAGCGGCCCCCCGCATGATCTGTTTCAGCAACCCGGGTGGGACGAAACACTTGTCCATCTTTACTCTTTCTCCAAAGCTTATCGTCTGACGGGCCACAGGGTGGGTGCCATCGCAACAAGCCCGGCGTTGTTGTCCGAGGTCGAGAAATTTCTGGATACGGTCGCCATTTGCCCGGGCCAGATCGGCCAGTTCGCAGCGTTGTGGGGTATGCAAAACCTGTCGCAATGGCTGGCCTGCGAGCGTGACGAAATTCTTGACCGCCGCGCAGCCATTGCAGAAGGCATGCCGGCGCTTGAAGCACGGGGGTGGCGGCTTTTGGGACTTGGCGCCTATTTTGCCTATCTCGAACATCCGTTCGACATGCCGTCAGACGAGCTTGCGCGCCGTCTGGTCAGCGAAGCCGGCGTGCTGCTGTTGCCCGGAACCATGTTCATGCCCGATCATGACCCGGCTGGAAAACGGCAGGTCCGCATTGCTTTTGCCAATCTGGATCGGGCCGGGCTGGGCCAATTGTTCGACCGGTTGCAGGACCTGCCCTTCTAAGCTTGCCCCTCGGCGGTGTGCGTCGTATTCAGGGCCGCAACCGACAGGGCAGAACTCTGCCGAAAAAACAAGAGGGCATCATGGCCGCAGGCGCTAAAAGTCTTTCGAAAACCTTTGTCTGGATTCTGATGGGCCTGCTGATGCTGGGCCTTGCGGGATTTGGCGCGGTCAACCTCAGCGGGACGATCCGCACAGTTGCGACAGTCGGAGACGAAAGCATCTCGGTCGATGACTACGTGCGCGAATTGCAGCGCGAGATTCGAGCGGTAGAGGCACAGTCCGGGCAACCTTTGCAGATGTCGCAAGCCCGCGACCTGGGTCTGGACCGAAACGCCCTTGCCCGCCTGACCGCTTTGGCGGCGCTGGACAACGAGGTCGGTCAGCTTGGGATTTCCATCGGCGATGAGAACCTTCAGCAAGAGATCATCTCGATCCCGGCCTTTCAGGGTGTCAACGGAACTTTTGACCGTGAATCCTATCGCTTTCAGCTGGAACAGGTCGGCATGACCGATTCCGAATTCGAATCCGATCTGCGCAAGGAATCCGCCCGAACGATCGTGCAGGGCGCAATCATGGGCGGCGTGAAAATGCCGGAAACGCTGACGGACACGATGATCGATTATATCGGCGCGCGGCGCAGCTTTACGGTTGCAACTGTTGGGACGGAAGCGCTGGATACTCCTGTAGCCGAACCAACGGACGCACAGATCCAGGCATTCTATGATGACAATGGGGAACAGTTCATGCTGCCCCGCACCAAGCAGCTGACTTATGCGATTCTGTCGCCAGCAATGTTGGTGGACACGGTCGACATCGACGAAGACGCGCTGCGCAAGCTTTATGAAGAACGAAACGACGAATACAACCAGCCCGAACGCCGTCTGGTCGAACGTCTGAACTTTCCAAGCGAACAGGCCGCCAAGGACGCTTTGGCGCAGCTTGAGGTTGGCGGCACAACGTTCGAACAGTTGGTTCGGGATCGCGATCTGGAACTGAATGACATTGATCTGGGCGACGTGACGCGTGAGGATCTGGGCGAAGCGGCGGACGCTGTTTTTGCGGCCGAGCTTGACACAGTCGTGGGCCCGTTGCCTTCGGTGTTCGGTCCGGCCCTGTTCCGCGTCAACGGATCACTGGCCGCGAACACTGTTCCATTTGAAGAGGCCGAGCCGGCACTTCGCGAAGAGTTGGCGACTGAACGCGCCCGCCGTCTGATCGAGGCGCAATCCGAAGATATCAACGATATGCTGGCGGGCGGTGCCACGCTGGAAGAACTGGCGGAAGAAACCGAAATGGAACTGGGTCAGATCGACTGGACCCGTGACAGCGACGAAGGCGTTGCGGCCTATGACGGGTTCCGAGCGGCCGCAGAAGCCGTTCAGGAAGGGGATTTCCCTGAAATCGCCTTCCTCGAAGACGGGTCAATTTTTGCCCTGCGCCTAAACGAGGTTCTGCCGCGTCGCCCGGAACCGCTGGAGAGCGCGCGCGACCGTGTCGCCGAGGCCTGGCAACAGGCCGAGATCAACAAAGCCCTGCGCGAAAAGGCAGATGCCATTCTGAACCAACTGGCACCTGACGGTGATTTCGCAGCCACCGGCCTGCCCTTCCGCGTCGAAAATGCCCTGACCCGCACAGCGTTTCTGGATGATGTTCCAGCCAATTTCATGAACGAAGTTTTCGCGATGGAACCGGGTGAGCTGCGCGTTGTTTCGGGTAATGGTGCGGCTTGGATAGTGCGTCTGGATGAAACCCTGCCGCCGGCGGATACTGATGAACTGCGTCAGTTGCGTGATGCCCTGAGCTCGCAGATGGATCAGGCTCTGGCACAAAATATTTTCAACGCCTACGTACGTGACGCCCAGACCCGGGCGCGCCCCGTGGTGGATCAACAGGCGCTGAACGCCGTGCAGGCGAGCTTTTAAACGAGACAGATATGGCCCTGACACCCGACTTTGAAACCTTCGCGCGCGCCTATGAGGCGGGCGAAAACCAGGTTGTATATACGCGTCTGGCCGCCGATCTGGACACACCTGTTTCACTGATGCTCAAGCTGACGGGCGCGCAGAAAGATGCGTTCATGCTGGAATCGGTGACAGGCGGTGAGGTTCGTGGCCGCTATTCGATCATCGGCATGAAACCTGATCTGGTCTGGCGCTGTCACGGGGAAACCTCGGAACTGAACCGTTCGGCCCGTTTCGATGCCGAGGCGTTCTTGCCCCAAGATGGCAACCCGATGGACAATCTGCGGGCGCTTCTTGCCGAAAGCCGCATGGAATTGCCCGATGACCTGCCACAGGCCGCTGCCGGGCTGTTCGGGTATCTGGGTTATGACATGGTTCGGCTGGTGGAACACCTTCCGGATGTGAACCCTGATCCACTGGGTTTGCCTGATGCGATCATGCTGCGCCCGTCTGTCATCGCGGTGCTGGATGGGGTCAAGGGTGAAGTGACGGTGGTTTCACCCGTCTGGGCCAGCGACGGCCAATCGGCCAAGGCGGCCTATGCCCAGGCGGCTGAGCGTGTGATGGATGCGGTCCGCGACCTGGAACGGGCCATGCCCGCGGAAACCCGCGATCTGGGCGACGCGCGCGAAGTCGCCCCGCCGGTGTCGAACTTCACCAAATCCGGCTATATGGAGGCGGTTGAAAAGGCCAAGGAATACATCCGCGCGGGTGACATCTTTCAGGTTGTCCCGGCTCAACGCTGGACGCAGGATTTTCCGCTGCCGCCTTTTGCACTCTACCGATCCTTGCGGCGCACGAATCCGTCACCCTTCATGTTCTACTTCAACTTCGGCGGTTTTCAGGTGGTGGGCGCAAGCCCCGAAATCCTGGTGCGTGTCTTTGGCAACGAAGTCACCATTCGCCCCATCGCAGGCACGCGCCCACGCGGCGCGACGCCCGAAGAAGACAAGGCGAACGAGCTGGATCTGCTGGCCGACAAGAAAGAACTGGCCGAGCATCTGATGCTGCTGGATCTGGGTCGCAACGATACCGGTCGTGTGTCAAAGATCGGCACCGTACGACCGACAGAAGAGTTCATCATCGAACGCTACAGCCACGTGATGCACATCGTATCGAACGTTGTGGGCGAATTGGCCGAAGACAAAGACGCGCTGGACGCCTTCTTTGCGGGTATGCCGGCAGGAACGGTTTCGGGTGCGCCCAAAGTGCGCGCGATGGAGATCATCGACGAGCTGGAGCCGGAAAAACGCGGTGTTTACGGCGGCGGCGTCGGCTATTTCAGCGCGGGCGGCGACATGGACATGTGTATCGCCCTGCGTACCGCCATCGTGAAAGATCAGAAACTCTATATCCAAGCTGGGGGTGGTGTTGTTTACGACAGCGACCCCGAAGCCGAGTTCATGGAAACTGTTCATAAATCCAACGCCATACGGCGCGCGGCGGCAGATTCCGCGCGGTTTACCGGCAACGGAAACGGCTAAAAAAAACAGGGGCGGCCGATCAGGTGATCACCGCCCCTTTTCTCTGCATTCTGCGAAGATTACTGCACCTGTTTCATCATGACGGCCGAGATCGGAGCCATTGCCACGCGGTTGCCCCGATCTTCCAGCCCCCACAGCAATAGGGCTGAAATCGTCTCGGGACGCACGCGTCCCAGCATGACCACTGTCCCTTCCTGACCCGCACGGAACGCGGCCTGATCCAGGAATCTGCGCATGATTTTCGGATCCTGCCGTGCGCCGTCGATATCGCGGAAAACGACACTGGACGGAATTCCGTTTCGCGCCGCCAGTTTCTGCACGGTGTTGAGCCCATTGTCCTGCGTAATCAGCCCCCGGCCGGTTCCCGCAGCAATCGCGGCGACCTGATCAGCCAGTTTGCGATTGCCCTGAATCCCGCTGTTCACACCTTCCAGAATACCAACCGTTTCCGGCAGGGTATCCAGCCACACCGACAGCGACACCTCGGCGTCCTGCGCGCTTGCGGCCTCGGGCAGATCCGCCAGGGCCAGCACCTCGAACCCGGCCTTGCGGTGACGGGCCATCTTTTCTGCCGCGTCAGGATCCGATGGGTTCACGGCAAAGCTGACCGGATAGGGAAAGTCCTGCAACGCCTCGGACCCGAATGCACCCTCGTCATCAATCAGAATAATGGACATCAGCGGCTTGGATTCGGGGTTTTCGAACTTTGCCGCAAAACGCTCGATCGGCTTGGTCGATTTCGGCTGTTCAGCCGAGGCCTGTTCCACGACGGGCTCATCATCCCGTTCCGTCAGCGGAACGACGCGTTTTCCGATGATCGAGCTGGCACTTGCTTTCTGCTCACCCCCGATCTGGGGCAGCGCAGCGATGCGCGGCAGTTCGCGAGGCATGGTGTCTTCATCCCCTTCCACGGCAATCGGGCTGTTTTCAAAGGGGTTCTGTTCTTCGGCCTCTGTCGACTCTGGCTCCGGCTCGGGCGCTGCCCGTGGCAGAGGGTCTGGCTCGGGCGCAAGCGCGGCCACCTCGGTGTTCTCGGGCTCTGCCGGCGGGGCCGGTGTTTCATCAATGACGGCAGGCAGCGCATCGTCTGGCTGAATTGCGGGAACCTGACTTGGCTCTGGCAGGGCGGCGGGCGCTTCGATCACGAATGACACTTCATTTGCATCTGCCGCTTCCGGTTGGTTCAGCGCGTCCGTTGCCGCGCCGACAACCGGCTGGGAATCGATAGACGTTTCCAGCCCCGACAGATCGGCCAGATCCTCGCCGGCGTCATCGGCGGCTTCTGGCGCACGCGGGGCAAGTTCCACCAGATCGGCGTCAGATCCGGCGTCCGCCACTTCAGCCGGAGCCTCGGGAGTTTCAGAAATCGTCGGCGCCGGTGCTTCGGTTGCAACAACCGGGGTATTCACCATCGGCGTCTTGAGTGACACAACCGCACCCAAGATCAAAACAACGATCGCGCCCGCGACCATTCCTCCGAAAAATCCGCCCATTTTCCTGCCTTTCGCCTCTTTCCTCTGCCTCGTCCAGCTCTGCGCCATCTGGTGTGGCGCTCGGCCAATTGAACGCGCCAGAAACGGTATGTCCTCTTGACGCTGCCGCTCAAGCCTGAGCATGTATGTGCGGACATTATACCGTGGCCCGGGGCTGCATCGCCAGCCCGAAATGCCCAAGCGAAGATAAGTGCCCAAATGCTGCTGCTGATCGACAACTACGACTCGTTTACCTACAATTTGGTACATTATTTAGGCGAACTTGGTGCCGAAATGGTCATTCGCCGAAATGATGCGCTGGATGTACAGGAAGCGATGGCCATGAACCCCGCCGGCATTCTGCTGAGCCCCGGCCCCTGCGACCCGGATCAGGCGGGGATTTGCCTGGCGCTGACGGAAGCGGCCGCTGAAACCAAAACGCCGCTATTGGGGGTTTGCCTAGGCCATCAGACCATAGGCCAGGTGTTTGGCGGCAAGGTGGTTCGATGCCACGAGATCGTTCACGGCAAGATGGGCACGGTGAAGCACGCCGGCAAGGGGTTGTTTGCCGGTCTGCCCTCACCCTTTGAGGCTACGCGCTACCATTCGCTGGTGGTCGAGCGCGAGACCCTGCCCGATTGCCTGGAGATCACGGCCGAGCTGGATGACGGCACGATCATGGGATTGCAGCACAAGGAATTGCCGATCCACGGTGTGCAGTTCCATCCGGAATCCATCGCATCCGAGCACGGTCACGCCCTTCTCAAAAACTTCCTGCAAGAACTGAAAGTCTCGGCATGAGCGACGCGCTTAAACCGCTGATCGGAGCAGCTGCCGATCGTCCTTTGACACGTGCCGAGGCCGAAAAAGCCTTTGCCATACTGTTCGATGGCGAAGCCACGCCCAGCCAGATCGGCGGATTGCTGATGGCCATGCGGACACGCGGTGAGACGGTCGATGAATACGCCGCGGCAGCCGCCGTGATGCGTTCGAAATGCAATGCCGTAAACGCACCCGAGGGGGCGATGGATATCGTCGGCACCGGCGGCGACGGCAAAGGCACCCTGAACATCTCGACCGCGACCGCTTTTGTCGTGGCCGGTGCCGGAGTCACGGTCGCGAAACACGGCAATCGCAACCTGAGCTCGAAATCCGGCGCAGCGGATGCATTGGGCCAGATGGGCATCAACGTCATGGTTGGCCCGCAAGTCGTTGAAAATGCGCTGAAAGACGTTGGAATCGGCTTCATGATGGCGCCCATGCACCACCCTGCCATCGCCCATGTGATGCCGTCCCGGCAAGAATTGGGAACGCGCACGATCTTCAATATTCTCGGCCCCCTGACCAACCCTGCCGGCGTCAAACGGCAGTTGACCGGCGCCTTCAGCCGCGACCTGATCCGCCCGATGGCCGAAACGCTTGGCCTGCTGGGCTCGGACCGCGCCTGGTTGGTGCATGGTTCGGACGGGACGGACGAGCTTACGATCACCGGCATCAGCTGGATCGCCGCTCTGGAAGACGGGATTGTGAAAGAGGTCGAACTGCACCCCGAAGACGCAGGTCTTCCGGTGCATCCGTTCGAGGACATCATCGGTGGCTCGCCCGAGGAAAACGCCGTTGCGTTTCGGGCTTTGCTGGATGGAGCCCCGTCCGCGTATCGTGACGCGGTGTTGCTGAATTCGGCCGCCGCTCTGGTCGTCGCCGAAGCGGCAAAAGATCTGCGCGAAGGCGTGGCCATGGCTGCTGAAAGCATCGACAGTGGCAATGCCAAAAACAAAATCACGGCCTTGGCCGCCAAGACACAGGAAGCCGCATGACCGAAACCGTTCTGGACAGAATCAAAGCCTACAAACTGGAAGAAGTCGCGGCGGACAAAGCGCAGAAATCCCTGGAAACACTGGAAAGTGAGGCCCGGTCCGCCTCGGAACCCCGTGGCTTTGCCAGTGCGTTGCAACACGCCTCACGGCAAGGCTATGGCCTGATCGCCGAGATCAAGAAAGCCAGCCCGTCCAAGGGGCTGATCCGTCCGGATTTCGACCCGCCAGTTCTTGCAAAGGCTTATGAGGATGGTGGCGCGACATGTTTGTCCGTCCTGACCGACACCCCCAGCTTTCAGGGCAAAAAAGAGTATCTGACGCAGGCGCGCGAGGCGACATCCCTGCCCGCCTTGCGCAAGGATTTCATGTACGACCCGTATCAGGTGGTCGAAGCACGCGCCCTGGGGGCGGATTGCATTCTGATCATCATGGCCTCGGTCAGTGATGATCAGGCGGCTGAACTGGAAAAAACTGCGTTCGATTGGGGAATGGACGTTCTGATCGAAGTACACGACGAGGCCGAGCTTGAACGCGCGGCACAGCTGAAAAGCCCGCTGATCGGTATCAACAACCGCAATCTGAAAACCTTCGAGACAACGCTCGACACGACACGCCGCCTGTCCAAGCTGGTGCCCGCCGATCGCACCATCGTGTGCGAAAGCGGACTGGGTACACCAGACGATCTGAAGGACATTGCACGCTATGGGGCCCGCTGCTTCTTGATCGGAGAAAGCCTGATGCGCCAGGACGATGTTGAAGCGGCAACGCGCCATATCCTGTCAAACCCGCTGATCCCCGGAGTGATGTGATGCCGCTGACCCATTTCGATGCCCAAGGTCAGGCACATATGGTCGATGTCTCGGACAAGGAGGTGACAGATCGCGTCGCTATTGCCGAAGGTTACATCAGGATGGCGCCGGAAACCTTTGAAATCATTTCCGAAGGTCGCGCCAAGAAGGGCGATGTTCTGGGCATTGCCCGCTTGGCCGGCATCATGGGCGCAAAGAAAACGCCGGACCTCATTCCGCTGTGCCATCCTTTGCCGGTGACCAAAGTGGCCGTCGAGCTGACTCTTGACCCGGACCTGCCGGGTGTTCGGATCCAGGCCACCGTCAAGACCTCGGGCCAGACCGGGGTCGAGATGGAAGCGCTGACCGCCGTATCGACAGCCGCCTTGACCGTATACGACATGACCAAGGCCGTCGATAAGGCGATGGAGATAGGCGGCATTCGCGTTCTGCTCAAAGATGGCGGTAAATCAGGGCGTTACGAGGCGAAATGATTACTGTCGAAGAGGCACGCGCCCTGTTGTTCGATCTTGTGGGGCCATTGCCGGCCGAAGAGGTTCCACTGGCCCAGTCCGCAGGGCGCGTTCTGTCGCGGGACGTCACGGCCACGCGGGATCAACCGCCTTTTGCCGCCTCTTCCATGGATGGCTACGCAGTCAAATCTGACGAGGTCGAACTGCACGCCATGTTCAAAGTTGTGGGCGAGTCAGCGGCCGGGCGTCGTTTTGAGGGCACTGTAGGCCCCGGACAGGCGGTTCGCATCTATACCGGCGCCCCTGTGCCCGAGGGCGCGGATTTCGTTGTGATTCAAGAGGATACGGATCGCCGCGGTGATCTTCTGACGATCACGGACACACCCGGCGCCAAAACGAACATCCGACCCGCTAGCGTGGATTTCAAGGCTGGCACGTCCATATCGGCCCCGCGATTGATCCGCGCTGAAGATGTGGCCTTGATGGCCGCGATGAACATCCCTCGCGTCCCGGTTTCGCGCAAACCCGTGATCGCCCTCATCTCGACTGGTGATGAATTGGTCATGCCCGGGGAAGAACCCGGCCCGGATCAGATCATCGCCTCGAACACATTTGGCCTAAAGGTAATGCTCGAAGGATTGGGGGCTGTGGTGCGCGTGCTTCCGATCGCGCGGGACACTGTATCGTCACTTGAAACGG
Organism: Ruegeria sp. H8; assembly: GCF_056532905.1. Classification (NCBI taxonomy): domain Bacteria; kingdom Pseudomonadati; phylum Pseudomonadota; class Alphaproteobacteria; order Rhodobacterales; family Roseobacteraceae; genus Ruegeria; species Ruegeria sp. H8. The sequence continues at coordinate 529,407 of NZ_JBQFNY010000001.1, read as the reverse complement.
CCTTTGGTCTTGCGCAGGGGGCGGATCTGGTCGTGACGATCGGCGGGGCGTCGGTTGGCGATTATGACCTCGTGTCGGACGTCTCGCAGGGGTTGGGGATGAAGCAATCCTTCTACAAGATCCGAATGCGCCCTGGAAAACCCCTGATGGCCGGTCGTATCGGCAACGCGGCGATGGTCGGGTTGCCGGGCAATCCGGTCAGCGCCATGGTCTGCGGCTATCTGTTTCTGGCCCCGATGGTGCGCCGGATGCTGGGGCTTGAACAGGTGCTGCCACCCTTCCGCACGGCCCGGCTGAGTGGTCCTTTGCCCGAGAACGGCCCGCGCGAGCATTATATGCGCGCCGTGGTGACGGATGCCGGTATCGAAGCTTGCGCAGATCAGGACAGTTCCCTTCTCAGCGTATTGGCTCAGTCCAACGCGCTATTGGTCCGCGCCCCACACGATCCGGCGCGCGACATCGGGGAAATGGTCGAATACCTGCCGATCTGACCTGCCCTCAAATTCGTTGACACAAAACGTGAACATGCGTAGAACAAAAGAAAACGCATGAGCGACGAGGTGTGAGCGATGCTGACCAAGAAGCAATTGGATTTGCTGGAATTCATCCACAAACGCGTGCAGGCGGACGGTGTTCCGCCCAGTTTTGATGAAATGAAGGCTGCTCTCGACCTGCGGTCGAAGTCCGGCATTCACCGGTTGATCACCGCATTGGAAGAACGTGGGTTTATCCGCCGCCTTGCCCATCGCGCTCGGGCCATTGAGATCGTGAAATTGCCCGAAAGCCTTGGCGGTGAGCCGACAGCTGGATTTACGCCACGTGTGATCGAAGGCGACCGGCCCAAAGGCCCCCGCCCTGCGAATGTGGAGCCTGTATCGGTGGACGCGCTCGAGCTGCCGGTCATGGGCCGGATCGCAGCCGGTGTTCCCATCGAAGCAATCAGCCATGTATCGCATCACGTGGCCGTTCCCGGCCCCATGGTTTCGGGACAGGGTCAGCACTATGCATTGGAAGTTCGCGGCGACTCGATGATCGACGCTGGCATCAATGACGGTGACGTGGTCGTCATCCGGGAAACCTCGACCGCGGATAACGGCGACATCGTGGTTGCCTTGGTCGAGGATCAGGAAGCGACCCTCAAGCGGTACTTCCGCCGCGGCAACGCAATCGCGCTTGAGGCTGCAAACCCGGCTTATGAAACGCGCGTCCTGCCCGAAGAAAAGGTCAAGGTTCAGGGCCGGTTGGTCGGACTCATCCGCACCTATTGAGCCTGCTTGGAATGACGGTCCCCGGCTGGTTTCGGGGACCAAAGCCGATGGCCGGTCATGTCCGCGCTCGAGGTCAGTTTTCCGTTCGAAACCGACAGGCTTCCGGTTTCGTACAACCGTTCCGGATCGAATACCCCGCACGAACCTTGCAGGGCAAGCGCAACGGCCGAGATGATGATCTGGTTTTCCTGACATTCGTCAAACGCCCGCGCCACCCGTTTTCCGGTGATATGGATGATCTCAAAATCCTTCAGCGGGTATCGTTGCACGATGTCGCTGTCCGGCCATCTGAGCGCCGCCTCGATCTGATCAACACCGTCTCCGTCATTTTCAAGCCAGACACCGGCGACAAACCCGCTGCCTTTGCTTTTGCTGAGGGCCCGCCCCTTGTCGGTCATAACCCCCACCAATCCGCCGTTTTCAGCGATCAGGACATCCGGTCTGTGCCCCGAGTTCCAAAGCAGAAATGCCAGGACAACAGGCACCGCTCCGGCCCATCGTGCATGTCCCTGCCACAAGGCCATCCACAAGGCGCCGAATGCGACCAGGGGCAGGATGTACCAAGGCGGGCTGACGACAAACCCCTGTGCGCCATCAAGGTGCGACACCCAGTCCGAAACCGTAAGGATCCAATGCAACGCCCACCCCATGACGGTCAGGGCAATTGCCTCCAGTCCAAACGGGGCCAGAAGCGCCGCACCGACGGCGGAGGGCACGACAAAAAGACCCATGACAGGAACGGAAAGCAGGTTGGCCAGCAGACCGTAATGGGACATCGTATTGAAATGCGCGGCACCTATGGGGGCTGTTGCAAGGCCTGCAATTGCCGATGACATCACCACGCCGGCGACGGGCTTCAGCCAGTTTGGGCCGGGCATCGGGCGCATCTCTCGCAACGCTCCGAAGACGGCGACCAAGGCTGTGGTTGCGGCGAAGGACATTTGAAATCCGGGGCTCATCAGCGACTCGGGCCGAAGAACCAGCACGATTACGGCGGCAACAGCAACCGCACGCAGCGAAATCGCGCGTCTGTCGATCAACACGGCCCCGAGCATGACGCTGACCATGACAAAGGCCCGTTCGGTTGCAACGTTGCCCCCGGACAACAACAGATAAAGGGTTGCGGCACAAAGCGCGAGAATAGCAGCCACCTTCCGAACCGGAACTCGCAACGCCACGGGGGGGCACAACGACAGCCCCAACCGACACGCAACGAATACGAAGCCTGTCAGAAGCCCCATATGAAGCCCGGAAATGGCCAGCAGATGCGCCAGATTGGACGCCCGCAAGGATGATAGCGTCTCCTGCCCCATCCCGCTGCGATCTCCGGTGGTAACGGCGGCGGCAAATCCACCGATTTCACCGGGCAGAATCTGCCTGACCCGCTGCGAAATGGCCATGCGGATCGCAGTGACCCGAATGCCGTCGATCCCCTCGGCCGCTGGTGCGATGGTCATGATTGGGACGCGGGTATAGCCGACCGCGCCCAATCGTTGAAACCAGGCGTGGCGGCGAAAGTCGAAACCTCCGGGCTCGACCGGGCCCTGCGGCGGCGAAAGATGACCGGTGGTCATAATACGCTGCCCCGGTGCGATTGCGCCCGTTGGAACATGAACGGAAAGACGGATGCGCTGCGGCCTGCGCTCCTGAGGTACATCCCCTATGCGTACCTGATCAAGCGTCAACCGCAACGCATCCGAGGCAGACCGATCCATGGCGACGACCCTCCCCTCGACAGGGCCATAATATCGCCACGACAGTACCGGTTCTGCCACCATATGGGCGCGAACGCCCGCCAGAAGGAAACCGGCAACGATCAGCACCCCCCCGATTGTCAACGTTCCCACCCCCGGTGGCAGCCGGCGGCGCAAGGCGACAAGAGCGATTCCAAGACAGACAAGACCGGCATAAACTGACCAATCCGGTTCGACGCGGACGCCGAAATAAAGACCAATCCCGGTCGCCAGCAAAACCGGCGTCCAAGGGAAAAGGTAGCCTGTCTGGTGCAGCAGCGCGGCCTCGACCCGTGCAAGAACACGCATGGTTGCCCCCGTCCTTCGGGCTCGTTAGACAGGCTTCAAACTATGCCAGATACGGTTACCAAAAGGTTAATCCTCACCATGACTGAACAGGTCGTCACTCGTTTTGCCCCCTCGCCCACCGGTTTCCTGCATATCGGCGGCGCGCGCACTGCATTGTTCAATTGGCTGTATGCACGTGGTCGGGGCGGCAAATTCCTGCTGCGGATCGAAGACACCGATCGCGAACGTTCGACACCCGAGGCGACCGCCGCGATCCTTCAGGGCATGGCCTGGCTTGGCCTTGATCACGACGGTGATGTGGTCAGCCAGTTCGAAGGGGCCGCCCGTCACGCCGAGGTCGCGCATCAGTTGCTGGCCGAGGGCAAGGCCTACAAGTGTTTCTCGACCCAGGAAGAAATTGCGGCTTTCCGGGACCAGGCGCGCAGCGAAGGGAAATCAACCCTGTTCCGCAGCCCATGGCGTGACGCCGATCCTGCGACACATCCGGATGCACCTTTTGCCATACGAATCAAGGCGCCTCAGGACGGGGTGACCGTGATCCACGATCAGGTTCAGGGCGATGTGAGCATCCGCAATGACCAGTTGGACGACATGATTCTTCTGCGCTCGGACGGAACACCCGTCTACATGCTGGCAGTCGTTGTCGACGATCACGACATGGGTGTCACCCATGTCATCCGCGGCGACGATCACCTCAACAACGCCGCGCGACAAATGATGATCTACGAAGCCATGGGCTGGGACGTTCCGGTCTGGGCGCATATCCCGCTGATTCACGGGCCGGACGGCAAGAAACTGTCCAAGCGCCATGGTGCTCTTGGAGCGCAGGAATATCAGGCCATGGGCTATCCCGCAGCCGGGATGCGCAATTACCTGGCCCGGCTGGGCTGGAGTCATGGCTACGATGAGTTTTTCACGGATGCGCAGGCAAAGGACTGGTTCGATCTGGACGGGATCGGCAAAAGCCCTGCACGGTTCGATCTGAAAAAGCTTGAAAACCTGTGTGGACAGCATATCGCAGTCTCGGATGATGCTGCACTGCGGCAAGAGATCGAAGCATATCTGTCTGCAGCAGACCTTCCGCCCCTTACTGAAACACAATCCAGTGATCTAGAACGTGCGATGTATTGCCTCAAGGACCGTGCGCGTACCTTCCCGGAACTGCTTGAAAAGGCTCATTTTGCATTGACAAGCCGCCCGATCGTTCCGAATGAAAAGGCGGCAAAGGCACTGGCAACTGTATCCGATGGTATACTGACGGAATTGACGCCGCATCTGCAAAATGCTAGCTGGTCGCGGAACGAACTGGAGGAGGCACTGAATTCCTTTGCCGAGTCAAAAGAGCTCAAGTTCGGCAAGCTGGCCGGTCCGCTGCGGGCCGCCCTGGCGGGTCGGGCCGTTACGCCTTCGGTTTTTGACATGATGCTTGTGCTGGGACGGGAAGAAACCCTGGCGCGGCTTTCTGAAGCAGCGAAATAACCCAAGCTTCATAAACGGGTAACGCTGCTCCGCTAACACCCGGACTGCGCGTCCACGCGCAGTCATTGCCCGTATCACCGGAGGTATCTCTGGCGTGCGCATGAATGAAGAAGGGACAACCATGACTGATAGCAACAAAACAGCCACTCTGACCGTTCACGGCAAAGAGTATGAGTTGCCTGTTCATTCTCCGACCGCTGGTCCGGATGTCATTGATATCCGAAAGCTTTATGGTCAGGCCGGCGTCTTCACCTACGATCCCGGGTTCACTTCGACCGCAAGCTGCGACAGCACCATCACCTATATCGACGGCGAAAAAGGCGAACTGCTGCACCGCGGCTATCCGATCGACCAACTGGCCGAGAAATCGCATTTCCTCGAAGTCTGTTATCTCCTGCTGTACGGAGAACTGCCGGCGGCAAAGGATCTTGAGAAATTCGAGACCACGATCACTCGCCACACCATGCTGCACGAGCAGATGCAGTATTTCTATCGCGGTTTCCGCCGCGACGCGCACCCGATGGCCATCATGGTCGGCGTTGTCGGCGCGATGTCGGCCTTCTATCACGATTCAACGGATATCTCGGACCCGCAGCAGCGTGAAATCGCATCGCATCGTCTGATCGCCAAGATGCCGACAATTGCTGCATGGGCCTACAAGTACCACACCGGTCAGCCTTTCGTGTATCCGCGCAACGATCTGGACTATGCGTCGAACTTCCTGCGCATGTGTTTCAGCGTTCCTGCCGAGGAATATGAGGTCAACCCGATCCTCAGCCGCGCCATGGACCGCATCTTTACGCTGCATGCGGATCACGAACAGAATGCCTCGACATCGACCGTGCGTCTGGCGTCGTCCTCGGGGGCAAACCCGTTTGCCTGTATCGCCGCCGGCATCGCTTGCCTTTGGGGTCCGGCACATGGCGGCGCAAATCAGGCTTGCCTGGAGATGCTGGAAGAGATCGGCACCGTTGATCGCATCCCCGAGTTTATTGCCCGCGCCAAAGACAAGAACGATCCGTTCCGCCTGATGGGCTTTGGTCACCGCGTTTACAAGAATTTCGACCCGCGCGCCAAAGTGATGAAGCAATCGGCAGACGAAGTTCTTGATCTGCTGGGCGTTGAAGACAACCCGAAATTGCAGGTTGCCAAGGAACTGGAACGCGAAGCGCTGGAAGACCCGTACTTCGCCGAGAAAAAGCTGTTCCCGAATGTCGACTTCTACTCGGGCATCATCCTCGAAGCGATGGGTTTCCCGACCTCGATGTTCACGCCGATCTTCGCCCTGTCACGCACTGTTGGCTGGGTCAGCCAGTGGAAAGAGATGATCGCCGATCCGCAAAACAAAATCGGACGCCCGCGTCAGCTGTACCTGGGCGAAACGCTGCGCGATTACGTGGATATCGAAAATCGCTGATACGCGCCTCACGTCAATCTGTTTCGAAGGCCCCGGTACTGCCGGGGTCTTTTTGTTTGGGCTGAAGCAATGAGAGCGCGACGACCCGGTGTTTTCCCGCGCAAGACAGCACCGGACAAGCCGGGGCGCACGACCTCAGAAAAGGCTCATCTGATCCCCAGGCTGCGGTGGCACCGCAAACAAGTCGCAACGCAATGGGGCCGATTTTATGGACAGCCCCAGACGTTTGCAGGTCTTCAAGAACCTTTGAGCGATGATCCCGGCATACTCACCCTCGCCCCGCATTCTGTGCCCCCAACGCGGATCGTAATCCCGCCCTCCATGCATTTCCCGCAGTTTGGACATGACCTTTTCCGCTCGCGACGGCTCATGATCGGCAAGCCAGCCCTGCCAAAGCTGCGATACTTCGCGCGGCAGGCGCAACATGATCCAGCTTGCGGCATCCGCACCAGCCTCTTTCCCGGCCTCCAGAAGGCTTTCCAGTTCATGATCCGTCAGCCCCGGCACGATGGGTGACGTCATGACACGCACCGGAACGCCCGCTTCCGTCAGCGTTCGGATCACGCGCAACCGCCGAAGAGGCGACGGCGCCCGTGGTTCCATCCGGCGGGACAAATCCGCATCCAACGTTGTCAGCGAAATACCAACCCGCACCAGCCCCCGGCATGCCATGTCGGCAAGCAACTCCAGATCCCTCTCTATCAGGGTACCCTTGGTGACGATCGCGACCGGGTGGTTGAACTCACTCAAAACCTCAAGGCATGACTTTGTAATCATGTGCTTTTTCTCAATCGGCTGATACGGGTCCGTATTCGTACCAATTGCAATCGGCGCGACTTTGTAGGATCTGGCAGACAATTCCTTGCGCAGAACACGCCCCATGTTGGGTCGAGCGATCAGGCGGGTTTCGAAATCCAATCCTGCCGATAGCCCAAGATACGCGTGGCTGGGCCGCGCAAAACAGTAAACGCAGCCATGTTCACATCCCCGGTACGGGTTGATCGACCGATCGAAGGGCAAGTCAGGGGATCGGTTGTAAGCAATAGCGCTGCGCGCAACCTCTTCGCGTGTCTCGGTCCGCAGCGGCGGCAATTCTTCCTCAATGTCCCACCCGTCTTCGGTGGCCGTGGTGGCAAAACGTTCAAACCGACCAGCTTCGTTCGTCGTTGTTCCTCTTGCCTTGATCGTCCGCGCGATAGTCATGTCAGTTTGTTCTTCTTTTGTTCCCTCGCAAACATAGGCCCGTCGCCAATTTGGCGCAAGCCCCGCCAAATCACCGACGGATTGAAGCGAGATGAAATCTCCGCAGGATGATCTTGCAGACTTTTCTATCGAGCCCCCACATTTTTTGTCATATAGGTCGGTCCCGAAACGACCGACGTCGCAATCGTCACAGTCAGGATGCGACGTTTTGGCCAAAACGGAAAAAAATGCCACCACGGGTCGATGGCCCGCCCAGCACAGGGAATACCCCATGTCCGACGAAGAAGACATCGTCCTGTCCGAACTGAATGACGACGAACTGGTCGAGCAGATGTTCGACGATCTCTATGATGGCCTGAAGGAAGAGATCGAAGAAGGTACCAACATCCTGCTGGAACGCGGATGGACACCTTATGACATCCTGACCAAGGCTCTGGTTGGCGGTATGACCATCGTGGGCCATGACTTCCGCGACGGCATCCTGTTCGTCCCCGAAGTTCTGCTGGCCGCAAACGCCATGAAGGGCGGCATGTCCATTCTCAAGCCGCTGCTGGCCGAAACCGGTGCACCGCGCGTCGGCAAGATGGTCATCGGCACCGTGAAGGGCGACATCCACGACATCGGCAAGAACCTTGTTTCGATGATGATGGAAGGCGCGGGCTTCGAAGTTGTCGATCTGGGCATCAACAACCCGGTCGAAAACTACCTGGAAGCACTGGAAAACGAACAACCCGACATTCTGGGCATGTCGGCCCTGCTGACCACTACGATGCCTTACATGAAAGTGGTCATCGACACGATGGTCGAACAGGGCGTCCGCGACGATTACATCGTTCTGGTCGGCGGCGCGCCCCTGAATGAAGAGTTCGGAAAGGCCATTGGCGCGGATGCCTATTGCCGCGACGCAGCTGTTGCAGTGGAAACCGCCAAGGAATTCGTGGGCCGCAAGCACAATCAACTGGCTGGCTAAGACCCGAATAATACTGATTGAAAGGCCGTCCGATCCGGGCGGCCTTTTCGATTCTGAAGCGCTTTGCCACCGGAAAATCCGGATTATCCAATTCTAAACCAAAGCAGGTCTAAAAGAACGAGGCATCCACATCCTCAGGGGGTCTCGTGCCGACTACGTTCACAGCCATCTCGCTCGGCAAACTTGCCGATATCGACAGTTTCGAAGGCAACAACACAGCTGAAAACGCTTCGGCGCTTGTGGGGAAAACCTTTGGCGGGTCCAACGATCCGCTGGCTCACAACAGCGTCACCTGGAGCCCGGTCGGCAATCCGGGTTCGTATTACAACATGAACAACATGTCGGCCAATGATCGGTTTTCGATCGATGGCGGGACGCCTCAGACATTCGATGGCACTTCGGTCTACAACGCCACGATCACCTATTTTGACGGATCAACTGCCAGGATTTCCGCAGTTGTGGCGCAGGATGTGAATGGCAACACCTATCTGATGCCGGAATTCTCGGACAATTCGGACCAATCCGCCTTGGAGGCTGGCCCTGTCCGCTCGATCACGCTCAACAGCCTTGCCGGAAACCGGTATTCAGGCCTGACATCCCGCCGTGAAGATTGGGATCTGGTGCCCTGCTTTACCCCCGGAACGATGATCCGCACCGAACAAGGCGCGCGACCGATTGAAACCCTGTCCGTCGGCGACCGGATCGTAACCCATGATCATGGGCTGCAACCCCTGCGTTGGATGGGGCGGCGAACCGTCAAGGCAACGGGTCCGCATGCGCCAATTCTCTTCAAAGCAGGCGCCATCGGAAACACGCGCGACCTTCTGGTGTCACAACAGCACCGCATGCTGATTGGGGATTGGCGTCTCGAGCTGCACACCGGACATCGCGAAGCCCTGGCGCCTGCCAAACATCTCGTGAACGGGTCCGACATCATACTGCGACCCGGAGGGGTGGTGACCTACATCCATTTGCTGTTCGACCGGCATGAGCTGCTCTGGGCCGAAGATTGCCTGAGCGAGAGCTTTCATCCCGGCGCGCAAATCTGGGACAGTCTCGGGTCTGCCGCACGGCAAGAAATCCTGTCGCTGTTTCCGGAACTGTCGCTGAACGGTGTTGCCGCGTACGGTCCGCTGGCCCGGCCCCTGCTGACCGCGTTCGAAGCGCATGCGTCGGCGGCCTGACATGAGATGTCGGATCGGGGCTTGCCCAACGGCCCCAATCATCCTCCTATGGCTAAAGCCCCGGAGGATGCCAAGTGATGTCAAACGAATCCCTGCCAGATGATGCAAGCCTGACCACGAAGGGTTATGACGATACGGGCAAGGGAGGCATCCTGTTGATTGCCTGCGGCGCTCTTGCGCGCGAAATACTGGACATCAAAACACGGAATGGCTGGGATCACATGGCTTTGACCTGCCTGCCGGCGATCCTGCACGTTCACCCGGAGCGGATCACCCAGGCCGTGGAAGACGCCGTGGCCAAGCATCAAGGCGATTTTGACAAGATCTACATCGTTTACGCCGATTGCGGCACCGGGGGTCTGCTTCAGGCCGCCTGCGAGAAACTTGGGGTCGAAATGGTGAAGGGTCCCCATTGCTATTCCTTCTTCGAAGGAAATCAGGCCTTTCAGGACCGCGGAGAAGACGAAACAACCGCGTTCTATCTGACAGATTTCCTGGCCCGGCAATTCGACGCCTTTGTCTGGAAACCACTGGGCCTGGACCGCTACCCGGAACTGCGTGACATGTATTTCGGCAATTACACCAAACTTGTCTATCAGGCCCAGATCGACAGACCAGAACTGACGGAACGCGCGCGCGAATGCGCAGACCGGATGGGGCTTGAATTCGAACGCCGGTTCACCGGTTACGGCGATCTGGAAAACACGCTGTCGGACTGGGCAAACCGCCCAAGATGAGGTCAGGCGTTTTCCTGTGCGACCTGCCGGATGCGTTCGATCATCGACCGCAGGCCGTTTGAGCGCTGAGCGGACAGGTGGTCGTTCAGGCCAAGGCGTGCCAGTTCCGCCCCCGCATCGACTTTGGGAACTTCGGCCACGGGCAAACCGTTGTACAAGGATCGAAGAACAGCGATCAGCCCACGCACGATCAGTGCATCGCTGTCACCATCGAACTTGAAGACGCCGGATTCAATCATCGGATGCAGCCAGACCTGACTGGCGCATCCATGCACTTTTGTCGCCGGAACCTTGAATGCGTCGTCCAACGGCTCCATCGCCTTGCCCTGATCGATAACATGGCGATACCGGTCTTCCCAATCCTCGAGAAACTCGAAATCCTCGACAATCTCTTCAAAGGCGGGCGTGGCCATGATGCGGTGATCCTTTGGTTGCATTCACAATTGTGACCTAAGCCGGTGACCCGCCACTGTCCAGCCCCCGCGGTGGCTTTTCAACGCGAAGAATATGCGCTAACCCATTGCCTGAACTCGTGTGAAAGTCTGTGGGTCCATGCAAAAATCTCTGTCCGTTCTCATCATCGCCACGCTGACCCTGACTGCATGCAGCAGCTGGCGTGACTCTCGGGTGAACCCTTCAAACTGGTTCGGATCCAGCAGATCTGTCGAAGCCGAAACACCGCCCGACCCAAATGCCGCCGACGCACTGGTTCCGAAGCAAGGCGGAGGAACCGGCCTGTTTTCCCGCCCCGATGCCGAAGACACCAGCATTCCAATTGGTCAGATCGACGAGTTGCGCATCGACCCAACCCCCACCGGCGCGATCATCTATGCGTCTGGCACGGCTGTCCGACAGGGGGCATTCAACGCGCGTCTGGTTCCTGTTGAAAAGGAAGAAAACCAGAAGAACGGAACTTTGGAATTCGTGTTCCGTGTGAACTACCCCAGCTATGAGACGCCGCAAGGGTCGGAACGTACCCGGATGGTATCGGACGCCATCAATATCTCGAATCAGGAACTGGAAGGTATTCGGCTGGTCCGCGTGGTCGGACAACAGAACGCACTGGAATCACGGCGCCGGTAAGCGCGGTTACAGGGACACGACCTTGACCGACTGCCCTTTGGCCGCCAGGGCAATCTTTCCTTCGCACAACTTGAGAGCATCCTCGCCAAAGACCTCGAACCGCCATCCCGACAAGGCTGGAACATCCCGCTCGCCGGCCGCAATCTGATCCAGGTCCGAACTTGTGGCGATCAATTTCGCCGCAACACCTGAACTTTCGGTTTTGGACTTCAGCAGAACCCTCAGCAGGTCAGCCAGCGCCGGATTGACCTTGAGCTTGTCGCGCGAAGTGTCGACCTTGGGCAATTTGTCGGGCGGGCAATTCACGCCACGCTTGACCGCTGCCAGAATACCTTCGGCGATCGCCCCTTTGCGGGCTTCGCGCAGCAACAGGCGGGATCCGCCCAAATCCGAATGTGTTTTGGGTTTGGTCGATGCCAGCTCGATCAGCGCGTCGTCTTTGAATACGCGGTTCCGTGGCACGTTGTTTTCCTGCGCATAGGCTTCGCGAAACTGCGCCAATTCCCGCACTACGGCCAGAAACTTGGCCGAGTTCGTACGCGTCTTTACCCGCTTCCATGCGTCCTCAGGGCGGATGTCATATGTGGCAGGCTGTGTCAGCGTCCGCAATTCTTCGGCAACCCAATGGCTGCGCTGCGTCTTTTCAAGTTCTGCGGCCAGGTATTCATAGATCCCGCGCAGATGCGTCACGTCTGCCAGAGCATAGTTTTTTTGAGCATCGGTCAACGGGCGCCGGGACCAGTCGGTGAACCGAGAGGTCTTGTCGACGCCCTGCTTGCAGATTTTCCGAACCAGAGTTTCATAGCCAACCTGTTCGCCAAAGCCGCACACCATCGCTGCGACCTGTGTGTCGAACAGCGGCTTGGGAAAAACGCCGGCTTCGACCCAGAAAATCTCAAGGTCCTGGCGGGCAGCATGGAACACCTTGACCACGCTTTCATTCCGGAAAAGATCGTAAAGCGGGTCAAGCGACAAGCCATCGGCAAGCGGATCGACCAGAACCGCGCTGTCTTCATCCTCGGACGGGACAGCCAACTGCACCAGGCATAGCTTGGAGTAGTACGTCCGCTCGCGCAGAAATTCGGTGTCGACCGTGATATAGGGATAGCCTTCGGCGGCCTTGCAGAAATCGGCCAGCTCTTGCGTCGTCGTCAGGGTTTTCATGCGCCGTACTAGTATCGCTCTTGTTTTTGTGCCTGCCCGTTTTTGTACTCGTCCCGAGCGTTGTCGACGACCATAGGCCGATTATTGCACGGGTGTAAATCACCCACCGAGCGTTCACGGCAACAGGACGGGCGACCTGTTGCCTTCTGCAAAGCGCCGCAGCACTTCAGGGTAGAGCTTATGCTCCCACACCAGCACCCGCGCAGCCAGCGTTTCCGGTGTATCATCGGCATGGATCGGCACCCGTGCCTGGCCCAGAATCGGGCCGTCATCCAGTGCCGCCGTCACTTCGTGCACCGAGCAGCCGTGTTCGGAATCTCCGGCTTGAATCGCGCGGGCATGGGTGTTTAACCCTTTGTATTTTGGCAATAATGAAGGGTGGATATTCAGCATCCGCCCTTGAAACCGAGACACGAAATCCGCTGTCAGAACCCGCATGAAGCCAGCCAGACAGACAATGTCGGGTTGCGCCTCTTGCAGGGGCTTCAAAAGCTCGGCTTCAAAGGCGCTGCGGTTCCCCTTGAAAGGGCGATGATCAACCACTGCGGTCGGAATGCCACGGTCCGCAGCTTTTTTCAGCCCGCCTGCCTGCGCGTCATTAGACAACACCAAACAGGGCCGCGCCGGATGATCTTTGGTCATGCTGTCAACAAGCGACACCATGTTCGACCCGCCCCCGGAGATCAGGATCGCGACGCGCTTCTGGCTCACAGCAGTTTGCCCGAATAGGCAACGCCGGGCGTTTCCGTGACAGTACCGATCCGAGCGACGGTTTCACCGGCATCCGCCAGCAGGGCCGACAGCTCACCCGCCTTGTCCGCGGTGCACACGACAATAAGGCCGATGCCGCAATTGAAAGTCTTGAGCATTTCAGACTCAACGATACTGCCGGTCTTCGCCATCCAACCGAAGACAGGGGGCAACTGCCAGCTATCCAGATCGATCCGGGCCCCCAGCCCTTGGGGCAACACGCGCGGAAGATTTTCGGTCAACCCGCCGCCGGTGATATGCGCCAGCGCGTGAACACCACCCGCACGAACCGCAGCCAAAGCCGGTTTCACGTAAAGGCGTGTGGGCGTCAGAAGTGCCTCACCCAAGTTGCCCTCTCCGAAGGGCGACGGCGAATCCCAGCCCAGACCGGACAGTTCGACCAGCTTGCGCACAAGCGAATAGCCGTTGGAATGCACCCCGTTCGAGGCCAGACCCAAAAGGACGTCACCGGCTTGAACGCCCGCGGGCAGATCTGCGCCGCGTTCCATCGCACCGACTGCAAATCCGGCCAGATCAAAATCGCCATCGGGATACATTCCCGGCATCTCGGCGGTTTCACCACCGATCAGGGCACAGCCAGACTGCGCACAGCCTTCGGCAATCCCTTCGATGATCCGCGCCGCCGTATCGGTATCCAGCCTGCCGGTCGCGAAATAGTCGAGGAAGAACAGCGGCTCGGCCCCCTGACAGATCAGGTCATTCACGCACATGGCCACCAGATCGACGCCGACCCCGTCCACGACGCCGGTATTAATCGCAATCCGCAGCTTGGTGCCCACACCATCCGTCGCACCGACCAGGATCGGGTCCTGGTATCCGGCAGCCTTCAGATCGAACAGCGCGCCAAATCCACCCAGACCGCTCATCACACCGGGGCGGTTGGTCCGCTTGGCGGCGGGTTTGATCCGATCGACCAGGGCGTTGCCTGCGTCGATATCCACACCTGCATCGGCATAGGTGATTCCGTTTTTACCCGCTGTCATGTCCGGTCCCTCAAGAAAGCTTTGCGGGCGGGTTAGTCGATTGTGGCGTTTGTTGCAACGGTCAGGCTTGACGCGGCTGTTCACCGTGATACCCAAGCGCCTAGGCGGGCCTGTAGCTCAATTGGTTAGAGCAGAGCGCTCATAACGCTTTGGTTGGGGGTTCGAGTCCCTCCGGGCCTACCATTTCGCCGAAACATCCGAGTGGGTTGTTGCCGTCTGGACGTTGATGCGCTGGCTTATCCGTCCGAATCTTCGAACCCAAAATAGGCGTCGAGCTCCTCTTGGGTTACTTGCCATTCATAGGAATAGCCGTCGCGCCCACCAAAGCTGTAATCCTCGTGACTGCCGGACAGGCTCGGATCTTGATGCACCGCCTCCAAATAGGTCTCGAATTCATCAGGATCGACCCAGAACGACGCATCCATGATCATCATGTAGTAATCATAGGCAAGAGGCTCATCGAACTTGCCGAAGTCATTCTGCAAATAGTCCAGCATTTCAGCGCAAAATATCGCCATATTGGCACGCACCTGAACCGGAAGAGGTGCCAGATCCTCGTCGCCTTCCACCACGTCCTGCTGCGACGCATGCCACAACTCGGATGCCAACGGCTCGATCAGGTCGGACCGCAACCATTTCAGACATGTATCGCCTGCCCCGATAAAACCGGTCAGGCGTTCCACCCGCCTTTCATCGGTTTCGTCATACCACTGCCAAAGAGGCAGCAAGGCCGCAAGTGTCGCGCACCCGACAAACCCCTTTTCGGCCAATTTCACGAATCCTGCGATAACCATCCTATGCGCCCCCAAAAAAGCAAAAAACTATGGGGACAGGATGCCATGGCGAGACAAATTAACAAAATTGAACCCCATGCGCAGACATAACAGGGGGTCTATCGCCCGATAATAATGTCCGCGCAGAGCCCTCCGAGACGTTCACTTTTCGACAGACGCAAAGCTCCACCGTGCGCGCGCGCGACATCCGCCACAATCGCAAGACCAAGGCCAACGCCACTGCCCTGATTCTGATTGCGAGCCGGGTCGAGTCGCGTGAAAGGCTTTACCGCCTCTGTACGTTGGTCCGCAGGTATACCAGGGCCGTCATCCTCAACGCGGATGCGCATCGATTTCGCGTTCAAAAACAGGCTGAGCTCGGCCCGGCTGCCATAGCGCATGGCATTTCCAATCAGGTTTTCCACCGCCCGGCGTACAGCCATGGGGCGTATCATGACCGTCCCCTGCCCTTCGACCGCGATCAGCTCTGCCTGATGACCGGCCCGTTTTGCATCATCCACGATCTGGCGGAGGAATTCATCCGGTTGGACCTCTTCCGTCGATCCCTCGGCAGCCCCACGCGAAAAATCCAGAAACGCATCCAGCAACGATTGCATTTCCGTGACATCCTTTTGCAACGGTGCGGCCTCGTCTTCCGGCAACATCGACAGTCCAAGCTTCAAACGTGTCAACGGGGTCCGCAGATCGTGGCTGACACCCGACAGCATCAACGTCCGTTGTTCGATCTGGCGTTCGATCCGGGACCGCATGTCCAGAAACGCATTTCCCGCCGCGCGCACCTCGATAGCACCACCGGGTGAATACGGAACGATTCGCCCCCGCCCGAATGCCTGCGCCGCATCAGCGAGGCGCGTAATGGGACGCAATTGATTCCGCATGTAAAGAAAGGAGATCGTCGTCATGATGACCGCAAAGAACACCATGGTGACGATCAATTGATGCGGAGCCGCGGGCGACAACCTGCGCCGATCGAACGTCAATTGCAGCAACCCCAGATGCGTCTTCAGATAAACCCGCGCTTCTTTGCTGCTGGGTAACGCCACGGCGGCAAGATTGGGCAACCTGGCATACAGTTCGGATTCGACCTGCGGGGCGATGAAATCGTACCATCGCCGCGCGCCAATCTCAGGCTGTTCGTTGACGCCCAGAAACCTGGCCTTCATCTCAAGGGCCTGCAAATCGGGACGAATCGACGCCAGCGCCTGTTGTTGCGTTTCAGCGTCCTCGATCATTGTCGAAATCAGCATCACCTCGCGGGATGCCGCGCGCGTCATCTGGCCGGTGACATCCTCAAGATGCTTTTGAAGGAACGCGATTCCCACGACCAGCAACAGCACGATCACAGGTAAAACCAGGATCAGCGCCGCCCGGGCGTAAAGACTGCGAGGCATATAAGGTTTGAGCCAGTGCGAAGACATGCGCTAAACCTAACGGGCTGCCCGGACAAGAGAAAGAGCACAGAATGCAGGCACCAGATGATTTCGATCCGCCCGTCGGCCAGCCAGAGGAACTGCATCCGGGTTTGCAGCGTATTCTGGCCCCGAATCCCTCTCCGATGACCTATCGCGGTACTAACACGTATCTGCTGGGTGAACGCGACATTGCCGTCATCGATCCAGGCCCCGCAAGCGAGGCACATCTGGGCGCAATTCTGGATTCCTTGGCGCCGGGTCAAAGGATCAGCCATATCATTGTCACACATACGCATGTGGACCATTCACCCTTGGCAGCTCCGCTGGCGGCGCGCACAGGGGCGACGATTTATGCTTATGGTGGGCCCGAGGCGGGGCGCAGCGCCGTCATGACCGATCTTGCCGCGCAGGGGCTGACCGGCGGCGGCGAAGGCATCGACACCACGTTTCGCCCTGATGCCGAAGTGGCGGATGGTGAGACCATCAATGGCGACGGGTGGCAGCTTGAGGTCATTCACACACCGGGCCATCTGGGCAATCACATTGCTCTGGCCTGGCAGAACATCTGTTTCACGGCGGATCATGTCATGGGGTGGGCCAGCTCGTTGGTGTCCCCTCCGGATGGTGATCTAACCGACTTCATGACTGCCTGCTATCGGCTGCGCGCGCGCGACTGGTCAGTTTTCCATGCAGGCCATGGCGCACCGATCACCAGCCCTGCCGAACGTTTGGACTGGCTGATTGCACATCGCCAGACCCGCGAGGCCCAGATTCTGAGCGCATTGGAAGAAGAAGACGGGACAGCGCGGCATCTGGCCGAGCGCATCTATACGGATACGCCAGCGGCATTGTTGCCCGCGGCCGAGCGCAACGTTTTTGCTCATCTCGTTGATCTGACTGGGAAAAACAAAGTGACCCCCATTGGCCCCCTGTCAGTTTCATCTGTTTTCCGGCGGGTTCGCTAAAACTGCAAAATTTTTTGATGGTTCTCGTACTTAACCACTGGACGTCCGGAATCGGGGTTGCTATATGCGCCTCAGTTCCGGCGTAGCTCAGCGGTAGAGCAGTTGACTGTTAATCAATTGGTCGTAGGTTCGATCCCTACCGCCGGAGCCAAAATCCCCCCTTCGTTCAGACCTGCGTTACCGTCAAAAATCACATCGATTTATGCCGGTTTTTTTCGTCGAAAAACACACGCACCCTCTGGACGTCGGGAAACCGGATTGCTATACGGCGCGAACCGTTCCGGCGTAGCTCAGCGGTAGAGCAGTTGACTGTTAATCAATTGGTCGTAGGTTCGATCCCTACCGCCGGAGCCAGTTCCCCATAACGCAGCAGACCTAGCCTGTCAGGGCGTCGCCGAACTCGGCCCGAAGCTTGCGTTTCAATACCTTTCCGGTCGCGCTCAGCGGCAATGCGTCGACAAAGACAACCTTGTCCGGGATCTGCCACTTGGCGATTTTGCCTTCGAAAAAGGCAAGCAAATCCTCTTCGCCGGGATTTTCACCATCGGCTTTCACGGCAACCAGCAAGGGGCGTTCATCCCATTTCGGATGCGGAACACCAACCACGGCGGCCGTTGCAAGCTGGGGGTGGGCCACGGCGATGTTCTCAAGCTCGACCGAACTGATCCATTCCCCGCCGGATTTGATGATGTCCTTGGATCTGTCGCGAATGGTCATGTAGCCATCCGGGTCCAAAGTGGCCACATCCCCGGTGGCGAACCAGCCATCCTGCAACAGACCCTGATCCTGCAACTGGAAGTAGCTGTCCAGAACCCAGTGACCCCGCACCATCAAATCGCCCTGGGTTTCGCCGTCATGCGGCAGATCATTCCCATCTTCGTCCACGATTTTCAACTCGACCCCAAAGGGTGGTCTGCCCTGGCTCAGACGGATCTTGTGCTGTTCCTCCGGCGGCAGCTTCAGGTGTTTGGCCAAGGGATAATTCGTCGTTCCCAGCGGGCTCATCTCGCTCATGCCCCAGGCGTGGACCGTGTCAACGCCATAGGTTTCGCGGAACGTTTCGATCATCGACGGAGGGCACGCGGCGCCGCCGATAACCGTGCGTTCAAGGCTTTTGAGTTCGGTTCCGCATGCCGCGGCATGGGCCAGCAAGCCCTGCCAGATGGTCGGCACGCCCATGGCCAAAGTCACGCCATAGGTGTCGATCAGATTGACCAGCGCTTCGCCGTGCAAATCCGGCCCGGGCAGCACAAGCCGCGATCCCGACATGGCGCAGGCGTAGGGCGACCCCCAGGCGTTGACGTGGAACATCGGCACAACCGGCATGACAACATCCATCGCTGAATACCCGATCACATCCCGTGTGTTCGATGCAAAGCTGTGCAGCAGTGTTGACCGATGGGAATACAACACGCCCTTGGGGTTGCCCGTGGTTCCCGACGTATAGCACAGACCGCAGGCCGTCTTTTCATCCAGGTCAGGCCATTGGAAATCCGCATCTCCTGTCTGGATCAACTCGTCATAGAACTTCAGATCAGGAACCTGAGCCGCAGCCTCTTCATTGCGAGGCCCCATGAGGACAAAATGCTGAACTTCGGACAAAGCGTCATGCAGCGCGGCGACCAGCGGAATGAACGTCGCATCAAAGAACAGAACCCTGTCCTGGGCATGGTTGATGATAAAAGTCAGCTGCTCGGGGAACAGGCGGGGATTGACCGTGTGACAGACATAGCCCGCGCCCGACGTGGCAAAATAGATTTCAAGATGCCGCCGATTGTTCCAGGCCAGTGTCCCGATTCTGTCCTGCGGTTCCAGCCCCAGATTGGTCAAGGCCGACGCCATTCGTCGGGCATTCTCCGCAATCTCGGACCAGTTGGTTTCAGTGACCGTTCCATCCGTTTCAACCGAAACAATCTCGGTCTGGCCGTGATAGCGGTCTGCATGATCGATCAGCGACGAAACCAGCAGGGGCTGCGTCATCATCTGTCCTAGCATGGACATCCTCCCGTCCTTGGCGAGACCTTGGATGGCCTCTGCCTTATCCATCTGGCATTGACGGCTTGGGGCGTGACCCGATGCGTCAATACAGTCGTTTCCTACGGAGGAACCCTGCCAATCATTTAATTGTCTGACAATAAAAGAATGCAGCCCAACACGGCCGTGGGCGGCATTTTTTCGCTCTTAATTTCGGTGTTTCAGCGCATAGGCGACCAATGCGGCGGTTGATCCGTCTTTACCGTCAGCACTGGCGACACCATCCACGACAGGTCCAAGCGAGTTGGCAAGTTCCTTGCCCAATTCCACACCCCACTGATCAAAGGAATTGATGCCCAGCAGAACACCTTCAACGAACACACGATGCTCGTACAGCGCGATAATCTGCCCCAGAACGAACGGCGTAAGCTTCGGATAGATCAGCGTTGTGGAAGGGCGGTTGCCCGGAAACACGCGGTGTCGCGCCTGCCGGTCAAGTTCGTCGCCATCAAGGCCTTTCTCTGCCATGCGTTCACGGGCTTCATCCAAAGACCGGCCACGCATCAAAGCCTCTGACTGGGCCAGACAGTTGGCCAAAAGCAGGCGGTGATGGTGGGTCAACTCGGGTTCGTGCCCTTCGGCGGCGACCATGAATTCGCAGGGAATGACATCCGTCCCCTGATGGATCAGCTGATAGAACGCATGCTGGCCATTGGTACCCGGCTCTCCCCAGACCACCGGCCCGGAGGGGACAGCCAGCGAAGACCCGTCCATCGCGACAGATTTGCCATTCGATTCCATTTCCAACTGCTGGAGATAGGCTGGCAGGCGCAGCAGCCGCTGATCATAGGGCAGCACAGCGCGGCTGGTGCAACCCAGAACCTGACGGTGCCAGATGCCGACCAGCGCCAGCATCACAGGCATGTTTTCCACCCAATCCGCCGAGCGGAAATGCAGATCCATCGCCTGCCCGCCCCGCAGAAACGCATCAAATGCATTTGAACCGACGGCAATCATGACCGGCAATCCGACCGGCCCCCAGACCGAATAACGCCCGCCCACCCAATCGGCGAAACCGAATACATGCGCCTCGGGGATGCCGAAAGCCTGCGTCTTGTCCAGCGCGCTGGATACGGCGGCAAACTGGCGGGACGGATCACCTCCGCCCTCGGACATCCAGGCGCGGGCCGTGCGCGCATTGGTTATCGTTTCGATCGTGGTGAATGTCTTGGACGCGACAATCACAAGCGTCCGCGCCGGATCCAACGGGCGCAACGTGTCCGCGATGTGGGCCCCATCCACGTTCGAGACGTAATGCACCCGCGGGCCATCGTGATAAGGGGCCAGTGCGTGCGTGGCCATCACCGGGCCCAGGTCGGACCCCCCGATGCCGATATTCACCACATCGGTGAAACTGCCCCCTGCCCCCGCAATGGCGCCGCCGCGCACTTCCTCGGCAAAGACACGCATCCGATGCAGCGTGTCCAGAACCCCGGGCATGACGTCCTGACCGTCCACGTCAACCGGCCCACCATCAAGGTTGCGCAGGGCGGTGTGCAGCACTGCGCGCCCTTCGGTTTCGTTGATCTTCTTCCCGGCAAACATGGCGTCGCGCCGCGTCGCAAGCCCGGCATCTTCGCACAATTGCAACAACGCAGCGCGCACGTCTTCATCGATCTGCGTTTTTGAATAATCGAACAGCAAATCCCCGGTCGAGGCTGAAAACGACCCGGCCCGGGTTGCATCCTTTGCAAACAGGTCGACGATACGGCGGTCAGCTGCTGCAAGCGCCTTCAAAGCATCCAACTGCATTGCCTCACTCCGCCCAATGAACCGTCATGCCGCTGAGGATCGCGGCGATCGGTGCCTCTTCCGGTGGCATCGACATGGCTTTGTCCAATACGTCTCGTTTTGCCTGCCCGTAGATGATCAGATGTTTCGACAAGGCCCCGTCCAGAACAGGGGCCGTCAAAGAAATCCGGGGCTCTGGCTGCACATCGGTCCGGGCGACGATCAAGGTCGGCGCCTGGCTGTCAAGGGCCTTGTCCAGCCCGTCCATTCCCGGGAACAGCGAGGCCGTGTGCATGTCTTCCCCCATCCCGAGGACAAGAACCGACAAAGGCAGCACCGGCGCGATCAGCGATTCAATTTCCGGCAACGCCGCTTCAGGCTCTGCGCCCGGAACATAAAGTGGAAGATACTGCGCCACGGATGCCCGGTTTGTCAGCAGTCTTTCCCGGATCAGACGTTCGTTCGAACGTTCGTGATCAGCCGGCACGCAGCGTTCGTCCGTAGGCAGAACACGCACACGGTCCCACTCGAGATCGGCGGCACACAGGCTGTCAAAAACCGGCCCCGGTGTTGTCCCGCCGGGGACGGCCAATGCAACGGTGTCATTGTGCAACAAAGCGGCCTCAAGCTCACCCGCCAACGCGTTTGCCACATCGATGGCCAGCATTTCCCGGTCGGCATATTCCTGAATGTTCATGGCTTTATTCCCTGCCAGCGGCGACCGTCACGTTTCATCAGCAGCTCGGCGTCGCCCGGCCCTGTGCTGCCGCTGTCATAAGGTTTCGGCACGTCCCCGCGCGCCAGCCATCCGGCGATGATCGGATCGGTCCAGGCCCAGGCGGCCTCGACCTCGTCCCCACGCATGAACAGCGTCTGGTTGCCCCGTATCACGTCCATGACGAGGCGCTCGTAAGCGTCTGGCGGGTCTTGGTTCTCGGGCCCCAGCGCTTCGGCGAAACTCATGTCCAATGGCACGTCGATCAGCCGCATACCGCCTGGCCCCGGCTCCTTGATCGTCACTTTCAGCGTGATCCCTTCGTTGGGTTGCAACCGGATCGACAACGCATTGGCGTGACGCCCGGCCTCTTCCCCGAAAATCGAATGCGGCGCGTCCTTGAACATCACATTGATAATCGACGAGCGCGCCACCAGCCGTTTGCCCGTACGCAGATAAAACGGCGTGCCCGCCCATCGCCAATTGCTGACATGCGCCTTCAGCGCCACATAGCTTTCAGTGGTCGAGCGTGGATTGCCGACACATTCGCGGTATCCCGCCCCCTCGGGCCCTGCCGAAAACTGGCCGCGCACGATGTGATGCGGCTCCACCGGATCAAGCGCTCGGATCACCTTGAGCTTTTCATCCCGCACCGCGTCCGGATCGAACTTCGCCGGGGGTTCCATGGCAATCAGGCACAGCAGCTGCATCAGGTGATTTTGCACCATGTCCCGCATCGCGCCGGCGCGTTCATAATATTCTTCGCGCCCATCGATACCGACGGTTTCGGCAACGGTGATCTGGATATGGTCGACATACTGGCTGTTCCACAGCGGTTCGAACAGCATATTGCCAAACCGTACGGCCATCAGGTTCTGAACGGTTTCCTTGCCCAGGTAATGATCGATTCGGTAGATCTGGCTTTCATCAAAATGCGCAGCCAGTGTGGCATTCAGCTCTCGCGCGCTGCCCAAATCATGCCCGAACGGCTTTTCCACCACGATGCGCGTATCTTCGGTCGCCAGATCATAGGCCCGGACCCGCTCGGCCAAGGGGCCGAACAGGCTGGGACCGACCGAGAAATAGAACGCGCGCACGCGGTTGGGTGACAGTTTTTCACCCAGAAGGTCCCATCCTTCGGCTGATACTGCATCCAGCGGGACATAATCGACCCGTTGTAGAAAACGATACACTCTCTGGGACTCCGAAGCGCGAACCGCAGCATGCCGGTGCAGCGATTCCGCGACCACCCGTCGGAAATCTTCCGCGGAATGGCCCGCCCGCGCTGCTGCAATAATCCTGGCATCCTCGTGCCATTGCCCGGCGCAAAACCGACGGTAAAGCGCGGGCAGAATCTTGCGCTGCGCCAGATCGCCGGTACCGCCGAAAATGATCAGATCAAAGGGATCAACAGGTATGACGCGTGAAACCATGAATTGTCCTTACCTCGCCCCTTCCGGCATGTCCAATGTTAGCGCAACCATTCGGCAAAAAATCACTCTGTTCAAAACTCTGTCAGAACCGCTGAGTCACCCTTACCAAATCCGCGACAAAGGGCTAGATCAGCTTGATGACCTTTAAGAACCGGATGCGGGAATGAAAGACAACACCCCACAGCTCGCCAATATCGGCAAGTTTCAAAACAAATCGGTGACAGCTGACGGCCAGACCCGCGCAAAGGTTTCCCTGACACGGCCCGAGACCCTTTGGTTCAATACGGGCACTTTGTGCAATATCGAATGCGTGAACTGCTATATCGCCAGCAGCCCGACCAATGACGCTTTGGTTTACATCACCGCTAACGAGGTCCGGAACTACCTGGATCAGATCGAAGCCCGCAACTGGCCCGTGCACGAGATCGGCTTCACCGGCGGTGAGCCGTTCATGAACCCGCAAATGATCGACATGACGCGCGCCGCGCTGGAACGAGGGTACAAGGTTCTGATCCTGACCAACGCAATGGCGCCGATGATGCGCCGCAAAATGCGCGAAGGGTTGCTGAGGTTGCAAAAGGAATTCAACCACATGTTGACTCTGCGCATTTCGGTCGATCACTTCCGCCCGGCCCTGCACGATGAAGAACGCGGCGACGGCAGTTTCGACAAAACCCTGGTCGGTATGGAATGGTTGCGCGACCACGGTTTCAACATGGCCATCGCCGGGCGTACGGTCTGGGGGGAGTCAGACGCGGAAAGCCGTGCGGGCTATGCCAGGTTCTTTGCCAGGCACGGATTTGATATTGACCCGCAGAACCCGGCTCAGACCGTTCTGTTTCCCGAAATGGACGAAACTGTCGAGGTTCCAGAAATCACCACCGCGTGCTGGGGAATTCTTGACAAATCCCCCAACGACGTCATGTGCGCCAGCGCCCGTATGGTGGTCAAACGCAAGGGGGCCGAAAAACCTGCTGTCCTGGCCTGCACCCTGCTGCCCTATGAGCCCGAGTTCGAGATGGGTCATACCCTGGCCGAGGCCGAGGCGGACGTGCATCTGAACCACCCTCATTGCGCCAAATTCTGCGTTTTGGGCGGGGCAAGCTGTTCTGGCTGATCAGTTCAGCTCGGGCGATTTCCAGAACTTCGTACCGGACGCGCCGGCCGATACGCGCCAGCCCTTTTTGTTGAGAACAAAGAACGAGCGGCCATCAGTAAAACGCAGGGTTTCGCCCGTTTTGTCCTCGCCATACATGGCCCCCGTTTCTGCGGTCGCGTCATAGCCTTGGTTTATGAACTTATCCAGATCAGCAGGGGTTTCGAACAGGATCACGAATTTGGTCTCGAACCCACCGATGCCGATGGCGCCGCCAACCCCGCCCGTTCCCATGTTCATGTATGTGTGTTGCCCGGTGTCTTTCGACACCGCCACGCCCCGGCCATAGCCCGCCGACACAGGAAATACTGTAACCTTACGAGAGTCGAACACCGCATACCCGGCACTGACGTCATAAAGTGGCCGCGCATCGGGGTTTTCCGCCAAAAGCTGATCCAAAATCTCGCCAGCCATCGCGTCAAGCTTTGCGCGCGTCTCTTCAGGTGTTGCCTCGTTGGACAGCAGCTCCGAGGTGGACGTGATCGTATCGTCAACCGCCTCGGCACCTTTGTCGATCGTCTTCCCGACGCTCTCGGCGCCCTTTTTGATTTTGTCCAGAACACCCTCGGCAAAAACGGGGCTGGTCATGCAAAGCGCTGCAACAAAGAGAACGGCTCTGATCATTGTTTTTTCCTGTGACTCCATCAGATTGGCAGTCACCATACGCGACTTGCCTCAAATGAGAACAGGAATTCCGACGCACAGGCAGACCTGGCCGATCACTCAGTTCACGCGAAACTCGCCCACCATGTTGCGCCACTCGCCCGGTGCGATCATCTTGCGGTGCGTGAATTTCACGGAATGCAGCGGCCCTTCTATTTCTCGTTGCCAAAACTCGATGAATTCGAAGAGTTTCGGATGATCCGGCGCAAGGTCGTATTCCTGCCAGATGAAGGTATTCAGGACGTGGACGTAATCGGGCATGTGATAGAAAAATTCGGCCGTTGTCAGGCCATAGCCCTTGAGCATCAATTCGGTTTCACTTGTCTTCATGCAGACCTCCGGTTTGTTGCACGGTATTCTCAGGCTAGCACGAAAACCCCCTAATACTTAGATAACAATATGTTACTTGGGTGTTACCGAGGATTCGAACCTCGGAGAGCGCTGCTTGCTTGCACCTTATGTGCCGGGTCTGATAAGGTGCATCCACAAGATATAGACCCAGCACAAAATACGGGCAGTTTACGTGAGCGATACGCCAGAAATCCCCGAAAACATGGATGAAACCCCGCCCGAGCGCCCGGTTTACGACGGCCCTACGGTCTCGATCGAATCCGAGATGCGCACGTCCTATCTGGACTATGCGATGTCGGTCATCGTCAGCCGCGCGATCCCCGATCTGCGCGACGGTTTGAAACCGGTGCATCGGCGCATCCTCTATGCGATGCACGAGACCGGAAATACCCATGACAAACCCTATCGCAAATCGGCCCGTCCGGTGGGTGACGTGATGGGTAAGTATCACCCCCACGGCGACAGCGCGATCTATGATGCGCTGGTGCGGATGGCGCAGGATTTCTCGATGTCGCTGCCGCTGCTGGATGGTCAGGGCAACTTCGGCTCGATGGACGGCGACAACCCGGCGGCCATGCGCTACACCGAGGTCCGCATGGACAAGCCCGCCGCCGCGCTGCTGGCGGATATCGAAAAAGAGACGGTCGATTTCCAGGACAACTACGACGGCAAGGACAAGGAACCCACCGTCCTGCCCGCGCGGTTCCCCAACATGCTGGTCAACGGCGCCGGTGGTATCGCGGTGGGCATGGCCACCAACATCCCGCCGCACAACCTGGGCGAAGTGGTCGACGCGACGCTGGCCCTGATCGAAGACCCGGACCTGACGTCCGAGCAACTGATCGAATACGTCCCCGGCCCCGATTTCCCCACCGGCGGCGTGATGCTGGGCCGATCCGGCGCACGCAAGGCCTATCTGGAAGGCCGCGGCAGCGTCATCATCCGCGCCAAGACCCGCGTCGAGGAGCTGCGCAAGGACCGCTATGCCATCATCGTGGACGAGATCCCCTATCAGGTGAACAAGGCCTCGATGATCGAGAAGATCGCCGAAGCCGTGCGCGAAAAGCGCATCGAAGGCGTAAGCCATGTTCAGGACGAATCCGACCGCAACGGCGTGCGGGTGGTGGTCGAGCTGAAGCGTGACGCAACGCCCGAGGTGGTGCTGAACCAACTGTACCGGTTCACGCCGATGCAGACCTCGTTCGGCTGCAACATGCTGGCGCTGAACGGCGGCCGCCCCGAGCAGCTGACCCTGCGCCGTTTCCTGACCAGCTTCATCGATTTTCGCGAAGATGTGGTCGCCCGCCGTACCGCCTTTGACCTGCGCAAGGCGCGGGAGCGCAGCCATATCCTGTGCGGTCTGGCCGTGGCGGTCTCGAACGTGGACGAGGTCGTGGCCACGATCCGGTCTTCGGCCGACGCGGCCGAGGCGCGCGAAAAGCTGATGACCCGGCGCTGGCCGGCCGCGGACATCGCGGATTATCTGCGCCTGATCGACGATCCGCTTTCCAAGATGAACGACGACGGGACCTATAACCTGACCGAGGTTCAGGCCCGCGCCATCCTTGACCTGCGCCTGCAACGCCTGACGCAACTGGGCGTCAAAGAGGTCACGGACGAGTTGGAAGATCTGGCCGCAAAGATCAAGGAATACCTGGATATCCTGTCCTCGCGCGAACGCATCATGGGCATCATCGCTGATGAACTGCGCAGCGTCCGCGAACAATTCGCGGTACCGCGCCGCACCGAGATCGTCGACTGGTCCGGCGACATGGAAGACGAGGACCTGATCGAGCGCGAAGACATGGTCGTGACCGTTACTTCGGGCGGCTATATCAAGCGTACGCCGCTGGCCGATTTCCGCGCGCAAAAGCGCGGCGGCAAGGGGCTGTCGGGCATGCAGACCAAGGAAGAGGACGTGGTCACCACCCTCTTCGTGGCCAATACGCACACCCAGCTTCTGTTCTTCACCACCGACGGGATGGTCTACAAACTCAAGACCTGGCGCCTGCCCCAGTCGGGGCGCACCGGCAAGGGCAAGGCGATTGTCAATATCCTGCCGATTCCCACCGGCGTTTCCATTGCGGCGATCATGCCGGTCGATGTGCCGGATGAAGAATGGGAAAACCTTCAGATCGTCTTCGCCACCAGCGCCGGCGACGTGCGCCGCAACGCGCTGAGCGACTTCACCAACGTCAAGCGCAACGGCAAGATCGCGATGGACCTGCCCGAGGGCGTGGAACTGGTCAACGCGCGCATCTGCTCGGACGATGACGATGTGATGCTGGTCACCAATTCCGGCCGGGCGATCCGCTTCTCCACAACCGACGTGCGGGTGTTCAAGGGGCGCAAATCGACCGGTGTGCGGGGCATCCGGCTGAACGCGGGCGACCGCGTGGTCTCGATGTCGGTGATCCGTCATTTCGAGGCCACCCCGGACGAGCGCGCCGCCTATCTGAAAATGCGCCGCCTGATGGCCGGCGTGACCGACGATACCGAAGCCGACGAGGATGGCGGCAATGCCGACAGCATCCTGCCGCAGGAACGCTATGCCGAGATGTCGGCGGCCGAGAACCTGATACTGACCATCACGGCCAAGGGGTCCGGCAAGCTCAGCTCGTCGCATGACTATCCGGTGCGCGGCCGTGGTGGCATGGGCGTGATGGCGATGGACAAGGCGATGCGGGGCGGCCCGCTGGTGGCCTCGTTCCCGGTCGAAATCGACGATCAAATCATGCTGGCCACCTCCAAGGGACAGTCGATCCGGGTTCCGGTCGACGGCATCTCGTTCCGGTCCCGCAGCGCCGGCGGGGTCAAAGTTTTCAACACCGGTAAGGGCGAAGAGGTCGTCAGCGTCGCCCGGATCGCCGATCAGGGTGATGAGGAAACCGAAGAATAATTCTCACGCTAAATTACGGATATGAAACAAAACGCTCGCTCTGCGGGCGTTTTGTCATTCTGGATCACGATATCGATAGCTCTCGGGATGATCCGCTTGCCCGAAGCCATTCTGACGCCTAGCTTTTTTATATGTGGTCTTTTGCACATATCCGACCAGCTTACAGCCGCACAGAACGTATCAGCGACGGGGTGGTCCATGTGCTCGGTGTCTCGAGCGCGTTGATTGCGGTTCCCCTGCTGATCACGATGACCATCAATTACCGGTATGATCAATCTGCGGTACTGGGCGCTTCGGTTTACGGGGTGACGTTGATACTCATGCTGACGTTTTCTGCGTTGTACAACATGATTGAAAGCGAGGAATGGCGCGGGTTTCTGCAACGCCTCGATCATTCCGGCATCTACGTCAAGATCGCAGGGACCTATACGCCGTTTTTACTGTTGTCCGGTGCTCAGCCTCCTGGGCTGTTGCTCGGGTTGTGGTCCTCTGCAACGCTTGGGTCAGTTCTCAAGATGTTAGACCCAAACCGGTTCCGTTGGTTCGGGCTTGCGCTTTACCTTTTGATGGGTTGGGCAGCCGTCTGGGCCGGGCAATCCATGTTGGCAGATCTGTCCCCCACAATTGTCACACTGATGATTTCCGGTGGGCTCGTGTATACGATCGGTGTCGCCTTCTACCTGCTGGATTGGCTGCCGTTCCACAATACGATCTGGCACGTATTTGTTCTGGTCGGCAGCGTTTTGTTCTTTGCAGCGGTCGCGACCCGGATTGAACTGGTGCCAGTGGTTTAGGTCAATCTGTGCATGTTTGTTCGGCAAGTGTTTGGGCAGAATGAAAGGACGCGCCACCCAAAGGCAGCGTTCAGCGTGAAATCTTAAAACAATCTGACTTTCATATATCGCAGGCTCCTATCTATCTTCACGTGATCGGATTTGTGTTCGCAGCGCTCTGGTCCAAAGCGTTCACCGCTTCAAACCAGTCGCGCATCACATCGCTCCAGCCATTTGGAACGCCATGCCTGATTTAGTAGCCAACAACCGAAATGTTCAAACCGGTCTCATAGTCCCCCAGAATGCGCCGATCATAGCACCATGCTAAAAAACTTGGTCCCATTGAAAACTCGCACAAGCCCTGAACCGTAGTGTGGCTTCCACGGCGCCCATAGAACCTGGATCAAACCAATCAGAACCGGGTGTGGCGAAGGGAGTACCTCTGTTGTCGTAGCCATGGCGGCAATACATGTCGAAATCTGTTGATGCGCACTTTTCCGGTTCGCCGCGGGAATGGCCGGTGGTTACGATCTGTGCCAGATCAATGGGGAATCGTGCCAACACCTCCTCAAGCGTATTTGGCAATGAATTCAGAAACATCGCGCCTATCGTGAGAGTCACTCCAAACCCGGCCTGTGCCCCGGCCATTCTGGTGCTCAATTTCCGGCGTGGTCGGAACGACGCTGGCCTACCGGCGTTCAAGTACCGGTGTGACAGGAAACACACTCTGAAGCACCCGTTGCGCGTTCCGCGATATCCATGAAGAAAAATCACGGTTGGACATAGTCATTCGCCCTTCGGACGCAAAACACTGGGTTGTCACCCGGAAACCATACATGAAATACCCGCGCGCCCGAATTCCTCTGCTTGGTACAGATGTGAAAACTTTTTGCACGACGCGCTGGTTTGAGTATTCAAGCCAAAGCCAATGTTGCAGCGTATATGGCGAGAAGCCTTGCCAATCGGCTACCGATTCATGCTGTTACAGCCCGTACAATCCGCTGAACTTCTGTTCCAGATAGTCCAGCAAAGGTTCGGGCCCCGGCTCTACTCCACTCGCCCTCTGGCTAATCTCGCGTGGGGCATAAAGCCCGCCATGTTGCTGAACCTGTTCACGCAGCCAAGCGGTTGCGCCTGTTGTGTCACCTTCTGCCAGTTGCGCATCCAGTTCAGGAACTGCGCCGCGCAGTGCCTGATACAGACATCCTGCATAGACATTGCCCAGCGAATAGGTCGGGAAATACCCGAACAGTCCAACCGACCAGTGCACATCCTGCAAACAGCCGTTCGACGGTTTGTCGACCGCATAACCGAAGTCGGCCTTGAACCGGTCATTCCACGCCGCTTCCAGCTCGCTGACCTGCAAGTCCCCGGCCATCAGCGCGCGCTCAAGATCGAACCGAAGCATGATGTGCAGATTGTATTGCACTTCATCGGCTTCGGTCCGGATATAACCGTTGTGAACCCGGTTGACGGTAGCGTAGAAAGCATCTGCATCGGCAATTCCGAAATCGCCGAATGCGTCTTTCATCTGATCGAACAACCATCCCGTAAACGCACGCGAACGGCCAAGCTGGTTTTCATAGATCCGGCTTTGGCTTTCATGCACACCCATGGACACGCCGCGCCCCAGTGGCGTCAGCAGGTAGTCGCGGTCGATCCCCTGTTCGTAAGCGGCGTGGCCGACCTCGTGAATGGTGGAATAAAAGCAGTTGAACGGGTCCGTTTCGCTGGTTCGCGTGGTGATGCGCACGTCCAGGCCCGAACCCGAGCTGAACGGGTGAACCGCCTTGTCGACACGGCCGTTGTTGAGGTCATAGCCGAAGGCGACCGCCAGTTTTTGCGTAAGCCGCATTTGGGTCAGCTCGTCAAAGCTTCCGGTCAGCGCGGCAGGTTCCGGGCGTTCCAGAACGGCCGCACGCAAGGCCACAAGACGTGGGCGCATCTCATCGAAAATGGCCGCGATCTGAGCGCCGGTTGTATAGGGTTCATAATCCTCGACCATGGCGTCATAGACGTCTCCGCCCTGTGCCAGCGCCTCGCCTTCCTGACGCTTCAGCGATACGACCTCTTCCAGCACAGGAAGGAAGGCCGAGACATCTTCGTCCTCGCGCGCCTGTGCCCATGTTCCCTGCGCGGCGGACGTGGTCCGGGCAATCGCCGTGGCCAGATCAGCGGGCACCTTGACCGCCCGATCATAGGCGCGCCGGATTTCCCGCAGCTGCGCCTTTCCGACTTCATCCTGAGGCGCGGCCTGATCCAGCCACTCTGCCACGCGCGGATCCGATCGGCGCGCGTGCAGGACGGCCTCGATCGCCGCCATTTCCTCGGCGCGTTGAGGCGCGGCCCCGCGCGGCATGACGGTTTCCTGATCCCAACCCAATCGCCCAGCGATTTGGCCCAGTGCCGAGGTTTCACGCTGAAAAGCCATCAGTTCGTCGAAAGCGGTCATGTTATTTTACTCCGCGCACAGATGTTGCGATTGGATAAGCAGTCAGGAACCGCGCGCGCAGGATCAGGGTCCAGACGACGACGGCCATGAACTGGTGGAAGATGGCGATCTGCCACGGTGCTCCGTAGACGACGGTCACAATGCCGACGACAACTTGCAACGACAGGGCCGCGAAAGCCGCGTTGAAGGCGAAGCGCGTCTGAGGATGCGCGCTGGCGCTGCCGCGGCGCCAGACGACAATAGCAAAGATGAACAACAGGTAACCTGCGCAGCGGTGAATAAACTGCACAAGCCCCGGGCTTTCGAAGAAGTTGCGCCACATCGGCTCCAACGCGGTGGCGTCCGGCGGCAGCAGCTGCCCGCCGATCAGCGGCCAGTCGGTATAAGACCGACCAGCGTCGATCCCGGCGACAAGCGCACCAATGAGTATTTGCAAAAAGGCGAAATGCATCAGGCCGGTGGACAACGAGAACAGTTTCGCTTCCTTCATGCGACGCGCCTGCATCAGGTCACGTTCTTCCCGGCCAAGCTCGAAAATATACCAGGCGAGGAACCCGAGAATTACGAATGCCAGCCCCAGATGGGTGGCCAGGCGATAGCTGGCGACGGCGGTCATCCCCTCGCCCTGCGTCACACCCGATGCGACCATCCACCAGCCGACAGCACCCTGCACACCGCCCAGAAGGCCGGGGATCAGCAGCTTGCCGGTCCAACCCGTGGGGATCTTGCGGGCCACGAGGAAGCCCAGGAAACCGATGGCCCAGACCAGCCCTATCACGCGGCCCAGTTGGCGATGCCCCCATTCCCACCAATAGATGGTTTTGAAGTCGCTCAGCTGCATCCACTGGTTCTGAATGCGCCACTGGTCAATCTGCTTGTACTTGTCGAACTCGGCCTGCCAGTCTGCCTCGCTCAACGGTGGAACGGCTCCGGTGATTGGGCGCCATTCAGTAATCGACAGCCCGCTGTCAGTCAGCCGCGTCAGACCGCCGACAGCGATCATCACCACGACCAAAGCGAACAGGATCATCAGCCAGGCACGGATTGCCTTGCGCGCACCGCCACGCCCTCGGTCGATCATACCGGGTTGAACGGCCTGTTGTTTTTCGGTGTCCGAGACCTCTTCGAAGATGCTGCGCTTACCGCTCATGCTGTCCTCATGTCCTGATTTCGTCGCAAGCTAGGGCTTGGTGGAAGATAGGTCCAGCCTCAGCCTTTGTCTTTCCAGCGGACCATCTGCCGCATGATCCCGTGCAGCATCTGCACGTCGGCCCGCGTCATCCGCATCCGCGACCACAGGTTGCGCAGGTTGATCTTCATACCCTCGGCCTTTTCGGGAGGATAGAAGAACCCGGCCTCTTCCAGCCGGTCCTCGTAGTGTTCGACCAGTTTCTCGACCTCGATCCCCGTGGCCCAGTCCCCCTTGCCCAGATCGGTGGATTCATGAACCACGTCGCCGGTCTGGCGCATCCACTCGTAAGCGGTCAGCAAAACGCATTGGCCCAGGTTCAGCGACGCGTATTCCGGGTTCACGGGCACCGAGATGATTGCGTTTGCCTTGGCGATGTCTTCGTTCTCCAACCCTGCGCGTTCGGGGCCGAACAGAACCGCAACCTTTTCACCCGCCGCGACCTTTTCGGCGGCGATCTGCATGGCACGCTCGGGGCTGTAGACGGGTTTGGTCAACCCGCGTTGCCGTGCAGTGGTGGCGAAGACAAAGGTGCTGTCGGCCAGCGATCCGGCCAGATCGTCAAACAGCTGCGCTTCGTCCAGCAACCGGCCCGCACCGCTGGACATGGCCACCGCCTTGGGGTTTGGCCAGCCGTCGCGGGGCGCCACGATGCGCATCCGGTCCAGTCCAAAGTTCCACATCGCCCGGGCCGCGGCACCTATATTCTCACCCATCTGCGGGCGAACAAGCACGAAGGAAGGCTGGGATTTGTCGCTGGGCATGGTTCACCTTATGAAAACTTGGCCTGCTGTAATCGGCAGGCTCTTGCAGGGCAAGGCGCTGGGGCTGGAATTTGCATGGTCTCGGCCATAAAAGTTTGCTTCCCCGCCGCAATCCGCTAAACCGCGCCAAAGACCAAAAGCCGAAGGACGCGCCCATGGACACCCCCGAGCAGCCGCAGATTTACCTGATCACGCCTCCGACCATCGAGCTGAGCACGTTCCCCGCCAAACTGGCATCGGTTCTGGACGGGGCCGAGATCGCCTGCATCCGTCTGGCGCTGGCTGGCAACGACGAAGACAGCATCGCCCGTGCTGCTGATGCCTGCCGCGAGGTGGCCCACGCCCGCGACGTGGCCATCGTTATCTCGAACCACGTGCTGCTGGCGCAACGTCTGGGGCTGGACGGGGTGCACCTGGATGACGGCGCACGTTCGGTCCGTGCCGCGCGCAAGGAGCTGGGTGCGGACGCGATCGTCGGAAGCTTCTGCGGCGCGTCCAGCCATGATGGCATGACGGCGGGCGAACATGGCGCGGATTATGTGGCCTTCGGCCCCGTAGGCACCGCCACGTTGGGCGACGGAACCCGCGCCGAAAAGGATCTGTTCCAATGGTGGTCCGAGATGATCGAAGTCCCGGTCGTGGCCGAAGGCGGCCTGACGCCCGAACTGATCGGTGATCTGGCCCCCTGCACCGATTTCTTCGGCATCGGGGACGAGATCTGGGGCGATGACGACCCGTTGGGTGCGCTGAACAGGCTGCGGGCGGCAATGCCTTAAGCCAGCAACCAGGGTTCGGCCATCCAATACACGCCGACCCCGGCGATCAGCATCGAGGCCAGAACCGAAATCCGGCCTCGTTTTCTGTGTGACCCGCCTGCAACCAAGAGCGCGCAGGCAAAGGCCAGAACAGCCACAAAGACGACAGGCAGCAGATTTCCGACGCCAAACCCCAAAACGGCCGGGGCCAGATGATCGGGCGGCACCCCGATCCTTGCCAAATCCGAAGCCAGTGCCAATCCGTAAACACAGCCTGCGGCAAGCACGGCCAGCAGGCGCCAGACCTGCAAGTGCCGCGCCACCAGGTTCCATAGCGCCAGAATGATGATCGAAGCCACCAGGGCCTGATCCTGCAAGCTGTCCGGCAGGTCCAGCACGCCGTACATGTCCAACCCGAGCCCGACAAAAACCCCTGCTGCCAAAAACGCCACCTGAGACATCACAGGCCGCAGGCTCAGCGTCAGCATCACGAGTGTCAGAACAACGATGGTTGGCTTGAAGGGGCTTTGAACAAACCGGCTGATCCCCTGTGCGAAATACGTCTGCAATGTCTGCTCGGTCGTCAACGACGCACCGCCCCGCAACGGGATCAACGGGCTGATTTCTCCGGCCGCCAAAAAGCCTGTATACGGG
This sequence comes from Ruegeria sp. H8, assembly GCF_056532905.1. Classification (NCBI taxonomy): domain Bacteria; kingdom Pseudomonadati; phylum Pseudomonadota; class Alphaproteobacteria; order Rhodobacterales; family Roseobacteraceae; genus Ruegeria; species Ruegeria sp. H8. The sequence goes on along the minus strand of NZ_JBQFNY010000001.1, from coordinate 494,366 downwards.
GCCACAACCTTTTGCTGGCGAAGCACGACCGACCCGCCATGCAGTGGCCAGGTCAGGCGCAGGTTCGATGCCTGATCCGACAAATGAGCGGTCAACAACAATTTGGAAACTCGCACTTTTTCCACATCGCCCACCACGGGAATGCGCACACCTTCATAAGACAGGTCCAGCCGTTCAGACGCTTCGACCACAAGGTTCTGCTTCCAGACCTGAACGAAATTTCTGATCTGCGGCTCCAGTTCCGACGACACCATGCGCCGCAGAGATCGGTACTGTGAATTGCCGGAATAAGCGTCGGGTTGTGTCGGATCGGCACCGACCAGCATGGCCTCGGCGTTCAGTTTCACCTCAAGAAACAGAGTGTCATCCTTGACCCAGAAATCAATGACCGTCGACGGGGCAGTTTGCGCCTTTGCGGATCCGGGATGCAAGGTCAGAAGAACGACAAAACTCAGGGCGCAGGTATTGAGGGCTCGGAGGATGGCACGGAAGACAGGGCCATTCATACGAAACGCTCCAACAGGAAAATATAATCAACAATCATTGCTATTGATTGTTCCCGCGAAGGCCACGGATCGCAAGCCCAAAGGCGATATCGGCCCGGGCCGGTCGGGAATCTCTTGTTGCGATGACGTTCCGGCTTGCACGGGCAACACTGCTGCGGCATGACGTCCCCTATGACTCAGAACACCAATATCCTGTGCATCGGCTCGGTCCTGTGGGACGTGATCGGCCGATCGGCCAGCGCCATGCGACAGGGCTCGGACGTGCCGGGCCGGATCACCCGCCTGCCCGGCGGCGTTGCGATGAACATTGCCATGACACTGGTTCGGTTCGGCATGACACCCACCCTGCTGACAGCCATTGGCCGCGATCCCGAAGGCGACGAGCTTGTCCATGCCTGTTCGCGCCTCGGCATGGTGACGGATCACATCTATCGGTCGCAGGATTTGCCGACTGACCGCTATATGGCCGTCGAAGGGGCGAACGGGTTGATCGCGGCGATTGCCGACGCGCATTCGCTGGAGGCCGCAGGCGCAAAGATACTGCACCCTTTGATGCACGGGCCTTTGGGCCATGAGAACGCACCATTTGAGGGCCCGATCGCGCTGGATGGCAATCTGACACTGGACCTGCTGGAAGAAATTGCCCAAAGCCCAGCTTTTGCGCGTGCGGATCTGCGCGTGGCCCCGGCATCGCCGGGCAAGGCCGAACGACTGCTACCGTTCCTGAAACATGCCCGCGCCACGCTGTACGTGAACCTCGAAGAGGCCGGTATTCTGTGTCAGCGCGAGTTCACCGATTCCGAATCCGCGGCCAAAGGCCTTCTGGATCGCGGCGCGCTGCGTGTGCTGGTCACCGATGGCGGCAATTCGGCAACCATCGGCAGCGCGGCAGAAGTTCTGACGCAAACACCCCCTGCCGTTCTGGTCACCCGCGTGACCGGTGCCGGGGATACCTTCATGGCGGCCCATATCGCCTCAGAATCCGGCGGTGCATCCAGTGACGAGGCTCTGACCCGCGCCCTGCACGCCGCTGCAACCTACGTTTCCGGAGAAACCCCACTGTGATCGACATCCAATACTCTGCCGAGGTCCGCACCGCCAAAGACGCGGGCCTGCCCATCGTCGCGCTGGAAAGCACCATCATCACCCATGGGATGCCCTATCCGCAGAACATCGAAGTCGCGGCACAGGTCGAACAGGACATCCGCGATGCGGGTGCGGTTCCTGCAACCATGGCCGTGATCGAAGGCAGTTTGCATGTCGGGCTAGAGCAGGATCAGCTGCAATGGCTGGGTCAGGCCCAAGGCGTTGCCAAGATCTCGCGCGCGGACATGGCGGCGTGCATCTCGACCGGTGGCACCGGGGCCACCACCGTTGCCGCCACGATGATCGCCGCGCACTATGCCGGGATCGAGGTTTTTGCCACCGGCGGTATCGGCGGCGTGCATCAGGGGGCCGAGACCACCTTCGACATCTCTGCCGATCTGCACGAGCTTGGGCATACGCCCGTGACCGTCGTCGCAGCCGGGGCGAAGGCCATCCTGGACCTCGCCAAAACGCTTGAGGTTCTGGAAACCCTGGGCGTGCCTGTGATCGCACATGGCCAGGACGAGTTTCCTGCGTTCTGGTCGGCAAAGTCGCCCTTAAACGCGCCCCTGCGCATGGACAGTGCCGATGCCATCGCCAAAGCCCACACGACCCGCCGCGCGCTGGGTCTGCCCGGCGGGCAGTTGGTGGCGAACCCGATTCCAGCCGCCGATCAAATCCCGGCCGAGGAATTGGCCCCCATCATCGCCGAAGCCCAGTCAGATGCAGATGCCCATCGCATCACCGGCAAAGCCGTGACCCCCTATCTGCTGCAACGTATCTTTGAAAAGACCGAAGGCCGGTCATTGGTCGCCAACATCGCCCTTGTTCGAAACAATGCGCGTTTGGCGGCCAAGATCGCGCAAGCGCTCGTCAAACAGAGGTGACGTTAACCTATTGTACCAAGACCGTGGATTGACTACCTAAATCCGGAAACCATTCGGAACCGCAATGAATACACCCTTCGACGAAGAGCCTCACCGCCGCCCGGGCATGCTTTCACGGCTGCGCGCGTCCTTTCTGACGGGCATCGTGGTCATTGCGCCTGTCTGGTTGACGGTCTGGCTGATCTGGTCGGTGGTCGGCTGGATAGACAGCGCGGTCCTGCCGCTGGTGCCCCAACAGTTCCAGCCCGAACAATACGTGGGCATCAACCTGCGCGGTGTGGGTGTGGTGATCTTCCTGATCTTCACCGTTCTGGTCGGCTGGATCGCCAAGGGCATTCTGGGCCGTTCCCTGATCCACTTCGCCGAAAGCGTTGTTGACCGGATGCCCGTCGTGCGCTCAGTCTATTCCGGGATCAAGCAAATTTCGGAAACGGTGTTTGCCCAGACCGAGCGTTCTTTTGAAAAAGCCTGCCTGATCCAGTACCCGCGTCGCGGGATCTGGGCCATCGGCTTTGTCTCGACCAGCGCCAAGGGTGAGGTCAGCCAACGCGCCGAAACCGGTGGCGAGCTGCTGAGCGTCTTCGTACCCACGACACCCAACCCGACATCGGGGTTTCTGCTGTTCTTCCCCGCAGAAGACGTGATCCTGCTGGACATGAGCATCGAAGACGCCGCCAAACTGGTGATTTCGGCGGGGCTTGTATACCCGAATGGAAAAGATCCGACACAGCCGCCCGAGTGATCAGCTGAACATCGCAGGCAGATCAATTGTGCTGGTCTGGCCCAAATCCTTCTTGTGGTTGTCAAGAAAACCATCTGCGGCGTTCCGTCCGGCCTGTTTCAACTTGTGCAGAATGACCGGATTGGGCACGGTCTTGGTGGCAACAGACAGGCTGTTCATCAACTCGTTATCTGCAATCATGTGAACCAGCACGCGGCTCATCTCTCCGGCCGTCAGCTTGCCTTCTTTCAACAACCGCTGGACAAAGCTGATCGCCCGCAACTCGCGAAACAGGGATGAGTTGAAGCTGATCTCGTTGATCCGGTTCTGGATTTGTTGCGGCGTGATCGGAACCTCGTCGCGCTCCAGCGGATTGATGTTCACGATCACCACGTCATCCGGCAAATCATCGTTGAACAGCGGATAGAGCGCCGGATTGCCGGTATACCCTCCGTCCCAATAGGCTTCGGTCCGGTTTGACTTCGGGTCGAAAATCTCAACCGCCTTGAACAGGGTCGGCAAACAGGCCGAGGCCAAGATGGCATCCGTGCTGATCTCGTCGCCGGTAAAGACGCGGATCTTGCCGCTGCGTACGCAAGTGGCACACACAAACAGGCGCGGGCCTTCATCTGCGCACACCTCGTCGAAATTGAACCTGTCCACCACCGGCTTCAAAGGGTTGCTGTAGAACGGCCCGTACGCATAGGGCGACACCATCCGCGACCAGGCATCCCCAATCGAAAACGGCACCGAGTATTCCATCGCCTGCGCAATGGCCGCCGGTTCAAGGCCGCGAAACCAGTTGGCAAAGCGCATGTCGCCAATAGCGCCCATACGCTTCCACAACCCGTCCAGGCGTGCCCGCGCGCCTTCGCGCCCGCAATGAACCATACCAGATTTGTAGGCCGCACCGTTCAGCGCCCCTGCGGAAGTTCCGGTAATTGCAGCGACCTCGATGTCGTCCTCGTCCAGCAGCCGGTCAAGCACACCCCAGGTGAACGCGCCATGCGCCCCACCCCCCTGCAAAGCCAGATTGATCCGCTTCATACCGCAGCCCCTTCATCTTTTCCAAAATACTCTGGGGGTGTGGGGGCAGCGCCCCCGCAAATCCTCAAAGCGCGGTCCAGCCACCATCGACGGAAATTGTGGTTCCGGTGATCTGAGCTGCCGCGTCCGAACACAGGAAGATAGTCGTTCCACCCAGTTGCTCGACCGTGGCAAACTCCTTGGACGGTTGCCGTTCCAAAAGAACGTTCTTTACAACGTCTTCACGGCTCATGTTGTATTCTTTCATCGTGTCGGGAATCTGGGACTCGACCAGCGGCGTCAGCACATATCCCGGGCAGATGGCGTTGCAGGTGATCGGCTCCTGCGCTGTTTCCAGCGCTACGGTCTTGGTCATTCCAACCACACCGTGCTTGGCCGCAACATATGCCGCCTTGAAAGGGGATGCCGTCAGACCGTGGGCCGAGGCGATGTTCACCACGCGCCCCCAACCTGCCTTGCGCATCATCGGCAAGGCGGCCGCCGTGGTGTGAAAGGCCGAGTTCATGTTGATTGCGATAATCGCATCCCATTTTTCAACCGGGAATTTGTCGATCGGTGAGACATGCTGAATCCCGGCATTGTTCACCAGAATGTCACAAGACCCCGCCTGTTCGATCAAGGATCGGCATTCCTCGCCCTTGGACATGTCGGCCTTGATGTAGCGCGCATTGGTTCCGGTCTCTTTCGCAATCTGCGCGGCAAGCGCGTGATCTTCATCGCGATCGGTAAAGGAATTCAGAACCACATCGGCACCGGCCTTGGCCAGCTCGCGTGCGACGCCCAGGCCGATGCCCGAATTTGATCCCGTGATGATTGCAGTTTTGCCGGACAGGCTCATGTCCATTCTCCCTCAAGCGTTGATCAGGCGCACCATGCCATGCTGCACCTGCAAAGAAAACGGGGAAACATATGGGATTGGAATACCGGCCTGAGACTTCCACAGGCAAAAAAAACGCCCGCACGAAGCGGGCGTTAAGTTATTGAGGCAGGTTTCATACAGGCAAGAAACCTATCGAGCAGTGCAACCTTTATAAGCAATTCTGCGCCTTGGTCCAAGCTAAAAGTTTGATAATAAGAAAAATCATCACTACGGTGAATACCAACAAAATAAGGCCAGAGCAGGATTGTTTCCAAAATGAGCCCGGATTTTCTCCGTCCGTTTCGATCACTTGTGGCGGGAATCGCCACCATTTTCGTGATCTCTGTCGCCCATGCAGAATCGTCTCATGGCATAGCTATGTATGGGGACCCGGCCCTACCACCGGATTTTGTGTCACTCCCATACGCCAACCCGAATGCACCCAAAGGCGGCAAAGCCGTATTCGGAAACACGGGCGGTTTTAACAGCCTGAACCCGTTTTTGCAAAAAGGCACCTCGCCATGGCAATTGCCTTTCTGGACCCATGAAAGCCTGATGGGGCGGTCATGGGACGAACCTTTCACACTTTACGGGCTGTTAGCCGAATCAGTTGAGACCGATCCAGACCGGTCTTGGGTCGAATTCACCCTGCGGGAGGAGGCGCGGTTTTCCGACGGCAGTCCGGTCACGATCGATGATGTTATCTGGTCTTACGAAACGTTGGGCACTCAGGGGCATCTGCGCTATCGCGGTCTTTGGGGCAAGATCGACAGTATCGAACAAACCGGCCCGCGTTCGGTGCGGATCACGTTCAATGAACCCGACCGAGAGCTTGCGCTGCTGGCCGGGATGCGCCCAATCCTGAAAAAGGCGCAATGGGAGGGCAAGGATTTCGCGGATGCGCAACTTCATGATGTACCGATTGGAACCGGCCCCTATGTGATCGAAAGCTACGAAGCGGGACGCTTTGTGAATCTGCGACGCAATCCGGACTATTGGGGGAACGACCTCCCGTTTCGCCGCGGCACCATGAACCTTGATGAGCTGCGGATCGAATTCTACGGCGACGGCAGCGTCTTGTTCGAAGCTTTCAAGGCCGGAGAGCTGTCAGCCGTGCGTGAATTCAACGCCGACAAATGGGACACGCAATACAACTTTCCCGCCGTGCAGCGCGGCGATGTCATCAAGACCGAAATTCCGCATGGAAAACCTTCGGGAATGACCGGGTTCGTGATGAACACAAGAAAGGCTCCGTTCGACGACTGGCGCGTGCGCGAAGCGCTGATGCTTGCGTTCAACTTCGAGTTCATCAACGACACGGTAACCGGTGGTGCGCAACCAAGGATTACGTCTTATTTCTCGGGGTCCGACCTTGCGATGCAGCCCGGCCCGGCCCAGGGGCAGGTAAAAGACCAGTTGCTTCCTTTCGCTGACATCCTGTTGCCCGGCACGCTGGAAGGGTATGAACTGCCGAAAGGCGACGGATCGGCCCGGAACCGGGCAAACCTCCGCAAGGCCGCCGGACTATTGGCCGAGTCAGGCTGGACCGTTCAGGATGGCGTGCTGCGCAATGCAAATGGCGATCCCTTTCAGATGACTTTCCTGCTTCAACAGGGTGACAGCGAGATGGCAACCGTGGTCGAGATCTATTCCCGCGCGCTGGAACGTCTTGGCATCCGGGTCACGACGGAACAGGTCGACAATGCCCAATATGTCGGGCGCACGTCTGAACTAGACTTTGACGTCACGACGTTCCGCCGAGCGCTTTCCCTGTCTCCCGGCAATGAGCAGCGTCTTTATTGGGGCAGCGAAACTGCCGATGCGCCCGGCACTCGCAACCTGATGGGCGTATCTTCGCCCGCAGTTGATGCCATGATCGATGCGATGCTGGCCTCAAAAACCCGCGAGGACTTTACCGCGGCCACCCGCGCGCTGGACCGGGTATTGACGGCAGGCCGCTATGTCATCCCGATCTGGAGCTTTGACATCGGGCGCATCGCGCATGTCAAAGAGCTTAAGCACCCGGAAACCCTGCCTATCTATGGCGACGGTCCGCAGTACATGCCCGAAGTCTGGTGGTACGACGCCCGGTAAAAGGCGCAAACCCAAGACCAGCCGATGCACTTGTGAAATCGGCTGGTCTTTCCGATCGGGGTTTCCCGGCGACCGAAGCTCGAAGTCTCACCTGTTCAAGGCGGTCTGCGTTCGGGAAACTTCCGCCAATCGGCAAAATTCAGCACATAGGGGTCCCGCACAAGATATCGTGTGTCCGCATTGGAAGCATCGTAATCAGCGTCCAACATCGTCACATGCAAGCGATCCGGAAAGAAACACCCACAAACAGTTTTACTTGTCTGGAAAATATGCATATATATTGCGCATTTAGGCTTAATAACAAGCTGGCGATGACCCCGCCTCTCTGCCTGCCGGGACAATCTGGCGCTGCGGATTACAGAACAATCGGGCCCGCCACCACTCACACCAAATGTAGGCCCGCAGGCCCGTTGCGGAAACTTCGCAGCGGGCACTTTTCCCCTCAAGAAGGCGAGGTCCAGCGCTGCGACATTTTGTCATGTCTTACGTTACGGCACCCTATCCGTACTCTGAAGCGGGGGAGAGCAGTCCTAATCGTTGCTAAGGGAAGCTCATTGATGATGAACTGGACCGATCTTACAAACGACTGGAATGCGGCATGCGAACGCGCAAAGCGGCGTTTTCCGAACCTGCGTGACAAGGACATGATGCGCGTGTTGAAGGATCGAAAAGGGTTTGAAGCCTATTTGGCCGAACGTCACCAACTTACGATAAATGAGGCGCATGAAGAGGTCGAAGATTTCCTGTTCACCGAAGGGCTCAACCGGGAATTCAGCAGAACCGCTTTAGGCAAGTGATGTAACCCAAAGGATCGTCGCGTCTTCGTCACTGACGGAAATCACGTTGTGGCCCATGCTGCCATCGTAATACGCGCTGTCCCCTCTGCGCATCTCAACCGGCTCGTAAAACTCGGTGTAAAGCTTGACGACACCGGTCAGCACATACATGAATTCTTCGCCGTCATGGCGCACCCAGCCGTCAAATTCATCCATTGATCTTGCGCGGACCCGCGCACGATAGGGCAGCATCTGTTTCTTGGTCAGGGTTTCGGCCAGAAGCTCATGCTCATAGGTTGTGGTGGCATGAGCCGTGCCGTCGCCCACACGGGTGATCGCCATGCGTCCGATCACCTGATCGCGCTGGGGCGGCGTAAACAGTTGCGGAACAGAAATCTCCAGCCCGGTCGCAAGCTTCTTGAGCGCGTCGTAAGTCGGCGACATCTGCCCGTTTTCAATCTTGCTGAGGGTCGAGCGTGCCAATCCGGCCTGACTGGCGGCCTGTTCCAATGTCCATTCCCGCGCTTTGCGCAGCTCTCGCACACGTGCGCCAAGGTCCAGCGGCTCAACTTCGGTATGGTCGCCAGAATCGCGGGCAATTCGGATCAGAGATTTGGGATCTTGAGTGCTCATGACCCTTCTATAGGCCCGGCCAGCCATGCTTGCAACGCGGCAGGCGGCGCGATAGCCAGAGGCCATGTTGTCAATCTTCGATCAGGGGTCGCCCACACCCTGCCCCACGCCATTCAATCTGGCGGCCCATGTTCTGGGCCGCGCCGATCACGCGCCGGACAAAGTGGCTTTGTCAATATTGCGCCCGAATGGCGCGCAGGACTGGACCTATCGCGATCTGAAAGCTGCTGTGCTGGGCACAGGCACGGGTTTGCTGCGGGCCGGTTTGAAACCCGGTGATATCGCGCTGATGCGGCTGGGAAACACGGTGGATTTCCCGATTGCTTATCTGGGGGCAATTGCCGTGGGCATCGTACCGGTGCCGACATCGTCACAACTGACGGAACCCGAAACCGCCAGGATGATCGACGAGCTTTCTCCGGCGGTGATTCTGCGTGATCCGAGCGTTGCCTGCGCCTCGCATTCCAAGCAGATCGGGCTGGACGCGCTGAAAGCGATGCGATGCCTGCCCACGGCAGAATTGGACATGGGCGATCCGGAACGTATGGCCTATGTCGTCTATACCTCTGGAACCTCGGGCAAGCCTCGTGCCGTGGCCCATGCCCACCGGGCAATCTGGGCGCGGCAGATGATGGTCGATGGCTGGTATGGTCTTCGCGAGACCGACCGGCTGTGCCACGCCGGAGCCTTCAACTGGACCTATACGCTGGGCACCGGCCTGATGGATCCATGGATCAAGGGCGCAACTGCCCTGATCCCCGCGCCCGGCACCGAAATCACGGCCCTGCCTGCCCTGCTGCGCCAGAATGGCGCAACGATCTTTGCAGCGGCCCCCGGGGTCTATCGCAAGATGGTGCAAGGGTGCGATCGGATTGGGCTGCCAGACCTGCGCCACGGCTTGTGCGCGGGTGAGAAACTGTCGCGCGCGCTGCACGAACAATGGCGAAAGGCCACCGGCACCGAGTTGTTCGAAGCCTACGGCATGTCCGAATGCTCTACCTTCATTTCCTCCAGCCCGGATCACCCTGCGCGCGGCGACTCATTGGGGCAACCGCAACCGGGGCGTCGCGTGGCGATCCTTGGTCCGGACGGTCCGGTGCCGAAGGGGCAAGAAGGCACCATCGCCATTCACCGCTCTGACCCCGGTTTGATGCTGACCTATCTCAACGCACCCGATGAGGTTGAAACGCGGATGCAGGGAGAGTGGTTTCTGACCGGCGATCAGGGCGCCATGGCCGTGGATGGCCAGATCAGCTATCTGGGCCGCGACGACGATATGATGAACGCGGGTGGCTATCGCGTGTCCCCAGTCGAGGTCGAAGCCGCCCTGTCCCGCTTTCCGGGCATCACGCAGGTAAGCGCCGCCGCGGTCGAGGTCAAACCGGACACATTTGTGATAGCGGCCTTCTATACGGGCCCGGAAAAGCTGGACGATGCGGCCTTGCGCACCTATGTCGAAGCCCACCTGGCGCGTTACAAACAACCACGCGCCTTCATCCATCTGCCCGCCCTGCCGACCGGTGGAAACGGCAAACTCCTGCGCCGGGCGTTGCCGGCTTATTTCGAGGCACCAACAAAATGACCCAGACCGTCAAGCTCGACATCCTGTCCGATCCGATCTGCCCGTGGTGCTATATCGGCAAGACTCAACTGGACAAGGCGCTGGCCAACGTACCCGACCACCCCTTTGTCATTGAATGGCATCCGTTCCAGTTGAATCCTGACATGCCGGATGCGGGAATGGATCGGCGCGAATATCTCGAGCGCAAGTTCGGCGGCAAGGACGGCGCGGTTCGCGCCTATGCGCCGGTTGTGGAACACGCCGAAAAGGCCGGTCTGAACATCAACTTCGAGGCCATGAAGCGCACCCCCAACACGCTGGATGCGCATCGCCTGATCCATTGGGCTGGCATCGAAGGCAAGCAGAATGCCGTCGTCGATGCGCTGTTCGATGCCTATTTCGTGCAGGGTCGCGACATCGGCGACCACGAGGTGCTGGCCGACATCGCGGACAGCGCCGGAATGGACGCCGCCGTGGTCATGAAGCTGCTGAAATCAGACGCCGACCGCGAGGATATCCGCAGCCGCGATGCCCATTCCCGCAAAATGGGCGTGAGCTCGGTCCCGACCTTCATTGTTGCGAACCAACATGCAGTTCCCGGCGCCCAACCTCCTGAAATGTGGGAGAAAGTGATCGCTGAAATCATGTCTCAACTTGAGGCTTCCCCTGCAGAATAGCACAGAGGTCTGTGCAAATTTCCAGTCTGGCCTATGCCGACCCGCCGTGATAGCGCGAACGGGTTAGGAGGTCTTCATGGCCAATCGCATGTCGAAGGCAGAATTCATTGCACTGATTGCAATGATGTTCGCCACCATCGCCTTTTCGATCGATTCTATGCTGCCTGCGCTGCCCGAGATCGGCGCGCAGCTCAGCGCCGATGACGTCAACCGTGCCCAACTGATCCTGACGTCATTTGTGTTGGGCATGGGGATCGGCACGTTTTTCACCGGCCCGCTTTCGGATGCGCTGGGACGCAAGCCCGTCATTTACGGCGGCGCGGCTTTGTACATTGCGGCGTCTGCTGTCGCATGGGCCAGTTCCTCACTGGAACTGGTCTTGATTGCACGTGTGGTTCAGGGCCTGGGCGCCGCAGGTCCGCGCGTGGTGGCCATGGCGATCATCCGCGACTTGTATTCGGGCCGCGAGATGGCGCGGATCATCTCAATCGCGATGATGATTTTCACGTTGGTACCCGCGGCGGCACCGATGCTGGGCGCCGGTGTGATCGCTTTGTTCGGATGGCGCGGGATCTTTGTGTCTTTCATGCTGTTTGCGTTGGTCATCATTTCCTGGATGGGCCTTCGGTTGCCGGAATCTCTGGCCCGTGAAAACCGTCGTCCCTTTCGCATTCCGTTGATGTTCTCGGCCACGAAGGAAATGTTCTCGCATCCGACCGTGCGCCTTTCGATCATGGTTCAGACCCTGTGCATGGGGGTGCTGTTCACCATGTTGACAATGGTTCAGCCGGTTTATGACGTTATCCATGACCGCGCCGAAAGCTTTCCGTTCTGGTTCGGGTTCGTGGCGCTGATGTCCGGATCGGCCAGTTTGCTGAACGCGGCACTAGTGGTGCGTGTGGGCATGCGCCGGATGGTGACATGGGCGCTGGGGGGGCAAATCCTGATTACCACCTTTGTCATGACCCTGAACGCCGCGCATCTTTCGCCGGACGCCTCATTCGCGCTGTTCGTGTTCTGGCAAACCATGGTGTTTTTCATGGCCGGCGTGACGCTGGGCAACCTGAACGCCATCGCGATGGAGCCGATGGGGCATATTGCCGGAATGGCAGCCTCGGTCATCGGATCGATTTCGACGGTGCTGGCCGCTGCCATCGCCGCACCGATCGGGCTGTTGTTCGACGGTTCGATCACGCCTTTGACCCTCGGCATCCTGAGCATGTGCATTCTGGCCTTCGGGCTTATGCTGCATATGGGCCGCGTTGAAGAGCGTCTGCCAGCCTGATCTGTGCGACTCGTGAGAAACACGCTACCCTCGACCTGAACCAAGCGGAGGGCTTCTGATGCGTGAATACTATGATCTGGGCAGCTATTCCTGTCCGGTTACGACCTCCGTTCCCGAGGCTCAGCTATGGTTCGACCGCGGCCTGAACTGGACCTATGGGTACAATCACGAAGAAGCCGTGGTTTGTTTCCAGCGCGCAGTCGAACATGACCCCCAATGCGCCATGGCATATTGGGGCGTCGCCTACGCGGCGGGACCGAATTACAACCTGCCATGGGACTTGCAGGACGAGCGGGGTCGCCGCAAGGCGCTGGCGCTGGCCTATGATGCCATGCAAAACGCCCTTCGATTGGCAGACGGCTGTACGCCCGTCGAGCAAGCTCTGATCCAAGCCCTCCTTGCGCGCTATCCGCAGCGAGACCCGGCAGAGGACATGCACCGGTGGGATCACGATTTTGCCGAAGCGATGCGCGCAGCCTTCGCCGCGCACCCCGATCACGCGGACCTGCGCACGATCTACGTCGAGGCGCTTTTGAACCTGACACCCTGGAAAATGTGGGACCTGCAAACAGGCCAACCGGCCGAAGGCGCTGCAACGCTTGAAGCGCAGGAGGCGTTGGAATGGGCCATGGCCAACGATCCGGCCGCCATGTCACATCCCGGCCTGCTGCATCTTTATGTTCACCTGATGGAGATGTCGCCCACGCCGGAAAAAGCTCTGAAAGCCGGTGATGTCCTGCGCACATTGGTGCCCGATGCGGGGCACCTCGTGCATATGCCGACACATATTGATGTGCTGTGCGGCCATTATCACAACGTGGTGCAGTGGAACGAAAAAGCCTCGGATGCGGATCTGAAATATTACGAACGCGAAGGCGCGTTCAATATCTACACCGGCTACCGCCAACACAATTATCACTTCGCCATCTACGGCGCGCTGTTTCTGGGTCAGATCGAACCTGCCCTGCGCGCCAATCAGGGTTTGTGGGATACAACGCCAGAGGAGATGCTGCGCATCGAAAGCCCCCCCATGGCGGATTACTTCGAAAGCTACATGTCCATGGGGCCGCACATCCTGATCCGCTTTGGCCGCTGGGAAGAGGCAAAGGCGCTGGAGCTGCCCTCCGATCCGGATCTCTACCGCACCCTGACGGCGACGACCCACTACGCCCGCGCCATCGCACATGCCGCAACCGGTGACGTCGTCCATGCCGAAGCGGAAGAGAACCTGTTTCTGGCAGCCAGGGAATGCGTTCCGGCAACACGCCGGTTGCACAACAATCGCGCGATCGACCTGCTGGAAATCGCGGGGGAGATGCTGCGCGGTGAGATCGAGTACCGAAAGGGCAATTTCGAGATCGCCTTTGCCCATCTGCGCCGCTCGGTCGAACTGGACGACACCCTGCCCTATGACGAGCCCTGGGGCTGGATGCAGCCCACCCGCCACGCGCTTGGCGCATTGCTGTTCGAACAAGGTCATGCAGCAGAAGCAGAAGCCGTCTATCGCGAAGATCTTGGCCTTGGCGGCTCGCTCAGCCGCGCGTCGATCCATCCCGACAACGTCTGGAGCCTGAAGGGGCTGTACGATTGTCTCAAAGCCCGCGGGGAAGATGTTGAAATCCGACAGGTCAAACAACGCCTCGACTTGGCTTTGGCCCGCGCTGATCGGGCGGTTGCAGCGTCTTGCTTCTGCGCGCAGGCTGCAATGCGTGTATAGGCGGGATCGCGCTGCCGCGCGATGCCTCCGGCGGGGATATTTTCAGCCAGATGAAGCTGGGATCCGTGACTTCATCTGGCCGCAAATATCCCGGGGGAGATGCGCGGAACGCGCAGAGGGGGCAGAGCCCCATCCTGCCTATCAACCAGCCTTGGTCTTCTTCTTTTCCGCGACCACTTTTTCAGCAAGGTCGCGGGCAATCGCAAAGGCCCCTTTGATCTTGTCGCTGTCTTTCTTCCAATCCCGGCGCACGACGATCTTGTTATCCTTGACCTTGGCCATGCCGCGCTGGTTCTGAATGAATTCAACCAATCCCTGAGGGGATGCGAACTTGTCGTTGTGGAACTGGATCGTCGCGCCTTTCGGGCCTCCGTCCAGCTTGGCGATGCCCGCCCTTTTGCACATGGCCTTGATGCGCACGACCAGCATCAGGGTATTCACCTCTTTCGGCAATTTACCGAAACGGTCGATCAACTCCGCGGCAAAGCCCTCCAGCTCGACCTTGGTCGACAGCGACGACAAGCGGCGGTAGAGGCCGAGACGAACATCCAGATCGGGTACGTAATCATCGGGAATCAGAACCGGCACGCCCAAATTGATCTGTGGGGCCCATTGGTCGTCAGCATCTGACAGCCCCTCCATCTCGCCGGCCTTGATCTTGGCAATCGCTTCTTCCAGCATGGATTGATAAAGCTCGTAGCCCACATCGCGCATCTGGCCAGACTGTTCTTCGCCCAGCAGATTGCCAGCGCCCCGAATGTCGAGGTCCTGGCTGGCCAGAGTGAACCCGGCGCCCAGCGTATCCAGCGAGCCCAGAACCCGCAGGCGTTTCTCGGCCGTAGCCGTCAGTTTCTGCCGTGGCTTGGTGGTCAGATAGGCATAGGCACGGGTTTTGGATCGCCCCACCCGGCCCCGGATCTGGTAGAGCTGCGCAAGACCGAACATATCGGCGCGGTGCACGACCATCGTGTTCGCTGTTGGAATGTCCAAACCGCTTTCCACAATTGTCGTCGCCAGCAGCACATCATACTTACCGTCATAAAACGCGTTCATTCGATCATCGAGTTCACCCGCCGCCATCTGGCCATGTGCAACCACATAGGTCAGTTCCGGCAGCTGGTTTTTCAGGAACTCCTCGATCTCGGGCAGGTCCGAGATGCGCGGAACCACGTAGAAACTTTGCCCGCCGCGATAGTGTTCGCGCAGCAGCGCCTCTCGAATCGTGACCGCGTCGAATTCGCTGACATAGGTTCTGATCGCCAAGCGGTCGATGGGCGGTGTGCCGATGATCGACAGATCGCGCACCCCAGTCAGCGACAATTGCAAGGTTCGCGGAATCGGGGTTGCGGTCAGGGTAAGAACATGGATGTCACTGCGCAGTTGCTTCAGCCGTTCCTTGTGTCCCACGCCGAAATGTTGTTCTTCGTCGATGACCAGTAGACCCAGATTGTGAAACCGTATGTTCTTGGCCAACAGCGCATGGGTCCCGATCACGATATCGACCGTGCCCTTGGCCAGCCCCTCACGTGTCTGCTGCGCCTCTTTGGCCGAGACGAAGCGCGACAATTGCCGCACTTCCAGAGGGAAGCCGCGAAACCGTTCCCTGAAGCTTGCCGCATGCTGTCGGGCAAGCAGTGTTGTCGGTGCCACGACCGCAACCTGCACGCCGGACATGGCGGCGACAAAGGCGGCGCGCATCGCCACCTCGGTCTTGCCAAAACCGACATCGCCGCAGATCAGGCGATCCATGGGGGCACCAGAATGCATGTCTTCCATCACATCCGAGATGGCGCGCAACTGGTCATCGGTTTCCTGATAGGGGAAACGCGCGCTGAACTCCTCCCACGCGTGCGGCGGTGGGTCCATCACGGGAGCTTTACGCAGAGCACGTTCCGCCGCGATGCGGATCAGCTTGTCCGCCATCTCGCGAATGCGCTCTTTCAGCTTGGCCTTCTTGGCCTGCCAAGCGCCGCCGCCAAGTCGATCCAAAAGCCCTTCGTCATGGCCGTATTTCGACAGCAGTTCGATGTTTTCGACCGGTAGGTACAACTTTGCCTGCTCGGCATATTCCAGCAGCAGGCATTCATGGGCGGCACCGGCGGCCGTGACGACCTCCATCCCCATGTATCGACCAATACCGTGATCCACATGCACCACCAGATCACCGGGGCTGAGGGATTGGGTCTCGGTCAGGAAATTCTCGGCCTTGCGGCGTTTTTTGGGTTGGCGGATCAGCCTGTCGCCCAGAACATCCTGTTCGGCGATCACCGTCAGGTCGGGGGTCTCAAAACCGTGTTCCAGCGCCCAGACGGCAAGGTGCAGGCCGCGCTTTCCGATGCGCGTTCCATTGGCAATGGGAATCGCCTCGGCCAGACCTTCATCCTCGATCAGGCCAGTCAGACGTTCGCGCGCACCTTCTGAATAGGACGCGATCAGCACCGGACCTTTGTCAAGCTTGGCGCTGATGTGGCTGGCCAAAGCACCGAACAGGCTGATGCTTTCCTGCTGACGTTCCGGAGCAAAGTTGCGCCCTATCCGCCCGCCGGCATCGATGACACCCGGGCCCGAGGCCTGTGGCAAGGGGCTGAACTGCATGACGCGCCGATCCGCGACAGCCGCCTCCCACGCCGCATCATCCAGATACAGCAACCCCGGAGGTGTGGGTTTATAGACCGTATCCATGCGGGATCGGTTTTCCAGCGCCAGACGCCGAGTTTCATATTGATCGGCAATCGTCTCCCATCGGGCCAGTCTGGCCGGTGTCACCTGATCATCTACGGTGATCGTGGCATCCGGCAGATAATCAAACAGTGTTTCAAGCTTGTCGTGGAAGAACGGCAGCCAATGTTCGATACCCTGATGCTTGCGACCGGCACTTACCGCTTCGTAGAGCGGATCATCCGTGCCCGCGGCGCCGAATTCGATCCGGTAGTTCTGGCGGAACCGCGTGATGGCCGCATCATCCAGAATGACCTCGGACACCGGCGCAAGTTCAACCACGTCCAGCTTTTCGGTCGTGCGCTGAGACACGGGATCAAAACGGCGCGCGCCGTCCAGTACGTCTCCGAACAGGTCCAGACGGACGGGGCCCGATTCACCCGGCGGGAAGATATCGATGATACCGCCGCGAATGGCGTAATCGCCTGGCTCCATCACGGTGGGGCTTTGCGTGAAGCCCATGCGCACCAGGAAGTTGCGTAGCGCGGCCTCATCTATGCGCTGATCGACACGGGCGGTGAACGCAGCTTCGCGCAGCACGTCTCGCGCCGGGACGCGTTGGGTTGCCGCATTCAATGTCGTCAACAACACGAATTTCTGCGGCATCTGGTGAACCAGAGCCGCCAGCGTGGCAACGCGGGCCGCTGAAATGTCGGCATTGGGTGAAACCCGGTCATAAGGCAGACAATCCCAGCCCGGAAACACGAAGACCGGCATGTCGGGGGCAAAGAAGGCCAGTGCCGCGCGCATCGCCTCCATCCGCTTGTCGTCACGTGCGACATGGGCCACCGGCCCGTTGCTGCGGGCGATTTCGTTCAGCACAAGCTGCGCGTCAAACCCTTCGGGGGCGCCGCCAACTGTCACGTGGTTCGGAGCCTTCATCGCCTCGCCTTTCAGATTTTGCTATCCCAGAACGCCAATCGAGATGTTCTGATACATGCCCCAGAACGAAGTGACCAGTATCGAGATCATGCCTATGATCTGGGTATAGAGCCGGCAGCGCGCAATGGTTTTCGAAACGGACTCGAGCGTCAGTTCCTGCCGCCGCAATCGTCGCGCGTGCACGATGTTCACCACCAGAACAAGCGTCAGTGGAAACAGAAGAAGGAACACGGCCTGCGCGAATTCGACGCCGTAATAGAACCCAAGCGTGGCCAGCCCTGTGAACAGAAAACACCCAAATGCCAACAGGATGGTGCCTGACATGTCGACGATCAACAGGATCCGGTTGGTGTGTATGCGAACGATGTCCAGTAGGTCGATCTCGACCTGCCCGCCAATGCGTCGGGCACGCACCACCAGATCGTAGGGAATGCCCATTACCCAGTGACTCGCCGAAGACCAGACAACCGCCAGCACGATCCAGAACCAGAGATTCGAAAAGCTGCGCATGTCGATGACTTCAAAGATCGAAGAGTACCAGTCCAAACCCAACCCTTTATTCAAACCACTCAGGGAGGATTGGCCACGCTGCCGCGTCCATTGATACCCTTGAGACCTTTGTGAATTCATGCCACCCAATGCACGAATGTTCAAGGAGAACGCGCCATGAAACCGACCATTGCCCCCTATCCCATGACCCGCTTTCGGCGTACCCGTCAATCCCGGGCAATCCGCGGACTTGTGCGCGAGAACACCTTGACCACGGACGACCTGATCTGGCCCGTTTTCGTCCGCGACGGCGAAGGGGTTGAAGAACCTGTTCCCTCGATGCCGGGCGTGGTTCGCCGGTCGGTGGATCTGATTGCAAAAGCGGCCGTCGAAGCACAAGCGCTTGGAATCCCGGCGATATGCATCTTTCCCTACACGGATTCCGCGCTCAAGACCGAGGATTGCGCCGAGGCCTGGAACCCCGACAACCTGTCGAACCGGGCCATTCGGGCGATCAAGGCGGCAGCCCCCGACATTGCGGTGATGACGGACGTGGCGCTGGACCCGTACAATATCAATGGTCATGACGGCTATGTCGTCGACGGAGAGATCGTGAATGATCAGACCATCGAAGCGTTGGTCAAGATGACCCTTGCCCAGGCCGATGCCGGTGCCGACATCATCGGACCGTCGGACATGATGGACGGCCGGATCGGGGAAATGCGCCGCGCATTGGAAGGTGCCGGGCATCACAACGTGATGATCCTCAGCTATGCCGCGAAATACGCCAGCGCTTTTTATGGGCCCTTCCGCGACGCCGTCGGCGCCTCGGGCGCGCTGACCGGTGACAAGAAAACCTATCAGATGGACCCGGCCAACTCGAACGAAGCCCTGCGCCTGATCGAACGCGATCTGACCGAAGGCGCGGACATGGTGATGATCAAACCCGGAATGCCCTATCTGGATATCTGCCGTCGTGTGAAAGACTGCTTTGGTGCGCCCACCTATGCCTACCAGGTTTCAGGAGAATACGCGATGATCCAGGCGGCCGCCCAGAATGGCTGGATCGACGGAGAAAAGGCGATGCTGGAAAGCCTGCTGGCCTTCAAGCGCGCCGGGTGCGACGGTGTTCTGACCTATTTCTCGCCTCAGGTTGCCCGCATCCTACAGGGCTAAAACCCCGAAGAGTCGCAACTTTTCGCCGACAAGCCCCCTTGAGCGGGCAGCTTTCCCGTGACACAACGCCCTAATCGGCGTATCCTTGCCGGCAAGATCGGGATCACCCGACATATCAGGCACAGTTACAGAGAAAAAACCATGAGCAGTTCCAACTCCCCCCGACTGAACCGTCGCGGCTTTGCCTTGGGCATGGCAGGCCTGTCCCTGACCGCCGCCTGCGGCAACGGCGTCGGCAATTCAAACTCGGCCATGATCGACGCCCGCGTCGATGCCACGCTGACCGAAATGTACAGCCGGTACCCCAACACCGTGGAAATCGCGAACAAAGCCAACGGCATGTTGGTTATGCCCCTGATCACCGACGCCGGATTGATCTTCTTTGGCGGTGCCTATGGCCAAGGCGCGCTGCGCATCAACGGCGCCACGGTCGATTACTATTCCGCAGTTTCCGGAACCGCAGGTCTGCAAATCGGTGCGCAGCAATATGCGCATATCCTGTTCTTCATGACCGAAGACGCGCTGAACGATTTCCGCCGTTCCAGCGGATGGACAGCCGGCGCCGATATTGGATATGTGGTTGACGCAACTGGGAATTCCTTGTCCACGGACACGACAACACTGCGTTCGCCGGTGCTGGCGGTGGTCTTTGGCCAGGCCGGTCTAAAATTCGGCGCGACCGTCGAAGGCACGAAATACACCCGCATCATCCCATAACCCGGATTACCACTTCCCCCACACACGGCCCCGTCGCAGCGAAACACTGCGGCGGGGCATTTGATTTCAACCCTTCCCGCGCAGGTTCTTGCCGCGTTCCTCTTTCGGTCGGACCGACCATCCTCTAGTCTCTGCGCAACATTCATCTGAACAAGAATAGGGGCAGTAATGGGTCTTGTTTTCCGCTGGCTGGTGCGCATCGCGTCGGGTCTGATCATCCTGATCCTCGCCGCCATGGGCCTTGTCTATTTTCTGGCCAGCCAATCCCTGCCGGACTATGACCAAACGCTTGAGGTCGACGGTCTGACCGCCCCGGTCGAGATCGTGCGCGACACCGCCAACGTGCCGCATATTCTGGGCCAGACCGATCCCGATGTGTTCTTTGGTTTGGGATATGCCCATGCACAGGATCGACTGTGGCAGATGACGGTCATGCGCCGCACCGCGCAAGGCCGACTGTCCGAGGTGTTTGGCCCGCGCACGCTTCACATCGACAAGCTGCTGCGCAGGTTGGACCTATACGGGCTGGCCCACCGCTCGGTCGAGGTGCAGGACGATTATACCAAGGCCGCCTTGCGCGCATATTCCGCCGGGGTCAATGCCCGCCTGACCGAGATCAACGAAGAGGCGCTGGGTCGCGGCGCGCCCGAGATGTTCCTGTTCAACGCTCCGGTCTCACCCTGGCAACCGGGTGACAGTATCGCGGTGATCAAGCTGATGGCGCTGCAACTGTCAGGCCACCTGACCGATGAAGTTCTGCGTGCGCGTACGTCCCTGATGCTGAACAACCCCGAACGTCTGGCCGATATCCTGCCCGACGTTCCCGGGCCCGGCATCGCGGCGTTGCCGGAATATGCCGCCCTGTTCCCAAATCTTCCGCGGTATGCGGCGGGAACGGACTTTCTCGACACACCTCTTTCGCCCCTTCCCAAACGCGGTCTGGCCGGAGCTTCAAACGCCTGGACCGCCGCGCCGTCGCGTTCTGCAAGTGGCGGAACCCTGTTGGCCAACGACCCTCATTTGGGTTTCACTGCGCCCGGGATTTGGTACCTGGCACATCTTGGCCTGGAAAAAGGCGGTGTCATCGGGGCTTCGATCCCCGGTGTGCCCGCCATCATGACCGGACGCAGCGACCGGCTGGGATGGGGGCTGACATCCTCGTATCTTGACGATCAGGACGTTCATATCGAGCAGCTGAATCCTGACAACCCCGAGGAATACCTGACCCCGACCGGCTTCAAGGAATTCCAGACCCGCCCTTCGATCATCGAGATCAAGGGGGAAGCTCCGGTAACGCTGACCCTGCGCTGGACGGAAAATGGGCCGGTGCTGCCGGGCACGGATTACAAGCTGGAAACCATCACGCCGCCGGGCCATGTGGCATCGCTGTCCTGGACGGCGCTCAGCCCGCAGGACACGTCGATGTCGGCGTCCATGGCGCTGATGAACGCAGACAACGTGGAACAGGCCATCGCAGTCGGTGAGCAGTTCATCGCGCCTTCTCAGAACCTGTCGCTGGTCGACAAGACGACCATCGGGATGAAGCTGATCGGCGCCATGCCTCGGCGCGATCCGCGAAACCAAAGCCGGGGGCGCATCCCCTCGCCCGGCTGGATCGAGGCCAATCGCTGGCAAGGCCGACTGCCCTATGCCGACAACCCGGAATTCGTGGCCCCCGTCGGCGGCGTTCTGGGCAACACGAACAACAAGATCATCGACCGCCCCTTCCCGGATCACGTCTCGTATGAATGGGGCGATACGCAGCGCGTGCATCGCTGGGAACGCCTTATGCAATCGCGCGAGGTGCATACCCGCGACAGCTTTATCGAGGCACAGCTGGACACGGTCAGCTTTACCGCGCGGTCCCTGCTGCCGCTGATCGGTGCCGACCTGTGGTTCACCGGGGCTTCGGCCCCGGAAGGAACGCCGGAACGCCAGCGCCAGATCGCGCTGTCGCTGCTGGCGGACTGGAACGGTGAGATGAACGAACACCTGCCCGAGCCGTTGATCTATGCGGCCTGGCTGCGTGCGCTGCAAATCCGACTGATCTCGGACGAGCTTGGGCCTCTGGCCAGCGAATACAAACATGTCGAACCGCTGTTCATCGAACGGGTCTATCGCGACATTGACGGCGCGGGTGTCTGGTGCGACGTGATTCAAAGCGCACCGGTCGAGACATGCACCGAGATGGCGCGGCTTGCGCTGGACGACGCGCTGATCTGGATCTCTGAACGATATGGCAGCGCGCTTGAATCCCTGCGTTGGGGCGACGCGCATCAGGCAACTCATGATCACCCCGTGCTGGGCTCTGTCCCGATATTGCGGTTTTTTGTGAACATTCGCCAATCGACCAGCGGCGGCGACAACACATTGCTGCGCGGCCGAACATCGGGCGAAGGGCCTGATCCGTTCCAGAATGTGCACGGCGCCGGATATCGCGGGGTTTATGACTTTGCCGATCCCAACAGCTCGGTCTTCACTACGGCGACCGGGCAATCGGGTCATTTCCTGTCGCGCTACTATGACGATCAGGCGCAGCTGTGGCGGCGTGGCGAATACATACCCATGTCACTGGATCTTGATCTGGCCCGCGCCGCGGCTGTCGGGGTAACCAATCTGATCCCGCGATAATCCGCCTATTCGGCAAGTCCCCGCCCTGTTCGCGGGGGCATCGTGGCACCCACAGCTTTATTCGCCTAACATAACATCACCGATCATGTGGGACCAAAAGGGGGCGAGTATGGCCAGCATTCGGGATACTCTGAATAACCTCGCGCGAGACTACGCAATAGCCTGGAGCTCGGGTGACCCCGACGCGGTTGCCGGCTTCTTCGCGTCAAACGGGCAGGTCACCATCAACCGGGGCGACCCGATCGAGGGGCGCGCGGCGATCGCCGACATGGCCCGGAGGTTTTACGCGGATTTTCCGGATCTCGAACTGCGTTGCGACATGATGCGATGGGCCGGATCTCATGCCATATTCGTCTGGACCCGCGAAGGGCACCATTCCGTAACCGGTAATCACGTCACAGCGCGCGGCTGGGAAGAGTGGGAACTGACGTCAGATTATCTTGTACAATCATCATCGGGCTGGTTCGACGCGGACGACCATCAACGGCAGATCGACGGGGTCTGACTCACCGTCCGCCGGACGCGCGTTCCATACTGTAGTCCCGCGGTATCCCCTGAGTGACCCGCGACCAGTCAGACGCCCGTGTCCGGGCCTGATGTGCATCGAAAGCCTGCTGATCTGCAAACACTTCTGACACGTTGAACCGACCCGGACAGGTCTGATCCTCGATCACGTCGAAGGATATGCAACCCGGTTCCGCACGGGTCAGTTCCACATGGTCCGGCAACGCCGCGCGCACCTCTTCCAGCCGGTTCGCAGGCACATCGATATGGCCGGTCAGGAACACTCTTTGGTCCGGCTTGTCAGACATGGACAGCCCTGTCGCTAATTCTTCAGCGCCTCGAACTGAGCCGCCTGTTTGTCGGTCCACAATACCGTGATGCGGAAACCGTCATCGGTCTGTTCTTCCGTGCGCACCACATCCTGGCGGAACAACCAGGCCCGCTTGTCCCCGTCCGAGAAAGACAGATCCAATACTGCCTCACGCCGTGCACCTTGCAGATGCATAGCGATCTCGGACAGCAACGGCGCGATGCCTTCCCCGGTTACAGCCGAAATCGCGAATATCTCAGGATCACGGTCCGCCCGCGCCAGCGTTGCCTCGCGCTCATCAGCGCGCAGCAGGTCTATCTTGTTCCAGACCTCAAGCCGGGGCCTCTCTTCGTCGACGCCCAGCGAGGTCAGGATCGCCTCGACATCCTGCGCTTGCGCCTCGGTTTCCTCGTGGCTGATATCACGCACATGGACGATCAGGTCGGCACCCAGGACTTCTTCCAGCGTGGCCCGGAAAGCCGCCACAAGCTCGGTCGGGAGGTTCGAGATAAAGCCCACCGTGTCCGACAGGATCACTTCGGGGCCGTCGGGCAACTGTACGCGGCGCATGGTCGGATCCAGCGTGGCGAACAGCATGTCCTTGGCCATCACTTCGGCCCCGGTCAGGTGATTGAACAGCGTTGATTTCCCTGCGTTCGTATACCCGACGAGTGCGACGATTGGATAAGGCACCTTGGCCCGGGCGGCCCGGTGCAGTGTCCGGGTCTTGACCACCTTCTGCAACTGCCGCCGCAAGCGCACCAATTGTTCGTCAATGGCGCGGCGGTCGGCTTCGATCTGGGTTTCGCCGGGTCCGCCGACAAATCCCAAACCACCGCGCTGACGTTCAAGGTGGGTCCACGCCCGTACCAGCCGCGTCCGCTGATAGCTGAGCGCGGCCATCTCGACCTGCAACACCCCTTCCCGCGTGCGGGCGCGATCGCTGAAAATCTCCAAAATCAACCCGGTCCGATCGAGGATCTTGACCTTCCACGCCTTTTCCAGATTGCGCTGCTGCACCGGGGTCGCCGGCCCGTCGATCAGAACCAGTTCAACCTCGTTGTCGCGAAAACGCTCGCCAAGTTCTTCAATCTTGCCGCTGCCGAACAAATACCCGGCCTGCGCGCGTTGAAGTCGCACGACTTCTGATCCGATCACGTCCAGATCGGGCAATGCGGCGGCCAGTGCCACCGCCTCTTCCAGCGCCGGTTCGGGGACACGGCGCTGTTCGTCTGATTTGATTTCGGGATGCAGCACCCAAGCCCGGGTGCGCGCCCGCTCATGTTCCATCAAGAGGCGTCTTCGCCCTCATACAGGTTGATCGGCTGTGACGGCATGATGGTCGAAATCGCGTGCTTGTAGACCAGCTGCGACTGTCCGTCGCGGCGCAACAATACGCAGAAATTGTCGAACCAGGTGATGACACCCTGCAATTTCACACCGTTGATCAGGAAAATCGTGACCGGAACCTTAGCTTTCCGTACATTATTCAGGAAGGCATCCTGAAGATTCTGTCTGTCCGAAGCCATATTTTTATAATCTCGCCATTGTTCTTGCTACGCGCTGCGGACCAACGCGCTCCCTCCGGCAGAGTATGGAGTGCTACGCACAGATATTCCAGATGAAAAATCAGGCGTTAGCCGCCGCATGATGTGCCCGGCTCAATCCCGCCAAAGCGACGGGGTGATCAGGGCGATGATCGCCAGCGTTTCCAGACGCCCGATGACCATCGCCGCGCACAGCGTCAGCTTGGCGCTGGCAGAAAGGTCGATCAGGCGAATTGGAACGTCGGTGGCCAACTCGATCAACGGCCCCGTCGTGCTGAGTGTGGCCACGCTGAGCACCATGGCCTGTTCGAATCCGGACCCCATCGCCGCAAGCAATAGGTTGAATACCGCAAGGGTCAGCGCAAAAAGCATCAGAAAGATCCAGGCGATGAACGCACCATCGCTTTGAATGCGGCGATTGCCGCCCCCTGCACCGCTGACGGACGAGGGATAGATCAGGCGGTCGATCTCTCGTGCGCCATTCAGATACAGCGCGAAGACCCGCAACAGCTTGACCCCTCCGGCCGTCGTCGCGACGCCTCCGCCGATCAATGCCAGCCCCATCAACAGCAAACCAGGCGTTCCCAAACCCGACAGTTGCTGTGCGTCGTTCCAGTTCGCGCTTTCGAATCCGGCCGTCGTCAGGAAAGCCAGAACGGTGAACAGCATCCCCCAGATGACTTGCAACGCCTGCATTGGTTCCATTTGACCACCGATTTCCGTCACGCCCGCGACAACCCGGAAGAACAACAGGATTGCGACAGCAAGGACAATCATCAGACCAATGCGAAACTCTGGGTCCGTATCCAGACGGGAATAGCCTGTTGTCGCGGTATCCTTCGAAAAAGTCAGACGCGAGAGAGCAAAGAACAGGAACAGAAACAAGATGGCTTCGCCCGTAAACCCGGCCTGCGCCCCTTCCATACCCCCGACCGGAGAGATTCCGGACGTGGCCATCACTGCCATCGCATGGCATACGGCCGTCAGACCGACTTCACCGGCGATCAGAAGAAGAACCCAGATCACGGTCGTCAGCCCGACATAGACTGGCGTCAGGGTCTTGGCGACACGGATCAGACGGCCTCGCGGGTCCACGCGCTCGCTCTGTGCCACCCCTGACACCGGGCGCCCCGGCTGGCCTTTGGCAGTGACCTCGAACCCACCAAGCGACAGCGGCGCAAGGATCGCCGCAGCGGCGATCCACATAAGCAGGCCGCCCATCCAACCGACCATGGCGCGCCACAAATGCAACGGGGCCGTCAGGCGGGCCGGATCCGGAAACAGGTCCGCCCCCGTGGTCGTCAGAGAGCTGACCATATCGAAATAGGCGTTCAGAAAGGTGGTCGTTCCAAGTGCGTCGTGAAATGGGATCGCCAGAAAGATGGGCAGCAGCGTGAAACAGGCCAGCATCACCGCCAACTGCCCCAACGTGCCGCGCCGGGGTATGCGGTTGGAAGACGCCATCGCGATGGTCGCAACCAGAAACAAGCCCAGGATCCCGGAATACAGAAAGGATCGTGACGTGTCGTGATCGTCCAGAGCCAACGCATAGATCGCTGGAATCCACATGGTCAGGGATGCAATGCCCCAGATCAGCAGGAACAACGGCAACCGCCGCAACAATCCAACCTGTTGTGTCCCTGCATGCGCCATCAGAAGAAATCGATTGAAACCTGCATCAGGCGTTCAACCTCTGGCACGTCCTTGGCCATGGCAAAGATTGCGACCACATCTTTTTCATCGATCCGCAGGCTGCCTGTCGGTCGCAAAACCTCGTCTCCCTTGCGGACCGCGCCCACAAGCACCCCCTCGGGAAAGTCGATATCGCGCAGACGTTGCCCGGCCATAGGCGAGGTTGACAGAACCTCGGCCTCGATCACCTCGGCCTCGGCGTCCCCTATGGAATAGACCTGACGCACCCGTCCATGCCGGATGTGCCGCAGGATCGAACTGACGGTCGTGGCCCGCGGGTTGATATAAGCATCGATCCCCAAGGGCCCCATCAGAGCCACCATGCTGGGATCGTTGATCAATGCAATCGCCAGAGCGCAGCCTTCGGCCTTGGCACGCACCGCAGCCAGCATGTTCGTACGGTCGTCATCCGTAACTGCCAGCATCGCATCGGCCCGCTCGATCCCCGCTTCGCTCAGCAACCCGGCATCCAGCCCGTCGCCATGCAGCACGATCGTCCGTTCCAGAGCCTCGGCGGCAAGTTCAGCGCAATGGCGGTCGCGTTCGATGATCTTGGCCCGCACGCGGCTTTCGCGTTCTTCCAGCGTTCTGGCCACTTCCAGCCCGACATTTCCGCCGCCCACGATCACCACGCGATCCTGCCGCTTCTGCGCCTTGCCGAACACCTCCATGGTGCGATCCACGTCCTTGACGTTGGTGAAGACATAGCATTCATCGCCCACGAACAGCTGATCCTCGGATTCGGGAGCGAACAGCGTGCCTTCGCGCCGCACCCCAACCACGATGGAACTGAGGGTCGAGAACAGATCCGTCAGCTGCCGCAACGGTGTATTCACGATCGGGCAATCCTCTTCCACCCGCACCCCAAGCAGCTGCGCCTTGCCGTCCATGAAAATCTCGGTGTCAAAGGCGGATGGGGCGGACAGGCGGCGCATGGCGGCGGCGGCTACCTCGCGTTCGGGACTGATCACCACATCAATCGGCAGATGATCACGACGGTACAGATCCGAGTGGATCGCCTCGAGATAGGATTTCGACCGCAGGCGCGCGATCTTGCGCTGGATCGAAAAGACCGAATGCGCCATCTGGCAGGTGACCATGTTCACCTCATCAGAATGGGTGGCGGCAATGATCATGTCAGCGTCACGCGCCCCTGCCCGTTCCAGCACGTCCGGGTAACTTGCAAACCCGGCGATCCCCTGCACATCAAGCGTTTCAGTCGCCCGCCTTACCAGGTCGGGATTGTTGTCCACGACGGTAACATCATTCAGCTCGCCCGAAAGATGCCGCGCGATCTGCCAGCCGACCTGACCCGCACCGCAAATAATGACCTTCATGCTTCTGGCCCTTCTGCCTGAAAGGATTGAATGACAGATGCCCCCAGAGCGGTCAATTGAATTGTCATCGCAGCCCGGCTGCGGCAAGATAAGCGTATGAAAACGCTGTTTCCTATGCTGGTACCTTTGATGGTGCTGTCTTCTTGCGGACCACTTTCGCTGTACTACCGCGAAGGGGAAACCGTATCGCGCCTGCAAAAAGAGACCACTCAGTGCCAGCTGAAGGCGGTCAAAGAAGTGCCGGTAGCCAATCAGGTCCGCCAAAGCCCGCCAACCTATTGGCCGGGGCGTACCTATTGCGACGGCAGGGGGCGTTGCCATCATTCGCCAGGCTGGTGGCAGCCCGGCCGGGTTTATACCGTGGATGTAAATCAGGGCCTGCGCAACACGGTCGAAGCGCAATGCATGGCCCAGAAAGGGTTTCGGCCCGTCAGCCTGCCGCCGTGCAAGCAGAACGTCAAATCACGCGTGCCCGCAACGCGAACAACCACTTTGCCACCGCTCAACAGCGCGTCGTGCTTTGTGAAATTCGATGACGGCTCATTTCAGATCATAACGCCCGGTCAGGCCGGCTGAGGCCGTGCGACCGGCAGATTATTCTGCCGGTTCGGGTTCATCGATCTGCGCCACGCGCGCGCCGGATTTGTTCGAAGTCACCACGCCCAGCGATTTCAATTTCCGATGCAGGGCACTGCGTTCCATGCCCACAAAGCTGGCCGTGCGGCTGATATTGCCGCCAAACCGGTTGATCTGTGTCAGCAGATATTCCCGCTCGAACGCCTCTCGGGCTTCGCGCAGCGGCAAGGTGGCCAATGCGCCAGACAACACGACACGGCCTGAGTCTTCTGCCTTTTCTTCTTCGTTCGGCAACTCACGCGCCTCAATCGGGCCGGAGCCATCGCCAAGGATCAGAACCCGCTCAATCAGGTTCTTGAGCTGGCGCACGTTGCCGGGCCAGGTCATCGTCTGCAACAGCGCGACAGCCTCTTCCGAAAGTTCCCTGATCGGCAAACCCTGAGTTTCGTTGCACATCTCAATAAAGTGCTGCGCCAGAACCGGGATATCTTCGCGCCGATCTTCCAGTGACGGCACGGCAATCGGCACGACGTTCAGACGGTGGTACAGCTCTTCCCGGAACCGTTCAGCCGCGATTTCTTCGTCAAGATCCTTGCTGGTTGACGAGATCACGCGAAGGTCCACGCGCACCTTGTCACTGCCACCGACACGCTGGAACTGCTGATCCACCAGCACCCGCAGGATTTTTGACTGTGTCCCAAGGGGCATGTCGGCAACTTCGTCAAAATAGATCACGCCTCCATGCGCTTCTTCCAGCAAACCCGATTCCACGCCGCGTTCCGCCGATTCCCGGCCAAACAGCACCTCTTCCACACGTTCGGGTTCGATCCCAGCGCAGTTTACCGTGACAAATGGCGCGTTGGCGCGATTTGAATGGGCATGGATGTACCGTGCTGCGATCTCTTTGCCGGACCCGGCCGGACCGCTGAGCATCACGCGGCCATTCGACTTGGTCACCTTGTCCAACTGCCCCTGCATGGCGCGGAACGCGGCGGATTTGCCGATCATGTCGGAATTATTGACTTCTTTCCGCTTCAGAGACGCATTCTCGCGACGCAGGCGAGAGGTCTCCATCGCGCGGCGGATCACCACCATCAACTGGTCTATGTTGAACGGCTTTTCGATAAAATCATAGGCGCCCTGCTTGATTGCGGCGACGGCAATTTCAATGTTGCCGTGGCCCGAAATGATCACCACCGGCACATCCGGGTTGTCGCGTTTCACCGCTTTCAGGATGTCGATGCCATCCATGCGGCTGTCTTTCAGCCAGATATCCAGGATCAACAACCCCGGCGGTTCAGAGTTGATTGACGCCATGCACTCGTCCGAGTTGGCCGCCAGCCGGGTTGAATAGCCTTCGTCCTCCAGAATGTCGGACACCAGCTCGCGAATATCGCGCTCATCATCTACGATCAGAATGTCACTCATCTTTGGCCTGCTTTCAGTTTGTTGGTTCTAATTGCCTGCTTCTGTGGCGCTGCCGTTTGGGACACAGTAACCCCCGGCAATCGGATCACGGCCATCGCGCCAAAATGGTCCTGTCCGTCAAACACGGGCGCATCCTCGAGGGTCAGCGCGCCGCCATGCTCTTCAATGATCTTCTTGACGATGGGCAGGCCCAGCCCGGTCCCTTCGTCACGTGTCGTTACATAGGGCTCAAACAGCCGTGCCCGATCCTCGGGCAGGCCGATCCCGTTGTCTGCAATGGTTATGACCGTACCCGCATCATCACCGGTAACCGTCACTTTGATCTGTGGCTGAAGGTTGTCGGGCGCCCCTTTTTCCTTAAGGGTTGCAATGGCTTCCCCGGCATTCTTGATGAGGTTGGTAAGCGCCTGATTCAGCATGGTTGCATCGACATCAGCCATGATGGGCTGTTGCGGCAGATCGGCATCGATCTGCACATCCGGCTGCCCGGCCTGTTGCAGCAGGACCGCCTCGTGCACCAGATCAACAAGGTTTTCTTCCCTGCGTTCAGGTTCGGGCATCCGTGCAAATTTCGAGAATTCATCCACGATGCGGCGCAGATCGTTGGTCTGCCGCACAATCACTTTAGTCATCGAATCCAGGCTGCTGCTGTCTTCCTCATCCAGTTTGCGCGAGAATTTGCGCTTGATCCGTTCCGCGCTCAGCTGGATCGGGGTCAGAGGGTTCTTGATCTCATGCGCGATGCGGCGGGCCACGTCACCCCAGGCCGCCATCCGTTGGGCGCTGACCAGATCTGTGACGTCATCGAAGGCAACCACATAGCCTTCCAGTCCGCCATCTTCTCCGCGACGGATGGCCATGCGGACCAACAGGTTCTCAAGCCGTCCCTTGCGGGTCACTTTGATTTCGCCCTGAACGGCCTCTTGCCCGCTGTCCTTCAAACTTTCAAACAGGGGCAGAAATTCCGGCACCGCAATGCCGATGGCCAGATGCTGCTCGCCCCCGGTCCAATCCAGCAACCGCTCGGCCGAACGGTTCACGAATGTAATGCATCCTTCCGGGTCCACCCCAACGACACCCGAAGTGACAGAGCTGAGCACCGAATCGAACAGACGGCGCCGGCTTTCAATTTGCCGCGTGTTCTCCAACAGAGTATCGCGCTGTCCTTTCAACTGCCGGGTCATCTGGTTGAAATACCGGCCCAGCATCGCGATTTCGTCGTCGCTGGCCTCTTCAATCACCTGGACGCTCAGATCACCGGCCCCAACCCGCTGCGCCGCGGTGGTCAACCGCCCCACGGGACGCGACAGCCGTTCGGCGAACCACATGCCCAAGGACATTGCCGCAAGGATCAGGATCAACGCAAAGCCCAGATACAACAGGCCGAACTCGAACAGCACCCTGCCCCGTTCGCTTTCCAGTTGCTGATAGAACTGTGCCGTTTCCTTGGTATCGTCCAGCAGCGTCAACAACTGCCCATCCACCTCGCGGCTGACATAGAGATAGCGGTCCAGATAAGCCTTCAGAGGAACCAGCGCGCGGAACTCGTTGTTGGGCCAGTCGGCGATGATCAGCAGGCCCTTGTCGGTGGCTTCTGCAATCTGCTCGGGGGTTGGGGCCTCGTAGTTGAACAGGTAGGACCGGTCCCCTCGCGATTTGATTTCGCCACCACCGTCGATGACATAGGCTTCGCGCAGCCCCCGTTGAATCTGAGCCTGCCCCTGCGCCAGAACTTCGCGCAGTTCAGCGTCCGAGATATAGAAGTCCAGCGATCGGGCGTTGTCCAGATATCGCGCAAGAACAGACGCGTCTTGCGTTAACCCTCGGCGGTGTTCCTGTTCATACGCTTCTGCCGCGGTCAGCGAAGATCCCACAACCTGACGCACGCGGTCGGAGAACCAGCCCTCAAGGCCGATATTGACGGTCAATCCGGCAAAAATCGCCACGGTCACGGTTGGAACCAGCGCCAGCAGAGTAAACGCCCCGATCAGGCGCAAATGCAGGCGCGAACCCGCCGACTTGGCCCGACGTGCGGCAATCAAGCTACCAACCTGCCCAAGCACAAGTGCTGCAACAACCAGAACGTATACGAGATCGGCCAACAGAATCAGCCGCAAGGTCGGTGCCGTGGCGCCAAGATCGAAAGGACCGATGACAAGGTAGGTCGCCAGCGCCAGAACAGGCCCCATGAGAACCAGGCCAAACGTGCCAAAATTGCGCAGTTTCCGTGATTTACGCCATCGACTGATCGATGGGATCATCCCGCTCTGTGCTCGGGTTGCCACTGTCTGCCCTCATCCTGATGTGCCGCTTGCGCGGCTTACCGCCATATGTCGTGATCTTTTCCCAACAGATGCCGGGATGCCACGGTTTGTGTGGCGATATTACATCAGTTTGCGTCGACGTGTCACCTGAATATCGAGATCCGTAATCTTTTTTCGCAACGTATTTCGGTTGATTCCCAGCAAATCGGCACATTTCGCCTGATTTCCGCCAGTTGCATCCAGCGCGATTTCGATCAGCGGGGCCTCAACTTCCCGCAAAATACGCTGATACAGGCCCGGGGGCGGCAGAATGTTGCCGTGCAGGTCAAAATACCTCCGCAGATGCCGCTCGACCGAAGTCGAGAGCTTTTCGCGTTCGCCGCCGCTCAGGACCGGTTCGGCCTCGGGTTGGCTGCCCAGCACCGTTTCCACTTCGGCTTTGGTGATTTCATCAGCACGGCTGGTCAGACCCAACCGGCGTACGGCATTTTCCAGTTGCCGCACGTTCCCGGGCCAGGAATAGCGCCGCACCAGCTCCACCGCCTCGGGGCTGAGCCAGCGCTTGGTGCCGTTTTCCCGCTCTTCCCGAGCCAGAAAGTGCTCGGCCAGCAGCGGAATGTCATCCACCCTTTCACGCAGTGATGGAACGTGGATCGTCGCCCCGCACAAGCGATAATAAAGGTCCTGACGGATGCGCCCGTTCTCCATCCCTTCGGTCAGGTCCGACTGGCTGGTGGCCATGAAACGGGGAACGTGATCGCCCGGTGTATCCATCATGCGGACGATGCGCGCCTGAACCTCATCTTCGATATCTGCGATTTCGTCTATCAACAGCGTGCCGCCGCGCACCCGCGCCATCACACGGGCCGGGCCTTCCAGATCGCGCAATTCGGCAGCGGTGACAGTGACAAAGGGCAAGGTTCGACGGTCGGAAAAATCGTGAATGGCCCGCGCAATCAGTGACTTGCCCGTGCCGCTTTCACCGGAAATCATGACCGAGAGATCCGTGTTCATCACCCGGGCGACCAACCGGTAAAGGGCCTGCATCACCGGTGTTCGCCCGACCAGAGGCAGCTCTTCGGGGCGCTCGCTTGTGCCCACGGTCGGCTCTGGCTGGGCGCGTTGCTTCTGATCCAACGCCCGCGCCGTCCGTTTCATCAGATCCGGCAGGTCGAAGGGTTTTGGCAGATAATCGTACGCATCCGCCTCTGTCGCCTGAATCGCCGTCATGATGGTGTTTTGTGCGGAAATCACGATCACCGGCAAACCGGGCCGGTCTTCGGCAATCTTCGGCAGCATCTCAAGACCGTTTCCATCGGGCATGACCACGTCGGAAATCACCACGTCCCCTTTCCCCTCGCCGACCCAGCGCATCAACGTGGTCAGTGATGAGGTCGCATGCACCTTGCACCCGGCACGCGTGAGGGCCTGTGTCAGAACAGTGCGGATCGTGCGATCGTCGTCCGCGACCAATACGGTGCCATCCATCAGGTGCTCTCCTTCTTGTCCTCGATTGCGTCTCGCGGCGCGCGGCGCAGCGACAGTTTGAATACCGTTCGCCCGGGCACGGATTCGGCCGAAATCCAGCCGTCATGGTCCGAAATGATCTTGCTGACCAGCGCCAGCCCCAGGCCGGTGCCGTTTTCCTTGCCGGATACGAAGGGATCAAAAATGTCGCCGCGGATGTCTTCTGGCAGGCCCGGACCATCATCGATGATCTCGATCTGCAAAGGCAGCGAATGCCCTGACCCGTCACTGCGACGCAACCGGAAGGAATGTTCGAAATAGGTCCGCAGGCGGATCGTTCCGCCCTGCGGTCCTGCCGCTTCGGACGCGTTCCTGAGCAGATTCAGGATCACCTGCAGAATCTGATCCGGGTCTCCGTAAGCCAGCGGCAGCGACGGGTCATAGTCTTCGACGATCGTCATGTCAGCGCCAAATCCCAACAATGCCGACCGTCTTGCGCGATCCAGCACATCGTGGATGTTGACCGGCTTGAAGTCAGGTTTCTGAAGGTTCCCGAATTGCTCGACCTGTTCCAGCAACTTCACGATCCGGCGGCTTTCGGCAACAATAAGGTCTGTCAGTTCAAGATCCTGCGGCAGTATATTCATGCTGAGCAACTGCGCCGCACCGGTAATCCCGGCCAGCGGGTTCTTGATCTCGTGCGCCAGCATTTCCGCCATGCCGATGGCGGATTGTGCCGCGGATTTGACCGTATTCCCCCGCGTCATCCGACCTGCCAGTTCACGAGGCGAGATGATCATGATCATAGAGCCCGGATGCCCGACCAAAGGCGCAATCTGCAACGCGCATTGCAGTGGCGCTCGGCTACCCGACCCCACATCCACATCATTCACGAACAATGGCGTGCCCTGCCAGCGGGCGCGCTCGAACGCCTCTTCCAACGGCGCGTCCACGGCGATCTGATCCCAAACTGGATGGCCAATCACCGATTTGCGCGACGCGTTCAGAAACCCCTCGCCCGCAGCATTCACATCGGATATCCGGTCCTGTTCATCAATAATGAACGCCGGAACCGGCAGCGAGTTCCAGATGCTGGCATCGGAATTCATGCCGCCACCTCGTCCGTGTCGCTGAGCGCATCTGCCAACAGACGCAGAACTTCCGCCGGATCACGTGACGTCAGGACCGCCCGGCGCAAGGGCGCAGGCGTTGCGGCTTCGTCCATGTACCATCCCAAGTGCTTGCGGGCGACACGCAGACCCAGATCAGCGCCATAGAAATCCAGCATCGACTGATAATGCGCGCAAACCATATCAACCAGATCATGACCGGTCGGAATCTCGGGCGCCTCGGCCCCGTACAGGTCGTGACAGATTTGCGCCAAAACCCAAGGCTTGCCCTGGGCGCCACGACCGACCATCACCCCATCCGCGCCGGATTGGCGCAACGCGGTTCGGGCGGCGTCAGTGTCCAAGATGTCTCCGTTCGCGATGACCGGGATCGATACGGCCTCTTTCACCGCCCGGATCGCCTGCCAATCGGCGTGACCCTTGTAGAACTGACAGCGTGTGCGGCCATGGATCGTGACCATCTGAATACCCGCGTCCTGAGCGCGGCGTGCCACGTCGGGCGCGTTCAACAGACTATCGTCCCATCCCAGCCGGGTTTTCAGCGTCACCGGCAGATCGACCGCGCCCACAACGGCCTCGATCAGTGCCAGCGCGTGGTCCGGCGTTTTCAGTAGGGCCGAGCCGGAATAACCGTTTGTTACCTTCTTGGCGGGGCACCCCATGTTGATGTCGATCACCCGCGCGCCACGGTCGGCCACCTGACGGGCCGCCTCGGCCATCCAATGGGCCTCGCGCCCGGCCAGTTGCACGGCGGTGTTTTCCACATCCGCGGACAGTTCCGCCCGTTCCCGCACGCCGGGCTTGGCCTGTACCATCTCTTGACTGGCGACCATTTCACTGACGACCATACCCGCACCGAAACGCATCACCAGATCGCGAAACGGGCGGTCGGTGATTCCGGCCATGGGGGCCAGCAAAACAGGCGGTGCTATTTCCTTGTCGGCAAGGTGCAGTGTCAACGTGCTTAATCCTTGGGCAGTTGTGGTTTTGATATCGGTTTCTGCGCATATGAACAACAAATCGGCATGCAGCAAGCCCGCAAAATCATCATTTGCCTAATTATTAATCACATGACCTTGGGTGATTGCCTCTGCATTCACCGCCGCCTAAACAATGCCCATCACGAGGAGAGCGCGCACATATGACAACTGCCGCCATCATAGTTGCCGCCGGTCGCGGGTCGCGCGCCGGGGGTGGCGTGCCAAAGCAATGGCGCAGCCTTGCGGGCCGGCGGGTGGCCGATTGGACGATCGAGCGCTTTCGCGGACAGGTGGATCACATTGTTCTGGTGTTGTCCGACGAAGACAGCGCCGCATGGGAAGAATTCCGTGAAACCGACCTGATCCTGGCTGCGGGCGGAACGGATCGCGCGGGATCGGTGCGCAATGGATTGGCTGCACTGGCCGACCGGAACGTGCAGCGCGTTTTGATCCACGACGTTGCAAGGCCTTGCGTCACAACCCGCATCATCACCGACGTTCTGAACGCCCTGGAAACATGTCCGGCGGCGGCGCCCGGGCTGGCGGTGACCGATGCGCTGTGGGTTGGGCATGAACAGGCCGTGACCGGAACGCAGGATCGCAGCAACCTGTTCGCCGCGCAAACTCCGCAGGGGTTTCACTATGACGCCATCACCGCCGCCCACGCCGCCCATCCGGGCGGCGCTGCGGATGATGTCGAGGTGGCCCGCGCCGCCGGCCTTGATGTCTGCATCGTACCGGGCGATGCGGACAATCTGAAAATCACCCGACCCGAGGATTTTGCCCGGGCGGAACGCATAATGGGAACGGAAATGGATGTAAGGCTGGGCAACGGGTACGATGTGCACCGTTTTGGCGATGGGGATCATGTGATCCTTTGCGGTGTGAAAGTGCCGCATGACCGCGGACTGCAAGGCCATTCGGATGCCGATGTCGGAATGCACGCGGTCACCGATGCGATCTATGGCGCACTGGCGCAGGGGGACATCGGGCAGCATTTCCCGCCTTCGGACCCGCAATGGAAAGGCGCCGCCAGCGAAATTTTCCTGCGCCACGCGGTCGAGCTGGCGGGGCAGATGGGATACCGTATATCGAACGTCGATTGCACGCTGGTCTGCGAATATCCAAAGATTGGCCCTCATGCACCAGCCATGCGAGAAAAGATGTCTGAAATCATGGACCTGCGTGCAGATCAGGTTTCGGTCAAGGCGACAACGTCCGAGCGTCTGGGCTTCACCGGCCGCAGCGAGGGCATCGCCTCTTTGGCCACGGCATGTCTGGTGAAAGCATGAACGCGGCACAGATAATCGGGACTGTCGGTGGCGTTGGCTATTTGCGCCCTGCCCCGGGCACCTGGGGATCGCTGGTGGCCCTGCCGATGGCCTGGGTATTGCACACAATGGGTGGTTTCCCGTTGCTGGCCCTCGCAACGGTTGCGGTTTTTGTCGGCGGCCTGTGGGCCACACGCGTGATGACTGAAGGTCAGGATGACCACGACCCGTCCGAAATCGTCATTGATGAGGTCGCAGGCCAGTTCATCGCGCTTTGGGCAATTTCCTATCCGTCCTGGGCGCATGGAATCGACATTACAGCGCTCTGGCCCGGCTGGGTTGCCGGGTTCATCCTGTTTCGTCTGTTCGACATCACCAAACCCGGCCCTGTCGGCTGGGCTGATCGCCGCGGCGATCCGATGGGCGTGATGCTGGATGACGTGATTGCGGGTATATTTGCAGCCATCGGTGTGATGGTTCTGGCAGGTATCGCACACGGAGTTCTGGGGCTATGAACGTGACAGACCTGCTGGACCGCGCCAAGGCGCAGGGCGTGATGATCGCCACCGCCGAAAGCTGCACCGGCGGCATGGTCGCTGCGGCCCTGACCGATATTCCCGGAAGTTCTGCGGTCGTGGATCGGGGTTTTGTCACCTACACCAACGAGGCCAAACAGGACATGCTGGGCGTTCAGACCGAAACTCTGAACGCGCACGGTGCGGTTTCCGAACAGGTGGCCCGTGAAATGGCAGATGGCGCGCTGCGCAACTCACTGGCTCAACTTGCCGTCTCGATCACGGGAATTGCCGGGCCGGGCGGGTCCGAATTCAAACCCGAAGGGCGCGTGTGTTTCGGCTTGGCCGTCAAGGGACAGCCGACGCATGTTGACACCGTTGAATTCGGCGCACCCGGTCGCGATGCCGTGCGGCGCGCGGCGCGTGACCACGCCTTGACCCTGCTGTACACGGCCCTTTCCGCAGGCGCCTAAACTTTCAGCACATGGCCAAAAAAACCGCTCCTTTTGAAGTCAGTTGAAAAAAGGCTGCCAAAACAGGCACTTTTTTTCGCTTTGCCTCTTTTTTCTCCAACCGACGGTGGCTTGAAACAGCCCACACCGCTCACGCAGCGCCGATCCGTGCCCAGTTTCCACGGATCCGCGCACTCATTCGGAAGGGAGAATGGCCCATGAACGGAGCCGATACAGCCTGGATCATCGTAGCAACCGCGTTGGTCCTTTTCATGACATTGCCAGGCCTCGCCCTGTTCTATGGCGGGCTCGTGCGTGCCCGAAATGTCCTCAGCGTTTTCATGCATTGCTTTGCCATTGCCTGTTTGATGAGCGTCTTGTGGCTGGTCGCGGGGTATTCCATCGCGTTCGGACCCGGTGAAAGCGGGCTTTGGGGTGGTTTGGGCAAGGCCTTTCTCAACGGCGTCGATGTGGACAGCCTTGCCGGAACCCTGCCCGAGATCCTGTTCTTCGCCTTCCAGATGACCTTTGCCATCATAACCCCTGCGTTGATCGTGGGCGCTTATGTCGAACGTGTGGGCTTTGGCTTTGTCCTGACCTTTTCGGCGCTGTGGATGCTGCTTTGCTATGCGCCCGTGGTGCACTGGATCTGGGGTGGCGGGATGCTGGCTGATGGCGGCATTCTGGGCGAGATCGGTGTGCGAGACTTTGCTGGTGGCATCGTGGTGCATGAAACCGCTGGTCTGGCAGCACTGATTGTCGCGGTCATCCTCGGGCCGCGTCGCAACCGCACCACTCCGCCGCACAACCCCGGTTATGTCATGGTCGGCGCCGCAATGCTGTGGGTCGGCTGGTTCGGTTTCAACGGTGGTTCGCAACTGGCAGCCGATGGCGGAGCGGCGATGGCCCTGACCGTCACGCACCTGTCCGCGGCTATGGCATCGCTAAGCTGGGCCCTGTGGGAGCGTATCCGCTTTGGCAAGGCCTCGATGGTCGGTCTGGTTACCGGCACAATCGCGGGTCTGGCCTCGATCACGCCTGCATCGGGTTTCGTCGGTCCGGTTCAGGCCCTGATCATTGGCGCGGTGGCCGGTGTTCTGTGTCAGGAAGCCGTCAGCATCGTGCGTAACAAGCTGAATATCGACGACACGCTGGATGTGTTCGCCGTGCATGGTGTCGGCGGTATCTTCGGCACGCTCATGATCGCCCTGTTTGGCCTTGGAACCTGGACCGCTCAGTTGGTCGGGCTCGTTATCGTGGGTTCCTTTACGGCAGTTATCACGTTTGTGTTGGTCAAACTGGTTGCACAGATCACGCCACTTCGCGTAGACGCCGAGACCGAGACAAATGGCCTCGACCTCTCGGTACATGGCGAGCGGGCCTATGACATGAGCAGTTAAGCCCACCTTGGCTGCCCATCGCCCGTATGGGCAAAAGCGGACCTCTTGGGGGTCCGCTTTTCTTTTGCCCAATCCCTCTCGACTCCGGCCCAAGGGTCGGGCTATCAGCCCGCAACGTGTTTTCAGCCCCGAGGTTTGCGCCATGATCCCCAGTTCTTTTCCCGACAGCACCGAAATCGCCCGCCTGACTGCACGGATGCTGCTGGAGATCAAGGCCGTGCATTTCAACTCGCGGGAACCGTTCACGCTGGCCAGCGGGTTGCCCAGCCCGACCTATATCGACTGCCGCAAACTGATCTCGTATCCGCGTATCCGCTCGACCCTTATGGATTTCCTGACCGTCACGGTGATGCGGGAGGCTGGCTTTGAGGCATTCGACAACATCGCAGGCGGGGAAACGGCGGGCATCCCCTTTGCCGCCATGGTCGCCGAGCGCATGGCTCTGCCCATGACCTACGTGCGCAAGAAACCCAAGGGCTATGGCCGCAACGCCCGAATCGAGGGGGCGATGAGCGAAGGTGAGCGTGTGTTGCTGGTTGAAGACCTGACCACTGATGGCGGCTCGAAACTGTCCTTTGTCGATGCGATCCGCGAAACCGGTGCCGACTGCGGGCACACCGCCGTCATCTTCTACTACGGCATCTTCCCCGAGACCGAGAAAACGCTGGGTGATCATGGCGTCAAGCTGCACTCGCTCTGCACATGGTGGGATGTTCTGGCAGAGGCCAAGGCACAGAAAGCCTTTGATCAGGAAACACTTGATGGTGTCGAAGCTTTCCTGAACGACCCGCGTGGATGGCAAGAGGCCAATAAACCAGCGTAAACCTCTTGTGGAAGGATTGGGGATAAACCCGAAAGAATCGGGCAGGTCGCCACGATATGTGGTGACTTTTCCGACAATTCCTACATAATAAGCGATGCATATGCAGGCATCCAAGCGGTCTGGAAAGTTATCCCTAGGCTTTACCCCAAGTTAGTCACAGGTATTTCCAGATAGCTTGCGGTGACGTTTCGCGTGTAGAACCTCGGAACGGGCAGCGGGGATAAAATGAACGAGATCAGCAGTATCGAGCAGGCAGCGGCACAGATTCAGAACGCCGAAACCATGCCGCATTCCATTGAGGCCGAACAACAGCTTCTGGGTGCGATCCTGACCAATAACGACCTGTACGACCGGGTCGCCTCGATCATCGGGGCTGAACATTTCTATGATCCGGTCCATGCCCGGATTTACGAGGTGGCCTCGGCCCGCATCGCAAAGAATGCGCTTGCCTCGCCCGTGACGCTCAAATCCTTCATGGCCGAGGATGAGGGCCTGAAGGAACTGGGCGGTCCCGCTTATCTGGTCAAACTGGCCGGCGCTTCGATCAGCGCATTCGCGGTGCACGACTATGCCCAGATGATCTATGACCTCGCCATCCGGCGCGAGTTGATCCGGCTGGGCCGCGACATCTCGGACAAGGCGGCGCGGGTCGATGTTTCGAGCGAGCCGAAAGAACAGATCGTCGAGGCCGAGCAGCAGCTTTATCAGCTGTCCGAGCAGGGCCAGACCGAGCAAGGCTTTCAGTCCTTCCTGAAGGCCGTCACCGAAGCCGTCAACGTCACCAACGAGGCCTACCAGCGCGGCGGCGGCATGGCCGGGATTTCCACCGGTCTGGCCGATCTGGACAAGCAATTGGGTGGGTTGCACCCGTCTGACCTGATCATTCTGGCCGGGCGTCCATCCATGGGTAAAACCTCGCTGGCGACCAACATCGCCTTCAACGTTGCCAAGGCCTACAAGCGCGGCACAAAGCCCGACGGCAGCGAAGGCGCGGTCGATGGCGGCGTTGTTGGCTTCTTCTCACTTGAGATGAGTGCGGAACAGCTTGCGGGCCGGGTTCTGGCGGAAGCCTCGGAGATTTCCAGCCACAAAATCCGTCAGGGCGACATGACTGAGGCCGAGTTCCGTCGATTTGTGGATGCGGCCAAAGAGCTTGAGGCGTGTCCCCTGTTTATTGACGACACCCCTGCCTTGCCGATCTCGCAACTCGCCGCCCGGGCACGACGGTTGAAACGAACGCACGGGCTGGACTTGCTGGTCATCGACTATCTACAGCTCTGCCGCGGCATGGCCGACAACCGGGTGAACGAAATCGCCGAGATATCGATGGGCATGAAAGCTATCGCCAAGGAACTAAACATCCCGGTCATTGCTCTTTCACAGCTGTCGCGGCAGGTGGAAAACCGCGACGACAAGCGCCCGCAGCTGTCCGACCTGCGCGAATCCGGCTCGATCGAGCAGGACGCCGACGTTGTGATGTTTGTGTTCCGCGAGGAATACTACAAAGAGCGCGAAAAGCCCGGCGATCACGAACTGGAAAAGATGGAAGAGTGGAAGCAGGCGATGGAACGTCTGCACGGCAAGGCCGAAGTCATTGTCGGCAAACAGCGTCACGGACCCATCGGTACGGTCGAGTTGTCGTTCGAAGCCCAATTCACCCGCTTTGGCAATCTGGTCAAACCCTGGCAACAGGGTGGTGAAATCGAGGGTTATTGATCGCGGACAGAACACCTGCCCCAGATATGAAACGCCAAGCCCTTTGGTGTTTTTCCTGCCCGGTGTTAACGTGACGGTGACGTTCAACCCAACGCGCCAAACCCGCCCGGAGACCCCCTGATTTGCCCGCGATCATATCGGAAATAAGATATCGCAACGGCCCGAACTTTGCTCCGGACGGAGATTTCATTGAAATCCGGGTTCCGACCGGAACCGACGTCACCGGCTTGCAGGTCGATGTTTACAACCCCAATGGCTCGGTGCGCAGTTCGACGGATGTCGACAACGGAACGATGACCACCGTGGGCGGGTTCGACTATTACGTGATTTCGGCGCGCATCAACCGGTTTGGGGCGGTCTCTCTTTCGGACAATGGTTCGGTTCTCAGCTTTGTATCCTTCGACTCGCAGGTGACTGCGACACAGGGGCCGGCCAGTGGCCAGACCTCGACCCAGATCGGCAGCAACGGCACGGACGATACCGCGTCTTTGTCATCGAAGGACGGGGTGAACTTTGTTGAGGATCCCAATCCCAGCCCCGGCGCACCCTGTTTTGTTTCGGACACCCTGATCCTGACGGACCGCGGCGAAATCAGCGTTCAGGATATCCGCCCCGGTGACAAAGTGATGACGACCAAAGGCAGCGCGACCACCGTTCGGCTTGTTCTGTCCCGGTCCCTGCGCCAGGCCGATCTGTTGAAATCCCCCGAACTGCGCCCAGTTTGCATCACGGCCGGCGCCCTGGGGCACGGCCTGCCCCGCCGGGACCTGACGGTTTCGCGACAGCACAGAATGCTGGTCCGATCGGACATCGCGCAGCGCATGTTCGACACAAGAGACGTTTTGGTCTCGGCCATCCGGCTGACAGACCTGCCGGGCGTTTACGTGGATTACGATGCGACGCAGGTGGTTTATCATCACGTTGTCTGTGACCGTCACGTGGTTCTTTTTGCCGAAGGCGCGCCGAGTGAAAGCCTGTTTACCGGCCCCGAAGCGCTCAAATCCCTTCCGCCCGAAGCGTTGCACGAGCTGTCGCAGATTTTTCCCGGTCTCGACTGCAATAAGGATATGGACCCTGCCGTCTATATCCCCAGCGGCAGGCGACAGAAAAAGCTGGTGGCCCGACATGTCCGGAACAGCAAGGCGATCATAGATGAGGCCCTGTTCTAGGCTGTGGAACCAAGGCCATTGACCAAAGCGAAAAAACCGATCCCGCCTACCACAGCAATGGATTGTTCAGCGCGGAAACGCATCGCGACGGGCCTTTCAGCGGTTTCAGGTCAAAACCGTCCAGCGCCTGTCCCAACCAGCCGTGCGGATGGCTTAGTTTCAGCGGTGGCTGGGCAGTATCCTCGGTGATCTGCACAAAACCCGTTCTGCAATAATAGGCCGGGTCGCCATAGGTCAGTGCCACATCCACACCTGCCGCCCGCAAGCGATCCAGACCATAGGAAATCAGCGCCTGTCCAATACCTGTTTTTTGCCTGCCCGTTTGCACGGCCATCGGCGAGAGTATGAACACATTGCGCGTATCCTGCGAAAACGTCATCCGGGAAAAGATGGCACAGCCAAGCAGCTCGTGATCGTGTTGAGCCGTGCACACCAGGATATCTTCAGGCGGCGTGCTGTTGAGCAATTCACGTACGAATGCACCTATTTCCGCCCCTTCCCCTGGCCCTTCCGATGCGGAAAAAACGTCTGCAAAAAGACGGATGATCTCTGACGGGTCCCGGGTCAAACCGGAAGAAAAATCCATGGCTTCCTCATGAGTTGACGCTGCGCCCGGTCTTTACCGAAACCGAACGATCCGGTTCCCAAGATCGCTTTAACGTTGATGTGAAGACAATCCCCAAAACGTGCAACCATGGCGGAATGCTGCCATTTCTTCTGGTTTTATGGTGTTTTCCGTAACAACAGACCAAACACCAACATAAACCGACAGGTAAAAGCGCCATTCCCTCTTGACCTTGGACGGCGCAATGTCATGAACAGTGCCATGAGTACTGCACGTTTGACGATCAATCTTCAGGCGCTCGCCAGCAATTGGCGGGCGCTCGACGCGAAAACCGGGGTCGAAACCGGCGCCGTGGTCAAGGCCGATGCCTATGGGCTGGGTGCCGGGCCCGTCAGCGATACGCTGGCCGAGGAAGGCGTTCGCAAGTTTTTTGTGGCTGCCGCAGAAGAAGGCGCCGCTGTCCGCAAGGCGGTCGGCCCCGGCCCGATGATCTTAGTCTTTTCCGGCCATATGGAGGGCGACACAGACCTTCTGCGCGCCAACGACCTGACGCCGCTGATCAACTCGGGCGAGCAGTATCAGCGCCATATGGAGGCCCTGCCCGACCATCCCTTTGGCATTCAGCTGGACAGTGGCATGAACCGGCTGGGGCTGGAACCCGCCGACTGGGCCGAACTGCGTCCAAGGGCCGAGGCCCTGAACCCAGCCGTTGTCATGTCTCATCTGGCCTGCTCGGACGAGCCGGACCATCCGATGAATCGGCAGCAGCTCAAAACCTTCCGCGAGATGACCGACGGCATCGCCGCGCCGCGTTCTTTGGCTGCGACCGGCGGTATGCTTTTGGGGCCCGAGTTCCATTTCGATTTCTGCCGCCCGGGCATCGGCCTGTATGGCGGCCTCCCCTTTGTGGATGCCAAACCCGTTGTCACCGTCGATCTGCCTGTCATTCAGGTGCGCAGATTGACCGTGGGCGAAACCGTTGGTTACGGCAACAGTTGGTTAGCGCGTCGGCCGTCCCGTATCGCCACCGTCGCGGCCGGGTATGCGGACGGCCTGCATCGCGCCATCGGGGGCGGCATCGACGCCTTCGCAGGCAATCAGCCCTGCCCGGTTGTTGGCCGTATCTCGATGGACCTGATCACGGTGGACGTCACCGACCTGCCAAAAGACCCGGAACGCCTGCGTATCCTGAATGGCCATCAGACCGTCGATGACCTGGCCGAAGCTGCCGGGACAATTGGCTATGAAATCCTCACATCAATGG
Organism: Ruegeria sp. H8; assembly: GCF_056532905.1. Lineage (NCBI taxonomy): Bacteria > Pseudomonadati > Pseudomonadota > Alphaproteobacteria > Rhodobacterales > Roseobacteraceae > Ruegeria > Ruegeria sp. H8. The sequence continues at coordinate 449,494 of NZ_JBQFNY010000001.1, read as the reverse complement.
GCAATCGCTATTCGCGGGGCTATGTGGAATGAACCCGCTCACCGCGCTCGGAGGTCTGGGCCGCACGGTTCTGAGCCTGCTTGCGGCCTTTGGCCGGGTGGCACTGTTCGCGCTTGATGCGATTTCGCATATTCTGCGCCCCCCCTTCTATCCGCGCGAATTTGGCATGGCCCTGCTGAACATCGGCTGGCTGTCTCTGCCCGTGGTCGGCCTGACCGCGATTTTCACCGGCGGTGCGCTGGCGTTGCAGATCTACGCCGGCGGCGCGCGTTTCAACGCCGAAGCAGTGGTGCCCCAGATCGTCGCCATCGGCATGGTGCGAGAGCTCGGCCCGGTTCTGGTCGGCCTGATGATTGCCGCGCGCGTGACATCCTCGATCGCGGCCGAAATCGCCACAATGAAAGTGACCGAACAGATCGACGCGCTGGTCACGCTGTCCACGCATCCGATGAAATACCTCACCGTCCCGCGCGTTCTGGCCGCCCTGATCACGGTGCCAGCTTTGGTGGCAGTGGGTGACATCATCGGAATTGCCGGCGGCTACACCGTCGCCACGCAAAATCTGGGCTTCAACCCGGCCGCCTATCTGAAAAACACGGTCGATTTCCTTGAAGCCCGCGACATCGTCTCGTCGCTGGTCAAAGGCGCGACTTTTGGCCTGATCGCGGCGATCATGGGCTGTTACTACGGCATGAATTCCGGCCGTGGCGCACAAGGCGTGGGCCGCGCCACCAAGGGCTCGGTCGAGGCCGCGGCGGTGTTGATCCTGGCCGCAAACTTCGTTCTCACAGGGGTATTCTTCTCGCTATGATCCGGATGGAGAACGTATATAAGGCCTTTGGCGACAACCACGTGCTGCAAGGCATGAACCTTGAGATCCCCAAGGGCACCTCGATGGTCATCATCGGCGGTTCGGGCACCGGAAAATCGGTCGCTCTGAAGTGCATTCTGGGCCTGATCAAACCCGACAGCGGCATGATCTATGTGGACGGCAAAGACGCCAGCAAGGGCGACCGAGATGCCTTTCTGGCCCGGTTTGGCATGCTGTTTCAGGGCGCGGCGCTGTTTGATTCACTGACCGTCTGGCAGAACGTCGCCTTCCGCCTGCTGCGTGGTTCTCTGAAACGTCCCACCGAGGAAGCCCGCGAAATCGCCATCGAAAAACTGCGCCGCGTGGGCCTGAAATCCGACGTCGCCGACCGCTTTCCGGCGGAACTGTCAGGCGGCATGCAAAAACGCGTGGGTCTTGCCCGCGCCATCGCCGCCGAGCCCGAAATCATCTTTTTCGACGAACCCACCACCGGCCTCGACCCGATCATGTCCGGCGTCATCAATGACCTGATCCGCGAGATCGTGACCGAGATGGGCGCCACCGCGATGACCATCACCCACGACATGAGCTCGGTCCGCGCGATTGCCGACAACGTCGCCATGCTGCACGGAGGCGTCATCCAGTGGACCGGCCCGGTCAGCCAGATGGATGCCTCGGGTGATCCCTATGTCGAGCAGTTCATCAGCGGGAGTGCAGAGGGGCCGATTGAGGCTGTGCGTTAATCTTCGCTCTTTGCCAGCCACTTTGCCGAGCGTTCGATAACGTCCTGAGGAATAGCTTCGGCGCGCCTTGTCTGCAGGTTGAGCAAGACGCATTTAAAAACGGTCGAAAATGTCGTCTCACCGTCCATCACTCGAACTAATTTGTGGCTGAAAGTCATGGACTTCGTTCCTACTTTCAGGATTTCGCTTTCCATTTGGATCGCCTCGCCGGCACTCAACTCCGCAAGGAAATTGCTTTCTGCATGGACCACCGCAAAGGATAGCTTTCTTCCTGACCGCATGTCTTCGGACGTCAGCCCCAACTCTGCCTGCAACGCAAAAACGGAATCCGAACATGCCGCAAAATACTTGGACACGTTCATATGCCCCAGAAAATCACAGTCCGATGGATCGACAATTGACTTGAAGGCCACAAAACCCGACATCATTCCTCCCCGTCTAAAAATAACTCAGTGGCGAGTGCTGGTTTAAGGTAACCATATCAAATCATCGCCGCAAATTTCGAAATCTTACCTAGACGCCCAGTCATGACCCTCCGCCTCGCCACCCTCTCCCTCCTGATCCTCTACCCCATCGCGTGGTTCGCCCCACTGATGCGCGCGGGGTTCCTGCCGATCTTCGGCCTCAGCGAAATCAGTGTCATCACCGGGCTGCAATCCTTGTGGAAATCCGACGTCTTCCTCGCGCTGATCGTCACCATCTTCGCCCTCTTCGCGCCCTACATCAAAACCATCGGCACCGCGCTGATCCAATGGAATCTTCTGGATGCCCGCGTCCAACCCGCGCTCAATATCCTTGGCAAACTGGCCATGGCCGACATTTTCCTGATCGCGCTTTACATCACTTTGGCCAAGGGCATCTCATACGCCACCGTTGAGACCGCATGGGGTCTCTACCTGTTCACGGCCTGCATTCTGGCCTCCATCGTGCTTGGCCATATTACAGAGATGACATCCACTTCACGAAAAGCTCAGACCTAATTGATTGAAAACACAAATCTAAGTATCATCTTTATATTTCGAGCAGCAGTGTTTTGTAGTTTTCGGGTCCGCAGCGGATCGTACGCAATCGTTTGATTACCTTCCGCTTGGGCCCGGTGTGTACCGGTTTGAAGAAGGAGTTCGACGATCATGGCCGCCCTCCACAGTATTACATTGCAATTTCAGAATGCCTTTTTAAGACTGACTTTTTTCCTGATCTGTTTGGCGGCCTTGTTGGCCGTTTCAGCCACGTTGTTGTCCGCTTTTGGCGTATTGCCCTGGCTCTCAATGCAGGCCGGATTTGGCGAGGCACCGGCGAAGGATGCCGGCATGTTCATCCAGATTGGCCTGACAGCGCTGATTCTCATGCTGGCGTTTTACCTGCCGGCCAATGCCCGAATGATGGCGCTGGAAAACAACCACCGCAAATTTGCGCTCAATATGCATGACATCGCGGACGCGTACCAAATGGCTCATGCCGCCGATCGCGGCGGGCTGTTCATGATGTCGTCCGAGTTTGACGCCGTCAAGGAACGTATGGGGTTTCTGCGCCAGCACCCCGACCTGCAATCGCTCGAGCCTGAGATCCTGGAACTGGCCGCGCAGATGAGCCAGATCAGTCAGGAACTGGCCCGGACCTATGGCGATGCGCAGGTCGAACGCGCGCGGATGTTCCTGCAACAGCGACAGGAAGAGATCGAACTGTTTCAACAGCGTCTGGAAGAGGCGCAGGTCATCCAGAACGAATTGCGCCAATGGACGCGGGATGTGGAAATGGAAGAGACGATCGCCAGGTCGCAACTTACCCGCCTAAGGGATGAGCTGTTCGAGCTTCTGCCCGAATTGTCGACCCAACTGCACACACCGCGCAACAAGGGCGCCTCAAAGGCGTCCAGCGTGGTTGCAATGTCGCCCCTTCGACCGGCGGAATAGGCGCGTCAGCGCCCGCTGCGGGTGATGGCCCAACCGGGCCTGAGGCCGCAGCGCGCCATCGGAGGTGAGGAACGCCCGCAAGGGCTTGAAGAACCGCCCAAGCTCGGGCACCAAGTGCGTCATGGCAAAGACGACATCCTTTTCCTGCTCGGCCTGCGGTGCGACGCATACAAGATGGTCCGGACGCTGCGACGGTTGCGGCGAATGGAACACCATTGTTCAGGACGCGCCCATATCGACTGGCCCGGCCAGAAAATCCCTCGGCGGCAAACGCGGCCAGTCCATCGCACTCACGGATTTGTCCACCGAGGAAACACCGCCGCCCCGCACCCTCTGCGGGGTCGAGGAGCTGGACCGCGTCTTGGGCGGCGGGCTGGTCCCGGCCTCCGCCCTGTTGGTGGGCGGAGACCCCGGCATCGGGAAATCTACCCTGCTGCTGCAAGCCGCAGCGCGTTTCGCACGTGCGGGCGTGAAAACCATCTATGTCTCGGGCGAAGAAGCCAGCGCACAGGTGCGTATGCGCGCCCGCCGTCTTGGGCTTGAGGACGCCCCCGTTCAACTTGCCGCCGAAACCAACCTGCGCGACATCCTCACGACGCTGGAAGCCGAAAAACCGGGCCTGGCCATCATCGATTCGATTCAGACGATGTGGGCAGACAATGTCGACAGCGCACCCGGTTCCGTATCACAAGTCCGGGCCGCCGCCCATGAACTGACCACGTTTGCGAAACGGCACGGTGTTTCGATCATCATGGTTGGCCACGTCACCAAGGAAGGCCAGATCGCGGGCCCTCGTGTGGTCGAACACATGGTTGATACCGTCCTATATTTCGAGGGCGAGCGCGGCCACCAGTTCCGCATCCTGCGCGCGGTCAAGAACCGCTTTGGGCCAGCGGACGAAATCGGCGTATTCGAGATGACCGGCAAGGGTCTGGCGCAAGTGACCAACCCCTCGGCCCTGTTCCTGTCCGAACGTGGCAGGCCAAGCCCCGGCTCTGCTGTTTTTGCGGGCATTGAAGGCACCCGTCCCGTGCTGGTCGAATTGCAGGCTCTGGTCGCACCCTCGCCCCACTCACAGCCCCGCCGCACCGTTGTTGGGTGGGACAGCGGGCGGTTGGCAATGATCCTTGCGGTGCTCGAGGCCCGCTGCGGCATTCCTTTTGCCGGGCTCGACGTCTATCTCAACGTTGCCGGAGGTCTGAAAGTCAGCGAACCCGCCGCCGATCTGGCTGTGGCTGCCGCCCTTCTCAGTGCCCGAGAAGACACAGCATTGCCCGCCGACACCGTCGTATTCGGAGAAATCTCGCTGTCCGGGGCACTTAGACCGGCCCCACAGACCGAAAACAGGTTGAAAGAAGCGCAAAAACTTGGTTTCACGGCGGCAATTGCTCCGGCTGGTGGCAAAACCGGCACTGTGGCAGGTCTGACACTCACCCGACCCTCTGATTTGGTGGGGTTTGTTGGCGAAACCTTCGGAGCAGGTTAAAGTCGCGCCTTGAGGGGCAGAAAAAGAACAGGCGAGGGCCATGGAAGGTTTTACAATAATTGACGGGGTCGTCGCCCTGATCATCGTGCTGTCGGGCTTGCTGGCCTACTCACGTGGCTTCATGCGCGAAGTTCTGGCCATTGCAGGCTGGGTCGCGGCGGCCGTTCTGGCATTCATCTTTGCCCCACAGGCTGTACCGCTGGTCAAAGAAATCCCGGTGGTCGGAGATTTCCTGCGCGACAGCTGTGAACTTTCGGTGATCACCGGCTTTGCAGCCGTCTTTGCCTTGGCTTTGATTGTGGTCAGCATTTTCACACCGCTGTTTTCGTCGCTGGTCCAGCGCTCGGCTTTGGGCGGCCTGGATCAGGCGCTGGGGCTGTTCTTCGGCATCGCGCGCGGCATTCTGCTGGTTGCAATCGCCTTCTTTGTCTATGACACGGTCATGACTGGCCAGTCCTATACAATCGTAGACGAAAGCCGCTCGGCCAAGGTATTCGAGCAGTTCAGCAGCCAGATTGAAGAGCAAAACCCCGAAGCCGCTCTGGGCTGGGTGACTGCACAATACGAAGAACTTGTCGCCAGCTGCACGGCAGGAAACGAACAACCCGAAACCACGGCACCAGCTGACGGGTAAAGTCAGGGTGCATTGCGTGATCAAAGCCCGGCACTGTCCGGGCTTTTTCGATTCAAATGTACCCTTCCCCGCCACAAACCGTGCAGCGGATCGTTTTCAACCCAAAACACCCGTCGCACCGGCTGGAAATCGGTTTTCCAAGAATATCCCGGCTTTTGACAACTTCGCCCGCCCCGTTGCAGATCTGACAGGGCGCCCGGCCCATTCCCCGGCACCTGTGGCACCGTTGTTTGATCCGCTCCTGCTTCTTTTGAGGCTTATGTTGCCACATTCCGGCCCTTTGCGTGCTTCACCCATCCTGATTTGCACATATTAATTGGCATGACAGCACATATGATTGCACATGTCATCTCCTTCGTGAACTTGCCCCGATCTGCGAAATCCTGACCTGCGGCAATAGGAGAGTGTGATCCTTTGATGACAGCCACGCCATTAGGCATTATGTGGAGGCCAACCCGCCACGGAATCGGAGCCACCGATCTTGTTCTTTCTGTTCGAATGCGCGCTGGTCGTTGTGATGGTCGCCCTATTGGCGTCGTTGTCGCCTGCCACCAAACTGACAGCACGCGCCTTGCAGAGGATCCGAAGCCGAACGGCGGTCAACCCTCAGGTCAAATCGTCATAGAAGTTGGAGCCCCGTAAATGTGTGGGATTTTGGGAATCGCAAGCCGGACACATGATGTGTTTGCCGAAATCTATGACGGGCTGCTGATGTTGCAGCACCGGGGTCAGGATGCCTCAGGGATCGTGACCTACAACGGCGAGTTCTTCCGCGAAAAGAAGGCCAACGGTCTGGTCAAGGATGTGTTCAACGCCCAGGATGCAGAAACCCTGTTGGGTCGTGTGGGCATGGGTCATGTGCGCTATCCGACGGCGGGGTCCCTCAGCGCGGCCGAAGCGCAACCCTTTTTCGTGAACGCCCCTTACGGCATCTATCTGGTTCACAACGGCAACATCACCAACACCGCTGAGCAGCGCGAAAAGGTTACCGGCAAATACAGCCGGCACCTGCGCACCACGTCAGACTCTGAAATCCTTTTGAACGTGCTGGCCGACAAAGTGGCGGACGCGATCAAGGTGAATGGCAACGGCGAACCCATCCGCAATCTGTTTGCCGGTGTGAAGATGACGATGGAACGCGTTCAGGGCGCCTATTCCGTGATCTGTCTGGTCGCGGGTGTCGGTATGCTGGCCTTCCGCGATCCGTTTGGCATTCGCCCACTTTCGGTCGCCAAACGCGAAGTGGACGGAGACGGTGATGATTATGCCTTTGCGTCGGAAGACGTGGCGTTTGGCATCAACGGCTTTGAAAAGCTGCGTGATCTTCGCCCGGGTGAGGCGATCCTGATCGATCTGGACGGCAACATGCACGAGTTTCAGGCGGTCGAAGGCAAGCTGACACCCTGCATATTCGAGTATGTCTACCTGGCGCGCCCGGATTCTTTGCTGGACGGTGTTTCGGTTTACAAGACGCAGATGCGCATGGGCCAGACGCTGGCGAAACAGATTCAGGATTCAGGGCTGGAAATAGATCGGATCATCCCGGTGCCCGACAGCGCCCGCCCCGTGGCCCTGGAAGCCGCAAAGATCACCGGCATCCCCTATCGCGAAGGGCTGGTGAAAAACCGTTATGTCGGGCGTACGTTCATCATGCCGGGTCAGGCGGAACGGCAGAAATCCGTCCGCCGCAAGCTGAATGCCGTGCCGCTGGAATTCGACGGCCACAGTGTTCTGCTGATCGACGATTCCATCGTACGGGGCAACACCATCAAGAAGATCGTTCAGATGTGCCGCGATGCCGGGGCCAAGAAGGTCTATGTCGCCAGCGCCTCGCCGCCGGTGAAATACCCCAATGTCTACGGTATAGACATGCCTACCAAGGCCGAGCTGATCGCGAACGGCAAGGAAATCGAAGAGATCCGCGAAGAACTGGGTGCCGACGCCCTGTTCTATCAGCACCTGGAAGATCTGATCTGGGCCGCCAAGGAGGGCAATCCCGAGATCGAAGCCTTCGACTGTTCCTGTTTTGACGGCAAATACATCACGGGCAGCGTCAGCGAAGGTTATCTGGACAATCTGGAGAACAGCAGCCGTGTCAGCCAGAAGCGCGCCGACATGCAGGTTCCGGGCGGGTCCTGGAACGCGGCGAAACTGGCCTCGGGCTGAGCGGACGAAACGGGACTGACACAGTCAGTTTTCCGTTCTGAAAAGCGAATCAAAACGGCGGAACATCCTGGCCAGCCGATAGCTGTCGACCGGCCTGATTGCTGTCATGGGATGTGGATGAGTGGAAATTTGCCACAACCAGTCGGCGAATTCCACGCAATCACAAGGGCTTTTTTCAAGGGCGCCAAATCGTGATGACACCTGTCCGTGCAGCGCTTTTGTTCGCTTGAGCGTTTTGCTATCTGGCCGCGACCACTCACTCAAAAAGGGGTTCGGGCCACGGCCCGGTCCGCGGATCATGTCAAACGCCAAAGTCCAAAGCGCGGCCACACAGCGGGGCGCGCTGAAGAAGAATTCCGTCTCGGTTCTGGGCGTATTCGGGCCGAAAGCGGATATGCGCGCCCTGATGCGACTGACATCAGGCCGCGTGAAAGAAGTAAAACCCGGAAGCCGCGTTGCCTCGGGCACAGTTGTCGCGATTGATGAGCATGGCATAATGCTGCGACAAAGCGGCCAGACCCGGCGTATCGCCATCCCCGGCGGCTGATCACATCTTGACGCCCCGCGCGCGGGGGTTCAAACCGCAGGCATGACCGATACGACCAAAATCGCCCTGATAACCGGGGCCTCGCGCGGGCTGGGCGCTGCCCTGGCCGAAGCGCTGGCGCCCGAATACCACATCGTCGCCGTCGCCCGGACCACTGGTGGGCTGGAAGAACTGGATGATCGCATCAAAGCCAAGGGTGGCTCTGCCACGCTGGCACCGATGGACATCACCGATCCGAACGCGATGGCAACCCTGTGCCGCGGGATCCATGACCGTTGGGGCAAGGTGGATTTGTGGCTGCATACGGCCATTCACACCTCGGCGCTGACGCCTGTACATTTCGTCGACCCCAAGGAATGGACCAAGGCAGTCAACACGAATGCAAACGCAACCTCGGTTCTGATCCCATATGTCTCGCCCCTGCTGGGTGAAAACGGCCACGCGGTGTTTTTCGATGACCCAAAGGCCGGTGAGAAATTCTATGGCATCTATGGTGCCACCAAGGCCGCGCAAATGGCCTTGGCCCGCAGTTGGGCGGCCGAGACCGAACGCACCGGTCCGCGCGTTTCGATCGTGGAACCAGCACCGATGCCGACCGCCGTGCGTGCCCGGTTCCACCCGGGCGAAGATCGCGATGCACTGACGAGCACGGCTGATGAGGCCGCCCGGATACTGGCGCTGCTTTAGGAAATGGCCCTGACGGGCCATGCCTCCGGCGGGAATATTTTTAGCCAGATGAAGCCGGGATCAGGCGATATGAACGCCGTTGCGCCCGGCCAGATCGACGAAGAACTGCCACGCGACACGGCCTGAACGCGATCCGCGCGTGGCCTGCCATTCGATTGCTTCGGCGCGCAGGATTTCGGCATCGACCGAAACGCCATAGGCCGCGCAATAACGGTCGATCATGGCAAGATATTCGTCCTGATCGCAGGGGTGGAATCCCAGCCACAAACCGAAGCGGTCGGACAGAGAAACCTTTTCCTCGACCGCCTCTGACGGGTTGATGGCGCTGGAACGTTCGTTTTCAATCATGTCCCGCGGCATCAGGTGACGGCGGTTCGAGGTCGCGTAGAACACCACGTTTTCCGGGCGACCTTCGATACCGCCATCCAGAACGGCCTTGAGCGATTTGTAATGCTGGTCATCGTGACTGAACGAGAGGTCGTCGCAAAACAGGATGAACCGATAAGGCGCCGCGCGCAGGTGGTTCAGCAGACGCGCGACCGAGCCCATATCCTCGCGCTGTAGCTCCACAAGCTTCAGGTCAGGATGATCTGCGCTCAGCGTGCCGTGGACGGCCTTCACGAGGCTGGATTTGCCCATCCCGCGCGCGCCCCACAACAGTGCATTGTTTGCCTTGTAGCCGGCCGCGAAGCGGCGGGTGTTGTCAAGTAACGTGTCGCGCGACCGATTGATGCCGACCAGCAGATCCAGATCGACGCGATTGACCTGTTCGACCGGTTCCAGGCGTTCCGGTTCCACATGCCAGACAAAGGCCGGGGCTGCGTTGAAATCCGGTGTGGCCAAAGGTGCCGGCGCCATGCGCTCCAACGCGGCAGCAATACGGTTCAGGGCTTGATCGTCCATCGGCTCCTCCGGTCAGATACGGATCGGTTCAAAGCATGTTCTGATTGGCGCAACAAGGCCCGCGAACGAAAAAGGCGCGCCCGAACGGGGCGCGCCTCGGCTGTTGTTTCAGCAGGTTACTTGTCGTCTTCGAATTCCCGCACCAGATCTTCGTCCGCTTCGGCTTCTTCATCGTCATAATAGCCGTCGGCCCGCAACTGCTCTTCCCGCTTCTTTTCAACCCGGGCCACCAGGAAGATCGAAATCTCGTAGAGGCCATAGACCACGACAAAAAGGATAATCTGCGTGATCACGTCAGGAGGCGTCACGATCGCCGCCAGCACCAGAATGCCGACCACCGCATATTTGCGCACGGCCCCCAGCCCCTCGGCGCTGACCAGCCCTGCCTTGCCCATCAGGGTCAGAAGAACCGGCAATTGGAAGCACAGCCCAAAGGCCACGATGAACTTGATCGTCAGGTTCAGGTATTCCTGTGCCGAGCCCTGAAACACCACGCTCAGCGGCGCGGCCGTCGCGCCATCGGCCACGGCTTCGCCTTCAGCACCGAATTGCTGGAACCCAAGGAAGAAGTCATAGGCCAGAGGCGTGACAACGTAGAAGGCAAAGCTGGCGCCCAGAAGGAACATGAAGGGCGAGGCCAGCATGAAGGGCAGAAATGCATTCTTCTCTGACTTGTAGAGGCCCGGAGCCACAAAGCGCCACATCTGCATCCCGATATAGGGAAACGCCAAAATGAAGCCCCCCAAAAGCGAGACCTTGATCGCGACAAAGAACCCTTCCTGCGGCGAGATGAAGATCAGGCCGCAATCCTGTCCGCGCTCGGTCAGGACCTCACACAAAGGGTTGGTCAGAAAATTGAAGATCGGCGTGGCCACCGTAAAGCAGATGATCATCCCGACCAGAAAAGCCACGACGCAGTGGATCAACCGCGTACGCAGCTCGGCCAGGTGCTCGATCAATGGGGCCGAGGTATCTTCGATCTCGTCGGTCTTGGTCATGTTTCGCCTTCAGTGTTCAGCGCCGCTTCGGCTTCTTCGGCCTTGGCCAGGGCCTCGGCAGCTTCCTTGGCCTTGCGCTCGGCGGCAGCGCGGGCCGTTGAGGCCTGAATTTTCTTGGCCTGTTCGGCTCGCTCGGCTGCCAGTTTACCGGTTTCGCTGTCAGGATCGAACTTGGTGGGATCCATGCTTTTTGCCATATCCTGCGCGGCTTGTTTCACGCCGTCCATGGCCGAGCCAACCGGATTCGCGGCGGCGTTGAGACCTTTCTTGATCTCGTTCACACCGGCCTGATCGGCGGCCTCGTTCATGGCGCTGCTGAATTCGCGTGCCATGCCACGGGCCTTGCCGACAAACCGCCCGACATTGCGGAACAAAACCGGCAGGTCCTTCGGCCCGACGACGATCAGGGCGACAATGCCGATGACCAGAAGTTCGGTCCAGCCCAGATCAAACATCTGCGCTTACGCCTTGTCTTTCTCGGTTTCAGGCGTCACGTCCTTGGCCAGTTCCGACGCGTCCTGTTCCAGTTCTTCCGAACCGTCCTTCACACCCTTCTTGAACGCGGTGATGCCTTTGCCGACTTCGCCCATCAGCGAGCTGATCTTGCCGCGGCCAAACAGAACCAGAACCACAACGGCGATCAGCAGAAGACCGGGAAGGCCAATATTGTTCAGCATCTCATTTCTCCTTTTTCATCGGCGCCCTTGTGCGCCGGGAATATGAACTGGGTCCGTGTTTACGCCCCCAGGCCCTGTCCCAAAAGGGATCCGGCACAGATTGAGGGCGAAAATTGACCTCATCTGCAAAAACTATGGGCTCGCATTTTCCAACTGACAGGTTTATGTCAGTTGGAAGTGGCTAGAACGATGGCATCGAAACCTGGTCAACGGAGACTCAAATGACCCATGTTGCTGAAATCGTCACCTTCACTCTTGCCAACGGCACCACCCCTGAAGAGTTCGTAAAGCTCAGCAAGGCATCCGAAGCCTTTGTTCGCAGCGCACCTGGCTTTGCCCATCGACAGCTCAGCCATGGCGCAGACGGCCGCTGGACCGACTATGTCGTCTGGACGGATATGAAGGCCGCGCAGGACGCTGCGGCGCAGTTCCCGCAACAGGAATGTGCAGCTGGCATGATGGCGGCCATCAACCCTGAAAGCGTTCAGATGCGCCATGAGGCTGTATTATGGAACATGACTGCCTAGGCGCGGTCCGGACGGCGAGTCATGCGCCGAACTGACCGCCTGTTCGATATCATCCAGATCCTGCGCGACGGCAAACTGCACCGCGCGCAGGACATCGCGGACCAGCTGGAAGTGTCGGTCCGTACCATCTATCGCGACATGGACACGCTGGTCGCCTCGGGCGTTCCGGTCGAAGGAGAGCGCGGCGTGGGTTACATGGTGCGCGAGCAGATCACCCTGCCGCCGCTGAATCTGACCCCGGCCGAGCTTGAGGCCCTGAACCTCGGCATGGCGATCGTGGCCGAAGCCGCAGATCCAGACCTGAAAGCCGCCGCCAACTCACTGGCAGACAAGATCGATGCCGTTCTGCCCACACAGGTTGTGGCCGAAGCCGATAGCTGGAGATTCGCTGTCTACCCTTTTGCAGATGCAGCCCGCGGGCTTGCGCATATGGCTCCGATCCGCGCGGCCATCAAATCACGCCAAAAGCTTCACCTGTCCTACCGTCGCATTGACGGCGTTCTGACTGAACGCACCATCCGTCCGCTTCACATGGAGTATTGGGGCCGCGTCTGGACGCTCACGGCATGGTGCGAACTGCGCAACGGCTTCCGCGTCTTCCGCATCGACCTGATCGAATCCGTCTCGCCGCTGCCAGAGATCTTTGCAGACGAACCCGGCAAACGCCTGAGCGACTACGACCCAAACGCCTGACACACTTCATCTTTTCAAAAATACTCCCGCCGGAGGCATGGCCCGAAAGGGCCATACACCCTCATTTCAAGTAGGGGTCCGGATCCACCGATTCAAACCCCTTGCGCACCTCGAAATGCACATAGGCATCGTCTCCACCCCTCAACTGCGCCAGCTTTTGTCCACGGCGCACACGATCCCCTTTCTTGACGGTGATGTCATCAACATTGGCATAGACCGTCAGCAGATCGTTTTTGTGTTTGACTACGATGATCGGCACCTGATCCGCGTCCGCGGTAATCGCCGCAACGGTTCCGGCTTCAGCCGCGTTCACGGCTGTGCCGGGGGCCGCAGCGATGTCGATACCTTCGTTCTTGCCCTTTTTATAGCCGCGGATGATGGTGCCGCTGACCGGCATCGACAAGGCCGTTGATCGCGTGTTTGTCGGGGCTTCGGCCGTCACATCAGGGGCTTCAGCGCGCGGCGCGACCTTTTCGTCGGGCAAGGGCTGCGTGGCACTTGGAGGCGTCGGCGTCGGCGACCCCTGCCCCGGCTCCGTTACCTCGGTGGCCGCAACCGGTGCCGCTGCAGCAGCGCTTTGACGTGGCGCGGACTGGTTCTTGACCGGGATCAACAGAAACTGACCTTCACGCACGGTGAAGTCGGACCCCAGGCCGTTCCATTCCGCCAGCGATTCCACCGGCACCTGATAGAGGCGCGATATCGTGTAAGCCGTTTCGCCGCGCTTGACCTTGTGGCGGACAGGTTCCGGCCCGCTTGCGACGGGCGCCGGGGCTGGCTTGGCAGGCTCCAGCGTCGTTGTCCGGACGCCCCCCGTTTCAGGGGCCTGATCAATGGCGGCTCCGGCAACTGATGCGATATCTACGCCACTGCCTGCACCTACCGAACGCGGCAAGGCCAGAACTTCGCCCTCTCGCAGGGTGTCGGTTGTCTGAAGGCCGTTGAACCGAGACAGCTCACCCTCGGGCAGGCCGACACGCGCGGCCACATCGCGCACCGTGTCGCCGCGTCGGGCCACGACAACCTGGTAGTTCGGATAGGTTATCACCCCCCGGCTGTCGGGCGACGGGCGCGACGTTGTTGCCGACTGCACTGCATCAGTGGTCGAAAATCCGCCGACCTGACCGCGCAGGTCATAATCCAGTGGCCCTTCACACCCAGCCAGAATGGCCAGAGCGGCCACTCCGGTCGCGCAGCGACGCATAGCTGATTTGGATACTGCACTCATAATTCTGTCCTCAACGCCTGCCCCTGTTGTCCGGGGTTTCGACGACCAATTTATCAAGCCTGTTACGCCTCGTCCTTGCCAAGCCCCTCAAGCAGAGGCACGAAACGGACCGACGTCAATTCTTCATAGTCCAGACCGGCCTCGGTGCGCGTTACTTTGATCAACTGCTGCACCGTGTCCGACTGACCCACGGGTAAAACCATAATACCCCCGATTTTCAGCTGCGCCAAGAGCGGTCCCGGAGGGTCTTCGGCCGCGGCCGTCACGATGATCCGATCAAACGGAGCCTGTTCCGGCAAGCCAAAGGATCCATCCGACAACATGGCCGTTATATTCGTAAGCCCCAAATCGGCAAAAAGCTTCCCTGTCTCGCTGACCAGCCGCCGATGGCGTTCGACCGTATAGACCCTGCGCGCCAGTTTCGACAGGATTGCGGCCTGGTAACCTGACCCGGTTCCGATCTCGAGCACGGTATCGCGCGGCCGAACGTCCAGCGCCTGCGTCATGAGACCAACGACCGACGGCTGACTGATCGTCTGACCGCAGGAGATCGGCAATGGCATGTCCTCGTAAGCGCGATCTGCGAACAGGCCGGTGACAAAGCGGCCCCGATCAACCTGTTCCATTGCCTCCAGAACGCGCGCATCCGTGACCCCCCGTTTGCGCAGGGCAAACAGGAACTGCATCACGGTTTCCGGGTCCAGTCCGCTCATTCGACCGCCTTCAATGCCTCCAGCATGTCATATGCGGTCAAGTCGGCGCGCATCGGCGTAACCGAGATATAGCCTTCCAGATTGACCGCAGCATCCGTTCCCGGCGCAGTCGGGTTATGCTGATAGCCGCCCTTGATCCACAGGAACCGCCGCCCCGAGGGCGAGCTGTGCGGCTCCACCGAAAAATGCGTGTCGCGCCGGAAACCCTGCGCGGCAACGCGCGTACCGCGCACTTCATCTGCCGGGACAGGTGGGAAGTTCACGTTGTAAAACAGGCGGTAATCGCCCTGCTCGGCCGGGGTTGCATCCAAAATACGCCGGACCAGATCGGCCCCGAACCGCGCGGCAGCCTCGAACGGGTCGTCCAGCCCCAGATTTCGCGGGCCGAAATACTGTGACAGAGCAATCGCAGGAACCCCCTGCAGCGCCGCTTCCATCGCTCCGCCGATAGTGCCCGAATAAAGCGTGTTCTCGGCCGAGTTGTTGCCCCGGTTCACGCCGGACAGGACCAGATCCGGCGGGCTGTCTGACATCACGTCATGCAGCCCCGCCAATACACAATCCGCAGGCGACCCCTCCGCCGCATAACGCCGTTCGCCCAGCTTGGCGATCATCGTGGGATGGGTATAGCTGATGCAATGCCCGACACCCGATTGTTCAAAGGCGGGCGCGACCACCCAGACCTCACCATCCGGACCTGCCAGTTCGGCAGCGATCGCCTCCAGCGTGATCAAGCCCGGAGCGTTGATCCCGTCATCATTGGTCAGAAGAATACGCATGTGCCCGATTTACCCCCGCGTTTGGCCCTTGATAGACCCAGCCCCGCGATGCGGCAAGCGACGCGACCCTGCAATCTGAGGCTTTCGCGCACCACTTGCACGGAAATCGCGAGGTTAACTCTGCGCCTCGGGGAAAACGAAACATTTGTCGCGACGAATGGTCAGCCACATGACACGGCCCGGATTGGGCACAAAGACATTGGGGACCGTCGCCCTGAGGATCGAGCCGTCGTAGTCCATGCGAAACTCGACCAGGCTTTCGTTTCCCAGAAAACGCGCACGCTCGACCACGCCCCGCGCGGCAACGCCATCGGTCGCGGTCGGCAGCGGGCCCTTTCCGTTGCGGTCGAAATCCAGTTTGACATGCTGGGGGCGAAATACGATCTCGACATCCGTTCCATCCGGAATACCCGGCGCCAGAAACTGGCCGAACGGCGTGTCTGCCAGCGCTCCGTTCACCTGCGCCCGCAACACGTTGACATCACTGAAAAAGGCCACGGCCGCCTTGTCCGCCGGCCGGGTATAGACATTGTATGGCGCGCCCTGCTGGACGATCTTGCCGCGCCGCATCAGCGCGATCTCATCCGCCATCCGCATCGCCTCTTCCGGTTCATGCGTAACCAGCAGAACGGCCGCATCCTCTTCCTTGAGAATGGACAGCGTCTCATCCCGAATACCGTCGCGCAGACGGTTGTCGAGGCCCGAAAAGGGCTCGTCCATCAGCATGATCCGGGGCCGTGGCGCCAAAGCGCGGGCTAGGGCCACACGTTGTTGCTCGCCGCCCGACAGCTGATGTGGGAACCCGTCGATGAACCGCATCAGGTCCACTTTGCGCAAAAGCTCTTCGACCCGGGCTCGTTTTTCGTCCTTGCTGCCTTTCAGGCCAAAGGCCACGTTGTTGGCCACGCTCAAATGAGGAAACAGCGCAAAGTCCTGAAACATCAACCCGATCTCGCGCCGCTCTGGGGGCACCCGAAACACGGTGTCGCAGATCAGTTTGCCATCGACGTAGATCTCGCCCGAGTCTTGCATCTCGACCCCGGCGATCATGCGCAGGGTGGTGGATTTCCCGCAACCTGACGGCCCCAGCAAACACGTCACCTTGCCGGCCTGCACGGTCAATGAAACGTCATCCACAACAACCCGCCCCTCGAACCGGCGAATAATGTTGCGAATTTCCAGACGCGGAGGAGTTGCGTTTCCTGTCACCGATGGACCCCATTGCCTTTCCCGATCAAATCCATCGGGCTTGGGCGGGGATAGCAACCCCGCCCCTCAGGTGCAAGAGATCAGCAGCAACCGCCGGATGATGCGATTTCACCTGTTGCCTCGAACGGGCTTTCGCCGCCGCAGCCCTCGAAAATGCCGAAATGGGTGGAAAAATCACCGATAAAGTCGAAGTGGCGGGCAAACCGCGTGTCCCGCAGCATCATCCAGGTATTGCCGCAAACTGGAAAGACCTTGCCGGTTTCGATGACATGGTGATCGTCCAGAACATACGCATGCGGCGCGTTGGGAACAGTACCTTTGTAGACCACCGCCTGGCCGTAATCCTCGCAGGCCGGTTCCAGCGCCGGCAGCTTGAACAGACGGTAGGTCGCCGACAGGAACCTGAGCGGGGCAACACGTTCTTCCAGCGCAGGATTCTCGATGGTCAGCGGGCGGTACGTCACCCGGCGCGGATCACCGAAACCTGCCTTGCGCGCCATCGACAGGAAATCATTCCAGTACAATGCACCCGACAGACACTCGCCATAAAGAACCTCATCCTCGGCCATCGCCTTCGGGACACGGCGGTCGGCATAGACGTCCGAGAAATACATCTCGCCGCCTTCTTTCAGCAACCGGTGCGCGCCGCGCAGCACGGCATCCTTGTCGGTCGCCAGGTTGATGACGCAGTTCGAGACGATGATGTCGAACGATCCGCGTTCCAGATCCAGTTCCTCCAGCTTCTCGATATAGCCGTGATGGAATTCCACATTGCTTTTGGTGTATCCAAACGCCTTGGCGTGATATTCCTGATGCGCGCGGGCAACGTCCAGTTGTTCGGGCGTCATGTCCACACCGACGACCCGGCCCTTTTCGCCAACCATGGCAGACAGCGCATAGACGTCGCGCCCCGCACCACAGCCAAGATCGAGGATCGACATGCCCTCGAGATCCAGAGGCGCGATCAGACCACACCCGTAATAACGGGTCAGCACATCGTCATGAATCCTGGACACTATCCGCTTGAAATGATCCGGCATGTCGTCCGGCGTGCAACAGGCGTTGGTCTGCAAGTCCGCACTGCTTTGCAGGACTTCACCATAATAATTCCGTACCGAATCGTGTTTCATCGCTGCTTCCCCGTCATGCTTGCCTGTACGCAGCTAGTGCAGCGACCTTGCATTCGCAATCCGGCCACGGTCGTTCTGACGAAAGCGTGAGTTTTCTTGCGCGCAACTACCCCAGCAACTCAAAGTCCACGCCGGCACGGACAACGCCGTTCACCTGAACCTCAAGCCGATGCGCGCCGGGGATTAGCCTGAAGGTAGACGCATCACCCTTCAGCCTGTGACGCTTGGCCAATGTGAGCCTGCCGTTGTTCAAAGCCGCCTGTTTCAGCTTGTACACCTTAGGTGATGTTTTTCCCGCTGAGCGCTGAAAATAAATAATATAATCCACCAGAACCGGTTGTTTCCCTGCCCCGGTCAGATCAACGGAAAACTCCAGCGCTTCGCCGATACGGGCCTCGGAACCCAGATCAATTGTCACGGCGATATCCGCAGCAGGGTCATATCCCAGCATCTTCATCGCCTCAGGGTGCCCGGCCTTGACCAATCCGCGCAACGTATGAGAGGTCATCCACTCCAGCTCTGCCGCTGTCTGTCGCGCCTCGGTGCGCCACTTGTCCAGACGCGCCAGGACCAAGCCCGGGTCTTTCTTGGCAATATCATTCAAATGGTTGGCCACCGACCGCGTCACATACCGGGTCGGATCGCCGTGCAACCTGTCCAACAGCGGCAACGGGTCCGTCAGACCCAGACCGATGCCCTGCCCCCATGGCAGACGGGGCCGCGTTCCCTCGCTGACCAATCGGCGCACGTGATAGCTGCTGTGGGTGCACCAGTCCTGCATCCGCCCAAGCACCCTGTCCGGGGCATGGTTCAGGAAAGGCCGAATGGCCCATTCCATCGAAAACCGCTGCGTCAGCTCCTCCAACACATCCAAAGACAGATCTACGTGATCCAGCCCGATGGCCGCGACCCATTCACCCAGCGGCGCGAAAATGAAATCGCCGAAATCATCATCCGATCTGGCAGGGTCCAGCGGAGGCGGCAAAGACCGTAAAATCACCGGGGCGACTGTCGGCAAGTCACCCGGCACGGCCTGTTGCAGGCATGTCGCGATCCAGCACATACGCTGCTTCAGTTCCAGTTCAGGCAGACGTGACATGACCTGCGCCTGAAACGCAGAGGCGTCGAAACCCGGTTCAGCACCCAAGAACAAGTCGCTGAGAAAGCTGACCTTCTCAGCGTTGAACAACTGATCTTTCAACGAAAACCCCTGCGCCATGATCACATCGTCAGGTTGGTCGCACCGCCGTCCAGCAGGATATTCTGGCCAACGATGAAGCCCGCATGTTGCGAACACAGAAACGCACAGGTCGCACCAAATTCCTGCCGTGAACCATAGCGCCTGACCGGGATCGTCGCCGCACGGTTGGCACGCGCTTCGTCAATCGAAATACCCTGTTGCGCCGCCACACCGCTGTCCAGAGAATCCGCCCGGTCCGTGGCGTGGATGCCCGGAAGCAGGTTGTTGATGGTCACCCCGTGTGGCGCCACCTGACGCGAGGTTCCGGCCACATAGCCCGTCAGACCTGTACGCGCCGCGTTTGACAGGCCCAGAACCGCAATCGGCGCACGCACGGATTGCGAGGTGATATTCACCACCCGGCCCCAACCCTTTTCCATCATTCCAGGAAGCAGGGCTTTCATGAATGCAATCGGCGTCAACATGTTGGCATCCAGCGCCTTGATGAAATCATCACGCTCCCAGTCCGACCACGATCCGGGCGGCGGCCCACCGGCATTTGTCACAAGAATATCAACGCCCTGCGCGGCCTCGATCACCTGCGCCTGACCGTCGGGCGTGGTCACGTCGCAGGCCACGGTCTTCACCTCGACGCCGTGTTCTGACCGAAGGCGTGCGGCTTCAGCCTCCAACACCTCGGGGCCGCGTGCGTTCATCACCAGATTCACGCCAGCCGCGGCAAGCGCCTCGGCGCAGCCAAGACCCAATCCTTTGCTGCTGGCACAGACCAGCGCGCGTTTTCCTTGGATTCCCAGATCCATCGGATCCTCCCTGTCAGTCATCGCCGCATGTCTAGCACCGGCCAGACAGGGAAGACCAGAAACAGATCGTCGATCAATAGAAGAACTCTTCCCGGATGATCTTGCCATCGGCGACGTGATAGACACCAACCTCGCGCATATCGAACGCTTCGCCGGTTTCCTTCACCTTGCCCTGCACTTCGAAAATCACGGCAAAACGGTCTTCGCCATGAGAAAGCGGATCGCTGACAGACGCACCAGACACTTCATGCGCGCTTTCCCACCACTCATGTTTGCCACGGATGGCGTCGATCCCTTTGGTTTCCCGACCCATTCCCTGAAAATCCTGCCCTTCGACCGAAACGGCATCCGGCGCATACAGCTTGGACAGGTTTTCCTTGGCCCGGTCTTCCCGGCAACCAGCCACGAGTTCATCTGCAATCTCTTTCAAATTCATTGATCCACTCCATCATTTGTTCACTATATGTTCTTATTGCCACAGCCGTATGATTCGAACCAGCCCCTTTGTCTTGCTTCGGCAGGATTCCCCGCATATACGCGCGCTCATGCTTGATACCTCGAACCAACCCACCCTGCCGCCCGAGATCGCCCGGCGCCGGACATTCGCCATCATCTCGCACCCGGATGCGGGCAAGACGACGCTGACGGAAAAGTTCCTTCTGTACGGGGGCGCGATCCAGATGGCCGGTCAGGTCCGTGCCAAGGGCGAGGCGCGGCGGACCCGGTCGGACTTCATGCAGATGGAGAAGGATCGCGGTATCTCGGTTTCGGCTTCTGCGATGTCGTTCGACTATGGGAACTTCCGGTTCAACCTGGTGGATACACCCGGCCACAGCGATTTCTCGGAAGACACCTATCGCACGCTGACAGCCGTAGACGCGGCCGTCATGGTGATCGACGGCGCTAAAGGTGTGGAAAGCCAGACGCAGAAACTGTTCGAGGTCTGCCGCCTGCGCGATCTGCCGATCCTGACCTTCTGCAACAAGATGGACCGCGAAAGCCGCGACACGTTCGAGATCATCGACGAAATCCAGGAAATGCTGGCCATCGACGTCACGCCCGCCGCCTGGCCCATCGGCGTGGGGCGCGATTTCATCGGCTGCTATGACATGCTGCGCGACCGGCTTGAACTGATGGATCGCGCCGACCGCAACAAGGTGGCCGAAAGCATCGAAATCAACGGGCTGGACGACCCCAAACTGGCGGAACACGTGCCCGAGCATTTGCTGGACAAACTGCTGGAAGAGGTCGAGATGGCCCGCGAGCTGCTGCCCGCACTTGACCCGCAGGCGGTGCTTGAGGGGCACATGACCCCGATCTGGTTCGGCTCGGCCATCAACTCGTTTGGCGTCAAGGAACTGATGGAAGGCATTGGCGCCTATGGCCCGCAGCCGCAGGTTCAGTCCGCCGAACCCCGCCAGATTTCACCAGACGAAAAGAAAGTCGCCGGGTTTGTGTTCAAAGTGCAGGCCAACATGGACCCCAAGCACCGCGACCGGGTGGCCTTTGTTCGAATGGCGAGCGGCCACTTCAAGCGCGGCATGAAGCTGACTCATGTTCGGTCGAAAAAACCGATGGCGATCTCAAACCCGGTTCTGTTCCTGGCTTCCGACCGGGAACTGGCCGAAGAGGCCTGGGCCGGTGACATCATCGGCATCCCGAACCACGGCCAGTTGCGCATCGGTGATACTCTGACCGAGGGTGAGGCGTTGCGGGTGACCGGCATCCCCTCTTTCGCGCCGGAACTTCTGCAAACAGTCCGCGCGGGTGATCCGCTCAAGGCCAAGCACCTGGAAAAGGCCCTGATGCAATTCGCCGAGGAAGGCGCGGCTAAGGTGTTCAAACCATCCATCGGCTCGGGCTTCATCGTTGGCGTTGTCGGCGCCCTGCAGTTCGAGGTTCTCGCCAGCCGGATTGAGATGGAATACGGCCTGCCCGTTCGGTTCGAGGCGTCTCAGTTCACCTCGGCCCGCTGGGTCAGTGGTGACAAGTTGGCGATTGACAAATTCGTCAACGCCAACAAGCAGCACATCGCCCATGACCATGACGGCGACATTGTTTATCTGACGCGTTTGCAATGGGATATCGACCGGGTTGTCCGCGATTATCCCGACCTGACGCTGACGGCGACCAAAGAGATGATGACCTGAGGCAAAGGGTTGATTGCACAGCAGACTCCGGCTGTGCAATCCTGCGCGCATGAGCGATGACGATCTGACCTTTCCCGGCGGCCTGCCCGACATGCTGGACAGCTATGAGAACCGGCGCAGCCCGTTTCAGTTCGGCACCCTGACCCTGCCCGAGCTTGACGTCGATCTGGATGATCTGGCCAAACGCATCGTGCCCGACACCGCCACCGAATTGCCACCCGGGCGCAGCACCACCTGGGATCGCAAACGTGTTCAGATCGCGCGGGAATTCGTCGGAAAGTCAGAGCTTGCCTTCCTGAACGCCAAGCTGATCTCGAATCTCAGAAAACGCTCCTTTCCGCGTCAGGCCCCTGCGCTGTTCTGCCGGTTGTGGGACGAACAATCCGACCATCTTCTTTCCGTCCTCGACCTGCGTTGGCTGGTGTCGTCTGTTCAGACCTTTGCGGATCACGGTCAGACGCCGACACAGCGCGAGGTCGGACATGCCTTGCGCGTGTTCTTCAGCATGATGAAGCTGTATGAGTTCGAGCGGCTCTTCTCGGGGCTGGCCCCGGAAACGCCGTTTCAGTTCAAGGACAGGAACCACGTCCCGCTGCCCTATCAGATGAAAGGCTTTTCCTTTGAAAAAGGCGGGCTGGACGTCAATCTCATCGCTCCGATCTGGACCAAGGCGATGAACGATCCCACGATTGCTCCGCTGGTGGATCACCTGATGATCCAATTGAACAAGGACCCAGGTGGAATTTTTCGACGCCTGAAACGCATGCGCGACGCCCGCGCACCGCGCAAATGACCACCTGGGGCATTGTTTCCATGGTCCGGGGGCCAACCGAAGACGTCCTTCGGTTCGTGGCCCATCACCTCGAACTGGGGGCGGATTTCATATATATCTACATGGACGAACCCAACCGCCGCACGTTCAGGGCTCTGAGAATGCATCCCAAGGTCCGGGTCCGTAACTGTGATGACGCCTTTTGGGAAAAACGCGGACGCGCACGGCCGGAAAAGCATCAGGTGCGCCAGTCGGTTCACGCCACTTTTGCCTATCGAAACACTCGGCTGGATTGGTTGACACATATCGATGTGGATGAGTTTCTTTGGCCGGCGGCCCCCATTTCCGATGTTCTGCGCGATGTTCCAGACACGGTTCCCGCGGTGCGCGTCCGCCCGTTGGAGGCCTTGGCCGGGGGCGATAACCTGTACAAAGCTCATATCCCGCATGGCCCGAACCGCGAATCGCTGGTCGAGACCATTTACCCGAATTACGGCGCTTTCGTCATGGGCGG
This sequence comes from Ruegeria sp. H8, assembly GCF_056532905.1. Classification (NCBI taxonomy): domain Bacteria; kingdom Pseudomonadati; phylum Pseudomonadota; class Alphaproteobacteria; order Rhodobacterales; family Roseobacteraceae; genus Ruegeria; species Ruegeria sp. H8. Next base: position 426,213 of record NZ_JBQFNY010000001.1, on the reverse strand, counting down.
TTTCCTGAGTCACGTGCAGGGAAAGCTGTTCGTGCGCACCGGCTTGAAGAACCTGAGCATCCGCATCCACAACTTGTTTCAGAACAAGGTGCTGCTGCCCTGCAAATACGAGCTTCCACAGATCGATCTGTGCCATCGTCATGCCCCGGACTGGGACCACTGGATAGCGCACTACCAGTTCCGCATGGATCGTGGCTCGTATCAGGCCGGCATGGCTCCGAATGTTCCGCGCGAACAGGGGGGGCTGAGCAAGAACGAACTGCTCAATTGGATCGAGGCCGAACAGGGCATGGTCGGGCTGCGTGCGTTCTACAATGAAATGAGCGGCGCGGACGCAGAGGTGCGCGCCAACCTGGAACGCCACGGCCTGCTGCGCCACCGCCCTTTGAACCTGGACGAAAAAATACAGAAACACTTCCCCGGAAGTTGCTGAATTGTTGCTGAAATTCACCGCAAGCAACAGGCAGGGTCAGGTGAAATTCTCTTCATTTGACCCCGATCAACGTTTTTGTTATGTCCGCGTACAAGCCGAAATGTCGCATTACGCGCATGGCCATCCGGGCCCGGCACATCTTTGACGCGCGGGCTAGGTCAAGTGTCCGCAAAAACCGGACATACATGACAAAATTCAACGAACTGAACCTGAACCCGAAGGTCCTCAAAGCCATTGAAGAGGCCGGATACGAATCCCCCACTCCGATCCAGGAAGGCGCGATTCCGCCCGCTCTGGAAGGCCGTGATGTCTTGGGGATCGCCCAGACCGGCACTGGCAAGACCGCCAGCTTCACACTGCCGATGATCACCCTGCTGGCCCGTGGCCGCGCCCGCGCGCGCATGCCGCGCTCGCTGGTGCTGTGTCCGACGCGGGAACTGGCCGCCCAGGTGGCCGAGAATTTCGACACCTATACCAAACACCTGAAACTGACCAAAGCACTGTTGATCGGCGGTGTCAGCTTCAAAGAGCAAGAGGCCCTGATAGATCGCGGCGTCGACGTTCTGATCGCCACTCCGGGCCGCCTGCTGGACCATTTCGAACGTGGCAAGCTGCTGCTGACCGGTGTTCAGATCATGGTGGTGGACGAAGCCGACCGGATGCTGGATATGGGCTTTATTCCTGATATCGAACGCATCTTCTCGCTGACGCCGTTCACGCGGCAGACATTGTTCTTCTCGGCGACCATGGCTTCCGAGATCGAGCGCATCACGGATACTTTCCTGTCCGCCCCTGCCCGGGTTGAAGTCGCCCGGCAAGCGACCGCATCCGAGACGATCGAACAGGGCGTTGTCATGTTCAAAGGCGGCCGTCGGGACCGTGAAGCAAGCCAGAAACGCAACGTGCTGCGCGCCTTGATCGACGCAGAGGGCGAAAAGTGCACCAACGCAATCATCTTCTGCAACCGCAAGACCGATGTCGATATCTGCGCGAAATCGCTGAAGAAATACGGCTATGACGCTGCCGCGATCCATGGCGATCTGGACCAATCGCAACGGATGAAGACGCTGGACGGGTTCCGCGACGGATCATTGCGTCTGCTGGTTGCATCCGACGTCGCTGCGCGCGGTCTGGATGTTCCAGCCGTCAGCCACGTGTTCAATTTCGACGTCCCCGGCCACCCCGAGGATTACGTGCACCGTATCGGCCGCACCGGTCGCGCCGGGCGCGAAGGCAAGGCCATCACGATCTGCTCGGTCCGCGATGAAAAAGCCCTGGCTGCGATCGAAAAGCTGATCCAGAAGGACATCCCGCGCATCGACAATCCGGTCAAGGAAGAGCCCAAGCCAGAAAGGCCGAAGCCCGAGAAAAAAGCCCGGGACTCCGAAGCCAAGAAAGACACCCGGAAAGAGCGAGAGCCCAAAGGGCGTGGCCGCGGGCGCAAGGAAGACAATGGCCGGGCCGTGGTGGGTATGGGCGATCACCTGCCCAGCTTCATTGCCCTGAGTTTTGACGAGCGTCGTGCCGGCTAAATCGCCAGCACCAAGGCCAGTATCGAGACACCCAACAGCAACATCCCGGCGATTTCTCGCCGGGTGATCGTCTCGCGGAAAAACAGGATCGAGGCCATCAGGCTGAAGATCAGTTCTACCTGCCCCAGCGCTTTGACATAGGCTGCGTTTTGCAGGGTGAAGGCCCAGAACCAACAAAACGAACCGCCCAGACTGGTCAGGCCGACAAACACGCCGGTGGATCGGGTCTGCCACACCGCGCGCAGTTCGGCCCGGTCGCGCCACAACAGCCACAGGCCCATGCTGACAAACTGAAACGTCACGACGGCGGCCAGGGTGATCAGTGCGCGGAACCAGGCGTCGGCATCACCCAATTGCAACGAGGCCCCGCGATAGCTGACGGCGGAGAACGCAAACAAAACCCCTGATCCAAGCCCCAATTGGGACGCGCGGTTGGTCAGATGCCGCCACCAGGCGCCGCCTCCTCCGGGGGTTTTCGACAGCAAAAGCACCGCCATCAACCCCAACAGGATCGCAACCAGCGCGCCGCTGGAAACACTGTCGCCCAAAACCAGAAATCCGACGATCGCGGTCTGAATGACTTCGGTTTTCTTGAAGGTGATCCCGACCGCAAAGTTTCGTTGTTTGAACAACGCCACAACACAGATCGTCGCCAGGATTTGCGACGTGCCTCCGATGACAGCGTACAGCCAGAACACTCCGCCAATCGGAGGCAAGCTGGCGCCCGTTGTCAGCATCGCCACAAACAGCCCGGCAACGGCCAACGGCATGGAATACGCAAATCGCGCAAAGGTCGCGCCGGCGGCGGACAGTTTCACGCTGCTCAAGGATTTTTGCAGCATGAACCGCACAGTCTGAAAACTGGCGGCGGCGATGGTGACAGGAATCCAGAGACTCATGTCCCCAGTTGTGTCGTCAAATCAAGACTTTGGCCAGAGCGGATGCGGCACCGGGTCCTTGGCGCGTAGCAGATACTGCCGGAAAATCTGTGCATAGGAGCGGTAAACATACGCCTCGTTGCAGGCCAGATACCGGTCTTTGCCATCCCGATACAAAGACGGCAGCCGATACCATGGCGCGGCGGGATTCATGTGATGAACAACATGCAGGTTGTTGTTCAGAAACAGAAACGCCAACGGCCCACTGTCTTCGATAATCACGGTCCGCGCGCGGGACTTCTCATGCGCGCGGTGTTCCAGAAACGTGCGGATTTTCAGCAACGCCAGCCCGATATAGGCCGAAATCAGATAGGCCCAGATCGGCATGGCCGACTGTGCAACGATCCACAGTACTGCAACCGCGCCGGGGATATGCAATGCCCAGGCCAGCAGGATCGCCCTGTCGCCGCGCCGCAGCCCCCGCCATTCGTCGCGCAGAAACAGCACCTGCCCAATGGCCGGGCCCAGAACCATCCGCCCCAGAAGCGTGTTGTTCTGGGCCAGCACAGCCTGCACGCCGCGCGGCAGGTCCGCCCAAACCTTGGGATCCAGATAGTTGGATTCGGGGTCGTCATACGGGTCGGTCAAAGTGGCATCCTGATGATGCGCCAAATGCAGATCGCGAAAACGGTTATAGGGAATGGCCAGGGTCAGCGGCAGCGCCATCAGCGCCTCATTCAGCCATTTGGCTCGGAACGGGTGCCCGTGCAGGACTTCGTGCGTCAAAGACGAATGCAGGGCCGCAACAAAGCCCAAAGCCAGCACCGTCAACCACAGCGAAATATCCGCCAACCAGAACAGCCCGACCAGCCATGCGGCAAAGCAGCCGACGATCAGGGCAAATGTACCCCATTCGGGCGACTTGGGTGTTGAGGGCTCAGCCATTGCGCCCCCACGAAATTCCGGCCCAAATTCTTTCATAGACAATGTAAAGCGTCAGGCCGATGGCGGTATTCACCAGCGCCAATGCCCCGCCGACGGCGGCCGAGCCTGTGGCGATTAGGCCCACCAGCGTCATGGTCGCCAGCCCCATGGCATTCCACACGATTGCTTTCACGACAGATCTTCGCCGCGTTTCCATTCCGAACCCCATTCTTTTTGCTTTTACAAAGGGGTTACCGTTCAGTGCGCGTGCTGAAAATTCTGAATATGATTAACAAAACTCATCAGTTATGATATTTTTCATCTTATGCAGGAAAATATCGACAAACGCGACCGCGCCGCTCAATTCCGCCTACGCCTTGCCCGCGCGATTGAGGACCGTCACGTCAGCCAAAGCGCGCTTGCGCGCCATATCGGCGTGGACCGTTCAACCGTATCTCAGTTGTTGACCGATCATGGCGCGCGTCTTCCCAATGCGCATGTTGTGGGTGGCTGCGCCGCGGCACTGGGCGTTTCGGCTGACTGGTTGCTGGGCCTGTCCGACAGGCCGGAAAGCGCGGCAGAGATTCTGGCCAGTTCCCTGTCCTTTACGGAAGCGCCCCGCGCCCTGGTCGATGAGCGGATTTTCGACTGGCACAAGGAAGCCGCCGGGTACAAGATCCGCTATGTTCCGGCCACCCTGCCCGACATGCTCAAGACGCGCGCGGTGCTGGAGTGGGAATATGCCCCCCATCTGGGGCGCACGGCGGATCAGGCCATCGGTGCGTCCGAAGACAGGTTGACCTGGATGCGCAGTGCGCAGTCTGATTACGAAATTGCAATGCCATTGTTCGAGATCGAAAGCTTTGCAAGCGGCACGGGGTATTACCAAGGCCTTTGCCCGGCGATTCGTCAGGAGCAGATCGATCATCTGCTGGAGCTGTGTGAACAGCTTTATCCCCGAATGCGTATCTATCTGTTCGATGCCAAACGGCTTTATTCGGCCCCTGTAACGATTTTCGGGCCGCTGCTGTGCGTTTTTTATGCAGGCAGTCACTATATGGCGTTCCGAGACCGGGACCGGATCGAGACGTTTTCACGGCACTTCGACACACTTGTGCGCGAGGCCGATGTGGCCGCCCGCGATTTCCCGGACCACTTGCGACAACTCAGAACGGCTTTATCCGGCAAGAATTGATGCAGCGGCGCAAAACCTGTGCTATCGTCCCTTGGCGCGAACCAACGGGCATTCCGATCACAGACGGAGGACCACAGGAATGGACGCAATTCAAACCGCTCAATACGCGCGCGCACTATATGCAGCGCACGGGGACCGGGCCGAGGCGGAAGCCGCACAGAAAATGCGCGAATGCGAAGCCGCCGGAAACCAGAAAGAGGCGCAGGATTGGCAGGCGGTCCGTCAGACCATCCGCCAGATCCGGGGACCAAATCAGGGCTGACCTACAGTTTCGGGTCGGGGTTGACCGTGTGCCCATCCACCGCAATCACCTGCCCAGACACCAGCCGTGCTGCGTCTGAAGCAAGAAAGACGGCCATATTGGCGATATCCTGCGCTTCCACAAAGCGCCCCATAGAGGTGCCCGAGGCATAGCCCTGATAGACCTCATCGCGGGTCATGCCTTTGGCGGCTGCCTCTCGGGCCAAGACACCTTCCATACGCGGGCCTTCCACGGCACCCGGGCAAATGGCGTTTGCGCGAATGCCCAGCGGCCCAAGTTCCATCGCCAGCGTTTTCATCAACCCTATGACCGCCCATTTGGCCGAGGCATAAGGCGCTCGGAACGGATAGCCGTACTGACCGGCTGTCGAAGAGGTCAGAATGATGCTGCCCGCCTGGGCCGACTTCATCATAGGGGCCGCGTGCTTGGCGGCCAGAAAGGCCCCGTCCAGATTGACTGCGAGACAGGCGCGCCATGCATCCAGATCGATATCCTCGATCGCGCTGGTCGGCCCGGCGATTCCGGCATTTGCGCACAGAACATCCAGCCCGCCTGCGGCCCCGACAGCCTGAAACACCGCGCTCATGTCGGCCTCATTTGTCACATCAGCCCTGTGCGCCACCCAATGGTCGGGCAAGATATCCAGGGCTGACTGGTCAATATCTGTTACCCAGACATCATAGCCAGCAGCGTCAAACGCCGCGGCCATGGCATGACCGACACCCGATGCCCCGGCCGTTACCAGTACGCGCCTGGTCACGATGGCTTCCGGATGGCGGCACCCGCCCCTTCAGGGTAAGGCAAAGCGGCCTGTGCCTCGGCAATCCGCGCCATCGCTGCTTCGATCCTGGGCGACGGTGGGCTGGGACGGCGGGTTTCAAGACTGACATGCAGCAGAAAGCTCTCGCCCGTGGCCAACAGCTTGTCGCCTTCATACATGCTGTGAAAGACATGCAGCTTCTTGCCCTGCCCCAACAGCATCTGCGTGAGCACGTCGATCTTCGCCCCTGCATGGACCTCGTCGATGTAACGGATGTGGTTCTCGGCGGTGAAATAGCTGCCACCCGACGCGATATACTCCATATCGCAACCGATGATCTCCATGAAACGGTCCGTGGCGGCCGCAAAGGCTTCCAGATACTTGGCTTCGTTCATGTGGCCGTTGTAATCCGTCCAGTCCAACGGAACGGCGCGGGACAGGGTCAGGATCGGCTGGCTCAGATCCGCCTGATCCAGCGACGGCAGAGCACCCGGTTTCAACAGCGCATCATGCTGGTTCAGCACCGCCCCCGCGCCATAATTCTGCGCCTTGAGGGCCCGCATCATGCCAACAAGATTGTTGTCGCGAATGCGTTCCAGTTCCCGGATTGAATGCATTCCGGATTGCGCGTCTGACTGATTGGCGATCAGGTCGACCAGTTCATCGGTGAATTCCGGCACGTCCATCAGTTTGGTCCAGGGCCATTTCAAGGCTGGCCCGAACTGAGCCATGAAATGCCGCATTCCCGCTTCACCTCCGGCCACGCGGTAGGTTTCGAACAATCCCATCTGCGCCCAGCGGATGCCAAAGCCCATCCGGATCGCCTCGTCGATTTCTTCGGTGGTGGCAATACCATCCTTGACCAGCCAGAGCGCCTCGCGCCAGACGGCTTCCAGAAAGCGGTCGGCGATATGCGCGTCGATCTCTTTTTTGACATGCAGCGGAAAGAATCCAACCGAGGTCAGCAATTCTTTGGCCCGTTCAATCATCTGCTGTGGGTTTTTGTCGGTCGGCACCAGCTCGATCAGCGGCAGCAGATAGACTGGATTGAACGGGTGCGTCACGACGATCTGTTCGGGCCGCAAAGCACCTTCCTGAAGCTCGGATGGTTTGAACCCGCTGGTCGATGACCCGATGATCGCATCTGGATCACAAGCTTCCTGCAAGCCCTTGTAAACCTTCAGCTTCAAATCCAGCCGCTCTGGCACGCTTTCCTGGATCCACGTCGCGCCCTGTACGGCGTCGGCCATGTCGTCATGAAAGCTCAGCGCGCCCTCGGCCGGTAACGGAACGTCACTCAGCCCCGGCAGGGATCGCCGCGCATTGTCCAGCACTTCGCCTATTTTGCGTTCTGCTTCGGGGTCCGGGTCGAACACCCGAACGTCCCATCCATTGAGCAGGAACCGTGCGGCCCATCCGCCGCCAATGACACCGCCCCCGATAATTGCTGCCGTCTTTGTCATGCTGTCCTCTAATCGATACAGATTACCTGCGCGCGCCCCGCCTCATCCAGATGCGGAATGCATCCGAATTGCGGTGTCACCGCGCTGCATTGTTTGGTGTCCGACAGGCAGAACCCTGCGCAGTCAGAGGCTTTTTCACAGGAGTTTCCAGCGTCGGGCAATGGTTCAAAGCAGATAAACTGCCGTATCCGCCCGCCTATCTCATAGCTTCCCCCTTTGGCTTCGCAGTCCTTGCGGGCCAAAGGGTCTTCCGCGGTCTGTGCCACCCCGACCCGGGGCAGACATACGGCCAGAACCGTCGCGCAGATTACAAGCACCGATCGCATTGCTCACTTCCTTTTGCTGGCGCCCCCGCACTTACCGGTCATGGCAAGGGACGCAAGCAGGTCAACCTTTGGGCGCCCGTTTGACCAGACCCAGCTTCTCACGCACTTCCTGCGGCCCGATCACCCGCGCGCCCATGTTCTCGATGATGGTGCCTGCGCGTTCGACCAATTGCCAGTTTTCGGCCAGCACACCCTTGTCCAGCCACAAGTTGTCCTCGAGCCCCACGCGCACATTGCCGCCCGCCAGCACCGAGGCCGCCACATAGGCCATCTGATGCCGCCCCAGCGAGAACGCGCTGAAGGTCCAGTCATCGGGCACGTTGTTTACCATCGCCATGAAGGTGTTCAGATCATCCGGCGCGCCCCACGGCACGCCCATGCACAGTTGAACCAGGGCGTTGGGTTCCAGAATTCCCTCTTTCACCAGCTGCTTGGCAAACCACAGATGGCCGGTGTCAAAGGCCTCGATCTCGGGTTTCACGCCCAGATCGGTCATCATCTGCCCCATCGCCCGCAACGCGCCGGGCGTGTTGGTCATGACATAATCCGCCTCGGCAAAGTTCATCGTGCCGCAATCCAGCGTGCAGATTTCGGGCAGACATTCGGCCACATGCGCCACGCGTTCGGTCGCGCCAACCAGATCGGTTCCAGCCTCGGCCAATGGCAACGGATTTTCGATACCGCCGAACACCATGTCTCCGCCCATGCCGGCGGTAAGGTTCAGCACTGCGTCCACTTCGGCATCCCGAATCCGATCGGTCACCTCACGATACAGCGCCAGATCGCGCGACGGGGCACCCGTTTCGGGGTCGCGCACATGGCAGTGCACCACGGCCGCACCCGCCTTCGCGGCGGCAATCGCACTGTCGGCAATTTGCTTCGGTGAACGCGGCACATGAGGGCTGCGATCCTGCGTTCCGCCCGAGCCGGTCACGGCGCAGGTGATGAAGACTTCGCGGTTCATTTCCAGAGGCATGGCGTTTTCCCCAAGTTATACCCGGTTTTGCCTGGGGTTTTCCCCAGGCTTCTCCCCGGATTCCGATTTGCGTTCTGGCCCGACTCTGGCGCAGCCTTGGGAAAACCACTTGGCAGAATGCGAATCGAACTTGATGCAATCCGCAAAAAACATACTGCAACCCGAACATCGGGCCCTGAAAACCGCCGTTCTGGTGCTGGATGAATGCAACACGCTCAGCTTCGCCTCGGCGGTCGATCCGATGCGCGCGGCCAACCGTCTGGCGGACCGGCCTGCCTTTGACTGGGACTATGTAACCGCCACAGCCGAACCCGCGATGCTGACCAGCGCCCTGCAAGTGCCCGGCATCCCGCTTGCTCGTCTGCAAGGCTGCGACCTCATGATTGTCGTTGCGGGCTTCCAACTGGCCCGCCATGCCACCCCCAGCCTGCTGGCCGGGCTGCGCCGCATTGCCGGTGCCGGGGCGACGATGGCCGGGATTGACGGCGGTCCCTGGTTGCTGGCTGAGGCCGGGCTGCTGGACGGCCACCCCGCGACGACCCATTGGGAAGACCTGGAAAGCTTCGCTTCCCGCTTCCCCGACGTCGACGTGCGCCCCGACCGTTTCACCGTCTCGGACGGTCGCCTGACCTCTGGCGGCGCGATTCCCGCTGTCGAGATGATGCTGCACATCATCGCCGCCCGTCATGGCGCGGGTTTCGCCTCCCGTGTCTCGGGCCTGTTCCTCTATGATGGCGCGCCGGACCCGGGCAAACCGCAAACCCGCACCGGCGTTCCACATCGCCACACCGCGCTGACGGCAAAGGCGAATTCGCTGATGCAGGCATCCTTGGATGACCCCCTGCCACTGGCCCATATCGCAGACCAGCTAGGCACCAGCCCGCGCACCCTGCAACAACAGTTCCGCCTGCGCCTGAACACCACGCCGCAGGATCACTATCTGCAACTGCGCCTGGCCGAGGCCCGCCGTCTGGTCACCGACACCGACCTTCCCTTGATGGATGTCGCGCTGGCCACCGGTTTTGCCTCGCAATCCAGCTTCGCCCGCGCTTTCCGCACCGCGCATGGCCAATCTGCCCGCGACCTCAGGCAAGAGCGCGCGCACCCCACCCATCACTGACCGGATCCAACTTCATCTGGCCAGAAATATCCCGGGGGAGGCACGCGCAGCGTGCCGGGGGCAGAGCCCCGTCGCCTCAGTACGGCATCGGGTGCGCCTTGTGGACAGCGTCCAGCTCGGCCAACACCTCCTGTGACAACGTCAAATCCGCACCGGCCAATACGTGTTCAAGCTGCGCGACCGTGGTCGCGCCAAAAATCGCCGACATCATGAATGGTCGCGAGCGGCACCAGGCCAGCGCCATATGGGTCGGATCCAGGCCATGTCGCGCGGCAACATCCAGATAGGCCGAGACCGCATCAAACACCCGGTCAGACTTGCGCCCGCCCAATTGAGGCGAAAGCGACATACGAGAGCCGTCCGGCACGGCCCCGCCCTGGTATTTCCCGGTCAGCAGCCCGGTGCCCAGGGGTGAAAACGCCATCAGGCCGACATCTTCATGTACGCTCAGCTCGGCCATGTCAGTATCGAACAGACGGCACAGCAACGAATACTCATTTTGCACGGACGCCGCTCGCGGTGTGCCCGTCTGTTCGGCCAGTCTCAGCCATTGCGCCGTACCCCATGCGCTTTCATTCGACAGACCAAAAGCGCAGATGTTGCCTTTGTCGACCTGAACCTGCAAGGCCTCCAGACATTCCTGCATATTTTCCAGAACGTCCGCGGTATTGTGGCCCGAGGGCGCATAATCCCAGTTTTGACGGAACATATAGCTGCCGCGATTGGGCCAGTGGAACTGGTAGAGATCGATGTAATCCGTCTGCAACCGCCGCAAAGACCCTTCGATGGCCTCGGGAATGGTTTTTCCCGTGATCGGCGCACCGTCGCGAACATATGACAACCCCTCACCCGAATGCTTGGTCGCCAGTACGAAGTCCGCCCGGCGCGACGAATTTGCAGCGTTCCAATTTCCAAGAATTTCTTCGGTACGACCAATTGTCTCTTTGGCGACAGGATTCACGGGATACATCTCGGCGGCATCCACAAAGTTGATCCCCGCATCCAGCGCCATGTCCATCTGCCGGTGCGCATCCGTTTCCGAGGTCTGCGACCCGAACGTCATCGTCCCAAGGCAAAGATCGCTCACGACAATCCCGGTGCGGCCCAGAGGCTTCATCTGCATCCTCAAATCTCCTGATAAATGGCACGGCCCGTCAGGCTTCGGCCTTCTTTTCCCACCGCCCGGATTCCTCCGACCAGTATTGCGCGGCGCATCCGGCGCCGGTCAGCGTCTTCCACTGCCCCCGCGCGTGCTGCACGGCCATGTCATCATTGCCGTCGAACAGAATGCAAACCCGCTCCAGGGCCGACACCTCTTCGGGTTCGACCGGCGCGCCGTCCACCGCCATGACACACACCGCGCCGTTGGGGGCCTCGGCGCTGGTGGTCAGAAGGATCGGCTGCTCGGCGTCATGCGGGCCGCCTTCGCGACCATGCGGCAGGAACCCGTCCTCGGGGCCCAGCCACAGCTTTTCATCCAGCCAGTCCATCCGTGCGGGATCGGTGCCCCGCACGGCAATCTTCCACCCGGCCTGTCGCGCCTTGTCCAGCAGCACAGGCAAGGTGTGCTCCAGCGGCTGGCGGGTCAGGTGGTAGAAATAGACAGCACCCATTCGCTTACTCGAAATTGTCCTGCACGAACCGGCTCAGCGCGCGCACACCCCAGCCCGTGGCACCTTTGGGCGCATAGGATGTCTCGGACGACACCGAGGCCACACCCGCGATATCCAGATGGATCCAGGGCGTATCCTCTTTCACGAAACGTTGCAGAAACTGCGCCGCCGTGATCGAACCCGCCGGACGGCCACCGACGTTCTTCATGTCGGCGATGCGCGATTTGAGCAGCTTGTCATAGGCATCGCCCAACGGCATCCGCCACGCACCTTCATCCTCGGCCCGGGCCGATTTCAGGAAGGCGTCACAGAATGTGTCATTGTTGGAAAACACACCTGCATTCTCATGACCCAGCCCGATGATGATCGCCCCGGTCAGGGTGGCCAGATCGATCATGCCCACCGGTTTGAACCGCTCCTGCGCGTACCACATAACGTCGCACAGAACCAAACGGCCTTCGGCATCGGTGTTGATGATCTCGACCGTGTCGCCCTTCATCGACTTGACCACATCGCCCGGACGGGTGGCATTGCCCGAAGGCATGTTCTCGACCAGCCCGACAAGGCCCACCACATTGGCCTTGGCTTTGCGCTTGGCCAACGCGCGCATCGTGCCCGCGACAACACCGGCACCGCCCATGTCCATGGTCATGTCTTCCATGCCACCGGCCGGTTTCAGCGAAATGCCACCTGTGTCGAAAACCACCCCCTTGCCCACCAGAGCCAAGGGCGCATCGTCCTTGTCGCCGCCATTCCAGTGCATCACAACGACTTTGGACGGGCTGGCAGAGCCCTGCCCGACGCTCAGCAAAGTGCGCATGCCCAGTTCAGCCAGCTTGTCCTCTTCCAGAACTTCGACTTCCAGACCCAGCTCCTGCATCTCGACAAGACGATCGGCAAATTCCGTGGTCGTCAGAACATTTGCAGGTTCGTTGGTCAGATCACGGGTCATCCGCACGCCGTCGGCAATCGCGTATAGCGGTGCAAACTCTGCTTCGGCTTCCTTGGGTTTTGAATGTCCGATCGTAATCGAACCGCTGCCTTCGCTGTCCTTGGTTTTGTGCGCGTTGAAATCGTAACTGCGCAGCACCATGCCAAGGGCCAGGTTTTCGGTCTGCGCCTGATTGCCAACCATCACCAGCATGTCCTTGCCACCTGTGGATTTGGCCAAAGCGGCACCAGCCTTGCGGGCCTCGTCGGCTTCCGGGCGGCGCGGCAGCACCACGACGTCCAGCGCTTCGGCCGCCATCCCAGCCGGCCAGGCCATCGAGATGACATCGCCGGTCTTGGACTTTCCGAATTTCTCACTTTCGACAAGCCGCGCCACAGCGCCTTTCGTCAGACGATTGGCCCGGCGCGCCGCAGGGTTCATTTTTCCGTCCGTCGAAATGATGATGGCCACCCGCCCTTCGGCCAGCGCCATCGCATCCAAGTCAAACTCCTGAAAGCGGACCGGTATCAGACTGCTCATTGCAAACTCCTCGAATTCTGTTCCCCAAGACCTAGCCCGCGCCGCCCGACTTGACCAGATAGCAGTTTTCCCCGCGTTTCAATTGCAGTAAGGTCCCGAAAAAATAACCGGCAGGCTCGGGGGAGAAAGACGTGACACGAGAGGGCAGGCATACGCCGTCGCGCAGGAAGACATGCACGCGCGATTTCGGCCCGTTTTCCGGCGCAAAAGGCTTGGCGGGGGCAGTCTTGTGATCCTCGACCGCTATTTCGCCCGCCGCTTTCTACAGAGCTTTCTGGTCATCGGCGGTATTTTTCTGACCTTAATGATTCTCATCGATCTAATCGAACAGATCCGCCGATTTGACGAAGTCGACCTGTCCTTCGGCCAATTGTTGCACCTGACGCTTCTGAACACACCGGCCGCCATCAGTGAAATGCTGCCCCTGCTGGTCATTCTGTCCACCATCGCTTTGTTCGTAGGGCTGGCACGGACCTCTGAACTCGTGGTGACCCGCGCCACGGGTCGCTCGGGTATCCGCGCACTGGTCGCGCCAGCGGCGCTGGCCCTGATCATCGGTGCGCTTGCAGTGGCATTGCTGAACCCCATCTCTGCGGCCACATCCCAGGAATTCCAACGCTTGTCTGATTCCTATCGCAACAACGGCAGTTCAGCGCTTTCGATCAGCAGCGAAGGCCTTTGGCTGCGTCAATCGGCGGAAAACGGACAGGCCGTCATCCATGCCCGGGGCACCTCGAACGGGGATACGCTTGGCCTGGACGACGTGACCATCATCACCTTTGCGCGCGATGGCAAACCCACCCAGCAGATCGTCGCCGACAGGGCCGTGCTGGAAGACGGAAACTGGGTCCTGTCGCGGGCCAAGATCTGGAATTTGCAGAATGGGCAGAACCCCGAAACCAGTTCGGTGGAGCATGAACGGCTGGAGTTGCCGACCTCGCTGACCCGGCAGCGGATTCTGGACACTCTGGGGCAACAGGATTCAGTATCGGTTTTTGACCTGCCGCAACTGATCAAGGATCTGCGCGAAGCCGGGTTTTCGACCAAGCAATATGAAGTCTGGTTGCAGGTGCAACTGGCCAGGCCGTTCTTTCTGGTCTCGATGGTGCTGATCGGGGCTGCTTTCACCATGCGCCACGTTCGGTTCGGCGGTACCGGAATTGCCGTTTTGACGGCCGTACTGCTTGGCTTTGCCATCTATTTCGTCCGCAATTTTGCGCAAATCCTCGGGGAAAACGGACAATTGCCCGTCTATATCGCGGCCTGGGCGCCGCCCTTCGCCGCCATCTTATTGTCCCTTGGCCTGCTTCTACACGCGGAGGACGGCTGATGCGGAGCATGATTTCCCTGCTGCTGACCAGCGCAATCGCGTTGTCGGCACCGACCGTTCTGGCGGCGCAAACCACGTCGGCCGAGCGTGACCCGCAAGCTGCGCAGTCACAGGCCGAACCCGCCCTTTTGGTTGCCGACAAAGTCTTTATTACACCCGATAGAAAACTGGTGGCCGAAGGCAATGTCGAAGCCTTTCAGGGAGATACCAAGCTGTCAGCCCAACGTGTCACCTATGACCGGGAAACGGGTGAGCTGACGCTGGAGGGACCTATTCGCATTGATCAGGGGGGCCAGTCGACCCTTCTGGCCGATTCCGGACAGCTGGACAGCGGTATCCAGAACGGTCTGCTGATCGGTGCTCGGATGGTTTTCGATCAGCAGATCCAGATTGCCTCGGTTCAGGCGAAACGGGCAGCGGGTCGCTATACGCAGTTCAGCAAGGTCTCGGCCACTTCCTGCCATGTCTGCACCAACGGTAAGCCACCCCTTTGGCAAATCCGCGCCCGCAAGGTCACCCACGACCAGTTGGAGCGGCAATTGTACTTTGATGGCGCGCAGCTTCGGGTGCTTGATTATCCGGTATTCTATTTCCCCTATCTGCGCTTGCCGGACCCCACTTTGGATCGCGCAACCGGCTTTCTGGTGCCGTCGATCCGCAGCACCTCACAACTGGGAACGGGGGTTCAGGTTCCCTATTTCTTCAAGCTGGGGGACCACAAGGATTTGACCTTGACGCCGTACTTGTCGGGCAAGACCACGACGCTGGGGTATCGATATCGCCAGGCGTTCGTGAACGGGCGCATTCAGCTTGAAGGGGCCTATACCCGGGATGATGTCCAGCCCGATCAGGATCGCGGTTATCTGTTCGCCGGGGGTTGGTTCAGCCTGAAGAACGATTTCCGGCTGACATTCGATCTGAAAACCACCTCGGACGACGCCTATCTGGCGGACTACGGGCTGCCGGACCTGGACCGTTTGCGCAGTGAAATTGCGCTGGAACGGATCAAACGCGACACCGCATTCAAAACAAGCCTGATCCATTACAAAACACTGCGTGACAGTGAAAATCAGGACGAAATCCCATCCCGCGTATTCGACCTGAATTATGAAAAGCGATTCTTCCCCGGCGCACTTGGCGGCGAGGTTCGGCTGGCTTTTATCGGCCACGCACATGAACGCACCAGCGACGCCGATATCGTTGGCCGTGATATAGCAAGGGCAACTGTTGATGCCGAATGGTTGCGAAGCTGGACATTTGCATCGGGCCTGCGCGCGGACGCGACGCTGGGCGCATCGGTGGATACGTTCAATATTCGCCATGACAGCAACTTTCCCAGCAATGTGACCCGCTCGACGCCGCGCGCGGCGTTGACGCTTCGCTATCCGATGACCCGTCGTGAAAAGACCGGCGCGATTCAGCTTCTGGAACCGATCGCAAAGTTGGGATGGACCCATGTCTCGGACACTGATGTGCCAGATGATGAAAGCACGTTTCAGGAATTCGATCAGGGTAACCTGCTGGCCCTGTCCCGATTCCCTGCGGAAGATCAGCGCGAAGACGGTGCCACCGGGGTCATCGGCCTGAACTGGGCCCGCTATGGTGCAGACGGACAGCAGGCGCTTGTAACGTTGGGTCAGGTGTTTCGGGCGGATGCCGACCCGAATTTCACCCTGACGTCCGGGTTGCAGGGCACCACGTCCGACTTGCTGGTGGCGGGGCAAATCACCACGGCCAACGGTTGGTCACTCGGCGGGCGCGGTCTGATCGACAGCGATTTCAGTTTCGTCAAAGCTGAATTGCGCGGCGCCTGGGCATCCGAGTTTGCCGGCCTGTCCGGAAGTTATATCTGGCAGGAAGAGGATCCGGCGGAAAACATTGCGGATGAAATCTCGGAAATCTGGCTTCTGGGCCGCTATCAAGTCGACCAGAACTGGCTTACGAATGCCGAGGCACGCTATGATCTGAACCAGTCAGAGCCAATCCGGTTGGGGCTTGGTGTAACCTACCAGAACGAATGTGTTCAGGTTAACATGTCCGTAAGCAGACGCTTTACTTCAACATCCACTATTGAGCCTTCGACAGAATTCGGCTTTACCCTATCGCTGACAGGATACGCCCTTGAAGGCGGTGGTAACACATACAAGAGAAAATGCAGTTGATATCAGGTTTCTCCAGGTTTCTTCGTTCCGGTTGGCACAAACCGGTCACGCCGGCACTGGCCGCCGTTTTCCTCGCTTTTTCAGCGCCGCAGGTCAGCGCCCAGAGCCTGTTCTCGCCAGCGATCCGCGTGAATCAGGATATCGTCACCTGGTACGAACTGGAACAACGCCTGCAATTCCTGAATGTTCTGGGCCTGCCCGGCGGCAATGAAGCTGACGTCAGAGAAGCCCTGATCGAAGAAAAGTTGCGCAAGCAGGCCATGCGTGAAGCAGGCGTGGAAGCTGCGCCGGAAGCCGTACAACTGGGTATCGACGAGTTCGCCTCGCGCGGGCAATTGTCCACCGAACAGTTCCTGCAACTTTTGGGTGAGGCAGGCGTCGACCCGGAAACTGTCCGTGATTATGTTGCAGATCAGCTGGCCTGGCGCGACTATGTCAGCTCGCGCTATCTGTCGCAGGCCCGTCCGACCGAAGACGAGATTGATCGCGCGCTGGGACAAACCGGTGGCGGCGGCCTTCAGGTTTTGCTGTCCGAGATCATCATCCCGGTGAACCCGCAAACCGTTGCACAGACCGAATTGCTGGCGGAAGAAATCTCGCGACTTGAAACTATCGAAGCGTTTTCAGCCGCAGCGGCGCAATATTCCGGAGCCGCAACCCGCAACGAAGGCGGACGACTGGACTGGCTGAATATCTCCAACCTGCCGCCCGCCTTGCAGCCGGTTATTCTTGGGCTCCAGAACGGCGAGATCACCGACCCCATCAGTTTGCCAAACGCCGTTGCCCTGTTTCAGTTGCGCGGATTGCGCGAGGTGGCGACCGCTGCGCCGCGGATTTCCAAGCTAGATTATGCTGCCTATTACCTGCCGGGTGGTCGCAGCGCCGAGACCCTGGCACGGGCTGCCGCCCTGCGGGAGGAGATCGACACCTGCGATGACTTGTATGGAATCGCCAAAGATCAACCCGTCGAAGTCCTGGACCGTATCGAAGCCAGCCCTTCAGAAGTACCACGCGATTTCGCCGTAGAGCTGGCCAAGCTGGATCGCTTCGAGGTGTCAACAAACCTGACCCGCAACAACGGGCAGACGCTGGTGTTCTTGATGCTGTGCAACCGAGTCCGCGACCTGGGCGAAGACACCTCGCGGGCGGATGTCGCGAATGCACTGGCGCAGCAGCGGCTACAGGCCTTTGCGTCCAGCTTGGTAGAGCAGCTGCGGGCTGACGCCACCATTGTTCAGGAATGACACGCCCGATTGCGCTCAGCTGCGGTGAACCGGCCGGGATCGGCCCTGAAATCGCGGCCAAAGCATGGGACGAGCTGCGCCAAACCTGCCCGTTTTTCTTTATCGGCGATGCCAACCACCTGCCTGTTGGCACGCCCATTGCGAAAATTCAAACCCCTTCGGATGCTGTTGCAGTCTGTGATCAGGCCTTGCCGGTGCTGCAACTGAACTTCCCTGCTGCAAACATGCCCGGTCAGCCAGACCCAGCCAATGCCCCATCGGTGATTGATGCCATCGAAACCGGCGTCGATCTTGTGAAGGCCGGGGCAGCGGCCGCTCTGTGCACCGCGCCCATTCACAAGAAGGCCCTGATTGACGGGGCCGGGTTTACCTATCCCGGCCATACCGAGTTTCTGGCTGCGCTGTCGGGCACCCGCCGGGTTGTCATGATGCTGGCCAGCGACCAGTTGCGGGTTGTCCCGGCGACAATCCACATTCCCTTGGCGCAGGTTCCCGCCGCGCTGACGCCCGACCTGCTGCGCGAGACGATCGAAATCACCGCGCGCGGCCTGCGCGACCAGTTTGGCATACAGCACCCCCGCATCGCCATAGCCGGCCTGAACCCCCATGCCGGCGAAGGCGGCAAAATGGGCCGCGAAGAGCTTGACTGGATCGCCCCAATGCTGGCCGATCTGAACCCGGAAGGTGCGACCCTGACGGGACCCCACCCTGCGGATACGCTGTTCCATGCCGCTGCCCGCGCCCGCTATGACGCGGCGATCGCAATGTATCATGATCAGGCGCTGATCCCGATCAAGACACTGGATTTCGACCGGGGTGTGAACGTCACCCTTGGCCTGCCCTTCATCCGCACGTCGCCAGATCACGGCACTGCACTGGATATCGCCGGGAAAGGCATCGCCAATCCAACCAGCCTGATCGAAGCTCTGAAGCTTGCCCAACGCATGGCAAAAGGCTCTTGATCCTTTATCTGGCTGAAAATATCCCCGCCGGAGGCTTAAAACTTCTGGCGCTGCCCCTGCGGCCTGCGTCACGGTAATCGGATCATGAGTGCTATCGACAATCTCCCCCCTCTGCGCGAGGTCATCGCCACACATCAACTCTCGGCGCGCAAATCCCTGGGTCAGAACTTCCTGCTGGACCTCAACCTGACCGCCAAAATCGCCCGTCAGGCTGGCGATCTTGCAGACTGCGACGTACTGGAAATCGGCCCCGGTCCTGGTGGCCTCACCCGAGGGCTCCTGTCCGAAGGCGCACGCAAGGTCGTGGCGGTCGAAAAAGATACCCGTTGCATCGCCGCCCTGAACGACATCGCCGCCGCCTATCCCGGAAGGCTGAAGGTCATCAATGGTGACGCGCTCGAAATCAACCCGCTGGAACACCTGACCCCGCCAATCCGCATCGCGGCCAACCTTCCATACAACGTCGGCACGGAACTGCTTGTGCGCTGGCTGACACCCCCTGAATGGCCCCCCTTCTGGCAGAGCCTGACGCTGATGTTCCAACGCGAAGTGGCCGAACGCATCGTGGCCCAGCCCGGCAGCAAGGCGTATGGCCGCCTCGCCATCCTTGCCCAATGGCGGGCCGAGGCGCGCATCGCCATGTCCCTTCCGCCCGGCGCCTTCACCCCTCCGCCCAAAGTCTCCAGCGCGGTGGTCCACCTGACCGCCCTGCCCGAACCGCGTTATCCTGCTGACGCAGCGATCCTGTCGCGTGTGGTGGCCTCTGCCTTCAATCAACGCCGCAAAATGCTGCGGGCCTCGCTCAAAGGCGTTGCCCCGGATATCGAGGATCGCCTGCGGGCGGCAGGTATCCAGCCCACTGAACGGGCAGAGCAGGTTCCGCTTGAAGCGTTCTGTGCCCTGGCGCGCGAAGTCCAGAACCCCTGATCACAAAAAAGCCCCGAGGCTTGACCTCGGGGCTTTGCGGTTTCTGATGCCGGCTTATTCAGCCGCTTCCGGTGCGTCGCCATCCGTTTTGGGCGCATCTTCAGCCACTGGCGCCGGTTTGGGCTTGCGCGCCCGCGGCTTGCGCGCAGGCTTTTCCTTCTTCTCCGCCGCCGGGGCTTCGGCCCCTTTGCTTTCCGGTGTCTCGACCAGACCGCTTTCCGGAGCAGCGTCCGGTGCGGCGAAATCCATTACGTCCGGCTGCGGCGCTTCGGCGGGATCGGCCTGTCGGGCCGCTTCACGTTCCTGGCGCTCGGCGCGCTCACGGTCACGCTCGGCCTGGCGTTCGCGGTTCTGGCGTTCCTGCTCTTCGCGGCGCGCTTCAATCTCGCGCTGCGCCTCACTCAGCATGCGCAGATAATGTTCCGCGTGCTGCTGGAAGTTTTCCGCCGCAACGCGGTCGTTCGACAGCTGAGCGTCACGCGCCAGCTGATTGTACTTATCAATGATTTGCTGCGGCGTGCCACGCACCTTGCCTTCAGGGCCCGAGCTGTCAAAAACCCGGTTTACGACGTTACCGCCGGAAGGACGATTGCGGTTGTTCTTGGCCCGCGAGCGGGATTTGGAAGATCTCATCTTACTTTACGTCAGCCTTATCAATGCGCTGTCGCTCAACCCGTTTTTTGCACTGCTCTGAGGCGTTTGCCATGACGGGATGTCGACTTTTTTGGGCTTGGCGTCAGGGGTGCGCTGCAACAGCGTCAACCTCGCCGACTAATCCTGAGTAAACATGTCCTGACCGTGCAGACAAGAGGAATCTCGAATTTTCACACGCTTTTTTACTCGGGGCAGCGTTTTTTGGCCTCAGACACCAGTTTCAACCCGGCATCTTTGCGCCGACAACGCGGTCACGCCCGTCCAGATCGGGGATTACGCGAATATCCGCCAAACCCGCCGCATCAAACAAGGCAGACACCAGATTTGCCTGTGTCGGGTTAATTTCCACAAGTATTCGCCCGCCTGGCAGCAGATAATCCGGGGCCGAGGCCGCAATCTGCCGATACGCGCCCAGCCCGTCCCCTTCATCGGTCAACGCCATGCGCGGCTCGTGCTCCCGCACTTCGGGCGAAAGATCCTCCATTTCGGTTACGGAAATATACGGTGGGTTGGAAACAATCAGGTCAAACTGGCCTTCAATGTCTTCAAACCAGTTTGACTGCGCAATCTCGGCTCGTCCTTGCACCTTGTGGAGCACGGCATTGGCGCTGGCCTGAAGACAGGCGGCTTCACTCAGGTCGACCCCAAGGCCCGAAGCGCTGGTACGCTCCGCAAGCAGTGTGACCAGAATACAGCCCGACCCGACCCCGAGGTCCAAAACATGGTCGAAAGGTTCGCTCAGCGCGGCCTCGATCAAGGTTTCAGTCTCGGGGCGTGGATCCAGAACATCGGAACTGACACGAAACCTGCGCCCATAGAACTCGCGTTCGCCCAGCAGATGAGACACCGGCACCCGAATGGCACGCAAAGAAACCAACTGGTCATAGCGTTCAGCGATCTCGGGCTGCAACTCTTCCGGGGCAATCAGCGTCACCCGGCTGGCTTCAATCCGTGCGGCATGGGCCAACAACAGGCGCGCATCCCGCGCCGGGTCATCCACGCCTGCGGCCCTCAGACGCGCGGTTGCGGCCACCATGGCCTGCGCTGCTGTTTGCAGGCCCGTCATTGCGCCATCTCGGCCAGCAACCGGGCCTGATCATCCGCCGTCAGCGCGTCAATCACTTCGTCCAGATCCCCCTGCATCACCTGATCCAGTTTATAGAGCGTCAGGTTGATCCGGTGATCCGTCATCCGCCCCTGTGGGAAATTATAAGTGCGAATGCGTTCCGAACGATCCCCTGATCCCACCTGGCTGGCCCGGTCGGCGGAACGTTCGCTGTCGATCCGCTGACGCTCGAGGTCATAAAGCCGCGTTTTCAGCACCTGCATGGCGATCTCGCGGTTGCGATGCTGGGACTTCTCGGAACTTGTGACCACCAAGCCCGTCGGAATATGGGTGATCCGCACCGCCGAGTCGGTGGTGTTCACGTGCTGCCCGCCCGCGCCGGAACTGCGCATCGTGTCGATACGGATGTCATTGGCGTCTATCTGGATGTCGACATCTTCGGCCTCGGGCAGTACCGCCACCGTCGCCGCCGAGGTGTGGATGCGCCCGCCGCTTTCGGTTTCGGGCACGCGCTGCACACGGTGCACGCCGGATTCGTATTTCAGCCGGGCAAAGACGTTGTCGCCCTT
The DNA here is from genome assembly GCF_056532905.1 of Ruegeria sp. H8. Taxonomy (NCBI): domain Bacteria; kingdom Pseudomonadati; phylum Pseudomonadota; class Alphaproteobacteria; order Rhodobacterales; family Roseobacteraceae; genus Ruegeria; species Ruegeria sp. H8. Next base: position 404,346 of record NZ_JBQFNY010000001.1, on the reverse strand, counting down.
GATATGGGCCACCACCTCTTTGATCCCGCCCAGATCAGAAGCCTGTTCTTCGATGATCTCGAACTGCCACCCGTGGGCCTCGGCATAGCGTTGATACATACGCAACAGATCGCCCGCGAACAAAGCGGCCTCGTCCCCGCCGGTACCGGGGCGAATTTCCAGCATTGCCGGGCGCGCATCCGCCGCATCCTTCGGCAGCAGCGCCAGTTGCAGCGCGTGTTCCGCCTCGGGGATGCGCGATTGCAGATCTGGAATTTCCTCTTCGGCCAACTCCTTCATATCCGGGTCGGCCAACATCGCCTCGGCCTCGGCCAGGTCTGCCACCAGCTGGCGCCAGGCCATGATCTGATCGACCACGGGTTTGAGGTCGGAATATTCCTTGGCCAAGGCCGCAATATCGCCGCCCGATGCGCCATCCGCCATGGCTGCTTCGAGGTATTGGAAGCGCTGGGTGATCTGTTCAAGACGTTCTTCGGGGATCATCCCGGCGGTGTCTATCATCCGGGGGCTTTGGTCAAGGGCCACGTCGTGCTAAGCTTGCTGTCATGAAACGGATTTTGCTTGCCCTGCTGCTGACGTCCACGCCGGTTTTCGCCGATTACATCGGCCCCGACGGCAAGACCCGCGATTGCTATTGCACCGACACGTCCGGGTCCCGCATCGAACTGGGTGAGATGATCTGCCTGCAAGTCGACGGCCGCATGTTCACGGCACAATGCCAGATGTCCCTGAACGTGCCCATGTGGCGCGAGGTGCAGGAAGGGTGTTTATCGTCCGGGTTGCAGAGCGATCCAGTTGATCACTTTGAACAGGATGAGGCGTCCTGAGCGCCGGTAGAACAGTTACATCTGCTCCAACCACCCATCAACCCGTGCCTTGTTCACACCGAAATCCCTGCGACCAAACCGCAAACGGCCATGGATGCGCAGCGTGTCGCCGTCCTGCCGAACAGTGGTATAGTCGGGGAAACCAATCCATTTCGTGCGGGTGACATAGGTGATCATGCCCTCATCGACCGAACCTGCCAAAACCGAGGTGCGCGGCGTGGCGCGGGCGATCCGATCGAGCTTTTGCAACCCTTCCGGGCCGGTTGCAACAACGCGCAGAACGCCACCCGGCAAGTCCTGATCAACCTCTGCAACCGGTGCAATATGCCATTGGGTCGGCGCAGACGGGGCCAGCCGGATGTAAGCGCCCAGCCCAAGCACCAGCGCGATCACTGCCCACAGAACCATTCTTTTCATCCCGCTTTACCCTCTTGCAGAAACCCTATGCGGATCATGCGCCGGGGCAAGCCGTTCCGGGCCGGTTTACCGTGACGTCACACCCGGCAGGATGCAAAGCATCTCGTAGATCAGGTTGGCTGCCGTCAGGGCCGTGTTGCCGGACGGGTCATACGGAGGTGAAACCTCGACCAGATCACACCCCACCACATTCACACCTTGCAACGCGTGGATCAATTGCAGCGCCTGCGGCGTGGTCAGCCCGGCAATCTCTGGCGTACCCGTGCCCGGTGCAAAGGCCGGGTCCAGGCTGTCGATGTCATAGGTGACATAGACCGGATGATCCCCGATGATCTTGCGGATCTGCGAGCCGATCTGCGTCAGGTTCTGCTGCCACAATTCCCAGGCCGGGAACTGGCGGAAACCCCAATCGCTGGCTTCGGTGAAATCCGAAGCCGCGTAGCCCGACCCGCGAATGCCGATCTGAAAGGTCTTGTCGGGGACAATCAGCCCCTCTTCATAGGCGCGGCGGAAGACGGTACCGTGGGTCTCTTTCTCGCCGAACATCTCGTCATTCACATCCGCATGGGCATCCACATGCACCAGAGCCACCGGCCCATGCTTTGCCGCAATGGCCCGCAGGATCGGCAGGGTGATCGAGTGATCGCCCCCCATCGCCACCGGGGTCACGTTCTTTGCCAGGATTGCATCATAGCTTTCCCTGATGATCCTCAGGCTTTCCGCAAGCGAAAAGGTGTTGATCGCCAGATCCCCGATGTCGGCGATTTGCAAGCTGTCGAACGGAGCCGCCGAGGTAGCCATGTTGTAGGGCCTTATCATTGCGCTTTCGCTGCGGATCTGCTTGGGTCCGAACCGGGTGCCCGATCGCCACGAGGTGCCGATATCCATCGGAATCCCCAGAACCGCCACATCCAGCCCCGCCAACGAGGCAGCCTGGGGCAGGCGCATAAACGTATTCGGCCCCGAAAACCGCGCCAGATCATTGCCGCTGACCGGTTGATTGAATTCAGTCATGCGCGTTGTATCCCCATCCCTTCAACTTTCTTTACCCAGCACATACCGGCAGTATGGCTAACCAATGGTTAATGCGCATCCAAACGGTTATGTTTTTGCCAGCTTGTTCCACCCCAACAGGCAGACGATCTGGGTCGCCACATGCGCCCCCGCAATCGCCGTGGCGCCGGACGTATCGAACGGCGGAGACACCTCGACCACGTCGCCGCCCTTGATGTTGATCCCGGCGATGTCACGCAGGATGATCTGCGCCTGAATGGAGCTGAGCCCACCCCAGACCGGTGTCCCCGTACCCGGTGCAAAGGCCGGGTCCAGCCCGTCGATGTCAAAGCTCAGATAGACCGGGCTGTCGCCCAGAATGCCCTTGATCTTCTGCGCCACGGCAGCGGGGCCGGATTCGTAGACCTCGCGTGCGTCGATGATGTTGACGCCCAGCGTGTCCTCGTTGGTGGTGCGGATTCCCACCTGGACCGAGCGTTTCGGATCCACGATCCCCGACTTCACCGCCTTGTAGAACATGGTGCCGTGGTCCACCCGGCTCATGTCGTCATCGGCCCAGGTGTCGGTATGGGCATCGAACTGCAACAGCGACATCGGCCCGTATTTCTCGGCATAGGCCTTGAGGATCGGAAAGCTGATATAGTGATCGCCCCCCAGCGTGACCGAGGCCACATCCGCCGCCAGAATGGTGCGGATATGGTCGGTCAGCGTGTCTGGAAAGGCGGGAATGTTGGCATAGTCATAGGCCATATCGCCGTAGTCGATGATTGCCAGCTCGCTCAGCGCATCGAAGGGCCAGCCATAAGGGGCATCGGGCGATTGCAGCGCGCTGGCCTCGCGGATCGCACGCGGGCCAAGACGGGTGCCCGGGCGGTTGGTCACCGCCTGATCAAACGGCACGCCGGTCACGGCGATGTCGGCGCCGGTCAGGTCCTTGGTATACAGCCGGCGCAGAAACGAGGTCGCCCCGCCAAAGGTGTTTTCATAGGACAGACCTTTGAGGTCCGGGTTGGTGAACGCCTCATCCACCTGGTTTTTTGCGTCTTCCAGTGCCATTTCGTTACCCCATCAGCCCAACGGCTGCGCCTTTTCCACGATCCGAGCGAAGAACGATGCCCCCACCGGTGCGATATCGTCATTGAAGTTGTATTTCGGATGATGAAGCCCGGCACCCTCACCCTGCCCCAGGAACAGATAGGCCCCCGGCCGCGACTGCAACATGTACGAAAAATCCTCGGCCCCCATGTCGCGCCCCATTGTGTCGACCACCCGTTCAGGCCCCGACACTTCGCGCGCCACGGCCGCTGCAAAGGCTGCCTTTTCAGCATCGTTGATCGTCGCCGGGTATCCCACCTGATATTCCAGCCGTGCCTCGACACCGTAAGACGCGGCCTGCCCCTGAACGATCTGCTCCATCCGCTCCATCACCATTTTCTGCACCGAAGGATCGAATGTACGAACCGTGCCGTTCAGATAGGCGGTGTCCGGTATCACGTTGTTCACCGTTCCGGCGTGGATCTGAGTGACCGAAACAACCAGGTCTTCCACCGCATAGTGGTTGCGGCTGACGATGGTCTGGATTGCCTGCGCAATGCCGCAGGCCGCCAAAACCGGGTCGCGGGTCTGATGTGGCATGGCGCCATGGCCGCCGACGCCTTGGATATGAATATCGAACGTATCGACCGCAGCCATGATCGGCCCCGGCGTCGTGTGGAACGTACCTTCCGGATTCCCCGGATCGTTGTGGATGCCATAGACCTCAGAGATCCCGAACCGCTCCATGATGCCTTCTTCGACCATGACGCCCGCGCCGCCGCCCTCTTCTTCGGCCGGTTGAAAGATCAGGGCCACGCGGCCGCTGAAATTTCGCGTCTCGGCCAGATACCGCGCCGCGCCCAGCAACATTGTGGTGTGCCCGTCATGCCCGCAGGCATGCATCTTTCCAGGATTCTTCGATGCATATTCGACGCCTGTTTCTTCGGTGATCGGCAATGCATCCATATCCGCACGCAGGCCAATGGTCGGGCCGTCGCCCTGCCCGTTGATGATCGCGACCATCCCGGTCTTTGCGATCCCTTCATGCAATTCATCAACCCCAAATTCACGCAGACGCTCGGCCACAAACGCGGCAGTCTGAAAGCACTCGAACTCCAACTCGGGTATCGTATGCAGATATTGGCGCCATCTGGCCATATCGGCAGAGAAATCGGCAATTCGGTTGACGACGGGCATCTGGGGTGGACTCCTGATCGGGACTGCGGGATGGATGCATCTGACACCGGAATGAAAGGGTTCGCAATGGCCGATAATCCTCTGATCCATGACAGTGACGCAGGGATCGAACGCCTGCTGGAAATCATGCGCCGCCTGCGGGATCCCCAAACCGGCTGCCCGTGGGATATCGAACAGGATTTCGCCACCATCGCGCCCTATACGATCGAAGAGGCCTATGAGGTCGCCGACGCCATCGAGCGTGAGGCCTGGGACGAGCTGAAGGGCGAGCTGGGCGATCTGCTGTTCCAATCCGTCTTCCACGCTCAAATGGCGGAAGAGGCGGGATATTTCACCTTTCAGGACGTGGTTCGCACCATGTCCGACAAGATGGTGGCCCGGCATCCGCACGTCTTCGGTGACGAATCCCGCGACAAATCCGCCGAACAGCAGACCAAGGACTGGGAAGCCATCAAGGCCGCCGAACGTGCAGGCAAGGAACAGAAAGGCGCGCTGGACGGGGTGGCCGCCAACCTGCCAGCTCTGCTGCGGGCGCACAAACTGCAAAAACGGGCCGCGCGCGTAGGGTTCGACTGGCCCGACGCCAGCCACGTACTGGCCAAGATCACCGAAGAAGCCGCCGAACTGGAAGAGGCGCGTGACAAGATGGACGCGGATGCGCTTGAGGATGAATTCGGCGATCTGCTGTTCGTGATGGTCAATCTGGGCCGCCACCTGGGTATCGAACCCGAAGCCGCCCTGCGCCGCACCAATGCCAAGTTCACCCGTCGCTTTGAACAGGTCGAGGCCCGGCTGGCCGAACGGGGAAAGACCCCCTCGCAAAGCGACCTGACCGAGATGGATGCGCTCTGGGACGAGGTCAAAACCGAAGAGCATCGCGCCAACGGCAAACTCCCGCCGGTTGATGTCATGGCCGCACCCAGAAACGGGTAGACAAGGCACCCGACACTTGCGAGTGTCCCACCTTCACGACCACCGGAGACACCCATGCCCTCTCGCAAGATCATCATCGACACCGATCCCGGACAGGACGATGCCGTCGCCATCCTGCTGGCGCTGGCCAGCCCGGAGGACATCGAGGTTCTTGGCATCACGGCGGTCGCAGGCAACGTGCCCCTTGAATTGACCGCCAAGAACGCTCGGATCGTGTGCGAACTGGCGGGCCGGACCGACATACCTGTTTATGCGGGCTGCGACAGACCGTTGAACCGCCCGCTGGTCACGGCCGAGCATGTGCATGGCAAGACAGGTCTGGATGGCCCGGACCTGCCCGATCCGCAGATGCCGCTGACCGAGGGGCACGCGGTGGATTTCATCATCGACACCCTGCGCGCTGAAGAACCGGACACGGTAACCCTTTGCCCGCTGGGGCCACTGACAAATATCGCGACCGCGTTCAGCAAAGCACCGGACATAGTGGACCGGGTACAGGAAATCGTTCTGATGGGCGGAGCGTATTTCGAGGTCGGCAACATCACCCCGACAGCTGAATTCAACATTCACGTCGATCCAGAAGCCGCTGATATCGTTTTCAAATCCGGCAGGCCTATCGTGGTCATGCCGCTGGATGTGACGCATAAGGCGCTGGTCACCAAACCCCGCAATGATGCGTTCCGTGCGCTGGGAAACAAAGTCGGAATCGCTGTCGCCGAGATGACCGATTTTTTTGAGAGGTTCGACAAGGAAAAATACGGCAGCGCGGGTGCGCCTTTGCACGACCCCTGCGTGACCGCCTATCTGATCCGGCCCGAGCTGTTTTCAGGCCGTCATGTGAATGTCGAGATTGAAACCCAGTCCGAGCTGACAATGGGCATGACCGTCGCCGATTGGTGGGGCGTAACCGACCGCGCGCCCAATGCGCTGTTCATGGGGGAAATCAACGCCGACGGCTTCTTCAATCTTTTGACGGAAAGGCTGGCCAGATTATGAGCGCCGCCCTGCGCCTGGCGCGCCCCGAAGACCTGGATCGTCTGATGGCACTGGTCACCGCCTTCCATACCGAAGCCGGATTGACGCAGGACCCGGACCAGAACCGAAACGCTCTGACACCCCTGCTCGAGGGTATTCCCCATGGCTGTGTCTATCTGATCGGCCCCGGACGGGCGCCGTTGGGCTACATCATCCTGACCTTCGGCTGGTCCGTGGAATTCGGCGGCATGGACGGTTTCGTGGACGAAATCTATATCCGACCCGCTGTTCGCGGCCGCGGCATCGCGACCGAGGTTCTGCTGGCACTGCCCAAAGCTTTGTCCGAAGCGGGGCTGACTGCCCTTCATCTGGAAGTCGACCGACACAACGAGGCCGCTCAGAAAATCTATCTGCGCACCGGTTTCAAACCACGCGACAGATATATGCTGATGAGCAAGTTGCTTTAACGAGACTCGCCGCGGAAGATATTGGCCGGGTTCATGTCCTGTACCGGGTCATTCGCCGAGACCGGGTCTCCGGTAATTGGGTAGGTTCCCGGACCCGCGCAGGCGGAAAGAACTGTGACGGAAGCTGCGGCGATTACCAGAAGGAATTTGGATACAGACATCGTGGTCTCCTTTCTGCAATGCATCCAGATTAGATCACGTGCCTGTGATTTACTTAGTAACAAGTTCACACATAATGTGATTTTTGCATTCTTTTTTGATACAAAAGGGCCAATGCAATACGCCTGCAAAACAAAAACCATTGAAATGATTGCGTAATCCGGATCACGCCTCTTTCGCGAAAAGATCGAAGATTTCTTGAAAACTTTCAACTTCAACTGCAAGCAGGCCCGGCAATCTTAAACTCAAAGAAGGATCGAACCAGAAAGGTTCAATCAAGGGTGGATAACACCTGAAGCCGTGTTTCCCGCCGCAATGGTCACTGGGACCGTCCGGAAGACGCTGGTTCAAGGCCCATGAAACGCTTGGATCCAAGAGTTCCGAAGGGGCAACAGCATCAATTGATCCGTCACGTGGATTGTGGCACGGGCAGCGGAATGACCGCTTGACGGATCAGAGACCTGCACTTTCAAAAATGGGGGCCGTTGGCCCCCATTCCATGCTTATTTCAGGATCGACGCGCCGGCGTATTCGGCCACTTCCCCCAGCGACTCCTCGATCCGGATCAGCTGGTTGTATTTCGCCAACCGGTCCGATCGTGCAAGCGAGCCGGTTTTGATCTGACCACAATTCGTCGCCACGGCCAGATCGGCAATGGTCGCGTCCTCGGTCTCGCCCGAACGGTGCGACATCACGTTGGTGTACCGCGCGCGGTGCGCCATATCGACGGCACGCAGGGTTTCCGTCAGCGAGCCGATCTGGTTCACCTTGACCAGCATCGAGTTCGCACAGCCACGTTCGATCCCTTCGGCCAGACGTTCCGGGTTGGTCACGAACAGGTCATCACCAACCAATTGCACCTTGTCGCCGATGGCATCGGTCAGGGCCTTCCAGCCATCCCAGTCATCTTCGGACATGCCGTCTTCGATCGAGATGATCGGATAGTCATTGACCAGCGCAGTCAGATAAGCCGCGTTTTCCTCGGATGTCAGGGTCGTGCCCTCACCCGACAGAACATATTTGCCGTTTTTGTAATACTCGGTCGCCGCGCAATCGAGCGCCAGATGGATTTCCTCACCCGGCTTGTAGCCCGCCTTTTCGATGGATTTCAGAATGAAATCCAATGCTTCACGGGTCGAGGCGATGTTGGGGGCAAAACCGCCCTCGTCGCCCACACCGGTCGCCAGACCTGCGCCTGACAGTTCCTTTTTCAGCGTATGGAACACCTCGGACCCCATGCGCACCGCTTCGCGAATGTTCGCGGCGGCGGTCGGCATGATCATGAATTCCTGAATGTCGATCGGGTTGTCGGCATGTTCGCCACCGTTGATGATGTTCATCATCGGCACCGGCAGAACCCGCGCCGAGGTGCCGCCCACATAGCGATACAGAGGCTGGGTGGTGAAATCCGCCGCCGCCTTCGCCGTGGCAAGCGAGACACCCAGAATAGCGTTTGCACCCAGACGGCCCTTGTTCTCGGTGCCGTCCAGCTCGATCATGGCCTGGTCAATGGCCACCTGCTCGGTCGCGTCAAAGCCCACCAGTTCTTCGGCAATCTCGCCGTTCACGGCGGCGACGGCTTCCAGAACGCCTTTGCCCATATAGCGCGCCTTGTCGCCATCGCGTTTTTCAACCGCCTCATAGGCACCGGTGGACGCGCCCGAGGGCACGGCAGCGCGGCCCATGGTGCCGTCTTCCAGAATCACGTCAACTTCGACTGTCGGATTGCCCCGGCTGTCCAGAATTTCGCGTGCGTGGATGTCGATGATGGTGCTCATGAAGCCTGTCCCTGTGACTGCGGTCGGTTGCACGCGTCATAGCAGCAACCGGCCAAAAGTAAACCGGTTCCGTTAACGCTAACACGCATATTCCCGGACATTTAGGGCTAACAATTCGTTGTTTGCGCCAACAGGGTCAGGCGGGTGCCAGTTCCCGCGCCAGACGCCGTTCGCGGACAAAGGTATAAAGACCCGAACCGATGATCAGGGTCGCCCCCGCCATTGTCAGCGCATCAGGGCGTTCACCGAACACCAGCATTCCAGCAAGGATAGAGAACACAAGGCGCGTGTACCGGAACGGCATCAGAGCCGAGGCTTCTCCCACCCTCATCGCAGTGACAATGCCGTAATAGCCCAGCACGCCAAATCCGATCGCCCCAGCATAAGGGCCCGTTTGACCGGCTTGAACCGGCACGAAGGATGCCCCGGACATGACCATCAGAACCAGGCCGGCCACAGCCACCGCAATATAGGCCTGCATCGCAACAACGGATGAGGGCACGCGTGGGTCGAGCTTGCGGGTGATCAGATCGCGCGCCGCAATGGCGACCACGGACAACACCACAAACAGGGATTCCGGCCGAAAGCCCTCCATCCCCGGGCGGATGATCATCAGAACACCGACAAAGCCGACACCGATCGCGCTCCAGCGACGCCAGCCGACCTGCTCTCCAAGAAACAGGGCCGCCCCCATGGTGACGACCAGCGGCATGGCCTGAAACACGGCCGCAACGGTGGACAGGTCGATCAGAGACAACGCCGTCACGAACGCCACCGCGCCAAAGCCTTCGGTCGCAGCGCGGATCAATGGCAGGGTTTTCCATGCCACGGGGTCAAAGATCCGCTTTCGGGTGACCACTGACATCGTGGCAAACACGAGCCCGCAAAACACACCCAGAAACACCATGATCTGCCCTGTCGGCACAGAGCCGGACAGGAGCTTGATGAACATGTCCTCAAGTGCAAAGGCCGCCATCGACCCGATGAGCAGCAGGATGCCGTTTACGTTGTTCATTTGCGCGTCCGTTGGAAAGGGCACATCTGGTGCCTGTAGATGCACAACAACCTCAACCAACGGCATCTGGCAAGACAATTCCCGTCACGCCTGATGAATTAAAGTGAGGGCATCAATCGCGTTTCGTGATGGGTCAGTCCTTTTCCAGCGGGACGCCATACAGCTCCAACCGGTGCCCCTTCAGCTTGTACCCAAGCTTGGCGGCGATTCTTTCCTGCAGGGCTTCGATCTCGGGGTCGACGAATTCGATAACCTCTCCTGACTGCATGTCGATCAGGTGGTCGTGATGATCGCGCTCGGCGTCCTCGTACCGGGCCCGTCCGTCGCCGAACTCAAGGCGTTCAAGAATACCAGCCTCTTCGAACAGTTTGACCGTACGATAGACAGTTGCAATCGAAATGCCTTTGTCCACGGCAGACGCCCGCGCATAGAGTTCCTCGACATCCGGGTGGTCGTCGCTCTGTTCCAGCACCTGCGCGATGACCCTTCTTTGACCGGTCATGCGCAGCCCCTTGGCTTCACAACGCCCAATAATCGTTTCCGACATGATGCCCCTCAGACTTGCTCGGGTGTCTGTCTTAATATGTCTGCGCAGGTTTCGCTACAGGGATTTCACCTTTTGCGACCTTCTGATCTGGCGCGCGTCAGATCGGCCCAGACCGGCAGGTGATCAGATGCAATATGCGCCGGACGCGTGTCGTGAACACCGTGCGCCACGGCCTGTATTCCGCTGCCCAGCGCGATCCGATCCAGCGCGCCCAGGGGCTGCGCCGCGGGAAAACTTGGTCTGGGGGGCAGAAACCGCATTTCGGGGACCAGGTGATCCAGAACTGGCTGACGTGACCACTCGTTGAAGTCACCGGCCCAAACTGTCGGCATCTGGTCCATATCCCAGTCATTCCGCCGAATGTGCAAAATCTGTTGCCGCCGCGACGCTGGCAGCAGTCCCAGATGCATACCCATCACGCGCAAGGGCCCGATATGGGTGTCGAACTCGACACGCACCGCCCCGCGCGGCTCCAGCCCCGGCAACTCGTGATGCCCTTTTCGGCGGACCGAGATACCCTCTCCGCGCCAGATCACCGCGTTGCCGTGCCAGCCCAGACTTCCCGCGCCGCCCAGATCGACGATCTGCCATCCCGCCTCGTCCAACATGAAATGCGGCAGCGCGGCCGGACGGGGCGGCAGGCGCTTGTCGGCCTCCTGCAACACGACGATATCCGCTTTCATGTTTTCGATGACTTGCAGAATACGTTGGGGTTGACGCCGGAAATCCAACCCGACGCATTTCTGAATGTTGTAGCTTGCGATACGCAGCGTGGACGAAGTTGGCATGAGGGCGTGACCAAATGAATTGACCCTAAAGTGCCATGCCTGACGTGAGGCGCAACCCCTGTGCTTGGTTTCCTGCTGCGACAATTCCGATACGACACCCGACCACGACAATCTGCCTGCTATTTCGGCGATTGAAACCTGGCTGATATCAAAGCAAAGGTTCCGCTTGATCCCCTGCCCCGCAACACTTTATCCCGATGCGGTGACGACAACGCATCGCAGCCAAAGCGGGGCCCGCATGAGCCTGAGCCAGACCCAACCCAACAACAGCACCCGGGCCAGTATCGTTTTGGTGACAGGCGGCGCGCTGTGGGGCCTTTATTGGATTCCGGTGCGGTTTTTCTTTGATCAGGGCCTGACCGGCCCCTGGTCAGGGATCGCAATGTACTGCGCGGCCCTGATTGCCTTGATCCCCTTTGTCTGGTCCGACAGGCGCATGCTGGCCCGGCAATGGCGCGATCTGATGCTCAGCGGAATGTTCACAGGGGCTGCATTCAGCCTGTATTCGATCAGCCTTGTCTACACCGATGTCGTCCGCTCGATCCTGTTGTTCTATCTCACTCCGATCTGGGGCACGATTCTGGGCGTCGTATTTCTGAAAGAACGCCTGAGCCTGATGCGCCTTATGGGCCTGATCTGCGGGCTTGGCGGGCTGTTTGTCGTGCTCGGAGGCGCCGGGTTCGTGCCATGGCCGCAGAACTTGGGCGACTGGCTGGCGCTGGCATCGGGCATATGCTGGGCATTGGGCACACTGGGCCTGTACAAGACTGGCAGCATGACCATCTCGGGTCAGGTCTTTGCCTTTGTGATTGGCGCGTTGTTGCTGTCGCTTGTCAGCCTGCTGATGCTTGGGGATCAAACCCTGCCGAACATCACAGGCGCAGAGTCGATCCGCATCGCGGGATACGCCCTGCTGTCGGCCTTTTATGTCCTGCCCATGATCTACATGACCATCTGGCCAGCAACCAAGCTGTCCCCCGCAAAGGTCGGCCTGCTGCTGATGAGCGAGGTTGTCGTTGGCATCGCGTCGGCCGCCGCCCTGTCAGGAGAACCATTTGGCCTGCGGGAGGTTCTGGGCGCCACCCTGATCGTCAGCGCTGCGGTGTTGGAAATCCTGCGGCAATAGACGCGGGCTTTGCGTCACGTCCCGCAGAATGTTGCATGAACCACCTCATTTTCGGCCGGAGGACGCCTCAGATCTTCCGCATCCCCTTGACCCTCGTACGGTTGCGCCAACACGGCGTTCAACCGGTCGAAGGGCGCATAGTCGCCATGTACCGCCGCCTGGATCATCTGTTCGATCCGGTGATTGCGCGGAATGAATGCGGGGTTTGCGGCGGTCATCACCTCCTGTGGCGCCGCTTCGCGCGCCAACCGTGCGCGCCAGTCTTTTTCCCAGGTGTCAAACGCTGCCGGGTCAAGGAACAGATCCCGCGCCGTGCCACCGCCCAGCGCCCGGAAGGTATTGGTGAAATCCGCCTGCCCCCCGGCCATGCGCTTCAGAAGGTCGGTGATCAGTTCCTGATCGCCCTCGTCCGCGGTTGCCAGTCCGATCTTCGCCCGGAACCGGGACAACCAGTTCTGTTGCAGCAGGTCCGGCATCGCGTGGACGATCTCGGTCGCCTCTTCCACGGCAGCCTCTTTGTCGTCCATCTGCTGGATCAAGGCCGTTGCCAACTGCGCGAGGTTCCACACCGCGATATCGGGCTGGTTCGAATAGGCATAACGACCCATCCGGTCGATCGAGCTGTAGACGGTGTTGGGGTGATACGTGTCCATGAACGCACATGGGCCATAGTCAATGGTCTCACCAGCGATCGAGCAGTTGTCGGTATTCATCACGCCATGGATGAATCCCACGCTCATCCATTGTGCAATCAAACCGGCCTGCGCATCGCGCACCGAACGCAACAGGCCCATCGGCCCTTCTGCCTTGGGGTAATGCCGCGTAATGGCATAGTCCGTCAGGCGCTTCAGGCTGCCCATCTGCCCACGCGCTGCAAAAACCTGAAAGGTCCCCACCCGCAGATGACTGGATGCAACCCGGGTCAGAACCGCTCCGGGCATCGGGCCCTCGCGAAAGACGGTCTCGCCGGTTTCCACCGCTGCCAAGGCACGTGTGGTCGGAATGCCCAGGGCATGCATCGCCTCGGATACCACATATTCCCGCAGCACCGGCCCCAGCCAGGCCCTGCCATCGCCCCGGCGGGAAAACGGCGTCGGCCCCGAACCTTTCAGCTGGATGTCCCGGCGCACCCCGTCCGTTCCGACCGTCTCTCCCAGCAGCACCGCACGCCCGTCGCCCAGCTGCGGGTTGTACTGCCCGAACTGATGCCCGGAATAAAGCTGTGCGATGGGCTCGGCACCTTCGGGAATACTGTTTCCCGCAAAGGCTTCGGCCATGTCCTCGACGTCTCCGGGCGAAATCCGCAGCAACCTGGCCAGATCATCGTTGAACGCAATCATCCTTGGCGCGCGCACGGGAACCGGTGACTGCCGTGCAAAGAACGCATCCGGCAGGCGGGCATAAGAGTTATCGAAGGGGATTTTCAGGGTCATGTCGTAAACATATCCCTCGGACGCATGAATACCATAGCGGATCACACCGGCCCGTGCATAATTGCACCCAAACACGAGGAACCACATGACCGCACAAGAGATTATCGACCGCCTGAACCTGCAACGGCATCCCGAAGGTGGTTGGTACGCCGAGACATGGCGCGCCGAAAACGAAGGTCGCCCCACCGGCACCTGCATCTACTTCCTGTTGCAGAAAGGCGAAAGCAGCCACTGGCACCGTGTCGATGCGACCGAGATCTGGCTGTACCATGCCGGCGCGCCGCTTGTCCTGTCGCTCAGCGCAACGGACCAAGGCCCCGCCACCGAACATGTGCTGACCCCCGATCTTTCCTCTGGCGCACCACAATTGATCGTTCCGGAAGGCCATTGGCAAGCCGCCCGCAGCACGGGTGATTACACGCTGGTCAGTTGCGCGGTCTCGCCCGGTTTCCAGTTCGAGGGGTTCGAACTGGCCGCACCGGGCTTCGATATCCCCAAGGCATGACCGCTCACATAACGATCCCTGAAAAGGTGAGTTTACAGACGGTTGCCCATTGATCATTCTGTACACGCAGCCACAGGCGACGGAGTAACGAGTAAGAATGAAACAGGTCCTGCTGACTGTCTTGTTCTTGTGTCAAAGCGCAGCATTCGCCAGCGCAGAGCCCGCTTGTGCCGAGGCCCGTCTTGCATCCGATCTGACCGCGCCAGAGCTGATCGGGGAAGAAACGGCTGAAGATGCTGACCCGACCGTGACAGTCGAACCTGCGGTGCTGGTTTCCAGGCGTCCTGCCCTGCGACCCTGCAAATTTCGGCAATTCGAAGTGGGCCGTGAACGAATGCGGGAACGGGGCGCCGTGTGCGGCGACTGGACCATTCTGGGCGAAACACGCAAGCCCGTCGCCGGAAAGGCCCGCGGATGCGGGATCACGAACCCGGTTCGGGTTTACAAAATCTCTGATATCGCACTCAGCCAATTCTCATTGATGGATTGCCAGACAGCGGTCACGCTGAAAACGTGGATCGAAAACACGGCCAAGCCAGCCTTTGCCGATATGGGCGGCGGGCTGAAGGGGATGCGGATCGTTGGCCACTATGCCTGCAAGACCCAGAACAACCACCCGCGTTCACGCATCTCGGAACATGCGCGCGGAAAGGCGATCGACATATCGACCTTTGTTCTAAAGGACGGAACACAGATCACGGTCCGGGACGGATGGAACAACGCGCAAGGCGCTGTTTTGCGAAAGCTGCACGAAGGCGCCTGCGACATGTTCGGAACCGTGCTTGGCCCGGACGCCGACCGCTATCACGTCGGGCATTTCCATTTTGACACGGCCCGCCGCAAAGGCGCTCCGGTGTGCCGATGAACCTTCGGGTTGCTCCTCTATTTGTCGCTTCGGCTTTTGATCAACAAATTGATCAGCGGCACCAGCAGCGTCGCTGCCGATCCCAAAGGGTTCGATCCAATGCTCTTGACCGCCTGCACGACCTCTTTGGCTTCTGCGGTCATCTCCTCCAATTCGTCTTCAATATCCGCTATGGCCATATCGCGCACTTCGACGGCCGGTGCGACTTCGTCGTCGATATTTCGGCGTCTTGCAATCAGCACCATAAGCCCGGCGAAAACGATGTTTCCAAAGGCCAACAGCGCCGCCGCCCAAGCTGGTGACATCGAGCTTTGAAACGCCAAGAACAAGGAGACATTCAAAAGCACCACCGCCGACAATGCCGCGATGCCCGCGATGCCCATCAGTATGGTCTGTTGCTGAACCACCCCAAGACGGCGGCGTGCGATCAAACGTTCGGTCCGATAGATCGTAACCAGGTTCTTGCTCAGTCTGCTCATACCCTGCCTCCTAGCCCTGCGCGCGCCCGACGACGTAGCCCAGCGAAAACGCAATCAGCAACGCCGTGATCGGATAGTCTTTCTGAAGCCGACCGAACTCCTCGACAACGTCATGCCCCAAGGACTGAACCTGGCTCAGGTCGATCCCGTGGTCTTCCAGCAGCTGCCGGATTTCATCCGACGATTTGGTGCCCTCAGGTGGAACTTCGGAACCCGTTTCCTTT
Organism: Ruegeria sp. H8; assembly: GCF_056532905.1. Taxonomy (NCBI): domain Bacteria; kingdom Pseudomonadati; phylum Pseudomonadota; class Alphaproteobacteria; order Rhodobacterales; family Roseobacteraceae; genus Ruegeria; species Ruegeria sp. H8. The sequence continues at coordinate 388,562 of NZ_JBQFNY010000001.1, read as the reverse complement.
TCGGCCTGCGCCTCCAACGTCGCATTCCGCTTCCGCAACTTCTCCAACTCGGCCTCAAGCTCTGCCTTGGTCGCCATACTGCCATGCCCCTGATCCATCTGTCTGGGCAATCGTCGCACAAAGAGTTGTTTTTTTGAACTGTTTTCCGGATCGGGTTATCCGACCGGGTCCATCGACACCGTACTGACAACCCCACCACCAACAAGCGCCTTTACGCCGGTGGTTCCGGGACAAGAGGTCGGCAACCCCCGCGCGACGCGCACCGCCAGATAGGCAAACGCCTGCGCCTCAAGCATGTCGCCGTCCAGCCCCACCGCCTCAACCGGTTCGACCGGGCAATCCAGCGACACGCGCAACATCTCCATCAGCACAGGGTTGCGTCTGCCGCCCCCGGTGACCAACACACAGGACGGAGGTTTCGGACAGTGCTCCATCCCCTGCACCACAGCTGCGGCGCACATACCGGTCAGAGTCGCCACCGCGTCAGCGTCATTGAGTTCCTTGACCAAACCGATCATTTCCGAAAAATCGTTCCGGTCCAGGGATTTCGGCGGCATGCGGGAAAAATACGGCTCGGCCAGAAACAGCTCCAGCGCGCCCATTTCCACCGTTCCATCGCGCGCAAGCGCCCCGTCACGGTCCATCAGAAGCCCCAGCCGGGCCTGCATCAGATCATCGACCGGCGCATTGGCCGGGCCTGTATCAAAGGCCAGCAACGCACCGGGCGCTTCGGGGCCTTCGAACGCCGGGTCCACATAGGTCAGGTTGCCGACCCCGCCCAGGTTCAGGAAACACAGCGGCCGGTCCGCACCGAACCATTTGGCACAGGCGAAATGAAAGAAAGGCGCAAGCGGAGCCCCCTCGCCCCCCATCGCCACATCGTCGCTGCGGAAATCCCAGACCACCGGGCGCCCAAGGGCCTGCGTCAGCCCCAGCCCGTCACCGACCTGCAAGGTCCCGCGCCCGCGCGGCTCATGCGACAGCGTCTGTCCGTGAAAACCGATCAGATCCACATCCTCGAACTCGGACAGTGCTTCGGCATGGGCGATTGTCACCATCTCTGCCGCCGCATCGACCTGGGGTCCGTGCCACTGGCCCATTGCTGCCCGCAACACGTCGCGTTCCGCATCCGAATACGCGCGGTATCCACTTTCCCCAAACCCGTAAATCGAATGCCCGTCGGTTTCCACCACCGCGGCATCAACCCCGTCCATGGATGTGCCGGACATTGCGCCCAAAGCCCGGAGCTTTCCGTATTTCGCGATGGTCTGGCCCAAGCCTGCCTCCTGAATTGGCTGTGTCTTTCGCCGCCTCCGGGTCCGGAATTTCACCTTTGGGTTGCAGCCCGGTCAACGTGCCTTCTGTTGGGGCGAAAAGGCAAGCGTTCCGGACCGGCCCGGCAATTTTTTTCTCAGCGCGCGTGTCTGGATCGACACCCTCGACCGCACCCCGCGCCCGAGGTGAAAAGGTGGCTTTTCCTCCCACGCGCTGCCGCCTATACAGTGCCCCGCAACATTAACCCAAAGGGCACGATATGACCTACCACCCCAAATCGGATTTCATCGCCACGATGATCGAGCGCGGCTTTCTCGCCGACTGCACCGATTATCAGGGCCTTGACGACGCTCTGATCAGTGGGTGCAAACCGGCCTATATCGGCTTTGATGCAACGGCCAAGTCGTTGCATGTGGGCAGCCTGATCCAGATCATGATGCTGCGCTGGTTCCAGAAAACCGGTCACCAGCCGATCACCCTGATGGGCGGCGGAACCACCAAGGTTGGCGACCCTTCGTTCCGCGCGGATGAACGCCCCCTGCTGGGACCCGAACAGATCGACGAAAACATCGCGGGCATCAAAAAGGTGTTCTCGGCTTACATCGACTATGACACAGAGGCCGAGAACAAAGCGTTGATGCTGAACAATGCCGAGTGGCTGGACGACCTGAACTACCTCGATTTCCTGCGCGACATCGGGCGTCATTTCTCGGTCAACCGGATGCTGAGCTTTGAATCGGTGAAATCCCGACTGGACCGTGAACAATCACTGTCCTTTCTCGAATTCAACTACATGATTCTACAGGCCTATGACTTCCTTGAGCTGAACCGCCGCTATGGCTGCTTGCTTCAGATGGGCGGCAGCGACCAGTGGGGCAATATCGTCAACGGGATCGACCTGACCCGCCGCGTGCTGGATCACGAGATCTATGGCCTGACCTCGCCCCTGCTGACCACCAGCGACGGTAAGAAGATGGGTAAATCTCAGGACGGCGCGGTTTGGTTGAACGCAGACATGCGCTCGCCCTACGAGTTCTGGCAATTCTGGCGCAATACCACCGACGCCGATGTCGGGCGGTTCCTGAAGCTTTACACCGAAATGCCGGTGGACGAGTGCGATCGTCTGGGCGCGCTGCAAGGATCCGAGATCAACGAGGCCAAGATCCGTCTTGCAAACGAGGTGACGACTCTGGCCCATGGCGCGCAGGCCGCGGCGAACGCCGAAGCCACCGCGCGCGAAGTCTTCGAAAAGGGTGGCGTGGGCGGGGATCTTCCGACCCTGACCCTCAGCGAGGCCGAACTGGGTGACGGCATGTCCATCGTGCAGATCATCGTCAAATCCGGCCTCGCCAAATCCGGCAAAGAGGCCAAGCGCCTGATCGCCGAAAACGGTGCCAAGCTGGACGACGCGCCGCTGACCGATGCCGGGCTGATGATTGACGCAAACGCCCTGTCTTCGCCGATCAAGCTGAGCGCAGGCAAAAAGCGCCACGCGCTGGTTCAACTGGGCTGACCCGGCAAGGCTGAAAGACACGAAACTGCAACGGCCACCCAAACGGGTGGCCGTTTTTCATTCAGTAAGCCGTGCTTATCTGCGTTCTTTTCCGCCGCCACGACCGGGCCGGTCGCCACTTTCGTCATTGTTGGCGTTATGACCGCGGCCCGGGCTGCTGCCTTCACCGCCATTGCCATGGCCGTTGTTGCCCTTGCCACCACCTTTACCCTTGCCGCCTTTACCTTCGCCTTTACCTTCGCCTTTGCCTTCACCACCGCCGGATTCACCTCCGCCGCCGGATTCACCACCGCCACCGGACTCACTTCCGCCGCCGGATTCACCTCCGCCGCCGGATTCACCTCCACCACCGGTTTCATCGCCGCCGCCGGACTGGCCGCCTCCATTGTTTTCGCTTTCTTCAGACGCGCCGCCGGGGCCACTTTCACCGCCTCCGACAGCTCCACCAGCATCGGCGAATCCAGACCCACCGGGTTCAGAGCCGCGGCTTTCACCCCGATTTTCTGCGGAACCAGACAGGCTTGCCGTCGGCAAATCCGTCAGCAACGCGGCCAGCCCCGGGCATTGCGCCCCGGTTACACTCAAGGTTGTTTCAAAGTCGGCCCGCTTTTGAAGCCTGTCCAGAAAACTCGGGGTTACCTGCACACAATCGCACAACCCGGCATAGTCCCCCGCGTTGGCAAGAGTCCGAGCCGTTTTCCAGTTGCAGGTTTCCGGTGCGGCAGCAGCATCGCCAACCATCACCATTCCAAAAACAGGCACAGCGACAACTGCACCCAGTATGTGTTTCGTACTTATTACCATAACAGATCCTCCTGGCAGAAAAACACACAAAGGCGCCGAGTTCTTCGCTCACGAACAGGCGCGTTTTCGTGAAGTCGGCATTAAGTATTGTTGAGGATCGGCCGAAACATCTGGGCCAAGGACCTCACCCGCCAACCAGGATCCTGCCTTTTCAAATTTGTGGACACTGACCCCAAAGTGCAGTTATTGAACAAGTGTTCATATCCTTGGGAGGAGTTCACCATGCACCTGTCCACCACTGCCGCCCTCATCACCGGAGGCGCGTCCGGTCTGGGCGAAGCCACGGCACGCCACTTCGCCTCGGAAGGCGCGCAGGTCACCATTCTGGATCGTGATGCAGTTCGCGGCGCACAGGTCGCCGCCGAGATTGGCGGGCATTTCGCGCAAACGGATGTGACCGACGAAGAGTCGGTGGCCGCAGCCGTGCGCCATGGCATGGACAAGATGGGCAAGATCACGGCCACGGTGAATTGCGCCGGTATCGCCTATGGTATCAAGACTGTCGGCAAGGATGGCCCTCACCCTCTGGATGCTTTCCAGCGTACGATCGACATCAATCTGGTTGGCACCTTCAACGTGTCCCGGCTCGCCGCTGTCGAAATGGCAAAGAATGAACCCGAACCAGATGGGGCACGCGGGGTGATCATCAACACCGCCTCGATCGCTGCGTTTGACGGGCAAAAGGGTCAGGCGGCCTATGCGGCCTCGAAAGGCGGTGTGGTGGGCATGACGCTGCCGATGGCCCGCGACCTGGCCTCGACCGGCATTCGCGTCATGACCATCGCGCCGGGCATTTTCATGACCCCGATGCTGGCGGGCCTGCCCGAAGAGGTGCAACAACAGCTTGCCGCCGACGTCCCGAATCCTGCCCGCCTTGGCGATCCGCATGAATACGGTCGACTGGCCGGCTTCATCGTCGAGATGGGCTATCTGAACGGTGAGGTCATCCGCATCGACGGTGCCCTGCGTATGCGCTAAACCGGGGCTCATGACCGAGCGGCAAAAAATGGACGCGGGTGAATGGTATTGCTGCCTTGACCCGGAACTGGATGCGCTTCGCGCCGAAGCGCGCCGGGCCGTTCATGCCCATAACACATGCCCGCCGGATGCCCGTGGGGCCATCGCGCCGGACCTGGCTGCGCTTTTTGCGGGAGTTGGACGGGATTGCTTTCTCGAGGCTCCGTTTCACTGTGCCTACGGAATAAACCTGTCGTTGGGAGACCGCGTGTTTTTCAACGCAGGCTGTGTCGTGCTCGACACCGCGCCGGTGACGATTGGGAATGACACGATGCTTGGACCTGCGGTGCAGATCTATTGCGCCGAACACGCGAAAGATCCTGCCTTGCGCGATCGGGGCCTCGAAGTCGCCCACCCGGTCTGGATCGGCGAAAACGTCTGGATCGGCGGGGCCGCGATCATCATGCCGGGCGTTACGATCGGCGACAATGCCATCATCGGAGCCGGCAGTGTGGTGACAAAAGACGTTCCCCCCGGCGAGACCGTCGTTGGAAACCCTGCCCGGCCTATACGCGCCCACCGATAACCCTGCTCTTCCCCCAATCCGCCAGGGCCTTGTTCAAGAGGCGCAGCGCCTGTTTTTTTCGGTCAGGCAGCGCCGGGTCAACGTGTCCCCAAGGGGGGGCCCGGGCAAGGTGGATTCTGACCGCGCCGAACTCGAAAGAGACATCACCCACGCCGAAGAAGAATGCACCCAATACGACCCCAATGTGGTTTCGACATCCAGGTGTTCTTGCCTTCCATGCAATTTGGAACAGCCGCGAACCGTCGCAGACGCATTCGAACGCGCTTAATCTCGCCACTTGCATAAAATGCTCGACGGGGTCGTAGCCGAATCAATGAACGAATTGACGCGGATCCGCTGATCCGGTCCCCGGCAAAACCGAAGCAGCAGGCGAACTCCGGTCTTGAGCAGCTTTTTCCACGCCGTCTGATAAGGCGCGCGCAGTTGGCGCCTACTCAGCCTGGGCTTTTTCTTCCAGTGTCAGCCATTCCTCTTCGGCCGCCGACAACTTGTCTTGCCGTTCGACAAGCGCCTCGGTCGCTTTCTGGAACTTGACCGGCTCGCGGGTAAACAGCTCGGGGTCGGACATCAATTCTTCGAGCTTTGCAATCTCGGCCTCCAGACGTTCAATCTCGGCCGGCAGCTTTTCCAGCCGGTGCTTTTCGGAAAAGGACAATCCCGATCTGGCTTTTGCCTCCTGCTTCAGCCTCGGCTTGGAAAGCTTTGTTTTGCTGTCTTTTTTCTCGGAAACTTCGCCCCGCTGCGCAATATAGTCGGACCAGCCGCCGGCATAGACGGTCGCTCGCCCATTGCCTTCCATCGCGATGGTCGTCGTTGCAACGCGGTCCAGAAAATCCCGGTCGTGGCTGACCAGCAGAACCGTACCGTCGTAGTCGTCCAACAACTCCTGCAACAGATCCAGCGTTTCGACATCCAGATCGTTGGTCGGTTCGTCCAGCACCAGAAGATTGGAGGATTTCGCCATCAACTTGGCCAGCAGCAACCGTGCCTTTTCCCCACCCGACAAGGATTTGACAGCCGCTCTTGCCTGCCGCTCGTCAAACAGGAATTCCTTGAGATAGCCCACGACATGTTTCGGCTGCCCGCCAACCATCACCTGATCGGCCTTGCCGGAAACCCGCATGTCCGGGTCACCGGTCAGGCTGTCCCACAAGCTCATCTCTGGGTCCAGTTGCGCGCGGGTCTGATCGAACACCGCGACCTCAAGATTGGTACCCAGCGACACCGAACCTTCGTCCGGCGCCACCTGCCCAAGAAGCATCTTCAGCAAGGTCGTCTTGCCAACCCCGTTCGGTCCGACAAAGGCCACACGATCACCGCGCTGCACTAGCAGATCAAAATTCCGAACGATCTGCTTGTCGCCGAACCCTTTGGCCAGCCCTTTGGCCTCGATCACCTTGCGGCCCGATTTTGGCCCGGCCTCCAGCGTCATCGCAGCGGAACCCTGACGCTTGATCTGTGCCGCCTTTTCGGCTCGCAGCGCCTGTAGGGCCCGCACCCGGCCCTGATTGCGTTTGCGCCGCGCGCTGATACCCTCAACCGCCCACTTGGCCTCGGACTTGATCAGGCGGTTCAGCTTGTGACGCTGCTGGTCTTCTTCTTCCCAGATCTTGTCCCGCCAGGCTTCGAACGCGTCAAAACCTTGCTCCTGCCGTCGGACAGCGCCCCGATCAATCCACAGTGTCGCCCGCGTCAGTGCCCGCAAAAAGGCCCGGTCGTGCGAGATCAGCACAAACGCCGCTCGTGTCGACCCAAGCTCGCGCTCCAGCCACGCGATGGCTTCGATATCCAGATGGTTGGTCGGTTCGTCCAACAGCATCAGGTCCGGTGCCTCGGCCATCAGTTTGGCCAATGCCGCCCGCCGCCGCTCACCACCCGAAGCAGTCTCAACTGGGCGCGCAGGATCGAATTTCAGCCCCGCACCAGCCCGTTCAACTTTGTAGAGCTCACCCGGCTCCAACCCGCTCGACGCATAGTCGCCCAGGGTGGCAAAGCCCTCCATCGTCGGGTCCTGCTCCATATAGCCCACGGATTTTCCGGGCGGCACGACAATTTCACCGCGGTCAGCCTCGACCAGGCCGGCCATCACTTTCATCAGTGTGGATTTGCCCGACCCGTTGCGCCCAACCAGCGCCACGCGGTCACCGGGCTGTACCACCAGATCCAGTTCGGAAAACACCGGTTCGCCCCCGAAAGTCAGGGATATGCCGGACATCTGCAACAAAGGAATTCTCGCCATGCCCGCCAGCTAAACCGGCGGCCACACTGCGTCAACGCCCTGTCTTCACCTTTTCGGAAATACTCATCTTAACCGGCCAATGCCTGCAACAGGCGTTTTCGGGCCGGAGGGATCGCCCCGATTTCAAGCCCGGTAAACACATGCAACGTGTTCATGTGGCGATCCACAACCGCGTGATCACTCACCCACCCTCCCATCATCAGATAGGTCCGCAACAGGGGCGGCATGCGCGACATTGCCTTTTTCGCATCCGGCCGGCGCCGCAGACGTGCGGCAAAACGGAACACGTCCGGAGCCTTGACCCGCGGCAACCACCGTTTCGGGGCCAGGTGGCGATGTTTGAGCATTGCAAAGGCATCAAGGTATCGCCCGGTTTCGGTCCCGGCAAAGGACGAACATCCAAACAGCATCTGGACATTGTATTGATCGACATGGGACGTCATTGCACCCCAGGCGGCACGCAGAATGTCGGGATCGTTCAGACCCGGATGAACGCAAAACCTGCCCATCTCGACCATGCGGCCACTGAACCCTTCCAACGAACTCAGGTCGTAGAACTGTGCTGAATAGCTGCGTCCGATTTCACCGCCATGCTCCATTGTCAGCATCCGAAAGCAGCAGACCAACTGCCCGGCGGATCGCATATCTTCAACCAGGACATGGCTGCATTGCGTGTCGAAATCGTCAATGTCCGGTAGCCGGGTGCCGAATGCCAATGTCCGCAGGCTTTGTGCGGCCCTGATATCCTCGGCCGATTCCGCCATTCGGGCGCGATAGCGCCCCTTGCTCAACATAACTGCTGCCGCCACGGTCGCGTCCTCCATGGGTGCCGACCCACGAGTGTCGGCACGACACCGTTAACACAAGACATGTGACTGCCTTGTGACCAACGCAAGGTTCCGGTGCGATCAGTTGGCGCCAGGAATATTGGCCGGGTTGAAGTTGCCGATATTGCCCAACAGCTGACGCAGGAAGCCTTTGTCCTGAACGTTGGAATCGGTCACACGGCGTTCCAGCGGAATCACGATGCCGTCTTCCAGGCCAAAACGCTCGATGTTTCTGACGACTCCACGCTGATCAAAGCTGATGGCGACCAGTTCGCGCGCCACCACTTCGGGCCGTTTCGGGCCGTAATGGCGCACCCGCGAGCGGACATAGTAATAGCCCGAATCCCGCACAACCCCGGACGCACCCGGCGCGCCGATGGCTTCTTCCACGCTGTCGCGCGTATCGACGCCCACTTTGATTTCGGCCAGTTCCTCGGCCGGAGGCACATAGCCGTGATTCTTGTAGATCGGCGTACAGGCCCCGGCCGCAGCCAGACAGGCAACAAACACAAGCGATTTCGTCGCTGGTTTCAACCGGTTCACTACCTTCAACATGCACACCCTCTTGCCTTGGCCTCTTGCGGCTTCTATCCGATTACAGAAACCGCTGCCACGGTTCAACACATAGAAAGGCTCACGAATGGGCAACGTTACATCATTTCGGGTGGCTGACCTGCCCCAGAACGCCCCGACACCCTTTGAACTGCGCCCCGCAAGCGCCGCATTGGATGAGATCAGGCAGGGTCTGGGGCTGCTGGGGCTGCGCAAACTCAGCTTTTCCGGCGAGCTTCGCGCACAAGGCAAGCGCGACTGGGTTCTCAACGGCAAACTCGGTGCAACCGTGATCCAACCCTGTGTCGTGACGCTCGAGCCGGTCACGACCCGGATCGACATTCCCGTGCACCGCACCTTTCTGGCCGATTGGACCGACCCGGATGAACCCGAGTTCGAAATTCCCCAGGATGACGAATCCGAGCCCTTGGGCCCGGAAATCGACCCCGCATTGGTGATGGTCGAGGCGCTGTCGCTGGCCCTGCCGCAATACCCGCGCAAGGAGGGGGCGGAACTGGGTCAGGCAGACTATACCGAACCGGGAAAACAGGCGATGACCGATGAAGACGCCAAACCTTTCGCCGGATTGGCGGGATTGCGCGATACGCTCAAAAAAGACGAGTGACAGAGCGCAGATTTCCTGTCATAGCAGGCGTTCAGAAAAATCGCTTGAACATACCGAGAATCGCAGTATTTTCGCGCGCTCATCGGATTTTGGGTTGGACATTGCGGGGCCCGTCGCCTAAACGCGCGTCAAACCACGATAAACGAACTACGAAACCCGGGTCGGCAGCGATTCTGCGACCCCTAGTCAGACAAAGGTTGAGACCATGGCCGTCCAACAGAACAAAGTTTCCAAGTCGCGTCGCAACAACCGCCGCGCACACGACGCTCTGGTTGCTGCAAACCCGAACGAATGCCCGAACTGCGGCGAGCTGAAGCGCCCGCACCACGTTTGCGCATCCTGCGGCCACTATGATGATCGCGAAGTCGTCGCTCAGGCCGATGAAATCGATCTGGACGAAGACGCAGCCTAAGCCTGATCGAGCGCAGACCAAGGCATGACTGAACAGCCCACGCACGCCGGACGGATAACCATCTCGGTCGACGCTATGGGTGGGGACGCAGGTCCCTCGGTCGTTGTTGCCGGTCTTGCGAAATCGGCCGACAAGAACCCGGATATCAGGTTCTTGCTGCACGGGCCCGAACAGGTATTGCGCAAGCTTGTCGCCAAACGGCGCGTCCTAGAGGGGCGCGTCGTTTTTCGTGATTGCTCGGGCGTGGTCACGATGGAGGACAAGCCCAGTCAGGTCGTGCGCAACGGCAAAGAGACCTCGATGTGGTCCACGCTGGAAGCGGTACGCCAGGGCGAAGCCCATGGCGCGGTGTCCTGCGGCAATACCGGCGCGCTGATGGCCCTGTCGATGATGCGCCTGCGCAAACTGCCGGGCGTGAACCGGCCTGCCATCGCGATACTGTGGCCCTCGCGCAACCCTCAGGGGTTCAACGTGATGCTGGATGTCGGCGCAGATGTGCGCGCCGACGCCAAGGATTTGCTGCAATACGCCCTGATGGGCGCCTCTTATGCGCGCAACGGTTTGGCCCTGAGCCGCCCTCGGATCGGGCTTCTGAATGTCGGCACCGAAGAACACAAGGGACGCGCCGAACTGAAAGAGGCGCACTCGATGATCGCGGGCTTCGCGGAACAGGCGAATTTCGATTTCGTGGGTTTCGTCGAAGGCAGCGACATCCCCGGTGACAAGGCGGATGTCATTGTAACCGATGGCTTTACCGGCAACGTCGCGATCAAGACCGGCGAAGGCACGGCGAGCCTGATCGGTGACCTGCTGCGGCAGGCGTTCAAATACTCCCCGCTATCCCGATTGGCCTCGATTCTGGCTATCACGTCACTGAACCGTTTGAAGAAACGGATCGACCCGCGACGCGTGAATGGTGGCGTGTTTCTGGGGCTGAACGGCACCGTGGTGAAATCCCACGGCGGCGCTGACGCAACAGGCGTGTCAGCTGCGATCAAACTGGCCTTCACCCTGGCGCAGTCCGGCTTTTCCGAAAAATTGGCTGCGCGGGTTGCATCCACTGCCCAGCTTGCACAAGATGCCGCGCAATCAGCGCCGCAAACAGATAAATAACAAAAAAGGCAGTACCGGAAAATGGCAGGCCGTTCAGTTGTAGTAGGTGTCGGGCATTATTTGCCTGAACGCGTTGTTCCCAATTCCGAGTTTGAAAAAACCCTGGACACGACCGACGAATGGATAAAGACCCGCTCGGGGATCGAACGCCGCCATTTTGCTGCCGAGGACGAGACGACATCCGATCTGGCCACCAATGCCGCCCTGGCCGCGCTGTCCGACGCAGGCCTGACGGCGGATGATATTGACGCAATCGTACTGGCGACTTCAACGGCGGATCTGACCTTTCCTTCGGCCGCCACCATGGTTCAGGCACGGCTGGGCATGACCAAGGGTTTTGCCTTTGACGTGCAGGCTGTTTGCGCCGGATTCGTTTTTGCACTGTCCAACGCAAATGCGCTGATTGTTTCCGGTCAGGCCAAACGCGTGCTGGTGATCGGGGCCGAGACTTTCTCACGGATAATGGATTGGACCGATCGGTCCACCTGCGTTCTTTTCGGCGATGGCGCCGGTGCAGTGGTGCTGGAGGCCCAAGAGGGCACAGGCACCGCCGAGGACCGCGGTATTCTGGCAACCGACCTGAATTCGGACGGGCGCTACAAGGATCTTCTATATGTCGATGGCGGCGTTTCGACCCAATCAACCGGGCATCTGCGTATGCAGGGCAATCAGGTTTTCCGTCATGCCGTTGAAAAGCTTACGAAAACAGCGGAAGCAGCATTGGAACGAGCGGGGCTGAGCAGCTCGGACGTGGATTGGATCGTGCCGCATCAGGCCAACATCCGCATCATTCAGGGCACCGCCAAGAAAATGAACCTTCCGATGGAAAACGTGGTTGTGACCGTTCAGGATCACGGAAACACGTCGGCCGCATCCATCCCATTGGCCCTGTCCGTGGGCAAGCAGCGCGGACAGATCAAGCCGGGTGATCTGATCGTGACCGAAGCCATTGGCGGCGGTCTGGCCTGGGGCGCAGTGGTTCTGCGCTGGTAACCGGCGCAAACCGGCTTACACAGCCGCCCGCAATTCATTGATATTGACAGCGAATTTGCCATACCCATATGCTTCAATAGCAACAGGGGAATTAGCATGGGCGACAAAACACTGACTCGAATGGACCTGAGCGAAGCCGTCTTTCGTGAGGTAGGTCTGTCACGTAACGAAAGTGCGCAGCTGGTTGAAAGCGTTCTGAACCACATGTCCGACGCCTTGGTGCGTGGTGAACAGGTGAAGATCTCGTCTTTCGGTACATTCAGTGTTCGCGACAAGACCGCCCGTGTCGGTCGCAACCCCAAAACCGGCGAAGAAGTCCCGATTCAGCCGCGCCGTGTGCTGACTTTCCGCCCGTCGCATCTGATGAAAGATCGCGTCGCAGCCGGGAACCGCAAGTAAGTTCAGGACGTCCAGGTTATGAGTAAGTCCCCCGATGCCTTTCGCACCATAAGCGAAGTTGCGGACTGGCTCGGTGTTCAGGCTCATGTTCTGCGCTTCTGGGAAAGCCGGTTCACGCAGGTAAAGCCCGTCAAACGCGCAGGTGGACGCAGGTATTATCGCCCAAATGACATGCGTCTTTTGGGCGGGATCAAAAAACTGCTGCACGAAGACGGAATCACGATCAAAGGTGTCCAGCGTATCCTGCGCGAACAAGGCGTCGCACATGTCGCGGCGCTGTCCCCTTCCCTGGACGATCCCGGCCCAGCCCCAATTGCGCCTGCCAAGGACACCGTGGTGCCGTTCGAACCAAAACCTGCACCCGCAACGGAACAGATTCGCATGGATCTGCGCGAACCGATCCAGCCAACCGGCGAGAACGATGCGCAGACAAACGCACGCGCCTCTGACGCATCACAGCCGGAGCCAGAGCCCGGACTGGACGCCGCGCCCTTGATGGGGGGAATCGCGTCGCTTGCGTGGAATCAGACAGATTTTGATGACGACCTGCTGCGGCGCATCGCTCCGATTGCAAAAGATCTGCGCCGATGGCTGGACCGGGTTGAAACACAGGCGACGGGTTAGGACAAAAGGCATTGATTTCCTCTTGCCCCTGCCGGGAAAATCTTTATGAACACCCCAACGTCGGGCTATGGCGCAGCCTGGTAGCGCGTCCGTCTGGGGGACGGAAGGTCGCAGGTTCGAGTCCTGCTAGCCCGACCAAATTACACCGACGTTTATGGCATACAGGCCAGATCCCGCTCTGGCACCAGGGGGGATCGAGATGACAGGTGTTTGCCCGAACCAACAGCTAGAGGCGATGATCGCGCGCGGTGAGATCACCGCCGACCCAGAGGTTCTGCCTGCCCAGATTCAACCTGCCAGCCTTGATTTGCGACTGGGAACAGTGGCTTACCGTGTACGCGCCTCGTTTCTTGCGGGCGAAGGCCGGACTGTCACGGATCGCTTGACCGAGTTTGAGATGCACCGCATCGATATCTCGGATGGCGCGGTTCTGGAAAAGGGCTGCGTCTATCTGGTGCCCCTGATGGAATCGCTTGCGCTGCCCGACAGCATGAGCGCCGTGGCCAACGCCAAAAGCTCGACCGGGCGACTGGACCTTCTGACGCGGACGATCACCGATGGCGGTACCGAGTTCGACCGGGTGCCCGCAGGTTACACAGGCCCGCTTTATGCCGAAATCTGCCCGCGCTCGTTCTCGGTTCTGGTTCGTCCCGGGATGCGTCTGAACCAGATTCGTTTCCGCCAGGGTCAGGCCGTGTTGTCCGATGCGGAACTGAGGACCTTGCATGCGCAATCTCCGCTTGTGGACGGACCTGCCGTCATTCAGGACGGTCTGGGCTTTTCGGTCGACCTGCAACTGCCCGATACCGATCTTGTGGGCTATCGCGCCAAACCTCATACAGGGGTGATCGATCTGGATCGAATCGGTGAATACGACCCGCAGGACTATTGGGAAGAAGTGCGCACCAAGGATGGTTGCATCATCCTGGACCCCGGCGCGTTCTATATCCTTGTCAGCCGCGAGGCGGTGCATATTCCACCGATGTACGCGGCTGAAATGGCGCCCTATCTGGCGATGGTTGGTGAGTTCAGAGTGCACTATGCAGGCTTCTTCGATCCCGGTTTTGGCCATGCCGCTGCCGGGGGGGCCGGTTCCCGTGGCGTGCTTGAGGTGCGCTGCCACGAAGCGCCATTCGTGCTGGAACACGGACAGGTCGTCGGACGTCTGGTCTATGAGAAAATGGCTGAAATGCCGACGCAACTATATGGTGCAGGCATTGCCTCGAACTATCAGGGTCAGGGCCTGAAACTGTCAAAGCACTTCAAAGCCGCAAGTTGACCCCTAGAACTTCATGAACCTGCGCATTTGACGGGTCACGCGCTGTGCCTGCCTGAGGTTCTGCGCATGTCGCGGTGCGCTGGTTTTTCCGGGCCCATTCGATGTGCCGGGTCCGCCGCCCTTTCGGCTGGCCAGATCGATACCCTTGTTCACACCTTTGTTGACCAGACGGCGCATGACCTGACGCACAATCATGTCGATGATCCGGTTTGCATTCATCGCTCAACTCCGTGTCCTCACGCACAAAGATAGACGCTTTATGCGGCAACAAAAGGGCTGTTCGATCACTCTTCTTCGAACAACTCGCTCTGGTCTTCGTCAACTTCATCCTCGCGCCCTTCCCCCAGAGGGATCGCACCCGGAGGAGGCCGATTCTCCAACAATCCCGCGGCGCGCAGCTCTTTCAGACCCGGCAGGTCGCGCGCATTTTCCAGACCAAAATGATCCAGAAACTCAGGCGTCACCACAAACGTCACCGGACGACCCGGCGTCATGCGGCGGCGACCCAGCTTGATCCACTCCATCTCGAGCAACTGATCGATGGTCCCGCGCGAGACCGACACGCCCCGGATTTCCTCGATCTCGGCCCGTGTGCAGGGTTGGTGATAGGCCACGATGGCCAGAGTTTCGATCGCGGCGCGGCTGAGCTTGCGCGTCTCGACCGTTTCCTTCTGCATCAGAAAGCCCAGATCAGGGGCTGTTCGGATGGCCCAGGCATCCCCTACGCGTACAACGCGCACGCCACGGCCCTCATACCGTTTCTGAAGCAATTCAACCGCTTGCGCCGCGTCGCTGCCATGGGGCATCCGCGCCTCAAGATCCGCAATCGTCACCGGCTCGGCGCTGGCGAACAGAACGGCTTCGACCATACGCTCCTGCTCTGCCAGCGGAGGCGCCTCGAACAGCGTACCGGTCTCTTCTGGGGCATCAGTCACGTGTTTCGGTCCTCTTGCGCAATTGGATCGGAGCGAATGTCTCGCTCTGCTTGATTTCCATATGTCCTTCTTTCACCAGTTCCAACGAGGCCGCAAAGGTCGCCGCCGTTGCCGACCTGCGCCGTACCGGGTCGGACTCCCAGCCGTCGGGCAGGTAAGTTTCCATGTCGGTCCATGTCCCGGCAAACCCGATCAGCGGGCGCATCCGTTCCAGTGCCTGTTCCATGGTGAAGACCGAATCGCGGTCCATCACAAACGGGCGGAATTCATCACGGGTGCGGATGCGGGCATAGCCCTGCATCAGATCCAGCAGCGTGGCGGAATAGGTAACGGTGCGGATCCGGGTGATATCTTCGCCCTGCCCGCGTTTGAAGAAATCTCGCCCCAGCTGATCGCGCGCCATCAATCGTGCCGCGGCGTCGCGCATCGCCTGCAAGCGTTCCAATTGAAACGCCAGATGTGCAGCCAGTTCTTCGCCCGAAGGTCCCTCGTCTTCGGGGTCTGGCGGCAACAGCAGGCGGGACTTGAGAAACGCCAGCCAGGCCGCCATCACCAGATAGTCGGCGGCCAGTTCGATCCGCAGCGCCCGCGCCTTTTCGACAAAGGCCAAGTATTGCTGCGCCAGCGCGAGTACGGAAATTTTCCTCAGATCAACCTTCTGCGTGCGCGACAGGGTTAGAAGAACGTCCAGCGGGCCTTCGAACCCATCGACATCAACAATCAGCGCTTCGGCCGCAAGACGATCCGCGACCGAGACAGGATCTTCGCTGAAAAGATTATCGTTCATATACCTGCCCGCCCATTAGGGCAGATAGTTCCGCCTCGGCGGCAGGGATGTCAAGTTCCTGCGGAGCTTTGCGCATCGCCAGCGCCCGTTCTGCGCGGGCCTGTGCCACATCGGACATTTCCCCGGCAGCTTCCAGCACCTCGGCGCGCTCGGCAAAGCTTCCGTTGCAGTGCAGAACGACGTCACAGCCCGCGCTTATGGCTTGCCGCGACACCTCAGCAGGCGTTCCGCTGAGCGCCTTCATCCCGATGTCATCGGTCATGATCAGCCCGCCGAAGCCAATCCTGTCGCGGATCACATCCATCATGGTTGCCGAGATGGTGGCAGGCTGCGGGTCAATCCGGTCATAGACCAAATGCGCCGTCATCCCCATCGGCAGGTCGTTCAAGGCCCGGAACGGCACGAAATCGCTGCGCTCAAGATCATCCAGGGGCAGATCCACATGCGGCAAGTCATGGTGGCTGTCCAACGTGGCGCGTCCATGGCCTGGAATATGCTTGAGCACCGGCAGCACTCCGCCATCCAAATGGCCCCGCGCCACGGCTTTGCCAACTCTGGAAACGCGTTCAGGATCAGCGTCATAACAGCGGTTCTTCAGAAACTTGTGCGTCTCGGGACGTGCGACATCCACCATGGGCGCACAGTTGCTGTCGATGCCCAGGCCAAACAATTCATCGGCAATCAGGCGGTACCTCAGATACATCGCGCGCTCGGCCTGCTCGGCGGCATTGGCCACGTGATCCAACGGAGGCAGCCATTCGCGGGCCAGCGGCGCCCGCAGGCGCTGCACGCGGCCACCTTCCTGATCGATGGTGATCGGGCAATTGCGCCCGACTGCCTCGCGGAAATCATCACACAAGGCGCGCACCTGATCCGCGTGTTCGATGTTGCGGGCGAACAAAATGAACCCGAACGGGTTCATCTGCCGAAACAAGTCTTTTTCCTGCTGCGTCAGGCGCGGGCCCTCTGCATCGGTGATCGTGGCACCGTACTTCACCTGACGGCCACCGGGATACAATCAGCCCCTTGCGCGACAAGCGCGGCACAAAACTGGCGCGAGTCGCTCAGGTCTTCAAAGCCCAGCACGCGCAGGCGGTAAAAGGTGCGCCCACCGCTTGAGGTCTTCTGGATAACGCGCTGTTTTCCTGCCATATATTCGCCGAACCTTCCGTTCAGGCGATCCCATTCCGTTTGCGCCACCTGAACGCTGTCATAGGCCCCAAGCTGCGCCAGACGCGTGCCTTTCGCCAGCGTATCAGGATCAACATCCAACCCAACCGCAGCCTTCACCGCGGCATTGATAGCGTCTTCGGAATTCTCGCTTGGCGAAACCCGGCTGCGTGAGGTGCGAGCCGGGCGGGTCAAGGGGCGCAAGGACCGGCGCACGCCCGGCAGCGCGGCAATGGCCGGGTCCGGCAAGGCGGCTGCGAAATCGGCCGGGTCAATTGCGGGTTCTTCCTCGGGAGTGGTCAGCGATGCCAGCTGCACGCCATCCTCGGCGTTTTGCTGCGTTTTGGCTGCTTCACCAGCCAATTCCGCAACTAGCGCATCCACCGCGTTCTGGCGCAATCGAGCGGCTTCCTGGGTTGAAATCGGCTTTTCCACAACATGCAGCGCCGGTGTCGGCTTCAGATCTGCGGCGGGTACGTCTTCATCCGTCAACGAGACCGGCCGCGGCGCAAGGATCAGACGATCTGCCGGGGCGGCAGCACTGCCCTTGGCTGCCACGGCATTGACGGCCAAGCCCTGATGATCGGCCGGTGTTCCGCCCGGGTTTTCGGGCTGCACCCGCATCGGCCCTTCGGCTGAACGCACGACCGGCACGCCGCTGACATCCCGCATGACAAGCTTGTATCCCCAGATACCGACGCCGGCGACCAGTGCCAACGATGCTACAGCCCCCAGGAAATTGACGGCCCGCCCCAGTCCGAACGCGCCGCGCGGCGCGTCGTAATCCTGCATCTCGTCGGGATAGTCATACGCATCCTCGAAATGCGCTTGATTCGGGTAATCATTCTGCCCAGGGATTTGATGCCCCGAGTAATCGTAACTCGCCATGTCCGCCTCACTGCCCGCTTCGCGCCCGAAAATAAGGCGCGCGGGTCATTTCTTGCCTACCTCGTACCGGCGGTTCGGGCGATATTTGTTACCGCATCTCCTGCGCCGGGGTGACGCCAAGAATACCCAAGCCCGCTGAAATCACAACAGAAACGGCCCGGGCCAGCGCAATTTTCGACTGGCTTGTGGCAACATCGCCATCCTGAATGAAACGCAACTGGGTTTCGTCATTGCCCCTGTTCCAGAGCGCATGAAAATCCCCTGCAAGTTCATATAGATAGAAGGCGACGCGGTGCGGTTCGTTGGTCCGCGCAGCGATCTCGACCAGGCGTGGCCATTCGGCCAGCTTCTTGGCAACCGTCAGTTCGGCGGGGTGGTCCAGCGACGCCAGATCGGCCCCGCGTAACGTGACGTCGGTGGCGTCAATCCCCGCCTCGGCGGCACGGCGCAGTACGCTCATCACCCGGGCATGGGCGTATTGCACGTAGAACACGGGGTTCTCGCGGCTCTGTTCCAGCACTTTGTCGAAATCGAAATCCAGCGGCGCGTCGTTCTTGCGGGTCAGCATCACGAAACGCGTCACATCCGGGCCAACCTGATCGACCACATCCCGCAGGGTGACAAAGTTCCCGGCCCGTTTCGACATCTTGAACGGCTCGCCATTTTTCCACAGTTTCACCAGCTGCGTCAGCTTGATATCCAGCGGCACCTTGCCATCGGACAGGGCCGACACGGCCGCCTTCATCCGCTTGACATAGCCGCCATGATCCGCCCCGAACACGTCGATCAGCGCGTCAAAGCCACGGCTCACCTTGTCATAATGATAGGCGATATCGGGGGCGAAATAGGTCCAGCTGCCGTCCGACTTCTTGACCGGGCGGTCGACGTCATCGCCATGTTCGGTGGATTTGAACAAGGTCTGTTCGCGCGGCTCCCAGTCTTCGGGCTTTTTGCCTTTTGGCGGCTCCAGCACGCCTTCATAGATCAGGCCCTTTTCAGTCAGCGATTGCAGCGCGGCCTCGATCCGGCCCGTGCCATAGAGCGATTTTTCCGAGAAGAACACATCCATCTCGACGCCCAGCGCCTTCAGGTCGGCGCGGATCAGGTCCATCATCGCGTCGGTCGAAAACTCGCGCAGCTCTTCCAGCCATTCGCTTTCCGGCTTGTCGATCAGGCTGTCGCCATATTTCTCTTTCAGCGCCTCGCCAATCGGGATCAGATAATCGCCGGGATACAGCCCTTCGGCAATCTCGGGGCTGAGGCCATTGGCCTCGCGATAGCGTTCATAGGCCGACCGCGCCAGCACATCCACCTGCGCGCCACCGTCGTTGATATAGTATTCGCGGGTCACGTCATGGCCCGAATAGGCCAGCAGGCTTGCCAACGCATCCCCAAACACCGCGCCGCGTGTGTGCCCGACATGCAGCGGACCGGTCGGGTTGGCCGAGACATATTCAACATTGACCTTCTGCCCCTGCCCCATGGTCGAGCGCCCGAAATCGGTGCCTTTTTCCAGCACAGCCGCCAACACGCCTTGCCAGACGGACGGCGCAAGACGCAGGTTCAGGAAACCGGGCCCTGCCACTTCTGCGCTTGTGATCCGGTCATCCGCTGCCAGTTTCCCGGCCAGAACATCCGCAATGTCGCGCGGCTTCATCCTGGCAGGTTTCGCCAACACCATCGCGGCGTTGGTTGCCATGTCCCCATGCGCCGCATCGCGCGGAGGCTCGACCGCCACGTTGTCAAAGCTCAGCCCCTCGGGCAATGCGCCTTCGGACTGCATCTGCGCCAGCGCGTCCAGTACAAGGCCGCGGATCTCGGAAAACAGGTTCATTTCGGATGTCCTTTTGCTTGTCGCGGGGTTTACCACGCAAACCGGCAAGGTCAATGGACGCCTAATGTTTAAGCTTGGTTTGGCGAAACATCTCGCTAATCTCGGGCCTGTACGCCGCTACCGGAGACCGTCGATGCAACGCGCCTTGTCCTTTGCCTTGCTTTTTTCCACCGCCCTGCCTGTGCTGGCCGACCTGCCACAGCCCAAAGGCCATGTGCTGCTGACGCTGGGTGGCGCCGTCAGCGAAACAAACCTGCCTGCGCGGGGTCAGAATGACGGCGGTCTGCTGGGTTATCTGGAGGTCACGCATGACGGCGCGGCTGGTTTTGACGCAGCCATGCTGGACCGGCTGGAGCAGTTCGAGATCACGATCCCCTATGGTCCTCCGCGCAATGAGCGGGAATACAGGTTTTCTGGTCCGCTATTGGCAGACGTCATGACATTGGCGGGGGCCGAGGGGAAAACCGCTCTTCCCATGGCGCTGGATGGGTATCAGGCTGAAATCGAGTGGGACAGTATCGCCACGCACAAACCGATCGTTGCAACGCATGCTGATGGCGCACCGATGGGGATCGGAGGTTACGGCCCGACGATGATCGTGTTCCCACCAACGAAGAACGCCGAACAGTCTGCGAAACAAGCGGCTCAGCAAGTCTGGGCCATCGCTTACATAGCCGTGGAGTGATCAGCCCGTCAGCCGCGCATGGTCCTGCAAGGCAAATCGGTCGGTCATGCCCGCAATGTAATCGGAAACGATGCGGGCCAAGGCTGTGTCGTCCCTGGCCGCTTCAATGTCATTATGCCAGCGCACGGGCATTTGCCTGGGATCGTTCATGTAGATCGGAAACAGATCTTCCACGATCTTTGCCACCTCTGCCCGCACTGACATCACTCTGGGTGCGCGATACATCCGTGTGAACAGAAACGCCCGGATTTCACGCAGTTGCGCCCAAACCTCATCCGAGAACTGGATGACAGGATACCCAAGATGTCGGATTTCTTCGACGGACTGCGCGCCAGACACAGCAATGAGATCGTTCGAAGTGTTGATGACATCCGCCACCATGACCCCGAAAACCCGCCTGAGCGCTTCGTGACGTCGGCGATAGGAATCCAGCCCTGGGTATCTGGCATCCACCTCGGCGTAACAGACCCCGACAATCGGCAGGTCCTGCAAATCGTCATCCGTGAACAACCCTGCGCGCAACCCGTCCAGAAGATCGTGATTGTTGTAAGCTATGTCATCAGAAAGGGCGGCAACTTGCGCTTCCGCGCTGGCATGGGTGTGCAGTTCAAGATCAAATTCCTGATGGCACTCGGCCAATGCCCAGGGCAGATCGCCCTCAACCGGCCCATTGTGCTTGGCTATCCCTTCCAGACATTCCCAGGTCAGGTTGCACCCATCGAATTCTGCATAGTGGCGCTCCAGCTTTGTGACGATCCGAATGGCCTGCGCGTTGTGATCAAAGCCACCATAGGGCTTCATCAACGCGTGCAGCGCGTCTTCGCCAGTGTGTCCAAAGGGCGTGTGCCCCAGATCATGCGCCAGGGCCACGGCTTCGGTCAGCTCTGGGTTCAGGCCCAGGGCACCGGCAATGGTCCGGGCCACCTGCGCCACCTCGATGGAATGGGTCAGGCGGGTGCGGTAGCTATCGCCCTCATGCTCAACGAAAACTTGCGTCTTGTGTTTGAGGCGCCGAAAGGCACTGGCGTGAATGATCCTGTCCCGGTCGCGCTGAAAGCATGATCGGAAACTGCTTTCCTCCTCGGCTACGAGCCGTCCCCTGGTGCGGTCCGGATCCGAGGCAAAACTAGCTCTGTCCAAATGGCCCGTCCTTGTCGCCTGTCCTTGCACTTTCTATATTGTATGGCGTAACGGAAGGAAACCTTTGGAGACCGGCATGAATCTGCCCCCAACAGTCACGGATCGCGCCTTTGAACGCCTCGCAGAAATCGGCGCGGCGGATCAGGGTCAGGCACTGCGCGTCGCAGTGGAAGGCGGCGGTTGCTCGGGGTTTCAATACGAAATCGCTTTGGATACGCCAAAAGAAGATGATCTGGTCCTTGAAGGCAAAGGGCAAAAAGTCATTGTTGACGCCATTTCGCTGCCCTTTCTGGAAAACGCGGTTATCGACTTCACCCAGGAACTGATTGGCGCGCGATTTGTGATCGACAACCCCAACGCCACCTCTTCCTGTGGTTGTGGCACATCTTTTTCGATGTAACCGTGGGGGCTTTGCCCCCACACCCCCAGGATATTTTCAGCCAGATGAAGCAGGAGTCCGCCCTCTGACCGAAAGACCAGAGGGCTTCACCTGGCGCGGTCATCGGCGTCCCCGCCTGTCCCGCAACTTCAGCTTGAAGAAATTCGGTTAATAATCCGTTTCTTCATCTGGCCAAAAATATCCCGGAGCGCGAGGCAGAGCCTCGCAAATACGATCTCCGCCTTGCCGTTGGGCCCGTTCTGCGCGATAGGTTGCACCAAGTCTTCGGAGGATCGCGCATGAAATTCGCCACGTTCAACATCAACGGCATCAAAGCGCGGGTCGAAGCCCTGCCCCGTTGGCTGGACGAAGCGCAGCCGGACGTAGTGCTGTTGCAAGAGATCAAGTCGGTCGATGAAAACTTCCCGCGCGAGATATTCGAAGAGCGTGGGTTCAACGTGGAAACCCATGGACAAAAAAGCTTCAACGGCGTTGCAATCCTGTCGAAGCTTCCCCTCGAGGATGTATCCCGCGGCCTTCCCGGCGATGACGCGGATGAACAGGCCCGCTGGATAGAAGCCACCGTCGTTGGCAAAAAGGCTCTTCGGATCTGTGGATTGTACCTGCCCAATGGCAATCCTGCACCCGGCCCGAAATATGATTACAAACTGGCATGGATGGAACGGCTATATGACCGTGCCCGTGATTTGCTGGCCACCGAAGAACCCGCGTTGATGGCGGGGGATTACAACATCATCCCGCAGGCGGAGGACGCCAAACGCCCCGAAGCATGGCGCGACGATGCATTGTTCCGCCCCGAAAGCCGCGCCGCATTCCGAAAGATCCTGAATCTGGGCTTCACCGAAGCGTTCCGGGCCACCACCCAAAGCGCGGGGCACTATTCATTCTGGGACTACCAAGCCGGGGCCTGGAACCGGAACGACGGAATTCGGATCGATCACTTTCTGCTGACCCCGCAAGCGGCAGATCTAATGCGGGATTGCCAGATTGATGCCGCCGTGCGCGGGCATGAAAAACCCTCGGATCACGTGCCTGTCTGGGTCGATCTGGATATTTAGCGGTTCAGGCCGTGACGTCGTAGCTGTATATCCATTCGTAGCGGCGTGACAATTTCCCTCC
The DNA here is from genome assembly GCF_056532905.1 of Ruegeria sp. H8. Lineage (NCBI taxonomy): Bacteria > Pseudomonadati > Pseudomonadota > Alphaproteobacteria > Rhodobacterales > Roseobacteraceae > Ruegeria > Ruegeria sp. H8. Next base: position 365,406 of record NZ_JBQFNY010000001.1, on the reverse strand, counting down.
GATGGCCATAAGCGCACATTGGGCCGCCAAACGGGCGGGGCCTGACAGGTGGAAATTGCGTGCGTTCGACCCGGCCGCGGCAACCACGCTTTCTGCCCTTGGCCTGCGCGTTTGCTCGTAGGCGGCAAGCGCGCTGGTGACGCCCGAGTGTTCGTCGAATGATCGTGCAAGCGTCCAGGCATCTTCCAGCGCCAGACAGGCGCCTTGTGCCATGAACGGCAAGGTCGGATGCGCCGCGTCCCCCAGCAATGCCAGACGACCGTTCTGCCATTTTTCTGCGACCGGGCGCAGGAACAGGGCCCACAGATTCACATCCGAGACCTTTGACAGAATCTCACCGACAGGACCGCCGAACCCTGAAAACCGTGCGCGCAGCTCGTCCGGATCGCCCTTCAGCTTCCATCCCTCTTCCCGCCAGTCCGAGCGTTCCTCGACCGCAACGATGTTCATCATGCTTTGATCGCGCAAAGGATAGGTTACGACATGCCGACCCGGCCCCATGGTCAGGGATGCCGTAACCACGCCTGAATCCGGTCGCCAGGGAATGGTGGCGCGCCAGGCGACCTGGTGCGTGAACTCGGGTGTCTCGGGCCCGTTCAGAGCCGGGCGAATCGTGCTTCGGCCACCGTCGGCGGCGATGACGCATTCGGCGCGCAGCCGTTCGTCGCTCGCCAACAGAATTTCGGCTTCGTTGGGGTGTTTCTGCACGTTGGAAACCTTGGCCGCCAGACGGACATCCACACCGGCCTTGCGGGCCGCAGAATGCAGCAGATTCAACAGATCGGCACGGTGAAAATAATAAGTCGGGCCAGCCGAAGGCCCGGGCAGCCGGCTGACAACGCGGCCTTTGCGGTAATCGCGCAAGATCGTACCGTGCGACTTCTGGCCCGCAGACAGATCCGCCACCCCAAGGGCCCGCAACACGCACATCCCATTTTCACTGATCTGAAGGCCCGCGCCAACCTCGGTCAATGCCGGGGCTTGCTCCAGCAGGGTGACCTGCGCCCCGTGTTGCCGCAGCGCCAACGCAGCCGCCAGACCGCCGATACCGCCGCCAATTACACAGAAATTCAACCGATTGATCTTCATGCCCCCCGCATAACGCAAAAACGCCGGAGCCACAGGCCCCGGCGTTCGAAATTTTCCAGTTGCACCCGGCGATCAATCGTCGCGGTGGACCTTTTCGCGGCGCTCGTGGCGCTCTTGCGCCTCCAGCGTCATGGTTGCAATCGGACGTGCATCCAGACGTTTCAGCGAAATCGGATCGCCGGTCTTTTCGCAGTAGCCGTATTCACCTTCTTCGATCCGGCGCAGGGCTGCGTCGATCTTGGCAACCAGCTTGCGCTGGCGGTCGCGTGTCCGCAGCTCCAGAGCGCGATCGGTCTCCTCGCTCGCGCGGTCGGCGACATCGGGAATGTTTCGGGTGTTGTCCTGTAGCCCTTCGATCGTATCGCGGCTGCCCGCCAAAAGCTCATTCTTCCAATCCAACAGCTTGCGGCGGAAATATTCAAGCTGACGTTCATTCATGAAAGGTTCATCTTCGGCCGGGCGGTAATCCTCCGGCAGAAAAACTTCCTGTTTCATATTTGCTCCCTCGGTATGGCCAGAAACGTCGGTTGCGGATGTTTCACCTGACATTTGGCACCCCCTTCTGCGCAGCGTTTAGCCGACGGGCGTGGGATTGTCACTACACAAACGTTGCTTCAGCACGCCCTCGTGCTGTTTTGTCTAAATATGAGACAAGTAACAACAAAACCCTGTTTTTCTATGAAATTTAGCAGGCCTTTTTGAGGCAGGTGTCAATTGGCGGGGTACATTCGCGCGCACGAATCAACCAAAAGGGCTTGGCGTTCCTGCAAAAATCGCCTCGACCGACGCAGGGACGCGGGTTGTCAAAATCACTGACCGTCTGTAACCCGGACCACACAACCTGCCCACGGATCACGAAAAACCACACGAGAGTCCCATGACCGCACGCTTTCAAGGTACAGCCGAATATGTCGCCACTGACGATCTGACGATTGCCGTGAACGCCGCCGTCACACTTGAACGCCCGTTGCTGGTCAAGGGCGAGCCCGGCACCGGCAAGACAGAGCTTGCCAAACAAGTGGCCGGCGCACTGGGGCTGAGGATGATTGAGTGGAATGTGAAATCCACCACCCGCGCGCAGCAGGGCCTGTATGAATATGACGCGGTCAGCCGCCTGCGGGACAGCCAGTTGGGTGAGGAACGCGTGCATGACGTGTCGAACTATATCCGCAAGGGCAAGCTGTGGCAGGCCTTCGAGGCCGACGAAAAGGTCGTTCTGCTGATCGATGAGATCGACAAGGCCGATATCGAGTTTCCAAACGACCTTTTGCAGGAACTCGACAAGATGGAGTTCCATGTCTACGAGACAGGGGAAACGATCCGGGCCAAAAACCGCCCTATCGTCATCATCACCTCGAACAATGAAAAGGAACTGCCGGACGCGTTTCTGCGCCGCTGTTTCTTTCACTACATCCGCTTCCCTGACGAGGCCACGATGCGCCGCATCGTCGAGGTTCATCATCCCGGCATCAAGGATGCGCTGCTGACCACCGCCCTGACCCAGTTTTATGAAATCCGCGAGACGCAGGGGCTCAAGAAAAAGCCGTCAACGTCGGAAGTGCTGGATTGGCTGAAGCTGCTGCTGGCCGAGGACCTGAGTGCCGAAGACCTCAAACGCGGCGGCGCAGATGCGCTTCCAAAACTGCATGGGGCGTTGCTGAAGAATGAACAGGACGTGCATCTGTTCGAACGTCTGGCCTTTATGGCACGCGGCAAACGATAGCCGGACGGTGACCAGACGGTGATCATGGCTTGCCTTGGGACGGCCCGGATGCCAGCATCGGCCCATCTGGCGAAACAGAGCTTCGCCGCCCACAGAATTGGATGAATCGCGTGGCGAACGCACTGACAATCCGCACCCTGCGTGCCGAGGACAAAAGCCAATGGGCCGACATGTGGCGGGACTATCTGGCATTTTATGAAACCGCCCTGCCCGATGATGTATACGAAACAACTTTTTCCAGACTGCTGGGCGACGACCCGCAGGATTTTTCCTGTTTCGTTGCCGAACAGAATGGCGCCCTGGTCGGGTTGACACATTTTCTGTTTCATCGCCACGCCTGGAAGGTGGAAAAGGTCTGCTACCTGCAAGACCTGTTCGCGCGCCCCGAGGCACGGGGGGCAGGCGTTGGCCGGGCCTTGATCCAGGCGGTCTATGACGAGGCAGATCGTCAGGGCGCACCGTCGGTCTATTGGCTGACCCAGGAATTCAACCAAACCGCGCGGAAACTGTATGATCGCATCGGCACACTGACACCGTTCATCAAGTACGCCCGCTCATGAAGCGATTGAGTGCCCTCTTTCTGGCACTGGTTGTTGCCGGCTGCGCGACGGTTGAAACGATCGAGCTGCCCGATCAGGTCGCGCCCATCGAAGCAAGCCTGCCGCCTGCCAAGTCTTTTTCAACGGCACGTCCTTCGCCGCCTGCTCGGTCCAACAAAAACATCGCCTCTGACTTCCTGTCCCTGCATTTCGAACTGGAAAGCGGCGCCGCCCTGCCCGTTTTCACGCGTTTCGAAACGCCGGTCACTGTCCGTCTGAGCGGATCACCGACCGCAAGCATGCAGCAGGATCTGACCCGGTTGCTCAACCGCCTGAGGCGCGAGGCCGGGATCAACATCCGACAGATCGACGAAGGGCAGGCCAATATCACCATCGAAGCCGTCAGCCAGAAAGACATTCTGCGCATTCTGCCCAATGCGGCCTGTTTCGTCGTCCCCAACTCCTCGAGCCTTGAAGAATATCGCCGTGACCGCCGAAAGATCAAAAGCAGCTGGACTGAACTGCGCAAACGCGAACGGCTTGGGATTTTCATCCCATACGACGTCAGTCCGCAGGAAATACGTGATTGCCTGCATGAAGAACTGGCACAAGCGCTTGGTCCGCTGAACGATCTGTATCACCTGCCGGATTCCGTGTTCAACGACGACAATATCCATACGGTTCTGACCGGGTTTGACATGTTGATCCTGCGGGCTGCCTATGCGCCGGAACTGCGCACCGGCATGACCCGCGATCAGGTCGCCGCGGTCATCCCGGGGGTTCTCAGCCGGATGAACCCGCGCGGGGACAGGGTGCCTGCTCAACCCTTTACGGACACGCCGCGCGAATGGATTGACGCGATTCAGAAATCACTGGGACCGGGGGCGGGGTCGCCCAGACAACTGCGCGCGGCCCGAAAGGCGGCACGGATCGGTCAGCAACAGGGATGGACGGATCACCGCCGCGCCTATCCCCATTACCTGATAGGCCGGATGGAACAATTCCGGGACCCCAACGAAGCCCAACGCCAGTTTCAGATTGCGCAACAGTTTCTGAAAGCCACACCCGGCACCGAGGTGCATCAGGCCTATGTCACAACGCAAACCGCGGCATTTGCGCTGGCACAGGAAAAGGGACCCAGTGTGCTGCCCGAGTTGAACAGGGCCATCGATGTCATGACGCGGGCAGAAAATGCGTCTTTGCTGGCCACGTTGTTGTTGCTGAAATCAGAAGCGCTGAAACAGGCGGGTCAGATACAGCAGGCACGTGCCGTCAGGCTGGACAGCCTGGGATGGGCGCGGTACGGGTTTGGCTCGGATCTGGTGGCCCAGTCGTTGTCACGGGGCAATGGCCGAAGAAACACGGATGGCACGAAAGACGGATGACGCACATATGTTGGTAGTTCTGGGAATGGCGGCACTGGGTGCGACCTTGGGCGCACTGGCCGCGAAAAAGCGCAGCGGCAATCGCGCCGACATGGCGCAATATGCCGCCGGATACGGCATTGCCTTTGCGCTGGTGGGTCTGGTGATCTCGTTGGTTCTGGTGCGTTTGGTGGGCTGACACGATGTTCCTGCCCTTTTTCGAAAACCTTCGCAAAGCTGGCATCCCGGTATCGCTGCGGGAGTATCTGACTTTTCTGGAAGGCATGAAAAAGGGTCTGGCCACCTATGATGTCGAGGCGTTCTACTATCTCGCCCGCGTGTCGATGGTGAAGGACGAACGCAACATCGACAAGTTCGACCGCGCCTTTGCCGCCAGTTTCGAAGGACTGAACGAGATCAGCTTTGACCAAGTTCTGGAAGCCGTTGACATCCCTGGCGACTGGCTGGCCAAAATGGCCGAAAAGCACCTGTCGGATGAAGAAAAAGCCGAGATCGAGGCGCTTGGCGGTTTCGACAAGCTGATGGACACGCTGCGCGAGCGTCTCAAGGAACAACAAGGCCGCCATCAGGGCGGCAACAAGTGGATCGGCACGGCCGGGACCTCTCCTTTCGGGGCGTATGGCTACAACCCCGAAGGCGTGCGCATCGGCCAAAAGGAAAGCCGCCACCAGCGCGCGGTCAAGGTTTGGGACAAGCGCGAATTCAGGAACCTGGACGACACGGTTGAACTGGGCACGCGCAACATCAAGGTTGCCCTGAAACGCCTGCGCCGCTGGGCGCGCGAAGGTGCTGCGGAAGAACTGGATCTGGACGGCACCATTCGCGCCACGGCCGAACACGGCTATCTGGACGTCAAGACCCGCCCCGAACGTCACAACGCGGTCAAGGTCCTGCTGTTCCTGGACGTTGGTGGATCAATGGACCCCCATATCAAAGTGGTGGAAGAGCTGTTTTCAGCCGCACGGTCCGAGTTCAAGCATCTGGAATACTATTATTTCCACAATTGCCTTTACGAAGGCGTCTGGCGTGACAATCGCCGCCGCTGGGACCAGCAGACGCCCACGCATGAAGTGTTGCGCACTTATGGGCCCGACTACAAATGCATCTTCGTCGGCGACGCCTCGATGAGCCCATATGAGATCGCCTATCCCGGCGGCGCCAACGAGCATTGGAACGCCGAGGCCGGGCAAGTCTGGCTGCAACGCGCGCGGGATCAATGGGCGTCGAACCTGTGGATCAATCCCGTGCCCGAGAAGTATTGGGAATACACCCATTCCATCGGTATGATTCAGGAAATCTTCGAAGGCCACATGGTGCCGATGACCCTGGCAGGGCTGGAACAGGGAATGAAAGCGCTGACCCGTTGAGGTCAGCGCCAGAGTTTACCCGGCAATCACCTGAATCCCAAGAAACAGGATCGCTGCCAGCATTGCTGCTGCGGGAACAGTGATAACCCACGCGGCAACGATGGTCAGGAAATGCGACCGGCGAACCAGCTTGCGGCGGCGGCGTTCTTCCGGCGCGACGCGGGGGCGTTCGGGAAAGGCCAGCCTTGCGCGTTTCAGCCTCCGCTCGGCATCCCATTCCCGGAAGAACCCGACCCCGAATACAGCGCCAACCGCGATATGGGTGGAACTGACAGGCAGGCCCAGCCAGCTTGCAACGATCACTGTGATCGCGGCCGACAGGGCGACGCAATAGGCCCGCATCGGGTTGAGCTTGGTGATCTGGCTGCCGACCATGCGGATCAGTTTCGGACCAAACAGGAACAGGCCGAACGATATCCCGAACGCACCGATGACCATGACCCAATGGGGAATGCTGACGGCATGCGTGAAATCGCCCGAGGCAGAAGCCTGCACAATCGCGGCCAACGGCCCCACCGCGTTGGCAACGTCATTTGCGCCATGCGCGAAGCTCAGCAGCGCCGCAGAGATGATCAGTGGAATTCCAAACAGAATCTTCAGCGATTTGTTGCGGTTCTCAAGCCCTTCGGACTGGCGGCGGATCACCGGGATCATCACTGCCCAGATCAGCCCGCCACACGCCGCACCGATCAGCAACGCCGTCCCGAGATCGATCTTGATGATTTTCTTGAGGCCCTTGAGCGCCAGATAAGATGCAAAGGCGCCCGCCATGATCCCGACCAGCATCGGCACCCATTTGCGGGCCGCGGCGATCTTGTCTTCCTGATAGATGATCCGGGCCTTGATGAACCACAGGAAACCGGCTGCGACCAAACCTCCCAGAAGTGGCGAGATCACCCAGCTGGCGGCGATTTTGCTCATGGTACCCCAGCTTACGGCGCCGAATCCCGCAGCGGCGATCCCTGCCCCCATGACGCCGCCCACGACCGAATGCGTAGTGGAAACCGGCGCACCGACCCATGTGGCCAGATTGACCCAAAGCGCCGAGGACAGCAGCGCCGCCATCATCGCCCAAATGAAGACGTTGGCCGTTCCCATGCTTTCCGGCGCAATAATTCCCTTGGCGATGGTCGACACGACATCGCCCCCGGCTATGAGCGCCCCGGCACTTTCAAAAATGGCGGCAATCGCGATGGCACCGCCCATGGTCAGCGCATTCGCCCCCACCGCAGGGGCCATGTTGTTGGCGACGTCATTGGCCCCGATATTCAGCGCCATATAGGCCCCGAACATCGCCGCGATCACGACGACAAGCGCGTTGTTGCCCTGCCCGAACAAAAAAGCGGCCACAAGGCCTGCGACGACAATGAATGCCAGGGCAATCCCTGAGCCCACAAAGGGCCGTCCAGCCTGTGCGGTCGCCATTTCTAGGCGTGAAAAGCGCCGCAAATCCCGGTCGAGTGTTTCCAGGTGACGCGCTTCGTAGTTCTTGTCGGTCATGGGTCCCCCATCGATAGCGCCCCGTCGGTTAAGTGGGATCGTTGAAATAATCAACAGCTCATATCGCAAGATCACAACTTATCGAAGGTTGTGCCTGTTTCGGCGCACGAGGAGGGTTTTGCCGATTTCGGCGCACGAACATGCGGGTCCCGACGAACATCCCGCAGGTGTGACTTGCGCAATGCCCTTGTTCGGACCATATCTTTGACATGCTTCGATTGACCCCGATCCTGCTGGCAATTGGCTACGCCATCGTGATGTACCGCATTTCGGTCTGGCGCACCCATCGTGAGCTGGACGCAAAATCGACCGAATTGGCCGACCCGGTGCTGAAACGGATGACGGATCGGCTGGCCGCGGCTTTGGAAATCGATCGGGTCCCCGTCTATATCTACGAGATCGACCCGGTGAACGGGCTGGCTGCTCCGGACGGTCGGATTTTCATCACGCGCGGGTTTTACCGAAAATTCCGCAACGGAGAGGTTTCGGCCGAGGAGATGGCCAGCGTGATCGCACATGAGTTGGGGCATGTTGCCTTGGGTCATGCAAAGCGACGGATGATTGATTTTTCAGGTCAAAACGCAATGCGGACGGCGCTGATCATGGTGCTGAACCGGTTTATTCCGTTCATCGGAGCGATGATTGCGAATGCTTTGACGTCATTGCTGGCCTCGCGCCTGTCACGACAGGATGAGTATGAGGCGGACGAATATGCCGCCGCCTTGCTGACCAAGGCCGGAATCGGGATCGGGCCGCAGAAATCCTTGTTTCACAAGCTGGAAGACCTGACGCAGCAACGGGCGGGCGTTGCCCCGGCATGGTTGATGAGCCACCCGAAAACGGGTGAGCGCATAGCGGCACTGGAGGCCCTTGAGCAGCGTTGGGCGCGTGGCTGAGGGTGCGCAGCGAGAGGCCAGCCTCTCGCGCTCTCCGGGATATTTTTAGCCAGATGAAGGGGGGGGGCTGTCTATTGGGTGAGCGCCTTGCCAAGGCGTGGAAGGCGGGCCTTTTTAATCAGCGCGCGCAAGGTCCATTGGTGGCCGGAGAGGCGGATGGCTTCACTCAGAACGCGATCGGCGATGGTCGCCAGGCCGTCAGGGTCCGATAGCCAGAAGCCATGCAGCAAGCCATCGGGATCTCGGCGGTCGAGCCCCTCCTCTGCCAGAATATTTCTGGGGAAGTCCTTGGCGTTGACGGTGATGATGACGTCGGCCGAGGCCGTGATGGCCGTCGCCAGAACGTGGATATCGGCTGAGTCGGGCAGCCAGAGGCGCTGCTCCAGCCCCGGGACCGGTGCGCGTTCGGCCTGTGGCCACTGCGCCTGCGCCAGGGCAATTTCGGCGCGGGCTTGCGCCTCGCCCGTCGGGCCCAGCTTGCGCGCGGCGCGAGCCCATTCTTCGAGGATGCGGGCAGACCAGATCGGAGTGAAATGGCCAAGGCGGGCAGCGCCCAAGAGCATCTCGCGCATCACGGTGGGATAGATGACGCAGGTGTCGAGCACAGCTTTCATAGGCGATAGAACACCGCTTTGAGATAGCCGCTTTCCGCCAGTTGCGGCAGTTGCGGGTGATCCGGACCCGCAAACCCGGTGCGGATCAGTTGCGCCTGTCGCCCGGCACGCCCAATCCCACGGGAGGACGCATCGCGAAACCGGCTCAGGTCAGCCGCGTGCGAACACGAACACAGCCCCAGATAACCACCGGGTTTGACCAGAGGCGCCGCCAGTCGTGCGATACGTTCATAGGCGCGCAGCCCCGCATCCAGCGCTTGTCTGGACGGCGCAAACGCGGGCGGATCGCAGATCACCACGTCAAATCGCGCGCCTTCGTCGCCCAGTTGAGTCAGAACCTCGAACGCGTCGCCCTGCCGGGTTTGGAACTTTTCAGCAAGGCCCGACGCCTCGGCCCCTTTTTTCGCCAGGTCGAGCGCGGCGGCTGAGCCATCGACGGACAATGCCTGGCCCGCACCGCCTGCAAGCATCGCCAGACCGAAGCCGCCCACATGGCTGAATACGTCCAGCACCTGCGCATCGGGACGAACCAGGCGCGCGGCAAAGGCGTGGTTGGGGCGCTGGTCGTAAAACAGCCCGGTCTTCTGACCGCCTGTCAGATCCGCCATGTAGGTGGCGCCATTCATCGGCACAGGCAAGGGCGCATCGGGCGCGGTTCCGCGCAATACTTGGTTAACGTCGTCCAACCCCTCCAGCCCGCGTGTACGGCCCGAGGCGTTCTTCAGCACCGTGGTCACGCCAGTGATTTTGACCAGAGCTTGGGTCAGCAGGCCCAGATGCGCTTCAGCCCAGGCCGCGTTCGGCTGAACGACGCAGGCCTCGCCAAAGCGGTCGATGATGACGCCGGGCAAGCCGTCCGCTTCGGCATGGATCAGGCGATAATAAGGGGCGTCAAACAGGCTTTCTCGCAGATCGAGGGCGCGCTGCAAACGGTTCTCGAACCATGTCGCGTCAAGCTGCGCGTCGATGTCACGGTCCAGTACCCGGCACATGATCTTGGACGCGGGGTTGACTGCGACCAGCGCGACGGGCGCCCGTTTGTCATCTTCGAGCACCGCCAGAGCGCCCGCGGGGATTTTTCGGGTACGGCGGTCGGTGACGATGTCATTGGCGTAGACCCAGGGGAAACCATGGCGCAGGCCGCGCGCATTGGCTTTGGGTTTCAGGCGGATACGGGGACGGTCGGCAGATTGGGTCATGGCGCCCTCATAGTCTTGAACGCGCCGGTGGGAAAGCCCTAGCGGTTACGGGATCGCCAACCGCCGCGGCGTTTTGGGGCCTTTGCCGTCTGAAGGCCTTCGGTCAGAACCTGTGTCATCGGATGATCGGGGTTCTGCTCGGCATAGCCCGCGTGCAGCTCGGCCAGCGCCGTGTTCTGGTCGCGATCCGCTGGAAGGCTCAGCGCCCAGTCCAAAAAGATGCTGCGACACTCTGGCAGGGTGATGCCGTCGATTCGATAGGCTTCGCGGATCAGACCTTTGTGGTCGTTGGGATCACTGCTGCGCGCCATCTTCTTCCCCCTTGATCACGCCGCCGATCAGATCGGCCGCGGTCGTGTAACATTCCTGCAATGCCGCCTGCAACGCCTCGACCTGTTCGAACCCGGTGGCGCGGCACAAAAATGCAGTACCGCCTTCGCCGATCTTGTCGGCTTCGATTGTCTTGCCCGACAGCAACCGCGCGGCGCATTGCACCGACCAGAATAGGTCATAGCAGTCTTTCAGAGATTGCGCCTGCGCGACATCCAGCAACCCGGCTGCGACGGCACCATCCAGACCCGACGCGACATCGCGCTGCGCGGACCCTGCCAGCAAAGCACCGGTTTCGGCCATCAATTCGATATCCATCAGCCGGCCGGGGCCGTTCTTGGCGTCCCAGATGCCGGCGGGCGCCTTGGCCGCGGCCAGGCGTGACCGCATCTCGGCCACTTCGCGCAGAACATTCCCCTGCTCTCGCGGGTGCGACAGAAACTCGGTGCGGAAGGCTTCGATTTCCTCGGCCAGTCCGGCATCCCCGGCAACAACATGCGCGCGGGTCAGGGCCAGATGCTCCCACACCCAGGCTTCGTTCCGCTGGTAATTGACAAAGCTGGCCCAACTGGTCGCAACCGGCCCCTGATTGCCCGAGGGACGCAATCGCATATCGACCTCATACAAGCGTCCTTGCGACATCGGCGCGGACAATGCCGTGATCAGGGCCTGCGTGAACCGTGCATAATACGTGCGCGTGGCCAGAGGGCGCGGACCGTCAGACATGTCCTGATCCAGAGGATCGTAGATGACGATCATGTCCAGATCGGATTGCGAGTTGATCCGGCCTGCCCCCAGCGACCCCATCCCAAGCACGGCAGCGCCGCGCCCCGGTGCAGGGCCGTGTTTGCGGGCAAAATTCTCGGTGACATGCGGCAGGATGGCCGCGATGACCGACTGCGCAAGATCGGCATATTGCCGACCTGCCTTCTTGCCGTCGATCAGGCCGCGCAGGTGATGCACGCCGACCCGGAAATGCCATTCCTTGCACCAGCGCCGGGCAAGATCAAGCTGGGTTTCATAATCCGTTTCTTCCGACAAAGCCTGCGTCAATTCCGCTTGCAACGCCTCTTGCCCGGGCCAATCCGCAAAGAAACTGCCCCCGATCACCGCATCAAACACCGACGCGTTGCGGGACAGGTGCGAAGCCAGAGCATGCGAGGTTCCAACGATATCGATCAGCAAGTCGATCAGTTGCGGATTCGCCTCGAACAGCGAAAACAGCTGCACCCCGGCGGGCAGGCCCGCCAGGAACCCGTCCAAGGCCAACAATGCTTCGTCGGGCTTGGCGGTTTTGGCCAGACGTGACAGCAACTCGGGGCGAAGACGTTCGAAAATCCGCGCGCCGCGCTGGGACCTGAGGGCCGGATATGTCGTCCATCGGGCCAGAACGTTCTTGTCGAACTCCACATCCTGGACATGGGCGGGCGCCGCACCAGGTCCGGGGGCAAAGAACCCTTCGGTCAGCTCATGCACTTCGGTCAGACGGTTTTTCAGGTCCTGCGTCAACTCGGCACTGCTGATACCCATCAGGCAGGCGACGCGTTCGATCCCGTCGGGTGAGTTCGGCACCTTGTGGGTCTGCGCATCATGAATCATCTGGATGCGATGTTCGACTTCGCGGTGCGCGCGGTAATGATCGGTCAGCTTGTCCGCCACATCCTGTGGCACCCAGCCTTTTGCCGCCAGCGCCGCCAGCCCGGGAACCGTGCCTCGCACCCGCAGGTCAGCGTCCCGCCCGCCCGCGATCAACTGGCGGGTTTGCGTGAAAAACTCGATCTCGCGAATACCGCCCTGCCCCAGTTTCATGTCGTGACCGGGGATCGACAAGGATCCGCCCGTCCCTTTGTTTTCCCGGATGCGCAGGCGCATGTCATGGGCGTCCTGGATGGCGGCAAAGTCCAGATGGCGGCGCCAGACAAAGGGGCGCAAGCCGTCAAGGAAACGCTGCCCCGCATCCAGATCCCCGGCGCAGGGCCGCGCCTTGATGTAAGCCGCACGCTCCCACGTACGACCGAGGCTTTCGTAATACCGCTCGGCGGCCTCCATCGCCATGCAAACCGGTGTCACGGCCGGGTCGGGGCGCAGCCTCAGATCCGTTCGGAACACATAGCCATCCGCCGTCTTCTCGCTCAACGTCGCACAGAAGTTGCGCGTGGCCCGAACCATGCCCTGCCGGGCCTCGTAAAAGTCATCGGGGTCAAAGCGCGTTTCATCAAACAGGACGATCAGATCGATATCCGAGCTGTAGTTCAGCTCATGCGCGCCCATCTTTCCCATCGCCAGTATGACCAGGCCGGCTGCGGTTTCGACATCATCCTCGGTCATGCCCGGCAGCTTCTTGCGCCGGATCAATGTTGCGATCTCGGCCTTGGCGGCAACATCAGCGGCCAGCGCACCGAAATCGGTCAGGGCCGCCGTGACCTTCTCCAATGGCCACGCACCTGCAATATCGGCCAACGCCGTAAGCAGAGCCATTCGCCGCTTGGCCTGCCGCAATCCGGGTTTCAACTGATCCGGCGGCAGATCACGCGCAGCAGCCATGACGTCAGCCAATGCCTGATCCGGGTGCATCAGGGCCTCGGGCAGCCAGCCCTTCTCTTGTTCGATCAGACTTTTCAGATAGGGGCTGGAACCGGCGGTGCCCGCCACCAATTCCGCCATCTCGGCCGGCAAATCAGGCATCAGGGCCCGCGCTTCGGCCCCCAGGGATGGATCGAAAGCGCGCGGAAGTCTTGAAATGGCTAAAACGTCTGTCATGGGCGCAAACTGCGCATCGCGGCGCGTGATCGTCAATGGGGCATTCTGATCAGGTGTTCTGAACCGGCGTGTCCTGACTGAAACTGTTGACCCAAACGTCGTTTCTGCGTTCCCACAAAGAAGAAATCAGCATCGCCTCGCGCGTTGTCGCACCCGGGCGCAGGTAATCGGCCTTGTAGGACAGCAAGACGATATCCGGTGTCAGAACACGCAATCTCTCGTCGCTCAGTTCGAACTCGGCCATCGTCGGAGCATCTGCAAATTGGCCGACATGATCGTCACGATTGGCAAATCCCGTCGGATAGACCCCAAGAAAATCCGCGCTCAGCAACGCCCGGTCCGCGATAGCGTTGCCCTCGACCAGCGCCATCCAGACCTGCTTTTCCAAATTCAGAATCTCACTCAGCGCAGGTGCCGTTTTGTGTTCTGTCATATCCATTTCCGCAACCTGCGGCTGATGGCGCTCACCGTCAACCGAATTGCTGAATGTAAACCTTTTTTACATTGACCCCTTGCAACCCCCGCCCACGACCCCATCTAAGCAATGTGAAAAGAGTTTACATCAACCCTGGAGAGCTCAAATGACCGCATTGTCCGACCCCGCCGTCCCCGCGAATCCGGGATGGCTTTATCGAATCGAGGCCTGGCTGGATGACAAAGGCAAAGGGGCCTGGATCGCCTCCATGGTCCTTGGTTTCATCTTTTTCTGGCCGGTTGGCCTGGCCCTTCTGGCTTACATGATCTGGAGCAAACGCATGTTCAGCAAATCCTGCAGCCGCCGCAAATCCTGGCATAGCCACATGAGCGCGATGAAACCATCCGGCAACAGCGCATTTGACGCCTACAAGGCAGATACACTGGCCCGCCTTGAACGCGAACAGCAGGACTTCGAGGCGTTCCTGCGCCGCCTGCGCGATGCCAAGGACAAGGCCGAATTCGACGAGTTCATGGATGAACGCGCCCGCGAGAACCATGAAGACGACGGAAATGCCAAGCCTGCCTGATTGACCTTGCCCTGTCCCGGCATTCCGGGACAGGGTACCCTGACCCATTTTTTTCGGACCTGACGAATGAACCACCTGCCTGACCCGGATACCCAACCAGAATTCTACAACTCGGTGACAAGCAAACGCTTTGTCGCTTGGTTGTTTGATATCGCCTTCATCTCGCTGCTCTGCACGGTGGCGATCCTGTTGAGCGCAGGCCTCGGTCTGTTTTTTCTGGCAGTGATCTATGCCGTGATCAGCTTTGTCTATCGCGTAGTAACCATCACCAACGGCTCGGCTACACTGGGCATGCGGTTCATGGGAATCGAATTGCGCGACGCATTCGGAGAACGAATGGATATGGGCAAGGCCATCGCCCACACTGCCGGCTATTTCGTCAGCATGGCGTTTGCGGTGATTCAGATCATTTCGGTGATCATGATGTTGACCAGCGCCCGCGGCCAGGGTCTGACCGACAGTTTTCTGGGCACGGTCATGATCAATCGACGGGCCTGACACGCGGTTGCGCGAAACACTTGGCGGCCTCGGGAACGGTTGCTATCATCCCTCCCGAGGCTATCTGGGAACTTAATGCGACACACGCTGCCAATTGCGCCACAATTCTATGTCACGGCCCCGCAACCCTGCCCCTATCTCGATGGCAGGATGGAGCGTAAGCTGTTCACCGCGCTCCAGGGCGAAGGTGCGGAACAGTTGAACAATTCCCTGTCGCAGCAGGGGTTTCGTCGGTCGCAGAATGTACTCTACCGCCCTTCCTGCACAGATTGCGCGGCCTGCCTGTCCGCCCGGATCGACGTCTCGGCGTTCCGCCCCACAAAAAGCCAGAAACGCGCGGTGAAACGCAACGGATATCTGCAACGCCGCGCCACATCGCCCTGGGCCACGGACGAGCAGTATGAGCTGTTCCGCCGCTATCTTGACACCCGGCACGCCGATGGCGGCATGGCCGACATGGACGTGTTCGAATTTGCGGCAATGATCGAGGAAACCCCGATTCGAAGCCGCGTGGTGGAATATGCAGATCCTGAGACCGGCGACCTGATCGCCGTCAGCCTGACCGATGTGCTCGATGATGGGCTGAGCATGGTCTACTCTTTCTACGATCCGAACCAGCCTCAGAATTCTCTGGGCACCTACATGATCCTGGACCATATCGAGATCGCGCGCGAAGCTGGCCTGCCCTATATCTACCTGGGCTATTGGGTCCCCGGCAGCCCCAAGATGGGCTACAAGGCAAAATTCTCCGGGCTTGAGGCCTATGTTCAGGGCGAATGGCAAAAGATCACAGATCCGGATACCTTCTGCTCTTCCTCACGGCACCCCCTGTCCACCGCTCCGATTGCCGAGCAAGTGGCCAATATCCAGCTTCCCGACCGCCACCCCACCAAGGGCTGACCATCCGATGAAACAGAACCTGCACGCCGTCACCCTAGTGGTGCCGGATTACGATGACGCACTTGCGTTTTACACGGAAAGACTTGGCTTCCAGCTTTTGAAGGACATCGATCTCGGGGGCGGAAAACGCTGGTTCCTGATCACACCGCCGGGTTCTGACGGCGGCGGCCTTCTTCTGGCCAAAGCCGACGGGCCCGAACAACGCGCCGCCATCGGCAACCAGACCGGCGGCCGTGTGGGCTTTCTCCTTCAAACCGATGATTTCCAACGCGACTACATACAGATGCGTGCCAACGGAGTCCATTTCGAAGAAACTCCCCGCTTTGAATCCTATGGCACAGTCGCCGTCTGGCGCGATCCTTACGGCAACCGCTGGGATCTGATCCAATTCACCTGATCCGCTTCTTCATCTGGCCGAAAATATCCCGGGGATGAATTGGCCGCAGGGCAAGAAGGGGCTGGCCCCTTCCCTGCAACAAAAAAGAAAAAGGGGGCCTTCGGGCCCCCTTTTTGCATTTTGATGATCCGGATCAGTTCGGGATCAGGTCCGGTACGATCGTGACAATCGCCGGGAAGAACCACAGAATTGCGATCCCTACCACCTGGATCAGAACAAACGGAATGATCCCGCGATAGATATGGCCCGTCGTCACTTCCTTCGGCGCAACCCCTCGCAAGTAGAACAACGCGAACCCGAACGGTGGTGTCAGGAAGGATGTTTGCAGGTTCACCGCCACCATGATCGTCACCCATTTCGGGTCGAACGACCCGCCATAGATCACCGGCCCCACAATGGGGATCACGATGTAGATGATCTCGAGGAAATCCAGCACGAAGCCCAGAATGAACAACACCAGCATCACGATCAGGAAGACCGTGAACTCGTTGTCAAAACTCTTCAGGAATTGCTGGATATAGTGCTCCCCTCCGAACGAGATCACCACCAGGTTCAGCAATTGCGATCCGATCAGGATGGTAAACACCATCGAGGTCACCTTGGCCGTCTCGCGCACCACCGGGGTCAGAACTCCGCTGGAATACAGCACCCAGCACCCGAACAGCAGCCCGAACAATGCGTACAGATAGGCCGCATACGCGATGATGAAGGCGATCCAGGTCTCCAACGTCACATTGCCCTGATTGACCCGCAGGTCGAAGTTCACCCCCATCAGCAAGGCGATGATCACGGCAAAGGTCGACCAGATGATCACCTTGCCCGATCGCCCCTGATCCTGAAGCTTGCGATAGGCCGCCAGCATGATCGCGCCGCCCGCACCCAGCGCGGCCGCCGGCGTCGGGTTGGTCACTCCCCCCAGGATCGACCCCAGAACAGCGATGATCAGAACCAGTGGCGGGAAAACCACGCGGATCAGGTCATTGGTCGCACATCGCGCCGCGGCTTCCTTACAACCATACATGGCCAGCGCAAATGGCAACGCGAGCAACAGGAACGTCGCCCCAGAAGATGTCGTGGGCGAAATCAGCAAAATATCGACCAACACCATAAGCAGCAGACCAATCGCACCAACGATAAGCGGCTGTGGCGCACGCGAGGGGGCGATGCCACGACCCAGCACCAGAGTGAGGCCCAACAGCACGACGGTGATCGCGACACCCGTGCCAATTGGTGCGGCTGATGCAATCATTTCCTGTTGTGCGGCGGCCAGTTCTTCTTCGGTCAGGCGCTGAGACTCAGCTGCACCGCCAGCGGCGTCGATGGCTTCCTGCTCGGCGACGGCCTGATCCCAGGCGGCCTGACCATGCAGATCGATCATCGATACCTTGCATTCTTCCGACACGTTGGTACGCAACGATGCGCCCTGTCCGATGTCCGAGAAAGCCGAGACCGAAATGTTCTGGCTGCCGATCAGGCCGACATTGCCCAGCAACACGGTGCCGACGATCAGCGCAACCGGTGCGCCCAGCAGCCAAGTCAAACCTTCGGACCGGGTGATCGGCTCACCCGACCCGCCTGAAAGCGCCACGGCAGGTGCCTTATGGGGATTCAGCAATGCATAACCAAAGGCATACAACGCATAAAGCAGGGCCAGAAGGATCCCCGGCAAAAGAGCCGCCTGGAACAAGGTTCCGACCGAGACAACTGCCGGCTCTCCCAAATAGGTCAGCGCATCGGTACATCCCGCCTCAACTGCCCGCGTCTCCTGCGCTGTCGAGTACAAATCGCCCGCCAATGTGCCAAGCAGAACGATCACGATCGAGGGCGGAATAATCTGCCCCAGCGTACCCGAGGCCGCGATCACACCCGTTGCGAGTTCCGGCGAGTAATTGTTCCGCAACATGGTTGGCAGCGCCAGCAGGCCCATGGTCACCACGGTCGCGCCAACGATGCCGGTAGAGGCCGCAAGAAATGCCCCCACAACCACGATGGACACGGCCAGACCACCCGGCAGCGGTCCAAAGACGCGCGCCATCGTCGTCAGCAGGTCGTTCGCGATTTTCGAGCGTTCCAGCGTGATCCCCATCAGAACGAACATCAGCACGGCCAGCAATGTTTCGATGGACTGACCGGCCAGAACACGTTCGTTCATGCGATTGACGATGAACGACACGTTGCGGTCCAGCGCGGTTTCCCAACCTTGCACAAAAACCGGCTCGGCGATCCTCGGTAACTCCGGGTATCGGAACACGGAAATAACATCCGCTTTGACCCCGGAATTCACGAGATCCCGATAGGCTTGTGAGCCTGTGTCGATTGCCTGGTGGACCAACAGCCCTGCGCTGTCCAGTGCGGCAATGATCCCGAAGGAAATCACCCCGGCGCCACCGATGGCAAAGGCCACCGGGAAGCCGGAAAGGATGCCCCCAAAGAGGCAGAAGAATACGATAATGAGGCCTATCTCGACGCCATCAAGTCCGAATAGCATTGTTTTGGTCTCCGTCCTTAATGCGCGCCTTCATAGGCTTCTTCGCCCTCACCAAGGCTGTCCTTGTCGAGGTATTTTCCAGTGCTTTCCGGCCCTTCCACATACTCAAGATACGAGCGGTACAGGAATGCGATTGCGTGCAAGAACACCATCGCGGCAAAAGCCACCAGCAAGATCTTGAACAGGAAGTATCCGTTGAACCCGTTTGGGCTGAACCCGATGGTTTCCACGTTCCAGCGCAGGGCGCGGGACTTGGCCACCAGCCGGTCCAGCGTGTCACTGGCCGAAGGCTTCGGCACGATCAGGTGCCGCCACATGAAGTACCAGCCATACATCCAGGTCAGCACCGCCATGGGCATCATGAACAAAACCGCACCGCACATATCAACCACCCG
The DNA here is from genome assembly GCF_056532905.1 of Ruegeria sp. H8. Classification (NCBI taxonomy): domain Bacteria; kingdom Pseudomonadati; phylum Pseudomonadota; class Alphaproteobacteria; order Rhodobacterales; family Roseobacteraceae; genus Ruegeria; species Ruegeria sp. H8. The sequence goes on along the minus strand of NZ_JBQFNY010000001.1, from coordinate 346,322 downwards.
TTTGGCACGGTGGCTGATGCCGGCATAGATGAGGTCAACGCGCACATGCCCACCCTGCACGAATGTGTAGGTACAGCACAGGCACACGACCATCGCATTATACAGCTTCAGTTCTTCCGCGAACCAACTGATATCCATCTGGAAAGGGATACCCAAACCAAAAGACATATCGGGTCTGGTAAAGACCCGCTGCATGAAAACGATCACGATCTGCTGGATCACCATCAAAAGACCCGCCCAGGCAAAGAAGCGCCCGGTGGTATTGGCGAACCCCTCAAGGCCCCGCACGATGGCCCACATGAAGTTCCGGTAGTACAGCCCGATGGCCGTCAGAACCAGAAAGAACGTGAACACCACAAAGAAGAACTCGACCGAACCGCCGTAATAGACAAAGCGCATGATCGACGCCTTGTCGGACCAGTCCAGCCAGAGTTGCGGATGCGTGATGGCGTATCCGAAATTATAGAAGGCTTCGGCAATGTTCTGAATGAACCAGACCAGTCCATTCCACAGGGCGCCGAAGAACGAGATACCGTTTTCGTCCTGCATGTTGTCCCCAGGTCGTCTCAGTTGTGCATGGGATTATTGTTGCTTGCCCAAACCCCTTAGCGCAACGGGAAGGGCTCCCCCGCGACGCGGGGGAACCGGTTTTTCTTGGATCAGAATGGCTTAGCCGCGAACACGGTCGCGCTGAGCGGTGTAAACACCCGATGACAGGTTGTTCCAAGCAGACGATGCTGCCATCGACGTCATCGCGCTGTCGTGGATCTTCTTGAACAGCTCATCGCCCATGTTCTCGTCCAGAACTTCCTGGCTGGCCTGACCAAACGCGTCCCAGACACTGTCCGGGAATTCCAGAACCTTGACGCCGCCCGCCTGCAGGCGCTGCAGCGCTGCGCCGTTGTTGGCCAGGAACTGTGCCAGGTTCCACTGGTGCGCTTCGGCAGCAGCGATCTCGATGATCTTCTGCTGTGCCGGGGTCAGTTCATTGAACACGTCGCGGTTGGTTGCCAGCGACAGACCTGCGCCCGGCTCGTGGAAGCCCGCAGTGTAGTAGGTCTTGGTGATTTCCTGGAAGCCGGCCTTTTCGTCGGCCCATGGACCGATCCACTCGGTACCGTCGATCGCGCCGGACGACAGCGCCTGATACACTTCCGACCCCGGAATGTTTTGGACCGATGCGCCCAGTTTACCCAGCGCCTTGCCGCCCAGACCCGGCATACGGAACTTCAGACCGTTGAAGTCTTCGGGGCTGTTGATCTCTTTCGAGTACCAGCCACCCGCCTGCGCACCGGTGTTGCCGGCCAGGAAGGACTTCAGGCCAAAGATTTCGCCCAGCTCGTCATGCAGCTCCATACCGCCGTCATGATAGTACCAATTCACCAGTTCCTGTGCAGTCATGCCGAAAGGAACGGCTGTGAAGAACGCATAACCCGGGTGCTGGCCCACAAAGTAATAGTCAGCGGCATGATACATGTCCGCCTGACCCGACGACACCGCGTCAAATACTTCGAAGGCGCCAACCAGTTCGCCTGCCGCCTTGATTTCAACATTCAGGCTGCCATCCGACATGGCGTTGATGCTGTCGGCACAACGCTGCGCGCTGTCAAACACGCCCGCCAGACCACGACCCCACGAGGTCACCATGGTCAGGGTACGCTGGCCCTGAGCATAAGCCGGTGCCGCCAATGCTGTCGCTGCAGCTGCCGAACCGCCCAGCGCGGATTTTTTCAGAAATGAACGACGATCCATATGAGTGTTCCTCCCCTTCATAGTCACGGCCCGGCAGAACCGGACCTGTCGCATTCAGTGCGCGTCAGCCTAATGTGACCGAACTGAAAGGGAATACCTACTACTGCGTAGAGAATCGGATTCTTTGCGATTTCCGGCAAGAAATCAGACCGCAAAGCACGTCTTCCCCGACGATAATCTCTGTATTCCCCGAACAAAGCCCAATCTTTTTGCATTTTCGCCGCCGCTTGCGTATCGATTCGTCCATGCAAAGACTCCGACATCTGGTCTCGCTGACCTATGCGCAGAAATTGTCACTGGTTGCCGCAATCCCGCTCGTCGTGGCCGTGGCGGCAATTGCCGTGCTTGTGGCGTACGAGGCGCGCGCGACCGCCGAGCGTGAGATCGAAGCGCTGGAACGCAGCCTGGTCGAAGCCAAGAAGGAGGAGTTGCGCAACTACGTAACGCAGGCGCGCAACGGGTTCGCCTACATCTATGGCCGGGCCGAGCCTGATGACGAGGTCGCGAAAAACCTAGTGTCCCAAATCCTGTCGGCAATGATCTATGGCCAGGATGGGTTCTTCTTTGTCTACGATTATGACGGCAACAACCTGGTCAGCCCCCGCCAGACGCAGTTCATCAACCGAAACTGGGAAGGGCTGACGGACAGCGACGGCACTCCGATCGTTGACGAGTTCATCCGCCTCGCCCGCCAGGGGGCTGGTTGGCACAGCTTCATGTGGCAAAAGCCCTCGACTGGAGAGGAAGCACAGATGATCGCCTATGTCGTCGGGCTTCAGGACTGGCGCTGGGTCGTGGGAACAGGAGTCTTCATCGACGACATCGTTGCAACGGTCGCCAACGCCAGGGCCGAGGTCGAGGCCCGCGTTCAGCGCACCTTCATGTATATCGGCGCGATCGTTGTGGCGGCGGTGCTCATCGTCTTTGCATCCGGCATGTTGCTGAACATCCGCGAGCGCAGACTTGCGGACGCCAAGCTGAAGGAACTGACCCAGCGCGTCTTCGATGCCCAGGAAGAGGAACGAGGCCGCGTTGCCCGCGAACTGCATGACGGCATCAGCCAGATTCTGGTCGGTGTACGCTATGCGCTGGACAACGCGCGGCGCCGCCTGTCCCGCGGCGATGACGCGGGCGCACGCGATCCGCTGGACAAAGGGATTGACCATCTTGGCACCGCCATCACCGAGGTCCGCCGCATCAGTCGCGACCTGCGCCCCGGCGTGCTGGACGATCTGGGCCTTGGGCCAGCGCTGAAAGCTCTGACCGACGATTTCCGGGACCGCACCGGGATCGAGACGGAATTCTCGACCGTGGTGTTCCGCAACCGGCTGGATCAGGACAGCAAGATTGCCCTGTATCGCATCGCGCAAGAGGCGCTGACCAATATCGAGCGCCACTCTGGCGCCACGCATGTTACGATAGACCTGCGCGGGCACAAGAAAGGTGCAACCATGCGGATCACCGACAATGGCCGGGGCATGCGGACCGATCCCAGCACCCCCAGCACCGGGATCGGGTTGCGCAACATGCAAGAGCGCATCGAACAGCTTGACGGGTCCCTGCGCATTCTGTCATCACGCGGACCGCGCGGCGGCACTGTCATCGAAGTCAGCCTGCCGCTGAGCCACCTTCTGCCGCCGCAGGAAGACGCAACTCCGAACCGAAAGGCCGGCACATGAGCGCCGAAAGCATCCGAGTTCTTATCGTCGACGACCATCCAATGGTGGCCGAGGGCATCCAGTCCATCCTTGAAAGCTATGATGAGATCCAAGTTGTCGGTACGCTTGGCAGTGGACAGGCGGCAGTGGATCAGGCTGTTGACCTTGCCCCGGATGTGATCCTGATGGATCTGAACATGCCCGGCCTCGGCGGTCTCAGCGCCACGGAAATCATCCTGGAACGATTGCCGGAAACGCGCATCCTGATCCTGTCGATGCATGACAGCCCGGAATATATCTCGACCGCGCTCAGCCACGGTGCCAAAGGTTACGTGCTCAAGGATGTGCCCACGGAAGAGATCAAGCAGGCCATTGATGCGGTGATGCGGGGTGAACAGTATCTGTGCACCGGCGCCAGCGGATCGCTCAAGCCCAAGGGCAACAACGTGCGCGAAGCGCTGACCGGACGTGAACAGACCATTCTGCTTGAACTGGCGCAGGGCAAATCCAACAAAGAAGTTGCGCAAACGCTGGATATTTCCGTGCGGACGGTCGAAACGCACCGCAAGAATATCAAACGCAAACTCGGCATATCCTCAACCGCCGGGCTGACACGCTACGCTTTGGAACATGGCGTGCTGCAGGGGACTGGCGTCGGTTTCTGATCTGCACGCGCCCGCAGCGCGCAGCGCTGCCCGGCCCAACCAGAGGATACGCGCCGCAAGCGTATTGAAGATGGGCGGGAGCGGTACCCGCCGGGTCAAAGACCTTCTCCGAAAAAAACCAATGTCCCGTCTTCGTCCAGAACGTGGAATTCACGCTGATTATAGGGCTGATTGAACGGCGGCCTGACACGGCCTTCGGGCAGATCGGCCAATCGGTCGCTCAGGCTGTCATAAAGCCCATCAATGTCTTCAACATCGATATAGAAGGAGTGTTCTTCACCCAATGGCTTGCCGTCATCCCGGGGTGGGCACTCCAAAAGGCGGATCGCAACAGGACCACGTTTCAAAAAGGCATAATTGTCTTGCATGAACCCACAGGTGAACCCAAGGCGATCACAATAGAAGTCGATCTGGTCCTTCAGGGACGAGCACAACACAAATGGTGTAAGCTGCAAAATCTTGGGCATCTGACTCTCCGGACAGGAAACAGATGCATTGTACCGAGGTTGAACACTCAATCCAGCAATTGATCCTTTCGCAGCCCCGCGCGCTTGTAGTGATGCGGCAAAACGCGGCCATACAACTGCTGCGTCCGTTCCACACCGCCACACATGCCTTCAGCCTCGACAAAGGAAAAGATGCCGACATAACGACGGCGCTTGCCTCTGACCGGAGCGACCCGGTGCAGTGAATACCGGCCCTTGAAAATCTGTAAATCCCCCGGCCGCAGCTCCAGCCGGCGAACCCGCCCCATGTTCCCATCGAGAACCGAGGCCACCAGATCAAAGTTTTCATTTTCCGCCGTCCGCAGGTTGGGCACATACTCGAACGCGCCGCCCGTCTCTCCGTTCTGGATGGCCAGCGTCACGGTGTAGTTGTTGGTGTCGAAATGCCAGGGAAAGCCCTGCCCTTCTTCCACGACATTGATGATCACGTCCGCCAATGGATCATTGTAGCGAAAAAAGCGGTCTTCGGGTTCATTCAGGGCATCGCGGACAAAGGGAAGAAAGCCGTCGAACTCGTAAATGCGCCGCAGCGGGCCGGATTTTGAAAGATTGTCGGCCGGAACAAAGGCATTCGAACGATCATAGAACCGGCGGATCGGATGGGCGATGCCAAACCTTGGGTCGTCCTTCGTGAAATAGGCGTTGGTTCTGTTGAAGGACCGGTGCGCCTTGGGCGCTACCCCCTCGGCTTCTTGCACCAGAAGCTTGACCCCTGCTTCGTGCACGAAACCCGGCAGAACAGCACATCCATCCTGTTCCAACTCGCGTCTCAAATCCTCGATCAGCCGGTCATAAGCCGGTGAATCCGGACGATCGATTGGATAGCGGCCAAGATCAACCAGGTCCTGCAACATTTCAAGCCTCCGGGTTTTGCCCCCTGCACGTTCAGCGTGGCGCAGAAAAAAGTAATGATCATGCCCGTTTCGGACATCGGCCTGACGCTTTCAGACCGCCTTATTCGCACACAAAACGGCCAGCTCACCCGCCGAATTCCCGGAAATTCCCGACATGCGGCACTCTGCGCAATAAAATGTCGCAAAATACCGCCGCTGAGATAGAAAATTGGTGCAATTGCCTGTTGACGCCCCTTCCCCCCGACCATAATGTCGCCTCCAAGCAAAAAGGAGCCTCTGGCGATGAGAACGCTAGTCGTAATCGTAGGAACCACGCGCATGGGCCGGTAACGGTAAACCATAATCGAACCCATGCGCCTCCGAAAAATCGGGGGCTTTTTTTTGTCGAACGCAAGACACATGTCGCGAACGGAGCAAAGCAGATGACACGTGAGATGACCGGCGCAAAGATGGTGGTTCAGGCCCTCAAGGATCAGGGCGTGGACACGGTATTCGGATACCCCGGTGGCGCCGTGCTACCGATCTATGATGAGATCTTTCTGCAAAACGACATTCGCCACATTCTGGTGCGTCACGAACAGGGCGCGATCCACGCGGCCGAAGGCTATGCCCGATCGACGGGAAAACCGGGCGTCGCGCTTGTCACGTCAGGCCCCGGTGCCACCAATGCTGTCACCGGTCTGACCGATGCGTTGCTGGATTCGATCCCGATCGTTGTTCTGACCGGGCAAGTCCCGACCTTCATGATCGGATCGGATGCGTTTCAGGAGGCCGACACCGTAGGCATCACCCGCCCCTGCACCAAGCATAACTGGCTGGTGAAGGACACGGACTCGCTGGCTGAAACCCTGCACGAGGCATTCCATGTCGCCACCTCGGGCCGCCCCGGCCCGGTGCTGATCGACATCCCGAAGGATGTGCAGTTCGCGTCGGGCGAATATGCCAGCCCGAAACCTTCGACCTCGCATTACCAACCCGCGATGAAAGGAGATCTGGAAGAGATCACCGAACTGGTTGCCGCGATGGAAACCGCAAAGAAACCGATCTTCTATACCGGCGGTGGCGTTATCAATTCCGGCCCCGCGGCCAGCCAGTTGCTGCGTGAACTGGTGGATGCAACGGGCTTTCCGATCACCTCAACCCTGATGGGACTTGGCGCCTATCCTGCCTCGGGCGAAAATTGGTTGGGAATGCTCGGCATGCACGGCCTTTATGAGGCCAATATGGCGATGCATGATTGCGATCTGATGATCAATATCGGTGCGCGGTTCGATGACCGGATCACCGGGCGTATCGATGCGTTTTCGCCGAACTCGAAAAAAGCGCATATCGACATCGACCCGTCCTCGATCAACAAGGTCATACGGGTCGACATCCCGATTGTCGGCGACGTGGCGCATGTGCTCGAGGATATTCTGAAGATCTGGAAGTCGCGCGGCCGCAAGACGGACGCCGCGAATGTCAAACAATGGCAGAACCAGATCGCCGAGTGGCGCAAGATCAACTGCCTGGCCTTCACCAACAGCGAAAAGTCGATCAAACCGCAATACGCGCTGCAACGCCTTGAAGAACTGACAAAAAAGCATGATCGCTACATCACCACCGAGGTGGGTCAGCACCAGATGTGGGCGGCGCAGTACCTTGGGTTCGAAGACCCCAACCGCTGGATGACATCGGGTGGTCTGGGCACGATGGGTTATGGGTTCCCCGCCTCGATCGGCGTGCAGATGGCGCATCCGGATGCTCTGGTGATCAACGTCGCCGGCGAGGCCAGCTGGCTGATGAACATGCAGGAAATGGGCACCGCCGTTCAGTACCGCCTGCCGGTGAAACAGTTCATCCTGAACAACGAACGTTTGGGCATGGTCCGCCAGTGGCAGGAGCTGCTGCATGGCGAGCGCTATTCACATTCCTGGTCCGAGGCCCTGCCCGATTTCGTGAAACTGGCTGAGGCCTTTGGCGCCAAAGGTATCCTGTGTTCCGACCCCGCCGATCTGGATGACGCGATCATGGAGATGATCAATTACGACGGTCCGGTGATCTTTGACTGTCTGGTCGAAAAGCACGAGAACTGCTTCCCCATGATCCCGTCGGGCAAGGCCCATAACGAGATGCTGCTGGGTGAGGCCGAGACGCAGGGCGTGATCGACTCCAAAGGTTCGGTTCTGGTTTAACGAAATTCGACGGATTTGGTTGAGTGCCGCGCTGTACCCAACCTGTCAAGGATGATGAAAGGGACGTAAATGTCTGCCCTACATATCAAAAAAGGCTCTACCCGCCATTCGGCCTATAACCTACGGCCCACCTTCTCGGACGTTCAGGAACGCCATACCATCGCGGTTCTGGTCGAAAACGAGCCCGGAGTGCTGGCCCGTGTCATCGGCCTTTTCTCGGGTCGTGGTTACAACATCGAAAGCCTTACGGTGGCCGAGGTTGATCATACCGGCCACCTGAGCCGCATCACCATCGTCACCACCGGCACGCCCCAAGTCATCGAACAGATCAAGGCGCAGCTTGGCAGGATTGTCTCGGTGCGTGATGTGCATGATCTGACGGTCGAGGGCGCCTCGGTCGAGCGTGAACTGGCGATCATCAAGGTTGTCGGCGAAGGCGATAAACGGGTCGAAGCCCTGCGACTGGCCGATATCTTCCGCGCCAATGTTGTCGACAGCACACTCAATTCCTTCATCTTCGAAATCACCGGTGCGCCCGACAAGATCGACGCATTTGCCGACCTGATGCGCCCGCTGGGCCTGATGGAAATCGCGCGTACTGGCGTGGCGGCCCTGCTGCGCGGCGATTGATCGAACTGTCCCGCCTTGGCACTTGTCTTGCAGCCAAGGCGGGAACACTTTTTAGGGTGGCTGGTCCTTTCAAATTCAACTCTTGCGATCTGAATGCGCTATAATTGCCATAAGGTCGGCTTTTCCCGAAAAAGATCAGGCATTTTCAGATAAAGCCTATTGCCTTTACACATGAGGGCGTTAGCCTCGAAGCCGCAACGCGACGTGGGGATACGTTGCTTGGGGTCATTCTGTACGATTTAAAAATGCACTGGGCTTCGGCTTCAGTGCGACGATGGTTTCTTTCAGAAACTAAGCAAGACGTGGGCACCCATGACTGACGATATTCGTAGTCCGGCCGAGATTCGCGCAATGTTTGGTGCGAACCTTCGGCAATTGGCAAAGCGATATCGCTCGATCTCGGCGCTGTGCCGACAACTTGGCGTAAACCGTACCCAGTTTAACAGATATCTTTCCGGTGAAAGCGTACCCAGACCGGATGTGCTGGACCGTATATGCAGGTTTTTTGATGTCGATGCCCGCATTCTTCTGAAACCGCTGGACGAGATCGAAAAGATCGAAGAACACCCCGCAACTCCGGCCCTGACAGAGTTTCTGGGCTCGGGGGCGGATGCGATCGAGAAATCCCCGTTTTCACCCGGGTTCTACGCGGTGATCGAAAGCCTGTCGGCTGAACACCGGATGACCCTGCTGCACGCCCGCCCCTTGGCCCAATGTACGTTGATACGTGGTTACGTGTCGCGTGCGGCAATGCCCGAGGCACCCCCAAAGGCGCGGGAAATACAGGGGATAGCAGCCTCAAGCGGTGACACTGTCTATATGCTCACCTCCCAGCGGGAAGGTCAGAACAGCCGGGTCTATCTGATCTCTCCGGACCCCACGGGAACGGCAGTTCATTGGCGTGGGTCGGTCATCAGCCCGACAAATGCGACAACGCCCGAACCCGTTGTGCTAAAATACCTTGGGCACGACTCGACGGCCATTTTTGCTGCTGCGCGATTGTCGACGAACAATGTGGCTCAGAACCTGTAACCTACCGTCTCAGGTTGGTGTTTCCTCTTCATCATTCTGCGTGATCTGCCGGTACAGATGCCAACTGGCATGTCCCAGCAAAGGCAGTACCACCAGCAGCCCCAGAAACCAGGGCACCATCGCCAGAAATGTCAGCACCGCGATGAAGGCACCCCAGGCCAGCATCACCGGAAAGTTCTCTGACACGTAAGTAAAACTGGTGATCATGGCCGTTACGAAATCCAGCTCGCGGTCCAGCAGCAGAGGGATCGACAGAACGGTGATCATGTACAGAACGGTTGCAAAAACCGCCCCGACGGCCGTGCCAACGGCCAGCATTGTCAGGCCATTCAATGTCAGAAACACCTCAAGCGAGGTCGACACGTTGGTCATCGTCGCCAACCCCATGAACAGGGCAAAAATCATGTGACCCAGAAAAAACCAGAAAAGAAACACGACAACTATGATCGCGCAGATCGAGGGCAATTGTCGGCGGCTTTGCTGCATCACGACCCCGAAGATCGCGCCAAAGTCGAGCGGCTCGCCTTGTTCCAGCCTGTGCGACACCTCGTACAGACCAACAGCGGCAAACGGGCCGATCAGCGGAAACCCGATGGCCGCCAGCACCAGCCAAAAGGTTGTTCCGGTCTGAATTGTCACCCATGCCATCGCCCACCCGGACAGTACGTAAAACCCCGCAAAAATAAGGCCGAACAGCGGTGCGCGGCGAAAGTCGGCCCCGGCGCGCTGCAATGCAGTCCGCAGCATGGCAGTATCGACCGGTCGCATATCCGGAACACCAAAGGGTTTGTCCATGTTGTCTTCCTCCTCCCTGACCGGCGTTATTGCATCGCCGGCCTCTTGTTCGGCCAATTGGTTTCGGCGTGGTAAGCCGCACCGACTGACAATAGTTTCCGATCCGATCCTCTGGGCCCGAACAATTGAAACCCCATCGGCAGCCCCTGCGTGCCAAACCCCGCGGGCGCAGCAAGACATGGCAGGCCGATCAGGCTGACCGGTATCGTGACATGCATCCATCGGTGATAGGTATCCATGGCCCGGCCCGCTATCTCTGTCGGGTAAGGCAAATCAACCGAAAACGGCCAGACCTGAGCAGACGGCAGAACCAACGCGTCAAACTGTTCGAACAGGTTCGCCGCGCAACGGAACCATTCCGAGCGGATGACACTGGCGTGGTGCACCTCCATTGCATTCATTGCCAAACCCCGATCCAGTTCCCATTGTGCCGAGTCTTTCAAATCTTCCTTTTGCGACACCAAGGGTTCCAGCCCGGCGGCCACGCTGAACGACCGCAGGGTGATCCAGCTGGTCCAGAGTTTTTCGGCATCGAAAGGCGGGGCGACGTCCTCAACCCGCGCGCCACGTGTTTCGAACACGTCCATCGCGTCTTTACAGATGTCAAGAATACCGGGCTCGGTCGGAAAAGCGCCGCCCCAGTCGCCAAGCCACCCGATCCGCAGCCCTTGCAGATCTGTGGCGGTCACCGGCGACACCGGCGCACTTTCAACGGCCAGCGGCAAGCGCGGGTCCGGACCCGAGATGACATCAAGCAGAACACCCAGATCTACGGGGCAGCGCGCCATGGGGCCCAGTGTCGACAACTGGTGCAAAAAGCTGTCCCCTACGGGATCGGAAGGCACCCTGCCCCAGCTTGGCCGAAAGCCATAAACGTTGTTCCAGGCGGCAGGGTTGCGCAAGCTGCCCATCATGTCCGAGCCATCGGCCAGCGCAACCATGCCCGTCGCCAAAGCAACCGCCGCCCCGCCGGATGAGCCACCGCAGGTACGATTGGCATCATAAGGGTTGCGCGTTGCCCCATAGACCGGATTGAACGTGTGCGATCCCAGCCCAAATTCCGGCGTATTGGTTTTGCCGATCAGGATGGCACCGGCTTGCCGCATCCGGGCGGCGATCAGATCGTCGCTGGCTGGCACGTGGTCTTGAAAAACAGGTGATCCTTGCGACGAGGCGACACCCGCCACATTCACAAGATCCTTGACTGCGATTGGAAGACCGTGCAGCGGGCCGGTGATCGGGCCGTCGTCACAGGCCTTCGCCTCAGCCATCAAACCATCTGAATCCCTCAGCGCCACGATGGCATTCACCTCACCATTGACCTTGGCGATGCGATCCAGCGTGGCCTGCATCACGTCCGAGGCTGAAACCTGCCGGTTGGCCAACTGTTTCAAAAGGTGTGTTGCCGATATCCGGGTCAGGTCCATGACACGCCAATCCATTGTCGTTTCCGGCAGCCTAGCGGGCAGCTCGGATCATTTAAACCCACTGTTTAAATGTATCTTTTCAGCGTCGTCGCAGACGGCAATGTCAGCGCGCTGATCTGCGAAATTGCAGGTTGCTGTCAGCCCCAAGCCAGTAGCGCAGGCAAAGAACGATCACGATGCAGCTGAGCACCAGCCAGATCCCGCCCCACAACATGGCAGAGCCACCGAATTCCTCGGCCAGCATGAATGCATCCGAACGCGCGCCAGACCGTCGGATCGTGTCATCGAAGATGTCGAAAGGGACATAGATCATACTAGTCAATCCGATCACACGCAGCACCAGATCGCTTGCATCGGGGCGCAGATACCACGCCGCAGCAATCATCGCAGCCCCGGTTCCGATGCTGAAAACAAGGGCAAACGGGTCGCGGATATACAGCACCGCCACCAGACACATGACACCGCCAAAACCAGCCAGAACGGCGCGGTCGGCCCGTGATCGCAAGGCAAGGATCAAAAGGGCCATGCCCAGCGCCAGTGAACCAAGATACCCGGCAGACAGGCTGAGAAAGCGATTGCCTCCCCGGCCGACGACAACGCCGCCCTGTTGTGGTGAGATCGAAAAGCTCTCGACCGAGCCGCCCGTCATCAGGATCGTCGCCGCATGAGACAACTCATGCAGAAAGACGACCAGTATCTTCAGCGGAACCGCGACCGGTGTATTCCAGAGCAGAAACACCAGGGTCGTGATCAGCATAAGCTGCCAATGCCCTTTCAGAACGTTGAGGAAAGGGCTGTCACGCTTCACCTCAGCTGTCGCCTTGGGCCTCGGAGCGGCTCTTGCCCGCCACGTTCAGGGCCAGTGTGGCCGCCATGAAGCCGTCCAGATCGCCGTCCAGAACACCCTTGGTATCCGAGGTCTCGTAATTGGTCCGCAGGTCTTTGACCATCTGGTAGGGCTGCAAGACATAGGACCGGATCTGGTTGCCCCAGCCCGCATCCCCCTTGGCTTCATGTGCCGCGTTGATGTCGGCGTTCCGACGGTCCAGTTCCAGTTGATACAAGCGCGATTTCAGAGCCTTCATGGCGATATCGCGGTTCTGGTGCTGCGACTTTTCGGACGAGGTCACGACAATCCCGGTCGGAATGTGCGTGATCCGCACGGCCGAGTCCGTGGTGTTCACGTGCTGACCACCGGCACCCGATGACCGGTAGGTGTCGATGCGGATATCGGCGGGGTTCACTTCGATCTCGATATTGTCGTCGACCACGGGATAGACCCAGACCGAACAGAACGAGGTGTGCCGCTTTGCCGCCGAGTCAAATGGCGAAATCCGCACCAGCCGGTGCACGCCGCTTTCGGACTTCAGCCAGCCATAAGCGTTGTGCCCCGAAATCTTGTACGCAGCGGATTTGATCCCTGCTTCTTCGCCCGGGGTTTCGGACTGAAGCTCGACCGTATAGCCTTTTTTCTCGGCCCAGCGCACATACATCCGCGCCAGCATCGAGGCCCAGTCGCAGCTTTCGGTTCCGCCCGCGCCCGAGTTGATCTCGAGGAAGGTGTCGTTGCTGTCGGCCTCACCGTCAAGCAGGGCCTCAAGCTCTTTCTTCGCGGCCTTGGCCTGAAGCGCCTTGATCGCGGCTTCGGCGTCCTGGACAACTTCTTCGTCTTCTTCCATTTCGCCCAGCTCAATCAGTTCGATATTGTCGCTGAGATCAGTTTTGATGGACTCGTAGGTCTCGATCGCGTCGACCAGCATCTGCCGCTCGCGCATCAGTTTCTGAGCCTTTTCCGGATTGTCCCACAGGTTGGGATCTTCGACACGCGCATTGAATTCCTCAAGGCGATGCGGCGCGGTCTCATAGTCCATGCGCTGCGCCAGCAGCTCCAGCGACTTTTCGATTTCCGCCACAGTGTTCTGGGTTTCGGCGCGCATGGTCTTGTCCCAACTTGCTCAATCAGGCCTGCGTGATAGCAAGAGGTGCGAGACACCACAAGACGGGCTGAGCGTGAATGCAAGGCACATTCAAAGAGTTTCTGGACCGATGGGAATTGCATCAACCGGAACTGGTTGCCGAGACAGCCCAGGCGCGGGTGTGGAAGGTACAGTCGGAACACGGGCCGGCCGCCCTGAAACTCTATCGCGGACCGGATCGCGGCAACGAAGAACCCGGGACCGCTTTGTTGAAGGACTGGCATGACCGGGGAGCGGTTCGGGTTCTCAACGAGGAACGGAATGCCGTTCTGATGGAATGGCTGGAAGGCCCGTCTTTGGGGGACATTGCGCGGGCAGGACGCCCTGAAGACGCTGTTGCGATCCTTGCAGAAACGGCGGCGCGCCTGCATGGGAAGGCCACCGCTGACGTCGGTGGCTTGAAACCCCTGAACCAGGTGGTCGCCCCTCTGTTCGGCTGCGCCTTTGCTCCGGCCTGCCCAACCCTTCTGCGCAAGGACGTGCTGTCTGCCACGAATCTGGGTCAGCACCTGTTGATCAGCCAGCCCACGCCGGTACCCCTGCACGGGGATCTTCACCCGGACAACATTATTCTGACCCACAATGGCCCGCGGGTTTTCGATGCCAAAGGATATGCAGGAGATCCGGCCTTTGAACTGGCAAATGCACTGCGGCACCCAAAAGGCATGACCGAATTGGTGCGCGATCCCCGGCAGATCGAAACCTGCCTGTCGCTCTATTCCGAAGCCATGAATGTTTCAGAGAAACGGCTGGCCCAATGGGCAGCCGTCAAATGCGCCTTGTCCATCTGCTGGCGATCCGAAGGTGCCATCGAAAACGACCCGGAAGCCGACCTTTTGCGCCTTTTTCTGGACGTGGCCGATTAGTAAAGACCGCCGGTACTCAGATCGCCTTGCGTGGCCTTGGGGCCGACCGTGATGGTTTGACCGGTGGAGGTTTGAACCTGCACACCTGCGCGCTGCGCTTCCTCGAACAAAGGCAGGTCGGAACCAATCGCAAAACCACCGTCATAAACACGGTCGATGAACCCATCGACACCGTCGCGGAAGAACTCGGCCACGACATAGTCGCCAGTGGCGTCATCCGGCAGGCGGGCGCCGCTGAAACGGTCGATTTTGATAAAGTGACCACCTTCTGGAACCTTGAATGGCCCACCGCCATACTTTTCGACGGCTTTTTCCATGAAGCTCTGGAACACCGGGCCGCACAAGGTACCACCATAAGCCCCCCGTCCCATCGGGCGCGGGCGGTCGTAACCGATATAGCAGCCCGCCACGATGTTCGAGGTGAAGCCGATGAACCACGCATCCTTGGATTCGTTGGTGGTTCCGGTCTTGCCGGCCGTCGGCACCGGCAGGTTCACATAGCGCGAGGCGGTGCCGCGATCCACCACGCCTTTCATCATGGACGTCAGCTGATAGGCCGTGATGGCATCCATGACCTGCGCGCGGTCCGTGACAAGGGTTGGGGCCTCGTCGGGCTCGAGCCAGGTCGAGTTGCAATTCAGGCATTGGCGATCATCATGACGATAGATGGTCTTGCCGAACCGGTCCTGAATACGGTCGACCAGAGTGGGTTCAACCCGCTGACCCCCGTTCGCGAACATCGCATAAGCGGCGACCATCTTGTACAGCGTCGTTTCTTCGGACCCCAGCGAGTTTGCAAGGAACGCGCCCATCCGGTCATAGACGCCAAAGCGTTCGGCGTAGCCTGCAACCACCGGCATCGTGACCTCTTGCGCAAGGCGGATGGTCATCAGGTTCCGCGACTGCTCGATCCCGGTGCGCAACGGCGTCGGCCCGTAGAACTTGTTCGACGAGTTCTTGGGCCGCCACAAGCCCTGTGGCGTGTTCACCTCGATCGGTGCGTCCACAACGATGGTTGCGGGGCTGTATCCGCTGTCCAGCGCGGCGGCATAGACAAAGGGTTTGAAGCTGGACCCCGGCTGGCGCTGTGCCTGCGTGGCGCGGTTGAAAACGGTATCCTGATAAGAAAACCCGCCCTGCATCGCCAGAACGCGGCCCGAGTTCACATCCATCGCCACAAAAGCGCCCTGAACTTCGGGCACCTGACGGGCAGACCACTGCCCCTCTTCGCCCTCGACAACAAGGATCACATCACCGCGTTTGAAGTTCGCCGCAAAATCACCCTGCATCCACTTGATATCGGACCGCGGAATAGTGCCATCCGCAGGGCCGTCTTCGATCCCGACGGTAAGTTGCTGATCCGAGACATTCAGAACCACGGCGGGATACCAGCGGGTCGGCAGCACCACATCGCGCGGGATTTCCAGAAGCGACAGTGCCTCGCGCCACTGTGCCTCATCCGCAAGTTTTTCTTCCGGAATCACTTCGCCGGTGCCGCGCCATTTCCCGCGCGACCGGTCATATTTTTGCAACGCCGTGCGCAGGGCCTTTGCGGCCTCGACCTGCATTTCTTCGTCCACCGACGCACGAACCGTGAAGCCGCCGGTAAAGAACTCACCTTCACCAAAGTCCTCGCTCAGTTGGCGACGGATTTCGTCGGTGAAGTAGTCACGCGGCGGCAATGCGGTGCGGAAGCTTTCGAAATCGCCGTTCTGAACCGAGCGCAGCGGCATCTCGACCTCGGACTCATAGGTCGCCTGATCGATGTAACCGTTCTGGTACATCTCACGCAGCACATAGTTTCGGCGGGCCAGCAGGCGTTCCTTTTCCCGAACCGGGTGGTAATCCGACGGCGCCTTGGGCATCGCGGCCAGCATCGCGGCTTCGTGCGGGGCAAGTTCCTGCAAGGTCTTGTTGAAATAGGTCTGTGCAGCGGCCGTCACACCGTACGAGTTCTGACCCAGAAAGATCTCGTTCAGGTAGAGCTCAAGGATCTGCTCCTTGTCCAGGGTATCCTCGAGCCGGGTGGCGAGGATGATTTCCTTGATCTTGCGTTCTGCCCGGCGGTCGCCCGACAACAGGAAGTTCTTCATTACCTGCTGCGTAATGGTCGATGCACCCCGCACGGTCCCGCCTTTGGTGCGCACCGCTTCGACACCTGCCGCGACAATGCCGCGTGGGTCGTACCCCTGATGGGTATAGAAATTCTTGTCTTCCGCCGAAATAAACGCCTGCTTCACCAGATCGGGAATTTCCGCGGACGGCGTGAACAGGCGGCGTTCCTGCGCGAATTCGTCGATCAACTGGCCTTCGCCCGAATAGATCCGGCTGATCGTCGGGGGCTTGTACTGGGCCAGGGATTCGTGGCTGGGCAGGTCCCGGCCATACATCCAGAACACCGCACCGATCACCAGTGCGACCATGAAAATACCCAAGGTAACGATACTGAAGATCGCCCCGAAAAACGAAAGAATGAACCGGATCACGTTACTGCCTTTTTCTCGCGGTGGTGCCTATATAGTGTTGCACCGCCCAAGGGTCAAAACACCAAGCGTATTCTAGCCGTTTTGCGTCGCAAGGTCACTGGCCAATCAGGGATTTGCGGATCACATCCTGCTGACGCCAGTCTTCGATCCCCTGAAAGATACCCAAGGCCATTTTCGCCCGCCATTCCGAATCCCTGAGGTTTTCTCGATCTCTGGGGCTCGACAGAAATCCAAGTTCGACCAAAACAGACGGAATATCGGCCGCCTTGAGCACCGAGAACGAAGCGGTCCGCAGCGGTTTACGGTTCATCGGCCCGCCTTGCTGGGCCATCCCGTTGGCGATCGCGCTGGCCAAGGACCTGGTCCGCGGCATCGTTTCCTGGCGCGCCAGATCAAGTAGAACATCGGCCACCTGATCATCGGCACCATTCAGATCGATACCCGAGATCAAATCCCCCCGATCATGCCGCTCGGCCAGTTTTGAACTGGCCACATCCGAAGCATCGGCCGACAGGGTATAGACGGCAGCCCCATGGGCCTGACCTTCCGAAAGGGAATCCGCATGCAGCGAAATGAACAGATCCGCGCCAGCCCGATGCGCCAAGGCAATCCGGCGCTCCAACGAGACGAACTGGTCGTCAACCCGGGTCAGGACCACCTCATAACCTCCTGATCGCAAGAGAACTTCGCGCAGTTCGCGGGCAAAGGTCAGCATCAGGGTTTTTTCATCAACGCCGTCGATTTCGGCACCCGGATCAATCCCGCCATGCCCCGGATCGAGCATCACGCGCAACGGCCTGTCTGCCGAGCGCGCCGATGCCTGCGGCACATCAGCCGGTTCCGGCAGGTCCCATCCCGGGTTGCGCGGCGCACCTGCGGTTGCGTTGAACGTATCAAAATCCGTACCCTTGAGGTTGAGAGACAGCAGAGCCGCCCCCGAATCCTCGGCAACTGACAATACGGCAGTGTCTACGGCCATCGGAGCGCCCAGTTCCAACACCAGCCGCGACCAACCCGGAACATAGGCTCCGAATTGCACGCCGCTGACGCGTTCGGATTGCAGGAAATCCTTTCGGTTCAGCCCGGTCCAATCCACTTCGTTGAAGTCCAGAACCATCCGGTACGGATCCTGCAAGGTGAAGATCCGGTACGGCACCCCCTGGCTCAGGCCGATATCCACGCGAACGCCAGTTCGCCCCACATCCGTGATGCGGCTTTGGTCGGGCTGAACGCGTGCCAGCGCGCTGAAATCCTGCGCGACGGCACTGCCGCACAGCGCCCAGATCAGGGCGATGCAAATGAAGATCCTGCTCATGGCCTCAAGTTTTCCCGAGATCGTTTGCCGGGCAGCCTATACCACAAGGGCTGATTTGTGAACGGCTCAGGCAGGTTCCCCGATCACCTTCCGCTCGGTCATGAAAACGCGCAACCGTTCCAGCCCGTCCTGAATGTCGGCCGTCGAACGCGCATAGGAAAAACGCAACGTCGTATGGCCGCGTTGCGGATCGAAATCCAGACCCGGCGTGACCGCGACCCCGGCCTTGTCCAGAATCTCGGCCGCAAATGCGCGGCTGTCATCGGTCAGGTCAGACACGTCGGCATAGACATAGAAAGCCCCGTCCGGAGGCGCGATTTTCGTAAAGCCCGCCTTGGGCAGCCCGTCCAGCATCAGGGCGCGGTTTCGGCGGTACACGTCCAGATTGGCTTGCAGCTCGTCCTCGCAATCCATCGCGGCCAGTGCCGCAACCTGACTGGCATGCGGCGCGCAGATGAACATGTTCTGGGCTATCCGCTCGACCACGCGCACCTGATCCTCGGGCACGACCATCCAGCCCACGCGCCAACCGGTCATCGAGAAATACTTGGAAAACGAGTTGATCACATAGCACTCATCCGTCAGTTCCAGCGCGGTCACGGCCTTGGCCTCGTATTCCAGACCATGATAGATTTCGTCGCTGATGAAGGATGCCCCCTGCCCGTGTGCGGCTTCGATCAGCGACCCCATGGCGGCGTTATCCAGCATCGTGCCGGTAGGATTCGCCGGAGACGCCACCATCAGCCCCTTCAGGCCCATTCCCTGAATATCCGCTGCCACGGGTTGCAGACGATTTTCAGGCGCGGTCGGCAGATCGACCGGCACCAATCCAAGTGCCCTGAGAATCTGGCGATAAGACGGATACCCCGGCGCACCGATTCCGACGCGATCCCCGCTGTCGAACAATGCCGTGAAAGCCAGCAGAAACCCGCCGGACGATCCGGGCGTGATGATCACGCGCCCCGGGTTCAGGTCCACATCGTACCAATCCCCATAAAGCCGCGCGATACGCTTTCGCAGCGCAGGCAAGCCCAGGGACACCGTATAGCCCAACGGGCTGTGATCCATCGCCCTCGCCAGCGCCTCGGTCGCGCCCTTGGGTGCGCCGGTTCCGGGCTGTCCAACTTCCATGTGGATCACATGGCGGCCCGCTTCTTCCGCACGGCGCGCGGCCTCCATCACGTCCATCACGATGAAGGGATCGACCTCGGACCGGGTTGAGTTTCTCATGCCCATCTCCCATGTTGCAGCCATGGCTTTTGAACGCGTATCCCGGCTGACGTCAATCCCGGCTCTGATACTGTCGGTTGTCGTCTGGCTGACGGCGGCAACGCAATCTCATGGGCAAAGCCTGATCCGCGACCCCGATATCGAGCATGGCCTGCGCGAGCTGGCGTTTCCGGTTCTGCGCGCCGCCGGCCTGAACACCAACCGGGTTCAAATCCTTGTGGTCAATGACAACACGTTCAATGCCTTCGTCATCGACTACAACGCGATCTATTTGAATTACGGGCTGATCCTTACGGTCGAAAGCCCCGAAATGCTGCAAGCGGTGATCGCGCATGAGGCCGCGCATATCGCGAACGGCCATCTGGCCCGGCGTGCCGAAAACCTGAAGGCGGCGCGGCGCAATGCGGGCCTTGGTACCGCTTTGGCCCTGCTTGCGGCTGCGGCCGGAGGGGGTGAAGCCGCCATTGGCATCGCCGCAGGCACCCAAGGCGCCGCAATCCGCAGCTTTCTGGGCCATACCCGCGCCGAAGAGGCCTCGGCCGACCGAAGCGCCGCAAGCTATCTGCGATGGGCTCAGATTTCCCCCAGCGGCATGGTCGAGCTGCACAGGAAATTCGCGGGTCAGGAATTGTTGAGCGTCGCTAATCAGGACCCGTACATGCGGTCGCATCCCACCAGTCGTGAACGATTGCGCGCCGCCGAAGCGTTTCTGGATGAGTTCGGCGACAAGGCCGTTCCGAATGCCAATGCCGATTACTGGTTTGCCCGCGTCAAAGGCAAACTGTCGGCCTTTTTACGCTCACCCAGTTGGACATTACGGCGCGCCAAAGAAGAAACCGCTCAGGACATCCGCCTGATGCGCGAGGCTTCGGCTTATCATCAGAACCGTGATTTGGATCGCGCGCGTCGTGCCATCGACGAGGCACTGGCGCTGCGCCCGAACGACCCCTACTATTATGACCTGAAAGGGCAAATTCTGCTGGAAAACAGGCAAATAGGCGCGGCTGTTGAAGCGTATGGGAGCGCTGTTGAAATGGCTCCGAACGATGCGCTTATCCTGGCTGGATACGGGCGGGCGCTGTTGGCGCAGGGTCAAACCAAACAGGCCCTGAGCGTGCTGGAAAAAGCCCGCGCCCGGGACTACCGGAATGCCAGGCTGTTGCAGGATCTGGGTGTGGCCTATGCTCAGGTTGGCAATGATGGTATGGCATCCACCGTGACGGCAGAGCGGTATGCGCTGCAAGGGCGGTTGAAAGATGCCGGCATTCACGCGAAACGCGCCGTAGCACGACTGCCCGAAGGTTCACCGGGTTGGCAAAGGGCACAAGACGTGCTGATTGCGTCGGAACGACTCGACAAAGACAAAAGGAAACGGAAATGATCCTCAGACATGCTGCACCCGCCCTTCTGGGGCTTTCCATGGCGGCGACCTCGGCGCAGGCGCTGGACTTGAATGCGATGAACGATGCCGAGAAGGCGGAATTTGGTGCCCAGGTGCGCGAATACCTGCTGGAAAACCCCGAAGTGATCATCGAAGCCATCAACATTCTGGAAGAGCGCAATGCCGTCGCCGAAGCCGCGGCGGACAAAGAACTGGTTACCGCCAATGCGGATGAACTGTTCGATGACGGGTACAGCTGGGTTGGCGGCAACCCGGATGGCGACATCACGCTGGTCGAGTTTATGGACTACCGGTGTGGCTATTGCCGCCGTGCCGTTCCCGAAGTTACCAGCCTGCTGGCAGAAGACGGCAACATCCGCCTTGTGATCAAGGAATTCCCCATCCTGGGTGATGCGTCTGTGCTGTCCTCACGTTTTGCCGTGGCCACCAAACACGTGGCGGGCGACGACGCATATAAGCAGGTCCATGATGCCCTGCTGGAATTCACCGGCGAGCCAAGCGAAGTTGCCCTACGCCGCATCTCGGACGGTTTGGGGCTGAACAGCGACGAGATCATCGCGGCGATGGACAGCGATCGCGTCACGGATGAGATCGCGCGCACCCGTGCTCTGGCCCAGCGGATGCAGAT
This sequence comes from Ruegeria sp. H8, assembly GCF_056532905.1. NCBI lineage: Bacteria > Pseudomonadati > Pseudomonadota > Alphaproteobacteria > Rhodobacterales > Roseobacteraceae > Ruegeria > Ruegeria sp. H8. The sequence goes on along the minus strand of NZ_JBQFNY010000001.1, from coordinate 324,926 downwards.
CTCGGGCACGCCTTCGTTCGTGTTGGGCACAGAGATGCTGCGTGGCTATTTGCCAGCCGATCAGATGCAGCAGATCGTTAACGGTATACGTGCCGAACGCGGCTAAGGCCGGATCTGTCGGCGACGTGCCATGAAGCGGCGGGAATTTCTGGTGGCCGGAGGAGCGTTGGGTATGACGTGTTTCTCTGGCCAGTCTATTGCGCAGTCCGCGACCGGCTTCCACGTGCCGGCCGAAGACGCCCGGCATGAACGCACTTTCATGCAATGGCCGGTCAGCCGAACCGTCTATCCCGACCCCGTTTTTCTGGAAATGGTAAAGGGGACCATTGCGGAAATCGCAAACACGATCTCTGCTTTTGAACCCGTCACAATGCTCGCCGGATCGGAACATCACGCAGACATCAGCAAACGGCTTTCTGCGGCGGTCGAGATCTTGGATGTCCCGACCGAAGATCTGTGGTGCCGGGACGCAGGCCCGGTCTTTGCGATCAATACCCGTGGCGCGCTTGCGGTCCAACAGATCCAGTTCAATGGGTGGGGAAGAAAACAGGTTCACGCACATGATGCGAAAATTGCCGGCAGAGTGGCCGAAAGGCTGGGTCTGCCCCTGTTGCCGACCGGGCTGATCGGCGAAGCCGGTGGCGTCGAGCAGGATGGGCATGGGACGCTAATGGCGCATGAAAGCTCTTGGGTGAATGACAACCGCAATCCCGGCCTCACTCGGGACGAGATCGAAGCCCGGTTGTTGGCGGCCTATGGAGCCAAACGCATGATCTGGTCCGAAGGAGTCTGGGGCGAAGATATCACCGACTATCACATTGACAGTCTGGCCCGCTTTACCGGCCCCGGTCGCGGCATCATCAACTTGCCGGATGAACCGGACAAAGATGATCCTTTCCACATGGCCGCGCTGGACACCCATGATCGTCTCATTGCCGCGGGCATCAACATGGACGTGATACCCGAGCCGCATTTCCGCCGTGTCGAAGACCCGGATTTCGTGGCCTCTTATGCCAATTACTACGTCTGCAATGGCGGTGTGATTGCGGCCCGGTTCGGAGACTCGGAAACAGACAGGATCGCGTCGGAAACGCTTGCAAGGCACCACCCTGGGCGTGAAGTCGTGACGCTTGACGTGGATGTGCTGGGAGAGCTTGGCGGCGGCATCCATTGCGCCACACAACAGATGCCGGTTTTTCAGATGTCGTGAAGAAACAGGCTATTCAGCCGCTTCAGCCGCCGCATCCAGTTCAGCCGCCTTTTTCTCGACCTCTTCCACGATGTGATCGATCATCTGGTCGTTCGACATCTTGTGGCTGGCTTTGCCGGCCAGATAGACCATGCCGGACCCTGCCCCGCCGCCGGTGAAACCAACATCGGTCATCAGCGCTTCACCCGGCCCGTTGACCACGCAGCCGATGATCGACAGGCTCATCGGCGTCTTGATGTGTTCAAGGCGATGTTCCAGCGCCTCGACGGTTTTGATGACATCAAAACCCTGCCGCGCGCAGGATGGGCACGAGATGATATTGACACCCCGATGGCGCAGGCCAAGGGATTTGAGGATTTCAAACCCGACCTTGACCTCTTCCACCGGATCAGCAGACAGGCTGACGCGGATCGTGTCGCCGATCCCCATCCACAGCAGGTTGCCCAACCCGATGGCCGATTTGATCGTGCCGCTGACCAGCCCTCCGGCCTCGGTAATGCCCAGATGGATGGGGGCATCCGTCGCCTCGGCAATGCCCTGATAGGCCGCGGCCGACAGGAACACGTCGCTGGCCTTTACGCTGATCTTGAACTCGTGAAAATCATTGTCCTGAAGGATGCGGATATGTTCCAGCCCGCTTTCGACCATCGCCTCGGGGCACGGCTCGCCATATTTCTCAAGCAGGTGCTTTTCCAGGCTGCCCGCGTTCACGCCGATGCGGATCGAGCAGTTGTGGTCGCGCGCCGCCTGGATGACTTCTTTTACGCGGGTTTCGTCGCCGATATTGCCGGGATTGATGCGCAGACAGGCAGCGCCCGCTTCGGCGGCCTCGATCCCGCGCCGATAGTGGAAATGAATATCCGCCACGATGGGCACCGGGCTTTCCCGAACGATCTGTTTCAACGCCTTGGACGACGCCTCATCAGGAACCGAGACGCGAACGATGTCAGCGCCGGCCTCAGCCGCCGCCTGTACCTGCGCCACGGTCGCCGCCACATCGGTGGTCAGCGTGTTGGTCATGGTTTGAACGGCAATAGGTGCATCACCACCAACGGCGACGTTACCGACCATGATTTGACGGGATTTACGACGATAGATGTCGCGCCATGGGCGCACGTGATTGAGGGACATAAGGACGGATCCGCGTCTGCCTGAGTTGCGATAGTAGATAGTTCGGCAACCGGGTTATCGCAATGGCTAGATCACTCGGCGGGCGTTTCTGTCGCCTCGGTTTGCAGTTCCGCCACCAGTTGCTTGAGCGCACTGTTCTGTTCCGCCTCCAGATCGGCGACGGCGTAGGCCTCGGACACGGCGTCTTTCGACAGAACGACACCCTTGGCGACCGTTCCCGGAGCACCTGCCGGGCCGTAATGTTCACCGTTCATCGCGAAATATACCGATCCCGACGCGCCCGCACGCAATGTCGGCGGTTCTTCCGTCAGGGGCACTTCGAATACACTGCCTTGCTCGACGGTTCCCAGCGTACCTTCGAAAATGACGCTGCCATCCGCAGCCGTCACACGCATCCAAGCGGGGTCAACTGCCACGATCTTGAGCGTGGTGTCGATCTGTTCGACCACTTGCGGCAGGGCCGGTTTTTCGACCGTGTGCAGTTCAGCCACTTCGAACTGCGGCAATTCGGGCGGGCGGAAGGTCCCAACCTCGCGCGGATCAAGCGTTGAGATCGGAGCATCCCGCGCAACCAGCACCGGAACATCCAGTGCCTGCGGACGATAGAGACGGTCCAGTGCCTCGGCGCTTGCCACTTGTGCAGCGTCATCAGACACGTTGCTGCGCGCCGCATCCAGCGGATCCAGATCAGACAGAACCACCGGTGCCTGTTCAACCGGGCTGACCTGTACTTGCTGAATCTTGTTCAAAACAGCCCAGCCGCCATAGCCAATGCCACCGATCACCGCCAGCAAAACCAGCGACGAGCCGATTGCGCGCGGTTCAATCTGGCTGACCAGAGACTCCTTGCCCGGAATATAGGGCGTATTGGGCGAAATGAACGGATCCCGCCCCATCGGGCCGCGCGCAGGCAGAGCCCCGGAAGGTTTCCGCACCACCGAGGCCTCTGCGGACATGCCATGCGCGACCTCAAATCCGCTTTCCTCGCAGAAAGTCGCGAAGGTCTCATCAGGGTTCATACCCAGATAGCGCGCATAGGAACGCACATACCCGGCGATAAAGCCGGGTGTATCAAACGCATCGGGGTCGGCGTTTTCAATTGCAGCGATATAGTTGGCTTTGATCCGCAGCTCGCGCTGAACATCCAGAAGAGATTTGCCCATCGTTGCGCGTTCACCGCGCATCTTGTCGCCTAGGCGAACTTCGTAGTCGTCAAACCCTTTTGGTCTGACATCTACGTCCTCTTCGGATTCGCGCTGAGATCTGCGCCCAATCATCCCTGCTGCCCCATTCTGCCTGTCGCGTATTTCGCGTAAGTGGCGAATCATCCCCAGAATGATTCGTCTACTCGTTTTGTTAGCGTAAGCTTAACACGCGGCAAACTCGTTGCACACTTTGGCGTTAGGTTATCCGGCAAGTTCGGCGCGATTTAGCGCACAATGTGACCAAAGTTCGTCCATCGCCTGTACCAGACGGTTCATTTCGTCGGGTCCATGCACCGGAGACGGGGTAAAACGCAGACGCTCGGTTCCGCGCGGGACGGTCGGGAAATTGATCGGTTGCACGTAAATACCATAATCGTCCAGCAGCATATCGCTGAGCTTTTTGGTGTGAACCGGATTGCCGACGATCACAGGTACGATATGGCTGCCGTGGTCGATCAGCGGAAGGCCCATTCCCTTCAGCCGCAGCTTGAGGATCTTCGCCTGAGTCTGGTGCTGCTCGCGCAGCTCAGACGCGGTTTTCAGGTGCGCAACGGATGCAGCAGCCCCTGCGGCAACTGCCGGCGGCAACGATGTCGTAAAGATAAAGCCCGGCGCATAAGACCGCACGGCATCGCACATCTTTGCGCTTGCGGCGATATAGCCCCCCATGACGCCATATGCCTTGGCCAGAGTGCCATTGATGATGTCGATACGATGTGCCAGCCGGTCACGCTCGGTCACGCCGCCACCGCGCGGGCCATACATGCCCACCGCGTGCACTTCGTCGATATAGGTCAGCGCGCCGAATTCATCTGCCAGATCGCAGATTTCTTCGATTGGACCAAAATCGCCATCCATCGAGTAGACGGACTCGAACGCGATCAGCTTGGGTGCGGCGGGATCGTCCGCCTCAAGCAATTCGCGCAGATGCGCCAAGTCGTTATGACGGAAGATGCGCTTGGCCCCGCCGTTTCGGCGCACCCCCTCTATCATCGAAGCATGGTTCAGCGCGTCAGAATAGATGATCAGCCCCGGAAACAGCTTGGGCAGCGTGCTGAGCGTGGCGTCGTTGGCGATATAAGCACTGGTGAACAAAAGCGCGGCTTCCTTGCCATGCAGATCTGCCAGTTCGGCCTCGAGCCGTTTGTGATAGACCGTTGTTCCCGAGATGTTGCGCGTACCGCCCGATCCCGCACCTGCGGCTTCGACCGCCTCGTGCATTGCGTTCAGAACAACAGGGTGCTGGCCCATGCCCAGATAGTCATTGCCACACCATACGGTGATGTTCTGCTGCGAGCCGTCCGGGCGCGTGCGTACCGCGTGCGGAAAGTGTCCGTTGCGACGTTCGATATCGATAAAGGTCCGGTAACGTCCTTCGTCATGCAGCCTGGCAATCGCTGAATCGAGCTGAGCAGTATAGTCCAACGGACCCTCCTTGAATGCCCGTTTCCGGTTTCCCTTGGGCAATTAGTCTGCCACATCCAACAGCTTAACCTGTATCAGCAGCTTTGTGTTACTTTATTCAGCTGGTTACAGCCGAACAGGTGAACCCAACTTTGATTTGCATCAAATATAAGTTTGCAATGCTCACGGCAAGTACAGTTCCGTCCTTCGGACGCGTGGAAACGACGCAGCCCGCGCAACGTCATTCGCGGGCTTGTGATTGCATGAACAATTCAGATCAACCGCTCTGGACGGCGCCGTCAACGCTGCTAGGGTTCGCGCGAACACAGACAAGCAGGAGATCCCCATGTCGCTAGACACCGTGCTGAACCGGATTGACGAAGATCTGCAAACCTCGATCGACCGCCTGATGGAGCTGCTGCGCATCCCTTCGATCTCAACCGATCCCGCGTACAAGGCCGACGTCAGCCGTGCGGCCGACTGGCTGGTTGCCGACCTCAACAGTATCGGAATTGCAGCAGAAAAACGGGAAACCCCGGGACACCCGATGGTCGTAGGCCATGTGGGCGAGGACTCGGATGCACCCCATATCCTGTTTTATGGCCATTATGATGTGCAACCCGTCGATCCGTTGAACCTTTGGACGCGCGACCCGTTTGACCCCGCCATCGAAGATACCGAGCACGGCCACGTCATCCGCGGGCGCGGGGCATCGGACGACAAAGGTCAATTGATGACATTCGTCGAAGCCTGCCGCGCATGGAAAGCGGTGCACGGATCCCTGCCCTGCCGCATCACCTTCTTCTTTGAAGGCGAAGAGGAATCCGGCTCACCCTCGCTGGTCCCCTTCCTCGAAGAAAACGCGGCCGAACTCAAAGCGGATCTGGCGCTGGTTTGCGATACATCCATGGTGTCGCGAGGTGTTCCGTCGATTGCCGCGCAGCTTCGCGGCATGCTGAAGGACGAGTTCACGATCATCGGGCCCCGCATCGATCTGCACTCCGGCCATTACGGTGGCCCGGGGCTGAACCCGCTGCGCGAGCTGTCGAAGATCGTTGCCTCATTCTATGATGACGAAACCGGGCGTGTCGCGGTCGATGGTTTCTATAAAGGCGTTCATGAAGTGCCCCAGGACCAGCTGCGCCAGTGGCAGAATTGCGGTTTCGATGAAGCGGATTATCTGAATTCGGTCGGCTATACCCAGCCGCACGGCGAAAAAGCCTATTCGACGCTCGAACAGCAATGGGCGCGCCCGACACTTGAGGTGAACGGGCTGTGGGGCGGATACAATGGCGCAGGCTCGAAAACCGTTATCCCTTCGGAAGCGCATTGTAAAATCACGTGCCGACTGGTCGGCGACATGGACCCCGACGCGCTGCGCAACAAGATCCGCAAACATGTCGAGGATCGCCTGTCCCCGGATGCAAAAGTTGTCTGGGACAACGATCTGGAAGGTTCGCCCGCTTCGGTCATGAATATCGATCGCCCGGAATTCGAAGCCGCGCGCAAAGCACTGTCGGACGAGTGGGACCGCGAAGCGGTGTTTACCGGCATGGGCGGCTCGATCCCCGTCGTCGGGTATTTCAATACCGTTCTGGGGCTGGATTCGATGCTGGTCGGCTATGCCAACGAGGACGACGCCATCCATTCGCCGAATGAGAAATACGACGTCAAAAGCTTTCACAAGGGCATCCGTTCGTGGGCCCGCATTCTAGATGCTTTGAACAAGTAACGGATTTCAGCGAGGCTCTGCCTCGCGCTCCGGGATATTTGCCGCCAGATGAATAAAAGATCCCTTGTTCATCGGGCCCAAAATATCCCGGGGGAGCCGCGCGCAGCAAGGCGGGGGCAGAGCCCCCTGTCCGACCGCAACACGCGTATGACGTTACATGTGGATCACGCGGCCATAAGCGTCCAACACGCTTTCATGCATCATTTCTGACAGAGTCGGGTGCGGGAAGACCGTGTTCATCAGGTCTTCTTCGGTGGTCTCCAGCTGCCGCCCAACCACATAGCCCTGAATCAGTTCGGTGACTTCCGCGCCGATCATATGGGCCCCCAGCAGTTCGCCTGTCTTGGCGTCGAACACGGTTTTGATCAGACCTTCCGGTTCGCCCAGAGCAATGGCCTTGCCGTTGCCGATGAAGGGGAAGCGACCCACTTTGATGTCATAGCCCAGCTCTTTGGCCTTGGCTTCGGTATATCCCACCGAGGCCACTTGCGGCTGACAATAGGTACACCCGGCGATGCTTTCGGGCTTGACCGGATGCGCATGCTGGCCCGCGATCAGATCGGCAACCATGACACCTTCGTGGCTGGCTTTGTGTGCAAGCCAGGGCGCGCCCGCGATGTCACCGATCGCATAAAGGCCATCGACGCCGGTGCGGCAATATTCATCCGTCACCACATGCGTGCGGTCGATCTTTACACCCAGCGCCTCGAGCCCGAGGTTTTCGACATTCCCAACAATCCCGACAGCCGAGATAACGGTGTCGAACTCGTGCTTTTCAACCTTGCCCTTGACCTCGATATGAGCGGTTACCTTGCCCTTGCCGCGATCCAACTGCTTGACCATGGCTTTTTCCATAATGGTCATGCCTTGCTTGGTGAAGGCTTTCTTGGCCAAGGCACTGATTTCCGCATCCTCCACGGGCAACACGCGGTCCATCACCTCGACCACCGTCGTGTCGGCCCCCAGCGTGTTGTAGAAACTGGCAAATTCGATGCCGATCGCGCCCGAGCCGATGACCAGCAGCTTCTTTGGCATCCGGGGCGGTTGCAGCGCGTGCTTGTACGTCCACACCAGATCGCCGTCAGCCTCGAGACCGGGCAGTTCGCGGGCCCGTGCGCCGGTTGCCAGAATGATGTTCTTGGCCGACAGTTCTTCGATGCCTTTGTCGGTCTTGACGCTGACCTTGCCTTTTGCGGGGATCGTCGCCTCACCCATCACCACGGCGACCTTGTTTTTTTTCAGCAGATGGCCGATGCCGCCCGAAAGCTGCCCGGCAACACCACGGGACCTCTTGACGACCGCGTCCAGATCGTAACCGAGCTTGTCGGCCTTCAATCCGAAATCCTTGGCGCGTTCCATCAGATGGAACACTTCGGAGGACCGCAGCAATGCCTTGGTCGGAATGCACCCCCAGTTCAGGCAGATGCCACCAAGGTGCTCCCGCTCGACTACGACGGTTTTCAGTCCAAGCTGGGCCGCACGGATGGCGGCGACATAGCCACCGGGGCCAGCCCCGATTACGATCAGATCATAGGATTGTGCAGCCATGTGTTCCTCTCGGCGCAGGTGGTGAAAATTTAGTTTACCATTAAACTATTTTCAGAAACGCATCAACACGCGTCCCCGCGACAAATGAGACGCAGGGTAAACCTTACCTGAATATGCGGATTTCAGCCTATACGCAGGCCCGTGCTATGGCTAGAACAGAAACGCCGACGCCGCTCGGACATTTGTGAACACATTGAATTCAAGGGGTTTACCATGGCCAAAACACTTAAAGATCTGGCGCTTGCTCTGCTAAACGCAACTTTGATACTTGTGGCGCTGTGCTTGTTTTTAGGCTGGAAGCTGGCATCGAAAGTCGAAAGCGTCTCGGCGGAATTCTCAGAGACAGTGCAAGTTCTTGCCCCTATTCGGGATGAAGCGAAGGGCATTCGGGGCGAGCTTTCCGCGTTGCGCGGTGATTTAACGACGCTGATGAGGGAAAACCAAGTTACGGACAGTCAAACCGCTCAAAATATCCAGGCAACATTGCGCCGCCTGAACGCGGTTGAACAAAAGCTACAAACTGCGCAGGAGCGATTCACAGAACTTGCAGAGACACCAGAGGTTTTGATCGCCCAAGCCATACAGACCGGAGCAGACATCGCGTCCGAACGGGTCTTGTCGTTCAAAGGGTGCGAGCCGGGAGCCTGAGACCCCCGCACTAACAACAGAGGCTCAAAACCTTTGTACGGTCTCAGGCCATTGCTTGCAGCTCTCGCACAGTGCTGCCATAGCCGCCCATGTCGACGTAAGCCTCTTCATGGGGGGTCGAGCTGCGCGACAGTGCTTTGTTCCGGTAAGGGAAACGACCGAACTTGCGGATCACTTCGCGATGCGCACGGGCGTGCAGCAGATTGCTTGGTTCGCCGCTCAGGTTCTGACAGATCAGACGCACGCAGCGTTCCTGATCGCACAGATTTTCCGAATGCATCATCGGCAGGTAAAAGAACTGCCGGGCCGGTTCATCGATCTTCTTGTCCCAACCTCTGTCCACCGCGCATTTTGCAGCTGCCAGGGCCGCTCGGTCCGTCGCGAAAGCACGCGCTTGCCCGCGGAACATGTTGCGTGGAAACTGGTCCGTCAAAATTATGTAAGCCAGTGACCCGCTGGGATAGGTCAGCCAGAGCGAAAACTTGCCCTCGGCCGCAGCCTCCCACGTTGATTGAAAACGTGCGCGGATTTCTGAATCCAGCGCTTCATCCTCTATGTACCAGCCCTTTGGACCCACCTCATCTAACCAAAAACTCAATACTTCTTCAGGCGTTACCATTGCCTTAAACTCCGTCTTGTGCCCGTAGTTTGGACGTAACGTCATTTAAGGCCGTTTTACAGAACTGTTACAGTAACATATTGCAACACTTGCGACATAATCCTGTGTCCTAGGCATCTTCCTGCTCAGCCTGTTCGGCCTCGGCGGCTTCGATGGCGACTTCCTGTGCCACTTCAAACGCAACTGGCGAGGCTGTTGGATACAGCGTCGACATTGTGCCGGTTTCGTCCACAGGAATCGATGCCCGCTGCGTCGTCCGATACAGAGCGTAAAGTGCCATTGCGAGTAACAGTGCCGCAATAAAGAGAAAAAAGCCCGGTGGCCCGAATACGGCATCCCCCATCAGCCAGCCGGTGATCACCGGCCCGGCAATCGCGCCCAGACCGTTGATGAATACCAGCCCACCGGATGCGGCCGCCATGTCCTCGTGATCCAGAAAGTCATTCGCATGCGCGATCAGCAGTGAATATAGCGGGTTGGACATACCGCCGATCAGGAAAGCCGAAGCAAGCAGAATTGGAAACGATCCACCCATCATCATAGCGATCGTTGCGCCACCGGCACCGGCGAGCGCCACAAGCAGGATCAGAAAGCGGCGATCCATACGGTCAGAGAACCAGCCCAAAGGGTATTGCAGAACCACAGCACCGATATAAAACGCCGCAACGAAGGTCGAAATTTCAACAAGCGACAGCCCTGCCCGGGCGCCATACACCGCCGCCATGCCGAACTGCGCGGAAAACACACCCCCCAGAAGAAACATGCCCACGCAGCCCAGAGGCGAGGTTTCCAGTAGTTGCTTCAGGGTCATCGGTTTGGTGGTATCAAAGGCCGGTGTCGGCGAGATCGACAGCAAAATCGGTGCGAAGGACACTGAAACCAGGATCGAGGCGATCACAAACGTCTCGTAACCGGCCGGGTCGCCGACAAGAACAAGCGCCTGCGCACTGATGATCCCCGTCATCTGTACGATCATATAGAGCGACAGCGCCTGCCCGCGATTTTCATTGCTGGCCGCATTGTTGAGCCAGCTTTCGGCAGTGACATAGACGCCAGAAAAACAGAACCCGATCACCACCCGGCCCAAAGCCCACGCGATCGGGTTGGTCAGCATGGGATACATGATCATCACGGCCGAAATAAACGACGCAAGGGCCGCGAAGACCCGCACATGGCCAACGCGCCGGATCATCTCGGGCGCAAGGCGTGAGCCGCCCAGAAAACCCAGAAAATAGGCCGACATGACAAAAGACATCTCGAGGGTCGAAAAGCCTTCGATCTCACCCCGCACACCCAGAATCGTGCCCTGAAGGCCGTTTCCGACCATCAGCAACCCCATGCCGAGCAGCAGCGCCCATGCGCTAGAAAGGACCTGAATCATTGGGGCCTCCGACTAATGCCAACCTGATTTTAGTGTCGTTCTGCGATCAAAGACCGCCTACGTAGCGCTTGTCTACGACATTCCCGATCCGCGATGCTGTTTCCGCGCCTCTCAAGGGATCAAAAGCGACGCGTCGCCATAGGAAAAGAACCGGTATTTCCGGGCGATGGCATGCGCATAGACATCGCGCATCCGATCCTGCCCCATCAGTGCCGAAACCAGCATGAGCAACGTGGATTTCGGCAGATGAAAATTGGTCATCAATGCGTCAGTGACATGGAATTCAAAACCGGGATAGATGAAGATATCCGTTTCGCCTTCCCAGGGTTCGATCTTTCCTGACCTTGCCGCACTTTCGATCAAGCGCAAAGCCGTTGTCCCCACCGGGATCACCCGCCCACCGGCGGCCTTGGTTGCCTGTATCTCGGCGGCGGCGTCGGGGCTTACCTGCCCCCATTCAGCATGCATCTTGTGTGTTGTGACATCCTCAACCTTGACCGGAAGAAAAGTCCCTGCCCCCACATGAAGCGTCACATGCGTGAAGCTTACCCCCCGTTTTGCCAGCGCCTTCATCAGCGCCTCATCGAAATGCAATGATGCGGTCGGGGCGGCCACGGCACCGGAATGATTTGCCCAAATGGTCTGATAGTCCGTCTTGTCCCGTTCATCAGCCGGACGTTTGGCTGCGATGTAGGGCGGCAGAGGCATTGCTCCGGCCTGATCCAGCGCCGCGTCGAAATCCTCACCGCTGAGATTGAAGCGCAGATACGCCTGGCCATCCGCAACCCTGTCCAGCGTGGCGCTGAGATCATCCGAGAAGACAATCTCTTCCCCAAGCTTCACCTTCTTGAGCGGCTTGATCAACGCAGACCACGTGCCATCGGCCTGTGGGTCCAGCAAGGTGGCCTCAATCCCTGCGGAAACCGGCCCCTGCGCGCTGTCCCGGTGGCGTCGGCCGTTCAGTCGCGCCGGAATGACCCGTGTGTCATTCAACACCAGCCGGTCACCTGGCCGCAGGAAATCGGGCAGGTCGAAAACATGGCTGTCCGTGATTGCATCCCCCTGCGCCACCAGCAAGCGCGCAGAGGAACGCGGGCTGGCCGGCCGCGTGGCGATCAGGTCTTCGGGCAGATGGAAATCAAAATCGCTAAGTTTCATGCCCGCGCCTTATAACCCTGCATCAGATTCGGCCATATCCTGTCAGCGGTCACTTGGGGATGAGCCAAATGTGCGTTTGGGTTCATCCGGTTTCTGCGGCACTGCGTTCGGACCATCCTGAACTTTGGGTGCCGGGGCACGCATCAGGTCGCGCAGGAACAGAGGTGCGAGACCGGACAACGGATTTACCGACACTTTGGGCGAGGCAAGTGGGCCGGTCAGGGTGTAGTTGAAGCCAAAGACGCCCTCGCCCTTGCGCGTAAACACGCTGCCAACTGCGTTGAGGAGGTATATGGGCGAGATCGCACCGCGCAGGTTCAGCAAGCCGTTCACCGTATCGATGGTGCCATCAAAAGACAGGCCCATCGACGGGCCGACGGCACTGCCGCTGAGCACTTTGATGTCTGTGGGGGTGACACGCATCCGGCTGTCGATTGCTGCAAAAAAGATACCCTGTCCGGCCATTTCATCCAACAGGCCCACAAGGCTGATGGCATTCAGCAAGGCCGCCATGGCCGGGGCGTCGGTTATCCGCGTGTTGGTGATTTTCAGTATCACGTCATAGCTACCCGGTGCCGTCACAGGTTCGAGTTTGAGATTCATTTCTCCGCCCCGCGCCTGTGTCAGTACTCCGGCCGATCGCAGCACGGACCCCGCATCTTGCGACGTCAGGTCAACAGCACTTCGGTTCCCTCTGGGGCTGACCTGCCCTCTGACCGGCGCGCCGCCATTGACCTGCGCGGTGAAGTTCCCTTGTATTCCGCCCGTCGTCTGAAATTCGCCCCGGAACCCGGTCAGCGCGACGGTTTCCGTAACCTGAAGGCGATCCAGAGCCACGTCCAGTTTCGGCCCGGCGCCGCCCCCGCCGCCCGATCCGCCGCTTTCGCCGAAATTCGCGCGACCCATATCAAGGACGCCGCCAAGCACACGGATATCCGGCATGGCGTTTCCGCGCCCGATCAGCTCTGCCGGGACCGCCAGCCAATCGCCCAGGTCAAAAGAGGTGAAGCGAACCCGGTCGTATTCGCCGTTTTCACGAAACGTAATGGAGGCAGATGTACGCAATCCGGCTGCATTTATGCGCAGACTATCCACCTTCAACTGCGACCCCAAAGTCGCTTCGGCCGTCAGAGAGCCGGTCGAATTGGCCCCCTTTCTCCAACCAAGTTCGGGTATGGCCAGCGCGACCCCCTGCAAATCGGATGTGACGGATAATTTCGGGACAACCCCGGCGCCGAGCCCCAACGTGATATCTGCAATCCCTTTGCCGGTCAGCATACCCGGAGGCAGACCGGCGCCGATCTCATCCATCAATCGCGGCGACAGCTCGATCTGACCGGTCAGGGTGCTTCGCTGTTCAGACTTGCCGTCTATCGGCTGCCGCCAGAGCGCCGTCAGCGGCACGTCCCCGAACTGCCCCTGCCCCTGAATCTGAACGCCGGACTGATCACCAGAAAGGTCCAGAAGATCAGCACTGACGTCAAATCCGGGCACCAAGCGGTCACTGAACAGGTTTGCCAGCCGGCCTTCAAAATGGAACTCGGTCTCGTCAAACTTGAGACCCTTTTTCAAGGGCAGGGAAAGGGTTCCGGCCAGCGACACCGTTCCTTTCGCCACATCAACGGGCAACCCTGCCTTGCTGAGCAACTCCAGCGGAGGCCGGTCCAACAGCGACAACGCGGCCGTCACGCTGCCTTTGGCCTGAATGCGCGCAATCGCAGGCGCTGATTTCTTGATATCCGTGTCGGGTATGATGAAGGACGTCCCCGACGCATCAACAGCACCGCCGTCATCCGCAATCACGACGCCCTGCTGCGCGGTCACCGTGAACCTGCGGTTGATCAGGCTGGCCTGACCCTGCGCCCTTTCGATCGGCGGCAGCGTTTTGACAAACCGGATCTTCGCCTTTTCAAACCCGAAATCCAGATAGAGATCCGGTTTCGATCCGGGCAGCAGGCGCAGGGCAAAGTCCATATCCGAAAGAACCCCTTCGTACAGGTTTTCGGTCACCCACTCTCGCGGTTTCGGGGCCAGACGTTCGGGCCAGTATCCCAGAACTTTGTCCGACGTCATTTGATCCAGATGTGCGTCCAGCTTGACGGCCCAGCCATCCGGCCGCCCGGTCAGGACGCCAAAGGCACGCACCGTGTGTCCCGGATCTTCGATGGTCATCTGACCCAGTTGCAGCTGGAACGGGTTGAGGGCCATCTTGAAATCCAGGCTGGCCCGCGAAAGCTGAATAGGTTGCGGGAACAGGTTTGCCGGGTTTACGTTGATACCGGTCAGCTGCAACTGTGCAGACAGGCTTTCCAGCACGCCATCTTCCACACCTTCCAGATACGCCTTTCCGTCAGCCTGAACCTCACCCCAGGCCGAGGCCACCGAAACCTCGTTGAAATTCAGGATCTGGCCTTCGGGGTCATAGGTGAAATAGGTGCGCGCGGATTCGAAGGGAACCGGGCGTGTTTCCGGGTTTGGCTGCACCGCCCCCGCCCCCAGATTCAGCGTGGCGTACAAAGTTCCGATCGCTCCGTTTTCGTCGACACCACCGCGCAAGGCACCCGAGATCGGGGCCCGCAGAACCTGCAACCAGGCAAGGGCGGGCGTTTGGCCTGCGATGTCCTCGGCCGGAAGATCGGTGACCGAGATTCCGAATTGTGCGGCAGGTGTGCCCAGAACGCTTGTGTAATTGGCCTCGATGGCACTGACATAGTCACGCCCCGCCAGAACCGAAAACCCGGTTGCCAAGCGCACTTCGTTGCCGCTTCGGTTGGCTTGAATATGCCCACCGTCCAGAATCCAGGACCGCCCCTGCCTAAGATCGCGATAATCCAGTGTGATCGCATCAAGCTCGACCGAGGTCAGCGCCGATAGCGCCGGAGACAGGAAAACCTGATCCGAAGCCTCGATAAGCTGTGCCAGGTTCGGGGCCTCCTGCACCGGTGCGCTGCCGGACCCGACCGTAAGGCTCAGCGCCCCGTCCTCGTCTCGGGTCACGGCGATCTGCGCACCCCTCAGAATGATTCTTTTGGGGCGAACGTGCCCCCGCAACAAGGGGCGCATGGCCAGACTGGCGCGCATGTCGGACACCTGCGCAATTTGCCGACCCTCAGCGTCGCTGATGGCCACATCGGTCAGACGCAGACGGGGTCGCCATCCCTCGTGAATGATGAAACTGACATCGCCAAACCGGATTTGCAGCCCGCCTAATGCCTGTTCAAGCCGCGCCTCGACCCTGTCCCGCAGCCAGACGGGGGCGTGCATTCGTTGTCCGACAACCATGAAACCGGTGAACAGCGCCAGAAGTACCAGCACGAAAGTGCCGCGCATGGCCCACAGACCAGCGGCCCGGCGGCGAGACCGACGGCGCGCGGGCTTAACGGGCTGTGCTCCGTCGTCGTCTTCGTGCTGCTTCAAATTGCTATCCACGCCTTCCAACCCGCACGCGTTGCCCTATGATATCAGGCAGCCTTTAAAAACCTTTAGCGGAGTTTCCAATGCCCGACGTTTCAGACATCGCCCCTGACTTCACTTTGCCGCGCGACGGCGGCGGCGAGGTGACGCTTTCGGCGTTGCGCGGTAGCACCGTGGTTCTGTTTTTCTACCCTCGCGATGATACGCCGGGCTGCACCAAGGAATCCATCGGTTTCTCGGAACAACTTCAGGCCTTTGCCGATGCGGGCGCACAAGTTTTCGGCATCTCGCGCGACAGCGTCGCCAAACATGACAAATTCGTCGCCAAGCATGGGCTGACCACACCGCTGTTGTCGGATGAGAGCTCGACCGTCTGTGAAAACTACGGCGTGTGGGTCGAAAAGAACATGTACGGGCGCAAGTCGATGGGGATTGAGCGTTCGACTTTCATCATCGATCCCGAAGGCAAAATTGCCCGCGTTTGGCGCAAGGTCAAAGTTCCCGGTCACGTAGACGAGGTGCTGGAAGCCGTGCGCGCGCTGTAACGCCCTCGACCACGGTCGCCATCCGGTTTAAGAGCCACAGGATCAACCAGGCGGAGAATAATGGTGTCAAAATCGCTGACTCAGATGGCGACCGAAGTTCTTGCAACGGCGGAAGGTCGGGAAAAGACCGCCCTGTCCAAACAGCACGCCGCCGCGTGGTTTGCGTCGCGCAAGGGCGACGCGCCCCCGATCGAGATCGGGACGGCGTCACCCCCGCTGCGACCCGCGCGCCCGGAACGGCCAGAACTCCTGTCTCCTCGCGAAGTGCCAAAGCGCAAACCGGGCACCGAGGCGGGCCGCATCGCCCTTTTGCACGCCGTGGCGCATATCGAACTGAACGCCGTCGATCTGCATTGGGATATCATTGCCCGCTTTGGCCATGTGCCGATGCCGATCGGGTTTTATGACGATTGGGTAAAATGCGCCGAAGAGGAATCGCACCATTTCGAGATGGTCTGCGATTGTCTGGAACAGATGGGCAGCCACTATGGCGCCTTGCCCGCCCATGCGGGCATGTGGCGCGCGGCCGAAGACACCGCAGACGACCTGATGGGACGGCTTGCGGTCGTTCCGATGGTTCTCGAAGCGCGTGGTCTGGATGTGACCCCCGGCATGATCGAGATTTTTCGCAAGGCCAAGTCTGAGCAGGCCATCGCGGCGCTTGAGGTGATCTATGCCGAAGAAGTCGGCCATGTCGCTTATGGGTCCAAGTGGTTTCACTTCCTATGCGGCCGGGAAAACACGGACCCCAAGGATGTGTTTCACGCATTGGTACGCCGGTATTTCCACGGCGTCCTCAAACCACCCTTCAACGAGGAAAAACGGGCCGAGGCCGGGTTGCCGCCCGATTTCTACTGGCCGCTGACCGAAGACCTACCCGCGCCCGGCGATATCACCAACTGACGCCTCAACATGCTTTTCGGCAATTTCCCGCCGATCTTTGGGGGATTTCTACGCAGTTGGCGCCAGACTGATCAACAAACTTGCCCGAACGCTGCCTGCCCTTTATGCAGTCGGCCCAAGGAGCGGCCGGCACTCACAACCGGTCCCGATCTTGGGGATGAGAGGTAGGACGCGTGCGAACACGTCTGGCAATAAAAATACACTCCGCATTTGAACGGTACTTTCCGGAACGCCGGGTTTTTCTGAAGTCTGACAAAGATACACGTTTTATCCGTCTCAGCTCGGAAACGCAGGTGGTCGCGGTGGCCGGTGTTGCCGTCATGGTCGGATGGACCGCGGTCGCAACTGCCATTCTGCTTATGGACAGCATCGGTTCGGGCAACTTCCGGGAACAGGCGAAACGCGACCAGGCAACCTATCAGGAACGATTGAATGTCCTGT
This sequence comes from Ruegeria sp. H8, assembly GCF_056532905.1. NCBI lineage: Bacteria > Pseudomonadati > Pseudomonadota > Alphaproteobacteria > Rhodobacterales > Roseobacteraceae > Ruegeria > Ruegeria sp. H8. Next base: position 307,587 of record NZ_JBQFNY010000001.1, on the reverse strand, counting down.
CCGCAGAACGCGACGCCCGTGCGCAGGAAGCCCTCGCCGCTCAGGATCGATTCAACGCCGCGCTGGAACAGATATCCGCCATGCAGTCCGAACTGCTGGCTTCGGAAAACCGCCGTCGCGAACTTGAGACGGGGATCGAAGTCATTCAGACCACGCTGCGCACAACCATGAAACAGCGGGAAGATGCGCGGAAGGAACTGGCGGCGCTGAAGCAGGAAAACAGCAATACAGACATGTACGTAACGGCCTCCAGCGCGCCGGTACAGATGGCCTTCATGACGGACGCTCTGGCGCGTACGGCCGAGGAACGCGATCAGATCGCCGCCGACGCCCGGCAAGCACTGGACCAGCGCGATGATCTTGAGCTGGAAATTCGCCTTATGCAGGAACGCAGCGACGAGATTTTCCGGCAGCTGGAAGAGGCCATGGTGATCTCGGTCGAGCCGCTGGACAAGATGTTCCGTCAGGCGGGAATGCCAACAGACCGTATCATCGAAGAGGTCCGGCGCGGATACAGCGGTATGGGCGGTCCGCTGACCCCTTTATCCCTTAGCACGCGCGGTGAGGTGGACGAGTTGTCCGCCGAGGAAGCCCGCGCGAATACATTGCTGAAACAGATGGATCAGCTGAACCTTTACCGACTTGCGGCCGAAAAGGCTCCCTTTGCCAATCCTGTACATTCGGCCGTGCGTTTCACCAGCGGCTATGGCAGCCGGCGCGACCCCAAAACCGGTGGTCGCCGGATGCATAACGGGGTCGATTTCGCAGGGCCGCAAGGCACGGATATCTTTGCGACCGCAGACGGCGTCGTTACCCATGCAGGCTGGCAATCCGGTTTCGGACGGCTTGTGAAAATCAAGCACGCATTCGGAATTGAGACACTTTACGCTCATAACACCAAGATCAACGTGAAGGTTGGTCAAAGGGTCTCGCGCGGGGATCATATTGCTGATATGGGTAGCACCGGACGGTCGACCGGCACGCATCTGCACTATGAGGTACGCGTGAACGGAAAACCCGTAAACCCAATGACTTACATCAAGGCTGCGAGAAATGTTTTCTAAAAGCAAAATCAACGAGCCCGCATCCAAGGCACCCGAGGCGGCCAAACCAGCCGCTCCGGCGACCCCAGCGGCCCCTGCACCGACCGAGTCGAAACCTGCCACTGCACCCAAGCCCAAGCCGCCTGCGTCGGTTTTGTCTTCGGATCTGCACATCACTGGCAATATCAAAACCTCTGGTGACATACAGGTGGAAGGCACAGTCGAAGGCGACATCCGCGCTCACCTTCTGACCATTGGTGAATCGGCAACGATCAAAGGTGAAGTCACCGCAGATGACGTCGTGATCAACGGACGTATCGTGGGTCGCGTACGTGGCCTCAAGGTGCGTCTGACATCGACCGCACGTGTCGAAGGCGACATCATCCACAAGACCATCGCCATCGAAAGCGGAGCGCATTTCGAAGGGTCTGTACAGCGCCAGGACGATCCGCTGAATCCGGGCCGCAGCGCCAAAGCCGGATCGAACCCGGCAGCAGACGTCAAACAGTAATTCGACCCATCAGGTCAGATCGGAAACGCCGCAGGGAAACCCGCGGCGTTTCTTTTTTGCGCCGCAGCCTGTACCCGGGAAACTTGTTTTGATCGCGCCGGGATCACGCTAGGGTCGGGCCATGTTGATTTTTCTGACACTTGTTGCGGTGATTGCCGCAGGTCTGGCCTTTTACTTCTGGTCCAAACGACAGGCGCGCCACGCCCTGTTGGCCGCGCCGTTGGCTGACAGACAACGGCAGCTTGTCGACGCTCAGGTTCCGATCTTGCGAAAGCTGCCGCAGGGCCTGCGCGCAAAGCTGGAGGGCAAGATCAACTTGTTCTTGGATCAGGTTGAATTTATTGGGTGTGACGGCTTGGACGTTACCGAAGACATGCAACTTTCCATCGCCGCGCAAGCCTGTCTGCTGGTTGTGAATACCAATCTCTGGTATGACAATCTGACCACCATCCTGATCTATCCCAGCGCATTCAAATCCAGGCAGAGCCGGCACAGCGGCTATGTCGTCACCGAGAAGGAAATCGTGCGCACAGGGGAAAGCTGGAACCGCGGCCCGGTGATCCTGTCCTGGGCGCATAGCCAGCGCGGGGCCATGAACGATCATGACGGCCAAAATGTTGTGTTTCACGAATTTGCACACCAGATCGACGATCTGACAGGGTCGGCCAACGGAGTGCCCGTACTTAGCGACGACCAAAGCTTTTCAGAATGGGAATCCGCATTCCTGACAGCCTATGACGCGCATGTCCGCGCCGTCGAATCCGGGCAGCCAACCGTAATCGACCCCTATGGCGCGGAAGGGCACGAGGAGTTTTTCGCCGTTTCGGTTGAAGTGTTCTTTGAGCGACCAAAGGCCCTGCGCAGGTCGGACCCGGAGGTTTACAAGCAACTGTCCAAGCTGTTTCACCTGGACCCTTCTCAATGGCACTAAGGGCTTTGCGACCCCTGGTGCGAGGGTGCCGGGAAAATTCCCCGTTCGGCACAATTTAACAAAAGTTAATTTATGAACTACGCTTAAGCGCATTGCATTGTGGAGGAAATTTCATGTCATCAAAACTACTGGCCGAGTTCTTCGGCACCTTCTGGCTGGTTCTCGGAGGTTGCGGCAGTGCCGTATTGGCAGCGGGCGTTGCAGATGTCGGCATAGGGTGGCTTGGCGTGTCCTTCGCCTTCGGCCTGACGGTTCTGACAATGGCCTACACGGTTGGCCATATCTCGGGCGGGCACTTCAATCCGGCGGTCAGCCTGGGCTTGATGATCGGCGGACGGTTTCCGGCAAAGGATCTGCTGCCCTACTGGATCGCTCAGGTCATCGGCGCAATCGCCGCCGCAGTGGTTCTGTATCTGATCGTCAGCGGTGCGCCCGACTTCGCCGGCGTCGGGGGATTTGCGTCCAACGGATATGGTGAGGCCTCACCCGGAGGGTATTCTCTGATGTCCGCTCTGGTGATCGAAATCGTGATGACCGCTTTCTTCATCCTGATCATCCTGGGTGCAACCTCGGACAAGGCGCCGGCCGGTTTCGCCCCCATCGCAATTGGTCTGGCCTTGACCCTGATCCACCTGGTATCAATTCCTGTCACCAACACTTCGGTCAATCCGGCCCGGTCCACAGGCGTCGCCCTGTTTGCCGACGGCCCCGCCCTGTCACAGCTGTGGCTGTTCTGGGTGGCCCCGCTGATCGGCGGCGCGATCGGTGCGGTCATCTGGAAAGCGATGTCACAAGACGATTGAGTTTCGTTCAATCGACCATAAGGAACAGCCCGGCGCTCTTTGGAACGCCGGGCTGTTTCGGTTCATTCGGTGACGGTGACTTTTTTCATCACGTCGGGCTGTCCCGTAACCGCTCCGGTCTGGGAATGCCCCCGTTTGATTGCATCCACCACGTCCATACCGTCGGTCACCTGACCGACCACGGTGTACTGGCCATCCAGAAACGGGCCGGGTTCGAACATGATGAAGAATTGCGAATTGGCTGAATCCGGGTTCTGCGACCGGGCCATGCCGACCACGCCACGATCAAAGGTCAGGTCAGAAAACTCGGCCGGCAGATCCGGGCGGTCTGACCCACCACGCCCGGCATACCGCATGTCAAAGCCGTTCGCGGTGGAATTGCCGTATTGAACATCGCCGGTCTGGGCCATGAAACCTTCGATCACGCGGTGGAACACCACACCATCATACTTGCCGTCCGCAGCCAGTGCCGTGATCTGTTCCACGTGCTTCGGCGCGACATCTTCGAACAGATCGATGGAGATCGTGCCATTGGCCCCTTCCCCTTCGACCTCGATCTGCAAACCGCTGGCCAGCGCCGGGCTTGCCAGCAGGGCAAAGGCGGCGGCAAGCTTATACATCTGCGGCCACCTTGACGCTGATCATGCGGTCGGGGTTCGCAGGCGGCTCGCCACGTACGATCGCGTCCACATGCTCCATGCCTTCGATGACGCGGCCATAAACGGTGTACTGGCCGTTCAGGAAATGGTTGTCCTTGAAGTTGATGAAGAACTGCGAGTTGGCCGAATCCGGGTTCTGCGACCGGGCGGCGCCCAAAGTGCCGCGATCATGGGGCAGTTTGGAAAACTCTGCCGGTACGTTCGGCAGCGACGAACCGCCGGTCCCCGCCATCCGCAGGTTGAACCCATCTTCCATGTCGCCATGCTGCACGTCACCGGTTTGGGCCATGAAGCCGTCGATCACTCGGTGAAAGGCCACGTTGTCGTATTCTCCGCTGCGGGCCAGTTCTTTCATCCGCGCGCTGTGCAAAGGCGCCACATCCGGCAGCAGCTCGATGACGACATTGCCGTCTTTCAGCTCGATGATGATCGTGTTTTCGGGATCCTTGATCTCGGCCATGAGGCCCTCCTGTCGTTTATCTTGCGCAAATACCTATGACGCACGCGTACGAATGCCAAGTGACGCATTGACCTGAGGGCAAATTGCAGGAAAAGAACCGCCTAAATCATTTGCCAATGACAAGGATCGCACAATGGGCTGGAAAACACTGGACGATATGGACCTGAACGGCAAACGCGTACTTGTGCGTGTGGATATCAACGTGCCCGTGGTTGACGGTGTTGTGACCGACGCCACCCGCATCCAGAGAATCGTGCCGACGGTGCGCGACATTCTGGCCGCAGGCGGCAAACCGATCCTTCTGGCCCATTTCGGTCGCCCCGGAGGAGAGCGGCACGAGAACCTGTCGCTCAAGCAACTGGTTCCGACCCTCGAAAGCGCTTTTGGCACCAAAGTCCTGTTTGCCGCCGACTGTGTCGGAACCGAGGCCGAACTGGCGGCGCAGGCGTTGCAGCCCGGCCAGGTGCTGTTACTTGAGAACACGCGTTTTCACGCTGCGGAAACCAAGAACGATGCCGATCTGGCCGCAGGTATGGCCAGGCTGGGTGACGTGTACTGCAACGACGCGTTTTCAGCGGCGCACCGGGCCCACAGCTCGACCGAGGCCATCGCGCGCCTGCTGCCCGCCTGTGCCGGTCGTTTGATGCAGGCCGAGTTGCAGGCACTGGAAAGCGCGTTAGGCGCGCCCGAACGCCCCGTAACAGCGGTTGTGGGCGGGGCCAAGGTTTCGACCAAGCTGGAATTGCTGGGCAACCTGATCGACAAGGTCGATTATCTGGTGATCGGTGGCGGCATGGCCAATACGTTCCTTGTCGCGCAAGGTGTCAGTGTCGGAAAATCGCTGGCCGAAACTGCGATGAAAGACACCGCAGCCGAAATTCTGACCAAAGCCGAAAGCACCGGCTGTCAGATCGTTCTGCCACGTGACGTCGTGGTTGCCGAAACGTTTGAAGCCAACGCCCCTCATCAGGTTTTGCCTGCGGATCAATGCCCCGAAGATGGCATGATCCTGGACGCTGGCCCCGAAAGCGTGGCCGCGATCATCGAGATATTCGAAAAAAGCAAAACCCTGATCTGGAACGGACCGCTGGGCGCATTCGAACTGGAACCGTTCGACGCCGCCACCAATGCCGCCGCCTTGAAGGCGGCCGCGCTCAGCCGTTCGGGCCAGCTGATCTCGGTCGCCGGAGGTGGAGACACGGTTGCTGCCCTGAACGCCTCGGGTGCCGCCAAGGACTTCACCTATATCTCGACCGCGGGTGGCGCGTTTCTGGAATGGATGGAAGGCAAAACGCTGCCCGGTGTCGCAGCGCTAGATCAGTAAGCACCGCTTGCCGCCTTTGATCGCCTGATATGGTCCATGGTAGTATCCCCTTTTGAACGGGGGATATTACCGTGAAGCCAGTTTACCTTCTTGTCCTAATGAACCTGCCCTGCTCTGCCGCTGCTCAATCCAGTTGCAGCGGCCAAACCCAGCTTGACGCCAATTTCTGCGCCAAGGAACAATGGGAGGCCGCTGATCGTGAACTCAACCGGCTGTGGGCACAGATCAAGCCCGCAACCGATGCGCGCGGCGACGGTGATGCCCTTCTGACCGAACAACGCGCCTGGCTGAAGGCCCGAGACGTAACCTGTGACACGGAATTGTCGGGCGGCGGCAGCGCTGCGCCGATGTTCTACTGGACCTGCATGAAAGAACAGACCGTCGCGCGAAATCAGGCGCTGGAATCATGGCGCTGACGCGGATCAGGACGCGCTTAAATTACTGATGAAAAAATCGAAACAGGGGATTCACAACCCGAATCACCTGTGACATAGTGTTTTCAGATGCTCGCAAAGGGCACGTTTTTGAGGCTAGTTTTCATACGGCGGTAAACAGAGTGTCCCGTTCCCATCGGCCCGGTTTGGGCTCAATCATCTTCTTCTCGGTGGCTTTCATGCTTGGTGTGTATTTCACGTTTGCCGCCGTACAAGGTGACTATGGCCTGTTTCGGCGGGTCGAAATTGCTGCGGAACGGGACGCCCTGTCACAGGACCTGGAAAAGCTGAATGCCCAAATCGCCGAATTGGAAAACCTGACTCGGCGCCTGTCCGACACCTATCTGGATCTTGACCTGCTCGATCAGCAGGCGCGTTCGGTTCTTGGCATGATCCGGGCGGATGAGATCGTGATCCGCTGATCCTTTTTGGGCTGCCGGACGCCTTCGGACCATCGTCGCACCGCTTTGCCTGTCGGGTGCGCCACGCCCGCGCGGACGCTGCGTCACATTTCCCCTCGCCAGAAAGCCCCAAATGCTTTATGAGATAGTTTAACGCTAAACTATCTTGCCGAAAGGGGGAGATCGCCACTATGGCTGCGCGAAAAACCACAAAGAAACCAAATGTTTCTGCGGAAGAACTTAAGACATACTACCGCGAGATGCTTCTGATCCGTCGATTCGAAGAAAAGGCGGGTCAGCTTTATGGCATGGGCCTGATCGGCGGATTCTGCCACCTGTACATCGGTCAAGAGGCGGTTGTTGTCGGGCTCGAAGCGGCAGCACAGGACGGCGACAAGCGGATCACCTCGTATCGTGACCACGGCCATATGCTGGCCTGTGGCATGGACCCGGGCGGCGTGATGGCCGAACTGACCGGGCGCGAAGGCGGCCTGTCCAAGGGCAAGGGCGGCTCGATGCACATGTTCTCAAAAGAAAAGCACTTCTATGGGGGCCATGGCATCGTCGGCGCGCAGGTGCCTTTGGGTGCCGGTCTGGCTTTTGCCGACAAGTACAAGGAAAATGGCGGCGTGACCTTTACCTATTTCGGCGACGGTGCCGCAAACCAGGGTCAGGTCTATGAGACGTTCAACATGGCCGCCCTGTGGGATCTTCCCGTGGTTTTCGTGATCGAGAACAACCAATACGCCATGGGCACAGCGCAGGCGCGTTCGACCTCGTCACCCGATATCTATGTGCGCGGCGAAGCCTTCGGCATCCCCGGCGAGATCGTCAACGGAATGGATGTGCTGGCCGTCAAAGCCGCTGGTGAAAAGGCCGTTGCCCACTGCCGCGCCGGCAAGGGCCCTTACATTCTTGAGGTAAAGACCTACCGCTATCGCGGCCACTCGATGTCTGACCCGGCCAAGTACCGCACCCGCGAAGAGGTTCAGAAAGTCCGCGAACAAAGCGACCCGATCGAACATGTGCGCGAACTGCTGCTGACCGGCAAACACGCGACCGAGGATGACCTGAAGGCGATCGACAAGGAAATCAAAGAGATCGTGAACCAAGCCGCCGAATTCTCGAAAGAAAGCCCCGAGCCCGCCGTCGAAGAGCTCTGGACCGACATTTACGCCTGAGAGGACGAATAAGACATGGCAACCGAAATTCTCATGCCCGCCCTTTCGCCCACGATGGAAGAGGGCACGCTGGCCAAATGGCTGGTCAAGGAAGGCGACACCGTATCCAGCGGTGACATCCTGGCCGAAATCGAGACCGACAAGGCGACAATGGAATTTGAAGCTGTCGACGAAGGCATCGTCGGCAAGATCCTGATCGCCGAAGGCACCGAAGGGGTCAAAGTGAACACCCCGATTGCGGTTTTGGTCGAGGAAGGCGAAGACGCGTCGGCCGTGACCGCAGCTGCACCCGCAGCCGCAGCGGTGGCCGAAGCCGCCCCTGCGGCGGTCGAGGCCCCCGCTCCTGCCGCTGCGGCCCCCGCTGCGCCGGTGGTCGACCTGTCGCCCGACTGGCCGGCAGATGCCGAGATGAAATCCGAAACCGTTCGCGAAGCTCTGCGCGACGCGATGGCCGAAGAAATGCGCAACGACGAAGACGTCTATCTTATGGGCGAGGAAGTCGCGGAATATCAGGGCGCATACAAGATTTCCCAGGGTCTGCTGGACGAATTCGGCCCCAAGCGCGTGATCGATACACCAATCACCGAACATGGTTTCGCCGGTATCGCCGTCGGGTCGGCCTTTGGCGGGCTGAAACCGATCGTCGAGTTCATGACGTTCAACTTCGCGATGCAGGCGATCGACCAGATCATCAACTCGGCCGCCAAGACGCTGTACATGTCCGGCGGTCAGATGGGTTGTCCGATCGTCTTCCGCGGCCCCAACGGCGCCGCCGCGCGCGTGGCTGCCCAGCACAGCCAGGACTATGCCGCCTGGTACATGCAGATCCCCGGCCTGAAGGTGGTGATGCCCTATTCGGCAGCCGACGCCAAGGGCCTGCTGAAATCGGCCATCCGCGACCCCAACCCGGTGATCTTCCTGGAAAACGAAATCCTCTATGGTCGCACTTTCGACATGCCACAGGTCGATGACCTGACCGTGCCGCTGGGCAAGGCGCGCATCTGGCGCGAAGGCTCGGACGTGACCATCGTCAGCTTCGGTATCGGCATGCAATACGCGCTAGAAGCCGCCGACAGGCTGGCCGAAGACGGCATCAGCGCCGAGGTGATTGACCTGCGCACCATCCGTCCGATGGATACCGGTGCGATCATAAACTCGGTGATGAAGACCAACCGTCTGGTGACTGTGGAAGAAGGCTGGCCGCAAGGTTCGGTCGGCAGCTACATCTCATCCGTCGTGATGCAGGAAGCATTCGATTATCTCGACGCGCCGGTCATCAACTGCACTGGCAAGGATGTTCCTATGCCCTACGCCGCGAACCTCGAAAAGCTGGCCTTAATCACTACGGACGAGGTGATCGAAGCCGTCAAACAAGTGACCTACCGGTAAGGAGCGACAGACAGATGCCCACCGAAATTCTGATGCCCGCCCTTTCGCCGACCATGGAGGAAGGCACGCTTGCAAAATGGCTGGTCAAGGAAGGCGACACCGTCTCCTCCGGCGATTTGCTAGCCGAGATCGAAACCGACAAGGCCACGATGGAGTTCGAAGCCGTCGATGAAGGCATCGTCGGCAAAATCCTGATCCCCGATGGCACCGAAGGGGTCAAAGTCAATACCGCCATCGCGATTTTGCTGGAAGATGGCGAAAGCGCCGATGACATCGCCGCGGCCCCGGCCAAGACCCCGGAGGCTGCCCCCGCAGCCGACGCGGGCAACGAGGCCGCCGCCCCTGCGGCGTCCGAGGCGCCCGCCCCTGCCCCTGCGCCGGCCGCTCCGGTCAAGGCGGATGGCGGTCGTATCTTTGCTTCCCCTCTAGCCCGACGGATCGCTGCGCAGAAAGGCCTCGATCTGGCACAGATCACAGGCTCTGGCCCGCATGGCCGCATCGTCAAGGCGGATGTCGAGGGCGCGACGGCCACTGCGACGCCCCCTGCCCCGGCAGCCGCCGCGGCCGCGCCTGCGACCGCACCGGCGGCGGCCTCTGGACCGTCCGCCGATATGGTCGCGCGGATGTATGAGGGCCGCGAGTATGAAGAAATTCAGCTCGACGGTATGCGGAAAACCATCGCTGCGCGTCTGGGCGAGGCCAAACAGACCATCCCGCATTTCTACCTGCGCCGCGACATCAAGCTGGATGCGCTGCTGAAGTTCCGCAGCCAGTTGAACAAGCAGTTGGAAGGCCGTGGTGTGAAGTTGAGCGTCAACGACTTCATCATCAAGGCCGTCGCCAACGCGCTTCAGCAAGTTCCGGCCTGCAACGCCGTCTGGGCGGGCGACCGCGTGTTGCAACTCAAGCCGTCGGACGTGGCCGTAGCGGTCGCGATCGAGGGCGGGTTGTTCACCCCGGTTCTTCAGGACGCCGACATGAAATCTCTGTCGGCGCTTTCGACCGAGATGAAGGATCTCGCCGCCCGTGCCCGCGAGCGCAAGTTGGCACCGCACGAGTATCAGGGTGGCACGTTTGCCATCTCGAACCTCGGCATGTTCGGCATCGACAATTTCGACGCCATCGTGAACCCGCCTCATGCCGGTATTCTGGCGGTGGGCACCGGCGTGAAAAAGCCCGTTGTCGGGGATGATGGAGAACTGACGGTGGCGACCGTAATGTCTGTTACCATGTCCGTCGATCACCGCGTCATCGACGGCGCGCTGGGGGCAGAACTGCTCAAGGCTATTGTCGACAACCTGGAAAACCCGATGGTCATGCTGGCCTGACGACCCGAATGATGCCCGTGCCCCGGACAGCCGGAGCGCGGGCAGCCTCAAGTGTTTGCACTGAATTGAACTTGCGTGATCGGGGCACCGATTGCCCGATGTATCCAAGCGCCCCACTTCCTTCCTTTAGAAGCAGACGGAAGGCAGGTGCGCGATGCTCTCAAGAAATCTCATTCTCAGCCTGAGTGTTTTGGCGATACCCGCAGCCACGGCACCTGAATGTGCCATGGCAAAGCCCAACGGCTATCCGGGTGAGCATTCAAAGTTCAAGCCAAACGATCCGGCCGCGATTGCCCGGCACAAAGCCGTACAGGACAGACGGCAGGAGCTTCGCAAACAAAAAAGGGAAGAACGGCGGCGCAAGCGGTTGGACAAACGCGCCAACCGCTCTCGCTGAACTGTTACTGATCCTTGCCCAGCATATGATCCATCGAGATCGAAGGCTGGTCGCACCCGGCTTCCCCCACGATCTTGGCGGGGATACCGGCGACGGTCTTGCAGGGCGGCACCTCTTGCAGCACCACCGAACCGGCGGCGATGCGGCTGCAATGGCCAATGGTGATATTGCCCAGCACCTTGGCCCCGGCCCCGATCAGAACACCGTCTCCGATTTTTGGATGACGGTCTTCTTCTTCCTTGCCGGTTCCGCCCAGTGTCACCGAGTGCAGCATCGACACGTTGTCACCCACCACTGCCGTCTCGCCAATCACGATGGAATGGGCATGGTCAATCATGATGCCCTTGCCGATTTTGGCTGCCGGGTGAATGTCGATCCCGAAAATTTCGGATGAGCGCATCTGGAAGAAATAGGCCAGATCATAGCGCCCCTTGCGCCACAACCAATGGGCCACGCGATATGCCTGCATGGCCTGGTACCCTTTGAAATACAGGATCGGCTGCAACAGCCGATGACAGGCCGGGTCACGTTCGTAAACGGCCATAAGGTCCGCCCGAGCAGCTTCGAGCAAACCCGGATCGTCGGCATATGCCTCATCCACGATTTCACGCAGAACCATCATCGACATTTCGTTCGAGCACAGCTTCGCCGCCACTCGATATGAAAGCGCGCGTTCAAGGCTGCGGTGATGCAGGATACAGGCGTGCACGAGCCCCCCCATGAGGGGCTCTTTCTCGACGGCCGCATGGGCCTCGGATGTGATACGGGTCCAGACCGGATCAACCGGTGTCACATGGCTGCGCTTTTCGAACATGGCTTTGATCCTTTGCTGCGCCTAGAATGCCATTTAGTGGCAAAAAGACCAAACGCAAACCCATGATCGGTCATGTAACGAAAATGAATGAGTCAGAGCGCATCCATTTCGAAACACGAATTCGCGAACGATTGGCGGAATTGCAGCAGATGTCAGCGTCGGGGCAGCAGGCTCAGGCTGTTGTCGAGCTGGATCAACAGGCCGTTGGACGGCTGAGCCGCATGGATGCGCTGCAAAATCAGGCCATGGCCAAGGCACAGCAGGCCAATCGCGATGTGGAAACACGCCGGCTTCTGGCCGCGTTGGACCGGCTTGAAGCGGGCGAGTTCGGATATTGCGAAGACTGCGGCGAGCGGATTCCGGATGGGCGGCTGACTCTGGATCTGGCCGCCAGCAAATGCGTCAGCTGCGCGTCCGGCTAGCCTGAAATCTCGCAAGCTGGTGCAGAACCATCTCAAAACACTGGCAATATTGCAGATCGTCAAACCCCGGTTCATCGGCCAGGGCCCTGTTTCGCGCAACGGCCATGAGAGAACCATTGCCGTAAACCGGGTGGAGCTTGCCCGTGCGCTCCAAATGCCTATCGGCCAATTCCGCCTCGTGGATCATCCGCACACACAAAGCCCCCCTGTCCGGCTGCGGCACGGCCAGCAAGGCGCGCGCCGCAGCACTGACATCTCCATGCAGAACCGGCCGCATCAGGCAGCTTGCCCAACCGCAAGACGCGACCAGGCACCCGGTCCGAATACAGCAGATACCTGGGCCACTTCGACCTCATAGCCCCCGGACAGACCATCCGCCGCTTTCATGGCCGTCGAATAGGTCCACCTTGGTTCGAATGTCAGTTCTTCACGCAGAACGGTTCCACCCGCAACGACACGGACCAGGTAGGATTCGGTTTCTTCGCCCAGGGAAATCTCCAGCCCCGACCAGTCATCCGCATCCGTTCGGGCACGTCGGATCCACGTAAGCTCATCCCCGGAGGTACCAGACCGAACCCGCATGTGCACAGGCGCATAGGGGCGCAATCCGTTGCCTGCAAACGAGGCAATCAGGTGTTGATAGGACGGGTCATCATAGCCGCGGGTCGCAGGCCCAATGCGATAATGTTTGGCAAGACGCCTTTCGTTTCGCAGCAGGCTGATCTGTTGCACCCTGTCATTCAGCAGCACGAATACCGATCCATCCGGCCAGACATCAGGCATCAAGGCGTCTGTTCCCAGTTGACCCCTGAGCCGCCCGGACAACGCGTATACATCCGGGGTCTCGAGCGCCGCGTCAGCGAACTGAAAAACCTCCCAGTTACCGGGTGTTCCGTCACCGATTGCAGCCAGATTGACGCCATTCATCACCGAGCTGCGCGGGCGGGATTCCAACTGACCTGCAAGCAGTTTGACCTTCAAGGCAGGGCCCTCATCCCAGACACCGACACTGGCGCGGCTCAGCGGTGTTTCGGTCACGCCGACCACTGCCCGCTGGGCAATGACGTCGCTCAGGCGATAGCCATCGTCACTGGACGAGGAATAGACCGTTGCCGCCCCGGGCCATGGATCTCCGGTAACGGCCAGATAAGGCGCATGAGGGGCCTCGGCCCCCGTGATCAAGGGCAGATCCAGAAAAACCGGCAGCACGGGGACCGGCGCCGCATATGGTTTGAGCGTTGCCGGGTCGTCATTCAATTCGGACGCTTTGTACACGCCCTGTTCAATCCGGACCGCTTCAACAAGTTGCAAGTCGGCGGATTCCAACCGGTCGATCCGGTACACCGGCCCGGTTTCAGCATCTGTCAAACGAACCAGATCCCCTGCCCCCAGGTGCATTTGAGACGGCGGAAGCGCAAACCGAACCGTATCGCGGGAAACTCTGGCTTCGCTCAACCAACGTTCGGCCGTTTGCCGCCCTTCGGCGCGGGTCATGGACAGAGGCATCTCATTCACGGATACGGAATGGGTGCGATCATCGGGCAAAACCGCCTCTTCCGCGACGACATCATGATCCGCGTCCGACTGAACAAAGCGCAGACGAACGCGCCCGGTCATTTCGGCCTCGGCCTCACGCCGGTGTTCGACCGTCCCTTCAAGATCGCTGCTGATCGCCAGATGATCGGGGTTCAAGGCAACTGCGCCATACCCGTCGCGCATCTGGAACTTCAACACTCCATCCCTTTCGATCGCATCAAACCCATAGCGCAGCATCAGCGGCTGCAAGGCGGAACGAGCGTTCGTCACGTCTTCGATGACATACCCGCGGACCACACCGTACAGACCAGAGACGTCTATATCCGTGACACCTGCACCTTGGCAGATTTCGGTCACCACGGAGGCCAACGTGCGAGACCCGGACCGACCGTTCAGCCAGTGCCCTCTGGGATAGTTCTCGCCATCGTCCCACTGGCTTTTCAAGTTCGGAAAGGTCGGAAACGGACGGGTATCCCATGCCCAGACATAAGCGTTTGCCATGTCCAGCATCGGCGCGCCGTAGATGTCCGAGATCGGATTGACCTTCGGATCGCTCCAATAGCCAAGCATCGCCGTCAGATACTGAACCTGAATGAAGTCGTCGCGCAGCCCGTTTGAATACGCGGGCAACAACGATTCCGATGACTTCGGGTCCAGGAATTTGTTCGGCTGGTTCGTGCCCTTGTCGATTGCCGCACACCCCAACTCGGTGAACCAGATCGGTTTCGATGCGGGCACCCAATCGGTCGGGTTGGGTTGACGCACGCCTCCGATCCGTTCGTGATGCGGATTCGACCACCAGTTGCGCAGGTCCTTGTATCTCCAGATCCACGGCTCGTCATACCCCTGATCTTTGATCGGAGTCCTGATCTGCGCTTCCGCCTCTTCCGGAGAGGCGTAGTACCAGTCATACCCTTCACCGCCTTCGATATTGCTGCGAAGATACCCCAGGTCGTAAATCGAAGGCGCGCCGGCCTCGGCGTCCAGATGATGTTCACCGTCACGCCAATCGGACAACGGCATGTAGTTGTCGATGCCGATGAAATCGATGTTGTCGTCCGCCCAAAGAGGGTCGAGGTGAAAATACCTGTCGCTGGTGCCCTTTGGCTGGTATCCGAAATACTCGCTCCAATCCGCTGCATAGCCGATTTTCGTGTCCGGCCCCAGAATCTGACGCACCTCGGCCGCCAAGGCGCGAAGCTGCGCAACGGCCGGAAAGCCCGAAGCCCCCCTGATCTGCGTCAGGCCACGCATCTCGGACGAGATGCAGAACGACGAAACGCCGCCGGCAGCCTTGCACAGCATGGCATAGTGCAGAATGAAACGCCGCAGGCTCCATTCCTGAGGGCCGGAATATGTGATGATTTCTTTGGCCGTGACACCGCTGTCCCCCAGCAGCCCGCCAAAGGTACCGCCCCCGGAGACCCAAGTTAAACCGGTATCCCCTCTATCGTCAGGCCGACCACCCGGTCTGGGCCTGACCAGACCACCCGAGCCACTGCCGGTGCCGCCCGATCCGTTCGTATCCTGGTTGATCGCAAAATCCTGTGCACGTGCTGTTCCGAAGAACGCGGCGACCTGTGCATCGGCCGATGCCGTCTGGTCCGCAGAACCCGGACGCCCCGGCGCCACATCGAGGGTGATCCGCCCACGCCATGGCAGGTGATGCTGACTTGACGCATCCGACCAGGGATCAGGCAGCCCGTTCCCCGGCAATTGCTCCATCAGGATGAATGGGTAGAGCATCACCCGTTTGCCGGATTGGTTCAGATGCCGGATCGCCTCGACCACGGCCGCATCGGCCGGAGTCCCCCCATAGACCGGGCGGTCGTTCTGTCGCACCACAAGCCCGGCGTCACTTCGGGCCTGATCAGATACGATCCAGGGCATATCGCTGCTGTCGTTCTCGCGCTGTTCGATCTTTGGCCGGATCTTGCAATGTCCGCATCTCAGGTCATCGCCGAACCACGACACCACCAATGATGCAGCATCGCAATTGGGCAACTCGCTTTCCAGCGCTCGGGTCGAGGAGACAAGATCCGAGGTGCCTGACGCGGAATGTGCGTTTGCAGGCCAGCTTTTACCAGATTGTGAATAATTCACCTGAGAGCTGGCCAGAGCATATTCTCCGGTCCCCGGTATCATGGCGACCCCGCGCACGATCTGAGGCAATGCACTGTCATGATCGGGCATGTCCCGCTGCGTGGGGCGAACAACTTCGAATGAAAACTGCGGCACCCGGTTGCCGAAAGCGCCGAGCGGGAAGTCCTCGATCACGACATAGGCGGTTCCGCGATACGCTGGAACTGTTCCCGCGCCTTCAATCGCCTCGATCAGCGGGTCCGGCAACTGATCCCACGTACCATGGTAAACCCGCATGTTGAGGCTGGATCGATCTTGTTCTTCTCCATCCGCCCAGATGCGCGCGACATCGACAATCTCACCGGCGCCGACCGCAATCGCCATCGAAATCGAGTAACTGTACGTGACCGTAGTCACCTCAGGGGTCTTGGGTTTCCCCTTGCCCCCGCCGCCGCCACCCTCTGTGGTGGTCGTCTGGGTCTCCAGAAAATCCGAAGCCCAAATGACCTGACCACCCACACGCATACGGCCAAACACGGTGGTCACCGGCGCACCTTCGCCGGTTTCCGTCAACCGAAACCTATCCATACGGCCGGTTTCAACGACTTCACTGCCGCTGCCCATAACGGACTGGTTAAAGAACTTCTGATCAAGGACCCGCCCGACCGTCGCACCAACGGCCCGACCGATAATTGCGGTTGATAGACCCGCAACCGTGCCCCCGATCGAACCGCCCAGCGCGGCCCCGGCTGCAGAAAGAAGAATAGTGGCCATCAATGCATCTCCATCGGGAATTCGAAACAGGAAACGATACGGCGGTACCAAGGCCTGCTCAGTGCGTTTTCCACCACACCGTGGCCGGAATACGCGTGAATAAAGCGGGGCTCGGGGTGCGTGGTACTGACGATGCCCAGATGCTTGGCGACGCTTGCGTCGCGCATCCGAAACAGCAGAACATCCCCCGAAGTCATCTTGCCTATTGGTTTTTCGACCAGATGCCGCCTGGCAGCCACCCACATCCGTTCCTCACCCTGCGGTTCGGACCAGTCCATGCTGTAGGCCGGAACGGATTCAGGTTCCCGCCCGATCACGGCGCGCCAAACGCCGCGCAACAGGCCCAGACAATCCGCACCGGCACCGTTGGCCGAGGCCTGATGCACATAAGGCGTTCCAAGCCATTTGCGCGCCTCTGTCACGATATCCTCTCTACGTATTGTCACCGTAAGCTGCCTCCGCTATTGGCTTTGCTTTTCTTGGGAACAGCCATGACCCAGTCTTCGCCCGGAAGATCTGGAAACCCTTGAAAATTCAAAAAGTTGTTGAACTTGAACCGGCAGGTTTCCATGCGCTTGTCGCATCCTGCCCGCAGCTTCACACTGTCGCCGATCGCCAGGCTTGCCCCGAAGCCGGACCAAAGCGTGATCTCCCGCCCGGTTGCCGTCTGCCTGTCGTTCTTGATCGAAGACCACAACCCCTTGGCAGAACCGGACAAAACATCCACGCGCCCCCGTTCGAACCAGCCTTCTTCAATGGTCTGGCCTCCTGCGACATGCAGAAGGGTGCCGCCATCGAAACCCGAGATCACACCGTCGAACCAATACCCCGGCGTGTCGGTGTTGAACCGGCAGGCCCGATCCCCCAACACAGCCGTGCAAGGCTTTTGGTAAACGCGCCCCAAAGGGCGGTTCAGCAAGTCGGTCAGGCCACGCAATTCCGCATGGAACGCGCCGCCAGAGCGGCGCAACTCACCAATTGAACCCCGGAACTGAAGGACGCGTTGATCCAGATCTGTCCAGTTGACCAACCAGGCGCGCACCTCGGCCCCGTCAAAGCGCCCCGCTGCGATATCCTCGTCGCGAATGGCCGCATCAGACAGGGCGCCCATCGCTTCCGTGTTGTCGATGGACAGGCCCGTAGCCTGCTCGATGGCAGCGGCCGTCAGACCGGTACTGGCCTTGAAGGTCAACCCGTCAAAACTCAGCTCCATGTCGTGGTCGGTGAAACCGTATTCCTGACCGTCCGTGCGTTTGATCGCCCAACAGCGGCAGACCGTTGTCAACCCGCTTTGCAGATGCGCGTGCAGGCCCTGTATATCTTCAGCCATCAGATGCGCACCTCGACCACTGGAACGTTCGGTACGTCGCCGGCCTGGAAACTTGCCACACTGGTCTGGATTTTGTCGGTGTCAAAACGCACCGGCACATCAAATTCAAAACCCGCGGTGATATCGACTTCTTCCGGCGGCGGGTCCGCAAACGTGACCTTACCCGTCGTCAGATCAACGTCAAAATCCACGCCCTCGCGGACCTCATCCTGATCCAGCCCCAGACGCACCGTCCCCAATACCGGTTTCACGATGGGGCGCGCATAGCTTACTCCGCCCGATTGGTAGGTCTTGATCAACTGGAATTCAGTGCGTGTTCCGTCGCCTTTGGCGATCACCTGATCTCCGAAACTGGTGTCCGCCGAGGCCTTGCCGGATTTGAAATCCGACCAGTCTTTCCAGCGAAAGCCGAACATCTGGCCCTGCCGTGCTTCGAAGAAGGAAATCAATGTCTCGATATCGTCCAGCGAACGCATCCCCAACCCCGCATCATATCGGCGGCGCGAATGGGCCCAGGGCGTGTTGCGCTCTTCAAAACCATTGGCCAGCGTCACGATGTCCGTGCGCCGTTCCGGGCCGCCGACCGAGCCAAAGCTCAGGCTGGCGGGAAATCTCACCTCGTGGAAATTCATCAGCTGCTCCCTGATTTATCTGTTGCGATTGCCGCGCCCCAACGCGCGGCTCATCTGGGCCGCTATCTGCCCCTGAGAGCGACGGAACCCTTGCACGTCCGGTGTTGAAATGTTCATCACCACATTCACGGCACGCCCAGCGCCCTGCGTCCGCACACCCAGCTTGCCATCGGCCCCGCGCGCAAGCGGCATGATCGCCTCGGGCCCGGCTTCTCCCATCAGCCCGGTGCCTCCGCGCATGGGAAACGTTGTCGGGCCGCTGACCACACCGCCATTGGCGAAGGGCATCACCCGGCCCTGGCTGAAGCTGCCGCCATCAGCAAAAGGCAGAATTCCCTTCACCAACCCGCCGACCGTGTTGGCCAGCATTCCTCCAAAGTGGTCCGTCACCGGCTTGATCGCGGCCGCATAAGCCGTTTGGATCAAGGAGTTCTTCAGGACATCCAGCGCACCGGAAAGACTCATCCCATCCAGAACGACACCATCGAAGGCCTTGCGCAATCCGCTGGACATGCCGCGCTCCAGCGTGGCGACATCCTTACCGGTTTCTTCAAATGCGGCGCTGATGCGCTTCATCTGGCTGTCAAACGCCGCCGCCATAGTCGCAGCATCGCCGAGGGAATCGCCCAGCGCTTCGCCTCGTTCTTGCAGGTCATCAAACCCGTCACGATCTGTCATCACGCTCTCCTTGTGTCTTGTCCGGATAAGCCGCCAGCAAGGCATCCAACCCCGCCCGGTTCATTGCAGACGCTCCGGACCCCTGCCCCAGCATCAGCCGCAGCTCTGCCGGGGTCAGACGCCAGAATTGATCCGGCGTCAGTCGCAGCCCCAGAAACCCGGCCCGCATAAGGGCAGGCCAGTCGAACCCGCTCATGTGCCCTCCGGCACCATGAAGGCGCGCGCCAACAATTCGGCTGCGGTTCTGGCGGCAGCCATGGGGCCGCCTTCAATCTCGGCATGCATCAGGTCGGCCCGGGCAATGTTCCAGCCACCGCCCCGCAAACCGGCAACGATCAGCGCCAGAACATCCGCACTGGAATACGCACCGCCCTCAAACCGCTGCACCAGCTCAACCAGCGACCCAGCATTCAGCTCCTGCTCCAGCTCCGCCAAAGCACCCAGCGTCAGTTTGAGCACCCGCTGCTCGCCATCGATGGTCAGCGCCACCTCGCCTGTCCACGGATTGGCCATCGGATCAAAGCGCCGTAAAGGTCAGAGCACCGGCACTGGCCATGCTCATCTCATAGGTCGCCTCACCGTTGTGCGAGCCCGCATATTCGATGCTGGTCACCTGGAACGGACCTTCAACAATCCCGAAATCAGGGATGATGACCTGAAAAGCCGGAGTTTCGCCATCAAAGAACAACTGCCGCGCACGCTCATCCGTGCCGGCATCCTTGAACACGCCCGAGCCAGAGATAGAAGCCGATTTGACCCCCGCCCCGGACAAAAGCTCGCGCCATCCACCCTGGCTTTCCAGACTGGTGACATCCACACTTTCAGCATTGAAACTTATGCGCGTGGCCCGCAGCCCCGCGATGGTCTGGAACAGGCCGGTACCGTTCATATCCATTTTGACCAACAGGTCTTTTCCGTTCTGGGCAGCCATGTGCTCTCTCCGTTGATTGCTTAGTCATCTTCCACGCGGGCGCGGAACTTCATGTCGATCTGGCGGATGGTGCCGCCGGTCCCGGTGCGCCGGGCCGAGGCCCGCTCGAACCACAGCCCCACCAAACGCCCGCGAACCAGGTTAAGTGGCGCGTTTTCCAGCGCGTCACACACCGCGCCCGCCAGTGTTTTGGCAGCACCGAACCCTGCCTCCTGGGACACCACCGAAACGGTGAAGCGGTGTATCGCGCCCGCGCCTGTTCGGTCCGACGCGTCGCGCACCTCTTCGGGGCCCAGCGTCACATAGGTCTGCGGCACGGTTCCCGCGGGCACGGCATCATAGATCGCGCCCCCCGATTGGCTGCTGACTGCTGCGTCCGCTGAAAGCTGTTGATACACGGCCGCCTGCAAAGCGGCGGAAACGCCATAGCTCATGCCGCCACCTCTTCATCTGCGAAACAGGTCAGGAACTTACCGCGCGGGTCATGCTCGGCCACGGCCCGGATTACGAAACAGCGATTTCCCTCGCGAAACCGCTGATCTGGCGCGGGGCGCACCGAAGATCCCATGGGCGCACCACGTACCACGATGCGGTACCCGACACGCGAAACGGACGCTCCGGCGATCTGCCGTTCGGCCCCACTGCGCGCCGTCACCTCGGCCCATAGTGTCCCCATCGCGGCCCATGTTTCGGTATAGCCCCCCGACCCATCAGCACTTCGCATTGGCGCCTCCAGCACCAATTTACGGTTCAGATGCGGCGTATTCATTGCGATACCCCCGCCCCGAAACGCACCATGCGATAGCGCTGGATCAGGCTAGTGACACCAAAGGGCATACATCCAGCGCCCAATGAGGTTTCATCCCGGTATTCATAGTAATGCGCCGCCAGCAGCAGCACGGCTTGCCCAAGATCGGCGGGCAACCCGCCCCAATCCTGCGCCATCCCCGCGACAAACGAAATCTTTACGGAACCACCCGTTTCGATGGCAGGCAGGCTGGATCCCAATGGGCGAATCCGGGGCCGCTGACTATCATGCTCCAGGCGATAGGTCGCGGCGTCCGCGACCGTTTCGGCTCCTTGCTTGTCAGTCAGCGTCACGGCCTGCACTGAAACCACCGGGGCCACAGGCAGCACTTCGCCCGACGGGTCGCGCCACCTGTTCAAACTCCACGAGAAATCCCGTGTGATCAGAACCGTGCCAGTGCGTGCCTCGATCGCCGCGATGGCAGCCCGCAGGAACCCCTTCAACACTTCATTCTGCACATCATCTTCGGCAAAGCCCGTGCCCAACCTCAGATGCGCCTTGAACTGATCCACCGGCAGCGCCGCATCCGCGATGGCGGTCTCTTCGATCAACATCATCCACTCACTCCGCAATCTCGGACCCCTCCAGGGCCCCATCCTTGGAAAATGGCGGGCACGCGCCGCCCCACGTTGCTCGGACGGAGGGGAGCAGCTAGACAACGCAGAGGATCTCACTCCGGCCCGCGCCCGCCGTCCGAGGGGCCAGGGCCCCCCGGATTCAGCCCGCGTTAGGCGGTGCCGAATTTCACCAGCTTGATCGCAGCAAAATCGCTGACATCGCCGCCGACGCGCTTGGTCGCGTAGAACAGGACATGTGGCTTGGCGCTGAACGGGTCGCGCAGCACGCGCAGATCAGGACGCTCGGCAATGGTGTAACCAGCCTGAAAGTCACCAAAGGCAATCGAGAAACTGTCGGTTGCCACATCCGGCATGTCCTCGGCGATCAGAACCGGATACCCCATCAGACGCGCTGGCTCACCTGCGGCCAAACCATCGGACCACAGGAAGCGGCCATCGCTGTCCTTCAGCTTGCGGATCACACCTGCGGTCTTCGAATTCATCACGAAAGTCCCGTTGACCCGGTACTGCGCGCCCAGCGCATAAACCACATCGACAATCGCATCCGCATCAATACCCGCATCAATTCCGGTCGCGACATAGCCAAGGCTGCCCCACGACCAGCCATCATTCGGCACCGCTCGGTGGATCATCAACCCCTTGGGCTTGTCGACGCCATCGCCGTTGATGAATGCCGCCGCCTCGGCGCGTGCAAACTTGTCGGCAATGCGCCCGGCCAGCCAACCTTCGACGTCGAAGGCACTGTCATCCAGCAGACGCTGCGACGCCTTGGGCAGCGCGCTCAGCTCGTGCAGCGGGATCGAGATGCGATCGATCGACGGTGTTCCGGTTTCCGCTGTGGCCGAGTTTTCGTCAGCCCAGCCCGCACCTACATCGGTGTGATCGATCAGCACGTCGAACGAATTTGCCTCGACATTCACGACCGATGCAATCGAACGGATCGAGGCGGTCGAGTTCAAAACCGACTTGATCGTCTCGGCAGTCTGCGGATCAACCAGATAGCCACCATCGCTGTTGACCGCTGTTGACAGGGACTTGGCCTCCATCTCGAGTCCACGCAGCCCGTCATCTTCGCCGGACCGCACATAGGCGTCAAATGCCTTCTGATGCGGGGCTCCCTCTTCGATCGAAGCGGCAAGATGCGGGCGTGCCGCGATTGTTGATTTACGATCCAGCATGGTCAGTCGCTCTTCTGTCTGTTGCAGTTTGGTGTTAACTTCGGCTTTCAGGCCCTTGAATTCATTCACGAAGCCAGCCATCGCCTGCTTCACCTCCTGAACCAGGGGCGCACCCTCTCCGGTCAAGGCCGGGGTTTCGGTCTTGCTCATCAGCATGTCCTGTTCTGAGTGGTTTTGAGGCGCGCTAGTTCCGCGCCAGCTCCTGCCGGGCATCGTTGAATACGTCGGCAATACAGCGCAGGGCTTCCTCGGCGTCAGGTGTCCTTCCCTTCGCCGCCACCCGCGCACTGGGCAGCATCGGGAAGGTCACCAATGACACCTCCCACAGCTCCAGTTCGGTCAGGACCCGCTGGCCCTTGTCATTCTTCACGGCCCGTTTGGTGCGGTAGCCGATCGACAGACCATCCATCGCACCTGCCCGGATCAATTCTGCCGCCTCGCGGCCCTTCTGCGTGCTCTCCAGCAGACGCCCCTTGACCCACAGGCCCTTGTCGTCCTCGCGTACGTCGTCCCACACGCCGATGGGCTGGGCCGGATCATGCTGCCACAGCATCTTGACGCGCTGCTCCGCCCTGGCCAGCCTGTCAAGCGAACCGCGATAGGCGCCACGCTGCACCACGTCACTGCCCTGATCGACCTGCCCAAACAGGCTGGCATAGCCTTCGATTACCGCATCATCCGTAACCGACAAACCGTCGCCGAACCGTGCGAACTTATGTTCCAAATCCATGAACTTCTCCATGTAACCCATTGAACTCATGGCGATACAACCAAGAGGGATTGAAACGCCTGTGCCAGGATCACCGCCGCCACGCCATAAACCGTCAGCCACAGCCGGCGCTCCAGCCGCTCCATCATCTCTTCGATCTGATCCAGGCGCCGACACAGATGTGCATGCTGGATCTCGGCCACCCGCTCATGCGCGGCCAGACGCAGACCCGGCGCGCACTCGAACGAGGGATACCCCTCACCCATCCGCACGCTCCGGCAGGCCCAGCAAGGCACGCTTCTCGGCGTTGGTCAGGAAGTCGGCCCCATTGACCCGCGCCCATTGCGCATCCCGTTCTGCGGACAGCGCAGGCACCTGATCCAGGTCAGGCTTCAAAACCAGCTCCTCGCCGGTAAATCCCGCCAGCCAGTCCGCCAACGCCGCCGCCACCCGCGTCACCAGGGGCAGAACGGTCAGGCGATAGAACGCCCGGTTGGCCTCCTGATAGTTCGAATAGGTCGCGTCACCCTGAATCCCCAGCAGCATCGGCGGGACACCGAAGGCCAGCGCGATCTCACGGGCGGCGGCTTCCTTGGTCTTTTGAAACTCCATATCGGACGGAGAGAACCCCATCGGCTTCCAATCCAGCCCCCCTTCCAGAACCATCGGACGGCCTGCATTGCGCGCCCCGCGATAGTTCGCCTCAATCTCGTCTGACAGACGCCGGAACTGATCTTCGGCCATCACCCCGTGGCCATCGCCTTTCCAGACCAAAGCCCCCGAAGGCCGCGCCGCATTATCCAACAGCGACTTCGACCACCGCGACGCACTGTTATGTACATCAATCGCCATCGCCGCCGCCTGCATCGGCGAGAACCCATAGTGGTCATCCTGAGGGTGGAACGATTTGATATGGCAGATGGCTTCCGCCACAAACCGATGCTTCTTGCCGCCAACCGCATAGTCATACGCCTTGGGCCATCCATCCGCCCCCGGCACGACGCTCATCCGGTCTGAACGCAACACATGCAGCTCGACCGGCAGGCCTTCCTCGGCTTGAACCGCCTCGACATAGGCATTGCCCGACAGCAGCAACTGCCCGAACAGAACCTCCATCAACTCCGCTTGCCCCTGCGCCGCATTCGGACGACGCATTAGGGACAAGATCGGATGGGTATCAAACCGCTGCGCCTGATCCTGCAACACCAACGGCAAAGCCGCCGCCGCCTCGGCAATCAGCTTGACGGAACGAAACCCCACCGGGTTCCCTGAAAACCCCGTCCGCGTCAGCGACACCGCGTCCCTGGGGCTCCAGGCCACGCGCCCGCCCGTCTGCCACGCGACCACCGGCCCAGCCGCGCTTACTTTTGCCTCGGGCGCCGCTTCAGCCGATCCACGACGCAAGAAATCGAATACCATCTGTGCTCCTTTCTGCCGCCGCTCTGCCCGGCTTGTTGAAGGGAGTTATGACGGAAAGAAGTTTAAGCCTCGGGAATGGGGCGTACGGGGGTTGGGCAACACGAGCAACCAAAGTGGGTGGCGAATTCCGAATGGATGGCTATTGGTAGAAGTACTGAAAGCAATCCGGGACCGATCGAATGACCCAGCCAGAATTGGCCATCAGAAAACGACTGGAAAGCCGCGCACTCGTAGTGGCAATGGGGGGAAATCTCTTCATGGGTGCCGCAGGAATCCTGGCCAGCATTCTGTCGAATTCGAACGCGATCATGATGGACGGACTGTTCTCACTGATCGGTTTTACTTCAGCCGTTCTCGGCCGAAGGATCAGCCAACGAATTGATGCCGGACCCGACAAGCTACGACCGTTCGGCTATGCCGCAGACGAAGCCATCTTTTCAACACTCCGCTCTCTATCCCTGTTGGGTCTTGTATTGTTTGCGATCACCAGCGCCCTCAAAAGCATCTACAACTATCTGAACGGCCTGCCCCCCGAGCCTCTGAGCTTTGCGCCGATGATCCTCTATTTCTCAGGGATTGGGCTGACCTGCACCTTGCTCTGGGCCTTTCATCATTTCACCTGGCGTCGCATCGGACGAAACAGCGCAATCCTGCGACTGGAGGCCAAAGCGGCGCTTTTTGACGGGATGATCACTGCCGCGGCAGGCATCGGCTTGGCTGCCATCTACTTTTTCAGGGAAGGACCACTTGCCTTGATCGCTCCGATCGGGGATTCCGTGATTGTCCTACTGCTTTGCCTGCTGGCCCTCGGGGCGTATATCCGTGAATTCAAAGGCGGATTGGGCGAGCTTGCAGGGTTAAGCGCCAGCCCCGCCACTATTGCGACCGCGCGCCGCGCCGTACGTGCAACTCTCATTGAAGATGGCGGGCGGATCCGGGATCTGTCTGTTACCAAACTGGGCCGATCCCATTTAGTGACTGTTTACTACGACCCATGTCGTTCCGTTTTCGCGCACGAAATCGACCGCCTCAACCTGGATTTGATACGCGATGTTCGAACCGTATTGGCCGGGGCTGACGTTCTGCTGATTGTCTCTGAACACCCCAGACGATGGCCAGATGAACTCGCCCCTGTCCAAAGCGCTTGATGTATTCGCCGCACTGGCCTTACAAACTCCGCACCCTCGGCCGCCGGTACACCCCCGCAGGCCCCACCACCAACTCATGCAGCGCCCAGACCAGCGCATCGACGCGGTCGGGTGAGCCCTGCCCCTCGAACCCGCGCGCGGTCATCTGGCACATCTGTTCCTCCAGCGCGTCCAGCCCGGCCACATGGAGCACCCGCCCCTGTTCGTACAGCGCCGCCACCGGCTCGGCCCGTGCGACCTTGCCACGTGAGGCCCGCACCGCCCGGAACGGGACCAGAGGGTCCACCTGCCGCACCACCTCTTCCACCAGCTGCCCGCCCTGATTGACCTCGGCCACCAGCCGCTCGGCCCCAAACTCGTCCATCGCGTCAATTGCCGCCTGCGCCCAGCCCGCCGGGCCAATGCCCTGCACCGTCCGATCAGCCAGCACATAGGCGCGCCAGTCCTCGGGCGGGCCTTGCAATTGCGCGCCCACCACCACGATCCCGCAGGCATCAGCGCTTGATCCCCCCGTCACCGCCGGGTCCAGCGCAACGACGATGCGATCCAGCTCGGGCACTACCTCGACCCGCGCCGCATCCAGCATCGAGCCTGTCCACAGCGCCCCTTCGGCATCGGCCAGCAGCACCCCGTCCAGTTCCTGCCGCCCCAGCCGCGTGCCCGCATAACGCGCACGCACCTCTTGCAGGAACGAGTCCGCCAGATTGGCCCGGTTCGCCTCGGTCGGCGCATCGGTCTGAACCGTGGACGGCGAGGCCAGCAGATCCTTCAGCACCTTCACGTTGCGCGGCGTCGTGGTCACGCAGACCCGCGGCCGCTCACCCAGCCGCAACGCGAATTGCAGCATGTCCCAGGTCTCGCCGGCCTTCTTCCACTTGGCCAACTCATCCACCCATGCCGCATCGAACTGAGGCCCCCTCAGACCCTCAGGATCATGCGCCGAAAACGCCTGCGCCTCGGCCCCGTTGGGCCAGATCAGCTTGCGTTCGGATGCCTTCCACACCGGCCGACGATCCGGCGGCGAGCACTGCAAAATCCCGCTATCGCCAAAGATCATCACATCACGCACCTGATCAAAGGTCTCACCCACCAAAGCCACTCGACACGCCTCGCCCATGTCCAGCGGTTTCGGCCCCTCGACCATCGACCTTACCCACTCGGCCCCGGCCCGCGTCTTGCCCGCGCCGCGCCCGCCCATGATCACCCAGGACCGCCAGTCGCCCTCGGGTGGCAGCTGATGCGGCAGCGCCCAGAATTCGAACAGGAAAGGGAGGGCACACAGCCCTCCCTCCCCGATCTCACTCAGAAATCTTTTCTGCACCGCAACAGGCGCGGAGGCGAGCCAGCCTGCACCCGACTTCAAACCGAGCTCGGTCAAGATCGAGCGCGTACCCTCCTTGGGCAATTCCGGCTTGTCTGTGATGTTGTTCGACAAAGCTTGTCTCCACTTTCTGACAACTTCGGATCAGCCCCTCTAACTGCCCGAGTTGCTTGGCTGAACCAGCAAGATCTACATCCTCCCCGGCTCCGATCTGTTTGCGCAGGTCTTCCGCCGCTTGCCGCAGATCGCGAATGGACCTCTCAAGCGACTGCAACAATTCAGCCGTCTGGGAAATCCGCTCTTCCGGGGTAATCAAAGTCATGTTTGCCTGTGACCTCATGCGTGAGTTTTCTCCGCACGAGAGAAGCAAAAAACGGCCACCGGGTCGCCCCGGGGCCGTTGCCCACTTCCTCTAGCATGTCACAAGCTATACGGTATTAAGTGCGCAAAGTCAATGAGTTGCGCAACGTCGACGCAACACGCAGCGGTCGCTGTGTTGAGTTTTCCTTTACCTCTTACTCTCAGCTCTGGCCTGTCAAATCCTGCGCCAGCATCAGCGCATTCCTATCCGGATCGTAAAACGTTGCCGTGCTGACCATCCCCTCAATCGTGTCCGTTTCACCGTCAAATTCCACTCCTGCAAGTTCCAACTTTCCGCGCGCCTCCGCGATATCCGCGACTTCGAAAACAGGCACGCAATTCCCCGGAGAGGCTTCGGCCTGTTCGCCCAGCCCCAAAGTGACTCGGTCGACATTGGTTCGCAATTCGCTCCATCCCGCTTCATCAATGTGGTGGATAAGCTCAAATCCCAGCTTGGCGGCATACCATTCCGCACTGGCGTGTCGATCCCGAACGGACATCGCAAGTGTGATGGTGTTTTTCAATGAAACGAGCGACATAAGGCTTTTCCTTTTTGAAAAATATATTTACTATACTTTATGGACATAAATACACTTGTCAAGCTGACATCGCGGGCTTGGTCCCTGAAAATTCTTGCCCTGCTGCACGCCAAAGTTCCGGGCCGGCAAGCCCCGCTTTTGGCAGCGACCGACGCAAGCCGAACGGCCTTTGCAGCCAGCCTTTCTCATCTTATTGAACTTGGAATGATCGAAAGAAACCCCGGACATGGGCACCCTCTGCGTCCAGAATTTCGACTTACGCCATTCGGAACCGAGGCTGCCACGATCGCCAGCAAGATAATTACTACCGCCCGCTCTGAGGATGAAATCAGACTGCTAAGAAAATCTTGGACTGTGCCAGTTCTGGCGTTGACAGGTACCCCTCATCGTTTCTCGGCCATCAAATCTGGTCTTACGATCATTACAGATCGGGCGCTGTCCTCATCCCTTCACCAATTGGAAGCACAAAACTGGATCCGACGCGACATTCACACTGCCGAGAGGATGCCATTTCCAACCTATCAGGCCGTGAATACTGGAATGGCGATCAACAGGGCCGTTGGTTTTACGCTGTAATTCAATGGCAGTCTGGTGCCGCGAACAGTGCCTTATTCGACTCAGTAGACCACCAGAAGGCTTGCCAGCGCTTGACATTTCATGGCGGAACCCTCATGTGCCCCACATCACAGCGCTGATGCGTGAGTTCAAGCGGACCTCGTCCGCCCCACAGCGCCAACTCATCATTCCAGTTCCCCATCACGCAGGGTTCTTGACGCGGCGGCCGGATGGCGCAGGATACGCCTGCTCGTCCCGAGGTCTCGCACAACCCCTGTCGGTCGCCAACGCGCGACCCTTCATGACCTGTCCGTGGGCCAACGCTCCGGGCTGCAAAGGATAGTTATTTGTTCGACTTTGATATGCTGGGCCTTGCCCCAGCACTGAACGAGGCACTCAAACGCGCCAATTTCACTCAACCCACCCCGATCCAGAACCAGGCGATTCCGCTTGCTCTGAATGGTCACGACATTCTGGGACTGGCGCAAACCGGCACCGGAAAGACCTTGGCTTTTGGCCTGCCTCTGATCGATCACCTTCTGGCCCAACCCGGCAAGCCCGACCCGAAAACCGCCAAAGCACTGATCCTGGCGCCCACCCGCGAACTTGTGAATCAAATCGCCGACAGCCTCCGCACCTTGACGAAAGGCACCAAGCTGCGTGTGGCCACCGTTGTCGGTGGCCAATCGATCAACAAGCAGATAATGTTCCTTTCCCGTGGCACCGATATTCTGGTCGCCACACCGGGCCGCCTGATAGATCTGATGGAGCGGGGCGCGGTAAACCTCGGAGCGGTGCGCCATCTGGTGCTGGACGAAGCAGACCAGATGCTTGACCTGGGCTTTATCCATGCACTGCGAAAAATCGCTCCGGCCTTGGGCACCCCACGACAAACCATGTTGTTTTCGGCCACCATGCCGAAGCAGATGGAAGAGCTCAGCCGCGCTTACCTGACCAACCCGCAGCGGGTGCAGGTCTCGCCTCCGGGCAAAGCCGCAGACAAGATTACACAATCTCTGCACTTCGTCTCCAAACCCGGGAAACCAGCCAAGCTGCGTGAAATCCTGTCGAAGGACATGGACGCCCTGACACTGGTCTTTACCCGCACCAAACATGGTGCGGAACGGCTGATGAAAGGGCTTGTGGCCGATGGCTACAACGCCGCATCCATCCACGGCAACAAAAGCCAGGGTCAGCGTGATCGCGCGATCAAGGCGTTCCGCGCGGGTGACATCAACATTCTGGTGGCCACCGACGTTGCCGCCCGGGGCATCGACATCCCGGGCGTCGCCTATGTAATCAACTTCGACCTGCCCGAGGTGCCTGACAACTACGTCCACCGTATCGGGCGCACCGCCCGCGCAGGGCGCGAGGGCGAAGCCATCGCTTTCTGTTCCGCGGAAGAAGTTGATCTGCTGCGCCAGATTCAAAAGCTGATGAAGATCGAGATTCCAGTTGCCAATGGCGCGATGCCCGAAGCTGTGCAACCTGAAAAACCGGCGCGCCGCCCGAACAACCGTCGCCGGGGGTTCAAACCCAAATCCGCCGACGCGGGGTCAAAACCCGCAGCAAACAAACGGCGTCGCCCACGCGGCAAACGTCCGGCGGCCTAAGATCGGAACACAAAAAAGCCAACGCCGGTTCAATGACCGGCGTTGGCGCAACACGATGAACGAAACCATTTTTCGTTCAGATCAATTCCCCGAATTCTGCTCTGCCTCAATCTCGCGCCATTTGGCGACATTGCGATTATGCTCCTGCAAGGTTTCGGCAAATGCATGGCCGCCCGTGCCATCGGCAACGAAGAACACGAAATCCGTGTCATCCGGCGCAACAGCAGCTTCAAGGCTGGCCAAGCCCGGATTGGCAATCGGCGTCGGCGGCAAACCGTCTATCTGATAGGTGTTCCACGGGGTTGGTCGGTTCAGCTCGCTGCGGCGCAGCCCGCGTCCCAACGTGCCTTGCCCTTTGGTGACGCCATAGATGACGGTCGGGTCCGTCTGCAACCGCATCCCCTGTTTCAGCCGGTTCACAAAAACACTGGCCACTTGCCCGCGCTCTTCCGGAACTCCGGTTTCCTTTTCGATGATCGACGCAAGGATCAGCATTTCTTCGGGATTTTGCAGCGGCAACCCGTCCTGACGGCTTTCCCAAACGGCATTGATCCGCAATTGTTGCTTGTCCTGCATCGCCTGCAAAATGTCGTTACGGTCCTGGCCCGCCACAACATCGTAACTGTCAGGCGCCAGCATCCCTTCGGCCGGGATCTCGGTCACCTCACCTGTCAAAGCGTCGAACGCCTTCAACGCCTGTACCACCTGCCACGAGGTCACACCTTCGGCCAGCGACACGCGGTAACGGGTGTCCGCCTCGTTGCGTTTCTCGTCATAGGCCTCGGGCACCTCGTCTTCCAAGGGATCAAACGACGCGATTTCGACGAAATCCAGGGTCGCCGGGTTCAACTCGCGCACACGGGTCTGAGCACGCGTCACACCGATACGATACTCAATCTCGGATCCACAGGTGCTGGCACCGCTGCTGGTAATTTCGTCGATGATCTGCTCCATCGACGCGCCTTCCCGCACCAAAAAGCTGCCGGCTTTCAACTGCTGCGCCCGATCCGTGTAATCGGCGGCCATCCGAAAGATCGTGGCACTGCGGATCGCGCCCTGCTCTTCCAGTTCCTGACTGACACGTGTCATGTTCGATCCGCTCCTGACCTGAAGGCAGATCGCGGTTTCAAGCGGGCCTTCGGCCTTGTACTGGGTCTGCCCCCAAAGGATCAGTCCACCCATCAGGAACAGACCGACCACCAGAATGGTCAGCGCGTTCGAAGCAATGGCCCGCCACATTTAGTTGGCCTTTCCGAAGATCACGCTGGCATTGGTGCCGCCAAACCCGAACGAGTTCGACAGGGCCACGTTGATCTCACGCTCACGCTTGGTGTTCGGGGCCAGATCAATCGGTGTCTCCACCGCGGGGTTGTCCAGGTTGATCGTCGGAGGTGCGACCTGATCGCGGATCGCCAGAATCGAGAAGATTGCCTCGATCGCCCCCGCTGCACCCAAAAGGTGCCCGGTTGCCGATTTGGTCGACGTCATGGTGGCGTTCGCGGCGTGGTCTCCCAGCAGACGTTCGACCGCACCCAGTTCGATCGTATCCGCCATGGTCGAAGTGCCATGGGCGTTGATGTAGTCCAAGTCCTTCGGCTCCAGCCCGGCGCTGCGCAACGCGGCTTTCATCGAACGTTCTGCCCCGTCACCATCCTCGGACGGTGCCGTGATGTGATATGCGTCGCCCGACATGCCATAGCCCAGCACCTCGGCGTAGATCTTTGCACCGCGGGCCTTTGCGTGTTCATACTCTTCCAGGATGACGATGCCCGCACCTTCGCCCATGACGAATCCGTCGCGGTCAACGTCATAGGGTCGGCTGGCCGCCTTCGGGTTGTCTGCATATTTGGTCGACAACGCCTTGCATGCGTTGAACCCGGCGATGCCGATTTCGCAGATGCAGCCTTCGCCGCCACCTGCAACCATGACGTCTGCGTCACCTGCCCGAATGATACGGCTGGCGTCACCGATTGCATGGGCACCGGTGGAACACGCCGTCACGACCGAATGGTTCGGCCCTTTGAAGCCGTGCCGGATCGACACCTGACCTGATGCCAGGTTGATCAGAGCGCCCGGAATAAAGAACGGTGAAACCCGGCGCGGGCCCTTGTCGCGGATCAGATTGGCGGTATTCGCGATCGAACCCAACCCCCCGATGCCCGAACCGATCAGAACACCTGTTCGCAGGCGGTCCTCTTCATCTTCCGGCAACCAGTTCGCATCCTTGCAGGCCATTTCCGCGGCTGCGATGGAATACAGGATAAAGTCCTCGATCTTGCGTTGCTCTTTCGGCGGCATCCAGTCATCGGGATTGAAGGTCCCATTGGTTCCATCCCCGCGGGGCACCTCACAGGCGTAGGTCGTGGCGACACCACTGCCTTCCGCATCAAAATGCGTGATGGGACCAGCGCCGGACTCTCCGTCCAGCAGCCGCGACCAGGTTTCCTCGACCCCGCTGGCCAAAGGAGTGACCAATCCAAGACCGGTTACAACGACTCTGCGCATGAAGTGCCTCTTGCCTGCTTGCTGTTATGAGAACCGCTCTTACCCCGGCCCGGGGTGCGGGGGCAAGAGCAACGGCGATTTCAGGCGGGCTTCCCGCCGCCGGGCAACCGAAGCAGTACCGCTGTGGGTTACGGAAATCGGTGCCCGCCCTTTCACGGATCCGGTTGAAAGGGCGAAGCGTATTTATTGGAACTGTGCCACCGGCTCATGCGCCGATTTTGCCATTTCCAGTGCATCCGTCAGGTCAAGTGTCTTGCGAAACAGTGCACGCCCCACGATTGCACCCGAGATATTGGGAATATAGGCCAGCCGCGAGATGTCATCCGCGGTACGTACAACCCCGCTTGCTATCACCGGGGTGCGCGAATGGCTGGCAAGTCCCGAGATCAGGCCAAGCTGAGCCTCGACGTCCTCCATATCGCTGTCGATATCCGTCACCACGATAGCAGCAAAAGGCGCCCCTTCGAATGCATCGATAAACGCTTCGGGCGTGAATACGCTTTGGCTGCGCCAGCCATCCGTCATTACATAACCTTGCCAGACATCGACCGACAGCACGATTTGATCCGGGTAGAGCGTGGCCAATTCCTTGACCAGTTTCGGCTCGCGCGCTGCCAGCGTCCCGATCACGACGCGACCGACGCCCTTGTCGATCCAGCGTTCGACCTGTTCGCGGGTCCGCATACCCCCCGCCAACTGAACCGGGATTTCGGCAGCGCGGATAATCTCTTCAATCAATTCGACGTTGGTATCCTTGCCTTCGATCGCGTCGAAATCGGTCAGATGCATCCATTCGGCACCCGCTTCCGCCCAGCTTCGCGCTGTTTCGACTGGGTTTACATGCCAAATCATAGCGTTGTCCAAACGACCTTTGTCCAACGTGACACACCGGCCGTTCTGCAATTCCATAGTGGGGTATATCCTCATGAGCTCGGTCCTCCGCTCAATCGCTCTGAAAATCCCCGGAAGCATACACCTTGAACGCCCTCCCAATATCACCGGGATCGGCACAGTTTGGCCATTTTGCGGCATAGTGTCGAAGTGGCGGATTTACGCGAGCGCCGGTGGCCCGTTGCGCCGAAGCAAATGCACCGGGGTTTCATTATACACCCCTTCCCGCATCAATACATAGCCCAGCTTTTTGGCAAGTTTCTGCGACGAGGCGTTGGACGCATTCACCATCGCAACCAAAGGCCCGGGAATCACCCGGTCAAACCAGTCATGCGCTGCCTTGGCCGCCTCATACCCCAGGCCCTGCCCCTGCGCTTCGGGCGCCAGAACCCAGCCCGCTTCGGGAAAGCCGTCGAAATCATCGCCCATCTGACGGTTTCCGTAAAAGAAACCGGCCTGTCCGATCAGCTTTCGATTCGATTGTTGCAGCACACCCCATTGTCCAAACCCGGCCATGTGCCAATGCCCGGCATTGCGCAAAAAGGAATCCCATGCCTCTCCGCGCGATCGGGGTGAGCCGCCAATATGCTGAACGACGCACGGATCTCTCCAGATCTCGGCGAACCGGTCAAAGTCCTCCGGGCGCATGGCACACAGCGTCAAACGCGCGGTATTTATCATGGGAGTGGATCTTATCATGCCCTGTCCACTTTGAATTTTGCCTCAATGGAAACAGTGCGCATCCGAAAATGCACGCGCAAGCATGAATTTTGAGCGGGCATAAAAAAACGGCGCCTCCGTTGCTCGGAAGCGCCGCTTTTGATCAGAAGGAAACGCTTAGGACGCTTCGCTGATGAATTTGACCGCGTCGCCGAAGGTCTGGATGGTCTCGGCTGCGTCATCGGGGATTTCGATGCCGAACTCTTCTTCGAAGGCCATGACCAGTTCAACGGTGTCCAGGCTGTCTGCGCCCAGATCATCGATGAAGGACGCGTTTTCCGCGACTTTATCTTCTTCAACACCCAGGTGCTCAACAACGATCTTCTTAACGCGATCTGCGACGTCGCTCATGTCTATTCCTCATTCCTTTACAGGGCGGTCTGCCCGATTCTGCCCTTGCCCGCACGGGTTGGCTTTGATTTGCCCGTTTCGGGCGGTTTGGGTCCCGGCGAACCGGGAAGTCGAAGGCCGACCTGAACAACCGGCCCCGCATAGATGCGCCGCCTATAGCATAGTCGACGCAAGAGGCAAACGCTTTCGCGCTGCCCCTGTGGCGATCACAACATGGCCATACCACCGTTCACATGCAAGGTGCTTCCGGTAACATAACCCGCTTCGGGGCTGGCAAGATACAGAACAGCCGCTGCAATTTCTTCGGGTTCACCCATGCGGCCCGCCGGAACCTTGAGCAACAGACCCTTTTTCTGCTCCTCGGTCAGCTTCTCGGTCATTGCAGTCGTGATAAAACCCGGTGCCACGGCATTCACGGTAATTCCGCGCGTTGCCACTTCGTGAGCCAAAGCCTTGGAAAACCCTATCATCCCGGCTTTTGACGCAGCATAGTTGGCCTGCCCCGGGTTGCCAATTGCGGCCACCACGGACGAGACATTCACGATCCGGCCCCAGCGTGACTTCATCATGCCGCGGATCACACCTTTGCACAGTTTCATCGTCGAGGTCATGTTCACGTCAATCACGCTCTGCCATTCCTCATCGGACATGCGCATGAACAGGTTGTCGCGCGTGATACCCGCATTGTTCACCAGGATATCCACCGATCCCATCGCCTCGGCCGCTTGCTTTGGCAACGCTTCTACGGCTTCCGGATCGCTCAGATTGCAAGGAAACACATGCGCGCGTTCGCCCAGTTCGTCTGCCAGAGCCTGCAATGGCTCGACTCGTGTACCGGACAATCCGACCGCTGCGCCAGCACCGTGCAACGCACGTGCAATGTCGCCTCCGATACCGCCCGAAGCACCGGTGATCAGCGCATTTTTACCTGTCAAATCAAACATTCGGTTTTCCTCTTGGTGCGTCGGCCACGACGCTTTTTGAGCTTACGATTCGGCCTGAATGGCCTTTTGAACATCTTCCGGTGTGCCCACTGCCTTGCCTGCAATGGCACGATCGATCTTGCGGATCATGCCGGACAACGCTTTGCCGGCACCGATTTCCCACGTTTCAGTCACGCCCTGCGCGGCCATGAACTGAACGCTTTCGCGCCAGCGAACCGACCCCGTCACCTGTTCCACCAGTAACTGACGTATCAGATCCGGATCACTGACGGCTTCGGCGCGCACATTGGCCACCAAAGGCACGGAAGGCGCCTTTATCTCGACGGCAGCAAGCGCTTCCGCCATGACATCTGCCGCAGGCTGCATCAGCGCACAGTGAAATGGAGCACTTACAGGCAACATAACAGCACGTTTTGCGCCTTTTTCCTTGGCAATCTCGGCGGCACGCTCCACGGCAGCCTTGGAACCGGACACAACGACCTGGGTTGGATCGTTGTCATTGGCAGCCTGACAGACCTGCCCCTGCGCGGCTTCTTCTGCAACGGCGCGCACCGCCTCCAGATCCAATCCAAGAATGGCCGCCATTGCGCCCTCGCCCACCGGTACGGCACTTTGCATCGCCAGACCGCGGGTGCGCAGCAAGCGCGCGGTGTCCGCGACCGACAAAGCCCCCGCAGCCGCAAGGGCCGAGTATTCACCCAAGGAATGACCCGCCACGAAAGCCGCCTGACCAACCGAAACGCCTTCGGCTTCCAGCGCACGCATTGCCGCCATGGATGTCGCCATAAGAGCCGGCTGGGCATTCTGAGTCAGCGTCAACTCGGCGATGTCGCCTTCCCAGATCACGCTGCTCAGCTTCTCTCCCAGTGCCTCGTCCACCTCATCGAAGACGGCCTGCGCCGCCGGATAGGCATCGGCCAGCGCTTTGCCCATACCGATGGTCTGGGCGCCCTGCCCCGGAAAAACGAACGCGAGTGTCA
Source organism: Ruegeria sp. H8 (assembly GCF_056532905.1). Lineage (NCBI taxonomy): Bacteria > Pseudomonadati > Pseudomonadota > Alphaproteobacteria > Rhodobacterales > Roseobacteraceae > Ruegeria > Ruegeria sp. H8. The sequence goes on along the minus strand of NZ_JBQFNY010000001.1, from coordinate 270,908 downwards.
TTGCAACCTCATGGATGATGTCAGGTTGCGGCGGGGTGTAAACTGACTGATCGTCTGGCACAAGCATTGCCTGTGTTCTGCATTCTGGCACCTTGGCTGTGCACAAGCGCTTACTTGTGCCGACTTCCGATAACCTTAACTTGGGCGCAGCACAGAATCTCGGAGCGTTGCACCCATGGCCTCGACCAATTCCTTCTCAAGTTACGGAAGTGTCGCAAAGACGTTTCACTGGCTCACCGCGTTGCTGATCTTTACGGCCCTGCCGCTCGGCTGGATCGCGGACAACCTGGCCCACGCCGTATTGCATGCCTCCAGAGCCCCAAGCGAGGCCGAAATCGCACGCGCGGCGCGCATGTTCTCATTGCACAAAACCGTAGGCGTCACCGTGTTCTTCGTTGCTTTGGCTCGGATAATGTGGGCCTTCACGCAAACCAAGCCCGGCCTGCTGAATGCCGACAACAAGCCCGAGGCTTTTGCCGCCGAAACTGTCCACTGGCTTCTTTATGGGTCATTGGTGCTTGTGCCACTGACCGGTTGGGTGCACCACGCCGCAACCGAAGGGTTTGCTCCAATCCTCTGGCCCTTCGGCCAAAATCTGCCTTTTGTACCGAAATCAACCATTGTGGCCGAGGTGACAGGCGTTCTGCATTGGCTGTTCATGTGGACGCTCGTCGGCGCGCTGGTCCTGCATGTTGCCGGAGCGTTGAAGCATCACGTCATAGACAAAGACAGCACGTTGCGCAGGATGTTGCCGGGTGGGTCAGATGCACCGGATCCTCCACACCAGCATCATTCCCTTGTGCCCGCCGTCGCCGCGGTGGCCGTTTGGGCGCTTGTCCTCACCGGTGGCTGGGTCTCTGGCGAATTTGCGCGTGAGGCCGACGATGATGACGCCGACGTCCAACTGGCCGAGGTGCAATCAGACTGGCAGGTTCAGAACGGCACCTTGTCCATTACGATCTCGCAATTGGGCAGCCCGGTCACCGGCTCGTTTTCCGACTGGACAGCCGCAATTTCTTTTGACGACCCGGCCGAGCCTGGTCCGGCCGGGTCCGTCGAGGTCACGATCGCAATAGGTTCTCTCAGCCTCGGAACCGTAACCGAACAGGCCATGGGTGCGGATTTCTTCAACAACGCCCAGTTTCCGACGGCCCAGTTCGCGGCTGACCTTTTCAAAACCGAAAGCGGATATGAGGCACGCGGACCACTGACAATCCGCGACAAGACGATCGATATTATACTCCCGTTTTCACTGGAGCTTGAGGACGACACCGCGACCATGACAGGCTCGGTTGATCTGAACAGGTTGGATTTCGGCATCGGCGCATCGCAGCCCACCGAAGATTCGCTCGGCTTCACCGTCACAGTCGCTGTGGAACTCGCCGCGTCCCGCAGTCAGTGATGCCAAATACATACCGCCGGTGACAGGATCACCGGCGGTTTTCGTGTTCGCCGTCTTGCGCTTATTCGGCTTTTTGCGCTTCGACCGAGATCTGCACCTGCACTTCGTCACTGACAAACGGTGCGAACTGGCCCAGATCAAATTCACTGCGGACAAGGGTCGTGGTGGCGTCGAAACCGGCCCATGGCTTGTTCGCCATTGGATGGGTATCAACCTTGTTCAGTTTGGCATCCAGAACAACGGATTTGGTCACGCCGTTCATGGTGAGGTCGCCGGTGATCTTGGCAGTGTTTTCACCCGTAACTTCGATACCCGTCGAGGTAAAGGTGATCAGATCGCCCTCGGTCGCACCAAAGAAATCTTCGGTCATGAAGTGATCTTCGCGCGGCTTCCAGCCGGTGAACATCTCCAATACCGGCATCGACACGCTCACGCTGGAGGCGGCGGGATTTTCCTGATCAAACATGATCTCGCCCTCAAAGCCCGAGAACATGCCGGTTGTGGTTGAAAAGCCCAGGTGGTCATAGCTGAAGACAACCTGGCTGTGGCTCGGGTCCAGCACGTATTTCTCGGCGCTGGCGAATGCCGTGGTCGCCGATACGGCCAGTGCAGCAGCAAGAAGGGTGGATTTCATAACAATCTCCGCGTTTTTGTGAACGCAACCCGGCAGGGTTGCTCACAAACAAAATGTGCCGCCTGTCGGCGGCACACAACCTTTTTCGAGTCACAACATCTGTTCCTTTTTGAACAGAATAAAGTTCAGCCGAAAATTGTTACGCTCTTGCTCAGTTGCCCTTTCAGCGCTCGGCTGACATCCGCCGATTCAAGGGGCAGCTTCATCAAAAGGCTCCCGTCCACATCAAACAAGTGGACTTCGTTTTCTTCAAAACGCGCACCACCCAGCGAGTCATAGCTGCGGCGCAGCACCGTCTGAGGGCGCCCGTCTTCGTTCTTTTGCAGAACACGGACTTCGCGGCGGATCGGATCGAAATAGGCATCCGGGCGCTGATCAAGAACTTCGATCGTCAGCAAACTGACACCGACGATCAGAAACAGCATGGATGCCACCATCTTGATCGGCCAGACATCTGCACCCACGATCGAACCTGGCATCAGCCACATCGAAAACGCCGAAAAGATCAAGAACGCTCCTACCAACCGCGCCAGGATCAAACGGGCCTTCCAGTTTGGCGCGAAGGCAATCATTACCGGCACCGAATGCTCAAAGCGCGAGCCCGCCGCCTCTTCCCGGTATGTGTTTGTATTGGTCGCGGTCATAACACTTCACCTTTTATCAGGTTACTGTCGAATTTCTGTTTGGTCCGGGTAACGTCCGGTATGCAAAACAACTTTGAGCCGAAAAGCGTCAGCATTTGGGCGGCCCAAAGGAAATTGGGCGGCGTCTCAAAGGCATATGTGGCGGGGCTTGCTCCTGCGGTTCAAACGTGTATACGGGGCCATCCTTCGCAATCAGATGAATCGCGCAGCCTCTCGTGGCAGGGTCGCGAAGGACCGGATGGCCCCGCCTATGAAATGCGCCTTGACATAAACAGGAGTGCACATGCCACTGTATGAGCATGTAATGATCGCGCGTCAGGATCTGTCCAACGCGCAGGCGGAAAGCCTCGTCGAACATTTCGGCACCGTTCTGGCTGACAACGGCGGCAAGCTGGTTGATAGCGAGTACTGGGGCGTCAAGACGATGGCCTACAAGATCAACAAGAACCGCAAGGGCCACTACGCCTTCCTGAAAACCGATGCGCCCTCGGGTGCGGTTCAGGAAATGGAACGCCTGATGCGCCTGCATGATGACGTCATGCGCGTTCTGACCATCAAGGTTGACGGTCACGAAGACGGCCCGTCGGTTCAGATGCAGAAGCGTGACGAACGTGGCGACCGCCGCGAGCGTCGTTGATCACCGCCTGAGGAAAGGACACTAAACCATGGCCGCAAAACCATTTTTCCGCCGCCGCAAGGTCTGCCCGTTCTCGGGTGAGAACGCGCCAAAAATCGACTACAAGGACACCCGTCTGCTACAACGCTACATCTCTGAGCGCGGCAAGATCGTTCCTTCGCGCATTACCGCCGTTTCGGCGAAAAAGCAGCGTGAACTGGCCCGTGCTATCAAGCGCGCCCGCTTCCTCGCCCTGCTGCCCTACGCTGTGAAGTAAGGAGAGACTGACATGCAAGTTATCCTGCTGGAACGCGTTGCGAAACTGGGTCAGATGGGCGACGTCGTTGACGTCAAGCCCGGCTACGCCCGCAACTTCCTGCTGCCTCAGGGCAAAGCTCTGAGCGCCTCGGACGCCAACATCGCGTCGTTCGAAGCCCAGAAAGCGCAGCTTGAGGCACGCAACCTGGAAACCAAGAAAGAAGCTGAAGCACTGGCTGAAAAGCTGGACGGACAGCAGTTCATCGTGATTCGCTCGGCATCGGATGCTGGCGCTCTGTACGGCTCGGTCACCCCGCGTGACGCCGCAGAGGCTGCAACCGAAGCTGGTTTCACCGTCGACAAAAAGCAGGTTGTTCTGGTCAATCCGATCAAGGAACTGGGCCTGCACTCGGTTGCAGTCAAGCTGCACCCCGAAGTCGAAGTTGAAATCAAGATGAACGTGGCGCGTTCGGAAGAAGAAGCTGAACTTCAGGCCTCGGGCAAATCGATCCAGGAACTGGCCGCCGAAGAAGAAGCAGCCGCTGAATTCGAGATCGCCGAACTGTTCGACGACATCGGCTCGGCCGCGTCCGAGGACGAAGAGCTGGCTCCGGAAGCCGCTCCTGCCGAGGAAGACGAAGCCAAAGCCTGATCCGGCAAGGTTTCGAACACAACAAAGGCCGTGCTTCAAGCGCGGCCTTTTTTCTTGTCTCCGAGCCAAACCAGCAAATTTTAGCCCAACTCCATCCATAATCTTGCAGCCAAATACTCAGGCCATATCATTGCAACTCGAAACCCCGGAGAAACGTATGCCCCTGTTCACCCGTCGCAATCTCATGGCACTCTTGCTGACAGCCCCGTTGGTTGCCTGCGGTGCAGGAGAAGTCTCCAAGGCAGAGACACAACAATTCAATCCTCCGCTCTATCCAAACGAAACGCCAGAACTTCGCGCGTCGATCAACAAATGGGCGGACCACTACGAGCTTCCGCGAGAGCTTGTTCACAAGCTTGCTATTCGTGAAAGCACGCATCGCCCTTGGGCGGTCAACCGGCCCTATTATGGGTTGTTGCAAATCCTTCCGGCCACCGCACGATCCATGGGATACACCGGAAACGCCAAAGGTCTATTGGACGCGGACACCAACCTTGAGTTCGCCGGGAAATACCTTCGTGGCGCCTGGCTTCTGGCTGACGGCAACCAGGATCGGGCCATATTTCTTTATGCCAAGGGCTTTTACCCCGAGGCCAAAGCGCGCGGATTGTTGGTGGAAACTGGGCTGAAACCCGCCAACTGACGGTGATTAGCGTCAGAAAGCCGCGTGAAATTAGCACTTTTTGCCGAATAGTGACAAAAATGTTCTATTGAATGTCTCATTATTTGGAATTGCGCAGACAATTAGTACCTCGCCTTGTCATGTTTAGGAAAGTATGGTGTTCTGGCTCGGTGAGGTAAACGGGTTCCACTCTGTGTTATATGCATGCTCGACGACACCATCGGGCTGTAAGATGGGCCGCAGCTGGTAGGCACCACATGGAAATTGTCGATCTGAGCACTCTGCCGGATTCAGAAGTTCGATACACCGAATTTCTAAGGCAAATCTGTGAGAAGCATGATATGGATCATGCCGCTTATGCTGGCATGAACCCTGCTGCCGGCACGGTTGCCGGCTTTGTTACCTATGACGACGCCTGGAATGAGCACTACCAAAACCAGGGTCTGATCATGATTGATCCGACCATCCATATGGCCCGCCGCAGCATCGCGCCAGTGGATTGGAGCCGACTTGAGCGCAGCCCCGACTTCCAACGTGTATTCCGGGATGCCCATGATTTTGGATTGCCAAACCAAGGCGTTACAATTCCCGTGCGCGGTCCCTACGGAGATATCGGCCTGCTGAGCGCAACGCGCAATTGCAGCAAAGAGGAATGGCGCAAGCTATACACGCATGTCATTAGTGACTTGCAATCGATGGCAGTGCACATCCATGACAACGTGGTTTCCTCAGACGAATTGACCAGCGCGCTGTATCATCCAACACTTTCCAGACGTGAGACAGAGATCTTGCAGTGGGTTGCGGCAGGGAAATCGCAACAGGACATCGGCGATATTTTGTCCATTTCACACCGAACCGTAGAAGTGCACTTGCGTTCCAGTCGAGAAAAGCTTAGTGCGCTGACCACTCCTCAGGCCGTTGGCCGGGCGATTGCAATTGGGCTTATTACCCCAAGTTAAACAAAAAAAACGCAAAATTTCGCCAAAATACGGGAAACCCCCAATAGAAAAATCCCCTGTGTCCGGTAACGTCTAAGTTACCGAATAACCACTCGAAGGGGGAAGAAATGATCATCGTGGTAGATGGCCTGAACAGACATATGTTCAGCGAAGTTCTTGATGAAATGTTCGAGTTGAGAGCACGAGTTTTTGGCGAACGCCTGGGATGGGACGTCAACATTGAAGATGGCAAAGAGATCGACGAGTTCGATCACCTGGACCCGGCATATGTAATCGGACTCGACGATGAGGGGAATGTCGTCGCAGCCGTGCGTGCCCTCCAGACCACCGGACCACACATGTTGTCGGATGTCTTCTCGGCGATCCTTTGCGGCGAAGCACCACTTCGCAGTGCGACCATGTGGGAATCGACCCGGTTCTGCGTCGACACGCAACGGCTCACGCGTGGCAAAGAAAAGAACTCGGTCTCCTACGCGACTTGCGAGTTGATGATCGGATCTTTGGAATATGCGAAAAATGCAGGTATTCAGGACATCATCACCGTGATTGATCCGGTCATGGATCGGGTGTTGAAGCGTTCGAATTGCGCGCCTTACGACTATGTCGGTAAGACAGTTCCAATGGGCAAGGTTCACGCATTGGCCGCTCTGCTGGACTGCACCGAAGAACGTATCGCCGGCCTGCGTGAATTTGCGGGCATTCACAACGACGTATTTATGGACGAAGAAGAAGCGTTGGCTCTGTTCGCCGCTAAGAAAGCCGCAGCACAGAACCCCGCGAACCAGGATCACAAACCACTCACCGATCTCGAGAAATATTTTGTGGAACAGATGAGCGCCGCAAAAACAGAAGCTGAACGGCAGGATGTCCTCAAGCTGATCGAAGCGCTCACGGATACGTTCACGCCAGAGCAAAGAACCGCTCTTTTGGAAACCCCCCGTGCTTTTGCTCATGAGGCCTGACCCCCTCACCTCATAGATACAAAAGCCACCCATGCGGAGCCGTCTGATTGCAGGCGGCTCCGTTTTTTGTCCCTTCTTCTGACGAAGGGAAGGAAGAGGATTACTCCTCTTCCAGTGCCTCAACGGCTTTCTGCAGGTCGTCCTTGCTGACTTCTTTGTCAGTGACCTGAGCCAGCTCCAACACGTAGTCCACAACCTTGTCTTCAAAGATCGGCGCACGCAGCTGCTGTTGCATCTGCGCGTTCTGTTGAACGAACTCGAAGAACTGACGTTCCTGACCCGGGTACTGACGGGCCTGGTTCATGATCGCCTGTGTCATCTCAGCGTCTGTAACTTCAACCTCGGCCTTCTGGCCCAGTTCAGCCAGCAACAGGCCCAGACGCACGCGACGCTCGGCCAGCTTGGTGTGCTCGTCCGTGGGCTCGATCGGGTCATGGTCGTGGCCTTCGACATCTGGGTTTTCTTCGTGCCACAGTTGATGCGCAATCTGCTTGGCTTCGGCTTCAACCAGCGACGGCGGCAGATCGAACGACACCTTCTCGTCCAGTGCATCCAGCAAAGCGCGCTTGATCACGGCGCGCGATGCACCTGCATATTCAGCTTCCAGGCGCTCTGCGATCTGGCTTTTCAGGGCTTCAAGATCTTCGGCGCCGAATTTCTTAGCCAGTTCGTCGTTCACTTCCGCAGCAACCGGTTCTTTGACTTCCTTGATGGTGCAGGTGAAAACTGCGTCTTTGCCCGCCAGATGCTCGGCGCCGTACTCTTCAGGGAACGTAACGTTGACGTCCTTTACTTCTTCGGCTTTCACGCCAACCAGTTGCTCTTCGAAGCCAGGGATGAAGCTGTTCGAGCCAAGTACCAGCGGGTAATCCTCTGCCGAACCACCTTCAAATTCTTCGCCGTCAACCTTACCGACGAAATCGAACACGATCTGGTCGCCGTCCTTGGCTTTTGACCCCTTGCGGCGCGCTTTGAAGTCCTGAGCGGTTTCCGCAAGATTGTTCAGCGCTTCTTCAACGGCTGCTTCATCAGCCTTGACGATCAGTTTTTCCAACTCGACCGATTTCAGATCAACTTCTGGGATCGCTGGCAGCGCCTCGTAAGACATGGCGACTTCTACGTCATCGCCTTCTTTCCAGTCCTCATTGGTCATCTTGACCTCGGGCTGAAGCGCGGGGCGGTCACCGCTGTCTTCGAAATGCTTGTTCATGGCGCCGTCGATGGTTTCCTGCATCGCCTCGCCCAACAGGCGCTGGCCGAACTGCTTTTTCAGCAGCGCCATGGGCACCTTGCCTTTACGGAAACCTTTCATTTCGATTTCCGGCTGCGCTTCGGTCAGCTTTTCATTGACCTTTTCGTCCAGCTCGGCTGCTGACACAACGATGTTGTAGCCACGTTTCAGACCTTCGTTCAGCGTCTCGGTAACCTGCATTATGGTAGTCCCCATAGGATTCGGGGCGCGCAAATAGGGCGCGCCGGGCAAATTTGAAGCCTTCTATTTGCCCTGCCGCCCGCGTGCAAGAGGCAAAGGCTGAATCCAGTGGTATTTGATCGCCTAAACCGCAAAAAAGAACGCCCCGGAAACCGGGGCGCTCGCACTTGTTCCAGCCAGACAATCAGAACTTCCAGCGTGCGCCCAGAACCCATGCTTCGTTGTTGTCGAATGACGAGCCGTCATCGAAATCGTGGTTGCGGTATTTCAGATAAACATCCGTGTTGATCGGCTCGACTTTTTGCACGACCGCGATACCCCAAGCTTTGGTGTCAGAACCGTTGCTCTGGAAATCCGAGCCATCATAATAGTCGATACCGACACCGGTCTTGCCCCAGGACACCCAGTTGCCTTCGTACGAGATCTTACCGTACCAATAGTTCGGATCCGTGGCACCGGCCTGATCATCGTCGCGCGTACCGCCCGCAATCGTAAAGCCCAACCCGCTGGGAAGCAGGACGGAAGCGGAACCGATCGTATCTTTGCGATCCCCCGAATTGTTATCCCGGTCTCTTACCGAATAGGCAACGGCTGCAGCGAACTCCACACCACCGGCAAAAGTGTTTTCGTAAAACAGACCGACGTCATAATAGTCGTCGTCGTCGCTGCTGGACAAAATGTTCTGACCATAAGCGAATCCGGCGGAGAACCCATTGAACGTTGGCGTATCATACCGCACACGACCACGCCGCGCGCCATCAAAGTTGCTGGAACTGTCACCAACCGTAATACCGCTCAGCATTCCGGTCGTGTCGCGATAGAAGAACCCTGCGTTTTCATCGTTGGTAAACGAATACAGCGCGGTTCCGACATATGACAGATCAACCTCTGCGGCACCATCGGCGACCATGCTGCCCTGACCTGCCGAAAACTTGCCGTAGCCACCTTTCAGCGAGAAATCCACATGTCGAATGTCTTCGCGATTCCATCCATCTGCGTTGGTTCCGAATTGATCGGCAGACGCCGAACCCGGCAGGCCAAGGCCTGTTTCAAACCAAAACTGGAATTCGTTGCTTCCATATGGCTGCACAAGTCGCAGGCCAACACGGCTGTTCGACAGATCGTTGTCGAGAACACGGGTCTCGGTGTCCTGTCCGTCATCCACCGAGATCAAGGCGGGGTGCAACTGTCCATACAGCAGCACATATCCGCCACTATTGTTTTCGTATTTCATTTCCGCCACAGCCGGGATGGCGGTCGTCGCAGTCAGAACAGCGGCTACTGATATCGGTTTGATGTTAAGGGTCATTTCACTCACCATGAAAGGTTCGGGGTTCAGATACTGTCCATTTGTTTACGAACTGCGAGCGTTCCAGTGGCCCGCATTCGCTCCCTCGCAAACATTGCAAATTCGCAACATGGCATGTCAAAAAACAGGTCATTTCGCATTTTATATCATACAGTTACGAATCCATTCGAAAATCCGCGGCACCGTGTGCAAATAAATTGTGACGTCCAGCTATGCATCTGGCAAACATTCGGTCTGCATTGACGTGAAGCTTGACGGCGGATTTCCGCCGACTCGCCGGGAATTGAGCCGTTCCACGCCCAACGAACTCAAATATTCAACTTTCTGAAAACCTCCGGCACCTGTTCCGGCAAATCTTCCGCGATCAAACCCGGCCCGAACTGGCGCGCACATTCCACATGCAGCCACGCCGCAGTTTCCGCCGCCTGCATCGGTGCCAAACCTCGCGCCAACAACCCTGCGATGAATCCGGCCAGCACATCGCCGGACCCGGCCGTCGCCAACCAGGGGGCCGCTCTTTCGTAAACGGCCGAGTTCACCACGCACCGGCCATCCGGCGCAGCAATCACCGTGTCCGGGCCCTTGAACAGAACCACGCACCCAGCCCGTTTTGCGGCAGCACGCGTTGCGTCTACCTTGGAAAACGCCGGGCCTTTGGCCGGTTGCGCGTTCATCTGCGCGGCGATGTCCGGAAATACCCGAGCAAATTCCCCGCCATGCGGTGTCAGTACGCATTTGTCGTGCAATCGCGCGATCAGGGCGCCGGGATCCTCTGCAAAAGCTGACAAAGCATCCGCATCCAACACGGTCGCCCGCCGCGCAGCCAACGCCATCGGCACCAGCGCCTGCGCCCGCTCGAATCCCAGCGCAGGCCCCAGACAGAGCGCATTCAGGCGCGTATCCTCAAGTATGTCAGACAATCCATCAGCCCCATCAACCCGCTGCAACATGAGAGCCGTGATCTGACTGGCCACCTCCATCTGCGCAGACGGCGGCACGCCCAGCGTCACCAGCCCCGCTCCAACCCGCAAAGCCCCCCGCGCCGCCAACCGCGCGGCCCCTGTTTTGCCGCCCCCCCCGGACAGGATCAAAGCATGACCATGTGAGTATTTGTGGCCAACCGAACCTTTCGACAGCTTCACCCCGTCGGCCTCGGTCGTGTGAACGATCTGACCGTCTTCCAGTGTTTCAAGCCCGATCGATTTGGTTCGGACCGTCCCGCAGGTCACCGGACCATCACCTAGAACATGCCCAAGCTTTTTGCTGTGAAACGTCACCGTCATGTCCGCAACAATCGCCTGACCAAGAATGCGACCACTGTCGGCGCACAGGCCGCTTGGCGCGTCAATTGAAACGACCTTTACGCCTCGATCTCGCAGCAGGTCTCTGACCGGCGCATTGGCCAACATGGAAAACGCCCCAGCAAATGGCCGGGTGAGACCCGTGCCAAAAACCCCGTCGACAACCAGATCAATGCTCTTTAGAAACCCAAGAAAATCATCCGCCAACGGGGCGGAGTCGACAGCGAAGACGCGAACCTCGTTCTTTGCACCCCATCTCTCATAATTCACCCGCGCATCCGGAGGCAGCTTTTCCGGGTCTCCATAAAGGAACACCTCAACCACCCACCCCTGCTTCTGCAAAAGCCGCGCCACGACAAACCCGTCACCCCCATTGTTGCCCGGTCCGCACAGCACCACTGCGCGCAGCGGATCCTCTTCATCTGGCCCTAAATATCCCGGGGAGCGCGAGGGGCTGGCCCCTCGCCTGTCCAACACGGGCCATTCTTCGAAAATCGCGTCAACAACACCCCGCCCGGCCCGCTCCATCAGCTCCAGACCGGTCACGTCACCAGACTTGATGGCGGCCTGCTCAATGGCCCGCATCTGTGCCGCTGTCAGCAATTCCATCCTTTCACCCCTTGCCCGATTCAATTTTGATTACTTTTTATGCAAGTCGCTCAAAAAATAGCACCTAGCCGTTTTTCCAAGCACCGCGACCTGCACGATATCGCAATCACATTGCCGCCCGATCTTAGACGTGATCACTGCCCCTGAGACAACCATTCAAGGTGAGCCGGGATGAAAAAGATCGAAGCGATCATCAAGCCGTTCAAACTGGACGAAGTGAAAGAGGCATTGCAGGATGTGGGCGTCCAGGGCCTCAGCGTCATCGAGGTCAAGGGCTTCGGTCGCCAGAAAGGCCATACCGAACTGTATCGCGGCGCGGAATATGTCGTCGATTTTCTGCCCAAGGTAAAGGTCGAGGTCGTATTGGACGACGACCAGGTCGACGCTGCGATCGAAGCCATCGTATCGGCCGCCAAAACCGACAAGATCGGAGACGGCAAGATTTTCGTCTCGCCCGTCGACCAAGCCATTCGCATTCGAACCGGCGAGACCGGCTCGGAAGCGCTCTAATTCACAACAATACTGACACATCTATCAGAAGGACCAAGGGAATGAGCGCAGACGCAGTTCTCAATACAATCCGCGAAGAAGACGTCGCATATGTCGACATCCGCTTCACCGACGTGCGCGGCAAACTACAGCACGTCACGGTGGACGTCGATCTGGTCGACGAAGACTTCCTGGAAGAAGGCTTCATGTTTGACGGCTCGTCCATTGCAGGCTGGAAATCGATCGAAAACTCGGACATGAAACTGATCGCCGACACGACTTCGGCTTACATCGACCCGTTCTATGCGGAGAAGACACTGTGTCTGCACTGCTCGATCGTTGAGCCCGACACCGGTGAAGCCTATAGCCGTGACCCGCGCGGAACCGCGCAGAAAGCCGAAGCCTACCTGAAGTCCAGCGGTATCGGTGACGTAGCCTACATGGGTCCCGAAGCTGAATTCTTCCTGTTCGATGACGTTCGTTTTTCCAACAGCATCAATAAAGTATCTTTCGAAGTTGATGCAACGGATGCGTCGTGGAACACCGACACCGAATACGAGATGGGCAACATGGGCCACCGTCCGGGCGTCAAGGGCGGCTACTTCCCGGTCAACCCTATTGACGAAGCGCAGGACCTGCGTTCGGAAATGCTGTCGACCATGAAACGTCTGGGCATGAAGGTCGACAAGCACCACCACGAAGTGGCCTCGTGCCAGCACGAGCTGGGTCTTGTCTTTGACAGCCTGACCAAGCAGGCCGATGAGCTGCAAAAATACAAGTACGTCATCCACAATGTCGCGCACGCCTACGGCAAATCGGCCACTTTCATGCCAAAGCCTGTTGCAGGAGACAACGGCACCGGGATGCACGTGAACATGTCGATCTGGAAAGATGGCAAGCCGCTGTTCGCTGGCGACAAATATGCCGACCTGTCGGACGAGGCGCTGTACTTCATCGGCGGCATCCTGAAACACGCCAAGACCCTGAACGCCTTCACCAACCCGTCGACCAACAGCTACAAGCGCTTGATCCCCGGGTTTGAAGCCCCCGTTCTGCGAGCCTATTCGGCACGTAACCGCTCGGGTTGTGTGCGTATCCCATGGACTGAAAGCCCCAAAGCCAAACGTGTCGAGGCGCGGTTCCCCGATCCGTCATCCAACCCCTATCTGGCGTTTGCCGCCCTGCTTATGGCTGGCCTGGACGGTATCAAGAACAAGATCAACCCCGGCGAGGCGATGGACAAGAACCTGTACGACTTGCCCGCCGAGGAACTGGCCGACATCCCGACCGTCTGCGGCAGCCTGCGTGAGGCTCTGGAAGCTCTGGCATCCGATCACGACTTCCTGCTTCAGGGCGATGTGTTCACCAAAGACCAGATCGACGGTTACATCGCACTTAAGATGGAAGAGGTGGAAACCTACGAGCACACGCCGCACCCGGTGGAGTACGGCATGTACTACAGCTGCTAAGCTGAGTACGGGAACGATTTGGCAGGGCGCCCCTTCGGGCGCCCTCGTCATGTCTGCCCACACGGTTTGACGCGCCGCCTTTGATCCAACAAACTGGTGAGAACACTCCCGGCCGGAGACGACAGCATGCCTTGCGATACCTCACCTTTCTCGAAATTCTCAAACCTTGTGACATCCGAACAGGAGCTGAGGAGGATCTCTGGCCATCCGCTGCCGCAGATCACTGCCAAGGAGGTGTCCTCCCTCGATCAGATGTGTCGCGATTTCATAGCGACCTCGCCATTTTGCCTGATCGCTTCGGCCAACACGGATGGGCATCTTGATGTTTCACCCCGTGGTGACCCGCCCGGCTTTGTTCAGGTGCTGTCCGATACCCTGATCGCGATCCCGGATCGGCCGGGAAACAAACGCGTGGATACGTTTCACAATGTTCTCAAGGATCCGCGCGTCAGCGTCCTGTTCTTTGTTCCGGGCAAGATGGAAACGCTCCGCATTCGCGGCACCGCCCGCATCTGTGCTGACCCCCGTTTGCTTGAAACCATGGCCATTGACGGGCACCCACCCAAACTGGCGCTGCTCATCCATGTCGAGACAGCATTTGCACACTGTCCCAAATGTGTAATCCGCGCACATCTGTGGCAACCCGAAGACTGGCCGGATTCGACCCATCTGCCAAATATGAATGCGATGATGGTGAAACACGCCCGCATCAATGCCACGCCTGAGGAATGGTTCGAAACGCTCAGGAAAAAGGGCGAGCTGGACCTTTATTAACCGCTTTGCCCAAGGCGCAGCTCACGCTAGGCTAACCGCAGATTTCAATTCCATCGGATTACGCCCATGTTTCGCCTTGCCACCATTCTTGCCCTTTCCCTGACGTCTCCGGTTCTGGCCGCACCCTGTGGCAACACCAGCGCTGGATTTGAGGCATGGAAGGCCGATTTTGCCAAACAGGCACGCAAGGCGGGAGTGAAAAAGAAAGGTCTGCAAGCGCTGTCCCAGACACAATATGCCACGCGCACCATCGCCGCGGACCGCAATCAAAAAAGCTTCAAATACTCGCTGGACAAATTCATGCGTGTTCGAGGGGCCGATACAATCGTCGCACAGGGGCGCAAACGCAAAGCCGCCAACCCGAACTATTATGCCGCCTTTGAGCGGCAATATGGTGTTCCTGCGGGCGTTCTGATCGCCATTCACGGCATGGAAACCGGCTTTGGCAATTTCATGGGCGACAGTCAGGTTGTTTCCGCAATCACAACACTGGCCTATGATTGTCGCCGGTCAGAGTTCTTTATTCCCCACGCAATTGGGGCACTGAAACTGGTCGACATAGGCAGTATCACAATGGCGACAAAAGGGGCAAAACATGGCGAACTGGGCCACACGCAATTCCTGCCCGGCAACGCCCTGACCTATGGTGTCGATGCTACGGGCGACCGGCGCGTGGACTTCTACAACATGACGGATGCACTGGCCTCAACCGCCAATTTTCTTCGCAAGAAGGGGTGGAAACCAGGGCGCGGTTATCAACCCGGAGAACCAAACTTTCGCGTCTTGCAGCAGTGGAATGCTGCCTCGGTCTATCAGCAATCCATCGCAATAATGGCTGCCCGAATCGACAATTAGCCCCGCCGCACCGTCAACACGCGCCGCACCTGATTTCGCCACATTTCCGCCACAGTGACAAACAAAAGCCTTTAGTTGCTTGGTTTCCAAAGCGTAACCAATCGCTGGGAAATTTCACTTTTTTGCATTTTTCGCCAAATTCTCTCCAAGATGGGGTGCTAGTCTTTGAATAACAGAACGCAGAAAAGGACGGGGCAGTGGCTCGGAAGCACAGCTACCATGGCGGCCTGCAATTTGATGGCGACGCAACCGGCGCAATAGAGCGCTTTGGATCCATCGTTGCCACGACGCTGGAAGACTACGGTCATCTGGTCGAGCGCAAGGCCCTGCTCAGCGCGACCGAGGCTAGCATCGTCTCGAGCCAGTATCTTGTGCGGATGACTCTGGATACAGGCGCCTCCGGGCAGCAGGACCGATACGAGCGCATGGATCGCGCCGCAGGGTTGAAAACCATAACAAAGCCCCGCGTGTCGCATCCCCAAAACAGGTTGGTGCTGACAATTACGCCAGTCTCGCCACTTTTGGACGACGCCGAGATTTCGGAACTGATGCTGGTGGTCACTCTGTATCGCATGGTCGATATCTGTTCGACCCGACGGGTTGAATGGTTGTCGCCGCACACGGTTCTTACAGTCGAGCACTTCATGAGCGCCTTTGACACCCTGACACCAAGCCGAACAAGCCGGGATCGAAAGCAGATCTTTCAATCACTGACCGGACAGTTCGCCGGGATGCAGCAGTCTGAACAGGATGACACGATCACTGCCCTTCACGCTCCTGCCGCGCGTCCAATTCAACTGACCGACGAACAATTGCTCAGCATCGCGTTCCGAAGCGACGAGGCAGACCTGCCCGCCCAGATGGACGCAGGCGCTTCCATCGCGGATGATGCTGACAAGCCAAGCGACATCCTGCGCCTCAGCAGTTGGTGCATGACCGGAGTTTTGGCCAGCATTTCAGCGCCAATTGCCGTATCGATGGCCGCAGTCAACCTGATCCGGGGCGAGGATTTCCGCCTGAACACACAGGTGCTTGTGCTCACATTCGCCATTGTCGCGCTGAACGCCAGCAACGCCTTCGCCGATGTAGCGGGTGCCTTGGGCATGTAAAGGAATTATCGAAGACCCTCCTAGGAGGCCCCGCCATCAGGCGGGGTTTTCCGTTTTTAGGATCGCGTTTGCGGCCAGAACGTATGTGTGGATGGAAAACACGACCGCGTTGGTTTTCGGCAAACGCAACAACGTCTGCCGCTCGCTTCGCAGATAAGACGCCTGACACCGGTCCCGTATTTCACGCGGCTCACTGGCACTGCGAGGTTGGAACAGCTCCGGGTCTTCGTACCACAGGGCGTTGAAGCGCCACAGCGGGCGACCGGGTTGAATACCGTCAAACAGCCTCTGCACCCGTTTCGCGACATTGGCGTCATAGCTTTCCACAGGCACGTGGATATCAACCAGCGGCCGCATGAATTTCTCGGACAAGCGCCAACTGGCAGGAAAACACAGGATGGCACCCGTCAGAACATGCTCATTTCCCCGTTTCTGAAGGATGCAGAAGTCCTCCTGCACCAGCCTGCACAGCGTATCAAGCGGACGGTCGCGGTCGATCGCGACGGATACGCCATCCGGCCTTGCGGCCTCTGCCCCGGCCGTGGGATATGTCTGCATCAGCACCAGATCCAGCAGCTCCACCGCGGCAGGTTTGGCCCCAGGATCAAGCGCAAGAACATCGTCGCGCCGCTCAGCCAGAATTTCTTCGCGACGCCGCATCTGGTCGGCAAAAGCCTCATCCTGATGCAGCCAGTTTTCCATGGTTGCCGGTTGAATACCCGGCAAAGCGCGTGGGTTTTCGACATCATACGGGATCTTGTTTTGCAGAATACGAGTCATGCCGGTGGCTTAGCATGCGCAGCATTTCTTGTCGGTCGAAAACGACAACCTCGCCGTCGCATTTTTCTCAGACGATTGGTTGTGGCGGATGAATTGTAATTGGAACAAGCAATGAGGCCAGCCATGAACCAGCACTACCGAGACACGCGCAAGATTGACCCCAGCCGTGGCACGACATTGGGCGATGGTACGCCAAACGAAAATGACAGGATCGAGATTGGGCCGACGCAGCTTGCGTTTGACGAGTGGGCCGCTGCGGGGCTGGAACTTCCCAATCTGGCACGGATGCGGGAACACCGCTGGAAGCGGCTGACACAGGCCATCGTGGACCGCGGCTATGGCGGTTTGCTGATTTTCGACCCGCTGAATATCCGCTATGCCACCGACAGCACGAATATGCAGCTGTGGAACACCCACAATCCGTTTCGGGCGGTTCTGCTGTGTGCGGATGGCTATATGGTGATCTGGGATTACAAGAACTCTCCCTTTCTCAGCACCTTCAACCCGCTTGTGCGCGAGCAGCGCTCGGGCGCTGACCTGTTTTACTTCGACCGGGGCGACAAGGTTGACGTTGCCGCAGATGTGTTCTCGAACGAAGTACGCGTGCTGATCGAAGAACACGGCGGCGGCAACATGCGCCTGGCCGTCGACAAGATCATGCTGCACGGGTTGCGCGCGCTCGAGGCGCAGGGGTTCGACATCATGGAAGGCGAAGAACTGACCGAGAAGACCCGCGCCATCAAAGGGCCTGACGAAATCCTGGCCATGCGCTGCGCCAGCCATGCCTGCGAAACTGCGGTTGCCGAAATGGAACGGTTTGCCCGTGCCAATGTCGGCGACGGCAAGACCTCGGAAGATGATATCTGGGCTGTTCTTCACGCCGAAAACATCAGGCGTGGCGGTGAGTGGATCGAAACCCGCCTGCTGGCTTCGGGCCAGCGGACCAACCCGTGGTTTCAGGAATGCGGCCCGCGCATCACCCAGCAGAACGAGATCATCTCGTTCGACACCGACCTGATCGGTTCTTACGGGATTTGCATCGATATTTCCCGCAGTTGGTGGATTGGCGATCAGAAGCCACGCGAGGACATGATCTATGCCATGCAACACGCCCATGAACACATCATGACCAATATGGAGATGCTCAAGCCCGGCGTGATGATCCCCGAACTGACCGCAAATTCCCACCGGCTGGACGAGAATTTCCAGGCGCAGAAATATGGCTGCCTGATGCACGGCGTCGGCCTTTGCGATGAATGGCCGCTGGTTGCTTATCCGGACAAGGCGGTTGAAGGGGCCTACGATTATCCGCTGGAACCCGGAATGGTCTTGTGTGTCGAAGCCTGCGTGGGCGAAGTGGGTGGCGATTTCAGCATCAAGCTGGAGGATCAGGTTCTCATAACCGAAGACGGATATGAAAACCTGACGAAATACCCCTTCGATGCCCGGTTGATGGGGCTCGAGTGAGGCCGGCGCCTCATTCTGACCAATGAGACCGGCGCACGTTGCCGTGCCAGTCTTCGACAGTTGGACTTACCTGAGCCTGCGGCCCGCTGAAAACTGCGGGCCGGGATTGCCCGACGGCAAAACCCACGAGGCCAGCCAGAACAATCGCCATGACTGTACCGGGAAGTATCTTTGGAAGGTGTGCGGCAGCGTCTGCATGTGCCATCTGCGTCTCCTTTATCAATTGCTGTAGGCCGTAGATGGGCCTGATTGCGACATAAGTGAAACGAATGTTTGTTCGGTTTTGCATCACACACATTGATGGAGCGCCAAACACCCCCAATTAGCGGCCACGCCTGTCACCGCCCGTGGCATCTTTCGGATTGCAAGACGCTCGCTTGGTTCTCACCTTCCCGTGACGCGTTTGACATAAGGGTTGTGACCCGGCGGGCTTGACCACAGTATTGGGGATGTTTCCCCGAACCGTTCAAGGAGCCGACATGCCCACGGAACGCATCACTTTTGCCGGACATGACGGCAGCCAATTGGCCGCGCGGCTGGATTTGCCGGATGGTCCGGTCCTTGCGACGGCCCTGTTTGCCCATTGCTTCACCTGTTCCAAGGACATACCTGCGGCCCGGCGCATTTCGGCCCGCCTGGCGGCCATGGGAATTGCAGTGCTTCGGTTCGACTTTACCGGCCTGGGTCATTCCGAAGGAGAATTCGCCAACACGACTTTCACGTCGAATGTCGAGGACCTGATCTCGGCCGCGCAATATCTGGCCGGACGAAACATGGCCCCTGCCCTTCTGATCGGTCACTCGCTTGGCGGTGCGGCGGTTTTGCGGGCGCGTGCCGGAATTCCGACGGTCAAGGCCGTGGTCACCTTGGGCGCACCGGCGGATCCCGGCCACGTGTCCCATCATTTCGAGGATGCCCTGCCCCAGATCGAACAGGAGGGCAGCGCCGAGGTCACCTTGGGCGGGCGCCCGTTTCGAATTGGCAAAGCGTTCGTGGATGACATTGCGGGATCGGCCCTGTCTGCCTCGATCGCTGATCTCAAGGCCGCTTTGCTGATCCTGCACGCTCCTCGGGACGAAACGGTCAGTATCGACAACGCAAGCACCATCTTTCTGGCTGCAAAGCACCCAAAAAGCTTCGTCACCCTCGACGAAGCCGATCACCTGATCACACGGGCGTCTGATGCTGAATATGCCGCGGATGTCATCTCGGCTTGGGTCTCGCGCTATCTGAAACTTTGCCCACCCGCGCCGCCCCCGGGTGCGCCGGAAGGTGTCGTTCGCGTGACAGAGGCGGATCCGAATGGCTTCATGCAGGATATTCAGGCCGGCCCGCACCATCATGCGGTTGCAGATGAGCCTGCCTCTTACGGCGGCACGGATAAGGGCATGTCGCCTTATGGCTTTGTCTCATCCGGCCTCGGCGCCTGCACGTCCATGACGATAAGGATGTACGCGCGCCGCAAAAAATGGCCGCTGACCAGTGTCAGCGTCGATGTCTGCCATGACAAAGTTCATGCTCAGGATGCCGGTTTGGCAAATGAGGGTAAAGTGGATCAGTTCCGCCGCAAAATCCGCCTGAACGGCCCGCTTGATCAGGAACAAAAACAGCGCCTGCTGGAAATCGCAGACAAATGCCCGGTTCACCGGACACTTGAAGGCTCGGCGCATATCACGACCGAACTTCTTACCTGAGAAAAGGCCGCCGGACAGGCGGCCTTTTAATTATCTGCGGCGTGGTGCCGGGCGATGTATTGGTGGCCGCGCGGCAGGTGGCCGGGCCACAGGGGGCCGCGGCCGCGCAGGCGGTTTGGCAACCGGTGGATTCGGACGCTCGGGACGCACGGGCCGATCAGGTCGATCTGGGCGGTCGATATCAACATTCACATCGACATCGCGATAGTAGTCGTTCCACAGCATCGAGTCATAGAACGGGTCATACCCGTATCCGACGCCGACCGTTACGCCGTCACAGGCCGACAACGTCAAAGTCGCGGCCCCCAGCCCGAATGCAAGGGAAATCCGTTTGATCAGTCCAATGCGCATCTTGCCCCCCTCACAGAAGCGACCGGAACGACGCGAAAACGGCGTTCAAATCTTCGGCGAAATCCGGGTCTGCCCCGTCCCGCAGGATGGCAACAGCTATGGCGACACGGTTGCGCGGCAAGTCAATGACAGTGGCCGTGAAGTTCACCCCCTTGCCATCCCGGCGCCCTGTCCCCCGAAACACCCGGGCAGGCAACCCGCCGATACGGGTGTCGCTGGTGCTGGTAAGGGTCGGGTCTTTGACCAGAAATTTGTCGATGTCCTGCAAGTAGCGGACCCCATCCTGAATGGTTGCAACCCCTGAAGGTGAAACAAACCCCATCCAGACGTTGTCGTCCGTTACGGGGCGCAGCCCCATGACCCGAGCCACCGCACGCGGATCATCCAACCCGGTGTCTTCGATCTCACGCGGGCCGCCAGTGCGCAGCACCCAGAAATCGGGCACGTCGAACCGAAACAGGGCGCGACCATCCTCGGTATAAGTCACCGGAGTGTCGGCCAGTGCTGTTCCTGCCCCACCCAGCCAGACAGCGGCGCAAGCGGCAAGAATTGGAGATGATAATAAACGCATATCTCAATAACCTGATGATTTCTTCGCCCTCAGCTTGACCGCTGAAAGCGCGACTTGTCCAGCACTGCGTTGCAAAGACCCAGGAAAACCGCGTTCAGGTGTTTCCCTTCCCCGCACATGTCGTCTGGCTCTTGCAAGCATCACGCCCCAGTTTTTCATACAAATACATGAGTTCTATTTCGCATAGACCCCGACGGTCTGGCCGCCCGCATCATCAACGAAACGGATCGCGTCCCCTTTTCGCCAGACGTCGTAGCAGGCCCACAAATCGGCAGGTGGCCATGTCGAGCAGTATTGATCCCCTCTCACCGCCCAGCGCCCGACACTGGGCCCGCCCGAAAAATACTGCGTGGTCATGCTGGCTTCGAAAACCTGCCAAACACCCGAGCCGTATTCCAGCTTCTTGCCCGCCAAGGCTGACAGGATTTCCTCTCCGGGCAGTTTCTGGAAGTCTCCGGCCGTCAAAACACCCGGCCAAAGGGCGAAAATCAGGGCAAACCGTCTCATACCTGCTCTCACATCTTGTTCCCTTGCGCACAGGCGGCTAAACCCCGCGCCAACGCCTCATCCCAATCACATAAAGGTGCTGCCGCCAATGATTCCCCGTTATTCCCGCCCTGACATGGTTGCCATCTGGTCGCCCGAAACGAAGTTTCGCATCTGGTACGAAATCGAGGCGCATGCCTGCGATGCCATGGCCGATCTGGGCGTGATCCCGCGCGAGAATGCAGAAGCCGTTTGGAAAGCCAAGAACGTGGAATTCGACGTCGCCCGCATCGACGAAATCGAAGCCGTCACCAAGCATGACGTCATCGCATTCCTGACCCATCTCGCCGAACATGTCGGCAGTGAAGAGGCCCGGTTCGTGCACCAGGGCATGACCAGTTCGGACGTGTTGGACACCTGCTTCAACGTCCAGCTGACGCGTGCGGCCGACCTTCTGATCGCCGATCTCGAAGGGCTTTTGGCAGCGCTCAAGCGCCGTGCGTTTGAACACAAGGACACCGTTCGCATCGGCCGCAGCCACGGTATCCACGCAGAGCCCACCACAATGGGCCTGACCTTTGCCCGGTTCTATGCCGAGATGGACCGCAACCTGTCCCGTATGCGTGACGCCCGTGCGGAAATCGCAACTGGGGCCATCAGCGGCGCCGTCGGAACATTTGCCAATATCGATCCCGCCGTCGAGGAACATGTCTGTGACAAACTGGGCCTTGTGCCCGAACCGATCAGCACCCAAGTGATCCCGCGTGATCGCCATGCGGCCTTCTTTGCGACGCTTGGCGTCATCGCCAGCAGCATCGAAAACATCGCCATCGAAATCCGCCACATGCAGCGGACCGAGGTTTTGGAGGGCGCAGAATTCTTCTCGATGGGCCAGAAAGGCTCGTCTGCCATGCCGCACAAGAAAAACCCGGTACTGACCGAGAACCTGACCGGGCTGGCCCGCATGGTACGCGCGGCAGTGATCCCGGCAATGGAGAATGTCGCGCTCTGGCATGAACGCGACATCTCGCATTCCTCGGTCGAGCGCATGATCGGACCAGATGCCACGATTACACTGGATTTTGCGCTGGCCCGTCTGACCGGTGTGATCGACAAGATGCTGATCTTCCCCGAAAACATGCTGGAAAACATGAACAAATTTCCCGGTCTTGTCATGAGCCAGCGTGTTCTTCTGGCTCTGACCCAGGCAGGGGTCAGCCGTGAGGACGCCTATGCCATGGTCCAGCGCAACGCGCTGAAGGTTTGGGAACACCGCACCGATTTCAAACAGGAACTGCTGGCGGACGCCGATGTAACTGCCGCGCTCAGCCCCGAAGAAATCGAAGAGAAATTCGACCTCGGCTATCACACCAAACACGTTGATACGATCTTCGCCCGGGTATTCGGCGAATAACGTAGGTCTCGACGCCGCCTTCCCACGGCCCGGTCTGCATTTCACAGGCCGGGCCTTGTTTTTTGCCAGACCGCCCGAAATCGGTTATTCTGTGGATGTTTTTTTGGGGAGAGGCACCATGATCCGTACCGTTCTTTGCTCGCTTGCACTTGTTTGCGTGGCATCTTCCGGCCTTGCATGCAGCGGGCATTCCAAACAGACGCAATCCTGCGCACCCGGCACAACCTGGGACACTGAAACGCAAAGCTGCGCGAAATCGGTCAACAGCTGACGAATTTCTGTCCGACTTGTGAATAAAAGCAACCGTTCCACTGTTAGCTTTTTTGTAGATCGCACTATGATTTTGTGAGCAGCCCCGAGAACGGAGTAAGAATATGCGCCTTTTGTTAGCTTCAGCCCTCGCTTTGCAGGCCTTCGCCTTTGCCCCGGTGGTCCACGCCGCAGGCGGCGACAGCAGCAGCCCGCCGAAACCGACGAATACGACCAAGAAATGTTTGTTCGGTCGGGTCTATGACGAAGCCAGAGGCCGGTGCGTCAAACCCAACAAAACCAACCTGTCGGAAGATCAGCTTTACGACGCCGTCCGCGAACTGGCCTATGACGGGCAATACGGGCACGCGCAGGATATCCTGCGGATCATGGATCAGGACGACGACCGTGTGCTGACTTATTGGGGCTTTACCTACCGCAAGATGGGCGAGCTAGAGCTGGCGAACGTCTTTTACCAGAATGCCATCAATGCCAATCCCAACAATCTTCTGGCGCGCAGCTATATGGCGCAAGGCTTTGTAACCGAAGGAAAAACCGATCTGGCAATCGAGCAGTGGCGTGAGATCAAGGCCCGCGGCGGCGAAGGGACCTGGGCCGAGACGTCTCTGCGCGAGGCCATCCGGACGGGGTTGACCTACAGCTACTGAGCTTCAGGGTTATTTAACCCGACTCCCGTTAATCTGCCCGTGGTTCGGAAAATTTGGCACTACGGGCAGATGCAGGACACAAACGCTTTGATACAAATGGCAAATGGGGGGTCTGCCCCACTTGCCGCGGGGGATGAACACGCGCCGCAAGTCGTTCCGCGCACATTGACCGGTCGGCAAAAAGCGGCCGTTGTCGTGCGCCTTCTGTTGAACGAGGGCGCAGATATTCCACTTGAGGAATTGCCTGACAACCTGCAAGAGACATTGACCCATCAACTTGGGCAAATGGGCCTTGTGGATCGTATAACCCTGGGCGCAGTGGCCCGGGAATTCAGCGACGCTCTGGACAATGTCGGGCTTGCTTTTCCACATGGGCTTGCAGGTGCATTGGATGCGATGAACGGAAAGATCGCACCATCGACGGCCGCGCGCCTGCGCAAGCTTGCCGGGGTGCGCCAGATCGGCGATCCATGGCAACGCCTGCGTGACGTGCCCGTTGAGGATCTTGCCAAAATGGCCCAGGCGGAAAGCACCGAGGTGGCGGCCGTCATGCTTTCAAAGATGGATACCGCACAGGCGGCGCAGATGCTGGCCCATATGCCGGGCCCGGTTGCGCGGCGCATTACCTATGCCATCTCGAAAACAACAAATGTCACCCCCGAAGCGGTCGAACGTATTGGCTGGTCGCTGGCCGCGCAACTGGACCAGCGGCCTGCTCAGGCTTTCGACAATGGTCCCGACGCACGCGTGGGCGCGATCCTGAACCAGTCGGCGGCCGCAACACGCGGCGACTTGCTGAACGCATTGGACGAGGACGACGCCGAATTTGCGGATCTGGTACGCCAGTCGATCTTTACCTTTGCCCATATCCCAAGCCGTATCGCGGCCCGCGATGTTCCCGCCATCCTGCGTGAAGTGGAACAGCCGGTTCTTGTCACCGCATTGGCAGGTGCCGCCGCGGATGATGACAAGGCTTCCGTTGAATTCATTCTGTCAAACATATCGTCCCGCATGGCCGACAATCTGCGCGAGGAAATGGCCGAACGTGGGCGCGTCAAACAATCGGAAGCCGAAGATGCCATGACACAGGTTGTGGCCGCCATTCGCGTTCTGGTCGATGCCAGTTCCATTGTTCTAATCGAAAACGATGACGAGGAAGATGCAGCCTGACCCCGCGAACCCACGGGTATTGCGCGATCCCGCCACCTGCTGCGGGTTCAGGTTTTCCGCCCGTCTGGGCGCTTGAGCTTGCAGGCATCGGGCTGTATGTCTTCCTCAGCAATTCGCAACACGCGGTGAGACACCTCCATGCCCGTTGAAAAGTCGGAGCTCAGCCGGTTTGAGCTTGGGAAATACTATGTCGCCAACCTGTTTCTTCAGGGGGTCATCCGCGTTATGCGCATGCTTCCCTATGAGCGGCGTATTGCAACGATGGGGGCCATCGTGCGGTTTCTGGCACCTGTCGTCGGGTTTCGCAAACGTGTTCGTCGGAATCTGAAGCTGACTTGCCCGGACTTGCCTGAAGCCGAAGTCAGGCAGATCTGCCGCGATGTGCCGGACAATGCCGGTCGTGCGATCATGGAGCATTTTTCACCGGAAGACTTTATCGAACGACAGAGCAAGGCCAAGATTTCTGGGCCAGGTATCGCTGCATTTGACGCGGCTATTGCCGAAGGGCGACCGGTCATGATGATTACGGCGCATTTCGGTCACTACCTTGCAGCGCGTATCGCCTTGCAGACATACAGCGGTCAGCCCATCGGCTGCCTGTATCGGCGGATGGCCAACCCGTATTTCAACGACGCTTATGTCGAAGCCTTCTACAAGACAGGCGCCCCGATGTTCGAACAGGGGCGGCGCGGTATGGTCGAGATGGTACGCTCGTTGAAAAAGGGCGGGATTATTGCCATCGTTTCAGATCTTCACGCAATGGGCGGTGAAGAATTGATGTTCTTCGGTAAACCCGCCGTGACATCCGTGCTGAACGCCGAGTTGGCCATCAAATACAATGCCGAGCTGATTCCGTGTTACGCGGTGCGTCAGCCCAACGGTATCGATTTTGAGATCGTTCTGCACGAACCGGTTCCGCACACGGACCCTAAAACCATGACCCAGTTCACCAATGACGATCTGGAAAAGATGGTGCGGCAGCATATGGGGCAATGGTTCTGGATTCACCGTCGCTGGAAACATTGGAACGGGTTGGGCATCAAACCGGAAGAAATGCCCTGATCACTTGACCCGGGTGGCGGCAAGAATCGGCCCTTCCCCGGCCCTTTGAACCAGAACGACTGCCGGCAGGTCCAAACCAAGCTGAACCGTGAATGATTGCGGTGCAGTTCCATCCCATTGCCCTGCAATCTGCCAGGCCTCAACGACATTGGCATAGTCCAGCTCGTGCCCGGCCAGCTCTCCACGACGGATCGAAGCGTGACGCAGGGGAGAATACTGAACCACATGCACGTCATAGGTATCGCCTTTCGGCAACTCGACGGGCGTCACATCCACTGTCACTTCATCGGCTGAGCGCACGGCCGTCACAAGCGCTTCGGGCGCTGCTTTCAGATGCGCTTCGATCAATCGATCAAGTTCACGGGATTGCGCCCCGACGATGTCGTGCTGCCCGTTGATCACCATCTGCGGGGTATAGATCATGGAACGCCCCCCCTCGCGGGCATAAGCCCGCTGCCGAAGCGTATGATCGGGGTTCGCATATTCGTCCTTCCACCCGATATAGTCCCAGTAGTCGACATGCAAAGCCAGCCCTATGACGTCGTCGCGCTTGGCCAAATCGTGCATGATCCGATCCGCCGGCGGGCAGGATGAACACCCCTGAGACGTGAACAGCTCGACCACAACCGCGTCTTCCTCGGCCGCGACCTGTACCGCCACAAGGCAGGAAAACACGGTGGTCAAGGCAATGGATCTGAACATGTGAACTCTCGGGTTGGGCGGTTGGATCTCAGGGATAGCTGCTTTGACACTCAACAGCCAATCAAGGTTTCTTGAGGCTTTGATACATTCCCTCCGCGAAAAGTGTACAATAGTATACAAAATTGCCTCTCATTGCGTGTTCAGCCTTGAACACGGGGGCTTGGTGATGCAGATAACACTCAGCAAATCCTAATATCCAAGTCATTTGAGAGGGAGGCCACAGATGCCCATCAAAGTCGGACAGGATACCGCCAAAACGCGCCGCAGCCTGAGCGTGAATGGTAAATCCATTTCCTATTATTCGATCCCCGCCGCGCAAGAGGCCGGTCTGGGCGATTTCTCGAAACTGCCTGCCGCACTCAAGGTGGTGCTGGAAAACATGTTGCGGTTCGAGGATGCCGGGTTCTCGGTCTCGGTCGATGACATCAAGGCCTTTGCCGAATGGGGGGCCAACGGTGGCAAAAACCCTCGTGAAATCGCCTATCGCCCTGCCCGCGTACTGATGCAGGATTTCACCGGCGTTCCTGCCGTTGTGGATCTGGCTGCGATGCGTGATGGCATCAAGGCGTTGGGCGGCGACGCGCAAAAGATCAACCCGCTGAACCCGGTCGATCTGGTCATCGACCATTCGGTCATGATCGACGAGTTCGGCAACCCGCGTGCGTTCCAGATGAATGTGGACCGTGAATATGAACGCAACATGGAACGGTACCAGTTCCTGAAATGGGGTCAGGGTGCATTCAACAACTTCCGCGTTGTTCCCCCCGGCACAGGTATCTGCCACCAGGTGAACCTTGAATATCTGGCCCAGACCGTCTGGACCGACACCGATCAGAACGGTGAAGAAGTCGCCTATCCCGACACGCTGGTCGGCACCGACAGCCACACCACCATGGTCAACGGCATGGCCGTGCTGGGCTGGGGTGTCGGCGGGATCGAGGCCGAGGCCGCGATGCTGGGTCAGCCGATTTCGATGCTGATCCCCGAGGTCGTGGGCTTTGAGCTGACCGGTGATCTGGTCGAAGGCACCACCGGCACCGACCTGGTTCTGAAGGTCGTGGAAATGCTGCGGGAAAAAGGCGTTGTCGGCAAGTTCGTCGAATTCTACGGCGAAGGCCTGGATCGTCTGCCGCTGGCCGACCGTGCGACCATAGCCAACATGGCCCCGGAATACGGCGCGACATGCGGCTTTTTCCCGATTGACGGCGAAACGCTGCGCTACATGCGCAACACCGGCCGCGACGAGGATCGCATCGCGCTGGTTGAAGCCTACGCCAAGGAAAACGGTTTCTGGCGCGATGAAAACTATGCGCCGATCTACACCGATACCCTGTCGCTGGATATGGGCACGATTGTTCCAGCAATCTCGGGGCCCAAACGCCCGCAGGATTATGTTGCGCTGACTGACGCCAAGGCCGCTTTCGCCAAGGAAATGGCCGAGACCTTCAAGCGCCCGATGGGCAAACAGGTCGAGGTCAAAGGCGAAAACTATGGCATGGAATCGGGTAAGGTCGTGATCGCCTCGATCACGTCCTGCACCAACACGTCGAACCCTTACGTGATGATCGGAGCGGGCCTCGTGGCGCGCAAGGCAGCCGCGCTGGGGCTGGATCGCAAGCCTTGGGTCAAAACCTCACTGGCACCGGGGTCGCAGGTTGTGTCCGCTTACCTCGAGGCCGCAGGCCTTCAAGAGGATCTGGACAAGATCGGCTTCAACCTTGTCGGATACGGCTGCACCACATGTATCGGCAACTCGGGGCCGATCCAGAAAGAAATCTCGGAGGCCATTGCGGAAGGCGATCTGGTCGCCACTTCGGTCTTGTCCGGCAACCGCAACTTCGAAGGCCGCATCTCGCCTGACGTGCGCGCAAACTATCTGGCTTCACCGCCTCTGGTCGTCGTGTACGCCCTGGCGGGCACCATGGACATCGACCTGACGTCCGAACCGATCGGTCAGGACAAGGACGGCAACGACGTCTATATGAAAGACCTCTGGCCGACGCAGCAGGAGGTCGCGGAACTGGTCGAACAGACCGTCACGCGCGAAGCGTTCCAATCGAAATACGCCGACGTCTTCAAAGGGGACGAGAAATGGCAGTCGGTCGAAACCACCGATGCGGAAACCTATGACTGGCCGCCGACATCGACCTATATCCAGAACCCGCCCTATTTCCAGGGCATGGGCCCCGAACCGGGCACGATTTCCAACATCGAAGGCGCCAAGGTTCTGGCCATTCTGGGTGACATGGTCACGACCGACCACATCTCGCCCGCGGGGTCATTCGCGACGACCTCGCCCGCAGGCCAGTACCTGATCGAACGTCAGGTTCAGCCGCGTGAATTCAATTCATATGGTTCACGCCGCGGCAACCACGAGGTGATGATGCGCGGCACTTTCGCCAACATCCGCATCAAGAACGAAATGCTGGACGGCGTCGAAGGCGGTTACACCAAAGGCCCGGACGGTGAACAGACGTCAATTTATGACGCCTCGATGGCCTATCAGGCGAACGGCACCCCGCTGGTGGTATTCGGTGGCGAGCAATATGGCGCAGGCTCAAGCCGCGACTGGGCGGCCAAGGGCACGGCGCTGCTGGGCGTCAAGGCCGTAATCGCCGAAAGCTTTGAGCGTATCCACCGTTCGAACCTTGTTGGCATGGGGGTCATTCCGTTCGAGTTTACAGGTGGCGACACCCGCAAAACCCTGGGGCTGAAAGGGGATGAAACCGTTTCGATTCACGGGCTGGATACGATCGAGCCGCTTCAGGAAGTCCCCTGCACGATCGTTTATGGAGATGGAACCGAAAAGACCATCACCCTGAAATGCCGCATCGATACCGCCCCCGAGATTGAATACATCGAAAACGGTGGCGTGTTGCATTACGTCCTGCGCAATCTTGCGAAGGCATCATAACCGATAGCAAAGCGTGCAATTCAAACCCCCGGCCACCCGCCGGGGGTTTTTTGTATTCTGGTCATTTATTCGAAAACCTGAAACTGTTGGGCAAGGTCATCAACGGAAAACCATTCGCCATGAAGAAACCCAACGCCCTGCTGGTATGTTCGCTCAGCGTAATTGCCGTGGTCGGGATATGGGGTGTCGTGGACATTCAAAGCCTGGTGACCTGGGCAAGCGGAATCGTCCAGCAGACCTTCCACAGCCGCGGCTGGTTCGTGATGCTCGCCGCTTCGGGCATGTTGATCGGATGCCTGTTTCTGGCATTTTCACCCTATGGAAACATTCGCCTCGGCCGGGATGACGAGGAGCCAGAGTTTTCCACCGCCACATGGATTTCAATGTTGTTCTCCGCCGGTATGGGCGTCGGCCTGCTGTTTTGGGCTGTGGCGGAACCGCTGACCCATTTCAACTTCATCTCCGGCATGGCACCAGATTTCATCGCGGCGCAGCAGGCCATGCTGGCGACAAATTTCCATTGGGGGCTGCATGCCTGGGCGATTTATGGCTCCACCGCGCTGACTATTGCCTATTTCAGCTTCCGGCGCGGTACCGGGATGATGGTCAGTGCGCCGATCAAAAACCTGTTTCCCGGCGAACGCTGGGCTGAACGTGTCGGGTGGCTTTCGGACTTCATGGCGATCATCGCCATTGCCATTGGTGTCGGTGGCTCCATGGCCATGGGCGTGTTTCAGGTGGCAGACGGCATCGCAGTGCTGGGCGGTCGGGAAACGGTCGGCGCCCTTTTGATTGGTGTCGTGTTTCTGGCAATGGTTGCTGCGTATATCCCGGCACTCATGATCGATCTGGGCCAGGGCATGGCGCGCCTGTCCAATGCCGCCATGCTGATCGCAATCGGCCTTGTTGCCTACACGGTGGTCCTTGGCCCCACCGAATACCTTCTGAATACCATCGTTCAGGGGTTCGGAGACTATGTCACCAATGTCATTCCCAGGGGATTTCAGACCTTTACGTTCTTCAGCGATGACGTCACCAGATGGTTCAGCGACTGGACCCTGACCTACATGGTCTGGTGGATTGCCTGGGGCCCGTTCGTGGGCGTCTTTGTCGCCCGCATCTCTCGCGGTCGCACGATACGGGAATTCGTGATCGGCGTCCTGTTCGCCCCCACGCTGTTTTCAATCCTCTGGTTCGGTGCCTTTGGTGGCATTGGCCTGTTCGAGGCACTCAATGGTGCGGGCGAACTGCTGGCCTATACGCAGACAAACATCGAACGCGTAACCTTCGCCCTGCTCGACCGACTTCCACTTTCCGTAATCACCACGCTTGCAACGGTGCTGGCCGCCTTTCTGTTCATCGTGACCAGCGTCGTAAGCGCAGCCTTTGTTCTGGGCACCTTCTCGACGGGCGGGGACGAGAACCCCCCGCCGCGTGTGCGTCTGATCTGGGGGGGATTGCTGGGATTGCTGAGCGTTGCAATGATCCTTTCGGGATCCGTCGACTCGGTTAAGATCCTCATCTCGCTTGGCGCTTTGCCCTTTGTCTTCATTTCGGTCCTGCTGATGGTTTGCCTGTTCCGCGGGCTCAGAGAGGAGGGGCAACACAATGCTGATCGGTGATCTCACGGACACATTGATGAACCTTGTCACCTTCGCGTTCATCGCGGCAATGCTCTGGATATTACTGCGCAAGTGACAGCATTCCGGCAGCGCAAAAAATCAACGTTGAATCCTGGGCGCTTTGCCGGTCATCTGAGTTCATGGAAAAAGTTGCACTGATAACCGGTGGCGCACGTGGAATTGGGCGGGCAATAGTCGAAGACCTGCGCGGTGATCACCATGTCGCCTTCACCTGGTTGGCCAGCCACCCCGATTCAGAATTGCTGAAAGGCGACGTTCTGGCGATTCAATCGGACCTTACAAAAGACAACCAACCCACCCGGGTGGTCGAAAAGGTCATCGATCACTTCGGACGACTGGACGTGATCGTGAACAACGCCGGTCTTGTTCGCTCCACTCCGAAACAAGAGTTTCAGTCCGCGGACCATCGCGCCATTCTTGACCTCAACGTGCTGGCCCCCGCCGCCTTGCTTGCCGCGGCATTACCGCATCTGAAACGCGGCGCTTCGATCGTCAGCATCTCATCGATGAACGCAACACTGCCGCCGCGCGACGCCGCGACCTATGGGGCAAGCAAGGCCGCGCTGAACCTCTGGACGCGCGCCATGGCGAAAGAACTTGGCCCGGACGGAATCCGCGTCAACGCGGTTGCGCCGGGTGCCATCAACATCCCCGAAGACCCCCGTCCTGACGATCTGACATCGCTATTCGTCAAGGAAACGGCGCTGGGCCGGATCGGAACTCCGGAAGACATCGCCAGGGTCGTTCGGTTTCTGACCTCGGACGCGGCGGGATTCGTAACCGGAGAGGTTCTGGGCGTGACCGGAGGCTATCGCTTGTAACGTGGCTTAAACCTCGTTTTCCAAATTGCTCAACCGCCCGCAGCCTTTTCCAACGCCGGACGCAGAGTGTTTTCAATCACACGCTGCGTGATCGGGCCGGCAAAGCGCAGAATGATCGTGCCGTCGCCATCAACCACATAGGTTTCGGGAACGCCGTAAAGGCCCCAATCCAATGCCATGCGACCCTTCTCATCACGTCCAATCGCGGCGTAGGGATCGCCAAGCTCGGTCAAAAAGGCTTGGGCGTTGTCCAGCTGGTCTTTGTAGTTGATGCCATAGACCGGGATGCCTTCGGCGGCCAGAGCCTCCAGATTGGGATGCTCGGCACGGCATGGCGCGCACCAGCTGGCCCAGTAGTTGACCAGCTTGACCTCTCCATCCCGCAGCGTGGCATCATCAAACAGCTTCTTTTCCGGGAACTCGCTCAGAACCACGGGCGGAGCCGGTTGACCTTCGCGGGCAGAGGGCAACGCGTTGGGGTCTTCACGGAACATACCGATCCCGGCCAACACGGCGAACGCGCCAAAAATCAAAGGCGGCGCGATCATCAGGGGCGATATCTTAGCCATTTCGCGAAATCCTTTGTTCGATCTTTTCCATTTCAGTGCGTACCTTGCGCCCTCGCATCACGCTGAACACGATCAATGCCACCAGCAGCACGATGGACACGGCATAAGACGACAAAACCGCGTCAGCATATTTTCCAAGATCGGGGATCATCCGCCTACCCTTTCCCGCGCCTGCAACGCCTTGATGCGCCGCGCGCGGATTTCAGTTCCGGTGCGGTACAGCACCAAAGCGATGAACAGCAGCACAAATCCGATGATGCACAGCAACAGCGGATAGAAGTAGATATTGCTGACTTTTTCTTCCGTATCGGCCCCGGTCACGGCTGCCGCGCGCATGACTGATGCGCCCTGATGCAGGCCCTGGTTCCAGAAGTTGACCGCATATCGGCTGAGCAGCGCAAACACGGATCCGACCAGACACAGAACCGAAGTCAGGTCCGCCGCAGTGTCCGGATCCTCGATGGCTTCCCACAACGCGACATAGCCAAGATAGAACAGGAACAGGATCAGAAATGACGTCAGACGCGGATCCCACGCCCACCAGGTGCCCCACATGGGCTGTCCCCAGATCGCCCCGGTCAGCAACGCAATCAGGGTCATCACGATTCCGATCGGCGCAGCCGCCCGTGCCGCCAGCGCGCTGACATGATGACGCCGCACCAGCCAGACCAGAGACGTTGCCAACATCATCAGCCAGCAATTGATCGCCATCAGGGCCGCCGGGACGTGCAGATAGATGATCTTGACCGTCGACCCTTGTTTGTAGTCGTCCGGTGTGAAGAAGAACCCCCAGACCAGCCCGACGACGATGCAGAAGATCGAGACGATCCAGAAAAACGGCAGGACACGTTCACTGGTCGCAAGAAACTTGCGCGGGTTGGCGTATTCCCAGAGGGCATTGGCTTTGGCTGCTATCGACATGGGCCCTATCTAGTCCGAGTTGGGGGTTTTCTCAATTGACATCAGTCAAAGTTGGGACGGTTCACCGCAGATTGATACGCAACACAGCCGCGCTGGCGAAGGGCAACAACGCGATGGTGGCCGCCGTGATCCCCGCCAGCATCAACAACGGCGTCTGCACGTCCATCCCCGTTGCCCCACGCCGGGCGACCTCGGCCCCGAAAATCAGGGTGGGGACGTAAAGCGGCAGCACCAAGAGCGACAACAGCAACCCGCCGCGCTTGAGACCGACGGTCAGAGCAGCCCCGAACGTTCCGATCACGCTCATGGCCGGGGTGCCGATCAGCAGCGAGATGACAAGCCAGAAGAACCCCTGCGCAGGCAGGTTCAGCAAGACCCCCAGAAAAGGTGCGGCCAGAACCAAAGGCAGGCCTGTGGTCAGCCAGTGGGCCAGCGCCTTGATGGTCACGACTGATTCCAGTGGCAGCGGCGCCGTGGCCAGCAGGTCCAGCGATCCGTCCTCCCAGTCCAGCGCCAGAAGACGGTCAAGAGACAGCAGGCAAGCCAGCAACGCCCCCAGCCAGAGCACACCGGGCGCGATTGTGGACAGCAGTGACGATTGTGGCCCCACTGCAAATGGCACCATCACAGTCACGATCAGGAAAAAGGCCAATCCCAAACCAAACCCGCCGCCCGCACGGAAGGCCAGTTTCAGGTCGCGCAGCAGAAGGGCGATCACAGGAAGCCTCCGTCGAAATCGTCAATGGGTTTGGGTTTGGCCTTGTTCGGGCCGACGTCCAGAACCTCGCCATCCAGACCAAGGTCGATATGGGTCGCGATCAGGGCTGACCCGCCCTGCCCCAGATGCGCGCGGACTGCATCGGCGAACATTTGCACCGCATTTCTGTCCAGCGAAACGGTCGGTTCGTCCAGCATCCAGATCGGCCGCCCGGTGACCAGCATTCGTGCCAGCCCCAGCCGCCGTTTCTGACCGGCCGACAGGTTCCCTGCATGGCGATCCGACAGCTCGTTCAACTGGAACGCGTCCAGCGCCGTCTGGATGCCGTTGGTGCCAAAGACAGAAGCCCAGAAAGTCAGGTTTTCGGATACAGTCAGCGTCGGTTTCAGCCCGTCCGAATGGGACGCATATGCAATCTGGTCTTCCGCGCCCTGGATCTGACCCGTCAGCGGCGGCTGCAACCCGGCCAATGTGCGAAGAAGGGTCGTTTTACCGATCCCGTTCGGCCCACGCAGAATCAGCGCTTTGCCAGGAGGCAGCTGAAAGCTGAGATGCTCCAGGACGGGAATGCCACCACGGGTGATCGACAGGTCGGTTACAATCAGAGTCATGAGACCCGCTTATCGGAATGTCATCAGAGGCAAAAGGTGGGATTTGCCGCAGTTCGGTTGTGGGAGCTCTGAGCAGAGAGGTCCGAGTGAGGGGCCAGCCCCTCACACACCCCGGGATATTTTCAGCCAGATGAAGGGATCCCGTCAGACCGGGATCAGAGCAAGCGCTATTCGACGACCTTCAGAGAGCAAGACATTGTAGGTGCGGCACGCAGCCGGAGAATTCATGATTTCGACGCCGACACCGGCACTCTCCAGCCGGGTGCGCAAAGACTGGGGAATGTGGGCCATGTCTTTGCCCGTACCGACAAGCAGAACGTCAATTCCATCGGCCAGCTCCAGAAGTGGCTGCGCATCTTCATAACCGCCCCAGGTGGCAGGTCCTGCGGGGCCCGTCAG
Organism: Ruegeria sp. H8; assembly: GCF_056532905.1. Lineage (NCBI taxonomy): Bacteria > Pseudomonadati > Pseudomonadota > Alphaproteobacteria > Rhodobacterales > Roseobacteraceae > Ruegeria > Ruegeria sp. H8. The sequence continues at coordinate 235,602 of NZ_JBQFNY010000001.1, read as the reverse complement.
AACGGCGCCTTCGAACACATCACCGCCAATGCGAAAAAAACCGGGGCCATAGCCATCAACCGGTTTGGCATCTGAAAACGTAACTTTGTTCAGGCGCATTTCTTCCCTCCTTCAATCCAGGATCGGCAAGCCGGACACGACTGCTATCAGAATGACCGAATAAGCCGCAGCGCGATAGATCCGTTCGAGCTTTGGATCGAACAGAGCCTTGCCGATCAGTGTCGTGGTCAGATAGGGCAAGCCCAGCAGCAGGACAATCCAAAGGATCGACAGATCCGCAGCGCCTCCGATCAGGATGCTGAAGACGATGGCCACGTCCAGCAAAGCCAGAAAGATGATCGTGTTGGCACGAATCTTGCGTACGTCTGAAGAGCTGGCCAGATAGAATACGATAACGACCGGGCCGGTCAGTCCGGTCATGCCGCCGATCACGCCTGCGCTGCCTCCGATGGCCAGCCGTCCCGGCACACCCAGCCGCCCCTGCCAGCGCCAACCAGTGACGATCGCCAACAGGGTCACGCCGGTGATACCGCAGGCAATCCAGCGCAGAACGACCGTGTCGGCCTGTGCCATGAACCAAAGGCCAAGCGGCACGGTTAATGCCGCTGCAACGCCCAAAGTGCTGATTTCAGTCTTGTCGCATTCACGCCATGCCTGCGGCGCCAGCGCAAAGGTCGATACGATCCCGGTGGCTGCCATCAGAAAGACGACATCTGCAATCGGCAGAAATTGAGTGGCCACCGGAACAAAGATCATCGCGGTGCCAAAACCAGTGAAGCCGCGGACAAGTCCCGCGGCTCCGATGGTAAGAACCAACCAACCCAGCCCCGGCAGGGACAAGGCCTGTTGCAACGCCTCAGGCATCAATATTGGCAAACTGGTTGCCCGCCGTGTTCGACGGCTTGGACCAGTCGCGCTTGACCCCCAGCCACAACAGGATGGTCGAGGCGACGAAGACCGATGAATAGGTGCCCACGATCACGCCCCAGATCATCGCGAATACAAATCCGCGGATCACATCGCCACCCAGAACATAAAGTGAGATCAACGCCAGCAACGTGGTGACCGAGGTCATCACCGTCCGGCTGAGCGTCTCGTTGATCGAAATGTTCAGCACCTCTTTGAGGTCTTTCTTTTTGTACTTCCGCAGATTCTCTCGAACTCGGTCGAAAACGACTACGGTATCGTTCAGCGAATAACCGACGATGGTCAGAAGGGCCGCGATAATGGCCAGATCAAAGCGGATTTGCAGTTCCGAGAAGATACCGATGGTCAGGATCACATCGTGAACCAGCGCCGCCACGGCCCCCAGCGCGAACTGCCATTCGAACCGAAGCCAGATATAGACAAGCACCGCGCCAATCGCCAAAGCCACCGCGATGACGGCGGTCTGGATCAACTCGCCCGAGACCTTGGGCCCCACGGATTCCACTGACACGAACTGAATGTCGGGAACAACCTGCTGCAACGCTTCTTCCACGGCGGTGATGGTCGCTGCTTCGACAGCCTCGGCATCTTCCTGCGCCTGGATGCGGATCATCGCAACGTTTTCGTCATCCGCAAAGGTTGGATCGAAAATCTCGGTGATGGTCACATCGCCCAGTTCCAGCGGGGCGATGGCATCTCGGTATGTGCCCACATCGATCTCGACCGCGCTTTGCGTCCGGATCGTCGTGCCACCCCGGAAATCAATACCGAAATTCAGCCCTTGCAGCATGAACGAGGTGAAGGCAATCACCATCATCAGGCCGGAAATGCCCAACCAGACCTTCCAGCGGTTGAAGAAATCGAACGAGGTGTTCTGGGGTACGAGTTTCAGTCTCATGTCAAACCTCGATCGTTTTCGGACGGCGGCGTTCGAACCACATCACGACCATCAGGCGCGTCACGAAGATCGCGGTGAAGACCGAGGTCAGAATGCCGAGGCCCAGAGTGATTGCAAAGCCGCGCACAGGGCCACTGCCCATGGCAAACAGGATCACGGCGGTGATGAATGTGGTCACGTTCGCGTCCAGAATGGCAGACAGCGCCTTTTCATAGCCCAGTTCGATTGCGCGCGCCGGACCTTTGGCGGATTTCAATTCCTCGCGGATACGTTCAAAGATCAGCACGTTGGCGTCCACCGCCATACCGACAGTCAATACGATCCCCGCGATACCCGGCAGGGTCAGGGTTGCTCCGATCATGGACAGCAGACCGAACAACAGGCCCACATTGATGATCAGCGCGATGTTGGCGAAGATCCCGAACAGACCATAGCTGAGCGCCATGAAAACCAGTACTGCCACAAAGGCCACGATTGTGGCGACTTTACCCGCGTCGATACTGTCCTGCCCCAACTCGGGTCCGATGGTACGTTCTTCGAGGAATTCCAAACCGGCAGGCAGTGCGCCCGCTCGCAGCAAGACGGCTAGGTTGGTGCTTTCCTCAACCGTAAAGTTGCCGGTGATGATGCCCGAGCCACCCGGAATATGACTTTGGATCACGGGGGCCGAAATTACCTCGTCGTCCAGAACGATGGCAAAGGGGGCTCCGATATTGTCGCGGGTGTAATCCCCGAATTTGCGCGCACCAGACGTGTTGAACCGGAAGTTGACCGCAGGGCGGCCGTTTTGGTCGAATGCGGGCTGCGCATCGACCAGTTCCTCTCCGGTAACGACCGGAGCGGACTCAATTGTGTAGTAAACACCGCTTTCGTCAATCGACGGCACGATTTCCTCGCCGATGCCTGCAACGGCATCCGGATCGGTGCCGCGTCCGGCAACCGGGTTAAAGGTCAGTTGCGCCGTCGTGCCGATGATCTCTTTCAACTCACCCGCGCTGCCGATGCCAGGCACCTGAATCAGGATACGATCGGCCCCCTGACGCTGAATGGTCGGCTCTCGGGTGCCCACTTCGTCGATCCGGCGGCGGATGATTTCCAACGATTGACGCACTGTGCGGTCGTCTGAGGCCAGTTTTTCTGCCTCGGACAACTGAACGACAATCGTGTCGCCTTCGGCACGTGCCTCGATATCCGTTGCCCCGACACCGGTCAGGGTCTGCACTTGACGGGCAAGACCGCGCACGACCTCCAGTGCCCGCGCCATGCCCTCAGGCTGGCTGATGCGCACGCGAATCTCATCTGGGGCCGATTCCTGACGGCGGACCGTCCCAACGGTCGAACGCTCATCGCGCAGGGCGTCACGGATATCTGGCCACATCGCCTCCATCCGGGATTCGTAGACGTCCTGCACCTGAACTTCGGCCAACAGATGTGCACCGCCGCGCAGGTCAAGGCCCAGATTGACCAGTGACGAGGGCAGCCAGTTCGGCCATTGCCCCGCCTCGGCCTGCAACTCGGGCGTGTCCACGCCCAGCTCGATCGCAGCTTTGGCGTCGTTTGATTGCTCGACCCGTGTATAAAACGCATTTGGCAGGGCCATGATCAGGCCAGTCACGCAGACCAGCCAGATCAGAACCCGCTTCCAGGTATCAATGTGCAGCATTACCCTGCCTTTTCAAGGATTTGTAAGGTGATGTTATTTCGCAGGTTCGGTTTTGTTCAGAACCTGAGCGATGGTCGATTTAACCACACGCACTTTAACACCTTCGGCGATCTCGACTTCGATCTCGTTTTCGCCTTCCTTGACCTTCGACACTTTGCCGATCAGCCCGCCTTGGGTGACAACCTGATCCCCCCGACGCACGGCATCGACCATGGCCTGATGTTCCTTCATTTTCTTCTGCTGCGGACGGATCAGCAGGAAATACATGATCGCAAAGATCAGGATAAGCGGGAGAAACTGGGCGATTGCGCCACCTTCCATGGGATATTCCTTTGTTCAGATCTTGCGGCACCGTTCCGCAAATTTTGCCGGAACCTATGCTTTGAAATGCGCGTTTGCAAGCAAAGGTGGTCATGTGATCGGCCGCAACCTGACAAAGGTGCCACATGAACCGGTCAATCGTTGCAGATATGTCCTATGCAGATATCTCAAATTGGCTATAGTCGAACATCAGGGGGGGCAATGAGAGCTAGATACAAACCATTCCAATCGTTGACGCTTTTGCTGTCTCTGCTGAGCTTGATCTTGTGTCTGGCCGCATCGGTGAAGGCCCAGGAATTGCCTGCCGAAGCCACCGAACCCGAGGCAGAAGAAACCGAAAGTTTCAAGGCGCCCGTCATCGTGGACGGCGACATGTTGTTCTTCCTGCGCGGCTCCAGCGCCCTGCCCGCGCCGGAACGTGCCGAAAGCGTGCAGAACAAGATCATTGAGGTGGCCGAAGCCGCGGAAAGCCCCACGGTCGACATCACCTTTGAAGAAACCGACCTGGGTATACGCATTCGCGCCGACGGTGAAATCGTATCGATCGTAACGGTTGCGGACGCCGAACTGGACCAGATGGAGCTGGACGTCCTCGGCTTCTTGCATGGTCAGGCCATCGAAGAGGCCATCCTTGCCTACCGCTCCAACCGTACAGATCAAGCCCGGGTATCCGGAGCGATTGAAGCCGCGGGATGGACCTTAGGTTTTGTCGTCTTCGTGCTGGTTATCCTTTGGCTGCACCGGCGGATCAGGCGGCGCACTCTGAAACTGGTAAAGCGTTATCTGAAGGATGTCGAAACGGCGACGGCCAAAAGCGTTCAGGCCGAAGCAATCGCAGCCCTGATCCGATACGGGTTGAATTTTGCCCTGTTGGTCATCTTCTTTCTCGGCTTCTACTACTACCTGTCCTTCGTTCTACTGGCCTTTGCGGAAACACGCTATTTCGCGCAACTGCTGCTGACCTATCTGACAGAACCGGTACTGCTGATATTCAAGGGAATACTTAGCTATATCCCAAACCTGATTATGCTCAGCCTGATCGCATGGGTCACTTTGTACATAATCAAAGGCATGCGCGTGTTCTTCGATGCGGTCGAAGCCGGTTCGTTCGAAGTGGGCGATTTTGAAAAACACTGGGTCAATCCGACGTTCAACATCGCTCGGGTTGTCGTGATTCTGATCGCGCTCGTCTTTGCCGTTCCCTACATTCCCGGTTCGGATTCGGCCGCCTTCCAGGGTCTGACCATTCTGGTCGGCGCCATGCTGTCGCTGGGTGCCAACTCGGTCGTGTCCAACATGCTGGCAGGGCTTTTCGTGATCTATCGCCGTTCCACGTCAATTGGCGACCGTATTCAGATCGGAGAGCATATCGGCGACGTGGTTCAGATCAAACTGATGGAGACGCATCTGAAATCCATCAAGAACGAGCTGATTTCGATCCCGAACGCCCAATTGATGAATTCGGACGTCGTGAATTTCTCGAAGAAGACCGATGGCAGTGGGTTGCTGCTGCACACGACGGTTGGCATCGGATATGAAGAACCGCCCGAAAAAGTCGAAGCGATGCTGATCGAGGCGGCCAACCGCACCAAGGGGATCAAGGCCAAGCCTGAACCTTTCGTGTTGTGGACGGCGCTGGCCGACTACGCCATCAATTATCAGATCAACGGTTACACCACCCGCGGCAGCATCATTCCCAAAATCCGCTCGGACCTGCATCGCAATATTGTCGCCGTTTTCAACGAGAACAAAGTGCAGATCATGACGCCATCTTACATGGCAGATCCGCCAGAACCAAAAATCCCGGCGGATGAATGGGATGGTCATCTGGCACATGGATCGCACGAGGAAGCGGATAAGTCGTAACCGGCGCTACACCCTGCCCCACAGATGGTGCATAAGCGGTTTCAGTGATTCACGCATTCAAGGATCTGAGACATGCACGACATCCGCGCCATTCGCGAAAACCCTGCCGCTTTCGACGCCGCTTTAGCGCGCCGTGGGGACGCGCCGGTGTCGTCAGATTTGCTCAGGTTGGACGAAAGCCGCCGCGCCAAGATTCTGGCGGCCGAAACAGCGCAAGCCGAACAAAACAAAGCGTCCAAGGAAGTCGGGGCTGCCAAAGCTCGAGGCGACGAAGCCGAATTCGAACGCCTGCGCGCGCTGGTCGCCGAGAAAAAGGCCGAAATCGCGCGTATGCAGACCGAGGCCAAGGATCTGGATGCCCTGCTGACGGATCAGTTGATCCGGATCGCAAATCTGCCCGCCGAGGATGTGCCGGATGGCGTGGATGAAAACGACAATGTCGAGATCAGCCGCTGGGGCACACCGCGTGAACTGGATTTTGCGCCCAAGGAACACTTCGAGATCGAAGCCGTTCAGCAAGGCATGGATTTCGAAACCGCGGCCAAACTCTCGGGTTCGCGATTTGTGCTGTTGTCTGGTGGCGTCGCCCGTATTCATCGCGCTTTGGCGCAGTTCATGCTGGATACGCATATCACCGAAAACGGGCTGACCGAGGTGAATGGCCCGGTTCTGGTTCTGTCCGAGATGATGCATGGCACCGGCCAATTGCCGAAATTTGGCGAAGACAGCTATCAGACCCGCGAAGGCTGGTGGCTTATCCCGACCTCCGAAGTGTCGCTGACCAATATCGTAAACGACAGTTTGATCGAGGAAAGCTATCTGCCCCGTCGCTACACCGCGCATTCCCTGTGCTTCCGGTCCGAGGCCGGATCCGCGGGCAAAGACACCCGCGGGATGTTGCGGCAGCACCAGTTCGAAAAGGTCGAGATGGTTTCGATCACGCATCCGGACAAATCGGATGAAGAACAAAAGCGCATGCTGCGCTGCGCCGAGGGCATTCTGGAAAAGCTGGGCATTCCTTACCGCACTGTCATCCTGTGTACCGGTGACATGGGCTTTGGCGCCCGCCGCACCTATGATATCGAAGCCTGGTTGCCCGGTCAGGACACCTATCGCGAGATCAGCTCGGTTTCGACCTGTGGTGATTTTCAGGCCCGCCGCATGAACGCAAGGTTCCGCCCCGAAGGTGGCGGCAAGCCGGAATACGTCCATACGCTGAACGGTTCGGGTTTGGCTGTTGGGCGTTGCCTGATTGCAGTGCTGGAAAATGGCCAGAACGCAGACGGCACCGTGACCCTGCCCGAAGTCCTGAGCCCCTATCTGGGCGGCAAACTGACCCTGCAACTGGACGGCACACTGGCCTGAAAAACGAAACCGGCACCACCGGGCGCCGGTTCACAATGCAAGACGGGGCGAAGGAATTTATTTCTTCGCCTTTTTCTTGTCCTTCTTGCTATCTTTCTTCTTGTCACTTTTTTTCTTGCACTTCTCGGCGTCCTTTTTGCCCTTCTTGGCGTCTTTTTTCTTTTCGTCCTTTTTCGATTTTTTGTCCTTCTTGGACTTTGCTTTGACCTTATCCTTGGCCTTGGAAAACGCTGCTTCCATTTCTTTGCGTTTCTTGGCGGCTTTTTCAGCTTTCGCCTTGGCCTTGGCCTTTTTCTTGGCGGCGGCTTCGGCTTTTTCGGCCGCCGCTTGTTCCTCTGCCGCTTTGCGTGCAGCTTCTTCCGCCCGTTTTTCTGCCGCTACAGCGGCCACGGTCTTGCGCGGGGCGGCTTTTCGTGTCGCCGCCTTTCGGGCGGCTGGTTTTGCGGCTGCTGGCTTCCGTGCCGCTGGCTTTCGTGCCGGCGCCTTGCGCGCGCCAAGTTTACCGGCAGTGGGTGTTGCGGCTATTGCGGCTTTTGCGGCTTCGATCAATACGGCGGCTCGGCTCTCACCAACCCGAGGAACCTTGACCAGATCTGCCGGTGACGCCTTCGCTATCGCTTCTGCGGTCTTAAAGCCATTGGCTGCAAGGGCTTTTTCCAGCGCCTCTCCCACACCTTTTACGTCGGTCACTGCAGTCATCTAAGGGTCCTTTCTCTATCGCCCTGCCTCATCGCGTATACATTGGAAATGCATGTCCGCCAGTTCAGCGCTTGCCTTCTCAGAGCCAATGGATCAGCTATGCGCCAACCCAGCGGTTCGGTCATTTTTCGGGAATGGCACGAGGCGTTTCGCATCCTCATCCCAAAGCTTGAGGTTCAAAGCCGCTACTGCCTCAGGGAACTTGATCCGACGAGGCGTGAATTCAGGCGGCAGGTTATAGTGGCAGGCCCGCAACCGGTACGACGGGATACGTGCGTTGTAATGATGGATGTCATGTAGCGTGATGCAGGCGACGGCAGTATCGAACCACCATCCGAAATCCAGTGCAGAAGATCCATGCAACGCTGCAGTCTGCGGGTTCAGATCAGGACGGCGATCCCAATAGGTATCTTCAAAATTGTGTTGCAGATACACGAGAAACACACCCAGCATTCCGCCCAGAAAAGAAAACACCAGCCAGACCAGAATTCCGGTCATGCCCGCCACCAGGTACAACAGGCCCAAAAATACGATGATCGAGGCATTGTGCAGCAAGACGCCTTTGACACCGAAACGAACAGTGTTCTTGGGCCAGCGATAGCGAATGAAATATGTGAACAGCGCACCGACCGGCACCAGGATGAAAGGGTTTCGATACAGCCTGTAAAACAAACGAGTTTTCCAGTCCGCGTCCTGCCATTCCCGCAATGTCATGGTGTGAATTTCGCCGGTCTCACGATGCTCAAGGTTTCCGATCCCCGCGTGGTGCAGATTGTGGTTCTGTTTCATCACCTCGAACGGTGCAAAGGTGAATGGCGAAAGACCATGCCCTGCCCATTCGTTCTGCATTCGCGTTTCAAACAGCGAATGGTGCCCGCAATCATGTTGCAGCACATAAAGGCGTACCGCCGAAAAGGCGAAGACGATCCCGGCCGGGATCATGATGTACCAGCGATCCACGAATACGATCGCCAGAGACAGCGATGCGAAATACACCGCAAACGTGCCAAAATAGCTCAGTCCAGCCAATCTGTTGTCCTGAACTGCGTAGTGTCTTGTGTATTCCCTCAGATCCATCCAGTCCGCTCCCCACGATGGCCCTGTTTTAATCTGTTAAAATCCAGGCGCGGCTTAACCGCGTGCAGGCAATGCATGTGCTGACAGATGCACACACGTGAATGCTAGCGCGGAGAACAGGGACTGTCACGCCCCCAGAGCGAAAACGCTGAAAATTGGCGCAGTTACGCGCTGGCGTCAGGATCACCGGCACTGAAAAACGCGAGCCTCTCATAAGAAGGAAGCGCCCGAGAAATACTGCCCTGAAGTGTCTCGGAACGCTTCAACCGTATTCGCATGCCCCTCTGAGTTGACGCGTGGAGGCTTCCGATCAGAAAAACAAACAGTATTTTCAGGCCTGTTGATTGACTTTATCGAGAAATATTTTGCCATTTGCGCCATTCATCTGCGTCTCGCTTGCGGGGTACTCTTTTAACGGCTTCGGCACCTCATCCTCTGCCGCCATCTTGACTGGCAATGCAGTCCTGCACGAGTTGCGCGGTCGCGGGCTGCACCTCAATTCAGGATCGCAGTTTGGTCTATGGGGAACGCAGCGGCGTGAACATCGCCTTGCGCTCTGATCCTGCTAAGGCACTGCCTGTCGAGGTCAACTCAGGTGTACAGCGCCGCGTGACAACGCTGGTTCCGCCCATATCGCGCAACCAAAACAAACGACCCGATGATGAGGCGGTCAGTTTGGTTTCGACATTTGACCTGACCTATGACTATGCCGACGCTTCCAAAGGTCTTTTCGGAGGTCGAACGCGAATTGCAACGATCTTCGCGCCAGGTTCAGCCGCGACCGAACTGGCGACGGCCATTGAACAGGGCAATGGGACGTCGGAGGGTATCGCCAATGGCGCAGAAGCGAACCGCGCATTCGTCCTTGGGAACGATTGAGTCAGTCTGCCTGTGTCACCTAAGCCCTGATTCTGGTGCTCAGCTTACCCGCGTCCCTTCAGATGCTTGGCCAATGCGCCCGCGTTTTTCTTGCGCCGACCCTTGTAGGGGTTCTTGTCCCCCTGCCCGCGCAGCGTCAGGCGGATCGGTGTTCCGGGCATGTCGAAATCCTGCCGTAAACCGTTCACCAAATAACGGGTATAGCTTTCAGGCATTTTGTCGGGATGCGAACACATCACCACAAACCCCGGGGGTCGGGTCTTGGCCTGCGTCATGTAGCGCAGTTTGATCCGGCGTCCCTGTGGGGCTGGCGGCGGGTGTTGTTCCAGCATCGCGGTCAGCCAGCGATTCAAGGCGGCAGTCGGTACCCGGCGGTTCCAGACGTCATGGGCGCGCAGGATCGCGGCGCGCAAACGCTCCAATCCCCGGCCCGTCTTGGCGGAAACCGTGATCAGCGGCGCGCCGCGCAGTTGCGGCAGCAGACGGTCAAACGACTCTTTCAACTCGCGCAGCTTTTCCTGTTTGTTGTCTTCGATGTCCCACTTGTTGACGGCGACGACAACAGCCCGGCCTTCGCGCTCGGCCAAATCGGCAATCCGCAGATCCTGCTGTTCAAACGGGATCGCGGCGTCCAGCAACACAACGACGACTTCGGCAAATTTTACCGCGCGCAGACCATCCGACACGGAAAGCTTTTCCAGCTTTTCCTGTACTTTTGCTTTCTTGCGCATCCCTGCGGTGTCAAAGATCCGCATCGGCGTACTTTGGCCGTCCGGGTCAGCCCAGTCGATTCGCAAACTGATTGCGTCGCGCGTGATCCCGGCTTCTGGCCCGGTCAACAGACGGTCTTCGCCGATGATCTTGTTGATCAAGGTGGATTTGCCCGCATTCGGACGCCCCACCACCGCTACCTGCAAGGGCTTGGCCGCGGTGATCAGCGGCGTCTCGCCCTCGCCGTCTTCGTCCAGTTCAATGTCGGTTTGCGGGGCGTCCTCGACCTGTTTTTCCTCTGCCGCGTCTGCCAGAGGCATCAGCTGCGCATAAAGGTCCGTCATCCCTTCACCGTGTTCGCCCGACAAGCGGACCGGTTCACCCAGACCAAGATTGTAAGCTTCCAGAACACCCGCATCCGCAGCATTGCCTTCGGCCTTGTTGGCCGCAAGGATCACGTGCTTGGACCGTTTGCGCAGGATCTCTGCGAACATTTCATCCGTTGGTGTCACACCCACGCGCGCGTCGATCATGAACAGGCAGACATCAGCCATGTCCACGGCACGTTCCGTCAGACGGCGCATCCGCCCCTGAAGGCTGTCATCCGTCGCGTCCTCAAGACCCGCCGTATCAATCACTGTAAAGCGTAGATCGCCCAGACGCCCTTCGCCTTCGCGCAGGTCACGCGTCACGCCGGGCTGGTCGTCGACCAGGGCCAGACGTTTGCCCACAAGGCGGTTGAACAGGGTGGATTTGCCCACATTCGGGCGCCCCACGATGGCGAGGGTCAGCGACATGATACTCAACTTTCAAGACTCAAGAAGCGCCCTTTAGCGCATCTTGCCGTCAACGGAAAGCGTGTAGATCCCCCTTAGAGGAAACGACATACAGCGTTTGCCCGGCGACAACCGGAGCCGTAGTTGCACCTCCGGGAACTTCGACCTGGTGAACCAGTGCCCCGTTAACCGGATTGAAGAAGCGCAGATAACCATCATTGGATGCAATCACAATACGGCCTCCGGCCAGGATCGGACCGTAATGTGCAAAGATCGGACCGCGGCGGCCTCGCTTGTCCTTGACAAAGCTTGGCAGATCCTGCGCCCAGATGACCGAGCCATCGGCCGCATTCAAGCGCGCCAGCTGACTGCGGTCACTGATCAGGAAGATGCTGTTGCCTGCGGGCCAGACAGTGTCGACCGCGCCTTCATCGGCGGTCCAGCGGCGTTCACCGGTGGCAGCGTCAAAGGCAACGGTCCGGCCAGAATGGTTGCCGATATAGATTGTGTTTCCGACAACCATCGGACTGCCGGTCACGTCAACGATCTGCGCGGCGGCCCGTCCCCGCCGCCCGCCTGCGACCGACGCATTCCAGCGACGGATGCCCCCACGGCGGAAGGTGGCCGCAACATCGCCGGACCCGAATGCAAACACAGCCAGGTCCGAGGCAATCACCGGTGCCGGTGCGCCCAGAACGTTACCGACGCTGGGCGTGCCTTCGATTTGCCAGGCGATACGCCCATCCTTGGTGTTGATGGTCCACCCGGTTTCGTCCCCCGCAACCAGGTACAACAACCCGTCATTGACCATCGGAGAGCCGCTTCCGGTTGCATCCAATCGCTTCTGCCAACGCACGGCGCCCGTTTTTGCATCCAATGCGGTCAGTCGTCCGAACCCGGACGACACATAGAGAACGCCGTTCGAATACGCCATGCCGCCACCGGTGGCGTCTGCATCACCGTCGCTTGGCGGAACCAGATCGGTATCCCAGGCCAACTGGCCCTGCGGCGTGACCGCTGACACCGTCGCCCCCGCATCCAGTGTATAGATCAACCCGCCTGCAACCACCGGTTCGGCGGTGATACGTTGCTTGCGCGAGTCACCCTGCCCGATCGACACGGACCAGACCCGCTGTGGCGTGGCACGCAGTGCCGCGTTCGTGGTTCGGTAAGCAGCCGTACCAGGGCTTTGCGGCCAGCTGGCATTTGCTTTCTGAGCTGGCAAGCTGATGGGCTGAGAGCCGCTTTTTTCCACTGTTTCCAGATCAGACGCCGGACGGATGTCTTCACGTTCTCCGGGCAAAATCGCTTCGGGAGGTTCACAGGCGGTCAATGCGGTCAAAGCCAGTGCCGCAACCGGCAATCCCGCGCGGGAAATTAGTCTTGTTACCATGGTGTTCCGAACTCGCCTGTCATTAAGTCTTTTGTCCCGCCTGGTCAGCCCTGTTGTGCCACCAATGGCTCGGGTTCGCCGCCCAACGCGATAATCAGCTGGGCCGCACGCTGTTGCAGATCAATACCGACCTCGGCGTCCTGACGCAGCGCCTGCAAGCGGTCCAGTGCCGCATCGACATTGCCCTCGGACACGTCGATCAGGGCCAGTTGTTCTTCGGCCAGCAGTCGAAGGGGCGCACCCGGCGCTGCCAGCGCTTCGAACTGCTGTCGACGGTCGGCGGCGGGCAAGGTGTCGCTTTGCAACAAAAGCGCCTTGAAGCTTGCGATCGCACGATAGATCTCGGGCAAATCCCCCTGCACGGCAACCGCGTTCAGACTGTTGACCGCCTCTTCGCGCGATCCCGCTTCAAGCTGGGACGCAGACAGCAGCATGTTCAGAACAGCATTCCCGCCCGGCGACTGCGCCTCGATTTCCCGCAAACCGGCTGCCCGTGCATCAGAATCGTTTTCCGACAGGGCCGCAAGAATCGAGTCACCCAGATCCTGCGCCTGCGCCGTATCGCGGGATTTGCGGTATTCATTGAATGCCGCCCCGCCGACAATCAGCGCGACCGCCGCCACACCAACCCAGCCCCAGCGGCGCAGCAGCAGATACATCCGGTCACGGCGTACCTCTTCCGTGACTTCATCAATGAAACTGTCGGTGTCGCTCATTCCTGCCCCCTGGGCTGTGTGTCTTGCATAAGTGCGCCATGTCATACCCCGGCACCAACGCCAAGCCAAGGGTCCGATTTTGCGCATTTTCACCGCTTGGCTTCTCTCTTGCGAAAAAAACTAAACCGAACTATTCAGTTTAGTGTAGAAATTACACAGCCGACGCCCCATTTCATACCAAGACGGCCCGCTTTCGTTGGCACCGAATTCTAGGAGAAACACTGAATGCGTTTGATTTCTTTCATCAACGCCCTTCTGGTTATTATTGCGTTGTATTTTCTTGTTTTTGAGCGCGACTCTTTGTTGGCATTCGCCGGGCGTGGCGAAGCGGAAGAAGCGGCGCAGACCGAAGCCACCGAATCCGACGAGACCGATATTGATGCCGTTGGCGTGGTCGCCCTGCGTTCGCAGGCGCGCGAAATTGACAGTGCGGTTCTGCTGCGTGGACAAACCACGGCGAACCGGCAAGTCGAGGTTCTGTCTGAAACCACATCCACGGTGATCTCGGAACCCAAGCGCAAAGGTGCCTTTGTCGAGGCCGGGGATGTTCTGTGTGAACTCGACCCCGGCACGCGTCCGGCGCAACTGGCCGAGGCGCTGGCCGGAAAACTCGAAGCCGAAAGCCGCATTCCCGAGGCTGAAGCCCGCTTGCAGGAGGCGCATGCCCGTGTGGCCGAGGCCGAAATCAATCTGACGGCTTCGCGCAAACTGGCGGAAACCGGGTTTGCTTCGGAAACCCGCCGGATTTCCAGCGAGGCTGCGATGAGCGCCGCCAAAGCAGGGGTAAAATCCGCCGAAGCCGAGTTGGAGGCGACCCGGGCCGGAATCGAAGCAGCCACAGCCGCAGTTGAAGCCGCGCAGCGAGAGGTTGGACGCCTGACCATCAAAGCCCCGTTCAAGGGCCTGTTGGAAAGCGACACAGCAGAATTGGGCAGCCTGATGCAGCCCGGATCGCTGTGCGCAACCGTGATTCAGCTTGATCCGATCAAACTGGTCGGGTTCGTGCCGGAAACCGAAGTCAACCGTGTTCAGGTGGGGTCCGAGGCATCGGCAACGCTGGTCACCGGTCGGCAGCTTGGAGGTCGCGTCACGTTCCTCAGCCGGTCGGCTGATGAAACAACGCGTACGTTCGAAGTCGAAATCACGGTTCCGAACCCGGATCTGACCATTCGCGACGGTCAGACCGCGACCATCCGCATCGCAGCCGAAGGCACAAAGGCGCATCTGCTGCCGCAATCCGCTCTGACCCTAAGCAACGAGGGTCAATTGGGTGTGCGTACGGTCGGCACCGGCAATGTGGTGGATTTCCTGCCTGTCCGCATTCTGCGTGACACGGCAGAGGGTGTCTGGGTCGACGGTCTCCCCGAAACAGCCGACATCATCATTGTCGGACAAGAGTTCGTGACACGCGGTGTGACCGTTGCGCCGACCTATCGGGAAGCGTCACAATGACCGGTGTTGTCGCATGGGCCGCTGATCGGGCCCGCATGGTGTTGGCATTTATCGCGATTTCGCTGGTTATCGGCGGATTTGCCTATGTCTCGCTTCCGAAAGAAGGCGAGCCGGATATCGAAATCCCTGCCCTGTTTGTATCCGTGCAGTTTCCCGGGATTTCCGCAGAGGATTCCGAAAACCTGCTGATCAAGCCGATGGAGACCGAACTGGCGGATCTCGACGGGCTCAAGGAAATGACATCGACCGCTGCCGAAAATTATGCAGGGGTCGCGCTGGAATTTGACTTCGGTTGGGACAAGACCGCGATCATGGCCGATGTGCGTGACGCGATGAACACAGCTCAGGCGGACTTTCCCGAAGGCGCCGAGCAATATTCTCTGACCGAGATCAACTTTTCCGAATTCCCGATCGTCATCGTGAACCTGACCGGTCCCGTTCCCGAACGCACGATGGCTCGTGTCGCCAAGGATCTGCAGGACGATCTTGAGGCTCTGGATTCCGTTCTCGAAGCCGGTATCGCTGGCAATCGCGACGAGATGCTCGAGGTTGTGATCGACCCGCTGCGGCTTGAAGCCTACAACGTGACGGCGGACGAGCTGATCAACGTAGTTCGAAACAACAACCAGTTGATCGCGGCCGGTGAAGTTGAAACCGCGCAGGGCACCTTCTCGGTCAAGATACCGTCGTCGTTTAAAACCGCACAGGATGTTTACGGCCTGCCCATCAAGGTCAATGGGGATCGGGTCGTCACCTTGGGGGAGCTGGCACAGATCAACTACACTTTCGAAGACCGCGAAGGGACGGCCCGTTTCAACGGTGAACCGACCGTCGCGTTGCAGGTGGTCAAGCGCAAGGGCTATAACCTGATCGACACCGTCGCGCAGGTGAAGGAAACCATTGCGCATGCAAAGACCAAGTGGCCGCCCGAGCTTCAGGCGGCGGTTGACCTGGGCACATCGAACGACCAGAGCCGCATCGTCGGCTCGATGGTCAGCCAGCTTGAAGGCTCGGTTCTGACCGCGATTGCGCTGGTGATGATCGTGGTTCTTGCCTCGCTGGGTACGCGGGCCGCCCTGCTGGTCGGTTTTGCGATCCCGACCTCGTTCCTGCTGTGTTTTGCGTTTCTGGCGGTCATGGGTGTAAGCATCTCGAACATTGTGATGTTCGGCCTCATCCTAGCGGTGGGGATGCTGGTGGATGGCGCCATCGTCGTGGTGGAATACGCCGACAAACGTATCAAGGAAGGCGTGGGCCCGATGCACGCCTATGTCGAGGCCGCCCAACGCATGTTCTGGCCCATCGTGTCCTCGACCGCAACAACGCTCTGTGCGTTCCTGCCCATGTTGTTCTGGCCCGGTATTCCCGGTGAGTTCATGGGAATGCTGCCGGTCACGCTGATCTTCGTTCTGTCGGCGTCGCTGATCGTGGCGCTGATCTATCTGCCGGTCATGGGCGGTGTATCCGGCCGCCTGAGCCGCCTCTTCGATCGGTCTTCGACCTGGTTGCGGGCCCGCACGCCATGGTGGGTCCGGGTGCTTATGGTGCCGCCGTCGCTGTACATGATCTTTCTGGGTGCGATGCAGGTTCTGAACCCCAACTACCTGCTGCCCGGTGGCTCGATCGCCGGGGCGCTGCTGTTCCTGTTCGGGGCGTTTGCCGGGTCCGTAACCCTAAGCGCGGCCAAAATTGAACGCGCCGAAGAGGACCACGTTCATACAGCGGACGAACACACGTTTTTTGGCCACGTCGTTCGGTTCCTTGTCGGCAATCCAATCATGCCGATCGTTTCCCTGCTGACGGTTTTCACGGCGGTGTATTTCGTGGCCTTCGTCTGGTTTCCTCAGGAATCCCGCGGGGTTGAATTCTTCGTGGAAAGCGAACCTGAACAGGCCACCGCATATGTGCGTGCTCGCGGAAACCTTTCCCTGGCTGAAAAAGACGCGATGGTTCTTGCCGCCGAAGAGATCATCGGATCTCATCCCGCGGTCATCAATGTCTTTGCCTTTGCCGGCGAAGGTGGCCTGAACCAGAATAACGGTGGCGCTCAGGCGCCCGCCGATACAGTGGGCCGAGTTCAGTTCGAAATCATCCCGTGGGAAGATCGTCCCAACATCTCGGAATCCGCTCTGTGGGGCCTGTTCGAGCGGCACTTCGTGGCGCCCGAATATGACGGCGACTTCGTGATTGATGAACTGAATGCCCAACTTGCAACGATCCCCGGTATCATCGTCGAGATTCTGCCCTTGGAGCAAGGCCCTGCTTCAGCCAAGCCTGTGCATCTGCGCATCAAGGGTGACGGGTGGGAAGACCTGACCTCGGCAGCGATCACCGCCCGCGAGGTTTTCGACACCACGCCGGGCCTGATCAAGACCGAAGACACCCTGCCCCTGCCCGGCATCGACTGGCAGATTGACGTGGATGTCGCCAAGGCCGGTCGGTTCGGAGCCGACGTGGCAACCGTCGGCGCCATGGTCCAGTTGGTCACGCGCGGCATATTGCTGGGCGAGATGCGCCCGGACAGCAATGACGAAGAGATCGAAATTCGCGTTCGTCTGCCCGAAGAAGACCGCGTTTTGTCGACACTGGATACACTCAAGGTTCGTACCCCGGACGGTTTGGTGCCGTTGTCGAACTTCGTAACGCGCAAACCCGTGGCCAAGCTGGCCGAAATCAACCGCGTCGACCAGCAGCGATACTACGACGTCAAAGCGGATGTCGAACCGGGGCTGAGCAAGGTCGTGACCGAAGGCCCCGATGGAAATCAGGTGCGGATGGCCGTCATGCGTGAAGTGACGGAAGGCTACACACCGACCGGCACCGTTCTGAATGGTACGGGTGGAAATTCATATGAACTGGTTCAACTGACCGGCGCAGAAAGTGTCGACCAGCTGCGCAGCGCAATCGACGACGGGGACGCGCAGTTTGCGCTGATCAACCCGAACGAGCGAATTGCGGTGCTGACGGAATGGCTGGAAACCGGCCCGTTCGCCAACGCGATCAGCTGGGAATGGACCGGTGATCAGGAAGAGCAGGAAGAATCCGGCGCCTTCCTGGTGAACGCGTTCATGGGCGCCCTGGGGCTGATGTTCGTGATCCTGCTGGCGCAGTTCAACTCGTTCTACAATTCAGTTCTCGTGCTGCTGGCGGTGGTTCTGTCCACTACCGGGGTTCTGATCGGCATGATCGTGATGGAACAGCCCTTCTCGATCATCATGACCGGGACCGGCATCGTGGCCCTGGCCGGTATCGTGGTGAACAACAATATCGTTCTGATCGACACCTATCAGGAATACAGCAGCTATATGCCAAGGATCGAGGCGATCATCCGCACCGCGGAGTCCCGTATCCGCCCTGTGCTGCTGACCACGCTGACAACGATGGCCGGTCTGACGCCAATGATGTTCGGCCTGTCGCTGGACTTCATCAATGGCGGCTATTCCATCGACAGCCCCACTGCACTGTGGTGGAAACAGCTGGCCACGGCGGTGGTCTTTGGCTTGGGCATTGCAACTGTCCTGACGCTGATCGTGACGCCATCGCTTCTGGCCTTGCGGGTCTGGGTGACAACCTATGCGATTTGGCTCAGCCGAGTTCTGGCCCGTGTAACGGCAGGCCGGTCCAGTCAGATCGCACAGGACATGGCGATAGGGCGCTCTGCCCGGCAGATGCAGGCCACTGAAATTGTGTGGGAGGACGACTCGCGTTTTGAAGGATCAGAACAGGACAGTCGATCAGATCAGTCTGGTCGCCCCTCTGGCCCGCCGCTGAAAGCTGCTGAATAAAGGAAGAGGACCGGTATTCCCGGTCCTTTTTTAATTTGGCCATCATCACAACCGGGACCACGTTTGATGCGCGCAAATCGCATGTTCGCATCCTTTGACCAGCAGCTTGTCCCCCTGCAACGTCATCTGTGGCACCGCATCCACGTTGATCAGCGGGACCCAGAATTCGCCGCCGCCGTATTTTCCACCGCCTTCACCGACCACGTCCCAGAACAGTTTTTTACCGATATTCGGTGTTTGGACTTCCTTGCCTGAAGCGTCATAGGCCGAAAGGATCCGACCGCAGAACTTGCCCCCACACGCCGTGATTTTGATATGCGAAATCAGGTTCTTGCGGTCAGGTTCAGTCTTCCAGACACCCACGATGGGATCGGCCGCCACAATGACGGGCAGACAAATCGCTATCACAACAGATGATAGTCGTGATTTCAGTCGCTTCATCATGACAGGCACCCTCCTGGTTTGGTGTATCCTACCCTGTTTCGTCCCATGTTTGGATCTTCAGGCCGCTTCCCCGTCCGATTGCTGCCGGTTCCACAATTGGGCATACCGCCCCGACCGCGCCAGCAACTCATCATGCGTGCCCTGTTCGATGACCTCGCCCGCTTCCAGAACCACGATCCGGTCCGCTTCGGCAATGGTGCTGAGGCGATGGGCAATGGTGATAACCGTACGACCCTCTCCTGCGCGCGCCAGCGCATCCTTGATGTCCTGCTCGGTATCCGTGTCCAGGGCCGAGGTCGCCTCGTCCAGCAACAGGATCGGCGGGTTCTTGAGCAAAGTCCGCGCGATGCCGACTCTTTGTTTTTCCCCACCTGACAGTTTGAGCCCCCGTTCACCGACCATAGTGTCATAGCCTTCGGGCAGCGAGGTGATGAAATCGTGAATTTGCGCAGCTCGGGCCGCGGCCTCGACCTCCTCCGGGGTGGCGTCGTCACGGCCATAGGCAATGTTGTACCGGATGCTGTCGTTGAACAATACCGTGTCCTGCGGCACAACGCCGATGGCCGCGTGCAGGCTGGACTGCGTCACATCCCGCACATCCTGCCCGTCGATCTTCAAGGATCCTTTGGTCACATCGTAGAACCGGAACAGCAGCCGCCCGATGGTTGATTTGCCAGACCCGGTTGCCCCGACGATGGCCACGGTCTGCCCGGCAGGAACGGTCAACGAAACACCTTTGAGGATCTCCCTCTCAGGGTCATAGCCGAAATGCACGTCGTCCAGCGTAACTTCGCCGCCATTCACCTTGAGGTTGGGCGCACAGGGTTTGTCGGTGACTTCGGCGGGCTGTTCAAGCAGATCGAACATCTGGCCCATATCGACCAACGACTGCCGGATTTCCCGATATACCGTCCCCAGAAAGTTCAGAGGTACGGTGATCTGGATCATGTAGGCATTGACCATGACGAAATCGCCCACTGTCAGGTTCCCGCTCTGAACCCCGATGGCAGCCAGAACCATCACACCGATCAAACCACAGGTGATCAGGAATGACTGGCCAAAGTTCAGAAATGCCAGCGAATAAGCCGTTTTCAACGCCGCCCCGGCATAGGCTTTCATCGACACATCATATCGTTCAGATTCGCGGGCTTCGGCATTGAAATACTTGACGGTTTCGAAATTCAGCAGGCTGTCGATGGCGCGCTGATTGGCTTCGGTGTCCTGATCGTTCATCTCGCGCCGAAGCTTCACCCGCCATTCGGTCACGGCAAAGGTAAACCAGATATACAGACCGATTGTGACGGCGACGACCACCAGATACCAGACATCGAACAACCACATCAGGATGATCGCCACCAGCAGCAGTTCCAGGATCAGCGGCCCGATCGAGAACAGCAGAAAGCGCAACAGGAACTCGACGCCCTTGACACCCCGCTCGATGATGCGGCTCAGCCCTCCGGTACGGCGGGACACGTGGTAACGCATCGAGAGGTTGTGAATATGCCGAAAGGTCTCGAGCGCCAACGCCCGCAGAGCCCTTTGCCCCACGGGCGCAAAGGCGGCGTCCCGCAGTTGTTGAAAACCCACGGTCAGCATCCGCGCCACGCCATAGGCGGCCGTCAGCCCGACCGCGCCCAGCGCCACCGGCGGTACGCCCTCACCTGCCAGGGCGTCAACAGCACCTTTGTAAAGAATCGGCGTATAGACCGCGATCAGCTTGGCCAGAACCAGCATGACCATGGCAATCACCACGCGGCGCTTTACCCATGGCTCATCCTGTGGCCAAAGATAGGGTGACACTTTGCGGATCGTGCGCCAGCCCGAACTTCGCTCGTCGCGCGGCACCGTATCGTCCGGGGTCATAGTAGGTGTTCGTCTCATCACGTACCTTAACTGCGGTCAGAGATTGACCCCGGCCCGATTGGGCCAAAGGCGATGGTTATTCAGGTATGGTGAAGACCTGCCCCGGATAGATCAAATCCGGATCGCGGATCAGGTCGCGATTGGCCTCGAACAGCCGTACATACAGGACCCCGTCGCCAAACCGGTCGCGCGAGATGGCCCACAGCGTGTCGCCCCGTTGAACAGTAACCGAACGGATGGCAGCTGCTTCGCCCTGCGCGTTGGCCTGGCTGGCCGCCACGGCGGCATCCAGCACTTCAACCGGCTCTCGCTTGAACGGCGTTTCGACCCGGCTCAGCACCGTCCCGTCCGTATTAACCGCGTCCACCCGCAGCGTGTAGACACCCGGATCAATCCCCTCTAGATCGCTGCGCCAGGATCCATCCTCTTTCGGGTCGAGATCGGCGATCAGACGATTGTTCAGGTACAGTCGAACGGCTGCACCCTCCTGCACACGTCCTGTCAACTGAACATTGCCGGTATCAGAATATCCGATGGTATCCAGTGCGATCTGATCGGGGGGCGTATCCCGCACCACAGGCGGCTGCACCAGTTCAACCCCTTCTTCGCCGGACCGCAGCACTGCAATCTGCTGATCCGGTTCGGGTGTCTGCGGCGGCAAGTCGGCGGTTTGCGTTTCCTCGGCCTCCGGCACGGTGGTTTCGGTTCCGGTCACGTCAGCTTCTGGCGCTGGAACTTCGGTCGTCGTTTCGGGCGCGACATCTGCATCGGCCGTCGCGATCGTGGTGTCTTCGGAATCGGCCGGCGTGTCCGGATCGGATGCCGGCGATTCTTCAGTTACAGGCGCTTCTTCGACCGGCTTTGGCAATGCCGCAATCAGATAGTCGTCGGACTGTGTGATCCGTTCGCCATCCTTGCTTTGCAGGACCAACCCCTGAGCCGCGTCGCTGAACGGGATCGAAACGAATTCGGCAAACTGGCCGCTGCCGTCCACGGTAAAGCTGTGCAGGGGTTCGCCGTTCAGCAGCACCTCGATCCGGCTGCCGGGCTCGGCATCGCCGGACAACAGCGCCGTGCCATCTGGCTCAACAAATATCTGATCCAGCGCCGGAGGGGCCGCTGGCTGGGGCGCGGTATCATCCGTCTTGGCAACGGCGGTATCCGCGTCAGAGGCGTCGGCCGTTTCACTGGTGTCCTCGGCAGGGGCGGTCGTGGGCCCTTCATCCGCAGGAGCTGCCTGTTCAGCCGCTTCCGGTTCCGAAACCTGCGCATCCTGCCCTACAGGTTCCGGGGCTACGGCAGAGGCGGTTTCCTGCGGGGTGCTCGGCTCGGGCGTTTGGGTGAAGACGCCGGACAGATACAATCCACCCGCGCCCAATATCGCAACAAGACCCGCAATCACCCCCCAGATGAAATTGCCCGAGCTTCCGTTTCCCGATTTGGCGTCCATTATTTTCCTTTCACTCCGCCGGGCAAAAGCTTTGCGTTGAAAAGCTTTCCGACGGACAGTTGAGCCAATCTATCAATCCCGCTATCACGGGTCAAAACCCCTGACACAACCCCGGAGCCCCCCTTTGATGTCTCAGAAATCAGTCTGTGTGTACTGCGGGTCACGCAATGGAGCCGAGAAGGCTTATTCTGAAACTGCACGGCAGTTTGGCAGCCTGCTGGCGCAGGAAGGCTGGCGGCTGGTCTACGGAGCCGGAGATGTCGGCTTGATGGGTGAAGTGGCCCGTGCCGCACAGAATGCCGGTGGTGAAACTTTCGGCGTCATTCCGGTGCATCTGGTCAAGCGTGAGGTCGGGAAGACGGATCTGACCCATTTCGTGATCACCGAGACGATGCACGAGCGCAAGAAGGTCATGATCATGAACGCCGACGCCGTCGTGGTTCTGCCGGGCGGTCCGGGGTCGCTGGACGAGCTTTTCGAAGCGCTGACATGGCGCCAACTTGGCCTGCATGACAAGCCAATCGTCGTGGTCAATGTGAATGGCTATTGGGACGCGTTGCACACATTGTTGGATCAGGTGATCGGGCAAGGCTTTGCAGACACGTCTTTGGCGGATTTCATCACCTGGGTCGAAGACGCCGATACAGCCATGATCGCCCTGCGGGACAAGCTGACCTGAGGATGGGAAACCGTGCGGGCGGTTGAACCGCCCGCCGTATTGATCAGGCCAGTCTGGCTTTGGGTTGCAGACTGTGGCGCACCACCTGTTCGACCTTGTGCAAAGGATGATTGGTCAGCGTCTTGTTGACCTCGGCCACGACCTTTCCCAGCACCTCGCTGTGCAAACGACGCCGCAACAGGCCCAGAACATGAGGGCTGGCCACCAGAACCAGCCTGTCATAGGCGCCTTTCAGCCCCTTGCGATTCAACAGGTTCGCCAGATCCTGCACGAACAGAGATTTTGCGTGCGCCTTCCACGTGGGTTCTTCAATTGCCGATTTCTGATTTGGTCCGCCGTCGTTGCGACGACCTGCGCGGTCCGTCGGTTTTCCGGTCGGGCCGTCTTGTTCTTCGACAGCGACGACGACAAGGTTGGGATCGTCGGCATCGGTGATATTCTCCATCACCAGCGCTTTCTCTCCATCTGCAACAATAACCCAAGTTCCCTGTGTAAGTGCGACCATTGCGATCTCCTGATTAGGTTGTGTTCTGGGTATCCCTCGACCTGCCGGACATGCGGGTTCGTTGACGCATGAACAGTGCGCAGCCCGATCATTGTTTGAATTGATATGCAGTTCTCTCCCTCTGCCCTACAGAGATGTGCACTGGAAAACAGCAAACAAGATACCGTCATGCAGAAAGGGCACGTATCGGCGGGTTTTCACCGGCTGGTCATCAACCCTTTAGGCGGACATCTCGACAACGGTGATTTCGGGCGTCACGCCCAGACGAACCGGCAGGATCGAGCAGCCGATACCACCCGAAACGACCAGATCGCGCCCTTTTTCGCGTACATGGCCATAGGCATAGCGATTGCCGAATTTCGATGGCACGACGGGCGACCAGCCGAACAGGCGAACCTGGCCACCATGTGTGTGCCCTGAAAGGGTCAAGGCCACCCGACTGGGCACAGTGGGAAACACATCGGGCTCATGCGCCATCATCACAACCGGAGCGTCATCGGTGATCTGCGCCAGAGTACCTTCCAGATCGTCCAATCCTTGCGGCTTGCCATTGCGCCAGATCGCCAGCTGATCCTCGAGCCCGGCCAACCAGATGCCCTGAGTTTCGAGTTTGATCGCGGCATTGGACAACACCGAAATGCCGTTCTGTTCCAGAATTTCGGCATAGCGATTGGGCCCGGACCCGCGCCGCTGAGCCGACCTGTCATCCCACCAGTCGTGATTGCCCAGAACGGCAAAGACACCATTTTTTGCCTCAAGCCCGGCAAGCACAGGGGCCAGGTCCTGCATCTTGACCGTGTCCGAGACACCTTTGTGGCTTGCAAAGAAATCACCCAACAGCAGGATCACGTCCGGAGCCAGCGCATTGGTTCGACGGACCAACTGCTTTACGCGGTTCAGGCCGACATAGGGCTCGCCCACATGCATATCGGACAGTACGGCGATTCTGAGCGGCGGCGCTGTCCAGTCGTCCCGCTGAATGCGCCATTTGCGCACGCGCAACCGAACCGCGGGTTCAATGATGAACCCGTAGGCGGCCGTGACAAGGCCTGCCAGCGTCACCGCCAGCAGGCCCTTTATAAACCGACGTCGGTTCAATACGTTACATCCGCGATGCGACGTTTTCCCAGTTCACCAGATTGTCGAGGAAGTTCGACAGGTAGGCTGGACGCTTGTTGCGAAAATCGATGTAGTAGGAGTGCTCCCAAACATCGCAACCCAGCAGCGCGGTTTGACCAAAGCACAGTGGGTTCACGCCATTCTCAGTCTTTGTGACGGCCAGCGAGCCATCGGCGTTCTTGACCAGCCAGGCCCAGCCCGAACCGAACTGACCCGCACCGGCGGCACTGAATTGCGACTTGAATTCATCTACCGAACCGAAGCTTTCGGTCAGCGCCTTTTCCAGCTCGCCCGGCATCTTGGACTCGCCCGGCCCCATCATTTCCCAGAACTGGTTGTGGTTCCACAACTGGCTGATGTTGTTGAAGATACCGTTTTGTGCCACGGCGTTTGCGTCGTAAGTACCAACGATGATCTCTTCCAGCGATTTGCCGTCCCATTCGGTGCCGGCGATCAGCTTGTTGCCGTTGTCGACATAGGCCTTGTGGTGCAGGTCGTGGTGATATTCCAACGTTTCCGCGGACATACCCTTGGCTGCCAGCGCGTCATGTGCATAAGGAAGATCAGGAAGTTCAAAAGCCATGTCGGCCCCCTGTTTAAATGTAAGTTGCGGTTCCCAAGGTTAAATGCTTTGGCAACCGCCGCAGGTCAAGGGGCGTGGCAAGAAAACCCGGAGGCAGGCGATGCTGACACAGGCGCGCAAGGTGTTCTATCGCGCCCGCGGATATTATGCGGGCAATCTGAACGGCGAGCCGTTTCGTCTGGACCCGTACCATTCGAAATTCTGGCGCAAAGCCACTGCGGGCGCTTGGGAACCTGAAACATTTGCGGTTCTTGACAGGTTCCTGTCCCCGCAAAGCGACTATCTGGACATCGGCGCGTGGATTGGCCCGACGGTGCTGTACGGTGCGCGAAGGGCACGGCATGTCTGGTGTTTTGAGCCTGACCCGACCGCGTTTCGGCATCTGGCATGGAACCTTGATCTGAACGGCGTTCAGAACGTTTCGGCATTCGGGGTCGCCCTGTCAGATCGATTTGGCGTGGCACGCATGGCCTCTGTGCGCGGTGAACCCGGGGATTCCACCAGTTCGCTTCTGCACGACGGGGCGCATGGGTCTGACGCGCTGACGATCGCCTGGGACCAATTCGAAAAAACACTCGACCTGTCACGGGTTTCGCTGGTCAAAATGGACATCGAGGGCGCGGAATTCATTGTTGCCCCCACTTTGTCCGCATGGCTGAAGAAACGCCGCCCCGCCCTTCTTCTGTCTCTTCACGCACCTCTGCTTCCGGAAGACCAGAGGCACGAACGTGTCAGCGCGTTGATGGATGAACTGGGTTATTACGCAAACCTGTCGGATGACAAGGCGCAGCCTCTAAAGGTTTCGGACTTGCTGACCGAAGACGGCCTGAGCCGTTTTCACACCGTTCTCTTGCATGGGTAGAACGTCTGGCGTTTTTTTCTTCGTTCACGTGAGGTCCCGCTTGCGGCATTGAGGTGTATCAGTTTGAGTGCACACACCAAGAATCATACCCAAGTGGATAAAATGAAAAGACTTTTACCGATTGCAGTCGCCGCATTGCTTGCACAAACCGCTGCGGCAGAAACGGTTACCTATCATTGCAAGATGACCAAACAGGACGCCCATGGCTGGATTGCGCCAGAGTATGCGTTCCGGATCGACCCTGCCGCAGCTTCGGCGATGGCCGCAACGTCGTACCAAGATTGGGCCAAGACAAAATTCAAAGACCGCGGCGCCAAGGGATACCGTATTATCTGGAACCTCGATCAAAAAATGGTTGCCGGCGGCAATGTCCGCGTTCGATATCAGGCGAACCTGAAAACAACCGACAACACGGTCGCCGTCCGCATGGCATTCGTTCAGGGAAATTTCGCGAACAAACCTTTCGGAGTCGGGACCTGTTCGACAGTCAAGTAAGAAAAAGCCCCGGATGAACCGGGGCTTTTTTGTTCAGTAGATCCCGACTTCACTGCCGGGCTGTGCTGCCACCTTGAGCAGTTTGAACACGTAATCCGCAGCAGAACGGAAGCAGACCACGCGGAAGGTCTGTTCATCATCCATCCAGAAAGCACCGGCCACCTGCGCCAGACGCGTGCGGCGGATTTGGCCAGGCTGGAATGCATCCGCCGACAGATCGACAGGTGCGACCTTGCCCAGCACCTCCCTTGCGCTGGCACCAGAGACGCTGAAGACGGCGCGGGCATCCGAGACGTTGACCGCCAAAGCATGGGTGCCGCTCAGGGCACCGACCATGTTGGCCAGTTTGGCTTCGACCTCGGCATAAGGCACCAGAACCAGCAACTCGTCCGTCGACATCCAAGCCACGCCGGTATCGCCAGTCACAAGCACCTGGCGCTGACCCGGCACTTTCTGACCGGTTGCATCCTTGACGGCCTTGGCCAGCACCTTGTCGGACAGGTCGCCGCGCAGGGTTATCATACCTTGCAGGCCGCATTCCTGGACCTTGGCGATGCCGTCATAGCTGGCGTGGTTCAATGCGCTGATGGGTTCAGACATTCTGCTTCTCCCCGTCCTTGTCATAAAAGATCGGGTCCACGATCTTGGCTTTGTAGGTTTTGCCGTCCGTGCCCGGGAACTCGACGATCTCGCCCATGCGGTCGGGGCCGTGTTTGATCAGCCCCATGGCGATGCCTTTGCCCAGATTGGCCGAGTAATATGTCGACGTCACACGGCCGATCATGTTGCGCTGACCGTTGGCATTGACGCCCTCGCCCACCGCGTAAGCACCATCCGGCAGAACCGATCCGTCCACAGTCTCGAGACCGACCAGCTTCCAGCGCTCGGGATCCGCCATGTGGCTGCGGGAATGAGCGCGTTTGCCCAGATAATCCTCTTTCTTCTTGGACAGCGCCCAGTGCAGCCCCAGATCCTGCGGGATCACGGTGCCGTCGGTCTCGTCCCCGATCATAATAAAGCCCTTCTCGGCCCGCAGGATGTGCAGACATTCGGTTCCATACGGCATCACGCCGAACTCTTTGCCTGCCTCCATCAAGGCATCCCAGAACGCCTGACCCTGGCTGGCGGGAACAGCGATTTCATAAGACAGCTCGCCCGAGAACGAAATGCGGTAGGCCCGGCAATCGAAGCCTCCGATCTTGCCATCGCGCCATTCCATGAACGGCAGCGCCTCTTTGCTGACATCCATGCCGCCCAGCTTCTCCAGCACCTTGCGGGCGTTGGGGCCGACCACGGCGACCTGCGCGTATTGCTCGGTCACGTTGGCGACATAGACTTTCCAGTCCCACCATTCGGTCTGAAGCCATTCTTCCATGTGACCATGGATACGCTCGGCCCCGCCGGTGGTGGTGTGGCACAGCCATGTGTCCTCGTCGATGCGGGCGACAACGCCGTCGTCGATCAGAAAGCCGTTTTCAGAACACATCAGGCCATAGCGACACTTGCCGACCTTCAGCGTCGACATCATGTTGGTGTACATCATGTCGAGGAACTTGCCGGCATCCGGGCCTTTGACGATCAGTTTGCCCAGCGTCGAGGCATCCAGCAGGCCGAGGTTCTCGCGGGTGTTCTTGACCTCGCGATTGACCGCGTCGTGCACGGATTCACCGGGGCGGACATAGGCATAGGCCCGGCGCCAGTGACCGACCGGCTCCCAATCGGCGCCGTTCCTGTCGTGCCAGTTGTGCATCGGTGTCTGACGGATCGGTTGGAATACATCGCCGCGTGCCTCACCGCCGATCGCACCCATCGAGATAGGCGTATAAGGCGGCCGGAAGGTGGTTGTGCCAACCTTGGGGATTTCGGATTCCAGTGCATCAGCAAGGATCGCCAATCCGTTGATGTTGCTCAGTTTACCCTGATCGGTCGCCATACCCAGAGTGGTGTAGCGCTTGGTGTGTTCGACGCTTTCATACCCTTCGCGCGCGGCCAGCTGGACATCAGAAACCTTGACGTCGTTCTGGAAATCCAGCCACGATTTCATGCGCAATTGAACTTCGGCATTTGCCGGCATGAGCCAGACCGCTTCCATCGGCGCCTCGACGGTTGTCTCACCTGCGGGCGCCTTGGTGTTCTTGGGCTTGAAGCCAGCCGCCTTGGCAGCCGCCTTGCCGGCGGCATGGGCGTCTGTCAGTACATCTTGCAACGCCAGAGGACCGTTGGACGCACCGGCAGCAACAACGAACCCCTTGCCGTCGGCCCCCAGCGGCGGACGCTCGGGATCCGGCCGGAAATGCGCGTTCGCGTCGTCCCAGATCAGCTTGCCTCCGCAATGGGACCACATGTGCACGACCGGAGACCAGCCGCCGGACATGGCGACCGCATCCGCCTCGACCTCTTCACGCGCGCCGCCGACACCTTCCTGATTGCAGATGGCAACCTTTTTGACCCGCTTGCCGCCTTTGACCTTGGCAATGGCCTTGCCCGGGTCGACGCGGATACCCAACTGGCGAGCTTCCTCTGCCAAAGGTCCGGCCGTTGCGCGTGCGTCAACAATGCGCAAAACATCCACACCTGCCTGTTTCAGGATAATCGCGGTGCGGTAAGCGTCATCATTGTTGGTGGCGACGATGACCCGATCGCCCGGAGTAACCCCCCAGTTCACGACATAGTCGCGCATGGCCGATGCCAGCATCACACCTGGAACATCGTTGCCAGCAAAGGACAATGGTCTTTCAATTGCACCCGTTGCCGTTACAATTTGCTTGGCGCGAATACGCCACAAACGGTGGCGCGGGCCCTGCACGCCCGGCGTGTGGTCCGTCAGGCGTTCGTATCCCAACACATAACCATGGTCGTAAACACCCGCTCCCATGCAGCGCGAGCGCATGATGACGTTGTCCATTGTTTCGAGTTCGGAAACCAATTGTTCCACGAACTTATCCACAGGCTCACCATCCACAGTACCGCCGTCAACCGGAGCGCGACCGCCCCAATGCGCGGTCTGCTCGATCAGCAGGACCTTGGCACCGGATTGTGCCGCCGCCTTGGCCGCCTGCAAACCAGCCACACCGCCGCCGATCACCAGAACATCGGTAAAGGCGTAGAAATGTTCATAGGTGTCGGCATCCCGGTTGTCTTTGTCGGGCGCCTTGCCCAATCCCGCCGACTGCCGGATGAACGGTTCGTAGACGTGTTTCCAGAAAGGTTTGGGGTGGATGAACGTCTTGTAGTAGAAACCGGCCGGCAGAAACCGGGCAAAGGCCGTGTTCACCGCACCGATATCATATTCAAGGCTTGGCCAATGGTTCTGTGAAATCGCGGTCAAACCGTTGAACACCTCGGTCGTCGTGGCGCGCTGGTTCGGCTCGAACCGGTTGCCCTGCCCCAGGCCGACAAGCGCGTTCGGCTCTTCCGCGCCGCTGGCGACAACGCCGCGGGGACGGTGGTATTTGAACGACCGGCCAACCATCATCTGGTCATTGGCCAGCAGGGCCGAGGCAAGCGTATCCCCCTCATAGCCCTGCATCGAGGTTCCGTTGAAAGTGAATGTGACCTTTTTCGACCGGTCAATCAGCCGGCCTTGTTTTGCGAGACGGGTGCTCATTGTGCGGGCCTTTCGCATGTGGAAGCGTCAAAGCCTCCGGCGGGAGTATTTTTGAAAAGATGAAGCATCAGGAGAACTCTCTCCACGTCCAGCCGGACCGTTTGGCAGTGATGGCATCCTTGATGTCTTGCGGCGGCTCGGTGACCTGCGCGGAATAGGTGCCGAACACTTCGAGTGTCTGCGTGCAGCGCGCGGCGTGGAACCACTTGCCGCAGCCATTGGCGTGCCGCCAGCGCTCGAAATGAACACCTTTCGGGTTTTCACGCATGAACAGATAGTCGTGGAATTCGTCATCGGACGAGCCCGGACCGAAACGCTTCAGATGCGCTTCGCCGCCGGCGGCCAGTTCGGTTTCTTCGGCGTCTACGCCGCAATAGGGGCAATTCAGGATTAGCATGTTGTCATCCTTTTGGCGGTCGGTCGGCGCGGGGGCCGACCTGAATTCTGTTTTCTGGCACCTTTGGGGATCGCCCTAGTGCGCCACCCCGGCGGCGACGCTTTCGTCGATGAAGCGGCCTTCCTTGAAGCGGTCCATCGAGAATGCTTCGGTCAGCGGTGAATGACCCGTCGCCATCAACTGTGCCATCCCCCAGCCGGAACCCGGAATCGCCTTGAAACCACCGGTGCCCCAGCCGCCGTTGATAAAGCAGCCCTGCAACGGTGTTTTCGACAGGATGGGCGAGCGGTCACCGGTCATGTCCACGATCCCGCCCCACTGGCGCAGCATTTTCAGGCGCGAAATCATCGGGAAGGTTTCGACCAGCGCCCGCACCGTTTCCTCGATATGGTGGAACGACCCGCGCTGCGTGAAGTTGTTGAACCCGTCGGTTCCCCCGCCGATCACCATTTCGCCCTTGTCGGATTGCGACATGTAGCCGTGGACTGTGTTCGCCATCACGACCACGTCCATGCAGGGTTTGATGGGCTCGGACACCAGCGCCTGCAACGCGACGGCTTCCAGCGGCAGGCGGAAGCCCGCCATCTCGGCCAACTGACCCGAATGGCCCGCGACGACGATGCCCAGCTTGTCACAATCGATGGCACCCTTGGTGGTATCGACCCCGACAACGCGACCTTTGTCCGAGCGTATGCCGGTGACTTCGCATTGCTGGATGATATCCATCCCCATCGCCGAACAGGCACGCGCATAGCCCCACGCCACCGCATCATGGCGCGCAGTGCCCCCGCGTTCCTGCCAAAGGCCGCCCAGAACCGGATACCGGGGGCCGTCCAGATTGATGATTGGCACCAGTTGCTTGACGCGCTCGGGGCCGATCCATTCCGTCTTGACCCCTTGCAGCGCGTTGGCATGGGCCGTGCGCTGGTAGCCGCGGATCTCGTGCTGGGTCTGCGCCAGCATGATGACACCGCGCGGGCTGAACATGATGTTGTAGTTCAGTTCCTGGCTCAGGTCCTCATAAAGGCTGCGCGCTTTCTCGTAGATCGCCGCAGACGGGTCTTGCAGATAGTTCGAACGGATGATCGTCGTGTTGCGACCAGTATTGCCGCCGCCCAGCCAGCCTTTTTCGATAACCGCGACATTCTGGATGCCATAGTTCTTGCCAAGGTAATACGCGGTCGCCAGACCATGACCGCCAGCGCCAACGATGATGACGTCATAGCGCTTCTTGGGTTCGGGTGAGCGCCAGGCGCGCTCCCATCCGGTGTGATAGCGCAGAGCTTCCCGCGCCACAGCAAAGGCTGAATAGTGTTTCATGTGCGAATCCATCCGGTTCGGTGATTGGGCGCAGATATGCCGTGTGACGGCATTTTAACCCTGCCGTGCAACGCCGCAATATCGCACTATTGCGACATGTCGCTCATTCGCGGCCATTTGTCCCTTTTGTCGGACGCCTCACAGGTCTAAGTCAGGGCAGCATCCTCGGAGGGACCATGACGTTCTGGGTTCTGATTTTTCTTGTCGCGCTGCTGATCGCAGCTTTTCTCAGCTTTACCCTGCTGCGCAAACGCCGTGGGGATGAACCCGCGGCGGCATACGATCTGCGGGTTTATCGCGAACAGTTGGCCGGTGTGGACCGGGATCTGGCGCGCGGGGTCATTGGCGAGGCCGACGCTGAACGGGTGCGCACGGAAATTTCCCGTCGCATTCTGGCCGCAGATGATCAAATGAAGAAAGAGGGTGCCGGCGCCGGGCCATCTCGTGCGGTTTCGGTGTTGTCGATCCTGGCAATCTCGTTGCTTCTGATCGGTGGAGCGTTGGCGATGTATCATCGCAAAGGGGCCGTGGGTTTGCCCGACATGCCGCTGACCGCACGGCTTGAACTGGCCAAGGAAGTGCGCGCCAACCGGCCATCCCAAAGCGCAGCGGAAGAACTGGCGACCCCGCCTCAACCTGCGCAGCTGGAAGAAAGCTATGCCAACCTGCTGAAGCAGTTGCGGGAAACCGTTGCAAGCCGGCCGGACGATTTGCAGGGTCAGATGTTGCTGGCGCAGCACGAGACGAATGCGGGCAACTTCAAGGATGGGTACACCGCGCAGCAAAAGGTGATCGAGCTGTCAGGCGACAGCGCCACTGCTGATACCTATGCGGACCTGGCTGAAATGATGATTCTGGCCGCAGGTGGATATGTCTCACCCGAAGCGGAACAGGCGCTGGTCGAAGCGCTGAACCGTAACCCCCGTCACGGCCCGGCGCGCTATTACTGGGGGCAGATGCTGGCACAGATCGGGCGGCCGGACCTTGCCTACCGCATGTGGGTCGAAACGTTGCAGGATTCCCCCGCGGGTGCGCCCTGGGCCGAAGCAATTCGGGCTCAGATCGACGAACTGGCCTTTCGGGCCGGCGTTTTCAATGCACCGGATCTGAGCACAGCACCCGGCCCCAGCCAGGAAGACATGGCCGCCGCCGCAGAGCTGAGCCCCGAAGAACGGCAGCAGATGATTCAGGGCATGGTGGACCAGCTGTCTGATCGGCTGGCGACAGAAGGCGGATCTCCCGAGGAATGGGCCCGCCTGATCGCCGCCTTGGGCGTTCTTGGCCAGGGCCAGCGTGCCATCGATATCCGCGATGAAGCCATGGAAGTCTTTGCCGGCAATTCAGAGGCGTTGCAGATCATCGATGCGGCGGCCCTTCAAGCCGGGATCGCTCAATGATCCATGACGCCATCGAAGAATTTGCAGCCGCGCTGCAACCGATGAGTGCCCTGATGGGGCTGGACCTTGGGGAAAAGACAATCGGAGTCGCCGTGTCCGACCGGATGCGCGGCGTCGCCAGCCCGCTGGAAACGGTACGGCGCAAGAAATTCACGCTCGATTCCGCGCGCCTGATCGAAATTGTGACCGATCGCGAGATCGGGGGCATCTTGCTGGGCCTGCCAAAGAACATGGATGGCAGCGAAGGGCCAAGATGCCAGTCAACGCGGGCATTTGCGCGCAATTTGTCCCGCCTGACCGATTTGCCCATCGGATTTTGGGACGAGCGGCTCAGCACGGTTGCGGCAGAAAAAGCACTACTTGAGGCGGATACGACACGAAAACGTCGCGGACAGGTTATTGATCACGTTGCGGCCAGCTATATCTTGCAAGGGGCGCTGGACAGGCTGCGCTTTTTGTAACGGGTCGGAGACCAGTGATGACGAATATGGTTTGGAAAAGGAATGAGGTCGAAAGCCCTTGTGTCCAGATCTGTGTCGTTCACCCGACTGAACGCATCTGTACTGGCTGCTATCGCACGATTGACGAAATCACCCGCTGGTCCAAGATGGACAGCAGCGAACGCGCCGAAATCATGGAAGATCTGCCAACCAGAAAGCCGCGCCTCAGTAAACGCCGTGGCGGGCGTGCAGCGCGCGTAAACGGTTCCTGAAGTCAGCCAGCCTGCTTTGAGGACGTATCCCTGTGGTCATTGGATTTGTCGCGGGCCGACCTGTTTGTGTCTTGCCCGCGCAGCTCTGACTCGAACAGAGCTGCGATTTCGGATCTGCTTGTTTTTGCAGTCCCGTATTTTTCCGCTGCACGTTGGACATGCTTCGTGCCGGTCTTGTCCGCCTTGAAAACTGGCGTCTTGCGTGCCGCAAATCTTTCCATCAATAACCTAAGTGTCATCGCAAACTTCCCGCTTCCAATAACTGTGCCGCCGCGGGCCGAGTTCGAGCTCCTAAAAGGGGCCAGCTCATGAACGCATCTGTTCAACGTGAGTGGAGGCCCGCAGCGACACGGCGTAGGTAAGGACATTTCCGGTCAAATTTAGGGGGAAAACACAGGGTTTTTGGTCCGTGTTGACCTTAAGGTAAGAAATTCCACGGAAAAACCCACCAGTTCCCTTACGTCACAATTCTGGACCGGTACGGCATCAAGACCGGTTTCAAGACATGTGGTGCGTGTCGTTCCGCGAAATAAGCCAATCAGATTTGGTCAATTCGCGCTCAAAGGTGCTTTGTTCTGCCCAGAGAACAAAGCACGCAAGCCGCCTGTTGGCAGCAAGATCACAAGATGCAGGTTGGCGCGCAGAGCAGGGCCTTACCCGGCAGCCAGCCAGGTTTTGGCGTTTTCGATTTCCTCGGACGGAAAGAACTGAGTCCGTGTGCCCAATACATGACTGGCGACACGTTGTGCCATGTGCTGCCAGCTTTTGTCCCCGACGATCGCCGCGCGATCCAGTTGTCCGATGTGGCGACTTGCCAGACGAAAATGCGCTGCAAGAGCGGACAACCCCTGCCAGCCGTCAAATTCCCGCAGGTCGATCAGCAACCGAAACCCGGAGCGGTCATGCAACAAAGCGTCCAGGTCGCGCTCGGCCTGCTTGTACTCCTCTGGGTCCAGTTTTCCCAAAAGGCTGATCTGCACACATGGGCCCTCAAGATCGGTCACGTGAATGGATCCCAGCGACTCGCGCATCCAGCGCCGGGCGGCTTCAAGCTCGGCCAGTTCAAAGACCTGAACGGGGCATGGCAGGATCGGGGCGGCCAATCGGATGCTGGTTTGCACCCAGCCCTGATCGGCAACAACCGCGATCCGGTCAAACCCCCGCCAGTGGCTGAGCCCCAGCTTGGTGTCGGACCAGGCCGCGCCCAAATCATACCCCTTGAACTCTGGCTGCACGATGGCCAAAAGCCGAACGGAATCGTGTTCGGTCAGCGCTGCTTCGATTGCAGGAACCAGGACATCGGCATAGTCGGCGCTGGTGACTTGCCCCGACAACTCCACTTCTATCAACGCACCATCAGAATTCGTATGGACCGTAATCATCGGTCAAAACCTCCAAAGCCAAACAATGACAGGAGGTTAAGTGGATTCGATCCATTCCGCCACACCCCCGGCACATTCCGGGCGGAAATAGGCGATCATCCGTCCATCCGGCCCTGCGCTTGCCGTTTCCGCCCAGGGGGCAACCCCGTGCAGGCAGAGGCGGTGCAGCACGTAAGCCTCGCCCGGCTTGGCCGGCAGTTCGATTCGCGGGCAGGTTTCGAAAACCTCGCGACGGGCGGATTGGTAGATATCCGTAACATCGACTTTATGCAGACGCTCTGGTGGCGTCCCCGCAAGGGCGCGCCTGAACGCCGCGCCCAGGATATGATGGCTGCCTTCCCACAACACCATGGGCGACGCATCCGGGCTGGCCTCGGTCAGCGGTATGCCCAAAATCCAGGCGTGCGGTTCTTCCACCCGGCGGCGACGATCCGGCCCCATCGGGCGCAAACCGTCCACATGGGCCGCGTCCCGATTTCTGCGATACCGCGCGGCGGCTTCGTTTTCCCCCCGACGTGGGCGTGGATACCCAGGATGCATGACCGAGACTTGGCCTTTGTGAAGCGGCAACTGCCCGTAACGCCCTGCAATGAATGACATGGCGGTTCCAGCCAAAGGCCCCGATTGGCCAACCCTGCCCTGCGCGTCATTGGGCAACGCGTCAACACCGATGAACCACGTCCCGTCACAATCCAGCCAGTCAGCATGGGCCGGGTCCGTTACCGCGGTCCGTGCGGCAGGCAGCGCATGTCCCACCCAGGCCGCAAGCACTGGATCATACCGGAATTTCACCCAGCCCCTGGCGCCAAAATCCTTCACAAACCCACCGCTTTGCGCAGCATATTTAGCGCCACCAGCGTAAGGAACACAGCGAAAACGCGCTTCAAAGGTTTCGGATCCATCGCATGGGCAAGCTTCACCCCCCAGGGCGCGGTGATCATCGTCATTGCCACGACGATTCCGAAGGCCACCAGATTGACCGCCCCAATGGTCAGCGGAGGCCGGTGTTCCGGTGCGATATCCAGAAACAAAAACCCGATGACCGAGGGCACGGCGATGATCACACCAAACCCGGCGGCGGTTGCGACGGCACGGTGGATCGGCGTGTTGTAGAGGCTCATCAGCGGTACACCAAAACTGCCGCCGCCGATTCCCATCAGAACTGAAAGAAACCCGACCGCAGGGGACAGGATGGCCCGCTTTGTCCCACCGGGCATGACATCACCCAGCCGCCATTCCGAACGACCCAGCCCCAGATAGGCCCCGATCACCATTCCCAATATGCCGAACAGCGCCTGCAAGGCTTCGGTCCGCAGGGCCGATGCAACCAGAACTCCGATGATCGCACCGACGACGATCCCCGGCCCCCAGCCGCGCAGGATATCCCAATCCACCGCACCCTTTTTATTGTGCGCAAGAACGGATCGGACCGATGTCACGATGATCGTGGCTAGCGACGTGGCCAGACACAGTTGCATCAACTGCGGGCCGCCATAGCCAAGAGTTTGAAACGCATAGAAAAAGGCAGGCACCAAGACGATTCCACCGCCGACCCCCAGCAATCCGGCAAGCACGCCGGCCAGCGCTCCGATCGCAAGCAAAAGGCCCAGCATCTGGGCCAGCAACATCGTCTCGGGCATCGTTCCCCCTGCCGCTTAAACTTCTGCCATGGGCGCCACATGATCCAGCGCCCGCAGCATCACTTCGGGTCCGGCCCCATCCCGCACAGCCCCTTCCGACAAGGCGCGCCGCCATGCGCGGGCTCCGGGACGACCTGCGAAAAGGCCCAACATATGACGCGTGATCTGGTGCAAACGCCCGCCATTGGCAAGGTGCCGTTCCACATAAGGCACCATATGTTGAACGATCGCGAACGGATCACGCGTCGTTCCGGTACCAAAGATGCGTCGGTCAGCATCCGACAGGACGTCGCCCGGCTGATGATACGCGGCCCGGCCGATCATCACCCCATCCAGACCTGCTTCCAGATGTGCGGCTGCCTCGTCCAGCGTGTTGATGCCGCCATTGATCGATATGTGAAGATCGGAAAACTCAACCTTCATCCGATGCACAAGGTCAAAGTCCAAAGGCGGGATATCCCGGTTTTCCTTGGGGCTCAGCCCTTGCAGCCACGCCTTGCGGGCATGGATTGTCACCCTTTGGCAACCTGCCGCGCTGATGTGCTCAAGAAACGCGGGCAATACATCTTCGGGCTCCTGGTCATCGACTCCTATGCGGCATTTCACGGTGACATCCACATTCACCGCTTCGCGCATGGCAGTCACGCAGTCGGCAACGCGGGCCGGGTCTTTCATCAAGACCGCGCCGAAAGTGCCGGATTGCACCCGATCCGACGGGCAGCCGCAGTTCAGATTGATCTCATCATACCCGACCTCAGCCCCCAGTCTCGCGGCCTGCGCCAATTCTTCCGGGTCAGAGCCGCCGAGTTGCAAAGCAACCGGGTGTTCCTGGGGAGAGTAGTCCAACAGATGCAACGCCCCGCCCCGCACGAGCGCCGGCGCCGTCACCATCTCGGTATACAGCAACGTTTCCGCGCTGAGCAGCCGATGGAAATAGCGGCAGTGGCGGTCTGTCCAGTCCATCATGGGGGCCACGCTTAAACGCGCTGCTTTTTGTGCGTTGTTTTTCAAAGCGTTAACTCCATTCGCATCTAAATATCGTGTAGCACGATTTCATCCAATTTCGCGGTGTTTCCGGGGATTTCCGGGGATTTTCGATTCGAGCGTGCTACGGTGTAGCACATCCGGAGAACACAAACAGCGGCCCGAATGCTGCTGGTTTCTGAGCCGGGCACCCCCCCTTTCCTTTCTTTCCGTTGCCCCCCGGAAATCGGCTATCAAACCCCGAAAATTTTTGGGTATTCGAACCGACTTCCCCATCACCGAAACCAAGATGGGATGTATTCCATGACCAAACTAAACGACAGCACACAGCGCCTTCTCGCGGCCATTACTGCTCAGAATGCCCGCCAACCCGCAACAACTCGGAACACTCTCGAAAGCCAGCCCCCCATGGTCCCACAATGTTCCCCTCAACCAAGCGTAGCGACGGGGAAGAGGACTTCTAAGAATTCGCGTTCCAAAAAGCTCGATGAGAAATTCGAGGAGCCAAACATCACTAAGATTGTAGGCGGAGAGGGTCACGTCTCCTATAGGGTTCAAATTCGCAGGCGCGTGGATGGAAAACAACATAGCCTCACAAAGACTTTTCGGAATCTGGCTAACGCGAAAAAATGGCGGAACAAGAAACTTCTGGAAATCGAGGTGAGTGGGTTTCCTATTCAAATTGTTTCAGAGACGACAATCTCCGACATCATCAATGATCGCTTAACACGCGGAAAAACTCTTGGGCGTTCCGCGCTTCAGGTCCTAAACTACATCAAGAACGACGAATTCGGGAAAACCAAAGCCTCAACGCTGTCCCAGCAAGAGCTTTATGACTATGCCGACCTTTTGTCAGCCGGTGAGAGGACACCACAAACCGTTGCGGGATACATGACCCACTTGGCGAGAACTCTCAATTGGGCAAAGGACCGAGGCGCATTGATCCCGATCGAAGTTGTCGGTGCTGCCATGCGGACGCTGTGGGAAGATGAAATTCTGGCTCGATCAGAAGAACGGAGTCGCCGACCGGAACTCTGGGAACTCGACAAAATCCTTACTGCGATTTCGGAAAACACGCGCCAGAAGATCCCGACCGCAATCCTCATGGTTTTTGCGATCTATTCCGCTCGACGACTGAGCGAGATTTGCCGCCTGAGGTGGGATGACCTGAATATTTCTAACAGGAAGATACTGGTTCGGGAGATGAAACATCCAAGAAAAAAGAAAACAAATGACGTCCTTTGTGACCTGCCCGAGGAAGCACTCGAGATCATTCTCTCTATGCCGCGCACATCCGAGTTCATATTCCCATACAATCCACGGTCAGTTGGCACGGCCTACCGGCGCCATCGTGACAAGGTCGGTGTCGTTGATCTTCGTTTCCATGATTTCCGACATGAAGCGATCAGTCGGCAATTCGAGATGGGTAAACGCGAAGCGTTTGTAAGCAAAATCTCCGGGCACAAGAATGGCGGATGTCTTTATCGATACGAACATGTCGAGGATGTTGGGGACAAATTCGCCGATTGGCCCTGGCTGAAACGCGCTTTAGAAATGTGCAAAGCCCTCCATTAACATTTGGGGTGGCCGGAGTGCATTGCTTCGGCCATCTTTTTTTGCCTCTATCAAACCGTTTTGCGCATCTTGAACCCGAAACGCACCTCCTCTCCACAAGCATTGGAGACCAAGATGAAAACCATCGACATGCTGCTCGCTCATTTCGGCGGAAACCCAATTATACCGATTGAGGACGCAGCCCATTATCTGAAATACAAGCCAGACACCCTGAAACAGAAGATTGATAAAGGTGACATCCGGATCCCTTACTTCAGTGTTGAGGACAAAAGCCAGAAGGCTCAGAAATTTGTCATGCTCCCTGATCTGGCTCACTTGATTGACGTTCAATTTTCCTCTGCACAAGATAGATTTGCATCCATTTGGGCGGAAGCTGATTGCATTTGAAACGGAACGAAATAATACGGATAGCCCCGCACAGTTTGGTACCACTATCCTATTTAGTTCCGCTGATGCTCAGCTCATCTCGGTTCCAGAACCTTTGCTTGCCACAGAATTGCCTTTACAATCACGGAGGCCAGATCCGGGGAATACCTCGCCGCTGACGCATCAGACTCGCTTTCCCTCAATCATCCAGGAAGGGTGACATGTCCAATGGCTTTGTTGAGGTCTGTTCCGGGTAGAAACGACACCAACACCCCTTCTGTAAGCGATACCGCTTGTTCAAAAGACGGCCTACTTTCTGAGATACGATTATCAGTGACTTCGGCGAAAGCCACGAAGAACAATTCGCTGTACTGCAAACTCATCGGCTTCCTCTTTTTCTTGCTCACTCACGCGATTCTGAAGACTATTTTCGACCGTTGTATCCCTCGTGAATTGGGGCCGTGTGTACCGATGAAGCCTGCCCATGGGGTAGCCGGTTACGATCGCGACGATTGCAGGCAAATAAGGAGATACCTTTTCCTTTTCGATTGCCCATCCTTTGGCCAACAATTCCAGGGCGAGGTTCGTTTCGCCGTCAGCGTTCTCGAAGCATTCAGCGACAAGTTCCCAATGTTCGAGGAAGGCAGCACTTAGGTGCACTGTTGAAATTGCGAGGTTCTTGCCGATGTAAACGTCGTTCAGAAATCTCAACAGGTCCGTTTCGATACGTTTGATCGTTGAACCGTAACCACCCAAGTCTGAAGCAAGCGCCTCGGTGGTTGGCCTGTCCTTCAGCGCTACGGAAGAACGCTGAGTGAAGACGTCGGCAGCGTGTGCCGAAATCTTCCGAGAGTTCAATACGGAAACAGTTGTCGGAATTATGCTTTCGAGGAAGCACAGCGGATCATCGACATCGTATACCGGAAGAAAGGCCACTTCCGCCAAATCCGAATACTTCCACCAATCGACCAGCCCATCAGGGTAGGTGCACTTGGACAACATTCGGATGCTGTCATACACTCGGCGGGTGTGGGAGGTGTCTGAAGCAGATAGGCCTCCGCTCAATATAGCTGTGAGAAAATCACCTACGGTCGCAAAGCCCTGTTCTTGAAGAACTGCTGCTGACTTGTGCACTTGAAGTAGCTTCAAGGGGAGTTCAACGATCGGGAAGTCCCCCTTATTGAATGAGGTGGTGTCGAAAAGAACCGACGACTGAAATTCCTTCCCGGCTGCAAGCTCCCCGGTAATTATCGCTGTTACAAGAGGCAGAGCTTCTGCAAATTCCCGTCTCGGAACGGACCACGCCTTTTCAAGACCGTTAACAAAATCAACGAAAGGAATGTCGTCATCCGATTCTGAGAAATACTCAGCGGCAGCTTTCCATGGTTCTGAGAATTCCGGGCGAAAGCGGTAGGGTGCGTTTGCATAGTCATCATGGATCAATGCGTTAGCCAGACGTGTTAGGATTTTCGCCTCCTTTTGCCTGACCCTTTCCCTCGTCACCTTTTCGGTGAAAAGATCGCTGACCGCTTCGAGGCTCAACCTTTCCTTGGGCGGGGCCATGACCCGGCTTGCAAGAATGATACGATCCTCTTCGCTTTCGCAGCTTTCAAAAGCACTTTTCAGGATTTCAGGAAGGCAGGCAAGTATCTGGGAAAAACTGCCCTTTTGAGGCTCTTCAGGGAACAGCCCGATGTCCGTAGCCTCGCAGTAGGCTTCCCAGTCGATCGACCCGTCTGGGTTCTGGGATTCCGCAATTGCAGTCAAGGCCCCATCAATCCGCTTGGTGGTCGCCTTTCCCATACCGGGGATGTCCAGAAGTTCCGACTGCGGGGTTTGGGCAAGGTCTCCTATGGTATAGAGGCCTCTCTCGATGAGCTTCTTGGTTTTTGGTCCAAGGTGAAGACATCCTATGGTCAGTCCCCGCGTTTCTTCACTGAGAACGGAAATGATTTCATTTTCTTCCCGGGAGGTGTCGCCAATTGAAAGAGCAGGCTCCAGAGGATGCAATGCGGCGAGATGAGACAGGAAACATTTGTCCGAGCGAACTTTCTTTGCCAACGAAAGAAGCTGGGTCCAGAATGCCGCCAGTTTCTTGGCTCCCAGCCCTGCCGGGAGAGGTGAGATCCCAACACGAAGTGCATCAAGCAATTCACCAAAACTCGCCAAGCCCTCCCTTTCAAACACGGCTCCCGCGTTGCCGAACGACTTTCTGTTGACAGCAAACAGTGGGTTCTCCGAGTCAACACCGTTGAATTCAGGGCAAACAAAGAAGAGCTCATGTAACCCACCCTCACACCCCTCGTAGTATTCGATCCAATCAACACTGACTCCCCGGACGCAGGACACAAGTCTAAGCATGTTGGCGAGGAGTTCTTCTTTTACTTCTACGTTTAAAGTGGCAGAGGATAGCGAGTTCCCAAGGTCGTCGAGGAAAACGTAACCTTGGGTTTCAAGAAGAGTGCTCGTTCCGGGCGATAAATGAAGGTGTCGATGGCTCATTTTCGATGGAATGGCCTGCTTGCGAGGTTCGTCTATGTGCAAACCTTGATCCGCGCCCTGAAAAAAGTTCAATGAATCCTTCTCCATCCTCTCAGCACAATTCGATTGGATGCTACACTTGTGTCTTTGTCAGAGTGAGAATTGGCGATCAGCCGTAAATTGAAGAACTTCTGGCCGTCGTCCTTGGAAAGCTCCAGTTCGTCCCCGGATTTTGCACCCGATTGTCGCAAATATCCGGTCAGGCAGGTGAGCCTGAACTCATTTCGGGTGCCTTTTTTGTCGTGGAGTTTGTTGTTGTAGTAAATGAACTGCAACTCGATCTCTTCACCATGTTCATCCAGGCAAGATATCGTTCTCCGAGGGTTTTTCGTTGCTGGATCCAATTCTCCAAGGAAAGCCCTGAACTCGTGGTCTGCCTTGGGAATGAGCATACCCGCTTGGTGGCTCTTCGTCTCGCCGGCGTCATTGGCGCTAAGAGTTTTTCTGTATGTCTTTTTTGTCATGTCAATTGCGGCCTGTTTGTCATGTCAATTGCGGCCTGATTTTCAGGGCATTCCTCAAGTCTTCATCGTCTCTTGTGGACACGGGGGCTATCTCGTTGCCCATTTTGTTTTTCCAGGCGGATCGATCAAGCATAATTCTTTCGACGGTATCTTCGTAGTAAAGGTGGTAAATCGTGACGGGCAGTGTTTGCCCTCTTCGGTGCGCCCTTGCGCTCGCTTGAGCCTCCAGAGCCGGATTCCAGACCGGAGTCATGTGAATGACGACAGTCGCTGCGGTGATATTCAGCCCTGCGCCAGCAGCTTTCGGATTCAACACCAAAATGGCTGGGCCATCATGAGCAGAGAATTCATCAATGATGCCTTGTCGGTCTGCTTGCGGTGTTCCCCCATTGATCGCGCCCCAATAAGCATCAGAAAGGTCAGGAGCCGCCCGCTGAAGCAAATCCCCAAGCCGGTTGAAGAGAGCGAAGACCAGGACTTTCCGGCCAGTCGCGAAAGCCTCTCGGATCAATCGGACAGTTTGCTCTATTTTGATGTTGCTC
The DNA here is from genome assembly GCF_056532905.1 of Ruegeria sp. H8. Lineage (NCBI taxonomy): Bacteria > Pseudomonadati > Pseudomonadota > Alphaproteobacteria > Rhodobacterales > Roseobacteraceae > Ruegeria > Ruegeria sp. H8. The sequence goes on along the minus strand of NZ_JBQFNY010000001.1, from coordinate 192,147 downwards.
AGGGGAAGATCAACAACTTCAAAGATATCCGCATTTTCTGTATCAGTGTTTTCGACATCGGATACACGTAGCCAAGGGTGTGCACACACCAACTGAAGTTGTAGGGTCGCGACGAGAGCCCCGGCAACCGGATATTTCTCCAGAGTGGCTTCCCGAACCGCGTTGTAATGCTCGACGAGAGCATTCTCCATTTCCAGAGGCATCTCAATATCTATACGCTCAGGAAGATCATCGGCTACGTCCGCGACACGACGCTTCAGCATGACTGGCTCGACGATTTTCGCGACGTCTGCCGCCGTCTCGATCCCATCAGGGAAATTGGCCTCAAAATCTGACAAGGTACCGAGAAGCCCGGGAATGGCGAAATCGGCCAACGACCAAAGGTCCACAAGGCTGTTTTCAACAGGTGTCCCAGTCATTGGAATAGTCCGCGCACGGGGAATTGACGAGACGCAGTTCCTTCGCCCGGAGTTTGGATTTTTTATGGCCTGAGCCTCATCACAAATTACCCATGACCATTCAAAAGCGGAAAAGATCGAGATGTCGTTCACCACGGTATCGTAAGTTGTGATCACCACATTGGCACTCTGCAGGCCCGTGAAAACACCAGTCCTGTACGCGCCACGGTGAACCAAGGTCGACAGAGCGGGTGCAAACCTGTCGATTTCACGGACCCAGTTTGCAATGAGGCTGGTTGGGCAAATTATCAAAGCCGGTGAATGCTCCGGTGGGGGATCCTTAACGAGCAGCGCAATAATCTGCAGGGTCTTTCCAAGACCCATTTCGTCTGCAAGGATCAATCCGCCATGTGCCAAAACGGTTTCCCACATCCAAGCTACACCTTTGGCTTGGTAAGGGTACAGATCAGCGTTAAGACCAGGTATTTTCAACTCGTCTGGATATCGGGAAGCGGATTCCGTTCCCGACTGCCTCGCCGCCTCGGTTAGTTGGATACGCAAGGAACCATCCGAGGAGGCGATGTGTTGGCGGAGCTGTCCGTATCCAACACTTCCGGTATGATCCACGTCCATGGAAGCTCTCAGCAACTCCGCAGCATCATGTGGCAACGGGCGAATGGTTTCGTCATCAAGAACCCAGTCGAATTGATTTCCAAAGGCAAGTATCAGTTTTTCCTTACCTTTTACTGTTCGGCGACCAGCCAATTTTGCGACGAGCTTCCCATTTTCCTTGTCAATTATGATCACTGGATCGAGGACACGACCGCTCAAACGAATTCCCTCCGGAAGAGAACCCGGAAGGTCGACATAATTTTCGGGGAGTGAATTCACATCAGTGGGCATGTGTATCCATCATTACTCTTAGTTCTTCTATTGAGTATGGCATCGGCCGTCTCGTATGGGCTGCACGGTGGCAATTAGGGCAAAGTGGAACAAGATCGGTCTTTGGATTGTAGAGCTTTTCTTCGGACAAATGAGACACTGGTTGCAGGTGGTGCACCTCGAGGATCTTGCCCGCAGGTCCATATCTCAACTGCGGTTTGAACCCGCAGCAGACGCACTCGTAGCCGTGCAATCTGAGGCAAAGGAGTCTATTTCTCGGGTTTCTCTCTCTTTTTTGGACGAGCGCGAGAGAAAGGGCACCCTCAAGTTCCCCCAAGTTGTCTTCATGGACCACCTCATCGTAGCCGATCAGTTCCGCCATGGCTGCCATCATGGGTACAATCACATCTCTGCAAGTCGCAACAATCGCTTCACCACTCTCTGCCGTGGTCTCGTGCCGTTGTATGGCAGCCACCCTGAAGCCGCCGTCTTCAACCTTCCAACTTTCGAGCCTTTGACCGGGTATTTCCACGTCAGCTTCATCCTTGATGCTCGACAGCAAGGAACGTGCCAACAGCACATCTTCCTCCGGAGCTTCGGAGATTTGCTTCAAAACCTGCCTTGCGAAATTTCCAAACCGAAGAAGTATCCGATGCGCTTTCAATCCATGCGGACGTAGTTCGACAATAGGCCCCTGACGCTTGTCCAAATCCTCAAACCAAATATCCAAACCCGACCGAATGCCAGAGGCCACAATGCTCAAGGCAACAGACGCACCCGTACCATCGCTCAACTCAGATGCGATCAGGTCTGTGTGATCTTTCAGCATTCAGAAGCCTTATTCATCTCCAAGATCATCGCCTGTCGGCGTGGTCACATCCCGCAACAGCTTTCTGAGGTTTGAGGAAACTTCTTCTCGTATGTCCGAAAAAATTGGATCCAGTTCTTCGTTTGTGTTGTTCTGCTCAGCTGCAGTAAAGGCCCACAGCAATAGATCCATCCCTTGGACAGAATAGCCACTGTTCGCCGCTCGAAGGTAAATTTTCTGGTAGTAGTCATGGTGCTTGTTCAACAGTACGGCACCGACATGCCCTTCATCTCCCGCACTTCTATAGCTGGGTTCCCAAAGGTCTCCGGAGGTGATGGTATCGACGGCCTCAACATAGAGGCTACCGGGATCGACGTTGTTCTCGATTTTTTGGCGGATTTTGATCTTCGCACCGCGATTGTTGGAGACTACTGCGCTTTGCGTACTGGGGTCCGTTCCCTCAACAGTGGCCTGCCGCGTGTTTTTCGTACCCTCCACCGTCCGGTTCGCTGATGTGTGGTCTACTTTCGCTTTCGCTGCCGATTTCTTAGCTTTCTTCCGGTAACGGAGATTTGCTTCCCTCCGAGCCGGTCCAAGAAGCTTCTCGAGATATTCGGAAAGGGCAGGGTCAAAAAGAACACGGGATTTTTTCACGTCGATATGAAATGCCTCATCCAGTTCATGCCCAAAGTCAAATTCGACACGAAGCAGCGACATGTGCGGATCGAGGCCGCCGAAAACGCTGAGCCATCCACCACTGCTGATCAGTCGACCTTCCCGGTAAATGTAGAAACCCTGCCCCCTGTTGGTGATACGAGCTTGCGCCTTTTCGTCGTCGTTCAGATCGTCACTGTGAGGCAAAATCCAAGCTGCCACGGAAGCGTTATGTGTGCTACCATCCTCAACTTGCACCTCCATCGCCTGTTGCTGTACGGCAAGAACTTGTTCTGAGCGTTCCCGAAAAAAGGGATCCCAAGGGCCGACATTGATCCCGTCTACCGAAATCGTAATATTCCGCTCCCTGCTGTCGGTCGTGTCAAGAAAACGGTGATAGATCTCAGCCACATGCTTCTGCAATCCCGCTGAGAGGCGATTGATTGCGTTTTTTTCCTTTGCTCCGCCCGGCTCATCGTAGTTTTTTGAAAGGATCCTGTCGCATTTTGACCAGACGACGAGAGTCCCACTCCCCTCTCCGCACAAGTCTTCAAAAGCCTCTTCCTCGTCGACTGTGACGGGCTCCCTGGTCATTTCCCAAAGGCCCGAACTCTCTACATGATCAAGATCCCAAGAAAGCTTGTTCAGTTCCTTCCCAGAACCGTTTCTTGAAATCAGAGTGAACTGGCGACAAACTGAGCTTGATGCTGTCTTCAGTCCAAGGCCGAATTTCCCCAAGCTTTCAGGGTTTGCGCGCTCCGGCGCCCCATAACGCATGGCCTTGAACACACCTTCGGCGTCCATACCGGAGCCGTCGTCGCCGAAGTAAACAAGCTTTCTTCCGTCTTGCATCAAGTCGATGCGAACATTGATTTCCTGCGCACCTGCTGCCACCGAATTGTCAATGATATCAGCGGAAGCGGTCCGAAAGTCGTAACCTGTATCGCGCAGCCCATTGATCAATCGTGGGGCGTCTGGTTCATTTATCAATTCATTGCTCATTCGAACTGCCTTCGTGTCGATTTTAGCTTGTTGTTTAATGATTTGCCTGCCGCATATCCGCAGCTATTTCTGCAAAATTCCTTCCGGACCGCAACCATTCGGTGATGTGTGCGACAAGTTTTTCAATCGGCACTTCACGAGTTGCGCATTCCCAAATAACCAAGACGCGCCAACCACTATCAATTAGTTTTCCAACTACTACCCGATCGCGTGTTCTATTTGCTGAAAGCTTTGCCTCCCAGAAATCTCGCCGTGTCTTGGGCAACGTGAAAAATTTACACCCTTCATGAGCGTGCCAAAAACAACCATGGACAAAGATGGCGGACCGGTATTTACGAAGTACAAGATCCGGTTTCCCTGGAAGTTCTTTGCTGTGAAGTCGAAAACGGTAACCATATGCATGAAGCGCGCGCCTCACGACAAGTTCTGGCTGCGTGTGCTTAGGACCGATCCGCGACATCATTTCGGATCGGGTCATCGGGTGCCTTTCCTTAGGCACGCTTTCCCTTTCTTGGCCTGATTGCTACCGCATTTGTGAGCCAAGGCTCCATGGCGTTTGCAATTGCAATGGCAACAGGTGCAGCAACTGCATTACCAAACTGTCGGTACGCTTGAGTGTCTGAAACAGGAATGTTCCAAGGCCGGTTGGTACCAGGCCGGTCAAACCCCATCAAACGTGAGCATTCCCTTGGTGTCAAACGCCTCGGAATACCGCCACCTTGGTTGATCAAAATTTCAGAACCGTCTTTGTAGTATCTTGCAGACAGAGTTCTGGCCACATCGCCAGGCCCTCTCAGCCCGAAGCCAAACCCATTGCCGGCAGCTTTGTGCTTTGCAGCGTATTTCTGAAGATATTCCCAGAGTTTGGGGGTCAGAGTGTATTTTTTCGCCACTTCAGCGCGAGAGCCAACTGTAAACGGAGGTTCTGCGATTTCAGATCCATCTTCCGGGTGAAGGATATCCTTCAAAATGGGTTTTCGCCCTTCCGGGATCTCCACATCTTCCATCGTAAAATTGGTCGGAAAGTCTCGACGAAAACCGGATATGAAAATGCGTTGCCGGTGCTGAGGGACCCAATTTTGAGCATCAATGACACGATAGTCGACTTCGTAGTCGAGCTCATCCAGTGCATGTAGAATAACACGCATTGTGTTCCCTTTGTCATGGCTGAGAAGGTTTTTCACATTCTCGAGCAAAAACGCCTTCGGTTTGTGGTGCCTCAGTATCCGTACAACGTCGAAGAAAAGCGTACCTTGGGTTTCGTCGGCAAAACCGTGTGCTCTCCCGAGCGCGTTTTTCTTTGAAACCCCGGCGATAGAAAATGGCTGGCAAGGGAAGCCTGCAAGCAACAAATCATGTGCCGGTACGTCCTCTTCGTTGATAACAGTAATGTCTCCCTCGATGTTGTGGTCGTCGTCTGGGAAATTTGCTCTGTACGTTTCTTGCGAGTATTTGTTCCACTCGGAGGTAAACACACACACTCCGCCGATGGCTTCAAAGCCAATCCTAAGACCTCCGATTCCGGCAAATAAATCAATAAACCTAAAGGGTTCAGCTGTTCTTTTCATTCAAGCTACCGCAACGTCCATCTGAAAGTGTGCCCCGTTGGCACCGCGACTAAATGAAGTACGCAGCGCTGGGGTTCTCACCATATGTATGAGGCATGTAGTTTGGCCACACAACAACAATGCGCGGAGCGATAACGACAAATTCGAAACTCGCATCGGTATACGCTGATTGTGCAGGCGCTCAAAGACATCGAGACATGGCGATGGGACAATAAACCCAAGGCAAAAGACTTATATTCCCCGGCATTCATGGACCCGCGCGTCTTTTCGGTGGCGGCAAACAACGTCTTTTCAATACTCACAGCATGTTCCAATAAGTTCATTTGGGAGCGCTTTAGGTGGCGGATCAACCGCGCGACGCATCTCGGCCGATTTTCGGCAGTGGTCCAACGATCTGGATCGAAAAGAAAAGTTGAAATTTCTTTCTGGCTGGCATCCTTCAACGAAATTTGTCGGCAACTTGTCGGCGCTGGTTTTTTTATTTTTTCATTTAAATTCTGCGCGTTATGAAAGTTGTCGGCTGTCGACCGGTTCTTTCACATTCGATGAATCCAAGAGCAATCAAACCTGATTTTTCGATACTGCTTTGCAGCAACACGTCCCTTGCACGCAGAAAATGAAAGGCGTGAAGATGGCGACAAAGACACAGAACCCTTCCACCCGAAAACCCAAGCCAGAGCTGTTTTCCGACCTCAAGGTCCAAGATGGAAATCGCAAACGATCCCTAACCGAGAAGGAGAAGATAAATCTGGCAGCCATGCTTGCTGTCAAAGAGCGCCCTGAGGCGTTGGACATTCGGCCCCTGGTTCCCAAAGGGTCTTACATTCAGCGCATGCTGAACCACTTCAAAGCCACTGATACCAGCTACGCGCTGCCCTTGTTTCAACTGATCATGATTGCATCATCGTGGCTGACGCAAAACAGCGCCACGCTCAAAATCCCCGGATTGAAGCCTCATCGCCCAATTTTGTGGACGATCGCGCTTGCTTCTTCCGCAAGCTCAAAAACGCTCGCGACAAACCGGGTCAAGGAAACTTTGACCGACGAGGAAGACCCGAGCCCTGTACGAATGTTCCCAAAAGGGAGTTCTGATGCTCAGTGGATAATCGACCTAAAAGAGAACAACGGTTCGTACTGGTTTCAGGACGAGGTTGGTCAGTTTTTCAAATTGGTCTTGACCCATTCAAATTACGCCAGGATCAAACCCTGGATTCTTGACGCCTATTCACACGAAGAAATCTCCAATCGCCTCAAAAGCGAAAAAGAAAAACTGACTGTTACGGATCCACATTTCACGTTTCTGGGCCTTTCAGTGCGCGAAACCTGGAAGATGAACATTGACCTGGCCAGCATGCTCGATGGCATGTGCCAGCGGTTCAACTACGTGATTGCCGAAAAGCGTACCGACACAGATATGTTTGATCATTTTCTTTTCTTCCGTGGGGAACAGAACGATGTAGAGCAGGAAGCTCTGCGCGAAATGTGGCATGCGCTTTGTCATCAAGGAAATTCATGTGGAGAATACACCCTGGCTCCAGAGACACTTCCGTTCCTCGAGTCTTGGTGGAGAGGACTTCGACCGGCCTGGGGCAAAAGCGCCCTGCCGGAATCATTCATCCGCCGGATCGGTTTTTCGGTCCTCTCCTATCTGGTGGTTATTCATTTCCTGCTTGGGAGATCGCGAAAGAAGATCGACATCGAAACAGCACGGATTGCCACCCGTTTTGCGGAGTATCACATGGAGTGCGCCCTTGTGATGATCCGCGAGTATGACACTGGGTGGTCCGATCAGATCCGCATCGTGGCAGATCGCCGACAGCGCCACATAGAAAAAACCGGGAATGCGCCGACGGCTCGAGAAATCCAGAAAAACCTGAGTTCGAAGGCACGGCAGATTCTGAACTCCAGCCAGATCAAGGAGATTATTACGCTGCTCGAAAAACTCGAAACCTCCAACAACGAACCTCTGCTTGATGCCGGGAATGACCCAATCTCGGATCGGGTATTTGCTCAGCATATGGCAATCAGGAAACGTGAAGATACCCAAGAATATTGGCGAAACAAGAAACGCCTCACCAGGATTCTTGATGATTTCAGATTGGAAGTAGTGAACCCATCATTGCCCACAGGCAATATTGTGGACTTCAGAGCAACGACGGACGTTCAAACTGAGGACTCGCTGGATGAAAGAGTGGGTTGAAGACGTGGGAAATTACTTGAAGTAGCCTCGATACGATCTGACTCCGCCCCCTTCTCAGCAAGCTGAAGTCGGGGCGGCACATCCCTTGATGGGGTCGAAATGGGTCGACCACTTTTGTTATTAACTTTGTATTCTCTTGAAATGGTCAGCACGATAAGAGACCTGTCATCTTTGATGAATTGCAACAGTACGTTCCGAACTTTCTTAGAAAGCAACCAGGAAGAACAGCGATTGACAAGCGAGCCTTCGTTAGATCAATTCGTCTTGTGGTCGTATAAACCTCTCGCAATATTTCAATAGTTGTACGCTTAGATAACCGTGACAGAAATTCATACTGACACCCCAGATCTTTACAAATTTCTCAAACTAATTCGCTTCGGCGTTTTTCAAGTAATGCCGGGCGCCGACGCTCCTCTGTTCACCTTATCAATGGGGCTGCCAAATTGATGTTCTGGTGCTCGACGCTCTCCGGTTATTGGTGGCCAAACTTCGTTGCGCGGATTTCCCGACCAAGCCTTTACCACAACATCTATCTACACACTACCGCGCCATCGTGAGCCAACGACCGCTTATGTTTCGAAAAGGTATGCAATGCGCATCGATCCCCTGATGACCCGCTCCCCGACAACAGGCGCGCTGCGCTACGTGACGGACGATCTACTGGCTGAAATCTACCTGGAACCTCAGATATCAAATGCTAACATCGCCGAGCATCTCGGCACCGGTGCACCTTGGTCCGAGAGCTTCGCAGCTGCACCTGAGGAGACCGCGCGAGCGGTCAAGGCCGGGCTGATCGCGCTTGCACATGCCACGCCGCGAATTGATCCTTCTGACGTACGGCCAGAGAATCTTCCCGAGGGACGTGCCCGCTCCCATTTAACCGCGCTACGTAATCTGTGGTATGACATCGGCTCCCTGCCCGGCCCTATGAACACTTGGCGGCACGTCTTGAGCAGCACTGTCGCGGACGCGCTGGAACCGCTGCCGTTGGTGGGCGAAGATTGCACCTTTGCATCCCCGGCAGAGGCGGCGCTGGCCAACGCTCTTCGCACGCATCATGGCTGCGTGGATGATGTCCAAGCCGCGCCCTTGGCCGACGACGGAAGCGCGTTGCGCCATCTTCAGGATAACCTCGGGCTCCGCTCCGAGACTACCACACCGGACGCGTCCGTCATCTGCCACGGGCTGCGCGACCCGCATGAAGAAGCCGAGTGCGCCGCTGCTTTGGCGCAAACCCATCTGGAAGATGGCCGAGCGGATCACCCCGGCGAGATCGGCCTACTTGTCCCGGACGGCCCCACCTACGAACTGGCGCTGCAAGAGGCCTTCGATCGGGTCGGACTGCCGCTCTCCGGGCTGCCCGCCCAACCAGTAATCCGTGACGGGCCGGGCGAAGTACTGTCGCTTTTGCTGGTCCTGCTGAGCGGCCCTACACCTCGTACAGCGCTTGCCTCCCTGTGTATCGCACCCGGAATGCCTTGGCCGGCAGAGACGGGCCGCAAGATGGCCTGCGACGTGATCGATCGGGGGTGGTCGCGCACTGCGTCAAGCCTTAGCGGACCGGCGCGCGAATTGCTCGACGCCTTGCGCCCCTGCAGCAACCCCGAACAACTTTTTGCTCGGCTCGGCGTCATCGCTCAGGCCGCGCCCGAGGCCAAGCTGCACCCTCGTATTGCAGCGCTGAAATCCGTCACGCGCGATTCCATCGACTGGCCGCTTCTGCGCCGCCTTGCAGCGCCAAACCTTGTTGCCTCCGAAGGATATGACCGGTTTGTCGAGGGCGTATCTCTTTTCACAGAAAACGCCCTCCCGTGGCGTTCGGCACGCCAGTTGATTGTGCTGGGAATGGCCGGGCGAAACTGGCCCCGTCCGCCAGGATCGAATCCATTTTTCACCGAAGGCGAGATCGCTTTGATCCGCGAACGTGGCCTTCAGCTGGAGGGGCGCCAGCAGAAGCTTGCTCGTGGGTTGGAACTCTTCCGCCGCCAGCTGAGTGCCGCGACCGAAGGCTTGACGTTGCTTGCCCCGGCACTGGATTTACGAGGCGACCAATTAACCCCTTCGACTGGTTTGGCGCTAATCGCGCAAATGCTGGGCGCCGAGGAAACCACCGATCTTGTCCAGGAAATGCGTTCGACCCAGCCGGAGGAGTTGCCGGTAACAACCATCAAACCCGACCCTGTCCCGATTGGCGGCGCGCCTGCCTTGCCGGAAAGCGGCATCCTCCATATCCAGCGCGGACTTGGCACCACAGAACAGCCCGGCTTCGACCTGCTACGACTACGAGACGCATCGGATGGCACACCGCTACCGCATTCTCCCTCAAGGTTGGAGACACTGCTGGTCAGCCCCCTTGGCTGGTTGCTGGATGAACTTGGCGCAAAAGACCTCAGCTGGGCGCCTGAGACACTGGATGCAATGACACTTGGAACGCTGATGCACCAGGTTCTGGAAGATGTCTTTGCGGAAGGTAAACCGGTGCCGGACGAACATACTATTGCCGACGTTCTATCCGGCGTGCTGGACGCAGCGATCGGCCGCCATGCCGACTGGCTTGCCAATGCAGCCTGGACTACGGAACGCAGTAGTCTGCTACGCGAGGCCAAGGATATTTGCAGCGCCTGGGCGGGGTTCCTGCGTGAGACCGGCGCCGAGGTCCTGCATAACGAGATCCCCCTTGCGGGTGAACACGGGGGCCTACTGCTGCATGGCAAGGCAGATTGCCTGCTGAAGCTGCCCGACGGGCGCATCTTGGTGGTTGATCACAAACGGTCCAGCGCAGGTGGTCGGCGCGACCGTATGGCCAAGGGCTGGGACCTTCAGGTCGCACTTTACCGCGCTATGCTCGAACGCCCCACGCAAGATACCGCACTCACCCGGCTTGTCGCCGAAGGATCTCAGGTTGTAACCGCCTACCATATGCTGCGTGACGGGACCGTCCTGTCTGATGCGGCTGGCGGCAACGTGCCTCGGGTTGAAACAACGAGTGAGGATGCTTCGTTGAACGCGATGGAGCACCTTTCTGAAGTCTTGGCCGAAGTCGGCGCAGGTACGATCCGCCTAAATCACCTGAACGACGCAAAGTCTTTCGACAAGGAGCGCGGGATAAAGGCCTATGCCCTCGACATCCCACTCGTTGCAGCCTTCAGCCTGCCTGATGACGCCACTGAGGGGGACGCGCAATGACACAACTGTCCCTCGTTCCGGCCGGTGCCGGTGCTGGAAAGACCTATCACATCCAGAAGACGTTGGGGGCTTGGGTCGAAAGCCGCGAGGTCGCGCCGGGGCGGATCCTTGCTGTGACTTTCACCGAAGCGGCCGCCGCCGAAATGCGAGATCGTGTACGCAGTGAGCTGATGGGACGCGGTCGGTTGCACGACGCGCTGGAAATCGACCGCGCCTACATGGGCACGATCCACGCGTTGGGACAAAGGTTGCTCACAGAGCATGCCTTCGCCGCTGGGCGTTCCCCTGAAAGTCGGTTGTTGAGCGAGCCTGAACGCGATTTGCTAATCCGCTTGGAAATGCACCGATGCGAGGCTCTGGAACCACTGATGGCAGACCTCGAACGGTTCGGCTACGCGTGGTCTCACGTAACGCAGACCACCGCCGAGGATGAATTTCGTGCCGATGTTCTTCGTACTGTCGACCTGATCCGTGGGCTCGGTGCGCGCGGGCAGTCGCTGGACATCCTGGTGCCGGCTCTGGATGCGCTGGCCGAGGGTTACGGCCCGGTTGAGGCGGATGGCGAGGCCCTGACCGCGGCATTGCGCCGAGCGTTACATGATTTGTTGGAGGTCTTTCCGGATAGCCTCGCTCCACATTTTGCTGCAAAGAAGTCTGTCCGCGATGAGTTCGCAAGAAACCACCAGATCCTGCGCAAGGCCAATCAACCTGGTGTCCTCGAAAAAGACTGGATGGTATGGCAGAAACTGCGCAGCCTCAGATTAACGAAACGCGGCACCCCAACTCCAGAAGGCTACGACGCCCTCGCCCAGTCCGTCATTGATGCCGCCAGCGCACTGCCTCGCCATCCTGGTCCCTTGGCCGATGCCTGCGCGCATCTGACCGCGTTGGTTACTGGCGCTCAGCAGGTGCTGGAGGCCTACCAGACTGCCAAACGCCAGTCCGGGCTAATCGATTATGCTGACATGATCGCGGAGGCCGAAACCCTTCTTCGCAACCGCCCCGAGATTCTGCATGCTGTTCTGGGCGAAATCGACTGCGTTGTGATCGACGAATTCCAGGACACCAACCCGGTGCAGTTCGCGCTGCTCTGGCGGCTTGCGCAGGGGGCAAAACGAGCGCTGATCGTCGGCGACACCAAACAATCCATCATGGGTTTTCAAGGTGCTGACCCACGGCTGTCAGAGGCCTTGCAAGCTGCGCATCCGGATGCGGTCACGCCGCTTGACCGAAACTGGCGCTCCGAAGCGCGGATCATGGAGATGGTCAATGCACTTGGCCCGACGCTCTTCGACCAGTACGACCCGCTAAGCCCGCAACGCAAGGCGACAGAAGAGCCCGCGCTCGAGCTGCTGAACTTGCCTGGTGGACGCAAGGACACCACGGCCGCCTGCATCGCCAATCGGGTGGCTGACATCCTGGATGCGGGAACGCCGGTCTATGACAAGGCAAGCAAGGAGATGCGCCCAGCCAAGCCAAGCGACATCGCCGTTCTGACATTTACTCACGCCAAGGCCAGCGCGGCTGCTGCCGCCCTCGAAGCCCATGACCTGCCCGTGCGCATCCAGCAGAACGGTTGGCTGACCGCGCCCGCGATGCGCGCCGCCCGCGCCGCGCTGGCGTTGGCAGCTGATCCAGACGACATCCACTCAGCGCTGACATGGCTGACCCTTGGTCCACCGCGCGTGCCACTGGAAGACGCGTTGCGCAACGCCGTTGACGGGGTGCTGAACACACATGTCTCGCTCGTTTCTCTGAACGCCCTAAATGAGGGCGTAGTTGCCCGCACCGTGGCCGACACCTTGGCTGCCGTCCTGCGCACGACCAAACTACGCGACTGGGCCGCCGGGTTGGCACAACCGGCACAAGCGCTGGCTGACCTGGCACGCCTTGAGGCCGAAGCACAGCAGTTTGACACCATGGCACAGGACCTGCGCGCCGCCGCAGGCTTCCACGGTGCTGGGATACAGGTCTTCCTCGGATGGATTGCGCATCAATCTGCCAAGGAATGGGATCGCCATCCCGACCCGGATGGCTGGTCTGCTTCAGGGATAGAGATCTGCACCTGGCACGCCGCAAAGGGGCGCGAGTGGCCAATCACTCTTGTCGCCGGGTTGGATCAGAAGATCGCCGAGCGCCCGGGCACCTTGCGGGCCGATTTCGATACCTTCCACGATCTCGACAATGTTCTCGATCATGCTGGGTTGGGCTACCTGCCCGATTTCGCAGCGCCGGAATCGCAAGCCCCCTTCACCGAGGCCCGCCGCCCCGAGGACGAACGCGACGCGGCCCGCAAACTCTATGTCGCGCTGACACGTGCGCGGGATCGGCTGATCCTCGCAATGCCTCGGGAACGGTCCAAACCACGCGAGCAAGCAGAGCGCATGGTCGATCTGCTGCGAGATCGCGCCGGATTTGAAACTGGCGATGACACATTGTCTGTCGCCGGACAGTCCTTTGCCGCGCTGATCAGAGAGGGCCTGCCGGAAGAGCCCCCGGAAGCTGAACAATCGGGAAGCGAGGCGCACCTACGCTTGGGCCTACCGCGCACCATGCCTGACAGTGTACGAACGCCGTGGCGCCGCAGCCCCTCAACCCTCGAAGCCCCCGGACAGGAACCTGACGTGCTCCTCGAAACTGTGCAGTTGGCAGACGGCGTCGCCGAGACCCGCACGAGCAGCGCAGCCAAGCGCGGCACTGCCTGGCACTTGGCTTTCCGAGCTCTGGCCGAGCGCCCCGATCTGGTCGACCGGATTGCCGACGCGACCGGCTTGCCCGCAAAAGCCATCGCCCAGATCGCCGCCCAAGCGGAGGCCCTGACCCAATGGCTAATCGAACAGGGCTATGACAGGCTCCACTTCGAACTACCCTTGCAGGAAAAAGCAGCCGATGGATCGGAAACCAACGCTATTCTCGACTGCCTCGCCGAGGGACCGCACGGGCTGTTGATTATCGATCATAAATCTGGCCCCTGTCCCGATCCCGTCGCGCGCTTTGCCAGTTACCAGCCGCAAATCGAGGCCTATGCCGCCATGGTGCGCAAAAAGTGGCCCGACAAACCTCTGAACGGCGTCGCGATCCACTGGATGAGTGAAGGAACGTTGAGCATCGGCAACACGTCGATCGAGGAGCCAGCCTGATGTCATTTTTCGCATGGATCGATTTCGACCAAGCCGATCGGGACCGGACGCGCAGGATCATGGATCTCTTCGGTCAAGAAGACAGCCGGGATGAACTCGGGCTCGGCTCGGTTCGTGACGCGTTGGCGGACCTGATGTTCCCAGGCACCTCGACGATCCAAACTCGGTTGCGCTACATGCTGTTCGTCCCGTGGATTTACCAGATGGCCGGTGCCCATAAAGGTTCGGCCGGCTCGCGGCGAGAGGTTGCGCGGGCGCTTGAGATCCGTCTCATCGAAGCTCTCCTGCGTGGCGGGGAAACACAGAATGTCATTGGCAGTGCCGCAAAAGAAAAGCTGAAGCGTCTGCCCAGTGATGTCTATTGGGCGGGTCTGCTGACCCTTGGAATCCGACGTTTTCAGGGAAGTCGGAATGCCTGTCTGGAGGCAACCCCCGGAGAATCCTCCACTCTGTGGGCCGCTGGCTTACCCCCTACACCAGACGGCTTTCTCTCTTCACCTGACAGCTCTGCGAATTTCCACTTGACCACGGAAGAGGCTGGTTTTCTACGTGACCGCCTGGCCCAAGACGCTCCGGACAGCCTGTTCACTTGGCTTTCACGCCAGACAAGTGCAGCCGAGTGTGGCATGATTTGGCAACACCCATCACGCTCCGAATGGCCGAACGACATCAAGGCGATCGTTGATCATGCCGAGCGGTTTTCACGCATGATGCATGGGGCCTCCCTTTTATACAACTTCATGCTATCGGAAAGGGCTGCCCGCATGCAGGCCGTGGAGGACAGCAGTTGGCATGAGCGTGTCGAGAACTATTCCGAAAGGCTCGACATCTGGGCGCAAGAGAACCCAGTTCACCTCTTTGAGAATTGGAATCTGACGGACCTTTGGATACTGGCACAAGGCACGATCCACGATGTCAAACCGCACAGCCGTCGGTTCATTGAAACTTGGCGAGATGTCGTCTTGGAGACCCAAGGGCAAATCAAAGAAAACAATGCCGCCTGCGCCATGGTGCGCGACCGCGAGACCCGCTTGAAAGGTCCAAAGTCCCGGTTTCGCAATGACGGGGCCTTGATGCGTTGGAGCGGAGCCTCGGGAACGACCCCACTAAACTATCGTTGGAAGCCTGTCGTCGAGAACCATGTAAAGGATCTTATCGATGCGGGATAACGCGGTACTCGATCCGGAAAACCGTGCGCTTTATGCCGAAATTCTGCGGCCCCCTGCAGGTTACGACGTCGGTGCTGCGTTGGCGACAACCTATACCCTCGATTTCGAGACGGCGCTGGTTGTTCCGGCGACACTGGCCTTCCACGCAGCCGAAAACAGGCAGGAAACGCTGGATACACCTTTGGCGTTGCTCGAGGGCTTGGAGCGTCTATCCACACGCATTGCCATCTTTTGTGAAGCCGGGCGGATCAAAGCCATCCCGAAGGGGGCCAACCGGTTGACAGCCCTTTTGGAAGACACGGTGAACGAAGTTGCCGCCCCGCGCGGTGGCGCCTTTCATCCGAAACTCTGGCTCTTGCGTTTCACGCCGATTGGCGGGATCGGAAAACCTCGCCTCAGACTGGCGTTGCTGTCACGCAACCTGACCAACGATGCGTCCTGGGATCTTTCTCTGTCGCTGGACGGCGTGGCAAACGGGGCCATCCAAGATCAGAATACACCGCTGGTCGATCTGGTTCGCTCCTTGCCCGACCTCGCATCCAATCGTCCGACACCGGACCATGTGAATACCATAGTCACATCACTGGCTGAGGATCTTGCGCACGCCGAATGGGAGCATCCAGAACACATTCGCAGGATAGGTTTTGCCGTGAACGGTCTAACTGGTCAGGTCTGGCGTCCGCAAATTGGACGTTCACTTGGCATTGTTTCACCATTCGTGACAGACCATGCCCTTTCGACGTTATGCAAGGGCATCGATCCCGCCTCAGCCTGTCTACTGAGCCGCAGTGAGGAACTGGCTCTTCTTGCACCCGAAACATTGGCTCGGTTCGGAAAAACGTTTGTACTGGATGAAATGGCCGAAACCGAGGATGGCGAAGAAAGCGACCCCTCGTCGTCCGGACCTGTCCCGGCGCGGGGGCTACACGCTAAGGCTTTCATAACGGAACGGCATTCGAGCACCGAAATCACCATGGGTTCAGGGAATGCAACCGCACCGGCTTTGATCAGCGGAGACAACGTCGAGGTCTTCGCGACATTGTCCGGTTTTTCCCGCCACCTCGGAACGATGGAAGATCAGCTATCTCCGGAACGGCTGGGCCGGTTCCTTCGGGAATACGTACCATACGAGCCAGTCGATGATCCCCAAGAGAAGGCTGCCGAAAAGCGCCTTGAAGAGGTCCGCCGAGCTCTTGTCGCCATAAAACTTGTCCTGCGTTGCGAAGTAAACGCCGAAGGTCGCGTCGCCTTGTATCTGTCTGCGGAAAACGTGGTAACCGTCCCGGACGGAATCGAGCTGCGCCTATGGCCCATCGTCGCAGGTATCGAACACGGTATCAGTATGACGTTTCTGGATGACGGTGAACAGCTTCTTGCGCACTTACCGCTCAAGGACGTGACACGCTGGATCGGCGTCAGGCTGCTTGACGAGGCAACAGGCACGGAGCAGCACTTCGCACTCGGAACCGAGTTGATCGATCTACCCGATGCCCGTACAGCCGAAATTCTCCGCGCATTGATCGAGAATCGAGACGCCTTCCTGCGCTACATTCGTCTGCTTCTGGGGGATGTGAGCGAGGCCGCCAAAGCCCTGTTTGCGTCCGGTCAGGGTGGCAATTTGCCCGGCGTATTTGGCAATACCCGTGATGCACCTATTCTCGAAGACATGGTGCGAGCGTTGGCGGGTGACGGCAGGCAGTTACGCGATATTGAACGGCTGATCACGCGCCTCAGCGACCCCGACACTGGGCACAGCGAGGTTATCCCGGACGAATTCCTGGAACTGTGGGAAACCTTTCGCGCTGTGATGTCTGAGGAAACAAGTCATGACTGACCGTTTCAGCGCAGACGATGCGCTTCGACCCCTCAAAGCGTTCCAACGCAAGACTGTCGACTATGTCTCGAAACGACTGCTCAGCGATCCCGATGCAGTGCGTCATTTCCTGGTCGCGGACGAAGTGGGGCTTGGCAAGACAATGGTGGCGCGAGGCGTGATAGCACGCACAATCGAAGCGCTTCAGGACAGCATTCCGCGTATCGACATCGTCTACATCTGTTCGAACGGCGCTATTGCCAAACAGAACGTCGCGCGCCTCAACGTTATGGGCGGCGAGCGCACTCGCGTCTTGCCGACGCGTCTTACCATGCTTGCCCTCGAACTGGCCCGCGCCGGGGGGATCAAGCGCGAAGGTGTGAACTTTTTCAGCCTGACACCCGGCACCTCGCTTGATCTTAAACATGGCGGCGGCATGAAACACGAGCGCGCACTGATCTTGCGGCTTATCTGGGATCTACTGACAGATCGCCGCGCCGTCGCGAAGATGCTGCAAGGCTATGCCGGGGTGCAAGGCTGGCGCGAAACCCGCAGGTGGATTGACCAACAACCATTGGAGCCACAGATCGTAGAGCGGTTCCAGAAAGCGGTCTCCGCTCGCCCTGATCTGCTGCAGCAACTTGAGGACTGCGCTCAGTGCTACAAGGGCCTACGCTTCAACGACACCGATCTAAATCGTAGACGCGAGACTATTGTCGGCCAGCTTCGCACCATCCTTGCCCGGGAAAGCGCCGAAGCATTGGAACCCGACCTGATCGTTCTCGACGAATTCCAGAGGTTTACAGAACTTCTTCACGGCGAGAGCGAGGCTGCCGATCTCGCGCACAAACTATTCAATGCCGAGGATCCGGCTGGAAACCAAGCAAAAGTCCTTCTGCTGTCTGCGACCCCATACCGGATGCTGTCTCTTCGCGATGACGAGGCAGATGCGGGGGATCACTATCGCGAGTTTCTCGATGTCCTAAGTTTTCTTTTCGGAGAGCGAGGACCTTCGGTCCGATCCGAACTCGATACAGAAATGCGCCGCTATCGCTTGGCCATGCAAGGGCTTCCCAGCACTTTCGAAGACGCTTTCGCAATCAAGACTGGGATTGAAGGGACCCTGCGACGCGTCATCGCCAGAACCGAACGCGTATCCGAAACCGCCGAGCGCGACGGAATGATGCGCGACATCGACGTTCCGGTTACGGTGGCACCTTCTGATCTAATTGAAGCTCGCGCTGTAGCAAGGGTGGCAGACGCCGCTGATGCACCGGGAACCGTGGAGTATTGGAAATCCGCCCCCTATCTTCTGAGCTTCCTGCGCGACTACAAGCTGGGCCAGCGTTTGGAGCATCTCAAGGATGCCCCCGGCAAGGCTCTGCTGGATGCACTCAAGGCTGCAAAAAGCGCTCAGATAGACACCGATGCAATCGAAGCCTATCGCCCCATACCGGATAACAATGGTCGGATGCGCGCGTTGAAAGGTATCGCCTTCAAGTACGGCATGGCGAAACGGCTGTGGATGCCGCCAAGCCTACCCTATTTCGGCCCTCGTGTGCCCGCGAGCAAACTACTGATCTTTTCGCAGTGGGCCATGGTGCCGGACGCAATTGCCGGGCTCTTGTCCTATGAAAGCGAGCGAGAGATGGGAATGGGGGAAACTGGTCGGAGCTATACGGCCCGGCACCCGCAGTTGCTGAATTTCCGACGCAACAAGGGTCGGCTAACAGGGTTGCGCGCGCTGTTACTTGTTATCCCATCTCCGACTTTGGCCGCAGCGGTTGACCCCCTTGAGATATTTCGAACCGCTGGATCCATAGTCGACGTAGCGGAAATGCGTGCTCACGCCTGTGACCTCTTGCGAGACCTGACATCATCCATTGAACCACGTCTACGCCCCATCCAACGTGGTGGAAGCCTCACGCTCGAGCAGAGTTCGGAAGCAGGGCCTGATGATGAAACCGAACGTGCAATGACATGGGATTGGGCCTGTGCCGCCGCCTTAGATATAAGTTCGGCATCCTTCGACAAATGGCTGGCAGCTGGCAATATCCTCACGGACGTCCTCCGAGCAGATGGTCAGGACGCGTGGCACGACCACCTCAACGCTCTCAGCGAAGCTGCGCGCAGTGACGTGCTGCATGGGCAGCCAGATTCGGAGCGCCTGCTTGAACACCTGACGGATCTTGCTTTGGGAAGCCCCGCAACCTGTGCACTTCGGGCCCTACATCGCGTGGCACCCGAAATCGCCCTCGACGATCCGATCATTTTGCACGCTGCAACGCGGATCGGCATGGCCTTCCGAGGACTATTCAATCAACCGGAAAGCCAGGCGCTGCTACGGACCGGAACCGACGAATTCTATTGGCAGTCGGTTCTGCATCATTGTGTCGATCATGATTTGCAATCCGTGCTTGATGAATATGTGCATACCTTACTCGAGTCCGAGGGGTTGCTGGACAAGGATCCTTCCTATGCCGTCACCGTCCTGTCGGAAACCATCGACGAGGCGCTGGCGCTCAAACCTGCTCAAATCGAAATCAAGCGGTATCGCGCACGAGGCGATCGCCTTGAGATTTCTCCTGCTGTGAGATTGCGCGGTCGGTTTGCGACCCGGCTTTTG
This sequence comes from Ruegeria sp. H8, assembly GCF_056532905.1. Taxonomy (NCBI): domain Bacteria; kingdom Pseudomonadati; phylum Pseudomonadota; class Alphaproteobacteria; order Rhodobacterales; family Roseobacteraceae; genus Ruegeria; species Ruegeria sp. H8. The sequence goes on along the minus strand of NZ_JBQFNY010000001.1, from coordinate 172,701 downwards.
CAGCAGGCCCAGGAAGAAGGTGCACAGCGAACGGATACGGTCCGGACCGCATTTAACTCCCCATTTCGCCCCTTTGTTCTTGCTTCAACATCTGTCGGGCAGGAGGGGCTCGATTTCCATCCCTATTGCCACAGAATCGTACACTGGAACCTTCCCTCCAACCCTGTTGATCTCGAACAGCGTGAAGGGCGCGTCCATCGCTACAAAAACCATGCAGTGCGGTTGAACCTCGCCTCCAAATTCGAGGATACACTCAAAGACGGTCAACAGATCTATGATCCCTGGCGAACAATGTTTCGGACAGCCCGCGCAGAAGCAAAACGGCCAGGTGACCTGGAACCATTCTGGCTGCTCGACGGCGAAACGCGAATCGAACGATATGTGTTGTCTCTACCGTTCAGCCGCGAAGCCGCGCTCCTCGAATGGCTCAAACGTTCGGTTGCACTCTACCGGCTGGCTTTCGGCCAACCACGCCAAGATGATCTGATGTCTTTTCTCGAGAATTTCGACAACGAGCATGAAGATATCGATCTCACTGCACTTCAGATCAGTCTTCGGCCGGTCTGAAATGGCTCTTCAATCAACTTCGATGCTTGCGTCTCTTTTCTATTGGGTTTCGACTACCTCACAATTTGGGTCGACAACCAAGACCAAAGTCTGTTTTCTGTTTTACTAACAGTATTTTAAGCTTCTAAAACCACAAAAACTGATCCACTTTTTTCGTTTAGATTGCCTACCTCATCAAAGCCGACTCCAACGACAAGCAAAAGACGCTTCTAAATTGGAATCAAACTTTCCCATCTACGAAATAGACAGCATCCACTTAGTTTTGTTTGGGTTGCCAACTTCGGGGCGCAGTCATCTGCCGAAACGATGTTTTTGCAGGTATTTCAACGCGACAGTACAAACTTTTTCCGAGTTTCCACAGCCGGAACCAATTCCTGTCAAACGACAGGAGAGCCACAGTGCAGATTTGCCCCAATTCACCCTCAACCTATGCTGCGACCCAGGCTGAACTCTGCAGGCACTTGTCCGTTGAACGGAGCTCGATAAACCAGATCGTTCGTCGAAAACAGGTGGTCAACGTTGCAGGTCTGTACCCCTGGCATCAAATCTGGCGGGCGTTGCACGGCATTGAAGGCACATTGTTATCTACTCATTTGGATGAGCTGCATCTTAAGCACAGAAATTCAATCATTCTGGCAGAAACCAAAAACCTCGAAACTGCGCTCAAAATACCACTCATCGACTTTGCGGCAATGGCCGGATTGCTCGGTGTCATACCCAACACGCTGTCACGTCGATTAGCGGACGGCCGCGAAACACTTCCCTTTCCAACCGTCAACCTTGGGCCGCGCAAGCGTATGTTTCGCCCTCTTGAGGTTTTGTTGTGGCGAGAAGAGGGGCTGCTGCTGGATCTCCCAAAAGCACGAGACATCGATGCCTCACCCAAAGATCAAAATGCCAAGGAAGGAGGCGGCTCTGGCCTCGAGAAAGCGGTTTTTGGAGCTTTCTCTCAGAAAAAGGAGGCATGCGTGGATTAGCCGGAAAAAAGCGATACAGCCGCCCGTTTTCGGCAGCGGCAAACACTCGACAGTTCCGCTTTTCCTGCGGAATAGACGGAAAAAACAGGAATAGGCGGAACTTTGGTTTCCCGACAATCCGCCAATATGAACGACATGAACATGAAAGATATCTTCCCCGCACCACGACCCTCAACGGTCAGAATTTCCACAATGCAGGATGTCCAGGACTGGATCACCGAGAATGGTCCTCAATACCTGAATGCCGCATTGATCCGTCTTATCGGCAACGCACATGGTGAGCCGTTGTCCCGGCTCCCGGCAGATCTGAAGTGGATTGAAGCCAACTTCCCGAAGGCAAAAAAAGAAATTCATCCGCGCCCGGACCTGAACCAGAAACTGGAGCCTTACAAGAAATGGCGTGTTGAACTCATTCGCGCAGTCAACTTCGCAACCGGAGCCACTGAGAAGAAGAAACAACTGCGTGCCCGGCAGGACGGATGGGCCCTGCTGCACGATGCTGTCAAATTGCACGGAACCGAAAACGGAGGAATTATTGCAAAACACGTCGCAAGTCCTCTCCCAAAGCTGTCCGACACCGCGCGCATGGCAGGGATTGAGCCCTGGGAGCTCGGCGAGCCCGAAACCCTGCAACGGATTGAGGCGGCAATTGCAGCCCCCGGTGATAGAAGCACCGTCAGCCGGGCTTTGAAATTCCTCAAGAGCTACGCCTTCCTGCCGGAAGTAGCGGAGCTACTGCCAAAGACCGGTGTTCCGTTGTTGCCAACCCTGCGACAGAAAGCGGCCCTCCCCGAGGCAATCGACACGCTGCTGATCGACCTGGCTCACAAGGCCGCCTGCCAACGTGACGAAGTTGCCGGGTCAGACAGTCAGGCAGTCTCCGACTCGGCTGTAGAGGGGTATTTGGCGGCACTCCGTCATCACGTTCGCATGCTTCCGTCCTGCCCGGCAGAATCCGCCCTCGGCTATGTCTCCCCGGTATCCGACCTCGAAGCCGTCAACGACTTCGAAAGCCTCTTCAGCTTCGATCATATCGCGGCCACGATCCGGCGCACCGAAGCGGTCGAGCATCTCAACGACACGCTGACTGAGCGCTCGGCCTACAGCTACTATTCCCGCCTTCTCGTGGCATTGGGCAGAAACGGGCTCCTCGAAGACAATACCGTCGTCAAGGTCAAAACAAGCAAGTTCCTGCAACGAGGCAAGCAGGCCGCGCAGGGCATGAGCAGAAAAAACAAAGCCTGGTGTAAATCCCTGGCGCGGAATCCAGAGCGGGAACGGCGGTTTCGAAACCTCCATCGCCTTATAATGCAAAAGGCGAAGGAGATTCTCGTAGAGGCTGAAGGACGAGAATTGACCGCGGCGGAACTTGCCCGGGTACGGCAGCTCGGCACCTGTGCTGCAGCCTCGGCGATCGAATATGCAGGTCGCCCCATTCGGTTGGCAAACGTGCTGGGGCTCAGGATCGCAGGGTCGAGACAGAATTTCTTCACGCCCGGGCAACATCGCACAGCATACGAGTTCATGCTGTTTGCCGACGAAACGAAATCCGGCAAGGACGAAGAGGAAACCGAGTTGCAACAAAAACTGCATGGGCCGCTCGTACTGTCTTGGTATCTGCGCGAGATCCGGCCCCTGTTCCCGCATGCCAAGGACAGCATCTACCTGTTCCCCGCGGTCAAGAGCCCTGCCGCCCTCGATACCGGCACCTTCGATACATGGTTTCAGCGCGCCGCATCCCTCGTTGAACTACCCATGAACTTCCACAAATGGCGACACGGCTACGCGACACTGCTTATCAAGAACAATCCAAATGCGATGCAGGCCGCCGCAGACTTGCTCGGCAATACCCTTCCCGTCTGCGCGCGAAACTATGCATGGCTCGACAAGAAAAAGAACATCAGCGACGGCCAGAAAATGGTGGTCCATGGTCATGGGGGTGCAGCGTGATGACCCCTCGGCACGTCCTCCTGAACCGTCCGCACATGGTACATCTGCGCAGGTTTCCAGCCGTTATGCGCATGCAAGACGCCGAACTGAATGCTCTGGAAACCTTCATGTCGTTTTGTGCAGAGCATTCCGTTTCCAGTCCGGACAGAGTGGATATCGACGCCTACGCGGAACTGTGTGACCAGAAACCGGAAGCGCTCAGAAGCTTGGGAAACGCATTGCAACAACTGGGGTTTGAGGGGGACCACCTCAAATCAATCGATACTGCAATCACCACGCGGCATGAAAAAGTGGATTTCAAGGGCATCACCAAGGGCCGCAACAGAAGCTACAAGCGATCAGTTTCCATCCCGCCCGAAGATTTGCCGGATCAATGGCAAATCACGTTGCAAAGATTGCGGCTCGAAGGAACTTTTGCCCTTTCGATATTGAACCGCATGACTTCACGCCTGTGCATGTTCGCCTGGTCGGCAGATCAGCGTGGGCTGCCAGTTGATCTATCAGACACTGCGGCGCTGAAGGTATATTACTCCGATCTACGCAGTCGATCCGCTCAGAAAAATGATGGCGTTCCCCGCTGGGCCTATTTGCGCAGCACCTGGGAAGAACTGCGCCGTTTCGCACGGATGCATGGCATGCCCAACCACGTTTTGGGCATGCTTTCGCGCACTTACGACGAACTCGTTCGGCTTGAAGGGAAACAACCGGCATTGAAGTTTGCTAAATTGAAGAAGCTTGGAAGTGCTCGAGACTTACTCGACGCCGCCGAAGCCATGCTCTACTCGGCAGACCGTTTGGAAACTCCCTCTCGCCGCCATGCGTTGCGCAATCGGGCTGCCGCAATCGCAATTGGCGTCGCAGTTCCCGCCCGTCCGGAAGATGTCCTGATAAACCACGTCTTTGGGCAGGGCATCTTCTACGACGCAGATCGCGATGGCTACCGATTTACATACCGACCGAACAAAACCCGCAATGCCCATGTCGATGAGTTGGACATTCCCCTGGACAACTTTTGGACGCCTTTCATCGACGCTTTGATCCTGCAGGACCAGGATTCACGTTATCTCGAAACTCTGCGGGATCGCGTGCTCACCACCAAACGCCCTCTCTACGTGCAGTTTGACGGCACACCTGCTGCCTACGCCTGGTACTCAAGGATGTGGTCCGCGGTCGCAAATACAGGAGGGCACATCGCACGCAGCCTTGCTTATGACAGCCTGGCGGCCCAAGGCGAGCTTGGCATTCAATATGGTGCAGCCGTGAACCATCACGTCTCGTTTACGACGGTTGAGAAATACCGCTCGCGAAACGCTCGCCGGCAGGCCGTAAAGGCGGCGCAGACGTTATTTTCGGGCAGCTACGACCACGACGAGGACATTTCGGACCTCATCTGATGCCGTCGGCAAAACATCCGCCAAGCTAAACTCACCCAAAAAAGGACGTTCTCTTTGTACACCCTCGCAGATCTCACTGCTGTATCCACACCTCAGGTCACCGGCATATTGCATATGTTCGGTCACTCAATGGGTGGCCTCGACCGCATCAAGTGCGCAGAATTCGAGACACGGTTCCCAATCAGTTTTGAAGACCTGCAGCCGGACATTCGGACCACTTTCCCCAGCGCTCAAACCTATCATCGCGGTCGTCAAGCCGTGATCCGCGCGTTGAGCTGCGCTGGGTATATTGATGACCCTTGGGAGGCCCTTCGGCACTTGATCCGGCGTGCCGGCCTCAAGCAGGAGATCGAGATGCATTGGGGTGGCTTGAAGACGCCTGCGACCGCTGCAAGTCTCGCGCCTGCCCAATTGACTTCAGACTGGGTTTGGTCACTCGATGCCGAGGCGGCTGGTGGAATGAGACGCCAGCGTCTGCGCCGAGCGGTCGCGTGTTTCAACCGTCTTTTCGAAGTGAGTGTGGTTGCAGCAAGTGGGCTGCTGCCCCCTTCGCCGATCGGCGCGCCACCCGTCTATGACAGAAGTGGAGCCATAAAAGCCGAGCTTCCGCCAGTTCTTTGCCAACTGCATGCGGAAGCGTTGCAACACGAGAGAAGTGCCATCAACAAATTCTGGCAAGTAGTGCACACAACTGTCGCCGATCTTGGAGATGATCCCACCGCAAGTGTGCTGTTGGAACGCATGGGCGAATTCCGAGCTTTGCCCGTCGCGACCGTCGGATTGGTCGAAAGTTCCTGGATACAGTACTGCCGACGTGTCGCCGCTCTCCTAAAGTAGCATGGGAACAATGGTTGCTGCGGAACCGAATTCCCGAAGAAACATTGATTAAAGACTTTAGAAGCAACAGACGGGATAATCCCCCCGCTCATGTTTGTATTTGTTGGCAAGCTATTTCCAACTACTCGAACGCATAGCTCCCGTCCGCTTCCAGTTTCGGAAGTGGAAATCCATCTCGTTCGAAGAGGTCAGAGATCGCAACACTGACAGTATCTCCTTCCACTGTACCCTTGCTGTCCGCCCCAAGACGTTGTTGAAGGAACGCTGCATCATCCGCAGTGTCTCCCATGGGCCAAAGTGCGCTGCCGGCCAGTTTTCTTTTTCGCTGCATCAAGCTGTGCAACAGACAATCGAAGCTTTCAGCGCGATAAGTGGGGTGGATCGCCATAGGGACATGAACATGTACTGGCTTAGTTTGGCCTATACGGTGGACACGGTCATTGCATTGCTCTTCAACTGCCGGGTTCCACCAGCGCGACAAATGAATAACATGGGTTGCGGCTGTCAGCGTCAATCCAGTGCCTGCAGCACGAGGCCCAAGCACCAGAAGGTCGAAACCACCGTCATTCTCAAGGCTTGATTGAAAGCGGTTCACGATAGCCTGCCGTTGCCGAATTGGTGTTTCACCATTAATCAGATCTATGGATTTCAATCCAAATTCCGCCTTTGCCAGTTCGATAAACCGATATTGCATTTGGCGATGTTCAATGAAGACCAAAGCACGTTCTCTTTGTTCACGCACTTCTTTCAAAATTTTGAATGTGGCCGTGAGGCGCGCGGAAAGGGCAACAAATGTTTCATCGTCGTCGCCACTACTTAGGTCCGGATGCACGGAAACGGATCTGATATGATGCAGCATTTTCAGCGCCCCTCCTTTCTTGCCTGAGGCAAGTTTCGAGCGTGCGTCATCATAGAATTCAGCTTGAAGGTCCGGCATCTCCAAAGGCAGTAGAAACCGTCGCTTGACGGGCAAGTCCTTGGCGACTTCTTCTTTGAGACGCCTGAGCGCCAATGGAGGACGCCCTTCAGACTGAAACACACGGGTGTAAAGTTTCTGCATGTTATCCGTCTCGGGTGCTCCAAACTTATCGCGGAACTCGCGCAAAGATCCCAAACTGCCAGGTGCAAGCTGATCCATGATCGCCCAAAGATCACTGGTGGAATTCTCGATCGGAGTACCGGTCAAACCAATTCGAAAATCGGCCTTCATTGCCCGGGCGGCACAAGCGCGCAATGAACCAGGTGTTTTGAGGGCCTGTATCTCGTCGAACACAGCAGCTGCAAATGGGATTTGCGCCAACGAGTGCTGGTAGTTCGTCATCGTCGAGTATGTGGTCAGAATCCACGTCTTGTGCCCGGCACCGGCCTCGGAAGCCCGCGCCAAGTCTCCAAAGTCAAGAAGGGCCTCTCCTGTTGCTGTGTCCATTCCCTTTGTCCCAGCCTTGCGGCGTGCTCCGATACCGCTTCCGTATAGTCGGATCAGATGGCCAAGGCCGGGAGCCTCGACATGTCGGGCGACTTCCTGCTCCCAATTCTCAAGCAGAGAGGTTGGGGCGACAATAAGTAACGGACCGCGCGACGCTTTTCCTTCTTCCATTTGATTATTGAGCCAGACCAGAAAAGAAATCGTCTGAAGAGTCTTACCGAGGCCTTGTTCGTCAGCGTTCAGCACACCGGGGAGACCTGAGGCCCAGGCTGATACCTGCCAAGCCATACTCTCTATTTGATGTTCTCTAAGAGGCGTTAGTATCGCTTTTGGAACTGTTGCGTCAGTTGGTTGGGCCCTTGATTTTAGATCCGGGAGCCAATGAACTTCGTCAAAATTGTCCTGCGTTTGAAGAACTGCCGGGCCAGCATTCAAGCCCTCTGCTTCCCAACCGGTTTCTTGGCCACTTTCATCTTCCGTACCCTCTTGCTCTGATCGTCGGCTTTGGATTTCGGCTTCAATGGCTTTCAGCACCTCATTTGTAGCCGGCACATGAACACCGGACTCCGTTACGCTTTCATCTCCGTTTTGAATTGCGCTCTGGATCGCCTGCGCAAGGTAACCAAGATCTTCAGATGGCATGACTTCTATTTTTTTGCGCACCTCTTCGGAGAAAACCTCCGGTAACCAAGTGGTTGCACCATCTCTCTGCGTGACGATTGCAGGAGACTCATAGATTCCTATGCCGATTACCCGTTCCGAGAAGCGCGCGTATTCAGCGGTTTCAACAAACAGCTTACCTGCCGCGCGGCCGATCGCTTCCTCTCGGCCGACGTCATCAAGGCCTTCAAAGGCGCCAGATGCTTCCAGCGAACGCTCCACGGCTTCACTGATGCGTCGCGCGGGATTTCGAATGAAGTCAGAACGGTCACGTGTAGGGGCTCGCTGCATTTCTGCCATAACCTGAAGTGCCGGAGCAGCGGAGCCGTCGATGACAACGAACTTTCCCGGGCCCAGCCGGTAAGCACTCAATGCCCCACGTTGGCGAACTTTTCGCTGAAACTCACCAAGGTCTCTACCGTTCAATTCGGACATCTCTTCAGAAGGTTCTATAGCTTCGCCCAAAGTTTCACTGGAAAACGGTAGAACGTCAAAATCATCTCCCTCAGAGTTCGGAGAAATCGAAAAGCCGTCAGAAAGGCTTACCTCCAAGCCAGAAAGGAAGTCCGACATTGAGTTCCTTGCGGCAGTCGTGTCCTGACCTTCGGACACTCCTGGGTCCAAGGCCTTGCGGAAACGCGCAAGTGCTTCCCATTGGCCGGCATCGCCAACACCGATTGGTTGCTCTGCAACCTCTAACGCTTCCAGCATCCAAAGTGGGATGCGCTGTTGTCCTCTGTCAGTTGCTAAAATCGCGCCAGTTCGCAACGGCATTTTACGAACGCCGCCTCGGTACCATTCTGACCTCAAACGGAAATTGTCACCTCCCACGACCCCGTCGACGTCGGTCTTCAGTGTGAGGTCTGTCAGCGGAGGCAGGCCGAGAAGCTTTCCTGACTTCGCATTCAATGTTGCCGCCAATCGATGCGACATCCAAATTCTGTGGCCTGACAACTTAAGTTCATCCGATCGGCCATTTGCCGCTGCCTTAAGATCGGCAAGCGCAAATGCAAAGCGCCGGTCTTGAACAGATAGTTCCGCAAGATCGGGTTTGTGCGCGCCAAGCAAACGCTGAAGAACACCGGGTTTTTGAGAGACACTTATTGCAATGCCCGCGTCATCAACCTCTGGCTTGAAGTCCATTCTCAAATCCCCATCATTACTTTGCCCTGCCAAAAACCGAGATGCGGGATGGTTTCGGCACCATAGCTCCCGCGTATGTTGGCCACGTCATATCTTCGCTGGTAAAGCTTCGGAGCGTTACGAGCTTCCGCGCTAAAAATGTGCACTTTGAAATTGTACGTGCCTTCCACAACGATCTTCTTTCCTATTCGCATTATTAGGAGGGACTTATCTCTCTCTCCCTCTTGCAAAGCGAAGCGCACGTGAGATGGGTTTTGCCGAAGGTTGCGCGACATCTTTGATTGGGCCACTCGGTAGCCTTCTTTGTTAAATGCGACCCAGACCTCATCGATTCTGTTCTTCTCATAAAGCTCCCACCAGAATTCTTCGCGATCAGCCCACATATGGCCGCGTTCAACCTCATTAAGAACCCGAAAGAGCATGCGAATATCAGCACCTGTCAGCCAGTGAAGGAACAAACCTTCAAGTTCAGGCGGAACCTGGTTCCATATCGCGTTTCGACTTACCTTTGGGTGTCCGTACAAATCCAACAAACGATCCATCAAAACCTGTTTGACGTCTGAAGGAATTCCTCCTTCTTTCCACGGCTTTAATAGCGCAATCACCGTCTCCGCAGCACCGGTGGCCATCGCGGGCTGGCCTTCGGGCTTCAGCCAAGCCAATAGGCGCTCAATATCCGCTCTTTCACGAACTCGCGGACCAAAAATCTTCAAAAACCTGAAATGGGCCTCCACCATCAACCCGGGCGCGTGAGGCTGCCGAATGCCCAAGTCCCTCAAACCACTCCAAATATCACTAAACGAAGCCATTTTATCCGCGATCTCATCAACAATTTTTGATGGATCAAGCAACGACGGAAAGCTGTCCAGAACCTTTCGCCATTGAGCGCCAATGCGAATAGCAACTCGCTTTAAAGCAGCTGCAAGCGCATGAGTATGCGCACCAGTTTCTTCAAAGGTCTCGATGTAAATTCGCGTCATCGCACCAAGAAAACCTGGCCTATCAGATGCCGGTATTTCATCGAGAAAAAAAGCGCGTACCCGGTCAAACTCAGGATCATCACGATAACCAGGCGAGAAGGCATGCTCCCCCGCTTCCATTACAAAGCTGAGCGAAACATCCGACCAGTCGTTTTCCAAAATCCGCTGCTTGAGTCTACGTAATAGCTCTTCGGCGTCACGCAAACGTGACTTCGCGGGGCCAAGATCGTCAAGCACACGACCGCAATTTCGCAGAAGCACGGTAAAGTTTGGGGGCACGACCTCGTCCGGGGAGGCCAGCCTCGACAGAATATCCGACAACGCGTCGCGGGTCATTTTTCCAATGCCCTTTTTCGCAACAATTCGCTGACTTTATCAAGGTCCTCAACAGTTTCCGGAATGAACTCGACGCCGGGTGGCACGTACATGATAAATCGGAGGTCGATCCTCCTGTTTGCCGACCTATCCCCTGAAGTCTCATCAACTATCGGTCTCATTTCCCCATAACCTGCGAACGCGAGCAGTGGTTGGCCCAAAAGGTTCTGATACTCCAACATGTCAGAGCCAAGCTGCTCTTGATCTGGCGCAATTGCGGTGAAGGCTGATAGAGCTCGGCCTGCCGACAAATCGAGGTTGTAGGTGTTGCCACCTTTACTATCTGTGTGGCCTTCGACTTGAATGGTCTCAAAGAGTACGAGATCCGGATTGCATTCCTTGGAAATGGCGCTTCGCGACCCAACTGAATAGCATGGAAGTTCCCGATCAAGATGCTCTCCAAGCAATCGCACTACTTGCAGACTTCTCCCGGTTAGGCTTCTCGCGCCAGAAGCAAAAAGCCCGCTCCCTTGAAACCGCAAGGCATCCCCCTGCGCTGTGACCGTCAAACCCTCAATCTTCTGCGCTTCGATATCTTCTTGAACGACCTTGGCCAACCGCTCCAACATCTGCCGTCGAACAGAAGCCGCTGCGAAACTATATTGTTCCAGCGGATTTTCCTCTGACACAATCGCCTCGAGCTCCGCAATGCGGCGCTCCAACTCCAGGATCTTTGCTTCGAGAGAAACGACTTCAGCTTCCAGCTCTTTCTTGATGAATTCCAGGTCATCAATCAGCTTGTCCTGCTCAGCAATTATTTCACGTAGCTTGGCAAGCTCTACGACTGCATCCTGGAGCTGCGAGGTGACCAAAGCAAGTTTGACTTGAGTTTCGTTCAGCGTGGCACTTAGCTCATCGCGTTCCTTTATGGCCGCATCGCGCTCCGAAACTACCTGATTGTAGTGCCAGCGCGGCACGTTGTCGTCAGAACTGAACTTGCTCGCAAAAAACGCTAAAAGCAGGATAACGATAAACAAAAAACTCACGGTCATGTCTGTCATAGACACAAACGCGGATTCTTCTTCCTCTTCGTGCAAGTGCTTTCGAGTTAAACCACGCATCAGGAGGCAGCCTTACGTTGTTGCGGCTCGAATTGCTGAAGGCTGTCAACAATGGCGCGCAGGGAGTCGAGCGCGGCATTCATCTCACTTGCCATCTCCTGAACGTGTGTGCGAATTGACTGCATCGACGTTTCAGTACTGCGAGCGTAAAGCTCAAATGCGCCACCCAGCTTCTGATCAATATCATTTATTCGATCGCCTTGCCCTCGCATCTCTCGAACAAGTGCTTCGATGGAGGTAACGACAGCGGAGATAGACTGCTGCTCGCTTCCGATAGTCGCACTCGCAGCTTCAAGTGTTCTGGCTGCCGACTTGGCAACTTCGTCAGACGACATAACAACTGTTCCGCTTGCGCGCTCAACGCTTTCGCGCAGCTTGTTGATAGAACTGTCCATGAGCTCCACCGTCCCCCGTACAGGTGCGACAGCTTCGACCATGTCTCGGGAAGAGCTGCGGAAGCTGTCAGCTGCGGCGTTTCCTGCCTGTGCCCCTTCGCCAACGGCAGCTGCAAAACCCTGCATCCTTCGCGAGCCATCGTCGAGTGTTTCGACCATACCTCTCAGCTGGGTCTCAATATCTTTCAAAGGAGTGAGAAGATTCTTACCTGCTTGTTCTGATACGCCTGCAGCCATTTCGGAAATTCGGTTCGCAGCAGTCTGATAGGTTGTCGCTAAGGATACCCCGGCTTCGGAGATGGCGGCACCTACCTCGTCACCCGCAACTTCCATGCGCCCGCGAGCCGCTTCTGACCCAGCCTTGGCAGCGCTCTCCATTTCCTCTTTCATGGTGCGCGCCGCTCGCGTCATTTCTTCAGCAGCTGCAGACATCGCACGTGCGCTTTCTCCGGTATTGTCCTTGATACCTTCAAGCGTGCGATTCATGACGGCCAACAGTTGTTCTGCACCTTGTGTGAAGGTCCCGCCGGTCTGCTCTGCAGTCTCCGACATCGCAGACCGCAAATCATCAACTGCCTGAGCTACTCGAGTTACGGCACTTTCCATCTCTGTGCCCATGCGCCCCGAGGAATTGTCCATTCGGTCGGCAAGCAAAGCAATCCGGTCGCCAGCCTGCGCCATGCTGGCGCTTGCCGCCGTCAATGCTTGACCCATTCCATCGGTGACTTGTCGCGACAAGTCCTCGGCCATCGATGTGACACTATCCGCGCCTTGCTGACTCAATTTCTCAAGGACAGGTGCCATGTTCTCCTTGATAGAAGTCGAAATGGCTTGCGGAAGTTCTTCCCTCAGCGGGCGGCCGAGCTCGGCAACCATTTCGTATGCAAGTTTCTTGTTCGCATCTTGCGCATCACGTTGCACTTTGAGCTGTTCCAACGCCAAGCTCTCGAGGCTGACAAAGTCAAAACGGCGTTCGAGCCTGCGAACCAGCTTGTGAAGCGCCTTGTCGACGCCTCCAACTTCGATACGCAACAAGACGGTGAGAATGATCGAACACGCCAGCCCGGACAGCGACATGATGAACTTGGCCGAAGCAAGTCCGATCAATGTGAGCATTGTCACATCGTTGATTTCCCCATCGCTTGCCATGGCGTTCAAGGCGGCAATCAGCCCTAAAAAGGTAAAAGCAAGTCCGACGGATACGTAAATTCCCGGCAAAATTCGGTAAAACCCTGCTCCGTAACCGAGGTCTTCCAAATTAAAAAAGAATACTGGCCGTACTGTGTTTCTGCGCGACGGGGGATCAAAGCGATCATCCACGAACAGAGTTTCACCGAATTCCTCCCATGCTTCTTGAAGTGGCTCTTTTACACGTGCATTTCCAGATAGTTCAGTACCGATCCACAGAGAAACTTCATCAAAGCCCGTCGCGGAGAATGCATCCTGGTCCATTGTGTTGAGCTTGTTCGATAGACGTCGCAGAATTGATCTTCTGCGCCGCATATCAAACGCGAGCTTTACCGCAAAACAAAAGCAACTTACGAAAAGAACGAAAGCCACCATACCAGGAGTGCTTTCATTCTTTAGCGCAGAAGCCACCCCAAGAATTGCATTCCCGAACTCTAAACCTAAGTTTTCCATGCCGCTCCTTCTAAATTAGTACTGGGCGTGTCCGCGTTGCTGCCGAGAGCAGATATCAAACTTTGACGTCGCGATATTTGTGTATAGGGTGAAAGGCAGACATCAGTTTACTGGCTTTTTTTTGCTTTTGTGCGACCCGTGCAATGATGCCATTCTTGTTTCAACATGAAACCTTAAGCCATTCTTCTCAGATGATTGCGGCCAAAATTCGACAGTTGCAATGCGAAATTTGACGTTCGCATAGACTCACGCCTTTGATGTGAATTTTTTAACAAAAATGAGTTTCTTAGGTGCGTGATCTTGAGAATGGTGCCACAAAACCCCGACCCCGACTGACGCTGTCGAGGGATCGGTCAAGAACATGCGCCCAGCAGTACCTATCACGCCCGTGAGATGCCCCTCAGCAATGCACTAACGACTTCGTATGCACGGGTTCTACTGCCCTTGGGCCTGCGCTCCAACTCCCAAGGCTTTACAAAAAACGGGCCAATCGCGCCAATTTATTTCATGGGAATCGGTGGGCTGTCTGTTTCAGAGATTCTGCCTTCGCCTTCAGCAGGAAAGTTTCAATTCAGCCAACCAAAAACCCTCCAGAACAATACCTTAGGAAGGTTACCCTGAAGCGACGCTTATAGAGATTTCCAACACTACCTCAGTCCCGACTGTCTCTCTTTTTGCTGCGTCTCTATGAGCAGCAAAAAAGAGACAGCTCGGAACCGATTCAATATCCAAACCATGTGCAGGGCGAAAGGAGAGTGCCCCCGCCTGCGCGCTTGTCGTCCGATGGGGGCGGCGTAAACACAGGGTAATTCCCAATGAATAAAAACCAAATCCTGACGCAGGTCGGCGAGTTCCTCGAATCTGCTGATCTCGATCTTCAACATGCAGTGTTGCTGCTCGCTGGTTCCGCAGCACTGATGCGCCTGCAGCGACTGCGCGCGTCCGTCGCAACAGCCGACGCCTACACAATCCGGCATCGCCGCGGTCTGGAGTGGCTGCGCGACCTCCTCGCCCTCGAACACGTTGGTGATCCGGTCCGGGCAGAAGGTGGCTACTTCGCTGAGATTTCGCCAGAAGATCCAGTTGTGCTGGTCATCTGCGGATTAACCGACAGGTTGGAAAATCTGATCGCTGAAATCGATGCGACAAAGGTCACACCGGACATGGCTACGACTGATGCGGCAGCGTGAGGAGATCGTGATGAGCTACACATACATTCGCCGGGAACAAACGCTCGAGGAGCTGGGTGCTTCCGTGATCTCGCAAGCGGCCGCTTTTGCAGACGACTGCGCGCGGCATGGGCCAATTCCGCGCGGGCTGATGCAGCGCAGCTTTTCGCATATGCTCGAGCGGCTGGAACGCGGCGACGTTCTCGATGAGCGAGACGATGCGTGTATCGCCATGGTCGGCAAGGATCTCGTCTCCGCTGCAAACGCACGGTGCGCGGGCTATGGCAACAGGGTGCTCGAGATGGACACGGAAGAAGATGTACTGATCGACGATGAACTGGAGCGGCTACGTCTCCGAATTCTGGCATGGAGTCAGTTTCAGTTTCTCCGAAATCGCCTGAGGGCACGTGTGAAAGCCCGAGCGTTGATCGGCATGTATGATTGACGGACGAAGTAGCAGCGTTCCAAGCCCGAATTGCTCGCTCTCGTTGCCCAATCAAGGCAACGAAAAAAGAGTGCAGCAAATAGCTTGGTTTATTCAGGAAAGAGATCGGCATCCACGCAGATGCCGACTTCCTGCCATGATTTAGTTCATGCTTGGCTTTATGCGGCGTCTTTGTCGGTTTGACGTAACGGCTTTATGTAAAATGACGTCAACAACCAGCCCCGCTCATTGTCGAAAGTGAACAGCTTTTCCGGTGCGAGGCGCTCCTGCAGCAACTCGTAAGCTGATGACATGACTTCTTCGGGTGGTAGAGGGAGGGCCATTTTATCCTCACCGTAAGTCAAGGCAGTCCCTTCGATTACCGGCATCAAGCCTGGTCGACCGAATTCATCTATCCAATCGGAACGGGGATACACCCGTCCGGCAACTGAATAGTCTTTGTTGATAAGCGTAAATCGTATCTCCCTTGCGTTTTCACTTAGACACAGGGTTCCATCTGCGATGGTCGTGATCATCAGATCGGACAAGAATTTCTGTACGGACATAGGGCTCTCGTTGTGATGTAGCGTTTTGGTTAGCAAAAGATGTGTCGTCTCAAAAAAAAGAGAAATTGTCTGTTTGAAGCCCGAAATGTTGAGCCGTTCATTGCTTTCAAATCGTGGAAATGCGCTGCTTGCAATGTCCGGCCCACCAAGTCTCAGACGCAAAAACTGACAACTAAGACGGGTCGGAGCATCTACGGACCACGCTTTGGCGGGCGCGGTGAGGATATACTTCCCACGGCGGACTTAGTCTTTGTCTTCCTTTCCACTTTCCCAGCGCTGCAGATCCTCCTCGGGCATCGGCTCGAAGAAGTTGGGTGAAGATATCTGAGGCAAGCCGGCTTTGTATGCGTGAGCGAGGTCTGCTGCGTCTGCGCCTGCTCGATGCGTTGTTGGACGCTCCGCTCGTGTTTCGTAGACTTTATCGATCCTGCCGGGCGCAACAATGCCGTCTTCTTGGGAAAACGAAATCCAGACGATGCGGTCGAAGTCGTCGATCTGCCACGCCACGTCACCAACCGTCGTAAGAAGACGATCAAGCCATCGCTGGTCGAACTCGCGAGCATCGCTGACAAGGACATTGTCACCGACGGTTTCCTTCAGCCAGCGCGCGACATCCGCTGCGGGTTCGGCCGTACTCAGTTCGTTGAACGGGATATTGTGCACGGCAGCACTTTCTTCCGACCAATCGTCCAAGGACCAGTCTGGGTTCGGCTGTATGAGCTTGCTTTCGACAGCGACATCCCGGCCTTCGATCCAGGCGAGGCCGATTTCGATCGGCCAGCTATCCGAACTCAAGGACGATGCCTCGAAGTCGATGAATATGAGTTTCTTCGGATAGACCATTTTCCCGTGCTCATCGCGTCCAACGCCGAGACCAAGGGCGCAACGTTTCGCGAAAAAGGATTCCTCTTTCTGCGTCGGCCGACTGATTGAGTGCAACAAGTTTTCCAGGTCGTTCTGAGACATGATCTTATAGCTGCAAACTTGGTTTGGAGCCTCCCGGTCTGGTATTCGTCATTCGGCGCTCAGCAACTCATCCCTCTGGCACTGGACCGCTTCATGTAGGCTTTCACAGGGATTACTGCGCATAAATGCCGAAAGCGCCTCTTGATCGTGTACCAGATTCAATGAGTTACGACAAACATCGGGGTATGCGCGACAAACTCGCTGACCAGCTTTGGGTCTCCTGGGGAAGGTGTTCCCTGGCACGAGGTCTCAGAATTTTAATGATATTCGCAATCAAACTGGAGATTGAAAGATGACAAAGAACGATCCGTTGGTAGATGGCGACGACGATGAAGCTGCCCGCGCGCGATCGACAGGCACATCACGGAGTTCGTCTCCAGAAGACGACTACGAAGCTGCAGTATTGGCGTTGATAGAGTTTGATCGGTCTCTCGTTGAGACACGGGCAACAAAGCTGCGTATATTGCATGATATCGTCAAGGACATGTTTGAAGCGAAGTTAGTGTTTGAGCAGCACTACGCCGCAGATCTGACCGCGGTTTCATCCTTTGCGGTATTTCATTCGGAAAAAAGCGTTCGGTCTGAAGTCAAAGCGTTCGTGAGGGACGCACTGAACCGCATCGGCGTCGAGATCAAATGGGAAGGCCGCGACGTGAAAGATGTTCCAATTCGCAATGAGCCCGCCTCATCGCATGAGAAGATGGATATGCTGACGACGATCAGTTGCGTTCGCTGACGAACTCTACGAGGTCATGAACTTCACTGAGTTGCCGAAACCTTCGAAGTGGTGCGATGCAATAGGCCGCTGATCAACAAGTATATTGGCGGCCATTGCTGGTACGACGACCAAAGATGCGGGGTCAAAACGCAATGGACGAAGCCATGCTAAACCGAGATTGAACGAGGAATGCGAACGGATGATGGACGATTCAACGAATTCAGACGAGAACTTTTTGAAAGACAACGTTCGGGTGTTGGAAAAACTGCTTTGGCGACTCCCTCGCCAGATCATCATCGACCTTTTGCTCGAACAGCGTAGTCAGTTGACCGATGCAGATACCGACGCTCTTGACAAGCGTATTTCGGAACTTGTCGCGACCAAGAAAGAGCGGAAACGAGCTTGGCTCGAGGAGCACGCGGGGGCTATTGAGGAGCACGCGAAACATCACCACAAGAACAAAGATTGAGGACACTTCCGTTGCACTTCACCCGTCAGCAGCGAAAAGCGCAAAGACCATCACTTGACTATAAAATGGTCAGTTGACGCGGGATCTGTTTAGCGTGAAGTCGCGCACCAGTATCAATTTGGATTAACGGAATATTACATGTCCTCTCTGAAAGGCATCGATTACCGACTTTGGTTTGCCATAGCTCTTACAGCCCTGTTGCCGACCCTTTATTCAACAGTACGAGTTTATTTCCTGAACAGCCTGCCGGATACGTGGAGCGTCAGCATTGCGGCTCAAGCCGCATGGCTGAATCTTGCATATGAAGTGGTTCAGGAAGCGCTCTTGCTGCCGCTCTACTACGTCTTTGGGAAGGTCATTGCGGATCGTGCGACCCTGCGTGAAAGAGTCGGCGATGCCTTTCTTGTCGCTCTCATTTCCTACGGACTTTTGACAATCACGATACTGCTCGGCTCAGATTGGTTAACACGCGCGATGTCGCAACAACCTGAGCTTCAGGCGCAAACGGCAGAATATGTGCGTCTCGAGGCGTTAGGCATGATGGTCGGCGTCCTGAATGACATCTGCATCATCGTCGTTGTCGCATTGTCGTGGTCGCGTGTCCTCATTGCTCTGGTGGCGGCACGAGCAATGCTGACCATCCTCTTTGACAGCGTCTTCGTGGGACAATTTGATTTTTCGCTCGACCTCGGGGTTCAGGGCGTCGCTCTAACGAATATCGCGGTTGGTGCTTTGTTGTTTATCCCGTCCATCGCAATTCTCGCACGAGCCGGAGTTCTCGGCATTCCTCATCTTGGACGCGTCGAAGGGTGGAAAAAGGACTGGTTGTGCGTGGCGATCCGTTCTGGCCTGGAGGCAGGCGTCCGAAACCTTGCCTTCTCACTCATGATCCTGAAACTGGTAAACGAGGTCAACGAAGCGGGTCTGTTCTGGGTGACCAACAACTTCATTTGGGGCTGGCTTCTGTTGCCGGTCCTCACCCTCGGGACATTGATCCGGCAAGACGTTGGAAATCACCAAGGCAAGGTCGATGGGCGTTTGGCGGGATATTTCTGGCTTACCGTGATCATAGTTGGCCTGTGGCTTGTTACGATCCCAGCATGGCACTGGTTCATCGCTAATGCGATGGGGTCGGATGAGGCTGAAAAGGTGGTGTACCTCGCGCTGTTTTTACTGGGTTTCTATGTCGTTTTCGCTTTGAACCATGTTCTTGACAGCTACTTATATGGGATGGGCAGAACGGACCTGATGCTCTATCAATCCCTGTTCGTCAGCGTGATCTACTATGGCGGGGCCTTTGTCGCGTACCTCGCGGGTGAATTTGTCCCGGATCTTATCAAAATAGCTTTTCTCTTTGGCGGCGGAATAGCGATGGATAGCTTGGTAACACTCTGGCAGTTTTGGCGCGCGGGGTATTTCGGGCGTTCAACGTGTGCAGAGCCCGGTCTCGTCTTGCAGAAAGGATGATTGCGGTTTTTTTGCTCGCCTGGGATTTCCGGAGGAAGTCTGCCATTGGTCCACTTCTCAGTAGTTGTGGATCGCACCCCACTTGTGGAGCGTGAAACAGTGCAGGAAAGCGAAACTTATCAGTTGAGGGAGCACCTAAATGACAGTGTGGGAAGTCACATTCAACATTGCAGCCACAGGAACGACAGTCGCTATGCTTCTATATGTGCGGTATCTTCTGAAAAGCTGCGGGCGTGATCGCTCAAACGACCCCGCGCTCGTCGCACAGTTTCGAGACATTGCGCCGTATCACCTCCTGGACGCTTTGTACGCGCACAAGAACTGAAAAGCTGCTTTGGTACCGGTCGACTTCTTAAACGTCTCTTTGCATTTGGGGCAATTTGCAGCCCGTCGCTTCGTGTTGGGTGAGCTGACCCAAAGCACCGCTAAATCTTGAAGAACACATCATGGGCGGGGTCTCCCGCACAGCCATTTTTGCCATTAGGTTCAGGCGGAAGGGGCGGACAGCAGACCTTCGCTGCAAGCGCGAACCGATCAGGAGGATTCGGCAAGAGCGACCAATCTGGTGATCCTTGAAGCCCCGTTTTCTCTGCGCAACAGCAAGTGGGTTTAGGGCCCAGAACCGCTCGATGCCGCGCGAGTAGTGAAAGTGTGCGAGGCGTTTAAAGCGGACGCTGCCATAGCGAGGTCAGCTCGAAGCAGCCATTGAAATCAGCGCTGTTTATCAGGGATTGTTGAGGGCGACAATTCAAGGCGGTCGCCTGAATGGCTACTTTCAGCTTCACTCCAGAGCCAATCCAAAAACGCTTTCGCTCCTGGCGAGAGAGGGGCTTTCTGGAAGACGACATGGTAGCCAGAAGTTTTCACCCAAACATCCGACACTCTGACCAGAGTTCCGGCTTCTATTTCCGGGATGACCAGATCATCCCACAAAGCCACCCCCTGGCCGTCAACAACTGCCTGAACCCGGCTGTTGGAGTCCGGGATTGTCAGGCTTGACCGACTGGGTTCATAAGGAAGTCCCACCTCATCATGCCAGGCACGCCAACCTGCATCGCCAGAGCTATCGCCAAGCAATGGAAGCCTGCGAACAGCATCCGCAATTCCCAGCTTCTCAATTTGGTCGGCGACAGCTCGATTAGCAGTTGGGACTGCAGGGCAAGGCATGAGAAGCTCGCTTTTGTAGTTCTCCCAGCCGCCGAGCCCCCAGAGAATTGCCAGATCCACTCTGGTAGTCTCCAACATCTCGATGGAATTGATCGGTTCAATCCGCAAACTGACGCCCGGATTGGCCTCAAAGAAGCGCGTGAGCCGTGGGGAGAGCCAGCGGGAAGAAAAGTAGGTCAGCGCGCCAATGTTCACCGCAGCTGACGAGACGCCACGCAGATCTGAAATTTCCCGGTCGATCTGCCCCAGGGCAGATTGGGAGACGTGCCACAACCTGCGCCCGGCGTCAGTCAGGGTCAGTTTGGCTTTGCCTCTTTCAAACAGCTGAAACCCAAGATCCCTCTCGAGCTTGTTGATCTGATAGCTGACCGATCCTTTGGACTGATGCACCTCTTTGGCTGCCGCAGTCATCGAGAGTGTGCGGGCGACAACATCAAAGGTCTTCAGGGCGTCATAGGAACGAAAGCGCATCTCACCTGTCTAATATTCTCGAACAGCTTGTGCAATTCATTGGGTTTGCGCCAGCCATATTGGCCGAGATAGGCCTAATGCAATGCGTGGAGACCGCACGCCACCCGGCAAGCACCCGCAGGTGTCAAACAATTCCAAACGGTGAACATCATGAATGCCGATCTTTCCCAATTCCGTTTCGTGGCTAAAGCTCTGCCCAACAAGGGTGCGCGTCCACGCGAACTGGCGCGAACCATGCCCGCCCATCCGCTCAGCTACATGGAGCTGCCCTATGACCCGGAATACACGCTCTATAACTCACGCCTGACGCCGGAAGCATTGAGCACGGCCTCTGACGATGAAATGTACTGGGCCGTGCGCACCAACGTCATTTTCCGACATACTGGTGAATTTCCGATCGAAATCAGCGGCCCCGACGCCGAAACCCTGCTGAACAAGGTTTTCACCCGCAGCGTCAGCAAAATGAAACCCGGGCGCTGCTCCTATCAGTTTGCCTGCTATCACGACGGTGGCATGATCACCGATGGGGTGTTGTTGCGGCTTGCGGAAGACAGGTTCTGGATGGCGCAGGCGGATGGCGACCTGTTCAGCTGGTACAAGGCGCATGCCCAAGGCCTGGAGGTGAAAATCCACGACCCGAATGTTTGGGTCAGCCAAATCCAGGGTCCACGCTCGCTGGAACTGCTGGCAGCTGTGCTTGACGGACCGATGCCGGACCCGTTCCGCTATTTTGATTGCGCTGAGGTTTCAATTGCAGGCCAGACTTGCTGGATCAGCCGATCGGGTTTCACCAACGAACTGGGCTGGGAGGTCTATCTTCTGCCTGATACGGATATCCCGGCCATCGGCGACAAAATCATGGAGGTCGGCGCGGCCTTCGACATCCTGCTGACCGGCACACCTGTTTTCCGCGCCCGGAGGATCGAGGCCGGCCTGCTGAATGCCGGATCCGATTTCGGAGCGGAGACCACACCTTTCGACG
Organism: Ruegeria sp. H8; assembly: GCF_056532905.1. Lineage (NCBI taxonomy): Bacteria > Pseudomonadati > Pseudomonadota > Alphaproteobacteria > Rhodobacterales > Roseobacteraceae > Ruegeria > Ruegeria sp. H8. The sequence continues at coordinate 150,896 of NZ_JBQFNY010000001.1, read as the reverse complement.
CTGGTCTTGGCGCATTCGTTGAGTTCGATGACCGCGACTTTATCGGCCGCGAGGCTCTGGAAACCTCCGACAAATCCTGCCGTACCTGGGGGATGCGTGTGACTGGTGGTGTGGCACAGTTGGGTCGCGTGATGACAATCGATGGCCAGGAAGCCGGTCGAGTTTGCTCATCGGGCTACTCCCCGTATCAAAACTGTGGTGTTTGTATCGTGCGCATGGATGACCCTACGCAGGGCCCTGGTACAAAAGTGGACGTGCTCTGTTCCGATGGCACCACCCAAAGCGGCGAACTCTGTTCCTTGCCGATGTATGACGCTGACCGCCTGATCCCCCGCGGCAAGATGGTCGACATCCCGGCCAAACCGATCCCCGCGCAGTGAAAGACACAAGCGCTATAGGAGAGGATCACGCAATCTGGCCAGGTAACAGGTCAAGAAACGCTGGAAGTGCCGGGTTGCGTGTCTCCTTAAGCCAAACTGCCGCAATATCGACAACTTTCCCCACATCCCGGATGCGCACGGCGCTGAGCCCGGCCCGGCGCGCGCGTACAACGTTCTCGGGATAAATCAGGACACCCATGCCCAGCAGCACAAACGTAAAGAACTCGTCCCGAAGGTACGCAACCTGTCCGGTCTTTGGGACAAACCCCCGTTCGATGCAAAGATCCCTGACAAGGTTGGTGAACGGAAGCCAAGGCGTGTCACCGATCAGAAATGTCTCATCACGCAGCTCTACCAGGTCAATCGTGTCGCGCGAGGCCAGAGGATGATGATCGGGCAGAACGACGGCGAGCCCTTCGCTCGAAATCGGCTGGCAGTTGAGAACTGGCGGCACATGCCCCATGAAATGCCAGATGAACGCGATATCGACCTGCCCGTTCAGAACCAGTTCAATCTGGCGAGGGCTTGGATAGAACCGGACGCCGATCTTGACCCTTGGCTGTTGCCGCCGGAAGGTCTCTATCGTTTCCGGCAGCTGACCGAGAATGGCAAAATCTGTGTAAGTGATGGAGAGGCTTCCGCGCTGCCCTTCGGCCACGTCCCGGGCATTGTTTGCGATCTGATCGACCAGGTCAAAAAGCTCTCCAAGGCGTTCGTAAAACACTTCACCGGCTTTGGTCATTTCCACCGTCTGGGTGGATCTATCCAACAGCGAAAAACCAAGTTCGGCTTCCAGCGATTGAATGGTCTTGGACAAGGCAGGTTGCGACGTATTCAGAACCTCTGCCGCTTTCCGGAAGCCGCCGCTTTCGACGATGGTTTTGAACACCAGAAATTGGCGCAGGGTGAGATTCAAGATGATAGCTCCAAGTTATCGCTTGATGGCGCATTGATATTATTCAAGGCGATCAGACCATGCAATGATCTTGCTGTATCAGGGAGCCTCTAATGTATCTGCCAAACCTTTCGACCTCACATTTTCCCGCTCAGGGCGACGCAGAAATCCGCAACATCACTGTTGGCGGCTTGCTGGGGGAAATCGCAGACAGACACGCACTTTCAGTTGCGATGGTTGACGTTTCTGACAATGGGAGTTGCGACCGAGAGTGGACCTATGGCGAACTTCTGGAAGAGGCTGAGCGACTGGCGCTGGCCCTGTCCTCCCGCTACGCCCAGGGTGAGCGGATTGCAGTATGGGCGCCCAATATCCCCCAGTGGATTTTCATGGAGTATGCCTGCGGCTTGGCAGGGCTGGTTCTGGTTACCGCCAATCCATCCTTTCAAGCCTCTGAGCTAAAGTATGTGCTGGAGCAATCCGGTGCAGCCGGCCTGTTCATGGTCGATGAATTCCGTGGAAACCCGATGGTTGAAATCGCGCAGGAAGCAACAGACGGGAACAAACACCTGCGTGAGATCATAAACCTGGAGGACGCAGGCGCTCTCTACGCCATCGGCGAACGGCCCGCTGTGCTTCCTGAAGTTCTGCCAGATGATGCCGCGCAGATTCAGTACACCTCGGGGACAACCGGTTTCCCCAAGGGTGCCGTACTCAGCCACAAGAACCTGGTGAACAACGCCCGGCTCTTCTGCGGGCGGGCGCAAGTCGGCGCGCATTCTGTATGGGCCAATTTCATGCCGCTGTTTCACACCGCGGGTTGCGCAACGGGTGCGTTGGGGTGCCTCCAGGCAGCTTGCAAGATGCTACTGATCAAGCGTTTCAACGCAGATATCTTTGCCCGGCTGATCGAGGAACAGGGGGTCACAACCTGTTTTGCCGTCCCGACCATGCTGTTCAACCTGCTGGAATCCCTCGAACAGACCCCGCGCGATATGTCTTCGCTTGAGGTCATCACGACGGGCGGCGCGCCGGTGCCACCCGATCTGGTTCGCCGGGTGCGGGACCGTCTGGGCTGTCACCTGCTCAGCGCTTTCGGGCAGACGGAGCATAGCCCGATGATCTGCCTGAACCCGGTCAAGGCCACCCTTGAACAGATCGTGGAAACGGCGGGCCAGCCGCTGCCGCAAACAGAAGTTTCGATCCGTTCTCCGGAGGACAACAGCGTGCTTCCAGTCGGTGAAGTAGGCGAAATCTGCGCGCGTTCCTACGCTGTGATGATCGGCTACAACGACAATCCAGAGGCCACCGCCGCCGCCATTGATGACGACGGCTGGCTGCACACTGGTGATCTGGGCACAATGGACAGCCAGGGTTTTGTGCGGGTGACCGGCCGGGTCAAGGACATGATCATCCGCGGCGGTGAAAACCATTTTCCGGCCGAGATCGAAGCCGTTCTGGTGACCCACCAAGACGTGGCGCAAGTGGCCGTGGTCGGCCTGCCGGATAAGAAGTGGGGAGAAATCATTGCCGCATTCATCTTGTCCGACACTGCACCGGACGTGACCGACCTGCGCGCTCATTGCCGCGCTCATCTGTCGGCGCAGAAGACCCCTTCAGTCTGGGTGCAAGTCCCGGAATTCCCCCTGACGGGTTCCGGCAAAGTACAGAAGTTCGCCATCCGGGAGCTGTATCTCGCAGGTAGTTATGGGGAGCTGTTAGCATGAGCGTTCGCGTTGAAAAGGATGGTCCGGTCTGGACCATCATCCATTCCCGCCCTGAGGCTCGCAACGCCATGGATCCGGAAAGCGCCAAGGCACTCTTTGAGGCCTTCCAATCGTTTGACGCGGACGATACCGCCAGCGCCGCCGTGTTTTGGGGCGAAGGCGGAGCGTTCTGTGCCGGGTGGGATCTGAAACACGCGGCATCACTTGCCGGGGCCGAAGCGCTCGATCCATTTGACTTTCCCGACGAAGGTGAACCGCCGATGGCGGCCATGGGGCCCAGCCGGCTGGAGTTGTCCAAACCGGTGATCGCCGCTGTTGCTGGACCAGCAGTTGCGGGCGGTATGGAATTGGCGCTCTGGTGCGATATCCGGGTGATGGAAGAGACCGCCTTTATGGGTGTCTACTGCCGCCGCTGGGGCATTCCACTGATCGACGGCGGCACGGTGCGACTGCCGCGGCTGGTTGGGGAAGGCCGTGCTATGGACCTGATCCTGACCGGCCGCCGTGTAGATGCGGATGAAGCCCTGCGAATAGGCCTGTGTGAATACGTGGTGCCCGAAGGTGACGCGCGCGCGAAGGCCGAAGCCCTGGCCCACGACATTGCTCGTTTCCCACAAAGCTGCATGCGCGCGGATCGCCGTTCTGTACGGGCGCAACACGGGTTGCCTTTGCACGACGCTCTTCGACAGGAATGGCGTGGCAGCAAGGCCGAGGTGACGAAAGGTGTCGAAGGCGCGACCCGTTTCGCCAGCGGCAAAGGACGGGGCGGAGATTTCCGCGATGTATGACCTGAACCTCAAAACGTCCTACGTCCCGGCCCAGCCTGACATGGATGTACGCGAGATAACAGTCGGAGCGATGCTGCGTGAGATTGCCGAGACGCGGCCAAATTCCGAGGCCCTGACGGAGATCCGGCAGGATGGGTCGCCTGGACGGAACTGGTCATATGGCGAACTGCTGGCAGAGGCTGAGAAACTGGCGCGGGCTCTCACGACCCGTTTCGCTCCGGGGGAACGCGTCGTCATCTGGTCCCCCAACAGCCCGGAATGGGTGCTAATGGAATATGCCTGCGCCTTGGCCGGGCTGGTCCTGGTGACCGCAAACCCGGCCTTTCAAGCCCGCGAACTGGAGTATGTGCTGGAGCAGTCCGGGGCGGTCGCCCTGTTTCTTGTCGAGGAATTCCGCGGCAACCCGATGGGCCGGATTGGGGCTGAGGTCGCGGCGAGCATCCCATCGGTGCGCGAAGTCACGGACATGGAAAGCGCCGTGCTTCACGCGGAAGGGGACCGCCCGCCTGCTTTGCCCGAAGTCGCCCCAGGCGACGCCGCGATGATCCAGTATACATCCGGCACGACCGGCTTTCCCAAAGGGGCGGTGCTGAGCCATCGCGGGCTGGTCAACAATGCGCGCTTCTACGCGTCCCGCTGTGGCGCGACCAAGGCGACGACCTGGGTCAACATCATGCCGATGTTCCACACCTCGGGCTGCGGCATGGTTACGCTTGGATGCCTTCAGGCGGGGTGCCGCATGGTGCTGATTAGCCTGTTCGACCCGGATGTTGTGCTTGACCAGTTGGAAGCGAACGGCGCGGACATCATCCTTGGCGTGCCGACCATGGTGGTGGCGCTACTTGACGCGCAGGAAAAGCGCCCGCGCGACCTGTCGGCCCTGAAGCTTGTCAGCTGCGGCGGTTCGATGGTTGCCCCCGAACTGGTGCGCCGGGTCCAGACGCTGATGGGGGCCGGGTTTTCAACGCTCTATGGTCAGACCGAGCATTGCCCGGTGATTACCCAGCATCATCTGGGCGACTGTATTGACGACATCTGCAACACGGCTGGCCAGCCGGTAGCACAGACTGAGGTCTCGATCCGCAGCGTCGATGACCATTGCGCCGTCGCCATTGGCGCGGTCGGAGAGATTTGCGCCCGCGGCCCCTGTGTCATGCTGGAGTACAACGACAATTCCAAGGCCACATCCGAGACGGTGGATGCGGATGGCTGGCTGCATACCGGTGATTTGGGCCGGATGGACGCGCGCGGATATGTGAGCGTCACTGGCCGTGTCAAAGAGATGATCATCCGGGGCGGCGAGAACCACTTCCCTGCGGAGATCGAGAACTGTCTTCTGGAGCACCCTGACGTTGCCGAGGTTGCAGTCGTCGGGTTGCCAGACCCTAAATGGGGTGAGCTGATCGGCGCGTTCATCCGCAGCAACAAACAGCTCAAAAAGGCAGAACTTCACACGCATTGCCGCGCAAACATGTCACCGCAGAAAACCCCGAATGTCTGGGTGCAGGTGGATGAGTTTCCCCTGACCGGTTCGGGCAAGATCCAGAAATTTATTCTCCGCGACCGCTTTGTCGCTGGAGATTTTCATGAACTCTGACCGAAAGGGAACGCCATGAACATCATGACAAAACACTACATCAATGGAGATTGGGTTGCTTCGGTTGACGGGCGCGAGATGTCCGTGGTGAACCCCTCGACCGAAGAACAGATCGCCAAAATCTCGCTGGGTGGTCCCGCAGATACAGATGCGGCTGTTGCAGCGGCCAAAGCTGCCTTTCCGGACTGGACAGCGACTGAGCCTCAGGAGCGTATCGCCGCGTTGGAACGGCTGATGGAAGCTTACAAAAGGCGCGCGAAGGAAATGGCGCAAGCAATCAGCCAGGAGATGGGCGCTCCCATTGCATTGGCAAGTACGGCACAGGTGGGCGCCGGGGCCGGGCATCTCAAGAACACCATCCGTGCAGCCAGGTCATTTGCTTTCGAGCACCCTCTGGGGGATCACGCACCGGGTGACATGATCTTCCATGAACCGGTCGGGGTCTGCGCACTGATCACCCCCTGGAACTGGCCGATGAACCAGGTGATGCTCAAAGTCGCGCCTGCATTGGCAGCAGGTTGCACGATGGTTCTGAAACCCGCTGAACAGGCGCCGCTCAGCGCCATGCTGCTGGCCGAAATGATTGACGAAGCAGGTTTTCCGCCGGGTGTCTTCAATCTGGTCAATGGAGATGGCGCGGGCGTCGGCAGCGCCCTCACCGCGCATCCGGACGTGGATATGGTCAGCTTCACTGGCTCGACACTTGCAGGCGTGGCGATCAGTAAATCGGCGGCAGACACTGTCAAACGCGTCAGTCTTGAGCTGGGCGGCAAAGGCGCCAATATCATCTTTGCCGACGCCGATGAAAAGGCGGTCACACTTGGCGTGCGCCATTGCTTCAACAATTCTGGCCAGTCCTGCAACGCACCGACCCGGATGCTGGTAGAACGCTCAATCTATGAACAGGCCGTCGAAACCGCGCGTTCAGTTGCAGAAAAAACTGAAGTCGGACCGGCAAACGTTGAAGGTCGACAGATCGGCCCAGTTGTCTCGAAAACCCAGTTCGACAAGATCCAATTCCTGATCAAGCGCGGTTTTGATGAGCGAGCAAGGTGGGTTACAGGCGGACTGGGACTGCCTGAGGGGTTGGAGCAAGGCTACTTTGTCAGACCTACTGTCTTTGCCGACGTCACACCGGACATGACACTTTGGAAGGAGGAAGTCTTTGGCCCGGTTCTGATCATGACCCCGTTTGACACTGAAGAAGAGGCCATCAAACTGGCCAACGATACTCCCTATGGCCTGACCAACTACGTTCAGACCTCTGATAAGACCCGTGCACGCCGGGTGGCGCGGCAACTCCGTTCTGGTATGGTTGAAATGAATGGCAAATTTGGCGGCGCCGGATCCCCCTTTGGCGGAATGAAACAGTCTGGTAATGGCCGTGAAGGCGGCGCCTGGGGGTTGGAAGAGTTCCTTGAGGTCAAAGCTGTCAGCGATTGGGGGTGAACATGCCCAAAGTTCTTTATGAAAAAGACGGCCGTATTGGGCGGATCACCCTGAACCGCCCTGAAGTGATGAACGCGATTGACGATGATCTGCCGCGCGAACTTGCCGCCGCTGTCGGGCAGGCTGATGCTGATCCCGGCGTGCATGTGATGGTACTGTCTGGAGCGGGGAAAGCGTTTTGCTCCGGCTACGATCTGGCGCACTACGCCGAAGGCAACGGCCCCAATAAAGTGGTGCAGGAGATGCCCTGGGATCCGATGCAGGACTTCCAGTTCATGTGGGCGAACACCCAGAACTTCATGTCGCTGTTCCGGGCGATGAAGCCAGTCGTGTGCAAAGTACATGGCTTCGCCGTCGCTGGCGGGTCGGATATTGCGCTCTGCGCAGACCTGACAATCATGGGGGACACCGCACAGATCGGTTACATGCCGACCCGGGTCTGGGGATGCCCGACCACAGCAATGTGGGTGCATCGGCTGGGCCCGGAGAAGGCGAAGCGGATGATGTTCACCGGTGACAAAATCTCAGGCGTTGAGGCCGCAGAGATGGGGCTGATACTGAAGTCGGTTCCGGATGATCAATTGGACGATGCTGTCGAGACCCTGGCCGGACGCATGGCAACTGTACCGATCAACCAGCTGGCCATGCAGAAGATGGTGATCAATTCCGCAGTCGAAGAGAAGATCAATCAGACCCAGCGGCTGGCGACTGTATTCGACGGCATCACGCGCCATTCCCCGGAGGGTATGAACTTCAAAGCCCGCGTCGAAGAGGTAGGCTGGAAACAAGCTGTTGAGGAAAGGGATCAGGGTACGTTTGACTGGACGAGAAACCAGTCCTTTGCGCCAGCCAAGTGAAGGTCAGCTAACTTTCAGGCACACAAATCGTATTCTGCAAACGGATTGGCAAGTTGCTACGCTTGCATGTCGCCCACCTAAAGACCGCGTCTGTTCGTTTCGGCTTTTTGAGCAGAGTGCAGAAGCTGCAAAACCCCCTTGGTGTCCAAATTGCCGAAAGGCGGGCGTACGCGTTTATTGGTCCAATGTCTCGCGCGCGCCCACTGAATGTTTTTTCTCCGGGTTACTGATGCGTCCGCATTTTTTGTGGGTCGTAGACCGGGCTGCCAACCACTGTTGCGGCGGTTTGGAGAGCCTCGCTTTTCAGCTGCAGGACCGTTCCAGCGGCGATCCCCGGGCGGACATGTGCCAGCGCCAGCGATTTGCCCATTCGGTGCGAGTAACAGGGGCTGTTGACCACGCCGACCTCTTCACCATTCAGCAGCAGCGTCTCTCCGCCCTCCACCATATCCGAATGATCAATGTCGAGGGTGATATTGGAAATCTTTTCGCCCCCCTTCGCAGCCATCACCGCTTCCTTGCCCCGGAAATCAGCCTTGGTGCTGCTGACGGTGAACCCCAGGCCGACCTCCCACGGGGTGTGCGCTTCGGTCATATCATAACCGTAAAACAGCAGCCCCGCTTCAATCCGCACCTTGTCGAGCGCGGTGAAGGAGCAGGGCATGACGCCCGCCTCGGCCAGCTTGTCCCAGATATCCGTGACCACCGAAGCATCAGCAAAGACTTCATAGCCGCGCTCGCCGGAGTAGCCGGTGCGCGAAATCCGGCAGGCATGGCCAAATAGCGTGGCAGGGGCATGTTCGAAATAGCCCAGCCCTGCCAGGTCTCTATCGCAATTGGCGTTCAGGATCTTCAGCGCTGCCGGGCCCTGGACCGAGACGTCGTGCAGATCGTCAGTGAACTCCAGCCAGACATCGCGGCCCTCAGCCGAAGCTTCCAGCAGCGCCATGGTATCGCCGGAGCCATGCACGATCATCCATTCATCGCCGCCGTTGTTCGAGACAATGGCGTCGTCGGCAATGCCGCCCGCTTCGGTCAAAACGCAGAGGTAGGCAGCTTTGCCCGGGGCCAGTTTAGACAGGTCGCGTGTGGTCAAGTGATCCAGCACGGCCTGCGCGTCCTTGCCGCGGACAAACACCTTCTTCAGCGGCGACATGTCAAACATGCCGGCGCGCTCACGCACCGCGTCGTGTTCGTCGTTCGGATCGGTGCTGTAGCTCCAGGCCGTGCCCATGCCGTTCCAGTCTTCCAGCCCCGACCCAAGGGCAGTATGGCGGGAAGCAAGCGCCGATGTGCGGCTCAGTTCTTCTGTCATTCTCGTTGGTCCTTTCTCAATACCATTCGTCAGGCATGGTGGCTTTGCGCTCCGCCACATAGGTGTTCAGGTCTGCGCGGGCGCTGTCGTTCATGTCCGGTGGCTGATACTCCGCCAACATCTGCCGCCAACGAGCCGTGGCTCGCTGATCTGCGGTTCGGCGACCGTTCTCGTCCCAGGTTTCAAAGGGGCCGCCTTCGGGCACCTGCGGTTCAAAATTGGCGGTTGTGTAGTGGCGCAGAGTGTGGCTGGTGGACAGGAAGTTCTCGCCTGGTCCGGCCTCGGCATAGGCGTCGCGGCCAAAGTCCTCGTCGTCCGTGCTGAACCCCTGCAGCATCTTAAGCATGGCACCGCAATGGTCGAGGTCCATCACGAATTTCTCGTAGGACATCACCAGCCCGCCTTCGAGCCAGCCTGCCGCGTGCCAGACCTGATGGCCGCCGGATAGAAGCGTCGCCCACATCGCATCCGCGCTGTCCTGCATCGCCTGGCCGTCGGCGGAATTGGAAGCCGTAACCTGGCCGCCGCCGGAGCGCACCGGAACCCCCAGCCTACGGCCCAGTTGGCTCATCGCCATGCTGGTCAGATTCGCCTCTGGAGAGCCAAAAGTCAGCGCGCCGGTGCGCAGGTTCATGGAAGAATGAAAGCTCCCGAAGACGACAGGACAGCCCGGGCGCACCAACTGGGACAATGCAATTCCTACCATCGCCTCGGCCAGGGTCTGAGCAGCGACAGCCGCGGGCGAAAGCGGCCCCATGGCACCCGCAAAGATGGCGGGCGAGATGCAAACGCATTGGTTCGCCGCCGCGTAGATGCGCAGCGAAACCGACATCACCTCGTCATAGATCAGCGGCGAGTTGACGTTGATATTGGCCTGCATCACTGCGTTTTGATCCAGGAATTCCCCGCCAAATGCCAGTCGCGCCATCTCTACGCTGTCCTCGGCGGCCTGCGCCGAAGTGACTCCCCCCATGAAGGGTTTGTCCGACAGGGTGAGATGGGCCAGCATCATATCCAGGTGACGCTTGTTCACCGGCACGTCCGTAGGCTCGACCACTGTACCGCCAGAGTGCTGCAGTGCGGGCGACATATGGGCAAGCTTTACGAAATTCTCAAAGTCCTCCAGCGTGGCATAGCGGCGGCCTTTCTCCAGGTCGCTGACAAAGGGCGAGCCATAGCCGGGCATCAGCACCAGATTGTCGCCGCCCAGGATCACGCTGCGGGCCGGAGCGCGACCGTGCAGCCGGAACTCCGCCGGGGCGGTTTTGCACAGCTGTCGGACATGACCCGGTTCGAACCGGACCCGGACACCGTCAACTCGCGCGCCTGCTTCGGCAAAGAGCGCCAGCGCGGTTTCGTCGCCACGGAATTCGATCCCGACGTGTTCCAGGATCCATTCCGCCTGGGCTTCGATGCGGACAAGAGCAGCCTCGTCCAGCAGATTGTAGGCCGGGATCTTGCGGCGCTGGTATCCCGGTGTGACCTGCGGCGCATTGTGCCGGGTCAACCTGCCCCGGCGCGATCTGCCACGCTGGGTGATATGGGTTTGAGCGTTCATATTTCCCAACGTTGCGGCTCCTGAAGTGTTTCTTGAACTCCATATTTGGTGAAACCAGCCCGCCAGCAATCGATTTTATTTGCTCACGGTGTTCAGGAATTTTATACGCTTGACCTCATGCCCGTAGAATTTCGCCACCACGACAGCTTGCGCCTGTTTGCCGAGATCGCCCACTACCGGAGTTTCTCTGATGCGGCGGAAGCTCTGAACATGACCAAGGGCGCGGTCAGCTATCAGGTCAAAACGCTGGAAATGGATCTTGGATTTGCTCTGTTTCAACGCAGCGCCCGCGGGGTGGAGCTGACGCCCGGCGGGCTTAAGCTGCTGGCTGCCTGCCAAGACCACTATGAAGAAATTGAGGTTGGGGTCCTGGCCCTCAAGGGAGTCTCCACCAGAACCTTGACAGTAGGTGTCTCCACCTATTTCGCCGCCCGTTGGTTGTCTCCTCGGCTGATGTCCTTCATGCAGGAGCATCCGGATATTCAGCTGCGGCTGCAACCGATGATCCGGCTGTTCGACCTTGAGGCGCAAGGTGTTGATATCGCCATCCGCTGGGGAAGCGGGCAATGGGGGGATGGCGAGATTACGCCGTTCCTGCCATGCCCGGCATTTCCCGCAGGCAATGCTGCAGCACTGGAAACGGTAGAGCGGCTCGGCTGGGAGCAGGCGGTTTCAACCTTTACCTTGTTGCGGGATCATGATGACAGCGATGCCTGGACAGACTGGCTGAATACCGCGGGGCTGCCGCACCGAACGCGCCAGGACACGCTGATCATCCCTGACCCCAATGTGCGTGTTCAGGCGGTTGTAGATGGTCAGGGGATCGCCCTCATGGACGCACTGATCGAACAGGAACTGGAAGAGGAGAAGCTGTTCCGTCTTTCACCGCAAATGCTGCAGGACTACGGCTACTTTCTGGTCCGCCCGCGCAAAGCTGCTTCGCGAGACTGCGCCGCCGCGTTTTCAAGATGGTTGCAAACCCAATAGACTGACAGATTTTTCTGAATTGCTTCTTTGAGCTTCTGCGCGAGCAGGCTTTTCTCCAATCTCGCGAGAGTTTCAAGAACAGTTTCGCGGTTGCCGCGAATGACCGCAAAGGCAGGCCGCGCTGCAGCAATTTGAATGCCGCACATACGGCAGCTTTGGGCCGGAATTCCCCTGACCTCTTCCCGTGCCATGAGAGACCGAAGTCAAATGTAGTCACGAGGACGCTGGAAAACCCTGGTTCAGCTCACGAACTCCTATTGAAATTTGAAGAAGTGAAATCAGGCGCGACTTGCGGTATCAGGTATTTCTCCGGGATTTCTTCATGAACCCCGAAGAAATACCCGGCCCCGCAGTGAGGCGAAAGACACCGGCCTTCGGCTGTGCAGCCAGAGCGTTTCGGCAAGGTAATTCATTCTCAGAGTTCCCGCCAAAGAAGAGGCCCGGCGTTCCCCCTGCACGTTCGCTTGCCGAAGAACCGAGAATGCTGCATCATCAAACAAGTGAAGCACGGCTTCACCATCAGGTAGGGACTATTGCTACAAATGTGCTACGCGCCAAATTCACCCCTAAAAAACACATACAAAACAACACCCTACGCTCAGTCTCACAAATCCATCATCGGTGCCACGCTTAGACGCGCAGCCTGTGTTGCCTTGCCTGTCACAGCAACGCCTCCGTCCTGCTATGCTTCGAAATCCGATGGGCTGTCAGTGGCCTTGCCCATCCGAATCAAGTCGAAAAGCCCTAACACATTCCTCTGGCGGCGTCCCGACTGCGTCCATCAGGATCCAACTGCTTCCGATCAGACACCATATCGGCTCATCACCATCTGGACACTGCTTTCGATCGTTTCCGTCATCTCGGCTTCGCTGAGCACCCCACCCGTAAACAGCAGCGGCCAGAAGGCGCGCGCCTTGATCAGGCCAATGAATTCGCGCCCGGCCCGTTCCGGATCATCGATCCGAAGCTGCCCATCCTCTGCCGCATCTTTGAGCATGGCAATGAATGTCGCCGTCTTGTCCAGCTTGCCCTGCGCTTCCGCCGCAAGCGTCGGGTTGCGCAAGGTTTCGCTGATCACCATCCGGGCCATCGCGATAACATCGGGCCGCATCAGAATGCGCCCTTCGGCCCAGGCCAGTTCAGTCAGTTGCGTACGAATATCGCGACCTTTTTCATACCGAATTTCCAGCACTTCAGCAAAGCGACTTGACAATTCGACCACGATGGAGCGGAACAGGTTTTCTTTACTTTCAAAGTACTTGTACAACGTACGCTTGGACACTTCGGCCCTTGCTGAAATGCGATCCATACTGGCCGCGGCAAAGCCCTTTTCCTGGAACTCGGCCACGGCAGCTTCGATGATCTGTGCGCGCTTGGACGCATTCTGTGCGCTGCATTCGTTCATGTCAGAGCTATAGACCTATTGACGTGCCCCGGTCAAATACTAGGTAAACGCAGGAGTTTACAAGGGCGAAATTATATGCCATGAGTAAACCCGCGAGTTTACCAATTGCGGAAACCAGCACCAACAGGAGACCCCCTCATCATGGCTCTTAAATTGAACCTGAACGGCACGACCCACGAGGTTGATGCCGAACCCGGAACGCCTCTTCTCTGGGTGATCCGAGACGAACTGAAACTGACCGGCACAAAATTCGGCTGCGGCGTGGCATCCTGCGGGGCCTGCACCGTGCACGTGAATGGTGAGCCCGTCCGTTCCTGTCAGACATTCATTGAAGACGTCGAAGACGCCGAAGTCACGACCATCGAAGCTGTCGGTGACGACAAGATCGGTGCTGCCGTACAACAGGCCTGGGTCGAACTGGATGTTGTCCAGTGCGGCTATTGCCAGTCAGGTCAGGTGATGTCGGCTGTCGGGCTGCTGTCCGAGAACCCGAAACCGTCAGTCCAGGAGATTGACGAGTACATGTCCGGCAATGCCTGCCGCTGCGCCACCTATCAACGCATTCGCGCCGGCATCCAGCGCGCGTCTGAAATTCTGGAGGCCTGATCCATGACCATCAACACTTCTCGCCGTGGGTTTCTGAAAAGCGCCGCCGCTGCCGGTGCCGTCCTTCTGGTCGGCACCCGTCCGGACGGTGCGCTGGCCGCGGCCTCGTCCGAGACCGCGCAGTTCAATCCATTTGTGAAGATCGATGCCGATGGCACCGTGACCGCCATCGTCAAACATTTTGAAAAAGGTCAGGGCCCGGCGACCGGACTGCCGACGCTGATTGCCGAAGAAATCGGCCTGACCATGGACCAAATCGAATACGAGTTCGCCCCCTCGGATCCGAATGTCTACAACAACCTGCTATTCGGCCCATTCCAGGGCACCGGCGGTTCGACCGCGATGGCGAATTCGTGGCTGCAATACCGTCAGGCCGGTGCTGCCGCGCGCGAAATGCTGATCAACGCCGCCGCGCAAAGCTGGGGCGTGGATGCATCCGGCATCACCATCGAAGACGGCATCGTGAAGGCAGGCGACAAGTCGGCTCCGATCGCTGAATTCGTGTCCGCTGCGTCGCAACTGGACGCTCCGGCAGAGCCACGCCTGAAGGACCCGTCCGAATTCCGTCTGATCGGAAATGAAACGGTGCGCCGCAAGGATACGGCCATCAAAAGCAACGGCCAGGCGATGTTTGCCATGGACGTTCACCTGCCCAACCAGATGATCGCCATGATCAAACGCCCCGAAGCAAAGGGCGGCATCGCGCTGGGCTTTGATGACAGCGCATCGAAAGAGGTCAAAGGCTATATCAGCGCCGCGGTTCTGCCCAATCAGGCGGGCGTCGCGGTGTATGCCGAGAACACCTGGGCCGCGATTCAAGCACGCGATGCGCTTGAGGTCGAATGGGACATGTCCGGCGCGGAAACCCGCAACTCGGACCAGATCAAGGCCGAGATCATGGCCGCGCTGGAGGCTGAGCCCACATATAACGTCAACAAGGCGGATTTTGCCGCTGTGGCAGCCGCCATCGACGGCGCGGACAAGGTCGTTGAAAAAACGTTCTACTTCCCACTGCTGGCCCATGCCCCGATGGAACCGTTGAACTGCACCATCGAGCAGACCGCAGACGGAGACATCGTTCTGCATGACGGGGCACAGATGCCGACGGGTCCTCATATGGCCTACCAGCAGATCTTTGGCCTGCCGGCCGAGAAGATCCACATCAAAACCATGCTGGCAGGCGGGTCTTTCGGGCGCCGCGCCACCCCGGATGCGGATTATCAGGTCGAGGCCGCCCTGGCCTTTGTCGTCACTGACCGCTCGCGCCCGGTGAAACTGGTCTGGACGCGCGAAGACGACATTCGCAGCGGATATTACCGACCGGCCTTTGGCCACAAGGTCCGCGTGGGTCTGGACGCCGAAGGCAACATCGTCGGGTGGCAGCACCAGATTGCCGGCCAATCCGTGATCAAGGGCACCCCGTTCGAGGCTGTTCTGGTTCATGACGGCATCGACCACAGCTCGGTCGAAGGCGTTTCGGACAGCCCCTACAGCATCCCCGGCATGGCGGTGGGTCTGACCGACACGCCAAAGGCGACGACGGTTCTGTGGTGGCGCTCGGTCGGGCACACCCACACCGCCTATACGATGGAAACCATGATGGATCTGGTGGCCGAGGCCGCCGGTCGTGATCCGGTGGAGTTCCGTCTGGCCCATCTGTCCGACAGCGGCAACCCGGACCAGCAACGCAAGGCAGCTGTTTTGAAGCTGGCGGCCGAAAAGGCAAACTGGGGCAATGCGCCAGAAGGCCGGTCGCAGGGGATTGCCGTTCACAAGTCCTTTGGGTCTTACGCGGCTGAAGTGGTCGAAATCTCGGGCGATCCGGAAAGTGGCATCAGGATTGAAAAGGTCACCTGTGCCGTGGATTGCGGTATCGCCGTGAACCCCGATATCGTGCGGGCCCAGATGGAAGGCGGCATCGGCTATGGCATTGGCCATGTGATGCGTGACCAGATCACCCTGACAAGCGGGGCTGTGGATCAATACAACTTCCCGGATTACGAACCGCTGCGTATCGGGGATATTGCCGCAATCGACGTGCACATCATGCCATCGGCCGAAGCGCCGACCGGCGTCGGAGAACCCGGCACGCCACCGTCGGCACCGGCTTTGGCCAATGCGATCAAGGCCCTGTCAGGTTTGCATGTGGCGCAATTGCCCATGGAAGAACATGGCGTAAGCTTTGCCTGAAAACAGCTCTCCGCGCCGGTCAATACCGGCGCGGGGCGTCCCATGAAGCCCCAAGTCAGAATTTGATCAAATTTGGTGACAAAGCACATCCATTGAAGTAAATCACTGGGGAGTTTCACCGACGGAGCCCCCAATGGATCTGAGAGCCCTGCACAATTTTCGCGTTGCCGCATGTGACCTGAACGGTCAGATGCGAGGCAAACGCGTGCCCCCCGGCTATGCTGACAAACTGGGAAAAGGCGCCGTGCGAATGCCGTTTTCGGCACTGAACGTAGACCTGTGGGGCGCTGATATCGAAGGAAGCCCGCTGGTCTTTGAAACCGGCGACGCTGATGGGGTGCTGCGCCCGACCGAACGCGGCCCGGTCCCCGTGCCCTGGCTGGATACGGAAACAGCGCTGGTGCCGATGTGTCTGTATGATGATGACGGCGTACCCTTTCCGGGCGACCCGCGGCATGCCCTGTCCGCCACACTCGACCGCTATGCGCAACGCGGCTGGTCCGTTGTTGCCGCGACGGAGTTGGAGTTCACGCTCGTTGACGCTTCTGGCGCGCAGCCGCAACCGCCGGTGAATCCGATCACAGGGCGGCGCCTTGCGGATGAGGCCGTTCTGTCGGTTGCCGAAATGGACGCGTTCGAGGCGTTCTTTACCGACCTGTACGATGGCTGCGCCGCAATGGGCATCCCCGCGCAGACGGCCATTTCCGAAAGCGGCATCGGCCAGTTCGAAATCAACCTGAACCATCAGGACGCCATGCGCTGTGCCGATGATACGTGGCTTTTCAAGGCATTGACGCGCGGATTGGCGCGCAGGCACGGATTTGCGGCCACCTTCATGTCCAAGCCTTATGCCGATGACGCGGGCAACGGAATGCATGTGCATTTCTCGGTGTTGGACCAGAACGGACACAATGTGTTCGACAACAACGGGCCGGAAGGCACCCAGATATTGCGGTCTGCCGTAGCGGGCTGTGTCGCGGCCATGCCGGGCAGTACGCTGATATTTGCACCTCACGGCAACTCCTACACACGGCTCATACCGGGTGCACATGCGCCCACGGGCGCCTGCTGGGCCTATGAAAACCGAACCGCTGCCATTCGTATCCCGGGTGGGGCGCCCGCCGCACGGCGCATCGAACACCGCGTCGCCGGCGGGGACATAAACCCGTATCTGATGCTGACCGCAGTTCTGGGCGCGGCACTTGTCGGCATCGAGGACGGCTTGACCCCACCTGCCCCGATCACGGGGAACGCCTATGACATCGCGGACCTGCCTCAACTGATGCCGGATTGGTCGAGCGCGATTGACAGGTTTGCCACGGATCCCTTGGTGGCCCGGCTGTTCCCCGCCGACCTGATCCGCTATCTGACCATGACCAAACGACAAGAGATCACCCGATTTGCGAACATCCCGCCCGAGGATCACTGGCTGTGCTATCTCGAGACGGTTTGACCCCCTTGCCGCGCCAACCAGTCTCGGTTAGGATTAATTTGATCAAATTTGGTGACATATGAAAATCGGTATTCTACAAACCGGCCACACCCCCGAAGTGCTACAGGAAGAATTCGGGGATTATGACGAACTTTTCCCCGCGTTGCTGCGTGACAACGGGTTCGAGTTCGTGACCTTCGCCGTCGTGGACGGCACTTTCCCCGATGGTGCGGATGATGCGGATGGATGGATCATTACCGGATCGCGCCACGGGGTTTACGAGAACCTTCCCTGGATCGCCCCGCTGGAAGCGTTGGTGCGCGAGGTCCGGGAAAGTGGAAAACCCCTGATCGGCGTTTGCTTTGGCCACCAGATCATTGCTCAGGCACTGGGTGGCAAGGTCGAGAAATTCTCGAAAGGATGGGCCATAGGTCGTACGGAATACGAATATGACGGCAACAGATTATGGCTGAATGCCTGGCATCAGGATCAGGTTGTCGAATTGCCGAAGGAAGCGCGGGTTCTGGGCCGGAATGCCTTCTGCGAAAACGCGATGCTGGCTTATGGGGACACAATCTGGACGGTTCAGGCCCACCCGGAATTCAGCAACGGATTCGTGGCAGGCCTGATGCGGACACGGGGCAAGGGCGTGGTGCCCGAAGACCTGATGCGCGAAGCCGCAAATCGCGAGACGGCCCCGGACGACAACGCCAAAATCGCGTGCCACATGGCCGAGTTTCTAAAGAAAGAGAGAGCCTGATGGCTGATTGGACCGATAAACTGCCGGAAGCCGCAAAGGCATATTTCCATGGGCAACGACTGGACGAAGTTGAATGCATCATTTCGGACCTGCCGGGGATTGCGCGCGGCAAGGCGGTGCCTGCATCAAAATTCGCAAAGCAATCCTATTTCCACCTGCCCGACAGCATCTTTTACCAGACCATCACAGGGGGCTGGGGCGAAGCGGCCGGCGATGACGGGTTCATCGAGAAGGATATGATCCTGAAGCCCGATTTCTCGACCACTTCCGCTGCGCCGTGGACGGGGGATTGGACATTGCAGGTGATCCACGACGCCTATGACCGGGATGACAATCCGATCCCCTACAGCCCGCGCAACGTGCTCAAGCGTGTTGTGCAGCTTTATCATGACAAGGGATGGAAGCCGGTTGTTGCACCAGAGATGGAGTTCTTTCTGGTTGCCCCCAACGTGGACCCGGCGCAGGGCATCAAACCCATGATGGGGCGTTCCGGTCGTCCGGCGGCGGCGCGGCAGGCCTATTCCATGACGGCCGTGGACGAGTTTGGCCCGGTGATCGACGACATCTATGATTTCGCCGAGCATCAGGGGTTCGAGATCGACGGCATCACGCAGGAAGGCGGCGCCGGGCAGTTGGAAATCAACCTGCGCCATGGCAATCCGGTGAAACTGGCCGATGAAGTCTTCTATTTCAAACGCCTGATCCGCGAGGCCGCGCTGCGCCACAATTGTTTTGCCACCTTCATGGCCAAACCGATCGAGGAAGAGCCGGGTTCGGCCATGCATATCCATCACTCGATCATCGACATGGAAACCGGTCAGAACATCTTTTCTGGTCCTCAAGGGGGTGAGACGGACGCGTTTTACCACTTCATCGCCGGATTGCAGAACCACCTGCCCGCTGGTCTGGCGGTCATGGCGCCCTATGTGAATTCCTACCGGCGCTATGTGAAGGATCACGCGGCACCGATCAATCTGGAATGGGCCCGTGACAACCGCACCACCGGTATTCGCGTGCCCCTGTCCGGTCCGGACTCGCGGCGCGTAGAGAACCGCATCGCCGGGATGGACTGCAACCCGTATCTGGGCATCGCGCTGTCGCTGGCCTGCGGCTATCTCGGCCTGGTCGAGCAGGAACGCCCACGTCGTCAGTTCTATGGCGACGCTTATGAAGGCGAGGGCGATATCCCGCAGGTCATGGGCGAAGCACTGGACCTGTTCGACGAGGCCACCGCCCTGCACGAGGTTCTGGGCCCCGAATTCGCCCGCGTTTACGGCATCGTCAAACGGGCCGAGTACGAGGAGTTCCTACAGGTCATCTCTCCGTGGGAACGTGAACATCTGCTGATCAACGTCTGAGACCTTCCGTGAACCTGCTTTATTCCAATGACCGCAAGGGCCAGTACCCTGACAGTTGGTATGCCGCAACGGCACATCCGATGGATCGTTTTCCCGCGTTGTCAGACGACACCAAGGCGGATGTGTGCGTTGTCGGTGGCGGCTATACGGGGCTGTCCGCAGCTCTTCATCTGGCCGAAGCCGGGTTCGACGTCGTGCTGCTTGAAGCGCACCGCGTCGGCTTTGGCGCGTCGGGCCGAAACGGCGGCCAGTTGGGCAGTGCGCAGCGGATGGACCAGGAAGACCTCGAGCGTCTTGTTGGCGATGCCGACGCCGCCAGGCTGTGGGAACTGGCCGAAGACGCCAAGGATCTGGTCAAATCCCTGATTGCAAAACACCGGATCGCGTGTGACCTGAAACCCGGTGTCGCCGTTCTGGGCCTGAGCAAATCCGAGCAGAAAGAGCTGCATGACCACGCCGGCCATCTTTCCGAGCGGTATGGATACGACCAGATCGAGCTGCTGGACGAAAACGCGGGTCATTCGCTGTGCCCGTCACCAGCCTATCACGGGGGGTATCTGGATATGGGTGCGGCGCATCTGCACCCTTTGAACTTTGCGTTGGGATTGGCGCAAGCCGCGGCCAAAGCGGGCGTTCGCATCCATGAAAGCACCGAAGTGACCGGGATCGACGAGGGCCAGACGGCAGTGATCCGAACTGCACACGGCAACGTTCGGGCCAAGAACGTCATTCTGGCCTGCAACGGGTATCTGGGCGATCTCAATCGTTCCGTCGCCGCCAGGGTCATGCCCATCAACAATTTCATCGCGGCCACCGAGCCCCTAGGAAAGGACGCCGCGCGGGTTTTG
Source organism: Ruegeria sp. H8 (assembly GCF_056532905.1). Lineage (NCBI taxonomy): Bacteria > Pseudomonadati > Pseudomonadota > Alphaproteobacteria > Rhodobacterales > Roseobacteraceae > Ruegeria > Ruegeria sp. H8. Next base: position 130,744 of record NZ_JBQFNY010000001.1, on the reverse strand, counting down.
ACCCGGGATGTGGCGGTTGCGGATACGAAATTCGTGGTGAACTACTTTCGCCTCAGCGCCGATGGCCGCCTCTTGTTCGGAGGCGGCGAAAGCTATGGCTATCGCTTTCCATCGGATGTCGCCGCCAAGGTCCGCAAACCCATGACGGAAATTTTCCCGCATTTGCGGGATGTGAAGATCGACTATGCCTGGGGCGGAACGCTGGCCATTACCATGCGGCGGATGCCGTATCTGGCCTGTGTTGCACCCAATATCCTTTCGGCTTCGGGATATTCCGGTCACGGTGTCGGCACTGCGACCCATGCCGGACAACTCATGGCGATGGCCATTCAGGGTCAGGCCGAAGGGTTTGACACGATGGCACGGGTGCCCGCGCTGTCTTTCCCCGGCGGCCCCGCCCTGCGCAATCCGCTGCTTGTGCTGGCCATGACGTGGTTCGCACTGCGCGACCGGCTTGGAATCTGATCCACGTAAATTGCGACAGATTGGTGAATTTTCGCCTGCCCGGCGATTGGGACTTGGATTGCCTTCCGAATATCTTTATCTTTCCCAAAGATAGAATTCAGGAAATCCAAATATGACGCTGCCCCCCAACGTTCACGACGCCGAGCCCATCCCTGCCGCCGCCAAGGACGCGATCGAGGCCCTGATGCAGTCAGGTGATCTGTTCCGATATACAGCACCGCAGGATGCCCCTGTGGCCTTGCTTGAGGCAGAGTTCGCGGAATTGTTGGGCACGAAGTACGCCTTGGCGGTGTCGTCCTGCTCGGCCGCGCTGTTTCTGTCGCTCAAAGCACTGGGCCTGCCCCGCGATGCGCGTGTTCTGATCCCCGGCTTCACCTTCGCGGCCGTGCCGTCGTCGGTCGTCCACGCCGACTGCATTCCGGTTCTGTGCGAAGTGGGTGAAAACTATCGCATCGACATGGCCGATTTCGAAGCCAAGCTGGACAACGTTCAGGCTGTCATCATCAGCCACATGCGCGGGCATACATCCGACATGGATGCGATCATGGCCTTGTGCGACGCACGAAACATTCCGGTGATCGAGGATGCCGCGCATTCGCTGGGCACCACATGGCATGGCCGCAATATCGGTACGATCGGAAAGGCCGGGTGTTTCTCGTTCCAATCCTACAAGATGATCAATGCCGGCGAAGGTGGCATCCTGATCACGAACGATGCAGATCTGGTCGCGCGGGCCGTCATCATGTCGGGCGCGTATGAACACAATTGGAAGAAGCACAAAGGTCCGCAGGGCGACAACTCACCCGAACTGCAAGAGGCCTTTGCCCGCTGGCAGAACAAGCTGCCGCTGTACAACCTTCGCCTGAGCAACCTCAGCGCCGCCGTGATCCGTCCGCAGCTTCCGGAACTGGCGCGCCGCGTCCGCGATGGCCTGGCGAACCACGATTACGTGGCCGGCCGCCTGAACACCTCGCCTCATATCGAGGTTCCCGCCCCCCTGCCCCCCGAGCAGCGTGCGCCGGATTCGATTCAGTTCAATCTTGTCGGAATGCAGGAACATGAGATCCGCGCCTTTGCCGCAGCGTCCGAGGCGCGCGGCGTCAAGGTTCAGGTTTTTGGTCTGAGCGAAGACAACGCCCGCGCCTTCTGGAACTGGCAATTCCTTCCGGAATCTTTCGACCTGCCCAAGACGCGCGACATGCTGATGAAGGCCTGTGACGTGCGCCTGCCCGTCCGACTGACCCGCGAAGAGCTGGACGTGATTGCCGACATCCTGCTGGCATCGGTTGGCGAAGTGACCGGCCCGATGCCGGTTTACGGCACGTAAAACGACGGCACTTTGAACAAGAAAGGCCCGCATGATGCGGGCCTGTTTCTTTGTTCGGAACGGATCAGTTCAGCTTGGACAGTTTTTGCTGCAACTCGGCCAGCTGTTTCTTGATGTCATCCAAGTCCTCTTTCGGTTCAGACTTGTCCTCTTCCTTTTCCGGGCTGGACCATCCGCTGGACAGCCCACTGGTCATCGCCTTCAGGAAAGCCTGCTGCTGCGCCTGCAATGCGTCAAAACCCGGCATCTGAGACATCGGATTCATCGCGTTCATGTTTTCCATCATCTTGTTTTGGCTTTCGCGCAGCATCTCGAACGAGCTTTGCAGAAACTGGGGCATCATTCCCCCGCCCGGCAGCATGTAACTGCGCACCAGATCATTCAGTACATTCACCGGCAGCACGTTTTCACCCCGGCTTTCATGTTCGGCAATGATTTGCAGAAGATACTGGCGTGTCAGGTCATCGCCTGTTTTCAGATCAATGATCTGCACTTCGCGCCCGTCGCGGATGAACCCCGCGATATCTTCGAGCGTCACGTAATCGCTGGTCTCGGTATTATACAGCCGACGGCTGGCATAGCGCTTGATAAGCAGCGGTTTTTCTTGGTCCGACACCGGGTTCCCTCCCCAAGGATGATGCGTTGCAGCACAGGTTATGCGAGTGCAGCACAAAAAGAAAGGGCAGGTCAATGGACCTGCCCAACGCGATTGCACCTAATGGGAGGGTTGGGTGCGCTTCGCGGACGTTTCTTACTTTGCAGCCGCAGCTTTCTTGGCTGCGGTGGTGACCTCGTTGGTCGCCTTTTTGACGGCAGCGGTTGCTTCTTCCGCGGCGTCTTTGCCGGCAGCCATCAGCAGCTCGACGGTTTCGGTCTGAACTTTTTTCGCGATTTCAGCGAAAGCGGCCAGGTTTTCAGCTGCAACTTCAGCCGACGCGCTTGCGAAGTCAGTTGCGGCTTTTGCGTAGTCAGCAGGCTCTGCCTTGGCTTTCGACATCTCGCTCAGCTTGGCCAGGGTGTCCTTGGTCCATTTGTTCGAGATCTCGGCCGATTTCTCAGCAGCGTCCAGGGCAACGCCCGACAGCTTCTCGTTCAGCGAAGCGGTCGATTTGAATGCGCCTTCCATTGCGGTGGTGTCCACCGGAAATGCACCCATCATGTCTTTCATGATCGCGGTAAAGTCTTGGGTCTTTGCCATTGTCCTAATCCTTTTAGCCTGTCCGGGCCCACCCCGGGTTTCATCAGCTTGAGGACAATATGATTGCTGCACCGCAGCATTGCAAGTTTTTTCTTGCTGCGACGCAGAATTTTTAAGTTTCAAAATGAAATCAGGCGTTTGGTTTCGCCACAACATAAGTCCCGGGTGCGGATGCAAGGCTCGGGTGCTTCGAATCACCCGGCTCACGGGCCGGAACCTGCTTGCCGGACCGCTTCTTCAACCACGCGTCCCACATGGGCCACCAGGACCCCTCGTGAAAATCAGCTTCCTTCAGCCAGGTGCTGGCGTCCGACTTCATATCCGGGTTGGTGTAGTGGCCATATTTCTTCTTGCTGGGCGGGTTCACGATGCCCGCAATATGACCCGATTCTGAAACCACGAAGGTTTTGGACCGCGAGCCCATTTTCTGCACGCCGCAGTAACAGTCTTTCCATGCCGCGATGTGGTCGGTTTCGCAGGTTATGGCCATCAGCGGCACATCCACGTCTTCGAGTTTCAGCTTGTGCCCCATCAACTCGAAACCGTCGGTTGCGAACTCGTTGCGCTGGCAGAGGCCTCGCAGATATTCCACGGCCATTTTTGCTGGCAGGTTTGCACCATCGCCGTTCCAGTAGAGCAGATCAAAGGCCGGAGGCACTTCCCCCATCATGTAGCTGCGAATGGCCGGACCATAAATCAGGTCGCGTGATCGCAGGAACGACATGGTGCGCGCCATGATCCACGACCGCAGAACGCCCTCCTTTTTTACTTCCTCTTCGATTCCGTCGATGAAGTCGTTTTGCAGGAATGGCGTAAACTCACCCTGATCGGAAAAATCCGTCAGTGCCGTGAACAGCGTTGCGGATTTGACCGATTTGTCGCCACGCTGTTTCAGCAAGGACAAGGTCAGGCTCAGCGTCGTGCCCGCGATGCAATAACCCACTGCGTTGACCTGTTTGACCTTGCAGATCTTCTTGGCCGTTTCGATTGCGGTCAGGAAACCGTCCTGAATATAGTCTTCCATGCCGGTTTCGGCATAGCTTTCATCCGGGTTCACCCAGCTTACGACAAACAGGGTATAGCCCTGTTCGGTGATCCATTTGATCATGCTGTTCTGGGCTTTCAGATCCAGAATATAGAACTTGTTGATCCAGGGCGGGAACAGAACGATGGGCGTCTCATAAACCGTTTCAGTCACCGGCTTGTACTGGATCAGCTCCATCATCCGGTTGCGATATATGACCTCGCCCGGCGTTGTCGCCAGGTTTCCACCAACCTCGAACGCGCTTTCATCCGCCAGTTTGACGACCAACTCGCCATCATTGGCTTCGAGGTCTGAAACAAGGTTCTCCAACCCTTTTATCAGCGACTGACCTTCGGTCTCGACCGCCTTTTGCAGAGCATCCGGGTTAGTCGCCAGAAAATTCGTGGGCGCCATCATGTCGATGATCTGCTGCGAGAAATACTGTAGGCGTCGTTTGTCCTTGGCATTCAGATCATCGACCGACGAGACAGCCTGCGCAATCGCTTCCGCGTTCGTCAGGTATTGCTGCCGGATCAGTCGGAAATAAGGGTTTGTCTCCCAAAGGGGATTGGAGAACCGCTTGTCACCGGGCTTGGTTTCCTCGGTTTCCACCTCACCCGTTGTCAGCGCTTTCTGCGCTTCGGCAAAGTTGAGAACCGACTTGCCCCAGAATTCTATCTGTTGCTCCAACAGTTTGGCGGGATTTTGCCATGCATCGGCCCAATACGCCGTTGCTGCTCGTGCGAAAAGCTCTTGATTCGGGCCGTCCAGCGCTGGGGTGTGCGACTTTTTTGACGCCATAATTTCAATCAGGCGCTTCGAGAGCTGCTCGACCTTTTCCATATTTTCTTTAATGCGTTCAATATGTTCTTCGGACACGTCCGGCATTTGGTCTTCACTTGTTGTCATTTTAACAATTCCACCCTAACCTCGCTGCCATGCAGAATAACGTCGTGGGTGCTGGGGGGCAAAGCGACGAATGGTCCGAACTCTCAGGATGACACTCAGGAGGCCCCATTTATGCGCTATATGATGACCTACGACCTTATGGAGTCCATGCGTAACACCAACCAGTGGCTTGGTGCAACCGCAAGCGCGATGGCGTCCTACCCACTGTTTTCCATGACACCCAACCCGGCGTTCAGCTGGATGGCTGCCTGGGGCGAAGTCACCGAACGAACCTTCCAGCGAATGATCGTCAAACCTGACTGGGGCATTCGTACTTTCACCTGCGAGGATGGAAAGGACCATCTGGTCGAGATCACGACAGTTCTGGAACGCCCCTTCGGCGATCTGGTTCATTTCCGTGTCAACGGCCGGGAAGAACAACAGCGCAAGGTCCTGCTGGTTGCGCCCATGTCCGGCCATTACGCCACGCTGCTGCGTTCGACTGTCAAAAGCCTGCTGGTCAATTGCGAAGTTTACATCACCGATTGGCATAATGCGCGCGATATTCCTGTGTCTGCCGGCAAGTTCGATGTCGAAGACTACACGCTCTACCTTGTAGATTTCATGAAGGAACTGGGGCCGGACACGCATGTCGTCGCGGTTTGTCAGCCCGCCCCGCTGACACTGGCGGCCACCGCCTATCTGGCCGAGGTCGAACCCAAGGCTCAACCCAGCACTCTGACACTGATTGGCGGGCCGGTGGACCCGGACGCGACCCCGACCGACGTCACCGACTTTGGACGCCGTGTGACGATGGGTCAGCTGGAAGAAACAATGATTCAACGAGTCGGGTTCAAGTACAAAGGTGTCGGGCGTATGGTTTACCCCGGCCTGCTGCAACTGGCGTCGTTCATGTCGATGAACGCCGATCGCCACTCCAAAGCGTTTTCCGATCAGATTCAGCGTGTTATCCGCAACGAAGCCTCGGACTTGGATGCGCATAACCGTTTCTATGACGAATATCTTGCGGTGATGGACATGACGGCCGAGTTCTATCTGTCAACAGTCGAACGCGTGTTCAAGAACCGTGAGATCGCACGCAACGAATTTGTTGTCGCCGGCCACAAGGTGGATATCGGCAAGATCACGGATGTTGCCGTGAAATCGGTCGAAGGTGCGAATGACGATATCTCGGCGCCCGGTCAATGTATTGCTGCACTGGATCTGTGCACCGGTTTGCCAGAGAGCAAAAAGGCCAGCCACGTAGAACCCGGCGCGGGCCATTACGGCATTTTCGCGGGCCGCAGCTGGCGCGATAACATTCGCCCGCTTGTGATTGATTTCATGAACGAAAACAGCCGCAAGAAACGCCGCCGCGCAGCGAACACCAACAAGGTCGCCTGATGAACATGGGCGGGCCGGCACATGGTGGCCTCGCCTTTTCGTGCAGTTGCGGCCAGTTGAAGGGTCAAATCTCGGACCGGGGCGTTCGGCTTGGAACCCATGTCGAGTGTTTTTGTCATGACTGCCGCGCGGCGCAGCTGTATTTCGGGCAGCCCGACCCGGCCCCCGGCCCGGTTGACATCTTCCAGATGGCACCGGATGAAATCGAAATCACCGCCGGAAGCCAATTCCTTTCAGCCATGAAGCTTGGCCCAAACGGCATGCTGCGATGGTATGCCAGCTGCTGCGACGCCCCGCTGGCAACGACGCCACAGACCGCACGTTTACCTTTTGCAGGATTTATTGTCGGCAGGATTGCCGGTGATGTTTCCGCATTGGGGCCGGTCACGACCCGTGGGTTTGTCCCTCGGCCCGATGGCAAACAGAAACACGAAAAGGTCAGGTTTGCGGCGTTTGGCCTTTTGCGCCGCACCTTGCAATCGCGCCTGTCAGGACGCTGGAAGAATACGCCGTTTTTCGACCCTGAGACCGGCAAGCCCGCGGTCGTACCGAAAGTCATTTCGAAAGACGAACGGGCGGCGCTTTACCCCTAGACAAACCTTTGCGGGATGTTCAGCCAGGTTTCCAAGGCTTTGTTCACGGCATCGGGCGCTTCAAGCGGCAGCAGATGCCCGGCATTTTCGACGATCTCAAACGCGGCCTCTGGTATCAGGTCAGACATGAAAGAATGCCGTCTGACCGGGGTAAGCGTGTCATGGGCACCGCACATGATCAAAGTGGGGACTTTGATCCGGCGCAACGATCCCTGTTGGTCGGGTCGGCGCTGCAAGGCACGCATTTGGCGCGCAAAAGTTTCGGCGCCCAGATCATTCGCCATTGTCAAAAGATCATTCAGAATGGGGATTCGCCTGGGCCCCGGTGCCAATGTATCGGTGCCGACCAGTTGGCGCATGACCTCTTCCAGCCGCCCACCCAGGGCACCAATGATCAGGTCCTCGCGACTGGCCGCGATCTGAGGTGTATCCGCCTGAGCGTCCGTCGACATCAGGCACAGGCGCGACACCCGTTCCGGTGCCCGCCGGATCAACTCCAACGCCACCACACCGCCCATGCTCAGGCCGACCAGGGCAAACCGATGGGGAAGCTGATCCAACAGCCCCGAGGCGATCTCTTCAATTCGTTCGCCTCCGGAAACAGGTGCAACAGTGACAGGCCGTACCCGTGACAGCGCCTCGATCTGAGGCCGAAACAGGCGGGCATCACACATCAATCCAGGCAACAACACCAGCGGCTCGATCACGCGGGGGTCTCCATCTGCTCGGTTTTCCGAGTCCTTCCAGTTGTTGTCAGGATGAAAGTTTTGCCGCAACCGGGCAAGGAAAACTTCACGGGTAGGCGATTGCTCGAAATGCCGGGAAATCGGCGTAACGGGATTGCCGGGCCGCAAGGTCTTCATCGGGTTCAGCGCCGGGCTTCAACAGACATCCACGCGGAGCAATATAGCTGTCGATCCGACGATGCGGTCTGGGCCGCCACACAAGGTTGAACGCGCATAGCTTGGGGAAGAACCAGATTTCGGAATACTCCAGATGATCGTGCATCCACCACGCCAGATCCCGCCAATCCCTGCCCCGCGCATATTGATCCGCGAACCACGGGATGACGATGGATGCCCCGGCGATCCGCGCATCCCCTTCCCCGCGATCCCAGATATGGCATTCCAACGGATTATCGTTTCGGGCACAGTTCAGTTTGTTTTCATTGCCAAATCGGTTCAAGGACGATGAGCGGTAGCCCGACCTGACCGCGACCCGGCCAAATGTCTCTTCCAAAGGGTCAAGAAGGGTTTCGCAGAACGCGCGGCCTGTTTCGATCGCCAGATCCGGGTTGTCCGGAATATTCTGCACTTGGTGGAAATTCCCGATTTCCGAATACAGAAAATCGCGCATGAAGAAATGCCGGGACAGGCGGACGCGACCCAGGGTCTCAAGGCTCCACATGCTGCCCGGCTTACGCATCTTGCATCCTTTTATCCGATCAGGGTTTATTCCACCCCCAAGCCCTTCAGCCACTCCAGAATACCAGCAACGGCGGCATCGGTTTGACCCGGCGACATCAATCGCCCCGCGATAACATGTGAAGACGGATCGTCACCCGGCCCCATCGTCACCAGCCTGACCGTTGCCGGAGCGCCCCAGGCCTCGGCAACCTTGTGCGTCCGGTCCGGCCGCACAACCTGATCATCATCCGAAAACCAGAACAAGGCGGGTATCAGGGCCTCAGAGAAATCCAGCGCATAGACCGTATCCACAAGCACGGACATCGGCACGACGGCTTCCCACGGGTAAACCGACGTCCAGTACCTGTTCTTCTCTGGGTCCGGACCTGACACATCGCGTTCTTGCCCCATGAGAACGGGCAACCAACTTCTTGCCCATGGCAATGAAGGCACCCACGCCGCGACGGTATTCACACCAAAGTTCGGCGAGACGAAGACCATGCCAAGAACGTCCTGGCTCAGGTCGGCATCCAACGCAGCGGCCGCCGCCAGCGTTCCTCCGGTCGAGGTGGAAATCACGATCACCTTTTCCCCGACCGCGCGCGCCGCTGCCAGCCCTTCGGCAGTGTCCTGCATCCAGCCCGAGGCCGTACCCTCGGCCATCGCCGGCCCATCCCGACCGTGACCTTGCAACCGCGTGTAGACCAGATTGGCGCCCAAAGCGTCAGCCACCAGGTCAGGCACGGGGCGGATTTCCTCGGAACTTGCTGAAAAACCGTGGATGTACAGAACAGAATACGGCGTGCGCTGTTCCTTGTATCCGTCCTGCCAGATCACGCGCTTTTCGACACCCGGAACGATGTCATCATAGGCGGACTCGGTGCTTTCAAAATAAACCTGAACACCTTCACCAAATTTCCGAGAATCAAAAGTCGGGTGCAGGTTCACTTCCTCGCGCGGGCCGAACCAGTAGACCAGGCCGCCAAGAACAACCAGCGCCAGAAGAGCGCGCCCCAGAAACCAACCAAAGCGCCGCATCAGGCTTCTCCCAACACATCAAGAACCGCGGTCTCGATCAAACCCAGGCACTTCTCGTCCGAGAAGCGATGATCGGCCCCCTTGACCAACAGCAGCCGCATGTCAGGACCCGCAGCATGTTCCAGCAGCCGCACGGCTGTTTCGGTCGAAACGGCCGTGTCTGCGGTGCCTTGCAAGAACCGAACCGGGAACGGCAGATCCAGAGCGCCACGCAGAACCAAATTCTTGCGTCCGTCTTCGATCATTCGCTTGGTGATGATATAGGGTTCCATATAGTCGGACGGCAGCTCGACATGGCCGACAGCGTCCAGCGCAGCTTTTTGTTCGTCGCTGAACGAAGCCCAATACCCGTCCTCGGTGAAATCCGGCGCGGCGGCGATTGTGACCATGCCTGCAATTCGCTCGGGCATGACCTTGGCCAGCAGCAATGCCTGCCATCCCCCCATTGATGAGCCTACCACAATCAAAGGTCCGACCGTCAATGCCTTTACCGCAGCCAATGTGTCCTGATGCCAGTCACCGATACAGCCCTCGGTGAACGCGCCCGAGCTTTCGCCGTGGCCGGAATAATCGAACCGCAAGAACGATTGCCCCCGCGCCTGTGCCCAGGCTTCCAGATGCACGGCCTTGGTGCCTTCCATGTCCGATTTGAGCCCGCCCAGAAAAACGATGGTCGGTCCTGCCCCTTCGGTCTTGTGATAAGCCAGTCGCCGCCCCTGCGGCGTCTCCAGAAAATCCGTCGCTGCCATGAAATCCTCTTTCTCTTTAGGCAACATCATGCACGGCAGCACGATGGTCGCAATTCCGGAATTCGATTTCCCGTTGCGTCAGCTTCGCACCTTGCGACACTTGACAGTAATTGTTGCACCTGCCACATGGGCCGAACACACATAACCCGCAACCGGGCGTTCAGTGGGCGCCAAACCGACGAGGAGAGCCGATATGGCCCTGGATTCTCGATCCGTCTCTCTCACCTTTCCCGATGGCAATGCACGCACCTACGCCGCAGGCGTCACGCCCGCGCAGGTGGCAGCCGACATCTCAACCTCGCTGGCCAAAAAGGCCATCTCTGCTACTGTTGACGGCCAGCACTGGGACCTGCAATGGCCCATCGAATCCGACGCGCAGATCGCCATCCACACCATGAAGGATGAGGCCCAGGCCAATGAGCTGATCCGCCACGATCTGGCCCATATCATGGCGCGCGCGGTTCAGGAAATCTGGCCCGCCACCAAGGTCACCATCGGACCCGTCATCGAAAACGGCTGGTATTATGACTTCGACCGCGAAGAGCCGTTCACGCCGGAAGATCTCGGCCTCATCGAGAAAAAGATGAAAGAGATCATCAACAAGCGTGATCCCGTCACCACCGAGGTCTGGGACCGCGAGCGCGCGATCGAGTTCTACAAGGCCAACAACGAGCCCTACAAGGTCGAGCTGATCGAGGCCATTCCCGGCGACGAGCCGCTGCGCATGTACTGGCATGGGCACTGGCAGGATCTGTGCCGAGGTCCGCACCTGCAACATACCGGGCAGGTTCCGGGGGATGCGTTCAAGCTGATGTCCATCGCCGGCGCCTATTGGCGAGGCGACAGCGACCGTGCGATGTTGCAGCGTATCTATGGCGTGGCCTTCACCGGAAAGGAAAAGCTGAAAGCGCACCTGCATATGCTGGAAGAGGCCGCCAAGCGCGACCACCGCAAGCTGGGCCGCGAAATGGACCTGTTCCACATGCAGGAAGAGGCCCCCGGCCAGATTTTCTGGCACCCCAACGGCTGGACGATCTACACCCAGTTGCAGGACTACATGCGCCGTCAGCAGCGCAACGGCGGCTATGTCGAGGTCAACACGCCGCAGGTTGTAGACCGCAAACTGTGGGAAGCATCGGGCCATTGGGACAAGTATCAGGAAAACATGTTCATCGTCGAAGTGGACGAGGAACATGCCCGCGAAAAGGCGATCAACGCGCTCAAGCCGATGAACTGCCCCTGCCATGTGCAGATTTTCAATCAGGGCCTGAAATCCTATCGTGACCTGCCGCTGCGCATGGCCGAGTTCGGGTCTTGCAACCGCTATGAGCCGTCAGGTGCGCTGCACGGTATCATGCGTGTGCGCGGCTTTACCCAGGACGATGGGCACATCTTCTGCACCGAAGACCAGATCGAGTCAGAAACCGCAGAGTTCATCCGGTTCCTGTCCCGGATCTACAAGGATCTGGGATTCGAGAACTTCTCGGTCAAATTCTCGGATCGCCCCGAGAAGCGGTCGGGGTCGGATGAAGTCTGGGACAAAGCCGAAGCCGCGTTGCTCAGCGCGACACGTGCTGCCGGGATCGAGCCGGAGCTCAACCCCGGTGAAGGCGCCTTTTATGGTCCCAAGCTGGAATTTGTTCTGACGGATGCGATCGGTCGCGATTGGCAATGCGGCACGCATCAGGTTGACTTCGTGCTGCCCGAACGCCTTGAAGCCACCTATATCGGCGCTGACGGCGGCAAGCACCGCCCCGTCATGCTGCATCGCGCGACGCTGGGCTCGTTCGAGCGTTTCATCGGTATCCTGCTCGAAGAACACGCCGGCAAGCTGCCCTTCTGGCTTGCGCCTCGTCAGGTCGTGGTTGCGTCCATCACCTCCGATGCGGATGGCTATGTCGCCGAAGTGGTCGAAACGCTGCGCGCCGCCGGTGTGCGGGCCGAAGCCGACATTCGCAACGAAAAGATCAACTACAAGGTTCGTGAACACTCGGTCGGCAAAGTTCCGGTCATTCTGGCCGTCGGCCATCGCGAAGTTGAAGACCGCACCGTCAGTGTCCGGCGTCTGGGTGAAAAACAGACGCAGGTACAACCGCTTGACGTTGTAACAAACGAGCTGTCGCAGGCAGCCACCCCGCCGGATTTGCTGTAACAATCGGCAGCATATTGCTGGGAATCTGGCCCCCGAATTGGGGCCAGATTGAAACAATTCACTCTTTCTTCATCAAAAACAATGCATTACGCTGCAAGAGGGCACGCCGCCCTTTGACGTGCTTGTGAGACACGGGCTCGTGAATTCAACTCTGTCTACCAAGCTACTACCTTTGTCATTGTCACAAGCAGACATACCCAGTCATCAAGAGGATTACCGAGATGTCGAACACAGCCAAGTCCCTGGTTATCGCAACCGCAGTCGCAGCCGCCGTATCGGGCGCCGCAACCACTGCATCCGCTCAGGCGAAGGAAAAATGCTATGGCGTATCGCTGGCCGGTCAGAACGACTGCGCCGCAGGCCCCGGCACCACCTGCGCGGGCACCTCGACCGTTGATTATCAGGGCAACGCATGGACCCTGGTTGACGCAGGCACCTGCGCGGATATCGAACTGCCCGCACAGGCAGACGGCACCCCGCGCAAAGGCTCGCTGGAAGCCCTGGATCGCGATCTGCCTGCATAAGAACGGCTTGACGAATTCAGGGGCGGGCACCATCGCCCGCCCCTTCCCTTTCGTGATCAAGGAACTGACCCATGCTGGATAATGCCCACCGGTCGAACCGTCTGCCCGCAGCGCCGGGCGTTGGTTACAAGCCGCAACACTTCGCTCAGATACTTGAACACGCACAGCCCGTCGCATGGTTGGAAATCCATGCCGAGAACTACATGGGCGACGGCGGGCGGCCTCTGGCGCAGCTGCGCCACCTTTCCGAACAATTCCCGATCTCGGTCCATGGCGTCGGCCTGTCCATCGGCGGCGAAGGCGCGCTGGACCCTGATCACCTGGCCCGGCTGAAACATCTGGTGGGCTGGCTGAATCCCGCCAGCTTTTCCGAACACCTGGCCTGGTCCACACATGACACCCATTTCTACAACGACCTGCTGCCCTTGCCCTATACCGACGCAACACTGGCGCGCGTTTGCGATCATATCGATCAGGTTCAGGACACCGTCGGACGGCAGATGCTGTTGGAAAACCCCTCAAGCTATTTGGCCTTTGAAGAAAGCACCTGGTCCGAGCCGGACTTTCTGCGCGAAATTGCGCGTCGCACCGGATGTGGCTTGTTGCTGGATGTCAATAACGTCTTTGTCTCTGCCACCAATCTGGATTTCTCTCCTCAGGGTTACATCGATGCCTATCCATTGGAAAAAGTGGGGGAAATTCACCTTGGAGGTCATGACGAGGATGAAGACGATCACGGCCACCCGCTGCTGATCGACAGCCACGGGCGTGAAGTCGTCGATCCGGTCTGGGCGCTGTTGGACTACGTGCTGGAACGCACCGGGCCAAAACCCGTCCTGATCGAGTGGGACACGGACGTACCGGACTGGTCCATTTTGCGGGAAGAGGCCGTTCGCGCGCAGACCGCCCTGGAACGGATCCCGGCATGAGCGTTTCGCAATCTGAATTTCGCGCGGCCATAATGGATGCGTCAGCCCCTGTCCCCGAAGGTTTGCTGGACGCACAGGCGCAGCCAGCCGGTCGTCGGTTCAGCGTCTATCGCAACAATGTCGCCGTGTCCTTGACCGAGGCGATGCATCAGGCGTTCCCAGTCATCACCAAGTTGCTGGGGCCACAGAACATGGACGGGCTGGCCGGAATATTTCTGCGCCAGCACCCGCCTTCATCACCGCTGATGATGTTCTACGGTGAAGCCTTTCCCGAATTTCTGGCCGGAATGCAGCAGCTTTCCCATCTTGGTTACCTGCCGGATGTGGCGCGGCTGGAACTTGCGTTGCGCAAGTCGTACCACGCCGCCGACAGCCAACCCGCCCCGGCAGACGCGCTGGCCGTAGACCCCGAACAGGTCATGCGGGCCCGGCTGCGTTTTGCCCCGGCCATGCGGGTGGTACGGTCGGACTGGCCCATTCACGCGATCTGGCGTTTCAACACCGAAACCGACGCGCCGAAACCCGATGCGCGCGCCGAGGATGTTTTGATCACACGCCCGGAATTCGACCCGGTTGCCCAGTTGCTGCCCGCCGGCGGCGCCGATTGGATCACCCATATGCAAGGCGGCGACATGATCGGCGAAGCATTTGAAAAAACCGCTGCGGCGCAGCCGGAATTTGACCTTGGAACCACTCTGGCACTGCTTTTGCAGGGCGGTACAATAACTTCTGTGACTATCGAAAGGCTGGAGACATGACTGCCCTGATCTCACTTCACAACAATGTTCTGGGAAAAGTGGACCTGGCGTCCAACTGGCTTACACCCACGCTGGCGCGACTGGTCTTTGTCGCGGTTCTTCTGGTCTATTACTGGAACTCGGCGATGCTGAAGATCGACGGCTCGATCTTTTCACCTTCGGCCGGTGCCTTCGGTCAGATTTTCCCCAAAGCCGCCGAAGCCGTCCTTTACGACGTATCCCAAATGACGTTCTTTCAACGGGTCGTCATTTTCTTTGGCACGGTTGCAGAATTCGTCCTTCCCGCGCTGCTGCTGGTCGGTCTGTTCACCCGCCTGGCGGCCTTGGGTATGATCGGTTTCATCTGGGTGCAGACCCTGGTCGATGTCACCGGCCATGGCGTGAAGCTGGGCAGCCTGTTCGACACGGCGCCATCCATAATGGATCAGCGCACGATGTGGACATTCCTGATGCTGGTGATCGTGATCAACGGTGCGGGCCCCATCTCACTTGATCGGATCCTGCGTCTGAAATGACCTAGAAATGCGCTTTGGGCTGGTCCGGCTTGCCTGCCGCCAGCCCAAGCACCCCGGCAACCCCGGCAAACGCGATCGGGAACATGGTGAACACACCAAATCCGAATGCGTAATACATCGCCGCCGCTGAAATCAGCAGCAGGACCCCGGCAACAAGGGCGCGCGCGGGCGCCATCGCGCCCCCGGCAATGGCCAACAAAGGCGCAATGATCGACACAGCCTGAATCATGTCAGGGTTGTCCACCTGCCTCAGAACGCCGTCTATCTCGCCGACGTGATCGATGACGACCACCTTCGCATAGCCGAAAAACCCGACGATCATCCCGATCAGCCCGGCAATCACGCCCAAGATCATGGCGGCATTACGCATTGAACGTCCTCACTGTTGCTTGCAGGCACATAAGCATTCCTCAAGAAATGCCAAGCTGCGTGCGTGTTTCCGCGGTCCAGCCAAGAAACAGCTCTCCGCCTTTCTCGATCAACGGGCGCTTCATCAGGGTGGGATGTTGTTTCAAAAGCTCCAAAGGTGCTTTCGCGCGCTGGTTGTCATCCAATCCGCGCCATGTCGTTGACCTGGTGTTGAGCAAAGCATCGCCGAAGTCAGCAAGAGCCTGCGACAGCACAGCATCCGGCACGCCATCGCTGCGGACATCCACGAACTCTGCGTCTGGCAATGTTTTCAATGCTTTGCGACAGGTGTCACAGGTTTTCAACCCATAAAGGCGCATGTTTTTACTGCTCCTGCATTTGATTGCATTTTAGGCAAACTTGCCAGTTTCAGGCGGTTATTCTTGATTTTTTACTTCACCGTGCAATGTTGAAAAAGGCGAAACACACGAAACGGACTGTTCAGCAAGTGCCAAACAGTCGTTTTTGTGGTGACGCTGACCACAGCCCCCACCAATTTGTGGGACAATGCGCAAGTAGAAGGAGACACGGGACATGCCAACCGGCACCGTGAAATGGTTCAATACCACTAAAGGTTATGGTTTTATTGCCCCTGATGAAGGGGGCAAAGATGTGTTTGTACATATCTCGGCCGTAGAACGGTCCGGCCTCACCGGACTCGCAGACAATCAGAAAGTCTCGTACGAGTTGCAGGACGGACGCGACGGCCGACAAATGGCTGCGGAATTGAAGCCGTTGTAACGACATCCCCGCTGATCGCGGGATGGATCCATTAAGGTTGGCGGCCAATTTCCGGCCGTCAACCACCCCCTACCGGGCCTGTTCCATTACCCGCGCGCGGATTGTTCATTTGCGCGGCGCCTATGGTGTATATCCGCCGCGGTGGTGTCGGATACCCAAGGTTCCTGCGACCAGCCTCCAGCCCCGCCCGCGAACCGGATTTCCCAGGCTTTCATTGTGTGCTCGAGGCGGCGCTGGCACGTTGCGACGCCCATCGTTCCGATTTCAGGTCATCGTGCATGCGTCGCAAGAACCCACACACTGCCCAGGCGATGGGCCGCTTGGCATGACACTCCGAAGAAATTGGTGCGCGGCAATTAGAATTCTATTTGCGAATGATCTCTTCGAACTCGCGCCACTCCCGAGCCGTCATGCCCGAGCTTTCCTGCGTGACGTCCTCACCCGCCAGCATGCGGCGCAGGCTTTCAACCATCTGAGCCGAGAGGTTGACGGCCCCAAGACGGTAATCCTCGAAGGCTTTGTAGGCAAAGGGCACCCAGTCGGCGACGATCTTGCACATCGTATCAGCGTAAACTCGGATCTCATATTGAGCATGAGGGTCAGCGCGCAGCCGCAGAAAATGGAACAGGTTGTGCAGGTCCACCTTCCAATACCACTGCGTATAGATGTTTGCGGGCAGGTTCATCCGCGCCAATTCTCGTGCCAGCCCCTGCTGCCCGTCCTGGCTGATCATCGCCTCGTAATTGTCATAGCACCGGGCGCTGTCGGCCTTGAGGATGTCCAGAACACGCGCGGCCTCTTCACCTTCCAGAGCGGATCCACGGCCTTGATTGTTCACCTCTGATTGGGCGGCCACATGTTCGGGTGCGGGAATATAGAACTCACGATCCAGAATAGAATACCGCGCCGAGTATTCATTTACATTGGCCGTACGGTGCCGAATCCACTGCCGCGCCACGAAGACCGGCAGCTTTACATGCAGTTTGACCTCGCACATTTCGAAAGGGGTCGAATGCCAGTGCCGCATCAGGTACCGGATCAGACCTTCGTCATTCTGAACCGATTTGGTTCCCTTGCCATAAGACACCCGCGCGGCCTGACAGATGGCCGCATCATCGCCCATGTAATCAATCACGCGGACAAAGCCGTGATCCAGAACCTGATGCGCGGTGTACAGGTGATCTTCCATTCCCGCTGAAACGACGCGACGAGTGGGATGCGATTGCGCACGTTGCGCTTCGATCTCGGCCTGTTGGTCAGCGGACAGCGGCATCAAGTTTTCCTTTCTGGCAATGAGTCGCCCCCTACTATATCTCGCCAGCCGCAACATCGAAACCGCGATATATGCCGCAACCCACGCAAAATTCACTTCGCCAGACCCGGCGACCTCGACACATCAGGTCGGCGCGCTAAGCTCTTTGCAAACTGAGTCGAAAAGGATGGCCAAAATGGCGCTGACATATCTTCACACCATGGTCCGCGTGAAGGATCTGGAAAAATCCATGGCGTTTTACAAGCTTCTGGGCCTGAAGGAAACACGCCGCTATGACAGTGAAGCCGGGCGGTTTTCTCTGATATTCATGGCGCCTCCGGAGCAGGAGGATGCGCCGATCGAGCTGACCTACAACTGGGACGGTGATGACGGCCTTCCCAGCGACAGCCGCCATTTCGGTCACCTCGCATACGGCGTCGACAACATCTACGAGGTTTGCCAGCACCTTCAGGACAATGGCGTCACGATCAATCGCCCTCCGCGTGACGGTCGCATGGCCTTTGTACGCTCACCCGACAATATCTCGATCGAGCTTTTGCAAAACGGCGATGCGTTGGAGCCGAAGGAACCCTGGGCCAGCATGGAAAGCGTTGGCCACTGGTGATCCGGTGGGTCATAACGCTTGGGTTGGCCGCGCTGGCCAGCCCGATCAAGGCCGAGACGTGTCGTCTGGCCCTTGCACTGGCCATGGACATTTCAGTGTCGGTCGATGAGGCCGAGGACTTGCTGCAACGGCAGGGTTTGGCGGCTGCGCTGATCGCACCCGAAGTGCAGGAGGCTTTTTTCTCCTCTCCTATGCCGGTTGCTTTGGCTGTTTACGAATGGAGCGGTCGCTCCACGCAGCACGTCATTTTGAATTGGTTGCTGATAGAAGATGTTGCCGACCTGCTTTTCGCCTCCGGTCAGATAAGTGCCTCTGTGAGATCAGATACCGGATCAGCGACAGCCATGGGCTATGCCCTGGCTTACGGGTCAACCTTGATGAACCAGGCACCCGACTGCTTGTTTCAAACGATTGACCTGTCCGGAGATGGTTCAAACAACGATGGCTATGGACCGCAGATAGCCTATCGTCACTTCGCTTTTCAGAATGTGGTGGTCAATGGCCTCGTGATCAACGCGGCTGATTTTGAAGGCGAACTTTTTCTTATCCCGTTTTTTGAAAACAACGTCCTGTATGGTCCCGGTGCCTTTTTGGAGGTCGCTCAGGGGTTCGAAGATTTCGAACGGGCCATGCGGAAAAAGCTGAAACGGGAATTGAGTGGTTTGCAGATTGGTGCACTTGATGAAGACCCGCAATAAATCCGCGCCGGAGTGCTGCTTTTGCGGGCCTGTTCTCTGGACCGGCATTTGAACAAGGCCGCCAGGCCTGTACATCAATGCAGGACGGGTTTGGTTCTGCGCGACGCACAACCCCGGTCAGTAGATGTATCGGATCTGGTCGGTCCAATATCGCTCCACCCGGCGCAGCGACGTGGTGATGTCTTCGATACCTTCCAACTCCAACACGCCCCTGCTTTGCAATCCTTCGGCGTGACGCGCAAACAGGTCGGACACGATATTGCGGATTTCCCTGCCTCGTGGTGTCAGACGCACACGGACAGAGCGGCGGTCAATCTCGCATCTCTGGTGGTGCATATACCCCATCTCAACCAGCTTCTTGAGGTTGTAGCTGACATTGCTGCCCTGATAGTAGCCGCGGCTTTTCAGCTCACCTGCCGTCACTTCGTGATCGCCGATATTGAACAGCAGCAACGCCTGAACCGCGTTGATTTCCAGCACGCCGACGCGCTCGAATTCATCCTTGATGACGTCCAGCAGCAACCGGTGCAGCCGCTCCACCAGGGCCAGCGCCTCAAGATAGCTGGTCATGAACCCCTTGGCTTCCAGCCCGGAGACCTGCATTTCCATACTCATCCGACCCTCCGATTCAGTCGTGCTGTTTGAGACACGATGACCTGAAAGTCCGAAAAATCGGTTAAGCCGGTTTTTTTCTTATTTCTGAAAGGTCTGCGCGATGTTTGAAATCAAACTGGCAAACTGCGCCGGCGGCTGCACCTGACCTGTGACCCATTGATAAAGGTCCTGATCGTTTTCGTGCAGCAGCGCGTCAAAGACATCCAGCCCGGCGGCATCCATATCGGCCAGGTTGCGATCGGCATAAGCGGACAGGATGATGTCCATCTCTTTGATCCCGCGCCGCAT
Organism: Ruegeria sp. H8; assembly: GCF_056532905.1. Classification (NCBI taxonomy): domain Bacteria; kingdom Pseudomonadati; phylum Pseudomonadota; class Alphaproteobacteria; order Rhodobacterales; family Roseobacteraceae; genus Ruegeria; species Ruegeria sp. H8. Next base: position 111,147 of record NZ_JBQFNY010000001.1, on the reverse strand, counting down.
GGATCGCATTTTCATTCGCTTGATGCGTACGTCCCGGGGTTCACTCAATTCTTCTGCTCCAGCATCAGACGCATTTTCTTTTCCAGTCGCGCCGCACGTTCAGCGCAAACCCGCATCTCTCCTCGGATGGCGCGCAGTTCGGCCACCGCGGTCGACAGTTCCATTCCACCTTCGCCCTCTTCCACCGGGGCATCCATGCCTTCGCCCTCACCGGTCAGCAGCCACATGATCGAGACATTGACCAGCCCCGCCATCATCGACAACCGGTTCGCACGCGGTTCGGACAGATCGTTTTCCCAATCGACAATCGTCGTCTTCTTGACGCCAAGGCGGCGCGCCAGCTCTGCCTGGGTCATTCCGGCCGCTTCGCGCGCGCCCGCCAAACGGTCCCCGAATGTCGCAGACTCAGGTCCATACCAGTCTTTTTTATCATTCATCGGGGTCTCCAATTCACATTGTCCATTCGGCTTGATCGTCATTCCGGCGCACCCTATGACAGTCGGGTTGAACATACAAACCGAGGCCATCCATGAGTTTCCTGTCTGCGACACTGTCACGCGTCAAACCATCGCCCACGATCGCCATGACAGCCAAGGCCGCCGAGTTGAAAGCCGCCGGGCGCGACGTGATCGGCCTGAGCGCGGGTGAGCCGGATTTCGACACCCCCCAAAACATCAAAGACGCTGCTGTTGCAGCGATTGCAGCGGGTAAAACAAAATACACTGCTCCAGATGGCATTCCGGAACTGAAGCAGGCGGTTTGCGCCAAGATGAAGCGCGATCACGGGCTTGAGTACACGCCCGCGCAGATCTCGGTTGGAACGGGCGGCAAGCAGACGCTGTACAACGCCTTGATGGCAACAATGAATGACGGTGACGAGGTGATCATCCCCGCGCCATATTGGGTAAGCTACCCCGACATGGTTTTGCTGGCAGGTGGAACGCCGGTTGTTGTTGAAACGACGCTGGCCAACAGCTTCAAGCTGACGGCAGAACAACTGGAAGCCGCCATCACCCCAAGGACAAAGTGGTTCATCTTCAACTCGCCCTCGAACCCGACAGGCGCAGGGTACAGCCGGGATGAGCTCAAGGCCCTCACCGATGTTCTGATGCGCCATCCGCATGTCTGGATCATGTCGGACGACATGTATGAACACCTGGCCTATGACGGGTTTGAATTCTGCACGCCTGCCGAGGTGGAGCCCGGCCTGTATGACAGGACGCTCACCTGCAACGGTGTTTCGAAAGCCTACGCCATGACCGGCTGGCGCATCGGTTATGCGGCCGGTCCGGTTGAACTCATCTCGGCGATGCGCAAGATCCAGTCGCAATCCACCTCGAACCCCTGCTCGATCAGCCAGTGGGCGGCGGTGGAAGCGCTGAACGGAACACAGGATTTTCTGGCGCCGAACAATGAAACGTTCAAACGCCGCCGTGATCTGGTGGTGCGCATGTTGGACGAGATTGATGGCATAACCTGCCCGACACCCGAGGGCGCGTTTTATGTCTACCCCTCGATCGCCGGGCTGATTGGCAAAACGACACCCGCGGGAACCGTCATCGAAAACGATGAAGCCTTTGCCACGGCCCTGCTGGAAGAGGCGGATGTCGCCGTCGTGTTTGGCGCGGCCTTCGGCCTGTCACCCAACTTCCGGGTCAGCTATGCGACGTCCGATGCAGCCCTGACCGAAGCTTGCGCTCGTATACAGCGCTTTTGTGCATCTCTGAGGTAAACATGTCTGCCGACCTGCCCGAATATTATTTTCGCATCCGTGAAAACGGGGCCGCGGTGTTTCGGATCGATACGGAAAACCGCCAGCGCCGGATCGAGATGGACCAGATCGCCGTCATCAACATCCGCAACGGTGAGGTCAAGCCGCACGGCCAACGGGTTTTGTCCGAACGGGATCAGGCAGAGATCGCCCAATGGATGGACGAGCGCCGGGCCGTACTGGCCCAGCGCGACATCGACGACATTCACCGCGCTGTCGACTATCTGAATCTGACAACGCAATGGGCGCAGTCCAAGGCAAGCGACGAACAGCTTGAGGATGTAACCGACAGGTTGCTGATGGCGATGCACGATCTGCGCACGGTTCTGGTTCGGAAAAAGGCCGACCGGTTGAGCAAAGACTAGGCAGGTTCCGCCGGCGCCTGCATCTGCCGCACCGAATGCATCCAGAACCGGGCCATCAGCAGCACCGCCGCGAAAGCCAGGCCAAGCACCAGCCCTAGCCAGACACCGATGCCGTCCATCTGACGGACGAAGCCGAAATAGTAGGACGCCGGAATTCCCACCACCCAATAGCTGAGCGCCGCCATAACCATCGGTATCTTGGCATCCTGCAAACCACGCAGCAGTCCCAGCGCAATCACCTGCGCCCCGTCGACCAGTTGGAACAGGGCAGCCATGGCCAGCAATCCTGTCCCGATTGCCAGAATTTGTCCGCGCTGCGGATCATCGGCCTCCATGAACAGGGAAATCAGCGGCTCGGCATATGTCAGGAACAGGATGACGGTCACGACGGACATGACCAGCGACATGCCCGTCACGGCAATCGCACCTTTTTCCAGATGCGCCTTGTCCCGGCGGCCCAACGCGTTGCCGGCCCGGATGGTGGCCGCATTTGACAGCCCCAAATGTACCATGAATGTGGCCGAAGCCAGATTCAGGGCGATCCCGTGCGCGGCCAGCGGGACCTGACCCAGCCAGCCCATCATCACGGCGGATGTTGCAAACAGCGACACCTCGGCCAGGGTGGTCAGGCCAATGGGCACGCCCAGTTTCCACACGCTGATGAACATTTCCCAATCCGGACGCCAGAAGCGCTGGAACAGGCTGTGTTCCGGCAAGGTCCGGACCACATAGACGACAACCGCGACCAGAGAAACGACCTGCGTCGCGATCGAAGCGATCGCAGCGCCCATCACGCCCAGTTCCGGCGCGCCCCAATTGCCAAAGATCAGCGCATAGTTGGTAAACCCGTTCACAACCGCCGCCGTAACCGTGATCCACAGCACGATCTGAGTTCGCTCCAGAGCCGCAAGGTAGGATTTCAACACCATCACGATGAGCGCCGGAAACAACCCCCAACCGGCAATGCGCAAATATTCCGACGCGGTTTCAGCGATATGCGGCTCTTGTTTCATGGCGATCAGGATCGGATAGGACCACCACAACAACGGCATGACCACCGCAGCGTATAGCAGCGACAACCACAGCCCCATGCGGGTCGAGCGGCGAATGCTGGTTTCGTCCCCTTCTGCCGCTGCGGTGGCAACCATCGGCATGACGGCCCAGCCAAACCCGGCACCAAACAAAAACAGAACGAAATAATAGCTGCTGGCCAGGGTAACCGCCGCCAGCGCCTCGACCCCGTACCAGCCCAGCATGATCGTGTCGGTCAGGCCGATGGCAAACTGCGCCAGATGACCACCGATCAACGGCAGGCCAAGCACGGCAATTGCCCGAAAGTGGGCCGGATATGTCATCACTTTTGTCATTGCCCCAGCCATATGCGCGGGCTTGGCGCGAGACAAGAGACGATCGCTAAAATGTCAACATGATACTTCGGTGCCCGCTTGCGCAGTCCAGGCGGGCACCGGCGTGATTAACGAGCGTCCGGATGCAGTGCTGTACCCAGAATATGCTCGGAGCGGTGAATCACGTGATGCGCCTGCCCCACGATCAACGGATCGGGCTCACCCACAATGTCGTGATCCTTGCCCGGGTAGTCCAGCGTCGACAGGAAATGGCGCATACAATTCAGCCGCGCGCGTTTCTTGTCATTCGACTTGATGATCGTCCACGGCGCGTCCGCGGTATCGGTGTAAAAGAACATGGCCTCTTTTGCTTCGGTATAATCGTCCCACTTGCTGAGGCTGGCCTTGTCAATCGGTGACAATTTCCACTGTTTCAGAGGATCCGTCTCGCGACTTTTGAAACGACGCTGCTGTTCTTCCTGCGTGACTGAGAACCAGTATTTGTAAAGCTGGATGCCCGAACGTACCAGCATCCGCTCCAACTCTGGCGTCTGCCGCATGAATTCCAGATATTCATTGGGAGAGCAGAAGCCCATCACCCGCTCGACACCGGCGCGGTTGTACCAGGACCGGTCGTAGAACACCATTTCGCCAACTGTTGGCAGTTCCTGAATATAGCGCTGGTAATACCACTGCCCCTTTTCTTCCCAAGTGGGTTTATTCAAGGCCACGACTCGGGCCTGACGTGGATTGAGGTGCTCCATAAACCGCTTTATCGTACCGCCCTTGCCGGCAGCATCGCGCCCTTCGAACAGCAGAACGAAACGCTGCCCGGTTTCCTGCGCCCACAACTGAACCTTCAGCAACTCTGCCTGAAGCTTGGCCTTCTGTTCTTCGTACACCGACCGCGCCATCTTGCGGCCATAGGGGTACTTGCCGCTTTCAAACGCCTGCCGGATCTTTTCAGGGCTGGGCTCTGCGACCTCTGCAACCGGCGTCGGCCTGGTCTTGACCTGAGTTGAATTTGTTTCGACCCGAGCAATGGCTTCCATGAAATCTTTCCTTTTCTGTTGTCCCGGAAAGGAGCTAGCAGAAAGGCCAAGGATGCGCTTTGATTGGGGTCAAATTGATGCCTCAAAAACCCATGAATTCCGCACTGGATGCAAGGTTCCGATACAAACGCCGTTTTTCAAGCTGTGCCCGAGCGGCCATTGCCTGAATCCTCAATAGGATCGTCTAATCGACCTCGGCCAACATGGCCAAGGCTGGCGCCCGTTTGGCGCACCGGATCGCTGATCCCCTTGTTTCACGCTTCATCTATGCCCCCAATCGTCAGGGTTGTCAGAGTTGTTGGGCGACAGACCCAATTCGTCGCCTTCCGTCGAACATCCCAGCCCCAGAACCGTGCGGTTCGCATAAGAGAAGTACGAACAGACCTGATTGATCTCGAGGATTTCTCCATCATCCCACCCTGCCGTGCGCAGCGCCGTCACATCCGCTTCGACCAGATCGCCCGGATCCTCGGTCAGCTTGCGCGCATAGGCCATGGCCGCCACCTGCGCTGCATCCAATGGCGCGGCGGCCGGATCGCGGGCTTCGATCGCCGCCCTGATCGCGTTTCCCCGTTCTTCGTTGCCCAGCAACCGCTGCAACCCTGCGAAATGGTGTTCGACGCAATATCCGCATCGGTTCAGAGAGCTGACCCACACGCCCAGCACCTCGAGAAACCATTTCGGTATCTTGTTGCCCGAGTGATGCAGCACCGCCTTGTAGATCGCCATGTGCCCTTCCATCGAATGCGGACGCAACGAATGCGCCATCATGATATTGTCCACATTGTTGCCCGGGCCCGTGACGCGGTCATAGAGTTTCTTCAGCCTGCCTGTGGCCTGCTCGAATGGGATGGTTCTGATCCAGCTCATTTGGCTTCCTGTTGACGTGATTGCCTGTCCTTCAAAGACTAGAAGCGCTTTGAGCCCGAGGCGAGACGAATTCGACACCCCGTCAGAAAGAACCCGGACCAGCACAGACCGCAATTCGAACATCGGCTCGGTTTCCCGAAACACCAACACGGCAAGTCCAGTTTAAGCCCTGCGAGCATCCGCCCTAAACCATCAGCCGTTCGGCACCCCGGTCAGATTGGGCTAGACGCCCTCTATCTCCATGGTGCGGAACTCATTCTTCAGCCAATTGTGTCGGGCACACATCGGTCTTGTGAAATGCTGACGTATCAATTTGCTCATGGCCTTCTGGATCAGCACCGAAGTTGTTGCCGGGTATACTTCGGTTGTAAACAGCGACACCGTGCGAACGAAGTTGCTGCCGGGAAAGGGCATGGCCTTTACGCTGTTGTGAAACCTCTGCGTTCGGTGAAAGCACGCCGCTGTCGTGATTGCCCAGCCACTGCCCTGCGCGACCAGGCCGATGATGGATTGGTTGCACTCCAGTTCAAACCGGTTGGGCAGGCTGAACTTGCTTCGGGACAGTTGAGTTTCAATCTGCTTGCCGATCACATAGTCACGCGAATACCTCAACAATGGCAGGTCGGCATCCGGGTTGAACAGCTCGTCCGGGGACCCTTCGAACTTATTGGGAACCACGACGATGAAGGGGTCTCTCATCAACGGATATTCGATCAGCCCCTCGGTACGGCCCAGCGGTCGTGTGGCGACGCCCACATCAAGCTTGTGTTCCTGAAGTTTGGCAAGAATTTCGTGGCTTGGGCGCGTGAAATGCCGGAAATTGCACCGCGGCAGAGCCTGCGCCAGAAAACGAACAAGATCGGGCGCGATCTGGTTGTCGAAATCATCGATCAAAGCCAGCCGCAGATCCGTCGCATGCTGCCAGTTTCCCGTTCGTATCTCGGCCTCACCGCGTTTCAACACAGTCAGACCCTCACGCACATAGCGGGCAAACACCTCGCCCGCCGGCGTCAGGCCCATCGGGCGACGCCCATGGTCGACCAATTCAATCCCCAACGCGCGTTCAAGGCTGCGCAGGTGGTTCGAAACCGTGCTGATCGACAAGTCTGTTTCTGATGCGACTTGCTGAATCGATCCGGATTTGGCGATCAGCTGAAACACTTCCAGCCATCGAAGACTCAGAGATTTGGACACGGTAACCGACCATTGTTTCGATTTGTTCGAAACTAGCGAAGCAAAGTTTTGCCCATGCGGCAATGAAGAAGTTGATCGAAAGGGTCGATTCTAGGCTTTCATTCGCACAAAATCAGGGTCGTACGGGCTTGGGCTGATAACCGTCGCACCAATCCGTTTCCCGCAGCTGTCCAGCTCCATTTCGCGGCCAAGCTGCGCCAGTGACGGATGAATGAAAGCGTGCGCCAGATTCAGCTCCGTGCGATACCCCCATTCGCCCGACGTGATGGTGCCAACGACAGTATCATCCTGCATCAGTGATGCGCCGGGATGCGCCGGGCCAAGGGTTGAATCGATGCGCAAGGGGACCAGCATGCGTCGCGGTCCTTCCGACTTCCGTCTCAACAGGGCATCACGCCCCACGAAGGCGCCCTTGTCCAGTCGGACGAACCGATCCAGCCCGGTTTCAAAAGGATCAAATTCGGTGATCAGATCAGCTTTCCAGTGCAAAAAGCTCTTCTCCATGCGCATGGATTCAACGGCCCTGGCACCGAACAGTTTCAGCCCATGCGTTTCGCCGGCCTCGCGCAAGGCAAGATAGGCCGCATAAAGCGAGGCGTTTGGAACATGGATTTCATAGGCCAGCTCGCCCGAGTAACTCAGGTTCATGACCGTGGCCGGAGCAATACCGACAAAGCACTCGCGCACGCTGAGCCACGGGAATGCATCTGCCGACCAATCTCCTCTGGCGCAGGCTGACAAGACAGAACGCGACTTCGGGCCAGCCAGAACCAGAATGGTTTGATCATTTGTCAGGCTGCGCAACTGAACGTCCTCATCGATGCGCAGATGCAAGCGCAACCAATCCATGTCGTGAAACTCGCTCGCCGCGGCGGAACCATACCAAACGCGGGCCGGCCCCCTGTCGCAGGCGGGCAGATTGGCAATCGTCGCTTCTGCCTTGATCATACCCTGGTGATTCAACAGGTATCCCAACCCGACACGCCCCTCACGCCGAGGCACAAGCCCGCAAAACAACCGATCCAGGAATGCGTGCCTGTCCGATCCCGTGATCTCGATGCGGTTGAACCCGTTTACCTCTGCAAGCCCGACGCCGGTTCGAATGCTTTCGACTTCGGCGGCCACCAAATCGAAGGTTTCGTCAAAATCGAAACTGAGCGTCGGCGAGAAATCGGGATCGGGTTTGAAATAGTCCACCCTTTCCCATCCGTTGACCACAGTGAACTCGGCCCCTTCGGATGCCAGAACAGGCGTCAGAGGTGTCGTTTTGGCGGGTCGGCCCGCGGGGCGATGTTCATGCGGAAAGTGGAACCTGAATTCGTTCCGATAATCTTCAATCGCCTTGAGCGCGGTGAGTTCCACATTGGCATGACCCGAAAACCTCCGCGGGTCGAGGCACCACGTGTCATAACATGCCTCACCATGAACGATCTGCTGTGCCAGCAACCATCCGTGACCGCCCCCTTCACCCAGCCCGGCCCGCAGCCCAATGATGCAGTACGCGTTGCGCTTGCCCGGGATCGGACCGACCAATGGGGCGCCATCAATGGTATAGGTGATCGGTCCGTTGACCACGGTGTGGATACCAACCTCCATCAAGGCGGGCATGCGCGCAAAGGCCCCTTCCAGCACATCGGTCACGCGGTCCAGATCATCCGGGCACAATGCGTTCACGAAGTTCGGATCGATCCCGTCCATACCCCAGGTTTTGCATCCCTGCTCGTAGAACCCAAGCAACAGGCCGTTCTTTTCCTGCCGGCAATAGTAATCGCTGATCGGACAGCGCAGCAGCGGCATCCGGTGTCCGGCATCCCGGATGGCCTCGATTTCTTCGGTCAGGAAATACTGATGTTCCATGGACGACACGGGATGATGAACACCCATCATCGCGCCGACTTCGTTGACCCTGTAGCCGCAGGCGTTGACGACGACATCACAGTCGATATCCCCGTGCTCGGTATGCACGGTCCAGGTGTCATCGCTGTGCTGTGTCAGCGCGGTCACCGGCGTATTTCGATACACCTCGGCACCCGCCTTGCGTGCCCGGCGCGCAAGGGCCTGGCACAATTGCGCCGGATCGATGTCGCCGTCCAGCGGATCCCAAAGCCCACCGATGAGATTGTCGGTCGAAATCAACGGGTGTCTCCGGGCACATTCATCCGCGTCTATCACCTCGAAATGCACGTCCATTCCCCGCGCCATGGACGCAAAGTGACGATAGCCCTGCATCTGCCCTTCGGTGTTGGCCAGACGGATCCCACCGTCTGCGTGGTGATAGTTGATCGGGTAATCCGGATCGTCGGCCAGTTCCTTGTACAGACGGATCGAATGAGATTTCAGGCCGACCATCGTCTGGTTCATGCCGAAATTGGTGACCTGCGCCGCCGAATGCCATGTCGTGCCCGAGGTCAGCTCATTCCGTTCGACCAAAACCACATCGGTCCACCCTTGCCGGGTCAGGTGGTAGAGCGTCGAACATCCGGCGATCCCGCCCCCTATCACAACGGCTCTGGTACGCGACTTCATGGCATTGCTCCTTCAACTTCGGCACCAGTCTTGCTGAATAACGGGATGGGCAGACAACAGGGCAGATGCGGGTGCCGGAAAATCGAAACCGCGATTTCGGATTCTGAAAACGGCACTTCTTCTTTGATACCGGGACAACTTGGGTCCTACGGTGCAGGAAAACGCAAGGTGACGAAAACACATGCCATCCGACAGCATCAAACGAAGCGGACGCAAAGCACGGCATGCGCAGCGTGCGGCCAAACCCGTCATTGATCCTTGCCCCCCCGGTCAGAAAGGCGGGGCATTCAAGCCCTTGAGCCTATCGGAAATCGAGAAAATCTATGACACGGCGCTGCGTTTGCTGGAAGAGCTGGGGATGGGAGACGTGCCGGACAGGCTGGCGATCGACCTCAGGGCGGCGGGTGCCCAGGATCGGGCACAGAACCGCCTGGTTTTTCCCCGTTCAATGGTTAAACAGGCCATCGCCTCGGCCGCGAAGAGCTTTACCTTTCATGGCCGGGATGAAAAACGATCCATCGAGGTGGGTGGCGACCGCGTGTATTTTGGCACCGGCGGTGCTGCGGTTCAGACCCTTGATATCAACAGTGGGCTTTATCGCCCCTCCACCCTGGCCGATCTGCATGATTTCACCCGGCTACAGGACACGCTGGCCAATGTCAGTTGGTTCACCCGATGCTGCGTGGCAACCGATGTCCCGGATGTGTTCGATCTGGACGTCAACACCGTTTACGCTTTGGTACGCAACACAACCAAGCCAATGGCAACGTCTTTCACGTTGGCGGAACATGTCGGCCCGATCGTCGAGATGCTGGACATCGTCGCCGGAGGGGTCGAGGAATTCGCCAAACGCCCCTTCCTGAAAGCGCATATAAGTCCGATCATTTCGCCAATGCGATACGGCGAGGATGCCGTGGACGTAGTTTATGAATGCATCGCCCATAACATTCCGATGTCCTGCATCACGGCCGCGCAGGCGGGCGCAACCGCCCCGGCAACTCTGGCCGGATTTCTGGCGCAATCACTGGCCGAAACACTGGCCAGTCTCGTGATGGTCAATGCGATCAAACCTGGCTTTCCGATGGTCTTTTCCAACTGGCCCTTCATCGTGGATCTCAGGACCGGCTCATTCGCAGGGGGCAGCGGCGAGACCGCAATCCTGAATGCGGCGTCGGCGCAAATCACGAACTGGCTGGGTTTGCCGTCGGGCGTGGCCGCTTCGATGGCCGATGCCAAGGCCATCGACGCCCAGCATGGGGCAGAAAAAGGCATCACGTCGCTGGCGGCAGCGCTGGCAGGAGGCAATCTGATCTATGAAAGCTCGGGGATGACGGCATCTCTGCTTGGGGTCAGCTTCGAGGCCTTCGTTCTGGACAACGAAATGCACTCGCACACCTATCGTGTCTTGCGCGGGATCGAGGTCACCGAAGCGAATCTTGGCTTTGACGCCATATGCCATTCGGTTCTGGGCGATGGGCATTTTCTGGGCAGCGAGCAAACCTATGAAGCCATGGAACGAGACTATTTCTATCCGAAACTCGCCGATCGCCAGGAGCCCCGCACCTGGCAAACCGATGGCGCGATGGATGCGTGGTCATCCGCACGGCGCTTCGCTCAAGAGGTGTTGAGCACGCATTACCCCGAATATCTCACCCCTGAACAAGACGCCGAAATCCGCCGGCGTTTTCATATCCTGTCTTGAAGAGCGGCGGGCATTTCCAGCCCGGTCCTGAACCGTTAGGGTCACTGAGGAAACTTGCAGAGGATGGGGCATCATGGCCGATTCATTTTTTCAACCGGTGTCCGCCATGGAACTGGCCCGATTTGCCGGCATTCCCGCATTCATGCGCCTGCCCATGCTGGATCTGGCGCACGAACGAATCTCGGAGGTCGAACTGGGCATCGTCGGTATCCCTTGGGACGGCGGAACTACAAATCGCCCCGGCGCCCGGCATGGTCCGCGGCAATTAAGAGATTATTCCACCATGATCAGGGCGATGAACCCGGTTACGGGTGTGGCACCGTTTTCAATGGTGAACTGCGCAGATCTAGGAGACGTCGCCCCCAATCCCGTCGACATAGAAGACACGCTGGATCGGGTCACGCGTTTCTACACGGATCTTCAAGCCCGCAACATCACACCATTGACCGCCGGAGGGGATCACCTGACCACCCTGCCCGTCCTGCGAGCCCTGGCCGCTTCGGGTCCGGTTGGTCTGATCCAGTTCGACAGTCACACGGACTTGTTCGACACTTATTTCGGAGGTCACAAATTCACCCACGGCACCCCGTTCCGCCGAGCGGTCGAGGAAGGGTTGGTGGACCCGAAGCGTTTTGTACAAGTCGGGATTCGCGGCACGGCCTACAACACTGAAGATATCGAATGGGGCGAGGCGCAGGGCATCCGCATCATCCGTATCGAAGAACTGTTCGACAGGGGCATGGACGACGTCATTAACGAGGTACGCGATATCGTTGGCATGCAGCCGACCTATTGCACCTATGACATCGATTTTGTCGATCCAACTTACGCCCCCGGCACAGGAACACCTGAAATCGGCGGGCCCAACAGCTTTCAGGCCCAGCAGGTCATTCGCAGGATGTCCGGTCTGAACCTTGTTGGCGCCGATCTTGTCGAAGTGTCACCGCCATTCGACCCCCAAGGCGGGACGGCGTGGCTTGGCATCTCGCTGATGTTCGAGTTGCTGTGTGTTCTGGCACAGGCGATCGACGCGCGGCGCTAGGCCCGCGCGACGTTCTCGGCGATCATCGAAATCATCTCGAACATCACGGCCGCCGCCGTCAGCGCGGTGATGTTGTTGGGGCTGTCCTTGGTGGGCATCATGCAGACCACATCGCCGCCGACGATGTTCAATCCGCGCGCCGCGCGCAGGATGCCGACCGCCTCATCGATGTCAAACCCCTTCTCACCCGGTTCCAGATTGGACACGGCCGGCGCGACGGTTGGGTCAAGACAGTCCAGATCGAAAGTGATGTAAACCGGGCGGTCACCCAAAACCTCTTTGGTCTGCGCGACCACATCGGCCAACCCGCGCTGTCGGAACTCTCGCATTGTGACGATATTGTACCCGTAGTCATAAGACGGTTGCAGCCAGTCCAGGCTGCGTGGATGGCCCCGCAGACCGATCTGCATCGACCGGGTTGGATCCACCTGCCCCTGATCGGCCAGATAGGCCCCCCAGTGAGCCGCTGATTTCTTGGCACCAAGAAAGTGATCAACCTTGGTGAAGACATCCGTATGCGCGTCCAGATGCAGAAAGCTGACCGGCTGCCCGCCTGCAAGCTTGCCGCCACCCAGGGCCTGAACAATGCCACCGGTGATGGAATGGTCGCCTCCGACGGAAACGGGGCGCGCTCCGGCCGCGTCTATGGTCTTGTAGAATTCAGTGATGCGTTCGATGCAGTCTTCGTTGTCGTTGGCCTTTGGAAAAGGCACATCACCAACATCGGCGATCCGCGCACTCTGCCAAGGATCAATTTCAAAGACCGAATGCACCCTGCGTTGTACGGCCGAGACATGCCGCAACGCGCGTGGTCCCAGGTGCTGGTCCCTTTCGGTCGTGCCGTTGCCCGTCGAATGCGGCACGCCCGCCAGTGCGATATCCTGCCCTTCGGGCCCGACATTGGGACACCGGAACAGTGTGGGCACGCCCCACCAATACAGGTTGTCCATCATCGATTGTTCATACGGGTCGGTCATGATTTCCTCGGATCAAAGAAAAGCGCCCCCGATCAGAACCGGGGGCGCTTGCGTTCAGAGTTTTTCGTCTTCTCGTCGGAACGCGCCCTGCACGATCCGGTCCATTACCATGGCAAGGAACAGGATCGCAAAGCCCCCCAGCAGGCCCGGCCCCTTGGCAGCATATTGCAGCGCCTCGAGGATTTCCTTGCCCAAACCGCCCCCGCCGATCAGCGAGATGATCACGACCATGGACAGGCACATCAGGATCGTCTGGTTCACACCGGTCATGATCGATGGCAGCGCCAGCGGGATTTCAACATCCTTCAACAGTTGCCATTTCGACGCGCCAAAGGCGACGGCAGCTTCCTTGATGCTTTCAGGCACCCCCCGCATTCCCAGTGCCGTCAGGCGGATCACCGGCGGCATGCCAAAGATGATGGTGGCCAGAATCCCCGGCGGGTTGCCGGTGCCGAAGAAGGCGATGATCGGGATCAGGTAGACGAAGGCGGGCAGCGTCTGCATCAGGTCCAGAACCGGTTCCGCCGCGCGATAAGCGCGCTGCGACTTTCCGAACCAGATACCCAGCGGAATGCCGAAGACGACGCACAGCAACACCGCCGCACCGACCAGAGCAACCGTTTCCATCGCCACGTCCCAATACCCCAGCAACGCGATATAGGCCAGGGAAGACGCGGTGAAGATGGCAACCCTTGGTCCCGCCGCACGCCAGGCCGTCACACAGATGACCAGCATGACCACCGGCCAGGGCGACCCGATCAGTGCAATCGTCAGCGCATCAAGCACCGATCGCACGCCCGCCACGATCCCGTCAAAGATGTCGCCGCCCGCCGCAGCGGCCGCATCAATCCTGGCCTCCATCCAGTTTGCCAGGCTCGAGAACAGCGTGCCGTTGCCTTCCCCAAGAAACATCGCAGACACTTGCTGTTCCGGGAACGCGTCCAACAATGGAAGGGATGCGTTCACGGTGAACTTGTACACAATCAATGGTCCAATTGCTGCAACAAGGATCGCGCCCATGACGATGTTACGGGTCGAACGCCCACTTTCCGTGCTGTCCGGATCGATACGCCAGTTCGAATACTGTTTCTCGTAGACGCGGTCGGCATAGAACCCTTGAACCAATTTGAACACCAGCAACATCAACAACCCGGTAATCAGGATTCCTGCCGCCTCGGACTGCGCGGCGGCAGCCCTTTCCAGACTTGTGGCCGCTGCTTTCTGTATGTTCTCGGCCAGTTTGGTGAAACGGTCGATATCGGCCTGTTCCGTGGCATCCGCTGCGCGCGCCAACAGTTCGGCCGCGCGTTCCTGCTGACGGGCGGCGCGGTCCGCGAAATCGGCGCCGGGATTGCCCCACGCGCCCCTGCCGATCTGAACCCACGCGATGATCTCAAGGATCAGAAAGGTCCAGAACATGCCCCAAATGGCGCGTGACGCAGACCAGAACGGCCCCAGCAACGCGGCCCACTTGTTGAATGTGTTGGGAATCGCGCTGGTCGCATCATGAATCTTGTGGAAGGCGTTGACATAGTAGTCACCGTTCGGACCCGCGAACTCTTTGATGGAAAGGTCCAGGGCCTCGCGATCGACCTCGATATCAGAGGCGGCGGTTACTTTCATCTCTGTTGCAGCATCAGTCATTTTTGCCCCCCTGGATACCGCGCAACAGGCGCGGCTTGGTCACGACGCCCACATCAACGCCCGCATCCGTGATGACGACCGGCAGATCAGAATTCACGGCCAGGTCGATCAGTTGATCCAGATCCGCGCCCTCGTCCGCTCGGGGCGCACCGTCGAGCGGCCCTGAATAACTGTCCACCGGCTCCATAATGGAATGCGCTTTGACCAGTTTGAGTTTTGAGATGCCCTGAACGAATTCGCGTACGTAATCGTCGGACGGGTTCATGACGATGTCTTCGGGTGTTCCGATCTGCACGATGACGCCGTCCTTCATGATCGCAATCCGGTGGCCGATCCGAATGGCTTCGTCCAGATCGTGGGTGATGAACAGCGTGGTCTTCTTCAGCTGTGCCACAAGCGCTTTGAACTGGTCCTGCAATTGCAGGCGGATCAGCGGATCGAGGGCCGAGAAAGGTTCATCCATCAACAGGATTTCCGGGTCCGAAGCCAGCGCCCGCGCGATCCCCACGCGTTGCTGCATCCCGCCCGAAAGCTCTTTGGGCAGGCGGTCCTCGTAACCTGTCAGATTCACCAGGCTCAGCGCGTGATCCGAGACGGCCCAGCGCTTTGACTTGGACACCTTTCGGATCTCCAACGGATAGGCCACATTATCGCGTACGGAACGATGCGGCATCAGCGCCATGTGCTGAAAGACCATCCCGATTTGCTGGGCGCGAATGCGGCGCAACTCGGATTCCGACAGTTTCGAAACATCGTGACCCAGAATCTCGATCCGACCCGCCGTGGGTTCGATCAATCGATTCACATGTCGCACCAAAGTGGACTTGCCCGAGCCGGACAGCCCCATGATACAGAAAATCTCACCCCTCGGCACTTCGAACGTGGCGCCCTGAACGCCGACAACACAGTTGAACCGCTCCAGAACCTCCGGCTTGCCTATGCCTTCGTTTCTGACCGCTTCCATTGCCTCTTCCGCACGCGAGCCGAATATCTTCCAAACGTTTTCTAATTTTACGACAGGTTCGTCCATTTATCCCCCACAGGGCGATGCCCTGCCCGACAGAAAAAGGCCGCCGCGGTTTTGCGCGACGGCCCAAAGATTGGTGATTTAGTTGGTCAGCCAGCCAATGACGGTGTCTTCATTCGCAGCCACCCATTCCTTGGCGAAATCCGCAGCTTCGATGTTGTCGACGGCCAGCGCCTTGCCCATCGCGCTCAGATCGTCGCCTGTCATCTGGTAGTTGCTGAACAGGGCGGCCACTTCGGGATAGCTCTCTTCCAGTTCCTTGGCGTAGTGCAAGTGAAGCGTTGCTCCGTTCCAGGCCGAGGACGCCTCGGACTTGGACAACCAATCCGGATCATCCGTGGGCTGAACGATTGTCCAGGTGGCCGGATCATGAGGCGGTTCTTCCAGAACCGTCAGATCCTGTGTCACGAAGATATAGTGGGGGCTGTAGCAAAACCCGATCCACGGGTCGCCCGCTTTGGTCGCATTTGCCAGATTGGCATAGGCAATGGTTTCTTCGTATTCCGTAAGCTCGAAGATCTGGTCATAGCCATAGGACTTGGCCCGGATCTTCTCGACAACGGTCGACGCCCAACCCGGTGCTCCGATCCATACCTCAGGTGTTCCGTTGCCATCGGTGTCAAAGATCGCAACCTTGTCGGGGTCGCTCAGGTCATCGATCGATTTGATGTCATACTGTTCCGCGACATAGGTCGGCACGCACATGCCCTGCTCGGCCTGAACCGGGTTTTGGTTCATGACGACGGTGCCGTTTTCCTTGACATAGGTATCGTGCAGGTTCTGCTGATTGGGCATCCACACTTCCGGATGGACGTGCATCGAACCACTGTCCATCGCTTCGAAGACAATCGGGTTGGTGCCGTTTTGCAATTCCACGTCCAGGCCGAGGTTTTCTTCGATCACGACCTCAAGAATATGTGCCGTGGCGTTCACCGAGGCCCAGTTGGGCACACCGATCACGATATCCGCGGCCATGGCCGGCCCGGCAATCGCGAAAGATGCGCTTCCAAGTAGCGTTGCAATTTTTTTCATCTGATATCTCCGTGTTGGGTAGCTTCCGCGCTTGTTTTTCTCACCCTCTCGGGCAGCGGTGCGCTCAGGTTTTTGGTGTGGAAAAGTAGTGCCTTTCGGTTTTTTGGGGCCAGCAAAATCAAATGCTGACATAGCCCCGAAAGTGAAGCATGCGGATGCGTTGCCCATCAAGGGTTACGTCTTTCTACCTCATGAATGCGATATTATCATAAGTTTGTTTCGGCTTCTTGCAATTCAATACGGTACTTCCGAAACCTCCGAAACCGAAGATACCCGCTGTTTTCATGAGCACTGAATTGCCTCGCGCGAAAACCACAGCCAGTTTCAAAACGGCTTTTGAAGCTTTCCTTTTGCACGAAGCAATTGATATCAAGCAGATATTGCTGCCCCTGATACAGCGTGTCGCGCACGCCCCGCCCTCAAAACGAGGCGTGAAACCTCTCATTGGCGGTTCCGCCACCTAATCGTAGGAGCAAGCCCCACTGACAAGAAACCGTTCAACACTCTGTGAAATATGTCGCCTATTCCAACATTTCAGCTGGCATTCGCCTACCTACTGGTAGATAGTCACTCTTGTCGTTACCAAGGAAGAGAACTGAACCCATGGAAATCAATTCGGACTTCTCTGACCGCGTTGTCGTTCGCTCGGACCAGCTGGAATGGCAGGCCTCTCCTATGAAGGGTGTGGATCGCAGGATGCTGGACAGGATCGGAGGCGAGGTCGCACGGGCCACCACTATCGTGCGTTATGCGCCGGGCAGTCATTTCTCTGCCCACACCCATACCGGCGGTGAGGAATTCATTGTCCTTGACGGTGTATTTCAGGATGAACACGGTGACTATCCGGCGGGGACCTATGTGCGCAATCCGCCAACCTCGCAACACACACCGGGGTCGGAACCGGGATGCACGATCTTCGTCAAGCTCTGGCAGTTCGACATGAACGACCGAACCCAGTTTCGCAAAAACATGGTGGATGAGCTGCGCGCGCCCGCGAACGGCATCGCCACCGCAGTCCTGCATGAGGATGCGCGCGAGATAGTGACCTACTCCGATCTGGACGCGGGCGCGACGCTGCGCTCGGACGCCCCTGGCGGGATCGAGGTTCTGATAATCGACGGGTCGGTCACCGAAGGCGGGGACGAACTGGTCAAAAACGATTGGCTGCGCCTGCCTGAAGGCCACAGCCTGACGGCCGTTGCGGGGGCGAACGGGGCCAAGATCTGGATGAAAACAGGCCACCTGCCTTACGCCCAACCGCCGGCGGTGTGACCGATGTCTGAACAAAAACCCTTGGCGCTCGTCGCCGGAGCGGGGGCTGGGCTTGGCCAGGAGTTGGTGTCGCGTTTCCAGGCCGAAGGCATGGTGACTGTGGGTCTGGGCCGAACCCAACCCGACAACCCAATCGGTTCCTTTCATCAGGTCGATCTGTCCGACCCCGGCGAAACGGCACCGGTCATAGCCGATTTGATTGCCGCTTACGGGCCGCCCAAGATCGTGGTTCACAACACCGCAGAACTGGTGATCTCACCCTTCTTGAAAACAACGCTGAACGATTACCAGCGCAGCTGGACGTCGATGGTGCAAACGCTGATCGTGCTGGCGCAATCGGTGATGCAGCCGATGGTCCGTGGCGGTGGCGGAACCTTGATCGTGTCGGGTGCAACCGCCTCTCTGCGCGGTGGTGCACAGTTTTCAGCATTTGCTTCGGCCAAGTTTGCCCTGCGCGGGCTGACACAATCGCTTGCACGAGAGTTTCAACCGGCGGGCGTGCATATCACGCATGTCATTCTGGACGGCATAATCGACACGGCCCGGTCACGCGACCGGCACAGTCTGGACCCAGCCAAAATGATGAAGCCCGAAGATATTGCCGATGTATATTGGCAACTGGCGCAACAACCCCGGTCGACTTGGACCCAAGAGCTGGACCTGCGTCCTTCAACTGAGGGGTTCTGATCCATGCGCACCGATACGCTCATCATCGGCGGCGGGCTTTCAGGGCTCAGCCTGGCGACACAGCTTGTGGATCAGGGTCAGGAAGTACTGGTTGTTGAGGCGCGCAGCCGTCTGGGCGGACGCATTCTGACCGAGATTCAGGGGAACGCTCACCTGGACGTGGGTCCGGCTTGGTTCTGGCCCGGCCAGCCACGTATCGCAGCGCTGACAGACCGGCTGGGCCTGCACCGGTTTGACCAATTCAGTTCCGGCGCACTGAGTTTCGAAGATGAACAGGGCCGTGTTGAGCGGGGCCGCGGGTTTTCATCCATGGAAGGGTCATATCGTCTGGTCGGGGGGCTCGCTGCTTTGACAGATGCGCTGTCGGCACGGTTGCCGGATGGGGCAATTCACCTGTCCACGCAGATCACCGCCTTGGCCCGCACCGAAGGCGGGGTTCGGGTCACCACGCAATCTGGGCAGCATATTTTGGCGAACCGTGTGGTACTTGCCATGCCCCCACGCATCGCGGCCGAGTTGATCTATGAGCCCGCCCTGCCCGATGGCACGTTGTCAGCCATGCGGCACATCGCGACCTGGATGGCCGGCCAGGCCAAAGCGGTTGCGGTCTATGACACTCCGTTCTGGCGCGAAGACGGACTGTCAGGGGATGCAATGAGCCGGCGCGGTCCCATGGTGGAAATCCACGACGCGTCGCCTGCCAGCGGTGGTTCCTTCGCGCTGTTCGGTTTCATCGGCATCCCTGCGCAAGCGCGCCGGGATGAAGGGGATTTGCGGCAGCAGGTTCTGGCTCAGCTGGGGCGCTTGTTCGGGCGCAAGGCGACCAGCCCCAGCGCGCTTTTGCTAAAAGACTGGGCGTTTGATCGCTTCACAGCGACCGACCTAGACCTTCAGCCCGTATATGCCCATCCGCAGTACGGCATGCCGAAGGCCATGACACGGATCTGGGAAGACCGGATCATTTTCAGTGGCACCGAAACAGCCGCGCAATTTGGGGGATATCTGGAAGGTGCATTGGAAGCAGCAGAAAACACAGCGGCATTGTTGAGCGCAAATAAGATGAACGTGGCATGGAAATAGATACAAAAACCGCTTTGCTGAATTCTGCCGAATTTGCCGTACGCAGCAAAGGCTTCGACGGCTTCAGCTATGCTGACCTTGCCAATGATGTGGGCATCCGCAAGGCATCGATCCACTATCACTTCCCGACCAAAGCCGCGCTTTCTGCCGCTTTGATGACACGCTACCATTCCGAATTTACCGCGCGCTGCGACGAGATCGAGGAAACTTGTGACACGGCGGGCGGGCGCATGCGTGCATTGATCGCGCTGTATCGCGCGGCTTTGAACGACGGGAAAACCCTGTGCTTATGTGTGTCGCTGATCATCAGCCGGGAAAGCTTGTCGAATGAGGTCACCGACAAAATCCGCGAGTTCCGGCGCATGATGACCCGGTGGATCGAGAATGTCTTTGCGCTTGGCAAAGCCGATCATTCGATCACGGGCGTTGAGGATCCGAAAGCAGAGGCACGCGCGGCATTGGCCTTGCTGGAAGGCGCTCATCTGACGGCGCGGGCCGAGAAGAGCGCCCAAACCTTTGATGACGCCGTGGAAACGCTAACAGCACGTTGTTTGTGACACGGCCTAAGTTTGCTTATACAGAATGGCCGCGTCGATTGATGAGGCGCCTGCCCGCCTCAACCCGGTTTTTCATTCAAGGCCTACAATTCAACCCGCAAAGCAGAAAGCCTCACTCCAGCTTGACCCAGGCCGAATTTCTGGCAGAGCTTTGCACGCATGCGGCCACAAACCTGACGCCTTCAAGCCCATCCTGGACCGTTGGATAGACAACGGATGCGTCAGGTGAACTTCTGTTTCTGAACGCCAGAATGGCTTCGGCTGCTTCGCCATAGATATTGGCGAACCCTTCCAGGTAACCTTCGGGGTGTCCCGGGGGCACTCTGCTGAGCCGATTGGCCGCATCCCCTGCCGCAGCCCCATTTCGGGTGATCAGACGCTTTGGCTCTCCGTAAGGAGTAAACCAAAGATAGTTCGGGTCTTCCTGAGCCCACTCGATGCCGCCCTTTTCGCCGTAAACACGCAATCGCAGAGCGTTTTCGTTACCGGGCGCAACCTGCGAAGACCACAGCATGCCACGGGCTCCGCCTTGGAACCTCAGCAACACATGCGCGTTATCGTCGACCTGACGACCCGGCACAAAAGCCTGCAAATCCGCCGCAAGGCTTTCTGCCCTCAATCCGGTTACAAAGCAGGCAATATTATACGCATGAGTTCCGATATCACCGGTTGATCCTCCGGCACCGGAGCGTTCCGGATCAGTCCTCCACTCGGCCTGCTTGAAATCCTGCGGCTCTGTCAGCCAGTCTTGCGGATACTCAACCTGAACCACGCGGATTTTGCCGATATCCCCGTTGGCAACCATCTCACGCGCTTGCCGAACCATTGGATAGCCCGTGTAGTTGTGGGTAAGGATGAACAGCGCGTTTGAGTTTTCAGCGGTTTTGACCAGTTTCTTCGCATCACCAAGGGTCGACGTAAGCGGCTTATCGCAAATCACGTGAATGCCGCGTTTCAGAAACTCACGCGCGGCAGCATAGTGAACGTGATTTGGCGTGACGATCGAAACCGCTTCGATCCCGGATTTCAAACGCGCTTCTCGCATCGCCATCTGCTTGAAGTCATCGTAAACCCGCTCGAGGCCCAGCGCCTCGCCACTATCCCGGGATTTTTCGGGCGTCGAGGACAACGCGCCTGCAACCAGCTCGAACTTGTCATCCAGTCGCGCGGCTATGCGGTGGACACCGCCGATGAAAGCATCGTTTCCGCCGCCGACCATACCAAGGCGAATGCGCCCCGCTCTTTCTTCGTTGCGTCCTGTTACCATCAGCCTATCCCCAGCATTTTCCGATTGGCCGCTTCGTCGGTGCCGCCGTCGGCAAAGTCGTCAAAGGCCTTCTCGGTCACGCGAATAATATGATCAGAAACGAACTGCGCACCTTCACGCGCGCCGTCCTCGGGATGTTTCAGGCAGCATTCCCATTCGACCACGGCCCAGCCATCAAAGTCGTTTGCCGCCATCTTGGAAAAGACAGCCCCGAAATCCACCTGTCCATCGCCAAGTGACCTAAACCGCCCTGCCCGATCGACCCAGCTTTGATAGCCGGAATAGACACCTTGCCTTCCGGTCGGATTGAACTCGGCATCCTTTACGTGAAACATCCGGATGCGGTCTTTATAGATGTCGATATTGTCAAGGTAATCGAGGCATTGCAGGACATAATGCGACGGGTCGTACAGCATGCACGCCCGCGCATGGTTGCCTGTTCGTTCAAGGAACATTTCGTATGTCACCCCGTCATGAAGATCCTCGCCGGGGTGGATTTCATAGCAAACATCAACGCCACAGTCTTCGGCGTGGTCCAAAATCGGCACCCAACGACGGGCAAGCTCATCAAATGCGGTTTCAATCAGACCAGCAGGACGTTGGGGCCAAGGATACACGTAAGGCCAGGCCAGCGCGCCAGAGAATGTTGCATGAGCCGAGATTCCCAAATTCCGAGAAGCTGAAAGCGCTTTCTTGACCTGATCAACGGCCCATTCCTGCCGGGCTTTGGGATCTCCCCTGACGCTTTCGGCCGCAAAACCATCAAACGCCGTATCATAGGCCGGGTGAACAGCGACAAGTTGGCCTTGCAGGTGCGTCGATAATTCCGTGACTTCAACGCCGTTCTCTTGGGCTTTGCCCTTGAAGTCATCGCAATAGTCTTTGCTTGTCGCGGCCGTTTCAAGGTCGAACAACCGCCCGTCCCAACTGGGCACTTGAACGCCCCTGTATCCGCAATCCGCCGCCCATTTGGTTATGGCGTCCCATGAATTGAACGGCGCTTCGTCACCGGCAAATTGTGCAAGAAATAATGCAGGCCCTTTGATCGTCTTCATTCAGTTTCCTCCCCGAAACCAATGCCTCTATGGCGGCAAGTTTTCCTTCAGATAGATGTCGATGCGGATGCGTTCCTGTGATTTGTTGAACGGGACTTTGTCCGATGTTGCACGCAACAGACGCACGGCGGACCGCACCAGATGCCCGGAGTCCTGCGAGATCAGCGCGTCAAAGGTGCCACGGCGAAGCGCATCACGACTAAGCGGCGTGAGTTCATGCGCGATAATGACCAGATCCTTGCTGATCCTGCTCTCTGACAGAAATTGAACCAAACCCGCATTGCCCGCGGCGGAAGAGTATATTCCGACCAGGTCGGGGTAGGTCTCAAATATCCCAGGCATCATCTTGTAGATCAGATCCGGGTCATCCCTGCCCTCGACAGACGCCACGACTTCGAGATGAGGGAATTCTTCAGCGACAACAAGATCAAATCCCTGGCGCCGCTCCAGATGATCACGTGCCAAACGTGAACCCGTCAGAACCAAAACCTTACCCGGACGATGCACAAAGCGCCCCATCAACTGAGCTGCGGTTCGCCCGGCCGAAACGTTATCGATCCCGACAAAATGATCTCTGTCCGAGCTTGGCAAGTCCGACACCAATGCAACCACTGGAATGCCTTTATCCCTGACCCTCTTCACAGCGTCGCGGACCGAAGGCGTTTCCGGCCCGAATACGGCCACCCCGTCGACGCTCAGGTGGTCGACCCCATCCAGAATGTTGACAATGTCCTGAGGCTCGAACGGAGCGACCTTTTTTATCGTGACCCGCGTTCTTTCTATGAACTGATCGCGCGATTGTTCAGCTATCTGATCGCATATGGCCTCGACAAATTCATTGCCGGCATCCGGCAGAATAAAGACGAAATTGTAGACACGGTTCCGCGCGAGGTTGGCGGCAGCGGTGTCGCGCACATACCCAAGCTCATCAATCGCCTTTTGCACTTTCTGCACGGTGACCGCCCGCACACCGGGACGCCTGTTCAAGACCCGGTCAACAGTCGCCAGACTGACACCCGCAACGCGCGCGATGTCGTTTACGGTTGGCTTTTTCACCAATTCTAGTTTTTGCTTTTGGTCTTCCACGTGTCTTTCAGCCCTCAATCTCCCGTGCCAAGCCTTCGAACAACAATGCAACAGCTTCTGCACCCGGGTCGTTATGTCCGATCAGGTTTTCTTCGGGAACATAGGCTGCGCGGCCTGCCTTGGCACGGTGAATATTTGCGGTTTTGTCAGCACCTTCGCGCGCGGCTTTCGCGGCTTGCACCAGCCCTGAAGGCAGCGCCTCAAGCGCAGGTGCCAGAGCATCAATCATTGTCCTGTCGCCAACTTTGGCCCCACCTACCTGGCTGACCCGGTTCAGGCCTTCGACCAAAGACTTTGATATAGAAGCGCCACTGGCACAGGCATCTCCGGCGGCATTGAAAAAGATCGCCAGGATCACACCGGAAGATCCCCCCATGGTCTGGCTCAGTTCGTTGCCCAGCGCGGGAAACAATTGCGTCAGGTCCGCAAGAGGCATTCGATCCAGGCTTCCCTGCAAAGATCTGGCCGCTGTCGCCAAGGTACTGCCCGTATCTCCATCTCCGGATTTCGCGTCCAATTCGTTCAGGTCTTTCTCGGCTTGGATCAGCAGCTCTGCCAAGCGATTTATTGTTTCCTTGGTCGCCGGATTGTTCGACGGGATGGGGTCAATCGGGGTCAAACCATCTGGCAAAGGGGCAATTCGAACCGACTTTATCGTTTTGACCCCTGGCCATGCCGCCAACTCGACCGGTTCTTCCAGCGCCAACAAGTCATTCGGATCAACCGGCAGAATCGACACAGAAAATCCATGCATGTCCAGCGAAGTCATCATCGGTGCCGGACCGATAATATGTCCCGCGATACCGGTTTCGGACAAGGCGTGCGTCAAAACAGACATCTCAAGCGGTGTTGTAGACCCCAAGTTGTTTAACAGCGCCACGCAGTCACCCGCCCCCACTCGCTGCTTCAACTTTTCCACGACGGTGGACATTGCGGTCACGGCATTTGCGAACTCCACCTGCTCAACACCTGGCTCACCGTGAATACCCAACCCGAGCTCTGCTTTGCCGGGGGCAATCCTGTCTTCTTTCGGGGAACCCGGAACGGTGCAGGTGTCCAAACTCATCCCGATACTGACTACTTTCTCGACTACGTTCTTAGCGGCCTTGGTTACAGTTTCCAGATCAGCCCCACGTTCTGCCAATGCTCCGGCAATCTTGTGCACGAACAAGGTCCCTGCCACGCCACGCGGTTGCGGAAGGTCAGGAAGGGCGATGTCATCATCGACCACCACCATTTCCACCTTGCGCCCCAATGCGCGGGCGCGCTCGGCCGCCAGTCCAAAATTCAGCCGGTCGCCAGTATAATTCTTGACGATCAGCAAACACCCCGCCTCACCGGTCACGGCCAGAATGCCCGCCAGGACAGCTTCTACCGATGGGGAAGCGAAAACCTCTCCGCATACGGCCGCAGTTAACATTCCGGCGCCCACAAACCCGGCATGGGCAGGTTCGTGGCCGGAACCTCCGCCCGAAACCAGGGCGACTTTCGATTTGTCCCAATCCGATCTGTAGACAACCTTGATATGAGGGTACCCATCCAATCTGGTCAGTGCCCCACCTGAGGATGCAAGAAGACCATCTATCGCCTCGGTCACGAGGGTTTCTTTTGTGTTGAGGAACTGGGCCATGCTTTTGCTCCTTAATTCACGCGCGCGCCGGACGCGTCAAAATACAACGGGTTTCGTGGGCTAATTTTGATAGTCTTACCTGCGGGGTAATCTTGATGGACATCGATCAGCGTCACGACCGGATGGCCATTCAAGTCCAGATGAAGTCGGGTTTGGTCACCCAGGTGTTCGGCACGTATCACGCGCGCATCACTGCCTTCGCCTTCAATGATGTTTTCCGGGCGAAGACCAATCTGCGGGCCCTTGTGATCTCCTCCGAACAATTCCGACGGAAGGATATTTATCCGCGGCAGACCCAATCGACTGGCAACATAAACACTGCACGGGTTTTCATAGATGTCCCTTGGCGTGCCGTACTGAACCAGCCTGCCCTCTTCCAGAACTCCGATATGCGTTGCCATTGTCATGGCCTCAACCTGATCATGAGTCACATACAAAAGCGTGGACCCAAGGTCGGCCTGAATTCTCTTGAGCTCAACGCGCAGATCCGCTCTCAGCTTGGCATCCAGTGAACTGAGCGGCTCGTCCATCAAGAAAATTTGGGGATCCCGCACCAATGCGCGGCCAATCGAAACACGCTGCATCTCTCCGCCGGACAATTCCGTGGCCTTGTTGTCCAGCTTGTGCGGGATTTGCAGGATTTCCGCGACTTCGTTCACCTTCTGCGTGATCTGATCCTCAGGAGTTTTCAGGATCGGCGAACGCAGTGGAAACGACAAATTCTCGCGCACCGTCATATGCGGGTACAGCGAATATTGCTGAAAAACCATCGCCACATCGCGTTGGGCAGGCGTTTCCAGGCCAACATCTCGGCCGGCGATGCGTACCGATCCCGAGTCCATCTTCTCGAGTCCGGAAATCAATCGAAGCGTTGTCGTTTTTCCCGCACCTGTCGGACCCAAAAGCACGACGAAGGCGCCATCGGGAATTGTCATCGAGATACCGTCGACGGCTTGAACAGTTCCGAATGACTTCGAGATGTTCTGCAAAATGACTTCAGCCATTGCTCAGCACCTCTTCGTTCAGGGCGGATTTCAGCGCCCGGCCCGTGGAGCGCTCAAAAAGAGTCACCGTTGTCGAACGGAAATCCAATCCCACGGTTTCACCCGGCGCAACCTTTTCACCTGCGCCGATGCGGGCCTTCAACTCACCGTTCGGGCTTTGCAATGTCACGATCTGGGTTGTCCCCAGGTATTCAGCTGCCAGAACTTTGGCCCGATAGTCACTGTCGTCGGACAAAAATACATGTTCCGGCCGGACACCGAAGACCAGTTCCCCTTCCGCCCCCTCCATCAGCTTCGGGACCGCTTCGTCATGGCCGTTCAGCCTGACCCTTTCAGAGCCGGGTGCCACTTTTCCCTGAAACGGCAAGAAGTTCATTGACGGAGATCCTATGAAATCCGCCACAAACATGGTCGCAGGTTTGTCGTAGATTTCTTGCGGCGTTCCGAATTGTTCGATCACTGCGTTATTCATGACAACAATCTTGTCGCCCATCTGCATGGCCTCTAGCTGATCGTGTGTGACGTAAACCGTTGTCGCTCCCATTCGATCGTGAAGCGCGCGCAACTCTTCGGCCATATGCTCGCGAAATTCGGCGTCCAAAGCGCCAAGAGGTTCGTCCATCATGAACGCCTTGGGCTCGCGAACGATCGCCCGCCCAAGTGCAACGCGCTGCCTGTCGCCACCCGAAAGCCCCCCCACCGGGCTTTCCAGAATGTCAGTTATCCCCAGAATTCCGGCAACTTCTTCGACTTTGGCTTTGACGGCTGCACGTGACATGCCTTGTGAAATCAGTGGATAGCTGATGTTCTTGCGAACATTCATGTGCGGATACAGCGCGAACATCTGGAAAACGAACGCTATGTCACGTTCTGAAGGCGGCTTTTGGCTGATTTCCTCACCATCCAGATAGATTTCGCCGGAAGTCGGAAGTTCCAGCCCCGCAATCATCCTGAGCGTTGTCGTCTTTCCACATCCCGACGGCCCAAGCAGCATGAAAAACTCACCGTCCTCAATTGTAAAAGAGCTTTCGCGCACAGCAGTGAAATCGCCGAACATCTTCTTTACGTTTTTGACTATGATTTGGGCCATTTCTACTCCGGAAAATGGCTGACGATGATGAACATGACGGTTCCGATCAGCGTGACGATGAAGGAATAGGTGAACGCCCAAAGGACAAAGGGCTGCATCAGCATGAAGACACCTAGTGCGATCAGGATGGTGGCGACCATCTCCCACGGGCCGCGGCGGAGCCGCATCAATCCGGTAAGAAACTCGCTCATTTGCGTACGGCTCCGAATGTGATCCCGCGCAGCAGGTGTTTGCGCATCAGGATGGTGAAAATCATGACGGGGATCAGGAAGATCGTCGCACCAGCCGCAACCGCAGGCCAATCCAGACCGCCAATACCGATGATGGTGGGGATGAACGGGGGCGCTGTCTGTGCGTTGGCCGAAGTCAGCAGCACGGCGAAAGCATATTCATTCCATGCGAAGATCAGGCAGAAGATCGCAGTTGACGCAATGCCTGTGGCGGCTTGCGGCAGCACCACTTTGTAGAAGGCCTGAAACCTCGTGTAGCCATCTATAAGGGCGGCTTCCTCGTACTCTCTTGGAATTTCGTCGATGAACCCTTTCAGCAACCAGACCGCCAGAGAGATATTCACGCCCGTATACAGGAGGATCATTCCCAGATGCGTGTCGCTCAGCCCAAGGTTTCTGAACATCAGGAAGATCGGGATGGCGACAGCGACCGGAGGCATCATCCTTGTACTAAGAATGAAGAACAGAAGGTCGTCTTTGAGCGGTACCTTGAACCTGCTGAACGCATAGGCGGCCAGCGTGCCGAGGAAGATACTCAAGAACGTGGAGCCAAATCCGATGATGACCGAATTCATGAAACGCTCGCCGAACTTGGAGGGCCCAACGATCACCATGTCATATTGGCGGACGATCTCATCGGCCCAGTTCTGCGGCGGGTTGGCTTCCAGAAACTCCTGCGTCTGCCTGGTGCGCGTGGTGAAAAGATTGACGTAACCTTCGAGCGTTGGGTCAAAGACCACTTTGGGCGGGTAGCTGATCGCGTCGGCAGGGGATTTGAACCCGGTCAGCAAAATCCACACCAGCGGGATCATTGTGATCAGCGCATAAGTGATGACCAGGATTCCTGCGATCCACTTGGACCGGTTCGAAGGTTCAGTGACGGAAAAGCTACTCATCTCTGTTTCACCTTGTTCAGGGCTTTGACGTAGATCGACGCAAGGCCGAACACGGTGACGAAAAGGATGATCGCATAGGCTGACGCGTAGCCCGTACGCCACTTTTCAAAAGCCTCCCGCTTGAGATTGATCGAAGTGAGTTCCGTAACGGACCCCGGCCCACCGCCGGTCAACTGCACCACCAGATCAAACATTTTGAAGTTCTCGATCCCTCGAAACAGCACCGCCAGCATCAGGAATGGCAGCACCATCGGGATCGTAATCGTAAAGAACTGCCGCAGCTTGCTGGCCCTGTCGATCTCGGCCGCCTCGTAGATGTAATCGGGAATACTGCGCAGCCCGGCCAGGCAGATCAGCATCACAAACGGCGTCCACATCCAAGTGTCGACGATGACGATGGCCCAGGGCGCCAACGTCACAGAACCCAGCATCTCAAAACTTGACGGGTCTTTGCCGGTGAACCACGAAACGATATAGTTGAACAGGCCGATCTGAGGCTGATAGAGAAACTTCCAAAAGTTCCCGACGACAGCAGGGGACAGCATCATTGGCAAGACAATAATCGTGGTCCAAAGGTCGTTTCCCTTAAACTTCTTGTTGATTAGCCACGCCAAGGTGAACCCGATCAGAACCTGAAAAAAGATCGTCCAGAACAGAAAATGCGCCGTCGCCTGCATATTCAACCAGGTGTCGGAATCCGTCAGGATACGCTCGTAATTCCTGAACCCGACATCCTTGACCTCGCGCCCTATCCGATTGGCTTTGTAGTTGGTAAAGCTAAGCTGGATTGTCCAAATCAACGGAAAAATGTTGATTGCAAGCAGCAGGAAGATCGTCGGGGAAATGAATATCCAAGCAATTGCTCGATCGGATAACCCTCTGATTTTGCGCGCAACTCGCGTGGGCGTTGCCTGCGCAACGCGATCTATGGTCCTGTCAGACATTTCTTTGCCAGTTCTTGTCGGTTTGGGACACACGGGTCATGGTGGAGCGGGCTTGAACCCGCTCCTGCCCTGCTTCCGGATTAAAGCTTGCCTTCGTCTTCGAAGACTTCGGTCCAATCCTCGATCAAAAGATCAAGCGCTTCCTGGGCGGTGCCTTGATCAGCGACAACGTAGTCATGGATACGTTTCTGCATGGCCAACAGCAGTTCCGCATAGGCAGGCTCCTGCCAGAAGTCCTGCACACCTGCCATGGCTTCCAGAAAGTCACCGGCAAAGGGTTGGCTGTCCACGAAGCCGGGGTCTTCCAGCACGGAATTATGTGCTGAATAACCGCCCAGTTCCCACCATTTGGCCTGAACTTCGGGTTGCGCGAACCATTTGATGTACTCAAGCGCGGCATCCTGTTTGTCAGAATAGCTGACGACAGAAATCCCTTGCCCGCCCAACGTTGAACCTGCCTGATTTTGCGGCGGGTTCACGAAGAAGTCGATCTTGTCGCCACCGGTATTGGGATCGGCATAGAGGCCCGGGAAGAATGCAAACCAATTCATGGCCATGGCGACCTGACCTGACTTAAAGGCGTCCAGGCTTTCACCCATGTAAGAGTTTGTGTACCCCGGAGGTGTCGCTGTTTTGTAGAACTCTTTGTAGAATTCCAGCGCTTCGACGGCTTCGGGTGAATTCACGGCGCCTTCCATGTCATACGAGCCCGGCGTATTTTCATACTTGAACCCCCATGGGTAAAGCGCACTCGTCACACCCATTGTTATCCCTTCCGAACCGCGCTCGGTAAAGATCGCAGCGCCGTACACGGTTTTTCCGTCGATCTCGCGACCTTGGAAAAATTGCGCAATCTGCAACAGCTCTTTCTGGGATTCCGGTTCACGCAAATCTTGACCGGTTGCTTCTTTATAAGCGGCTTGGATATCGGGATCTTCGAACCAGTCCTTGCGATAGAACCAACCGTTCGCATCACCCATTGCAGGCAGCGCATAGTAATTTGGCGTGCCCTTTGGCCAAGTCGAATAAGCGTACACAGTTGCCGGCGCGAAATCATCCATACTGATGCCTTCAGCATCAAAGAAGTCATTCAGCTTTACATAGTGACCGTTCTCAGCTCCGCCGCCAATCCATTGGCTGTCCCCGATCAGCAGGTCACAAAGCTTCCCTCCGGAATTCAGCTCGTTCAGCATGCGGTCCGCAAAGTTCGGCCAGGGCACAAACTCGAAGTTCATTGTGTGGCCAGACTCGGCCTCGAATTCTTTGGATAGCTCAACCAGCGCGTTGGCCGGGTCCCATGCCGCCCAACACAGTGTCAGGTCTTCAGCATTTGCCTTGGTAGAAAGAGTAGTAGCGGCAAGGACTATTGCGCTGGCAGACGCCAGTTTTGAGTAAGTCATCCATTCCTCCCTTTTTAACGCCGTCAATCGAGGATGTGCGAATCGCGGCATAGTTCCAAGGCTATTTGAGGTACGCACCTCAAGTCTAGAAAATTTTGAGGTTCGTACCTCAAAATGCCCCATGTGACTTTAAATTAATCCCCTATTCCTTTGTTTTTACGAAATTTACGGCGCGTCATCTCCTTCTGCATACTTTGCAACAATCCACTGGAAAAACCGCTAGTCTCAAAACAGTTCTTTGAAACTGACCTGCTGGCAGCTTTGGATAGCCAGTTCTCAAAGGCCCTGCATTGCTGGATTTTCGGCTTTCCGCCCCCCGCCCGAACGCGTGGAAATCGATGGCCCAGAAGACGCAAGACGAGCCAAATTCGGCTATACACGACGGATCGGAAACCAACGCATGAGCGAACTCACCATTGTCAGAATGAAGCGTTACCCTATCAAGGGTCTGAGTCCGGAGCCGCTGAACACAGTCAACCTGAGCGCGGGTGAGGGTGTACCTGGTGATCGCCTTTTCGGCTTTGCTCGCTACAATTCCGGCTTTGACCCGACTGACCCAAAGCCACTTCCTAAAGACCGCTTTGTTGTTTTGCTGAAAGAAGCTGGGCTTGCGGGTCTCAGGACACGTTTCGACGCAACAACTCAGCAGTTGGAAATTGATGTGGACGGCCGCACCCACTGCTTCCGCATGAGCGAGCCCCAAGGAAAAACGGATGCCGCCAGACTCCTCTACGATACGCTGGAACTACAGGATCCTGAACCGCCTAGATTCGTGTCTTCGCACCCGCATCGTTTCACGGATGTTTCAGTCGTTTCACCGAAGATGATGAATGCGATATCAGTTCTCAACTTAAGCTCTGTTGATGCGTTAAGCAGAAAGTTGCGCACAGACATTCACCCGGACAGATTTCGGGCGAATATCGAAATTGACGGATTGCCACCGTTTTCCGAGCTGAACTCTGTCGGTTCCACCTTTGTGTTTGGCGATGTCAGGCTGCGGATACTCTCGCGGACGAAAAGATGCGCCGCTACCGAGGTGAATCCTGAGACGGCCCTACGAGACTTGAACATTCCGTTCTTACTTCGAACCCATCTGGGCCATATGGATATGGGGGTTTACGTAGAAGTGCTGGATGGCGGCACCCTCTTTGCTGGCCAAAAAGGAAAATGCCCGCAGGAATAAGTGGCCCAATTGATCCGACACTTACACGTCGCCGGAGTTCTTTTGGCATTCGTCGGACGTGATCAGACCAACCTGTGCTCGGAATCACGCTATGCAACGCGCGAAAATTGCAGCATGAATCCAGATCGTCGAATGGAAATGATGCGAAACGGATACAAATGGCGGTGCTGTAAGACAAATTGGAACCAGTCTCTGCTAAGCCAGTATAGCTGCCCTTTTTGTCACACCAAGTTCGCGCGGCCCGGCAAGAGCGAAGGTGCGTGTTCGTTTATCCTACGCTCATTCATCAGGTCTTCGACATTGTAAAAGGCACAGGAAACAGAAGGTACAGTATCACGGCCCGACGAATGATCCTGGGATTGGTCTTGAATTCCTTGAATGGGCTTGAGTTGGTCATAGGTGGAGGCTTCGAAAGCCCCTGCCCGTTTCAACCCGAGTTCTTCTGACAAGACCCTTTTAGATATCCACCTGTTTTCGCAATTCAGGTCTGCTTTGGGGTTGGTGCAATAATGGTTCAGAGCTTGCGAAGGAAATCATTGCACTCCGGCGAAAAGTACTTGTTTCTTGCGGTCTGCATCCCTTTGACACAAATCGAAATCGTTCTCATGTAAAAAGCCCCGAGGGGAAGGCGCAACTAAGAAATGTCCAAAATAATCTCGCCCTGCGACTAGCGCAACCAAAGTTTTCACGCCGTTTTTCTGTTTCATTGAGGGCTTTATGAAACGCAACGCCGCGCCAATGCGTCTGTCGTCTGTGTTATTGGGTCCCGATGCGTGAAAGAGATGCCCGTGATGCATGGATGCCTGCCCTGCACGCAATTCCGCAGCCACTGCATCTTGTTCGTTCACATCGACTGCGATTTCCTGCCCGCGTGATAACAGATTGTTTTTGCTGAAGGTGTCTACGTGAGGCACGATACGGTTTTTATGGCTGCCGGGAACAAACTTCATACACCCGCTTTGCTCAGACGCTTCTGAAATCGCAACCCAACAAGTAACCTCTTCTGCATCGTCCAATCCCCAATAGGTCAAGTCCTGGTGCCACGAGACGATTTTCGATGATCGCGCCTCTTTTACGAAAAGTGCACCGCTCCAAACCATGAGGTCCGGCCCCAACACCGTTGAAGCAGCCTCAATCAGCTTCGAATGGCGGAGAAGTGCATCGAATGATGGTATCAGCCTGTCCGGATACGAGTATAGAAGCTTGAGTTTCTCTGGGTCATCTCTGAGGGTGCGCTCTGCTTTCTCAAAATCATCGCGCAGCGTTTGAACCTCGGAAACTGTCAGAATATCCAGCGGAGCCACGAAACCATCTCTTTCATAAGTCTTCGCTATATCAGGCATTCGTTTAACCATTGTTATTATCCGGAAATGTTAACTGCACCTTCATTGATCGGCTTCGATCAGACGCAACCTCGAAAGCAGTGACAGCCTCCCCAACTTCGAAGGAATGCGTCACCAGATGGTCGACGTTTAGTAGTCCGTTTCGCATCATTTCGACAGCGACCGCGAACTCGGAATGGAAACGGAAAGATCCGCGAAGTGCAATCTCTTTTGCAGTCAACGCCTGCATCGGCACTGTCATGTCTCCGCCCAGGCCAAGCTGAACCAAAGTTCCACGCGGGCGCAAGCATGCGACGCCAGAAGCCAGGGCCGATTGAGCCCCGGAACATTCCAGTTGGACGTCAATCTGGCCCTTGTCCTTTTCAAACCGTTCCAACATTTGCGGATCAGTGTAGGTGTTGATGACATCGTCTGCCCCGCATTCACGCGCTATGGCTAGGGTCTGGTCCGAGATATCTGTCGCGACTATTCTGGCCGCCCCAGAACGACGTGCCACCAAGGTCGTAAGGCAGCCGATCGGGCCGCATCCGGTGATAAGCACCGTTTTACCTACCAGGCTTCCAGCTTGTTTAACCGCGTGCAAACAAACCGCCAGCGGTTCTGCCATAGCGGCCTGTGCAGGGCTCAACCCGTCTGCCGGAACACATTGACTGGCTTTCGCCACGAGTTTGCTCCGAAAAGCGCCTTGGATATGCGGGAACGGCATTGCGCTGCCATAGAATTTCATATCAAGACAATGGTTTTGCTGCCCGTTCAGACAATAGTAGCAGGCTTGGCAGGGGCGGGATGGGGAAACTGCAACCAATTGACCTAGGTTAAGCCCCTGCACACTTGACCCGAATTCTACGATTTCCCCGGACACTTCGTGTCCAAGCACCATCGGTTGAAGCAACTTGATGGCGCCGAAGCCACCGTGGTTGTAATAATGCAGGTCAGAGCCGCAAATCCCACCCACACGCAATGCAATTAAAACTTCGTCTTGTCCCAGGTCGCGCACATCCCGGTTTTCCAACCTCAGATCTTTCGCAGCATGGATAACAACAGCAACACTGGCCGACGACATTGCGCAGACTCCCTATACACATCGCCAAAAGATACGGATAGTCGGTGCCGACAACCAAGGGATTTTTGCATGACGCTTGAAATGTTCAGCCTAAATGGAACTCGGGCGATGATAACAGGCTCTAGCCAAGGCATTGGATTTGCGTTGGCTCGTGGCTTGGCTGCTGCCGGTGCGCAGGTCGTTTTGAACGGGCGCAACACCACAAAACTGGCGGCAGCAGCCTCCGAACTAAGTGAAACAGGCGCCTCGGTACGGGAACTTGCGTTCGATGCGACCGATCATGAAGGCGTCCGATCTGCTGTGGACGACTTTGAAGAAAAGGTTGGCCCGATAGACATCCTGATAAACAACGCCGGAATGCAACACAGGACGGAGTTACAGGATTTCCCCGCTGATGCCTTCGAGCGCCTACTACAGACAAATGTGGCTTCCGTCTTTCATGTCGGTCAGGCAGTGGCACGACACATGATTGAAAGAAAGTCTGGCAAGATCATTAACATTGCGTCGGTTCAATCCGCATTGGCAAGACCGGGCATTGCGCCTTATACGGCAACAAAAGGTGCCGTGACCAACCTTACAAAAGGCATGGCAACTGATTGGGCCAAGTATGGTCTGAACTGCAATGCCATTGCGCCCGGATATTTCGATACACCTTTGAACGCCGCCTTGGTTGCCGACCCAGCGTTTAGTGCATGGCTCGAGAAACGTACTCCAGCCGGTCGCTGGGGAAGTGTAGAAGAACTTGTCGGTGCCGCCATATTCCTTGCGTCCCCTGCATCCAGTTTCGTCAATGGACATACTCTCTATGTCGATGGTGGAATAACGGCGTCACTTTGATTTGTGGCTTTCAATCCTCTGCTAAATGCGACTGACCGTAGATATCGTTTACAGCGCCGACGCCAAAGCAATCACCACAACAACAATCAAGGAAGCCGCCATCGCAAAGTTGATCCTTCGATGCGATCTTTGGCTTAAATCAAGGCTGCCCAGTTTTGCGCCAGCACCCAGCCAGATCATGTGCACTGGCACCCATATCATATTGAAAACAAGGATTTTTATGACAACCTCGCAAACGGGCGCATCGGGCAAAAAGGCAAACCCTGAAAACAATGCTGTGCTGACCACGTAAGCCTTGGGATTAATGAACTGAAGTGTCAGCCCATTCGCAAAACCAAGTGGCGAAACCGCTGGAGAAAACCCGACCTTTGAGCCAGCGCTGGCAATTCGCCAGGCCAGAAATACCAAATACCCGACTGAGGCGAATAGCAGCAAAGTTCTGAGCGCCGGTGTAGCCAAAGCTACCGCAGCGACTCCAGAGACAACCAACATCATATTGATGAACCCGCCCAGCATCAAACCAGCCACGAAGGCGAGACCCGCTCGAAAACCAAATGCTGATCCAATACCCGCAGTTGTTAGAACACCTGGGCCCGGCGTAATCAGCAGAAAGAAAACCGCGACAGCAAACTCAAACACTCTTCAGATTGGCCTTTTACAGATCTCTGCATTCTGGCACAGCTGTGATCACAGATCCGTCCTTAAGGTGTTGCAGAAGATTGTCGACGGTTAGGTCACCCATAGCTGCACGCGTCTCAATAGTCGCGCTACCAGCGTGAGGGAGCAGAACGACATTGGACATCTCGCGCAACGCTTTTGGAACACGCGGTTCGTCCTCGAAAACATCAAGCCCCGCCCACCCAAGCTCGCCGTTTTGCAATGCGTTGATAAGGGCAGTTTCGTCGACGACCGAACCTCGACTAACGTTTATCAGAGTGCCGCCCGCCCCCAACGCGCGAAGCACCTCAGCGTTGACCAGCCTATTGGTCGACGGACCGCCGGGCGTGATGCATATGAGGACGTCAACATGTTCAGCCATTTCAACCAAATTGTCGAAATAGCGGTACGGGACATCCTTTTGATTGCGGGTATGATAAGAGATTTCGGGGGCCCACGGCTCTAACTTATCAACGATCGCCTGACCAATGCGACCAAGACCAAGAATGCCTATCTTTTGATTGTCTGCTGATCGGGTCAAAGGGGCATTGCCTTCAACCTCCCACCGTCCGGACCGAACGTAATTGTCGTCACGTAAAAGCTCTCGGTAACATGACAGCAATAGCAGAACGGCGGTGGTTGCGACTTCTTTGTTCAAAACATCGGGTGTGTGTGTCACAACAATTCCGCGCTTAGCCGCAGCACTGGCGTCGACGGCGTCGTAACCGACCCCATAGACACTGATCATCTTCAGATTACTGAGTGATGTCATCAGGTCATGCGGAACACCATCGTGCCCGTTCGTTACGATATGCGTAATACTATCCGCGTTGAAATCGTCCAATTGATGAATGTCGAACGCTGCGGACAGGCGTTCTCGCATCCGTTCAGTGATCCCGCCGATTTGCAATAAGTCAGTCATCTTGGCCGACCGTTTGCCGCTGAACACCAAGCCCATCGATGCGAAGCTCCATTACGTCGCCTTTTTTCAGGTAAACTGGTTCCGGTTTGATCCCCATTCCGACGCCGGGCGGTGTTCCAGTTGAAATGACGTCACCGGGGTGCAGTGTGAAAAGTTGGCTTAGATGTTCAATGATCTCGGCAACGGAAAAGATCATCGTAGAAGTATTCCCGGTTTGCATGCGCTGACCGTTTACATCCAGTGACATACCAAGACTTTGAGGATCCGGCACCTCATCCCGGGTCACTAGCCAAGGACCTGTGGGTCCAAATGTGTCGCAAGACTTGCCTTTGGTCCATTGACCGGTCAATTGAGTTTGAAAGTGCCTTTCAGACACATCGTTCACGATGCAATAACCGGCAACGTATTCGAGCGCATCAGCCTTGGACACGTATTTGGCCGTTTTGCCGATGACGACGCCCAGTTCGCATTCCCAGTCGGTGTGAGTAGATCCGCGCGGCATGACAACATCATCATAGGCACCAATGACGGCTGAGTTTGCCTTGAAAAAAAGTATCGGATGCTCTGGAATATCTGCGCCGGTTTCTGCGGCATGGTCCGAGTAATTCAAACCGATGCAAAGAAATTTTCCGATGCCGCCGACACACGGTGCAATACGAAGATCCCCCTCGACAATTGGCAGGTTATTTGGATCCAATGAGCGCAGATTATCAAGCGTTCCGTCATCCAGAACATCGCCCGTAACATCATTGATGTGGGCGGACAAATCCCGCAATTGACCCTGGGAATCGACCAAAGCAGGCTTTTCCGAGCCCTCGGCTCCGTAACGAACAAGTTTCATTTCTGTTCCTTTTAGTGATTGTCGCGTGGCATGAAGCCTCGCGCGATATCGCGGTAGTTTTCGGCACCCTTGAACGTCATACCGCGATCCAACCGATCTACTTTTTCGCGGAATATTTCCTGCCATGGGGATTGATTGGGCGGCATTGTATACCCACCCTTTGCCTCCAGATCGCGGGCGCGTTCATGCAGTTCTTCAAGCGAAACCAGCATATCTGCTGTGCCTTTGCCAAGATCGATGCGCAGTCGGTCGC
The DNA here is from genome assembly GCF_056532905.1 of Ruegeria sp. H8. Taxonomy (NCBI): domain Bacteria; kingdom Pseudomonadati; phylum Pseudomonadota; class Alphaproteobacteria; order Rhodobacterales; family Roseobacteraceae; genus Ruegeria; species Ruegeria sp. H8. Next base: position 73,302 of record NZ_JBQFNY010000001.1, on the reverse strand, counting down.
CAGTTCGCACCAAGGCCAGCCCACCGCCCTCTGCAGCTTCTGGTGAAGCATTCAGGATAGACGGGCTTCCTGATGTGCCGGATTGCCGGCCATCACCGATGCAAGGAAGGGCTTCGATGCCTTGTTTCAACAAATATGCAGGCGGACGCATGTTCACGACCTCTGCGGCACCCGGGTACCCTTTTGGTCCTGCTCCGCGCATAATCAGAATACAGTTTGCATCGATTTTTTCGGCGGGATCATCGATCCGATGGTGAAAATCCTCGGGCCCATCAAACACAACCGCCCTGCCTTCAAATGCATTAGGATCATCCGGGTTCGACAAGTAGGTCTCTCGAAACGCCTGCGAAATCACAGATGTCTTCATAATCGCACTCTCGAACAAGTTGCCTGAGAGGTTGATGAACCCCGCCTGTGGCTTAACCGGGCTACTGACAGGCTTGATTACGTCGCTATTCTGAGACCGGCGCGTCGAGCAATTTTTGCCTATCGTCTTACCGTTCACCGTTATCGCATCGGGATGCGGCAGCAATCCAGCATCAAGAAGCTCTCCGACAACTGCGGGAACACCCCCGGCCTGTTGGTAATCTTCGCCCAGATATTTACCCGCAGGCTGCATGTTAACCAACAGAGGAACGTCGTGGCCAAGTTTCTGCCAATCATCGTTGTTCAATGGAACACCAAGATGCCGGGCGATCGCATTCAGGTGTATCGGCGCGTTCGTCGATCCACCGATCGCCGAGTTTATGACAATCGCATTCTCAAAAGCCTGACGTGTCATCACATCACTGGGGCGTAAATCCTCCCAGACCATGTCCACAATGCGTTTACCCGTTTCATAGCTGATTTGACCGCGCTCTCTGTACGGGGCTGGTATGGCTGCTGATCCTGGCAATTGCATACCCAAGGCTTCAGCAAGCGAATTCATGGTCGTTGCTGTTCCCATCGTATTGCAATACCCCACCGAAGGTGCCGCGGCGGCTGCGATCTCCATGAACTCATCGGTGTCGATTTCATCAGCCGCAAGGTCTTCGCGCGCTTTCCAAATAACCGTTCCTGATCCGGCGCGCTCACCTTTCCACCAGCCGTTGAGCATTGGGCCGACCGACAGGGCAATCGCTGGGATGTTGACGGTCGCAGCGGCCATAAGAAGTGCGGGCGTGGTCTTGTCGCAACCAATGTTCAGAACAACGCCATCAATCGGATACCCGAATAGACTCTCAACCAGGGACAGATAAGCCAGATTGCGATCGAGAGAGGCCGTTGGCCGTTTACCGGTCTCTTGTATCGGGTGGACCGGTATTTCGATGCACGTTCCCCCGGCGGCGATGATCCCGTCGCGAACGCGTTTGGACAACTCGATATGATGCCGGTTGCAGGGGCTCAAATCACTCCCGGTCTGAGCAATCCCAATGATCGGCTTGCCCGATTGCAGTTCAGCGCGGGTCAATCCGTAATTCAGGTATCTCTCAAGATACAATGCCGTCATCTCAAGGTTCTCAGAATTCATGAACCACTTGCGAGATCGCAGATCATTTTTTGATATTTTAGTCATTGGCCTGACCATCCCCCATCAATTATGTGCGTGTGTCCCGTGGTGAATGCACTTTCATCGCTCGCCAAATAGACGACCAATGCAGCAATCTCTTCTGCCTTCGCTACACGCCCCATGGGCTGACGCGCCACAAATTGTGCAAGGGCTTCCTCTCTGCTGCCCAGTTGCTCGCCCAACGCATCTACGCGGTCACGCCAACTGGGACTGTCGACTGTTCCCGGACAAATGCAATTGCACCGAATTCCTTGTGTTATGAAGTCCACGGCTACCGATTTCGTCAGCCCAACAACGGCAGCCTTAGTCGTTCCATATACAAAACGATTTGGCGCACCGATTATGGAACCCAGTGCAGAAGACATGTTGATAATCGAGCCTCCTCCGCGCTCTAGCATCCCCGGCAATACAGCCTTTGTCGTGCGCACCATTGAGCGCACATTCAGGTCCATGGCGAAGTCCCATTCTTCGTCGGTTGCATCCAGAATAGTTCCGTGATGCACGAACCCGGCGCAGTTGAACAAAACATCCGGCTTCGCTCGCGCGACCCCATCATGAATACTGTCATTATTTGTCACATCCATCTCGAAAATTTCGAGATTTTCGAGATTCCGATCGCGAATCAAATTTAGTTTTTCAGGGTTAATATCCGTCGCATAGACTTTCGCACCCTCTCTTGCCATTGCGATTGCGCTTGCAAGTCCGATCCCTTGTGCGGCGGCTGTAACCAGCACGTTTTTTCCCGTAAGTCTCTCTGACATATATATTTTCCGACCCTAAAAGTGGCGACTGGACAAGTGTTGCTTCGTCCCACAGATCAACCGAGAAGCAAAGAAACCTTGGTGGATTTGCAACGACTTCTGGCATGTGGGCCCAGAGCCGTTAGCGTATGACAGAGATTTTGGTTTGGCCATAACCATGCGTGGCGCATCTTCGGAAGGACAGAGGATTATGAGCGAGCAGTTCAAAGTAGCTCTATTGGGAACCGGCCTGATGGGCGCTCCTATGGCGAGGAATATTTTGCGCGCCGAATTTCCGTTAACTGTATGGAACCGCAGCTTGGATAAGGCAAAACCGTTGACGGCGGAAGGCGCGACATTGGCGGAAACTGCCCCGCTGGCGGTTTCGGGTGCAGACGTAATAGTAACCATGCTGTCGGATGGATACGCGACCGGCGCGCTACTTTCTGACGAGGCTTTCTGCAAACAACTCAAACCCGGGATGATCTGGATTGATATGTCCAGCGCCAAACCCGAACACGCCCGTGAACAATCCGCGCAATTGTCTTCGATGGGGTTGCAGCATCTGGATGCCCCGGTTTCCGGCGGCACCAAAGGTGCCGAAGCTGCCACGCTTGCGATCATGGTCGGTGGTGATCAGGACGTTATGGAGCGCGTGCGACCGGTTCTGTCAGCAATGGGCCGCCCTGTGCATGTAGGCCCAAGTGGTTCTGGTCAATTGTGCAAATTGGCCAATCAGACGATTGTCGCTGTGACTATATCGGCTGTCGCCGAAGCGACTTTACTGGCTCAGCGAGGCGGGGCTCACCCTGCCGCGTTGAGGGCCGCACTGAAGGGGGGATTCGCTGATAGCATTATCTTGCAACAACATGGCGAACGCATGTCTGACGGAAATTTTGTACCCGGAGGTTTGTCCAAGTTTCAGTTGAAGGATTTGGACAACACGCTGGAGGAAGCGCGAAGCCTTGGCGTTGAGCTACCTAGCACCCAATCTGTGCGCGACCGTTTCGAATATCTGATAGACGAAATGGATGGGGCCGAACTGGATCATTCAGCTTTGTATCTGGAACTCAAAAAACGGAACGGATTGCTATGACGCGGATCCTTGTCATAGGCGGTGGAGGAATGCTGGGTCAGAAACTGGCCCATCGCATTTCGACCCATGAAACTTTTGGAGCGGATGCCCAAGTTTCACTGTTCGATCTCTCGTTCCTGACCGATAGTGCGGCAGGTAATCAAATTGTAGGGGACTTCACCGCGTCAGGCATGGCTAAGTCTTTTGCCGCGCAGCGACCGGATGTCATTTTCCATCTTGCAGCGATCGTTTCTGGCCAAGCCGAGACAGACTTTGCGTTGGGCTGGGATGTAAACCTTATGGCGACGTGGGTACTGCTGAATGCGCTTAAGGATGAGCACGAGGCATCAGGAAGGGAGTACACTCCTCGCCTGGTTTTTGCCTCATCCATAGCGGTGTTCGGGTCACCGTTCCCTGAAAAGATAACCGATGAGTTCCTTTCGGCACCTTTGACCAGTTACGGAGCGCAGAAAGCGGCGTCTGAACTGATGATCACTGATTTCAGCAGGAAAGGATATATCGACGGTGTTTCCTTGCGCTTACCCACATTGTGTGTGCGCCCGGGCAAGGCCAACGCTGCCGCTTCGTCCTTTTTTTCAGGAATAATCCGCGAGCCATTGAATGGGGATGAGGCTGTCTTGCCAGTTGCCGAAACTGTTCGACACTGGCACGCTAGCCCCCGCGCCGCTGCGACTTTTTTGACCCACGCCGCAACATTGGACACGCAGCTTTTGAATGACCGACGCGCCTTGAACATGCCAGGTGTCAGTTGCACCGTCGCCGAACAAATCGAAGCTCTGCGCAATGTCGCCGGTCAAGACGCAGTTGGCCTAATCAGGCGAAAACCAGACAAGGCAATTGAAGGAATTGTCAAGAATTGGCCGCGCGACTTTCAAACAGATCGCGCTCTGAAGCTGGGGTTTGAGGCGGAATCAAGTTTTGATGAAATCATTCAGGTCTATTTGGAAGACGATTTTCCGCCTTAATCGCCCATCGTCTTTCCGGTTAGATGGCGTTTCAGATGATTGTGGATTTTCTCTCGTGTTAACTGCTCATCCCCCGACAATGCCGCTTCAAGTATATCTGCATGATGCCTTATGTTCTGAGAAATGAACTCAAAGTTCCGGTCTGCCACCATCAACTGTTGTCTGAATTGCGCGTAAATCCGGCTATGCAATTGTTTTAAGGTTTCCGAGCCACAGGCAGAAATAAGCGTCTGGTGAAACTCCTTCTCCGAGGCAAACCAGATCTCGACAAGGTCGCTTGGGTCGTCCGTGGCGTGAATGCGTTTTTCGATATGGCTGAGTTTGTGATGTGCAGCCGTAAGTCTTGCTTCCCAATCCACCCCGCCATTTCGGATCGACATTGCGGTGCCTTCGGCCTCTAACAGAACACGGACATGTGTCAATTCGATAAGCTTCTGCGGTGAACGCATTGGTACGCGGAAACCTTTTTGTTCCTGAAAGTCCACCAAACCAACAGCAGCCAAACGAAAAAGGACTTCACGAACCGCACTTGCGGAACAGCCATACACTTTACGTAGTTCTTCGGCCCGCACCTTGGCTCCATGCACGAATCCATTAGAGATCAGGCGCATTTTAAGGTCTTGATAAATATCTATTTCTTCGTTCATCCCAGCATGCACCTTAAAGTTTTGTCCAAGTAGCGTCCTAACCTTATTTTCGAATTATCGCAAGAATCTCGAAATTTTTAGAAATTTCAATTTTTTCTTGTTGCATTCGATTCGTCGGCTTAACGTTTACCTGCGTGACAGCAAAGGAGGCGGCAAGATCTTCCACACCGCGCAACGCACAACGTCTGGGAGGACAATATGAAAATAGTCAAGACAGCGGCCGTGGCGGCCGTAGCCACGACAATGGCAGCCGGTTTCGCGATGGCCGAAACAACGAAGCTTAGAATTCAAACCCATTTTTCGCCCGAAACTCTGTCTGGCCAGATGGCTGCAAAATTCGTTGAAGACATTCAGGAAATGTCGAACGGCGAAATCGAAGTTGAAATGTTCTATTCCTCTTCGGTGGTCAAATCAGTTGAAACCTTCGATGCCGCAGCCACGGGAATTCTGGATTGCGACATGACGGGCGGCGGCTATCAGACCGGGAAAAACCCGGCCTTCCAGTTTGCGGGTGACCTGCTCGGCGGATATCAGAACCCATACCAGCAAATGGCTTGGCTTCTTCATGGCGGCGGAAGAGAAGCTGTAAACGATCTATACAACGGCTACGACATGGAGTTCATCGGATGGTGGATTCCCGGGCCGGAGTCGCTTTCTTCGACCAAGCCGATTGCAAAAGTGGAAGACTTCAAGGATTGGAAATTCCGCTCGCCTCCGGGCCTTGCAACCAAAGTGTTCGCGGAACTTGGGGCTTCTCCGATCGTGATGGACTTCAACGAAATCTTTACGGCTTTGGAAACCGGCATCATTGATGGTGCGGATGCTGCGAACCTGACTAACAACGTGGGCCTCGGTCTGTACGAGATCGCAGGTCATACAAACTATCCCGGTTTCCACTCGATGCCCGCAGATCATCTGGCCTGTCGCAAAGACGTCTGGGAAGCGATGCCTGCGCACCACAAGAAGATCATGGAAGTCGCAATGGATAGCCTGGCATTGCACAATGCGACAATCAATGAAGTGCAGAACGCTCAGACTGCAAAAGACCTGAAGGCAAAAGGTGTTCAGTTGTACGAATGGTCGCCTGAAGACCTGGCAGCGTATCGCGCGGCCGTTCAGGTTGGTTGGACTGAGTTCGCAACGACTCCTGAGGCACAGGCGCTTTTGGAAAGCCACATCAACTTCCTGCGTGACCTGGGCGCAATGCAGTAATCAGGCTTCGACCGCATTAGGACACTCGGAAAGGCCGCATCAGCGGCCTCTCCGCATCTGCGCCAGGGTTCAGAACTTCATGAAAATTACCAGAATTATAAGTCATGTACTGCAGTACGACATGCCGGAAGTTCTGGGCTACTCGCAACAGTATTATGACAGGCGCACAACCCATCTGGTCGAGATTCAGACAGATGAAGGGGTAACCGGTTGGGGCGAGTGCTTTGGTCCCGGAAACGTAGCCATAGCCAACAAGTCCATCGTCGAAAAGGTAATCCAACCAATGGTCCTCGGCTTGGACCCCTTGGACAAAGACGTGATCTGGCACAAGGTGTACAACCTTTTGCGAGACCATGGCCAAGGCGGAATGCCAATACAGGCTTTGTCCGGGGTGGACATCGCACTTTGGGACATCACCGGAAAAATCTCTGGCCTCCCCCTCCATAGACTTGTCGGGGGCGCGCATCGCACAAGCGTTCCTTGCTACGGCTACGGCATGATGCTCCGGGATGAACCGATTTCTCATCTGGCCAGCCGTTTTGAGGATGAAGCCGCAAAGATCAAGGCAATGGGATTTACCGCCACCAAAATGAAAACGGGCTTTGGCCCGAAGCCTGATGTGAAGCTGTGCGAAGCAGTTCGACGCGGAGTTGGTGACGACTTTCCTTTTATGGTCGATGCGAACCATGCCTATACGACTTCGGACGCGTTTTTTGTCGGTCGGGCGCTGGAAGAGCTGGACGCATATTGGTTCGAAGAACCGGTCGCGCCAGAAGACATTGACGGGTACCGCGAACTGCGCACCTCGCTTAAAGTCAGCATCTCGGGCGGAGAGGCGGTATTCAATCGCTGGGCCTGGCGCAGTCTTCTTGAAAATCGCGGCATTGATATAGCGCAGCCAGAAGTATGCGCTTTGGGCGGTGTTTCAGAGTATCTCAGGGTACTGGCCCTATGCCACGCACATTTCACTCCGGTCGTAAATCACGTCTGGGGCAGCGCCATCGCCGTCGCAACTAATCTGCACCTACTGGCGGCCATGCCAGCAATTCCAGGCGGTTTGCATCCATGGGAGCCGATGCTGGAGTTCGACACAACGGACAACAAGTTTCGGGACGATCTGCTGACCGTACCGTTGGAAATTCAAAATCAGGTCAAGGCCAATAACGGCCGTGTCATGATCCCGACTGGCCCCGGACTGGGTGTCGAGCCGGATCGAGACTTTATCGATCACTACAGGATCGAAGGATAGGGACGAGGGTTACGCGATGCACAAGAATTCAGGCGGACCAATTGAATGGCTCATACCGTTGGCCTTCGTCGCGACTGCCAGTTGGCTTGTTTGGCATCTTCCAGCATTCCTGTTGGATTGGCTGCCTTACACCTCTGAATCCCTCAAAAGTCAGGTAACGGAAATATATCTACGCAGCGACGTCACGCCCGAATTGCCTGGTGTGTTCGGGGGGTTTGTCGACATCATCGACGTGGCTGCGCTCGTCCTTCTGCCGTTTCTTGCAGTGATTGGTACAAAGACCGTGCGCCCGGCGACGATGGAGTTCGAAGGCTCGACGGTTATGGATCGTTTCGCCCTGTTCATCGGCCGAGTTACGATGATGATGATCGCAATCATGACTGTCGTCATGCTCTACGAAGTCTTCATGCGCTATATCCTTGAGAAGCCGACCGAGTGGGCCAACGAAATGACACTGTGGTTCGCCAGCTTTGTGTTTTTGATGTCTGGCTACTATGCCATGCAGCAACGCAGTCACATACGAATATTCCTGCTTTACGACGCAGTTCCACGTTGGCTTCAGCGCGTTTTTGACACGGTTTCAACAATACTGATCGTCCTGTTTGCCTTCTTTCTGGTCTACGGCAGTTACAAACAGGTGTTCGTCAACAAGCTCTATAAATGGGAGCTTTACGGCTCCGCCTTCAATCCTCCGATCCCGGCGACGTTGCAGCCGATGGTACTGATCGTGATTACGCTCGTCGCAATGCAGGCAATTTTGAACTTGGTTGCGGATTGGAACAAAGAACCGGAAATCCATACAGATGAACCGGACGAAGACGAAATTGAAATGATCAAAAGGGCGGTGGGACAAGACTGATGGATATTGGAACAATCTCACTCATCCTGATGGTCGCCCTGATCATTCTCCTGGCGATCGGGATGCCCCTGGGTCTGGCCTCGGCTTCGCTTGCGGTTCTGGTTCTTGTCCTGAAGTTCGAACCGACACTCCTTTTGAACCCGTTTTCATTCGGCGACGGGATTCTCACCGGGCGGCCAGGCACTGGGCCGCTCTATATCCTCGCGCAAAAGATATACGGGCTCTTAACGGACTACGTGCTTATTTCCGTGCCTTTGTTCATCTTCATGGCGTCGCTGCTAGAGCGGTCCGGGATCGCGCGCGACATGTATTCGTCGCTGAATGTCTGGCTGTCCAGAACGCGTGGCGGTATCGCGATCGTGACCTCGATCATGGCAGTGATCATGGCGGCCATGTCCGGCATCATCGGCGGTGAGGTGGTCCTGCTGGGCCTGATCGCCCTGCCCCAGATGCTGCGCCTCGGCTACGATCAGAACCTCGCCATCGGCGTCATCTGCGCCTCGGGGTCGCTGGGGACCATGATCCCGCCCTCGATCGTTCTGATCATCTATGGGCTGATCACCGAAACCTCGATCAAGTCGCTGTTCACCGCGTCTTTCATTCCAGGCTTCATGCTGGCCTCGATGATCATCCTGTACATCATCATTCGCACGCAGCTGAATCCTCACCACGCGCCGCTGCCGGAACCGGACCCGAGCGACCCCGAACCGGCCGAAAAGCGCAAACTGTTTGCGGCCTTCATGAGCATCGTCGTCGCTGGGTTTTCTACTGTTCTTTTTATCCGGGCCGCGTTTTTCGAGCTTTCCGGCTCGAACGCTGCCAGCCAGGGCGAGCCCGCACGGTTGGGTACGGCTGACTACCTGCCCTGGTTTGCCGGCATCACGATCATCGCGCTACTGCTGATCTTCTTCGTCTTTGGCAGACAGCGCGCCAAAATCGGGTGGGAAATGGGCAAAGGTCTCGTCGCGCCGCTGGTCGTCATCGGCGTCGTACTCGGCTCGATCTATGGCGGGATCACCGGCATCACCGAGGCTGCAGGCATGGGCGCCTTCGCCGTTCTAATCATCGCCATCCTGCGGGGCGAAGGATCGTTCGAGCTGGTTTGGGACAGCTTGATGCGGACGCTCAAATCCACAGGCACCATCATATGGGTCACCATCGGGGCCGCCGCGCTGGCGGGTGCCTACACCATTGCCGGCGGGCCCCAATACGTTGCCGATCTGATCGTCGGGCAGGACCTGCCGACGATGCTGGTCATTCTGGTGATGATGCTGATCCTGCTGTTCATGGGCGCGTTTATGGATTGGGTCGGCATCGTGCTGCTAATTATTCCGGTCTTTCTGCCGATCGTCCTGCGCCTTCCTATCGAGGAAATCGGTCTCATTGGCGAGTTGCAACCGAGTCATGTCGCGATCTGGTTTGGCGTCGTGTTCTGTATGAACATGCAGGTCAGCTTCCTGTCCCCCCCGTTCGGCCCGGCTGCGTTCTATCTGAAATCTGTAGCTCCGCCGCATATCAGCCTGACGGATATCTTCCGCGGCTTCCTGCCGTTCATCGGGATCCAGTTGTTGGCACTTTCCGTTCTTCTGATCTGGCCGGGCATCATCGCGCTGCTTTTGTGAGGTTGCACACATGCTGACACAAGATCAGATTGGCAAGTTCCAGACCGATGGATACCTCGTGGTCGAGGATGTAATTCCCGGCGATGTCCTGGATCGGGTGCAGTCCGAATACTCGGATGTCCTGAGCCGGCTATATGACGGTTGGTACGAAAAAGGGCTGGTCAAGGACGAGCCATCCGGGATGTCCTTCTGGGACAAACTCCTGTCCGCCTATCAGGCCGGTTGCGACTATTTCCAGCCGCTGGACATCTCATTGCCCGGCGACCGGATCATGGCGGACACACCTTTCCATATTGGGCCCGCCGTGTTCGACTTGCTGACGGCCCAACCCATGCTGGACATCGTCGAGCAGTTGATCGGGCCAGAGTTGGTCAGCAATCCGATCCAGCATGTTCGGCTGAAGCCCCCTGCCCTCAAGCTGTCCAAGGACGAGGTGCGGGCGCATATCACCGCAACGGACTGGCATCAGGACCGGGCAGTTGCGTTGGAGGATGCGGACCAGACCGACATGGTCACGGTCTGGATTGCCGTCAACGATGCAACGGTCGAAAACGGCTGCCTGCAAGTGCTGCCGAAGGCACAGGACCAATCCATCCTGCCGCATTGCGCGCGGACGCAGACAGGCATTGCCGACGGGTTCATTGACGAAGACCGCGCCCTGCCCCTGCCTGTCAAGGCAGGCGGGATCATCCTGTTTCACCCTCTGACACCACATGCGTCGCTGGTCAATGAAACGGACCGGTTCCGCTGGTCGTTCGACATCCGCTTCAGTCCAGCAGGCCAACCCACCGGTCGAGACCATTTACCAAGCTTCATCGCGAGGTCCAGATCGCGCCCCGAAACCGAGCTGCGTGATTGGCGTGTCTGCAAGTCAAATTGGGAGGCGGCGCGGGCAAGGCTGTCCGGGCAGCCGCACATAGATATTCACCGGTGGACATCGGACTCGCCCTTTTGCGCTTAGACTCGGCTCCCAGGAAAGCTGATTATGACTTTTGTACGTTTAGATCGAACGGATAGGGTGGTGGTTGCAACTCGGCCTCTGGAGGCCGGCAGTTTGGTCGAGGATGTCACGACCAATGCGCGCATCCCCTCGGGCCACAAGGTCGCCACGCAGATGATTGTACCGGGCGATCCGGTAAGAAAATATGCCCAGATCATCGGTTACGCGACCCAAATGATCCACCCCGGCGATCATGTGCATACCCACAATGTCGAGTTCCGCAACACCAGCGTGGACTATGAGTTTGCGACGGATCACAGGCCTATGAGACCCGCCGCTTCGGTTGATACGTTCATGGGCTACCACCGGGACAACGGTCGGGTCGGTACGCGCAATTACATCGCGGTTCTGACCACCGTGAACTGTTCGGCGACGGCGGCTCGCATGATCGCCAATCACTTCACGCCGGACAAGCTGGCCGAGTATCCAAATGTCGACGGCGTGGTGGCTTTTGTCCACGGAACAGGCTGCGGAATGGCCGATTCAGGCGACGGTTTCGAAGCTCTTCAACGGGTCATGTGGGGGTTTGCCAAACATCCCAATCACGCTGCCGTTCTGATGGTCGGTCTGGGCTGCGAGATGAACCAGATCGACTGGCTGCTGGACGCGTATGGGCTGAAGCAAAGTCCCACCTTCCAGACGATGAACATCCAGAACGTCGCCGGATTGCGCCGGACCGTGGAAATGGGCATCAGCAAGATCAACCAGATGCTGCCCATTGCCAATGAGGCGCGGCGCAGCGAAGCCCCGGCGTCCGAACTGATGGTTGCGCTGCAATGCGGTGGCTCGGACGCTTGGTCCGGCGTGACCGCGAACCCGGCGCTCGGACATGCCTGCGACCTGTTGGTTGCGCAAGGCGGCACAGGTGTCCTTGCGGAAACACCCGAAATTTACGGAGCCGAACACCTTTTGACTCGCCGCGCCCTTAGTCGCACAACTGGAGAAAAACTGATCGGACTGATCGATTGGTGGCAGGACTATACCGCTCGCAATCACGGTTCGATGGACAACAACCCAAGCCCCGGCAACAAGCAAGGGGGTCTGACGACCATCCTAGAGAAGTCGCTGGGGGCAGCGGCGAAGGGCGGCACCACCCCTTTGACCGGTGTATTCAGATACGCCGAACCCATCACCGCCAAAGGCTTCACCTTCATGGACAGCCCCGGATATGATCCGGCCTCGGTGACCGGGCAGATCGCGGCTGGGTGCAACCTTGTGTGCTTCACCACGGGACGCGGCTCTGCATTTGGGTCCAAACCGGCACCCACGCTGAAAATCGCTACCAACTCTGAATTGGCAGCACGCATGCCCGAAGACATGGACGTGGATGCGGGCGACATTCTGACCAAAGGCGCCAGCGTCGAAGAAAAAGGACAGGAAATATACCGACGGCTGCTCCAAGTCGCCTCTGGCGCGCGGACCAAGTCCGAGGCGCAGGGCTTGGGTGATTACGAATTCGTTCCATGGCAGATCGGAGCGGTGATGTGAAACGGATCCTTGTAGCCGGCGGCGGATTGATAGGTATCCGCCACGTGCGCGCCGTGATTGAGCATCCCGGCTGCATGTTGGTCGGGTTGGCCGATCCGGACGGTTCGATCCAGATCGACGCGCCGCGTTTTGTCAGCATGGATGAGGTGCGGGACCCGGTGGATGGCGTCATCATTGCAACGCCGACCCGCCTGCATGCCGAACATGGCATTCTGGCGGCATCCCGCGGTTGGCACATGCTGATCGAAAAGCCGGTTGCCGCGTCGGTGGAGGATGCCCTGCGCCTGAAGACGGCCGTTCGTCAAGCCGAGATCCGCAGCCTGGTGGGGCACCACCGGCGGTATCACAGCACCTTGCAGCACCTGAAAAAAGTGATCGAGAACGGTACGATCGGACAAGTCATCAACGTCTCGTTGTTGTGGGCCATGCGCAAGCCCGAAAGCTATTTTGAACAGAACTGGCGGACTTCGGATGGCAGCCCGGTCATGATCAACCTGGTGCATGATATCGATGTTCTGCGCTTTGTGATCGGAGAAATCTCGGATGTCGTCGCCCTGCCCGGCGCGTCGATCCGCGGATCGGATCGGATAGAAAGCGGCGCGGTCGCGATTGCGTTCGAAAACGGCGCGACGGGCGCCATCAGCTTTGCTGACACCGCGCCCAGTCCCTGGGGGTTTGAAGCCGGAACCGGCGAAAATCCGAACATCGGCACGACCCACCAGGACATGATGTGGATCACGGGAACCAGCGGCGCTGTCAGTTTTCCCTCCATGACCCTGTGGCGCGGAAATGATTGGAGCACTGCGGCCCAAAAAAACCAACTTACACGAACGGAACAGCAACGCGCACCGCTGGAGGCGCAACTGGATCACTTTCTTGACGTGATCGACGGCGCGTCTCCACTGATCGACGTCGAGGATGCGGCCCGGACGCTCGAAGTCACATCAAGGATCGAAATGGAGCTTAAGGCGCGATCAGCTCGAATGCGGGCGCCGGCCTGATGTACATGCGGTCCGGCAATATACCTGCCACTCAAGAACCAGCGATTGTCCTCCGGGGCGAATTAGCATCCAAACCGCGAAACCGCACACGCCAGACACAAGAATGAAAACCAGACACATTCACGGAAAGGGAAACCAATGAGCAAACCATCAATCGGGTTTATCGGCCTGGGTCTCATGGGCGGAGCCATGGTGAGCCGGCTGTTGGACCAGGGATACTCGGTCACCGTGCTGGGAAACCGAGACCGCACACATCTGGACGTCGCCATTGACCGGGGCGCCCGCGAGGCGCAAAACGCCCGGGAGCTGGCTCAGGCCAGCGACATCGTGATGCTGTGCATGGGAACCTCTGAACAGGTCGAAGGCCGTATGCGCGGTGCTGATGGAGTGATCGCGGGATTGAAACCCGGGGCGATCCTCATCGACTTTGGCACCTCACTTCCGGGCAGCACGCGCGCGCTGGCCAAGGAGGTTGCCGCAGCCGGCGGAAGCTATCTTGATGCTCCGCTTGGCCGGACGCCCTCGCACGCGCTGGAAGGCAAGCTCAACATCATGACTTCCGGCGACAAGGAGGCCTTTGACAAGGCCGAGCCGACACTAAAGGACCTGGGCGAGAACGTCTTTTACCTTGGCCCGGTCGGATCGGGACATACCATCAAACTGATCAACAACTTCTTCGGAATGACCGTTGCGAACGCGATGGCCGAAGCCTTTGCCATGGCTGATATCACCGGCGTTGACCGCAAGCAGCTGTATGACGTAATGGCCGCAGGGCCGCTGCATTCCGGAATGATGGATTTCGTCAAGGCCTACGGTGTCGAGAATGACCCAAACCAGCTGGCCTTTGCCATCAAGAACGCTGCAAAAGACCTTGGTTACTATGATCGAATGGCGCGCGAGGCAGGCGTTAAAAGTGTGATGTCGCAGGGGGCGCTTTCGGCGCTGAACGACGCGCGCGACCACGGTCAGGCGGATGACATGGTCAGCCAGATGGTTGACTACTACGTCAAGCGTTTCGACACCTGATCGATGGGCGTCACCGCCAACCCCACTGCGGACCTGCCGCGCCTTGGCATCGTGCTGATGCTGATGGCGTGGCTGTTCTTTTCGCTGGTGGACCTTGGGGCCAAGTGGCTGGCGTTGGCCGGCGTGCCGGCATTTCAGTTGGCGTTCATGCGTTATGCGGGGCACTTCGTGATCTCGGTGGGCGTGATCGCCAAGGGCGGGATCGAGGCTGGCCGGTTCAAGACGGACCACCCATGGCAGGTGATAAGCCGGGCCTTGCTGCTGATCTCGGCGACTGTTTTCAACTTTTATGCCCTGCGGTTTTTGCCTCTGACCGTCGTATCGGCAATCATGTTTTCCAGCCCGGTCATCGTGTGCTTCCTGTCCGTCTTCGTGTTGAAAGAAAGCGTGGGCCCATGGCGTTGGGCGGCCATCATCCTGGGCTTTCTGGGGGTGTTGGTTGTCGTGCGGCCGTTTGGTTCGGCCTTTCATCCAACCATGTTGCTGATCGTCTACAACGCCACGGCGTTGGCCCTGTACTCGATCATGACTCGCAGGCTGTCCGGAGTTGTTGCGGTGGACACCATGCAATTCTACCTCGGGCTTACCGGGACTGTGGTTCTGTTACCCTTCGCCCTCTGGTTCTGGGTCCAGCCGGAAAACACCTGGAGCCTGATTGTCCTGATCGGCCTTGGCGTCTTTGGCTGGGGCGGGCATCAACTGCTGACGAACGCGCATCGGTTCGGAACGGCCAACCAGTTGATGCCATTCACCTATTCGTTCCTAGTCTATGTTGCGATTTGGGGCTATCTGTTCTTTAACACGGTACCGGATGCATTCACGTTGGCAGGAGCTGCGCTGATCATGGTCGCCGGTCTCATCATCTGGAAAAGAGAAAAGAAATGACGCGAATTGCCTGCATCGGCGAAGCAATGATCGAATTGTCCATGCTGGAAACCGGCGCACAGGTAGGCGTCGCGGGGGATACGCTGAACACAGCCATCTACATGCGCCGCGCAGCGCCTGACCTGCAGGTGGAATATGTGACATGTCTGGGTGACGACCCGTTTTCGGGGCGCATCGCGGACTTCATCGACAGCCATCGCATCGGGACATCCGGCATCCGCATCATTCCGAACGCCTCTCCTGGATTATACGCAATCACTACATCCGCGGACGGTGAACGCAGCTTTACCTATTGGCGCAGTGAGGCGGCCGCCCGTCAGCTTTTTGCCGATCACAATTTCAGCCCGCTAAATGGTTACGACGTGCTCTACTTGTCAGGTATTTCCGTGGCCATTCTTCCGCATGCGGTTCGGCTTGCACTTCTGGACTGGCTCGAAGGTTCTTCCGTCCGGTTGGTCTATGACAGCAACTTTCGTCCGCGTCTTTGGGATAGCGTTGAACACGCCCGGCAGATCAACCAGCGGCTTTGGCGGCGTGCTGACATTGCCCTGCCATCCATCGACGACGAGATGGCACTGTTCAGGGAAAGCGCGGATCAGGTGGCAGCACGCTTTGCCGTCCATCACGGCATCGGTGCGTTGAAACGCGGTGAGAACGGACCTCTGTCCATCGGTCAGCACATTGAACAAACCTATGAACCTGCCAAGAGCGTACTGGATACCACAGCAGCGGGCGACAGTTTCAACGGTGGGTACCTCGCGGCCTTACTGACCGGGAAATCACAGGCCGAGGCCCTGATGGCTGGACACAATCTGGCATCCACCGTTGTTCAGTTCCGCGGCGCGATCATTCCTGGATAAGTGGCGCGAGGTCTTCGGCCCCGACAAGACGCAAAAGCGGCACTAGCGGATCTTGCTGCTTTACCGCCGCGTCAATCTCCGACGCGCAAGGATCATTCAGCGCCCTGCCCTTGGCGGTCTCGGACGTGCAATAGGAAATCCAGGCCCGCACCCCCGCGATCACCGCCTGAGACCCGGTTTCACGGAGTGTGGGAATAAACCGATAGGACAGCTTTTGGCTGCCATCCATCGCTATTTGGTCCAAACGGTGCGCCAGCTCGGGGTTTTCAAACCGGCGCAAGAGAGCCTCGGCATAGTCCATGACCTGCGCTTGCAGCGCAGCGGGCAGCGTTGCGCCCGCATCCTTCAAGAACCCGGAAACCAGCGGGCGCAAAACCGGGTCTCGAACCGCTTCGTGAACGTAGGTCAGGCCCCGCTCCAAACCTGCATAAGCCAACAGGGAATGGGCACCGTTCAACATGCGCAGCTTTCGCATCTCGTGCGGGGCCACATCATCGACCAGTTGCACGCCAGGCCAATCCGGATGCGGACCGGCAAAATTGTCTTCGACCACCCACTCCGAGAACGCTTCGGTCGGAACGGCCATTGGGTCGCCGCTGATTGCGCGAACGGCGTCCGTAGTGGCCGGGGTAATCCGGTCGACCATCGCGTTGGGAAAGCAAACGGCATCCCAATTGACGTCCAGACCGGCTGCATTCGCAAAATCGGAAACGGCCATCTCGAGCGTTTTTCCGTTTTCCATGCGGTTGTCGCAACTCAGCACCGTCACTGGCTTTCGCCGTTCCGCAAGGCCAAAAGCCAGAAACCCGATCAGCGTCGCAGGCCCTTGCCCCGCCAGATCGGCGGCAATCGCCGAGTCCTGAAGGTTCAGCTTGCCCGCGGCATCCAAATGATAACCTTTCTCGGTCACGGTCGCCGAGATAATCTCGGCATCCGCCATCGCGTCTAATACCGCTGCACGATCCTCGGGCGCGACCAGAACGTCCCGCAGAGCCTTGATGCGCCGGACGCCCTGCCCCTGTACGCACAGGTCGTACTCGAAACCCTGACGGGCCAATCCATCCCGAACCGAGGATGAACGCAGGCTGACACCGACAACGTCCCATCCGCCCGCTTGATCGGTGTAGTCCAGCAAATGCGCCCGGGCAAAGTTTCCGAGGCCGAAGTGAAGAAGTGTACCCATCTAGCTTTGCAACCCATAAACCTGTTTCGCCAGATCGTTCGCCAGCAACCGAGCAAGATGCTCGGCACTGTCCCGACCGAAGTAACCGCGCGCAACCTGCTCGGCCAAATGAATCGCCACTCCCCGCCGCCAGAGGTCGTGTCGTGCAGGAATGGACAGAAAAGCCCGCGTGTCGTCATTGAATCCGGCCAGGTTGTAATATCCGGCCGTTTCGACGACCTGATCGAAATACCGCGCAATCCCGGCCGGGCTGTCGTGGAACCACCAAGGCGGTCCGATCCGAAGGCACGGCCAATGTCCCGCCATAGGGGCCAATTCACGGGCATAGGTGCCTTCGTCCAGTGTGAACAGAATGATGCGCAGTTCCGCCGAGTTTCCGACCCGGTTCAACAGCGCCTCAAGGCCCGTGACCCAATCCATCGCGATTGGAATGTCGGCCCCTTTGTCCCGTCCAAAGTCCCGCAATACAGCGTGGTTCGTGTTGCGCTTGCTGCCTGCATGTATCTGCATGGTCAGTCCATCATCGACAGACATCTGCGCCATTTCGATCAGCATATGCCCATAGAACCGGCGAGCATCCTGTTCGGTCCCTTCCCTCCGTCTCAGCCGCTGGTACATCGCATCCGGATCTTCCAGCCACTCGGTCTGCACGCGTTCGATACCGTGGTCGGTGGCTGTACAGCCCAGCTGGATGAAATAAGCCCGCCGCATCCGCAGCGCATCGAGATAGCCATCATAGCTGCCCAGATCGCAACCTGTCAGTTCGGCCAACTTGTTCAGGTTCTGTACGAACTCCGGATCCGCCCCATCCAAAACCCCGTCTGGGCGGAACGTCGGAACAACCCGCCCGCCCCAACCGCTTGCACGGATCTCCTGATGCTCCACGAGGTCGTCGAGAGCGGAATCCGTGGTAGCCAGAACCTCGATCCCAAACCTGTCGAACAAAGCCCTCGGGCGAAACTCGGGTTGCGCGAGCTTTTCTGAGATCTTGTCATAGATCAGGTCTGCCGTGCGCGAAGACAACTCGTCAGACACGCCCAGCGTTTCATGCAGCACGTAGTTCATCCAGATCCGGGATGGCGTTCCCAGAAACAGATGCCAGTGCTCGGCAAAGGTGCGGAACACGGCGCGAGGATCCTTTTTTCGTCCCTCTTCCCCAACGCCAAGTTCGGACAAGGGAACGCCCTGCGAATAGAGCATACGGAAGACGTAGTGGTCGGGAACCACCAACAGCTCTGCCGGGTTGGGAAACGGCGCATCGGTTGCAAACCAACCCGGATCGCAGTGACCATGCGGAGACACGATCGGCAGGTCTTTGATGCCCAGATACAGGTCTTCTGCCATCCCATTCAAATTACCAGTCAATTCTGCCTCCGATACTGCCGCCCGCAATTGTTAACACAGTTTTTAATGGTTGCATCTTTCCCGTTCGAACCCGCAGACTGACCGGGTGATCCGGGGGATTGAATGAATATCGCGTTGATTGGTTTGGGGATGGTTTCTGGCACGCATGTCGCCGCCATTCGGGCATCGGAACAAGGCCTCAGTCTTGCCGGCGTCCTCGGGCACAATCCTGAAAAAACAGCTGAGTTCGCGCGGCGAAACGATACCCGCGCATTCGGCTCGGTCGAGGAAATTGCAAACGACCCAAACGTTGACTTCGCGATCATCGCAACCCCGCCCGATCAGCGCACAGAGTTGGTGCGGGTTCTTTCGACCGCTTCGAAACCGATCCTGATGGAAAAACCCATCGAAAGAACGCTGGACGCCGCGACAGCCATTGTCGAGCAGTGCGAGATGTCTGGCGTGCCGCTGGGCATCGTCTTTCAGCACCGCGCCCGCGCCGCCTCGCAGGCGCTGAAATTAGCCATCGAACAGGACGAGTTGGGCGCGATCGCCACGGTCGAGATCCGTGTCCCCTGGTGGCGCGATCAAAGCTACTATGACGAGCCTGGTCGCGGCACTTATGCACGCGACGGTGGCGGCGTCATGATCTCGCAGGCAATCCACACGCTTGACTTAGCGATGTGGATGCTGGGGCCGATCTCGGACATTCAGGCCGTGATGAGGAAAACTCCACTACACGATCTCGAGGCCGAGGATTGGGCAGGTGCAGTCTTTGAAATGGGTAACGGCGCGGTAGGCACGTTGATGGCAACCACCGCCGAATTTCCCGGGTCTGCTGAGTCCATCACGATCCAGGGCACCCTAGCCAAAGCGCATCTGGAGTCAGGTGCCCTGACCGTGACCACTTTCGACGGCCGGGAATCCACGGTCGGCGAGACCGCCGCCACAGGCGGAGGGGCCGATCCCATGGCGTTCACACATGCCTGGCACCAGGCGGTCATCGAGGACTTCGCCAAGGCCGTTTCCAGTGGAACGCAGCCCATGGCCACCGGACGCAGTGCCCTTTTGACACACGCCGTCATAGACGCGATGCAGATCGCCAATCGAACCGGCCAGAGAACACGAGTCATCTCATGAGCCTGACCTGCGTCGCCCTTGGCCTAGACCACCGCCATATCTATGGCATGACGGAAAACATGCGCAAAATCGGCGTGGACTGCGTTGGCTATTGGACACAAGGCGATCCGGAAACGCTGGCGGGCTACGTCAAAAGGTTTCCCGATATTCCGCGGCTGGCCCGACTGGAAGACGCCCTGACCTGCGGGGCGGATCTCGCGCTGATTTCGGCAATACCGGCAGATAGGGCCGCGTTGACGATCCGCGCCATGCAGAATGGCATGGATGTCATGAGCGACAAGCCGGGCTGCACGACGTTCGAACAACTCGACCAGATCAAAAGAGCGGTCGCAGACACCGGTCGGATCTGGTCGGTGAACTTCTCGGAGCGGTTCGAAACGCCCGTCAGCACCCGGGCCACCGAGCTGGTCGAGGCCGGTGCCATCGGGCGCGTGGTCCAGACGGTCGGACTTGGCCCACACCGATTGAACCGGGCGACCCGGCCAGAATGGTTTTTTCAGCGTGACCGATATGGCGGCATTCTGACCGACATCGCCTCGCATCAGATTGATCAGTTCCTGCATTATACAGGTTCGAAAACCGCAGAAATCACAAACGCTTATGTGGCAAACTACGCAAACCCAAACGATCCCGGATTGCAGGATTTCGGCGAGGTCAATCTGCGCGGCGAGAATGGAACCGGGTACATCCGGGTTGACTGGTTCACGCCGGATGCCCTGCCAAATTGGGGGGATGGTCGTCTGACGATCCTGGGCACGGAAGGATATATCGAGTTGCGGAAATATGTCGATGTGGGTGGAGCCCCGGGGACAGATCATCTGATCCTCGTCAATGGTGAAACCTGCCAAAGGATCGACGCATCCGACGCCGGCCTTCCCTACTTTGCGCGCCTGGCCGATGACATTCGCAACCGGACTGAAACCGCAATGACGCAGACCCACTGCTTTACGGTCATGGAACTGGCACTGCGCGCGCAGGAAATGGCGGAACGCAGATGATCAACGTTGCGATCCTCGGCGCAGGTATCGGTGCGCAACATCTGAGCGCACTGGAACGGCTTGACCGTACTTTCCGGGTAACCGCTGTGGTCGACCAGAATATCGACCGGATCGAACAGATACGGCAGAACTCGGGTTTTCGAGCATTGATCAACATTCAGGACGCTCTGGATGATCCGACGATTGATGTCATCGACATCTGCCTGCCGCCCCATCTGCATGTACCGACTACCCTTGCAGCACTGGCCGCAGGAAAAAACGTTGTCTGCGAAAAGCCTCTTGCGACCTCGATGCGGGATGTGGATCGGATCACGGCAGCCGCACGCAGCGCGGGCAAGCGTGTCTTTCCGGTTTTTCAATACCGGTGGGGCCCGTCACTGGCCCAATTGCGCCACCTGCAACGCGCAGGCCTGACCGGAGCGGTCCAAACTGCCGCGCTTGAAACCCATTGGTCCCGAGGGGCAGACTATTACGCGGTGCTGTGGCGGGGAACATGGGCCGGGGAACGCGGCGGCGCAGTGCTGGGCCATGCAATCCACAACCATGATCTGCTGTCTCATATCGCGGGCGACATCACCTGGGTGTCCGCAATGACCACAACGCGGGTCAACCCGATCGAGACCGAAGACTGCGCTGCGATCTGCTTCGGCATGACTTCCGGAGCCTTGTGCACAAGCAATATTACCTTGGGCGCAGCCACGGACGAAACCCGCCTGCGGTTCGTCTTTGAAAAACTGACCGCCACTTCTGGCACCGAACCTTACGCTCCGGGTCAAACGCCCTGGTCATTCGTCGCACGGGATCCGGCGGATCAAGCCGCTATCGACGCGGCTCTTGCCGCTGCCGCTGCCGAACCAACGGGGTTCGAAGGGTTCTTTACTGAAATCGGCAAGGCGCTGCAGTCCGAGACAAATTCGGCCGTTACGTTGAAGGATGGCGCTGCGTCCATCGGCCTTGTGACGGCGATTTATCACGCGGCGCGTACCGGGCAGCGCGTTGCTCTTCCTATCAGGCCCGATCACCCGCTGTATGAAGGATGGCTGCCATGAAACAATGTTGGCGTTGGTTCGGACCCGATGATCCGATCGCCCTGGCCGATCTCCATCAGGTCGGGGTTCAGGGCATCGTCACCGCGCTGCATCACATCCCTCCGGGACAGCCCTGGGATGAACAGAGCATCGCCGACCGGCAGGCCGTTCTGGCCGCGGCCGGGTACAGTTGGGACGTTGTCGAAAGCCTGCCCGTCTCCGAGGCGATCAAGACGCAGTCGGCGGACATGGCCGAGCATCTGAAGGCGTACAAATCCAGCCTCCGGGCCCTGTCCGCCCGTGGCGTCAAAGTCGTTTGCTACAACTTCATGCCGATCCTGGATTGGACGCGCACCGCCCTTCGCGCCCCGCAGCCGCATGGCGGAACGGCCATGCTGTTCGACCTGACCGACTTTGCTGTATTTGACATACATATTCTCGAACGTCCGGGCGCGCCCGAAGACTATTCCAGCGCCGTCCAGCAAACGGCCAAGGATCGCTTCTTGCACATGTCGGATGAATCCAAAGCCCAGTTACAGCACAATGTCACTGCGGGATTGCCCGGCGCCAACGATCAGTGGAGCGTGCAGGACGTGCGCGCTTTGTTGCAGACATATGCGAATATCGACCGTGACCGGCTGCGCGCAAACCTCATCGACTTCCTGTCTGAGGTCGCCCCAGTCGCCCAAGAACTGGGGCTGCGCTTGTGCTGCCATCCTGATGACCCGCCATTCTCGTTGCTTGGCCTGCCGCGGATCATGTCCAGCTCCGATGACTACGGCGCCGTTTTGGATGCGGTTGATATGCCCGCGAACGGTGCAACCTTGTGTACCGGATCGCTGGGTGTTTCCCCTGAATTCGATGGGCCGGAGTTCGTGCGCCGGCATGGCGGCCGGATTCACTTTGTTCACTTGCGAAATACCCAACGCATCGCGGGGTCGGACAGACATAAGCCGGATTTCTATGAGGCTCCGCATCTGGAGGGCGACACCGACTTGGTCGGCACCATTCGCGAGCTGATGAACGAACAACGCCGCCGCAAATCCCAAGGACGCAGCGACTGGCAAATTCCAATGCGGCCTGACCACGGACAAGAACTGCTGAGCGATCTGGGCGGACACAGCACTCCGGGCTATCCGCTGATCGGGCGTATGCGCGGGCTGGCGGAACTGCGCGGCATTATGGCGGCGTTCTCGTAACGCGTCCGGTCAGGCGGTTTCTTCCCGCCCGGAACACTTCTTTGCTTGCCTGAACGCCGCATTCTTCGTTTACTTACGGCACGTAAACGGGCAGCGGGGTGTCTTCCGGACTCGCCCGACGTCTGTTCAAGACGCGTGAAACTCCCGCGAAAACCGATGCGATTGGGCATCATTTTTCGAAACGTCTGCCATACGGAAATGGCGGAAAAACGGGAGGACTCCAATTGAAAACTGCAGGCGTAATCGGTCTTGGCGACATGGGCAGCGGCCTTGCCAAGAACCTAATCAAGAATGGTTTTGAAACCTCCGGTTTCGACCTGAGCGAGACACGCATGACGGCATTTGCCGACATGGGCGGCCTGCCCAAGAACAGCGTTGGACAGGTTGGTCGTCACGCCGACAGCGTATTTGTCATGGTGATGAACGGAGATCAGGCACGCGATGTCATTCTGGGTGAAGACGGACTGGTTGCGAATATGCCCAAAGGCGGAACGGTCATCCTGTCGGCGACCATTACCCCGGCCGAAGCCCGCGCTATCGGGCAAGACATGGCGGGCTCGGGCATCCACCTGATCGACACGCCGGTCTCGGGTGGGTTTCCCGGCGCGCAAAACGGCACATTGACGATGATGGCTGCCGGTGCCGCGGATGTACTGGACCGAAATGCCGAAGTCATGCAGGCAGTGTCAGCAACCATTCATCGGGTCGGAGAAAACGCCGGCGACGGCCAAACCGTGAAAGCCTGCCTGCAATCCCTTATCGGATCGATCTTTTCCGCCACATTCGAGGCTGCGGCCCTGGCGGCCAAAGCCGGTGTCAGCGGTCAAGCATTGCTTGACGTGTTCTCATCCTCCAGCGCGGGGTGCGGTGTGGTGAATACCGCCCTTGAAAACATCATTGATCGCAAGTTCGAGGCTACCGGCAGCCACATCGCAACCATGCACAAGGACCTGACGATCTCTCTGGCACTGGCCGGTGCATTGGGTGTTCCGATGCACACAGCCTCGTCCGCAATGCAGATCTTTCACGCCGGAAAAACCAAATACCCGAACGGCGACAATTGGGTGTGTACGCGCGTCATCGAAGAGATCGTTGGCGCAGAATTGCATCGCTGAGGGGGCTGAACATGAAACTAGGTGTGATTTGCGACGGCATTTCCCGCGATTTGCGGCATGCCGTGGACGTTATGGACGAATTCGGTCTGGACTATGCAGAGCTTCAGTTCGTAGGCGACACCGAGGTCGGGGACCACTCCCCGCAGCAAATTGCCGAGATCGACGCGCTCTTGCGTGACCGGGGCAAGCCTGTGTCCTGTCTGTCGCGCCATATCTTTGCCGGGATGACAGCTGCAAACAGGCCCGGTGACGACCTGCACACCGGGCACATGGACGCCTTGAAACGCGTAATCGACATGGCGCATGTTGTTGGGTCTCCGCTGGTTCGGATCATGACCCAACGAAAAGAGCAGATACTCTGGGGAAAAAACGGCGCCGAAAAGTGGAACGTAGCACATGGGGTATGGGACTCGATGCCTCCGTTAATCGCGCCAGCGGTTGAACTGGCAAGGGCCGAGGGCGTGACGTTAGTCGTAGAAACCGGAAACGGCACCCTGGTCAACTCCAACTATACAGCCCGCAAGCTGATTGACGAGTTGGACGCAAAAGATGCTTTGAAGGTGCTGTGGGACCCCGGAAACAACTGCTGGTGCCATGAACTGGCATATCCGGACGGTTATGAAGAGTTGCGCGGTGGTTATCTGGGTCACATTCACATCAAGGACGTAAAGGTCGACACACCGCGGGCAACGCTGGAAGTGCGCCGCATAGGGGAAGGTCAGCTTGCGCCTCTGTTCCAACCCATCGCGGGCGCGCTCCGATCCGACAGCTATGATGGCGTCATTTCCTTCGAGAGTGTTTATCACCCCGGCAACGGAAATTTCGAAGAAGGGTTTCGTCTGTGTGTAGACAGGTTCAAGAGCCTGTTTGCATGAATGAAGCGCTAATGTACGTTATAAATCATACACTTGAGCCTCATGGTTGCGTGCCGAATGGGGTGCGGGTAGCTGGGCGCATTCGCGCAAGATCAAGGAAAGGGTCTGATGGATGAAGCAAGAGTTTTTTGAGCTGTCCATTGAAACGCCCGGCAAATCGCTCACCGACATCAGCGGGATTGTTCAGCGTGTGGTGTCCGAACATAGATTTGGCTCGGGTCTGCTGACCCTTTGGTGCGTCCACACAGGTGCCGCGCTGTTGGTGCAAGCCAATGCCGATCCCGAAGTGGTCAAGGATATCGAGACGTTCTTCGAGAAAATCGTACCCAAGTCACCAGGGAAGTATCACCACCGCCCGACCGAAGACGACAACGCCCCGTCGCATCTGCGGGCGCTGTTGACGCAAACTCAGGTATCGATCCCGGTCGAACAGGGGCAGCTTCCGCTGGGCCGCGTGCAAAGCCTGTACCTGTTCGAACATCGCGAGGCACCTAAAACCCGCCGATTGAAGGTGCACTACATCGGGGATTGATGCCTTGGGTCCCATGGAGGGTTGACGGTGCTACCGCCCCATCCAGCCCCCGTCGACGACAAGGATTTCACCGTTGACGTAGTCCGACGCGGCAGAAGCCAGAAAGACCACCGGTCCGGCAAAATCACCAGGCGTACCCCAGCGGCCCTGAGGTGTTCGTTCCAGGATCGACTTCGACCGGACCGGATCGTCCTGCAGGGCTTGGGTATTGTCGGTCGCGATGTAACCAGGGGCGATCGCATTCACGTTCACGCCCTGCCCAGCCCATTCGTTGGCCAAAGCTTTGGTAAGCTGTCCAATCCCGCCTTTCGAGGCCGCGTAGCCCGGCACAGTGATGCCACCCTGAAATGTCAGCAGCGATGCAGTGAAGATGATCTTTCCAGAGCCGCGCGCCAGCATGTCCTTGCCGATTTCTCGGGACAGAACGAACTGCGAGGACAGGTTCACCTCGATCACTTCGTCCCACCAGTCGTCCGGGTGTTCGGCGGCGAGTTTTCGTTTGATCGTGCCGGCATTGTTGACAAGGATATCAATAGCTTGTCCGTCTGCCCTCAACTGATCAATAAACGCATGCAACGCGGCGCGATCCGAGAAATCGCATTGGTAAGCCCGGAAATTGCGTCCCATCGCCGTCACAGCTTTTTCGACATCCGACCCGGACAGCTCAAGCGAGGCCGACACTCCGATGATATCAGCTCCGGCCGATGCCAATGCCTCGGCCATGCCGCGCCCGATGCCGCGTTTGCACCCGGTCACAAGCGCAGTCTTTCCCGTCAGGTCGAAACTTTGCAAAACACTCATGAACGCGGTCCTACTTCGATCAGGCTTTTCATTGCGGTTGGGCTGCGATCCAGTGCTTCGAACGCAGCCTGAATGTCTGACAGAGGGCTTACGTCGGTAATCACAACATCCGCGTCCACTCCGCCCGAGGCGACAACTGCGATCGCCTTCTCGTAATCCTCCGGCTCATAGACCCGAGCACCGATCAGTTGCAGCTCTCGCCAGAAGAATTGGAACAGGTCGATCTGGGGCTTTAGGGCATGGATCGCGACCATCACGATCCGGGCCCGCGTCGCGGCAACGGCGGTCATCGCATCAACACCGGGCTGCGTTCCCGATACCTCGAACACCACATCCGCCCCTTTGTCGCCCGTGCGCGCGTTGATCGTCGTCACCAGATCGGTTTCGATTGGGTTGATCGTGTCAAAACCAAGCTTTTCGGCAATCGCCAGACGGTTCGGATTCACTTCTGAGATTACGACATTGCCACCCGCGTCCCGCGCGACCATGGCAACCAGTATGCCGATCGGGCCGCCGCCGATGACGACAACGTCCTCGCCAGGTTGCAGGCCGGATAGCCGCACATCGTGGCAGGCAACGGCGACCGGCTCGATCAGCGCCGCGTGATCCATGCGCAAGTCATCCGGCAGAACGTGCAACGTGTGGGCCGGAACGGTCCAGATCTCTTGCATGGCGCCATCAGTGTCGAGGCCCAGGAACTTGAGGTTCTGGCAGATATGCTGATGCCCCCGTTTGCAGGCCCGGCATTCTCCGCAGTGATCCAGCGGTCGGACAACGACCTTCTGGCCGGGTTTTACCGCATCGACGCCCTCGCCCACCGCTTCGACGACACCGGACATCTCGTGTCCGATTACCCGGTTCAGACCGACACGGGCATCCATGTTACCGTGGTAGACGTGCATATCCGTCCCGCAAATCCCGCAATAGGCAACGCGAATGGCGACCTCGCCGG
Organism: Ruegeria sp. H8; assembly: GCF_056532905.1. NCBI lineage: Bacteria > Pseudomonadati > Pseudomonadota > Alphaproteobacteria > Rhodobacterales > Roseobacteraceae > Ruegeria > Ruegeria sp. H8. Next base: position 45,936 of record NZ_JBQFNY010000001.1, on the reverse strand, counting down.
GGCCCGGAGCTGTCGCCGCGGCCTGTTCTACGGCAAAGCTCTTGTTGCCCCGGTAAAACGCCGCAGAGATCGTCTGGGTCGTCATGTATGCATCTCCTTGTGTTCCGCATTCAGTTTGTCCCAGTCGAATTCCACTCCGGTTCCCGGCGTATCCGGGGCCACGGCCAGGCAGTTTTCCACAACCAGCGGACGGGTCGTGTACTGGTCTATCGGGAATGAGTGTACTTCCAGCCACCCCGCGTTGGGTTGCGCCGAAACGAGGCTAACGTGCAATTCCTGCATGCCATGGCTGCAAACCGGAATGCCATGCTGAGCGCTCAGCGCGGCCACGCGCAACCAGCCGGTGATCCCGCCGCAATTTGAGGCATCGGGCTGGATGAAACTCAGCTTCGCATCATCAAAGGCATACTCGAATTCGTGAATGGTGTGCAGGTTTTCACCCATGGCAAGGGGAACGCCTGTGGCTTCGGCAATTCGGCCATAGCCTTTGTAATCATCTGGAATAGTCGGTTCCTCGAACCACAGAATATCGCAGTCGGCGAACCCTCGGGCGGCCTCGATGGCCTGTTCGACGCTCATGGAGTAATTCGCATCGACCATGAAGAACCGGTCCGGCCCCAACATTTCGCGCACCGCCCGGGCGCGCGCCAGATCATCGGCCAGATCCGGTTGACCGACCTTGATCTTGACCGCGTTGAACCCACGCGCAAGGTAGCCTTCGGTCTGGCGCAGCAGTTTCTCTAACGAGAAATTCAGGTCGATCCCGCCAGCATAGGCCTTGCACTGTTTGGACGCTCCGCCGGCCATTTGCCACAGCGGTGCATTCTGCGTTCTGCCGCGAATGTCCCAAAGGGCAATATCCACGGCCGAAATAGCGAACGAGGCGATCCCGCCCCGTGCAACGTAGTGCACATGCCACTGCATGGCATCGTACAGGCTTTCGATCTGTTCGGCGTCTTGTCCAACCAGGAATGGCGCAAGGTCATGCTGGATCATCGCCAGAATGGCATGACCGCCTTTGCCGCCCGTATAGGTGTACCCAACCCCATCAACCCCATCCGACGTTTGAATGGTGACGGTGATCAATTGAAAGAACGTGTGATCCCCATGTTTGGCGTCAACCAGGACTTCGGCGAGCGGGACGTTGAACAGCCGCGCTGAAACACTTTCTATGCGATTCACGAACCCAAGACCTTCTGCTGCCTGGCAATAACCCGAGACTGTAAAAGGATGACCGCAAAAAGAAAGCCTCCACGTATGACCATCTGCCAATAGGCGCTGAAACTGATGGTCCCCTGACCGTTTTCAAAGTTCAGAACGTTGAAGACCAGACCCAGCAGCAGCGCGCCGGCCACTGTCGCGGGGATCGATCCCATTCCACCCGTCAACAGAGTGCCGCCCACAACGACGGATGCGATGGCCGACAATTCCCATCCGATGCCCTCAAGGGGTTGTCCGGCTCCAAAGCCCGAGGCCAGAAAGACTCCGGCCAGCCCGGCACAGCCACCCGACAGCAGGTAAACGAAAGCCTTGGCCCGGTTGACTTTCAGGCCCATGAGGTTCGAGGCATCCTCGCTGCCCCCGATCGCCAACACGGTCCGCCCGATGGTTGTTCTTTCCAGCACCAGCCAAAGTGCCAGCGTCAGTCCGGCCACGATGACGATTGCCCATGGAAACAGGCCGAACGCCTGCCCCATGCCAAGCTTGGTGAAATTCGACCCCCAATCAACCGAAATTGTCTGGGCGCCCGAAATCACCAATGCGCCGCCTTTGGCGGCCAGCATGGTCGCCAATGTGGCGATGAAGGGCGGAATCCGAAGGATGATGATGCAAAAGGCGTTAATCGCTCCGAAGCCCACCCCGGCAAGCACGGCCCCCGGCAGCGCAACCTGAATCCCGTATGGGCTGAGATAGGCCGCAACAACCGAGGTAAAGGCCGCCACGGATCCAACCGACAGATCAATTCCGCCGGTCATGATCACAAAACACATGCCCAGCGCAATCGCGATGAACATCGCGTTGTAATTCAGGAAAGACGAGAAGTTGTAGGCGCTGCCAAAGTTGTCATAGCGCATCAACCCAAACAGGATCAAAGCCAGCAGTGCGATCCACACTGTCACCGAGGCAGAATTGCGCCGAATGTACTTTCGCAGGTCAAAAGCCGTTTCATCCAACATCGATCAAGCCCTCCGGAACTGCTGGACCCAAACGGCCAGGATAATGATGACAGCTTTGGCGATCAGTGCAACTTCGTCCTCTACCCCGTTGGCCAGCAATGTATATTTGACTAACTGGATGATCACGGCTCCCAGTATGGCACCAAAGATCGGCGCCCGCCCGCCTTGTAAAAGAGCCCCGCCGACAACCGCGGCCGCGATGGCATCAAGTTCCATCAGATTGCCGTTGCGCGCAGCATCCGAGGCCGAGTTGATCGCAACCACGATCAGACCCGCCAGGCCCGCAAGCACCGCGCAGATGACATAGGCCCCGATCTTGACCCGCCGGACGGGACCACCCGACAGGTAAGCCGCGCGTTCATTGCCGCCTATCGCCAGCAGGTAACGGCCCCATGTGGTTCTGGTGATCACCCAGAACAGCACACAGGCAATGGCCAGCGCCAGCCAGCCTTGAAACGGCAAGCCAAGCACTTTTCCGGTTCCAAGATAACTGAATGAAGGGTTTGAAAATGTCTGTAGGTTCCCGTTCGTCAAAACCTGGGCAATACCGCGACCAGAGATGAAGAGAATGAGCGTTGCCACAATGGGCTGAACGTTCAATATGGCAACCATCACTCCGTTGAACACCCCGCATAACCCTGCGATGAACAGCGGCAGGATAATGGCCAAAGTGACGCCGAGCATTGGATTCGCGGTCCCCAGATCCGACAGAAATATCAGCGGGGCCAGCGCCCCCGCCAGAGCCATGACCGCGCCAACCGACAGATCAATTCCACCCGTGGCGATGACCAACGTCATACCCATGGCCACGATGGCGATCGTGGCAACCTGGCTGATATTTACGAACAAAGTTTGCAGTTGCAGGAAATTGGGGGTGAAATACGCGTTGAACACCAGCAGGGCGACCAACGCGGCGATGCCGCCGTGAAAGCGGAAGGGCATCGATGCGACCCGTTGCGGCAACTTCATTGCGCGGTCCATGAACCAGTTCCTTCTTCATGATGCGCAAGCGCGCGCACCAGTATGTTCTCGGTAATCCCGGGGTTTGTCAGTTCCTTGACCGAGTGCCCCTCGTGCATGACAACGATGCGGTCGGCGCCTTCCACCAGTTCTTCGAACTCCGAACTGATGAGGACAACGCCGAAGCCCTTTTCGACATAAGACCGAATGAACGACTGGATCTCTCGCTTGGCGCCGACATCCACACCTCGGGTCGGCTCGTCCAGTATCAGGATGTCGGGCTGCGTCGCCAGCCAGCGGGCAAGCAGCACCTTTTGCTGGTTGCCGCCGGACAACTCGCGAATGGGTTGGTCCATATGCGCTGCCTTGATGCCCAGATCGTCGATGAACGCCTGAACGATCTCGCGCTCGCGGGCAAAGTCGATCTGACCACGGCTGGCCAGCTTCGGCAGCAGGGCCAGTGTCATGTTCTCGCGCACGGACATGTCTGGAATGATCCCTTCGGTCTTGCGATCTTCGGTCAGAAAGCCAACCCCGTTTGTGATTGCGTCACCCGGACCGGACGGTTGCCCGACCGCACCGTGCAGCTCGATTGCGCCGCTGCGTGCCCCGTCTACACCGAACAAAGCGCGCGCGGCCTCGGTCCGACCCGAGCCCAGAAGCCCGCCCAGCCCAACGATTTCTCCGCGGTGGAGCGTGAGGTCAAAATGCGTCAGCCGCGGGCCTGTCGAAACAGAGTCGGCCCGCAAGACGATATCGCCTTTCTTGGCCTTTGCGCCGGCGAAATCCGTCAGACCGTCTGCCGCGATCTCGTCCTTGTTGCGGCCCAGCATGTCCGCGATCATTTCCAGTTTGGTCGTGTCCCGGACGTTGCGCGTGCTGACGGTACGCCCGTCTCGCATCGTTGTGACCCGATCGCAGATCTGGAACAGCTCATCGAGGAAATGCGAGACATACAGGACGGAAACGCCCTGTTTCTTTAACTCGCGCACCACACCGAACAGAACTTCGACTTCGCTGGCATCCAGTGAAGACGTTGGTTCGTCCATGATGACCAGTTTCGCGTCCAGCGAAACGGCCCGTGCAATCGCAACCAACTGCTGGATCGCTGTCGAGAAATTTCCCAGCGGCTCGGTCACGTCGATTACTATGCCAAAGCGCGCAAGAACCTCGCGTGCGCGCCTGTTGCCCTCGCGCCAGTCGACCAGAAAACCGAGACGTTTGGGCTCGTACCCCATAATGATGTTCTCGGTCACTGACCGAAGAGGCACAAGGTTGAGCTCTTGATAGATCGTGGCAATTCCGGATTCCTGTGCTTCGCGCGGGGTGGAAATGCGGCTTGGCACACCGGCCAGATGGACGTCACCGACATCCCGGTCGTAAACTCCGGTCAGAACCTTGATCATCGTCGATTTACCCGCACCGTTCTGGCCGATCAGCGCATGAACCTCGCCGGGTGCGATCTCAAGGCTGGCCTGGCTGAGTGCCGGTACACCGGCAAAGGACTTTTCAATTCCCGACATCGAGACGAGCGCATTCATGAGATGTCTTCCTCCGATTGCTTGCAGGCGGCGCCGACCACAGGCCAGCACCACCCACCAGGGAGAATCAATAGGCTTCGTCGATGTGATCGGCCGCATTGTCCTTGGTGAAGATGCGATCTTCGACCTTCACCCATTCCGGGATCGTCTCGCCGGCCGCGTATTTCTTCATGACTTCACAGGCCAATGGGCCAAAGAAGGGCGAGCTTTCCACCGTTACCCCCATCTTGCCATCGATAATGGCCTGAAGCGCGTCGCGTGTCCCGTCGATCGAAACGATGGTCACGTCCTCGCCGGGCTTGCGGCCAGCCAGTTCCAAAGCCTGAATCGCGCCGATCGCCATCTCGTCATTATGGGCGTAAACCACGTTCACGTCTGGATGCGCCTGAAGCAGGGTTTCCATCACTTGTCGACCCAGGTCGCGTGCAAAATCACCGGTCTGAGAGGCCACGATCTCAAAACGGTCATCCGCTGCAATCGCGTCGTCGAAACCTTTTTTGCGGTCATTTGCAGGTGAAGACCCTGTCGTGCCTTCCAACTGTACAATGATGCCTTTGTCGCCGTCGAAATTCTCCATCAGCCATTGTGCGGCCCGGCTGCCCTGATCAATGAAGTCGGACCCAAGGAATGCCACGAAATGCTCGCCCGGCTTGGCAACGGCCGGATCAACCGAGCGGTCCACCAGAAAGGTTGGGATTCCCGCAGCACGGGCCTTCATAACGGCAGGGATCAGCGGCTTTTCTTCCCGCGGGGGCAGGAACAGAACGTCGATACCTTGCGCGATCATGCTGTCCACATCCGCAACCTGCTTGGCAGCAGATCCAGCCGCATCCGTCGCGATCAGATCCCAGCCACAGGCCTCGGCCGTGTCATGGAACGATTTCGTCTCAGCAATGCGCCACGGGTTGTTCGACTCCATCTGCGCAAAGCCGACCTTGTAGCGATCCTTCTGCTCAAGCGGTGGTAGATCCTGTGCCATCGCCGTAGTGCCCAAGAGCGCACCCGCGACAACAGTCGAGATCAAAAGAGTTCTGCGTTTCATGGTTATTCCTCCTCCATTGGTGCGGTCGCCTCCGTTTTGACCGCAAGTTTTCAGGTCATGCCCAATTCATGTAAGTCGTCTGTTTCCTCAGATAGCCATCGAAGCCATAAGCGCCGTCTTCACCCCCAACACCGGACAGCCCCCAACCGGTGTGAAATCCCTGCACGGCTTCGCCATTCGAGCGGTTCAGGTACAATTCGCCGAACTTCAATCGGCTCGGGGCCTCCATCAATCGGCGGTGCGATGCCGTAAAGAGATAGGCGGACAGCCCGAATGAAGTGTCATTCGCAAAACTAATCGCCTGATCAAAATCCTCGACTCGCATGGCTGTCGCAACGGGACCAAAGACCTCCTCTTGCATCGCGGCATTGCCGTTGTCGGAGACCTCAAGAACGGTCGGGGACATCCAGTGCCCCTTGCGATGCGCACCGTCCGTCAAGGGCCCACCTTCGAGATGGACCGTGGCACCTTCGGCGATGCTGCGTTGGATGATATTAGCGACCTTGGTCACCTCGACTTTGCTGACTTTGGGACCCAGATCGCAGTCTTCCATGGGATCCCCGATCGACAAAGCGCGGGCTGCGGACACGAATTTTTCAAGGAACTGATCCGCAATGTCGTGATGCAGATACATCCGCTCGTTGCAGGTGCAAATCTGGCCGCAATTGGCAAACCGGGCGCCAATGGCGGCCGAGACTGCGGCATCAATATCCGCATCCTCCATCACTATGAACGGAGCCTTACCGCCGAGCTCGAGCCGGACGACCTTTATCCGGTCGGCCGCGGCGCGAAATATCTCTTTCCCGGCGCGCGTGCTGCCGGTCATCGTGATCAGTGACGTATCGGGGTGTTCGACCAGCCGCTGCCCCACCACCGGCCCCTTCCCCGTCAGAACATTCAGAACACCGGGCGGAAACCCGACCTTGTCGGCAAGCTCGGCGACCGCAAGACCGGACAACGGCGTGATTTCATGCCCCAACAGAACAACGGTATTGCCCGCGACCAGCGCGGGTCCGACCTTCCTGGCGGCCAATGCCAAGGGATAGTTCCAGGCCGTCAACGCAACAACAACGCCATAAGGATGACGCCGGATCTGGATTTCCTCGGACGTATTGTCCGATGCCACTATGTCACCCGAAATCCTCCGGGCCTCTTCAGCTGCATGGCAAAGAAAAGTGACGGCGGCATCTACTTCACCTCGGGCTTGCGAGATCGGCTTGCCCTGCTCGGCCGTGATCAGGACTGCCAGACGACCGGCGTCGGCCCGGATGGCCTCAGCGAGTTTCAAAACCAGTCGCGCCCGCTCGATCGCCGGGCGCGAAGACCACGCGCCAAAAGCGCGGCGGGCCGCCTCGACCGCTGCATCCGCATGAGCGGCAGTGCCATCTGGAACTTGCGCAACGATCTCTTCATTTGCAGGGTTCTCGACATCAACCGTGCCCGCGCCAAAGTCGGCAAAGCGGCCATCGACAAACATCGAATGGCGAATGACTTGACCCAACTCCCCCACTACAGATCGCAATTTCGCCTCCCGCGCTTGCTCGGCCAAACCACAGTGGCGACCGCACCGTCGATCAAAACACTAATAATATTATTTCGTCAACACTAATATTAATTATTAGTTACTAATATTAGTTGCACACCTTCTGCATAATCGATAAAAAGGATGCGAACAAAAAGGTTGAGCGATGAACAATCAAGCGAACAAAGCCGGGCAGCACAGGGGTGTGGGACGAGTCGCGGGCCGGCAGCGCGTAACGATGCACGACATTGCACGCGTCGCCGGATGCTCGCAGACGACAGTATCGCTGGTCCTCAACAAAAACGATTCCGTCAAAATCTCCAAGGACACCAAGCAACGAGTCCTGGATGCCGCCAACACGCTTGGATACGCCATGCCCTCTCAACTCAGGAAACCCCAGGACAGCGCACGCCGGCCAGCGGCGTTGGACGGAACCATCGCTTTTGTCGTGGATGATCTGGCGTCAAGCCCCGAAATGGTAAACGCGTTCAACGGCGTGAAACAGGTCGTTCGGGACACCGGAAATCTTGTATTGCTGGCAGAAACCCAAAACGACCCCGAGGTCGAGCCCAGAACGCTTAGATATTTCCTCGACCAACAGGTTGCGGGCATCATTTACGCAACCGTTTTCACCCGGCGGGTAGTTGTTCCGGAAATCCTCAGGCAGACCGCTACCCCGGTTCTGCTGCTGAACTGTTTTTGTGACGACCTCTCTTTTCCTGCGGTGATCCCCGGCGAAGTCGCTGCTGGACATACGGCGACCAACGCCCTGATCAAGGCTGGGCACAAGCGAATCGCCACCATCACCGGCGAGCCGTTCATGGAATGCGCGGCAGGACGAACGACCGGGTATAGAAACGCCTTGGCTTCTGCCGACATTCCATTTGACGAGGACTTGGTCATCGAAGGCAACTGGCTGCCCAGCGCAGGCTATGCTGCCACGCGGGAATTGATGGACCTGCACTCTCCGCCAACCGCCATTTTCTGCCAAAATGACCGCATGGCGATTGGCTGCTATGAAGCGCTCAAGGAACTTGGCCTGTCCATCCCCGAGGACATCTCGGTCATCGGATTTGACGATGATGAAACCGCGCGACACCTGTCGCCGCCCCTGACCTCGATGATCCTTCCTACTCGGGCGATGGGACGCTGGGTCGTCGAACAACTGTTCCACGGACCAACTGATGGTCAGCGGCACCCCCTCGTGAAGCTTGAATGCGAACTGGTCGAGCGCGACTCGATCAGCGAGCCCAAACGCCGGACCTGAAGGCGAAATCATGACGGAAACCTTCGATCACATCGTCATCGGCGGCGGCTCTGCCGGCGCCGCAGCTGCAGCGCGACTGGTAAACCAAGGCAAGTGCAGGGTTTTGGTGTTAGAGGCCGGTCATGCGCACCGCCATCCGTTGCTGGACATGCCGCCGGGCATCTTCAAGATGATCAACGGGTCAAAGTTCATGACCTATCACAAAACTGAACCGCAAGACCATCTGGACGGTCGTGTGCATGACATTCCGCAGGCCAATGTGTTGGGCGGCGGGTCTTCCGTTAATGCGCAGGTCTATATGCGTGGTCGCCCTTCTGATTATGACGCGTGGGACGACCTGCTACGACAGACCAATGACGGGGTCGGCTGGGGATGGGACGATGTACTGCCCTATTTCCGCAGGATGGAAGACAATAACAGGCTTCACAATGACCTGCATGGCAGCGACGGTCCGGTGCAGGTTTCGGATCCGGGGCATATCGATGACATGTCCCGTTGGTTCGTCCAGTCGGTTCAGGCCCTTGGCGAACCATTCAACACGGACTTCAACGGCGCAACGCAGCGTGGTGTCGGGTTCTATCAGTTCACCAATCGCGCTGGAAAGCGCAGCTCGTCGGCCTATGCTTTCCTCGCCCCTCTAGAGATGAACCCGCACTTGACCATCCGGCTTGGCGCAACGGTCAGCAAAGTCATCATTGAGAACGACAGGGCCGTCGGGGTGCAGTACCGGGACAAACGCGGAGCAAACACCGTCCGGTGCGATGGCGAGGTTGTCCTTGCTGCGGGCGCTCTGGTCACGCCGAAAATCCTAATGCTGTCAGGTATCGGACCGGATGCACAACTTGCAGAACACGGTATTCCCGCCATCTGCCCATTGCCCGGGGTCGGACAGAATCTGATCGACCACCCCGAAGTTCCCATCACTGCCTTTGCCAATGGTCCTTACGGATATTTCAAACAAGGTGAGGGCTGGCGGATGCTGCGCAACGGCATCCAGTTCAAACTGTTCGGCAGCGGCCCGGTGACTTCCGCGGGGGTCGAAGCCGGCGCCTTTGTCAATCCGTCGAACCCCGACGGAGAACCGACCATTCAGGCCTTTTGCGTGCCCATCGTCTATCTGGATCGCGACGCGCTGGACGAGGTGCAGGATGACTTTGGCCTGACCGTTACGACCGTGGTGGTCAAACCGAAATCACACGGAGAGGTTCGGCTTCGCTCGGCCGATCCTCACGCCCTGCCGGTGGTCTCGCCCAACCTTCTGAAGCATGAAGACGACATGCAGGAGATGATCCGGGGGCAGCGGTTCTTTCGCCGGGCATTCACGTCCGGCCCGCTTGCGCGAAGGATCCGCGAAATCGTCATTCCAACAGCGGATGACGATCAGACGCTGCGAGCACATTGCAAGCGGTTCGTGAAAACCAACTATCACCCGGCGGGCACCGCGAAAATGGGCCGGGACGGCGACGGAATGGCCGTGTTGGACGCCAGAATGCGCGTGCGCGGGATCGAGAGCTTGCGGGTGTGCGACATGTCCGCCGTGCCGGACATCAACGCCGGCAACACAAACGCGCCTGCCATGATGCTGGGTGAACGATGTGCCGACTTGATCCTTGGCATCGGATCGGCCCGCGAGATACGCAATTCCTGACCTGAGCTGCGGCGTCACCATTGGTTGATCCAACTTCTGGCGCAATGATATGGCCCCCGCCCTGCCCGTTGCACCGAAAACAGAATACCCTGCCTCAAGCCGTCAGGACGTTCCCCGCTAAAGGTGCAGGAGCGTGTGGCAAACGCCCTACAGAAAGTTGTCCCGCCCGGGCGTGAAACAATCGATCAACTCTCCGGCAGTCAGGCAAACACACCCATGGCTTGCGCCAGAAGGAATGATCAGGCTGTCAACAAGTCCCACCCAAAGCGACCCTCCCAAAACGCGACACTGAGCCCGGGGCCTGTCTCGTGCGCCGAGGGTACGGTCTGCTTCGCCTCTGATGGATAGCGCATGCGTCAAATCGCTGGAATTTCGGCTCAATTCCGGATCAGAAAACACAACTGAAGTGAGACAGGTATGAGTGGCGGTGCTGTCAGACGAATTCGAACCAGTCTCAGTTTGCCGCGGAAACCGCGAACCTATCCGGAACAAAGCTGATGCCACTCGCTAAGAGCGGCGGCGCGGGTCAGCTTGAAGGTGTCTCGACTGGCTAGCGATCTTTCCTGGTTGAAGTGATTGTAGACGGAGGAATGGACGGAGGCGAATTTCTGTAGACTTCGCATGCGCCTGAAACGCTGCATCGCGCGTTCGCGTCGTCGAAACGGCAGGTGTGAATTCTCGGCGCGGTTGTTGAGCCACCTGCCCGTCTGTTGTTTTTCGAACGCGCCTATTTCTCTGAGCGCAGCCTTGTAGGAAGCGAAGCGATCTGTGACGACCTCCTTGGCGCAACCGTGCCGTTTCATCAATTTCCTGAGGAATTTTAGTGCTGCAGCCTTGTTTCGGCGCTTGGTGACAACGGCTTCCAGCACTTCACCTTCGTGATCTACTGCACGCCACAGATAATGTCGCTTGCCATTCACCTTTACGAAAACCTCGTCCACGTGCCACTTCCATTTCGAGAACGCGCGCAGCTGCTGCACACGCTTCCGTCGGATCTCAGCTGCAAACATTGGACCAAACCTGTTCCACCAATATCGGACGGTTTCGTGGCTCACGTCGATGCCTCGCTCGTGCAACAGATCTTCGACATTTCGAAGCGAGAGCGGGAAACGGATGTACAGCATCACCGCAAGGCGGATGACCTCGGGACTGGTTTTGAAGTACTTGAAAGAGGCAGGTTTGGTCATGGGCAAAAGCTACGCAACCGTCCTGCCTGCCTCAAGACAAGTTCTTCTGACAAGACCAGCGCTTAGACGAGTTTTTCTGGCAAGTCGCTACCAATTATTCATCTTTTTCATAAACTATAAATGGCGTTCTCTTAGCGACTTTGTCGTACAGAACTCGACCGGGATAATTAAATTCTTGAGTTGTCCAGTAGGTGGTCGGAACACCGTCCTGCTTGGCGATCTGGAAGACAGTTTCGATTAGAGCTCGACCAACACCTTTTCCTCTAACCTGCTGATCAGCGAAGAGATCCATCAAATAACAGGTATCCTCCACCGACCACATGAACCTATGGTAAAGGTAGTGCGCTAGTCCAACCGGTTTCCCTTCTAACTCAGCGATGAGGCAATTGTATTCACCTGCATCTGTTGACAACAATCTGTTGAACGAAACCTCGTAGACTTCTTCTGAGACAGAGGTCTCGTAGAAATCCAAGTATGCCGTCCATAAGCGCCGCCACTCTTCGTTGTCTTTCAATTCAAGCGGACGGATGATTAAGCCTTCCGGCATGGGTGATTTCTCCTGCGTTCCCTTGAGTGCGTACAACCGAGATCGTCCAGCGCAGTCAAATCGGCTGCTGCCGGACATCCAGACGATCATGTCTAAGTGGAATGTCCTCATCCACTGCTTCGTCCAATTCCTGCGCGTATCGATGGCCTGAATAAACCGCCGCCGCAATTATCGCCGGAGCGTCGCAATCTCCTATGCGACGAAGGCTGAACGGCAAATCCTCGGAACTCGCCCGCCCCAGTAATCCCCTGTAGAGACCATCATTTGGCTTCCGAGCAGTAACCATCACTATGTTGGCAACCGGAACATTCACATTTGGACCGCCATAGGCGCACTCCAACTCTGCGATTTCGCCATCAAATTGCTTAAGCGACTTTGACGGCAGGACCTCGACCCCTAAGCGAAGCAAATGCGTTCTGATGCGCCAACGTTCGGACGTATTTCTTGCCCAGTCAGAAACACTGTCAAACGGTGTGACCAGCGTGACGGCATGTCCCTGCGTTCTGATTTTTTCAGCAACAACACTGGCCATGTAGTAGCCATCACCATCAAAAACGAGCGCTGGTCCAATGGGAAGATTCCCATCCATGATGTCATCGGGAGTAAAGACCCGACCTAAGGCTGACCCTTTTGCGACCGGGGCGAAACGTTCTTCGTCAAAATGCTCTTTTCGCCAAGTCGCGCCGGTTGCGATCGCAACGTGGTCAGCATCGACGGCCAAGATATCGTCAACTGTCAGCGGGCTTTCACGGTAGATTTCAACGTTGGGCATCTCCATCAATTGCTGCTCGCGATAATCTTTGACGCGAATGTACTCGCTCATTCCAGGCAGAGCCGCTTCGCGCGAGACCCTGCCACCCAACTCACGAGTAGCTTCCGCCAATTGGACATCATACCCACGCACGCCAAGTGCCCGTGCCGCTTCCAGTCCGGCAGCGCCTGCCCCGACAATCAAGACGCGCGCATCTGAGGATTTCTTACGAATGATTTCAGGGTGCCAGCCTTTGCGCCACTCCTCTCCCATTGTTGGGTTCTGAGTGCATCGAATAGGTACCCCTATCGAGTCACTGGCGTAACAAACATTGCATCCGATACACTCGCGGATCGCGGACAAGCGTCCTTCTTCGATCTTCTTTGGAAGGTAAGGATCAGCGATTGAGGGGCGTGCAGCCCCAATGAAATCCGTAATCCCCCGCCTGACTTGCGAGACCATGGTATCAGGTGACGTGAAGCGACCAACGGTCACGACGGGCTTATCCGTCACGGACTTGACCCAATGCATATAGGGTTCAAGAGCAGCTTCTTTAGTAAAACGGGAGACACCCATCTCAACCGAGTAATCTGCGATGTTGATATCCCACAAATCCGGAAGATCGGAGAGCATCTCAAACATCTCTCGTCGCTCACCATAGATTGGCTGGCCATCCTCGCCGATCTCTTCGTCAGCCGAGAACCGAACGGCCACGGCGCACCGGTCGCCAACGGCGTCCTTGGTTTCCTGAATCAATTCTCGGGTGAGACGCACCCTATTTTCTAAGTTGCCACCATATTCGTCACCGCGCGTATTCACGCGCGGATGCAAAAAATTCGAGATCAGGTATCCGTGCGTTGCATAGACATAGACAACGTCAAATCCAGCGTCCCGTGCCCTCAATGCGGCCTTTCGATGCCAGCGGCGTAGATCCCGGATGTCCTGCTTGTCCATTGCACGGGTCTGAAAAGGGTGCCCTTTCGTATTGGGACGGCTGTCGACGTCCATGCTCGGCAACCGGGAAAACAAGTTGTTCGAGTTGGCGCCTCCGTACCAAAGCTCAGCACCTGCCAAGCTACCGTATTCGTGTACGGCATCGGTCATAAGTGTGTGCGCCCGAACATCACTTTCATCCCAAAGCGAAGCATAAGGATGCGGTAGGTCATCAGACGACGGGTGGATCGAGTTATACTCTGTGCATATGACGCCCCACCCCCCTTGCGCCTTCACTTTTCGCATTGCAGCAAGAGTACGCGGATATTGCCAACCCATACCTGTACAGTGCGGCACCTGATAGAACCGATTTGGCGCAGTAACTGGCCCGATTTGAACCGGTTCGAAAAGGATATCGTAGCGAGGGTCCCTATCCATTTTTTGATCCTTGGTTGGCTGCGCCATGCGCTGGCTGATCTTGTCTGGAGTGTCCGGTTTGAAAGCCGCTCTGTTTCAACCACCGTTTTTGAACGCGGGCATTCGAAAGTGATCTGGGTAGACCTTGGCAAGAAAGGCGGCAATGTGATCCCGGGCAACCGAACGTTGAAAGTTCTCGGGATAGGTCAAAAGCTCCAACCAGATTCCGTCGTACAGAGATTCCAGAATATTGACGACTTGCCTTGGCGGTATGTCCTTGTATCCACCGTCTTCAGCAATCTCTGAACACAGTCTCAGTGCTACGTCGTACCGCTCCTGATCGATGTCATTGATCAGACTGCGATAGACTTCGCGCCGTCCTGCCTCTCCAAAAAACGCAAACCAAACAGCTAGCTTTTTTGGCGTGCAAATCTGAGGGTAAAAGTGCGCATCGACGATCGCCAACAATTTTTCAGGCGCTGACAATCCTGCATTGTCAAAGGCTTCCAACCACTGTTCGTGGTGTTCCTTTGCTAGAAACAGCAACGTTTCTTCCAGCAAGTTCTGCTTACTTTTGAAGTGGAAGTTGACGATGCCCAATGACAAACCTGCAATCTCGGTCACTGTGGACATGGTCGTTCCACCAATCCCGTTTTCGGCAATCGAGTCGATTGTCGCATCGATGAGTTGTTGTCTCCTCACCTCCTTGGTCTCGGTACGACGCCGTCCCTCAGGGTTTGTTTTTTCGATTGGCGATTGTCTCACCAAAATGCATCCCATCTACTAAGCACTTCTTTTGTCTTGCCTGCCCCCAACAGCCGTTCTCACTCAGCGTGTGGACGATTGACATCTAAGCGATAGATGCCATTGATTGAACGATCATTCAATGGAAAAGAGAAAATGATTTGAAAACATCCGGACGTACGCAATCGCAGATCTAGAGTTCCGACCAAAAAGTGAAAACCGGATCGTGCACCAAAGAAATAACTCTACGATGCAAAGCCCCCAAAGGCTCAACGCGGCCTTCAATGGCGGCCCAAGCCGCGTCTGCCTGCGATTGATCCCTGAACTCTACAACAGCCATAAGCGTATGGTTGCGCAGCTCGTCGGTATCGTAACCACTTGCGGGGATGCGCCTGCACAAAGGCGTACCCTCGGCGGCAAGGTCCGTCTTGATCAAGTGTTCGACAAACGCGTTCCACGCCTGCTCGAATGCATCGAGCTCGACGGTTGGTTTCAATTCGAATTGGTTCAAAAGTCTGGGCATTCGTCACATACTATCCGGCAAGTATCACGAGCCAAACCTACGTAGTTCCCCCCACAAGGCAAGCGCGAGGCCACTAGATGATCCGAAACGAAAACCCAGTCATTGCAAATAGCCTGTGGTCAGCAACAGCAGGCTATTCGTCAGAATGTCCACAATTGGTTGGCGAACAGCACTCTGACGTGACCGTGATTGGCGCCGGGTTTACCGGGCTTTCGGCAGCACTTCACCTGGCCGAGAAAGGCGTCAAAGCTGTTGTCATCGATGCGCATCATCCGGGCTGGGGAGCTTCTGGACGTAATGGCGGTCAAATCAATGTAGGCCTAAAGGACGGGCCGACGGGCATCAAAACCAAATTTGGTGACATCTGGGGAACCAGAATGATCCGAATGGCCGGTGACGCCGCCGATCTTGTGTTTGACTTAATAACTCGACACGGGATTGAGTGCGACGCAAATCGTCCTGGCTGGCTGCGCGCGGCGCATAGTAAAAAAACACTCAGTGAACTACACAAACTAGCCGAGGATTGGGACAACCACGGCGGGGGTATGGTATCGCTTGATCAAAGCGAAATGCAGCGACTGACCGGGACCGAAGCTTACCTTGGCGGCGTTCTGGATCGCCGCGGCGGTGTTTTGCACCCGTTAAACTATGCACTTGGCCTGGCCGAAGCAGGTCGCCGCAATGGCGTGCAAATTTTCGGTGGAACGCCTGCCAAGCAGATTTTGTCAGAGGCCGGTCGCTTTCGGATTGAAACTCCCAAAGGAGCGGTTATCTCAGAAAAAGTGCTGATCTGTACGAACGCCTATTCTGGAGATCTGCATCCGCGCTTGGCTAAATCCGTTTTGCCCGTTCGCTCGGTCCAAGTCGCTACGGCGCCCCTGTCCGACAATGTCCGCCAGTCAATTCTGCCAGAAGGCAACGCTTTGTCAGACGCACGACGCCTGCTTCTGTACTTCAGGCAAGACGCGGAAGGTCGCTTTCTTATGGGAGGACGCGGTACCTACAACGACAAGTCCACTCTCAAACAAATTGAGCGGTTGAAACGCATTTCTGTTGAACTTTTCCCCCAATTATCTGGTGTTCAGTGGGAATACGAGTGGGGCGGCTTTGTTGCTTTGACTAAAGATCACTATCCGCATCTGCATGAGCTCGCACCAGGGATTGTGACAGGTTTGGGATACAATGGGCGCGGCGTTGCCATCGCCACGGCAATGGGGCGCGTCCTCGCCAAATGGGCGACTGGAACCAAATCAGACGAGCTGGAATTTCCTGTCACTCCTCTCAGACCACTGCCTTTTTCCTTCGCGAAAGAGACTCTGGTCGAAGCAGAAATCCTGCGCCTGAAACTCTTAGACAAGTTGGGCCTTTAGAAGGCCCGCAAACAGCGCCGCCTAGCGGTTTTGGGAGAAGAAGCGATAGGTCAACGCGATAGCGGCCAATGAGAGACCTGAGCCGTATCCGATCCAAACTCCGTTGGGACCGAACCCAAGCCAAAAGCCCAGCGCATATCCAAGCGGCAAAGCAAAGACCCAATAGGCAATCAGGGTAATGGCGACAGGAACATGATTGTCCATCATGCCCCGAAATGCGCCTAGCATTGTCCCCTGCACGCCATCTGCGATCTGCATTGCAGCAATCACAAGGAACATCGATATCGCGAGAGAAACAACTTTTGGATCATCTGAGAGGCTATTGGCCAAAGGAGCGCGGCCAATCAGAATACCAGTAACGACAACGGCCATCCAACTAACGATGACCAACAGCGATGCCAATACTATCGGCTTCAGCCTTTCTTTTTCATCGGCGCCAATGGCCTGAGCTACACGTATCGAAATTGCAATCGAAACGCCCAAGGGCACCATGTAAACTACGTCGCTGACCGCAGAAACGATTTGATGCGCGGCGAGCGCAGCGGCGCTGAACCAACCAAGCATAAGGCCGGCAACTGCGTAAGCGGCCCCCTCCCCCAGATAACCAACGGAGATAATGAATCCTTCTTTGAGCTGCGCTTTGACCTCGGATCTGTCGAAACTCGCGGCCCTCAGAAGGCCTCTCTTTCTTTTCCATACTCGTATGATCACGAGCGCCATGATCAACGGCACTATCTGAGACAACAGACTTGCAATCCCGGCGCCAACAAGACCCAGACCTGGCCAGCCACCAACTCCGTGGATCAAAACATAGTTTGAAGGGATGTTGAAACCGACCGCAAGAAACGCAAGACCAACCCCAATCCACGGACGGTTCATGGCGTCAAAGAGAGCCTTAAGCGTGTAGAAAACCGTGAAGGGCACCAAAAGAAGGCTCATCGCAATCCAATACCCGCCAATTAGACTGACCACTTCAGGCGGCTGCCCAATCCAAGAAAGAGCAGGCTTAAGGCAGATCATTGCAACAGCGCCAACTGACCCCACGACTAGGGAAACAAAAACCCCGGCGTTTGTTGCTGCTGCCAACCCTTGGTCACTTGTTTTCCCAAAAGCTTCGGCCATACGCACACCAATTGCGGACACAAAGCCGTAGAGCGCTGAATAGAAAATGATCAGCACCGAGGCCGTAATTGAGACCGCCGCCAGAGGAAGTGTGCCCAACGGGGCCACCATCACTGTGTCAACGACACCAATCAAAGCAGCAGCAGCAAGAGAAATGACTATCGGAAAGGCAAGCCGCGCAAGGTAACGCGCCTCTTTTAAGATGGCGCCCCAGGATGGCCGAGGCCGCTGCGATATCCGAACTCGCGTCATATTGTGGGGCCTTTCAGTCGAAATTGACTAAGCCGTATCTCCAAGTAATTCTGGAACCAAACGAACAAGGCATCCCCAGGCAGCTTGCTCCGCCTGCTTTCGGCTCAGGCCTTCCGGAGCTAGATGCAATCGTTGCCAATAGCCATCCGTTAATGTCTCCATCCATTCAGCCATTTGATCTGCTGATATAGCGTCGTCTGCTGAGAGCAGTTCATTCCAGATCAATCTCAAAGTCTCTCTTCGACGTGTCTCAAAATGCTCGGCAACTTCGTCATACTGCAGCTGAAATCGAAGCTCGCCCCAAAATGCATACCAAAGGGGCAAGACATCGGGACCACAGGCATCCGGGTGGAAGTCAGCTTTTATCAAAGCCCTTATCTTTTCGGCGGGCTTGTCCCCTGCTCGCTCTAAAGAAGCTGTCCAGTGCTTTTCGTAACGCTGGTAAAGGTCGCGCAATGTTTCTGTCAGAAGACCTAGTTTTGACTTGAAGTAAAACGCCGCGACACCCTGAGAAAGCTCAGCCTCAGACGCCACCGTTGCAAGCGTCGTTTTTGCCAACCCGTGCGTCAATATAGAGCGGCAAGCCGCGTCCAGCAGCTGCCGGCGACGACGATCTGCGTTCTCCTTCCGCTCTTTGCGAGGACGTTTCCGCTCAACTTCGACCAATTGCCGCTCCTCCTACGAATGCAGCCATCTACAGCGCGCAAAAAAGATGCGTCAATAGCTTGAAGTTTATTTGAGCGCTCAAATAAACTTTACGAACGCGCACCCGATCTGTAAACGGAAGAGAAAGGGATGGAGCAATTTGACAGTTGATAACAGATACGATGTGATTGTGGCTGGCGCTGGTCACAACGGATTAACCGCCGCAGCCTATTTGGCGCGCGCTGGCATGCGTGTTTTGGTGGTCGAAAAGAACGACTGGATTGGTGGCGCGGCAGTCAGCCGGTCGCTACACGAGGGTTGGACATACTCCAACTGCTCGTACGTTTGCTCTCTTCTGCGGCGCGAGATTGCCAGGGACCTCGAGCTTCCGAAATACGGACTTCAGGTTATTCCGTATGAAGGCGGCGCGAGCTTCACACGCGATGGGGATTACTTCGCCTACTATTCCGATCACAACGCACTGAAGCGTGAGATGGCACGTCATTCTGAAAAAGATGCCGACGCCTATCGCCGCTATTCGCAAGCCATTATGCGGCAATGCCGTTTTATCCGTCCGTTTCTACTTCGGGACGCACCGGACCCCGCTTCTCTCCATCCGCGCGATCTCGGCGAACTGGCATACCTCGTAAAAAAAGCACATGGGCTGGGTAATCGGGAGCTTGGTGAAACGCTGAAATTCTGGACAATATCCATTGGTGACTTCCTGGATGAACACTTCGAAAACGACCTGATTAAAGCCCATTTGGCAGGTTCAGGTATTATCGGAACCGGCCTCGGAGTGTACTCGCCCGGAACGGCCTACGTACTTCTTCATCACTACATGGGTGATATTGATGGCGGCATTGGTGCCTGGGGTTTCGCGCGCGGTGGGATGGGCGCGATTTCGAATGCGATTGCTGCCTCATTCAAAGAGCACGGGGGTACGATTCACACAGGTTCAGGGGTTGAGAAAATCCTCAGCAAAGATGGACGCGTTGAAGGTGTAGCTCTCGAGGACGGCAAGGTTTTTTATGCCCCTGTCGTTGCCTCCAATATGGATATCAAACGCACTGTTCTGCACCATATTGACGCGGCCGAGTTGCCGGATGACTTCACCAAGGCGGTGCGGAACTTCAAAATTCGCGGATCTTCGGCGAAACTCAACATCGCACTTGATCGCTTTCCAAATTTCCCTGCAGCACCCGAGCACACCAGCTTCCTCAGGGGTGATTTGCATGTGTCGCAGAGCCTCCTTGAACTTGAAAAGGCCTACGATGATTGGAAAGTCGGGCGCTGGTCGGAAAAGCCTTATATTGACATGCTCATCCCTAGCCAGATTGATCCGACTATGGCGCCGACAGGTGCCCACATGATGACGGTTTTCGTCCAATATGCGCCTTATGACCTAGAAGTCGACGGCGTTAAATCGGCCGAGAATTGGGACGAAAAGCAGCGCAACGCGATGGCAGAAACTGTACTCGACCAGATGTCTGTGGCGTGTCCCGACATTCGCGAGCGCGTTGTTCATATGGAAGTTCGCTCACCATTGGAAATTGAGCGCGAGGTCGGTCTGACAGAGGGCAACATTTTCCAAGGCGAACTGACTTTTGATCAGCTTTTCTTCAATCGGCCCGTCCCGGGTTGGTCGCAGTACAATTTACCTATCAAGGGGCTTTATTTGTGCGGGTCGTCCGCCCATCCCGGCGGAGGGGTTATGGGGGCCCCAGGTGCAAACGCTGCCCGCGCTATTCTCAGAAAAGAAACACGGCATGGCCGAATGAAGGGGTATGCCGCATGAGCCAATTTGATTCGATTGTCGTTGGCGGCGGTGTAAACGGCCTGATTGCCGGAACACTCCTTGGTCGACGCGGCAAGAATGTCTGTATCATTGAGAAATCCGACAGTTTCGGCGGCATGGCGTCTTATTCTGTGGACGGCGGTCCGACCCTTGCACATTCGCTATACAACCTGAGCCCGCGGGCATTGGGTGACATCGGCATAGGTATTCAACACCCTGTCCTTTCCAGCAAACCCGTCTCCACGGTCTCTCTGTCTGAGGATGGGCGGCACATCGTCTTCAAGAACGACGGCGTGTATTGGAGCGACGGGACAAAACACCGGGAATCAGATGCCTGGTCTGATCTGACACGCCAGCTGATTACATATGGAGACCTTTTGCGCCAACTCGCCGAGGCTCCACCTCCCGGGGGGCAAAAGGCCATCCTTTCCCGGGGTGCGCTCAACGAGTTCTTGCGCCTTGCGAAACTGGGCATAGGCCTGAAAAAGCTGGGCAAATCTGAAATGCGGCGTTTCCTGCAGGTCGTCTTATCTAATGTCCACGACATTATCCTAGATGACCTGTCGGAAGGACCGGTGGCTGGAATGCTTGCTGCTGATGCAATCTGGGGGACAGCCACTGGTCCAAGATCTCCGGGCACTGTGTTCAATCTGATCTATCGTTTGGGTCACGGAGGGACCATCACTCAACCAGCAGGCGGGATGTGCGCGTTAACCGATTTGATGGTGGAAGCTGCGCAAAAGGCAGGTTGCCTGCTGATGCCGGACACTGAAGTATCCCGCATTCTGTTGGACAACGATGCAGTCTCCGGAGTGGAAACCACCGATGGACGAACCATTGCCGCGCCTAATGTGCTCAGCAGCCTTGCCCCGAAACTAACAAGCCGAATGACCGGTCCCTCTGCCTTTGACATCGAAACGATGCGGCGAGTGCGAAATATACGGGCGCGTGGAACAACGGCTAAGGTCAATCTACGGCTCAAGGATAGCTCCGCCCTGCCCAGCCTGAGTGACGAATTGGCACACGAACGTCTGATCTATGCTCCTTCTGTGGAATACGTCGAAGCTGCGTTCAATCCGGCTAAGTATGGTCAAATGTCCAAAGCACCTGTGATTGAAGCTTTCAATATGCAGACAGCCGACGGGGCAAGCTGGCTGTCAACCATAGTGCAATATGCGCCATCTGACCTTGAAGGCGGCTGGACTGAGACTGCAAAGGAACAGCTTGCGGAAATTGCAGTCGAAACTCTTAGCCGCGCCCTGCCCGGCTTGGGTGATCAAATTGCAGGTAAGCAGGTCATAACACCGGATAAAATCGAAAGCGCAACCGGAGCGCCCGGCGGGCACTGGCACCATGCAGAAATGTCTTTGGACCAGCTCCTGACACTTCGGCCCACGAACGGGATGTCCAGATACTCCATGGGGCCGAAAGGGCTGTTCCAATGCGGTGCAGCAACGCATCCCGGTGGCGACGTCATGGGCCTCGCTGGTCGCAATGCGGCCCTGGCGGCGCTGGAGGCTCAGCCATGAGCATCTTTACCGATCCAAAACTCGGTTTGATACCCGGGCCATTTCACAAAAAACTCGAAGAGCAAAATCGCGCACAAAATTGGTACGATTGGGCCGGTTATGCTGGCCCGGGTGTGCTGGACAGTGTCGAGTTCGAGTACTTCGCGCTGCGAAATCAGGCCTCTTTGTTTGATATCTCACCAATGCACAAGTACCGATTGACCGGGCCGGACACGACCGCGATGCTCAATCGCCTCGTGACACGGGACGTCCGAAAAATCAGCGTTGGTCGCGTGGGGTACGCGGTCTGGTGTGATGAAGAGGGTATGGTCATCGATGACGGGACTCTTTTCCATCTTGGCGACAACGATTGGCGCCTTTGTTGTCAGGAACAAATGCTGACATGGCTACTCGACGCTGCATGGGGTTTTGACGTTTCAGTCGTCGACGAAACTCACAGTGTTGCTGGACTTTCGCTGCAAGGGCCGACCTCTTATGCAGTTTTGGAAGCCGCTGGTTTAGATGTCAGCAAGCTGAAGCCATTCGATCTCGCTCAAATTGAACACAGTCTCATGATCTCGCGGACGGGTTTTACTGGTGACTTAGGTTACGAGCTCTGGTGCGACTGGGACAAGGCAGAAGCGCTTTGGGACAGAATTTGGAAAGGCGGCACACATCAGGGACTACGCGCCATTGGATACGAAGCTGTAAACTTGGCCCGCATCGAAGCCGGTTTTCTGACCGCAGGTGTGGATTTTCAACCGGTTCATGCGACCGAACGGTTGCACCGAGGCCAAACACCCTTCGAACTTGGTCTGGGTCGGCTAGTCGATTTCAACAAAGGACATTTCAATGGCCGGCGAGAGCTGCTGTCCAAGCGAGAGAATCCAAGAAGCCTCCTCCTACGTTTCGATGTCGAAGGATTCAAACCCTCGGAAGGGTCGTTGATCTACAATCGGCGCAAAAAAGAAGTTGGGCACATAACATCCGGGATATGGTCGCCGACCGCCAAGCGCAGCATTGCGTTGGCCCATGTCCGTATGCCGGATGCTGGCCGGTCATCTGGCTTAAAGGCCGAGATTTACACTCTGCAAGAAGGCAAATGGCGCACCAGGATGGCGCGCCTCACTCCTGTCACCAAAGCCTTTTTCGCACCGCCCCGCGCACGAGCTACGCCACCGGCCCGCACCTAAAGGAGAAGCAGACGTGAACACCCTGGATAATACACCAACCGACGGCGACCTTGTCGCTTGGGATCGCGACCATCACCTACATCCTTGGGCCGGAACCGACGGCTTTGGGTCCGACGAGTACATGCGGGTAAATACAGCGGATGGTATCTATCTCTGGGATGCTGCCGGGAAGCGATATATTGATGGCCCTGGCGGAATGTGGTGCACACAGATCGGATACGGGCGTCAAGAGATGGCCGATACCATTTCCCAACAGGTTATGAAGATGCCCTATGCGTCGCCGTGGTCGTTTACGACCGAACCCGCGGCCGTTCTGGCGCGAATGATCGCGGAACGTACACCAGGCGATCTGAACACGGTGCACTTCACGACCGGTGGGTCTACCGCCGTTGACACCGCACTGCGGACCGCACTTTTCATGAACAATCGGCTTGGCCGACCGGAGAAGAGGATCGTGATCGGCCGGGAAAAAGGCTACCACGGATCAACCTTTCTCGCCGCGACTGTCACTGGAAAAGAACGTTTCGAAACAAGCTTTGAAAAAGCTCAGGATCTGGTGCGTTTTCTGCCCGACGTGAATCCCTACCACCGGCCAGAAGGCATAACAGTTGATGTATGGTGCGACGCCAAAGTTGCTGACCTTGAGAGCCTGATTGCTGACGTAGGCGCCGACCGTGTTGCCGCCTTTATCGCGGAACCGATCCTGTGTTCCGGTGGCGTGATCGTTCCACCTCCGGGTTATCACAAGCGCACGCTCGAAATTTGCCGGGCAAACGACATTCTGTACATTTCGGATGAAGTCGTAACCGGCTTTGGTAGGTTGGGACACTGGTTCGCCTCAGAAGACGTCTTTGGCATCGTCCCTGACATTATTACCTGCGCAAAAGGTTTAACCTCGGGCTATCTGCCGTTAGGTGCCTGCATAATCTCGGACGCAGTAATGAAACGCATTTCAGACGCACCGGGCGACGATGTTTTCTACAACGGCTACACATACTCCGGGCACCCTGTGAGCTGCGCGGCTGCCATTAAGAATATTGAAATCATGGAGCGCGAGGACATTCTAGGACACGTTCAACGCGTCACACCGCATTTCCAGGACCGCCTAAATCAAATAAAGGAGAAGTTTCCGATAGTTGGGGATGTGCGCGGTGACGGGCTCCTCGGGTGCATAGAATGTCGCCCTGGACTGAACGTCGAGAGTTACGAAGCGCATGTGAAGTTTGGACAGAAACTGGACGATGCGTGCGAGGAGATGGGACTCCTCTTGCGACCATTTGGAAACATGGCCGTGTTCTCGCCCCCTCTGATCATAACTCCGTCGCAGATAGA
This sequence comes from Ruegeria sp. H8, assembly GCF_056532905.1. NCBI lineage: Bacteria > Pseudomonadati > Pseudomonadota > Alphaproteobacteria > Rhodobacterales > Roseobacteraceae > Ruegeria > Ruegeria sp. H8. The sequence continues at coordinate 21,457 of NZ_JBQFNY010000001.1, read as the reverse complement.
CGAAATGTTCGACATCATGGAAGCTGGTATGGCGCAGGTCAGCAAGGACTACGACGCATAACGGTCATCGCGTCCATTCAAAGTTCCAGTCAGATCAGGCAGGTTTCCGACCACGGATGTGATGCGGGCAATGCTCTCCGGTTTTCAACACTGGCTGCATAGCGTCCCAGATCTCGATCTGATGTTCAATAAACTCCTCACCATGACGAGCTTCCCAGTCGGCTCGGTTTGGCCCGGTCAATTCCTCCAGCTCATCAGCTGATACCTGAGCATACCAAGCGTTGCGGTTGACTAACTCTACGTCTTCAAAGCCAGCCAGCTCCATAGCAGCTCGGTACTTAGAGGGCGACGCCATCTGAAACTCCAAGGCTTCCATCTGTACGTAGTGCACCATTTCCGGTGACATCTCACCATCATGATTGGTCAGCCAGTCAGAAGCAGCGAAATAACCGCCTGGTTTGAGCACACGATAAGCTTCCGCAGCCATCGCTACTTTGTCGGTGATATGGATGATCGAGTCCTTCGAAAACACTACGTCAAAAGTACCATCTTCGAATGGCATTGGACCTGGAGTGACCTGTTTGATATCGACCTTTCTCTCCAGATCCGCCTGCCCAACTCGCTCTTTCGCAGCCGCGCAAACCGGGGCCTCTACATCAATCCCCGTAACTCTAGCGGCGCCGAACTCCCGTGCCATCAACACTGCAATGGCCCCAGATCCGCATCCGATATCAAGGATATGCTTATCTTTCAGATCAATCCCTTTAACAACACGCGCAACTTCTTCAGGGCCTCCCGGTGAAAGAAACCCCTCTCCCCAGAGCTCCTCCAGAAAGCTGATTGCCTGTTGGTCATATAGGATCTCGTCTGACATAGGATTCCCCCGCATCTGATTGTCAGTCAGTCACTGCAGTGAAACCTTTTATCTCATCTCAGACAAGCTTTATCGCGAAATCGCAGGTCATAGATTCAGCTATAATTGAATGATCATTCAGTCAGTAGACAGCAAGTGATTTGGCTGGTATTCGGAGAAAAGAACGCCTAAAAGGATTTTCTCGCAATGGCTGACACCCAACCGACGCATGCCCAAACCGTGATTATTGGTGGGGGGTCGATCGGCGCGAACACGGCCTATCACTTGACTAAGCTTGGCCATACCGATGTTGTCGTTCTGGAACAGGGACAACTGACATCAGGGACCACTTGGCATGCCGCCGGCCTGATAGTAGCCGGCCTTCTCAAATCCGAAGCTGAGTGCGCTATCTACACGCACGGTCGAGACCTTTATGCGAAACTAGAGAAGGAAACCGGTATATCCACAGGTTTCCGCGACGTTGGATATCTGCAGATTGCAACCAATGAAGAACGCCTGCATGAGATGCGTCGCGTCGCAGCCTTCATGCGGCGTTTTGGGATAAACAACCACGAAGTCTCAGTAAAAGAAGCGCAGGATATGTTCCCTATAGGGGACCTCTCAGACGTCGTTGGAGCGTTCCTCATTCCGGAGGACGGTCGGGCCAACCCGGTGGACGTGACAATGTCTCTGACCAAGGGAGCCAAAAACAGAGGCGCACGTTTCTTTGAAGGTGTGCGGGTTGAAGAGATTTTAGCCAGGAACGGCACTGCGACCGGGGTCCGCACTGCGAACGGTCATACTATAACAGCCGAAAACGTTGTGATCTGCGGAGGCATGTGGTCTCGCCAACTTGGTGCAAAACACGGTGTAAATCTACCGCTCCAGGCGGCTGAACACTACTACCTGATAACGGAAAGTATCCCGGGCCTACCTCGCGATCTACCCGTTCTCGAAGACCCTTCCACCTACACTTATTACCGTGAAGAAGTCGGCGGGATGATGTTAGGGCTTTTTGAGCCCGGCGCTGCGGCTTGGAAGCTCGATGGTATCCCGGATGAATGGCAATTCGGAGAGATTGAACCAGATTGGGAACGTGTTGGGCCCGACCTGGAGAAAGCCTATTCGCGCGTGCCTGACACCATGAACTACGGTGTCAAAAAACTATTCTGCGGCCCTGAGAGCTTTACGCCTGATCTTGCGCCGCTTGTTGGCCCGACGCCTGAACTGCGCAATCTCTGGGTTGCATGTGGGATGAACTCACTTGGCATCCTGAATGGCGCGGGTACGGGAATGGTTTTGGCCCATTGGATGGTGGACGGCTTGCCGCCCATCGATGTTACCGGCATCAACGTCAATCGCTTTTCCCGTGAAATGGCGACACCGGCCTTTCGACGCGACAGAACACCTGAGTTGCTGGGAAAGCTCTTTGGTCAGCACTACCACAATGAGAACTACAAAACGGCCAGGAACGTTAAGCGTTCAATGCTCTATGACCGTCTCAAAGCGGCCGGAGCCTTTTTCGGCGAAGGAAATGGTTGGGAACAACCTGATTGGTTTGCTCCGACGCCCGAAGAGGCCAAAGTCGAGAAATACAGTTGGCATCGCCAAAATTGGTTTGAATGGCACGCTGAAGAACACCGGGCAGCACGCGAGGATGTCATCGTAATGGACATGACATCAATGGCGTGTTTCAGCGTCGAAGGACCGGATGCCTGCGCCCTCCTCTCTCGCCTTTCCTGCAATGACGTTGATGTTGAAGCCGGTCGCGTCGTCTACACGGCCTGGGTAAATGAACGGGGTGGGTTTGAGGCAGACCTTACGGTTACCCGGCTATCCGATCGGAAATACTGGGTCATCGTGGGAGAAAACTCGGCGGGTCATACCGAGATGCGCATGCGACGGCACGTCCTGGACAACGAGAACGTTGTTATAACAGACATCACCGCAGGGCGCTGCCAAATCAACGTTCACGGCCCAAAGTCGCGTGAACTATTGAGCAGAATATCCGGAGCTGATTTGTCGGACGAAGGTTTTCCCTTCATGACGGCGCGTGAAATCGACATCGGGTACGCCGTAGTTATGGCCTATCGCGTGACGTTTATTGGCGAACTTGGCTGGGAACTTCACGTACCGGCCACTCAGACCATTCAGACCTACGATCTGATTATGGAAGCAGGTCGAGATCTGGGTGTTCGCAATGCTGGAATGCAAACTCTCAACTCCCTACGGCTAGAGAAGGCTTATCGTGATTTCGGAATTGACGTGGACAACACGGACAACCCAATTGAGGCCGGGCTTGGTTTTGCCGTCAAATTGGACAAACCCGGTGGCTTCATCGGCAGGGAAGCACTCGCCACGATCAAGGCGAAAGGCACGCCCAACAACCGGATGTTGCAGTTCCTGCTAAAAGACCCAGAGCCTCTCATGTACGGCAATGAGATGATTTATCTAAACGGCAATGAAGTCGGATATATTCAAGTTGGCGGATATGGGCACACGCTCGGCGCTGCCGTCGGCATTGGTTTCGCCGAGATTGACGAACCGTTGACCGCGGACATAGTCGCAACTGGGCATTGGCAGATCGAAATCGCAGACGAGAAATACGACGCGGCAGCCTCGTTAAAGCCGCTCTATGACCCCGGCATGCACAAAATAAAGCGCTGAAGCCATATTGTTCGATGCTTTCGCTCAGACTGGAAAGTGTTTTGGGAAGAACCGCGACAGCGAAAGCATGCAAACATCCCTGAATTCCCGACGATCAGCCACTTTTGGATACAACATCAAACTTAGCCAGGCCCCGTCTGACATCGCCTCTACGGCCCGAGCTGTTTTTTCTGGATCAAGATCGTCGTAGCCGCCGTCGGCAATCAATTCACCACATAGGTGCAAAATTCTATCATATCTTTCGTTGTCATATTTATTATGAATCTTCAGGTAATTAGGCCGATACTTCGCTTGCCCCCAGAAGGCAAACCAGACGGCCAACCGCTTGTGGGTACAAATGCTCTTGTCAAAGTCCGCTCGAATAATCGCAGCCAGCCGATGTGCGGCTGTAGGTTCCGCAGCCTCATAGTATTTGAGCCAATTTTCATAGTGTTCTTGTGCAAGGAAACCCAGCGCGGCGTCATACAAAGCTTCCTTACTGTCGAAGTGATAATTCACCACGCCATGGGACAGATTGGCTGTTTCTGTCACGTGTTTAAGCGTCGTGTCAGAAAACCCGCGTTTCGATATCGAGTCTATGGCAGCCATGATCAACTGTAAGCGACGAACTTCGGGAGGTTCGGTGCGTCGTTTTTTCTGAAGCTCATGCGTCTCCAATTTAACTCTCCTCTCGTTCAGCCATTTGCCTGTCCAACAAATCCGCTCTCTGTTGCCGGAACATAATTATTGCTGCGATAGCGACACAGATAGCGATCACAAGAATCATGATGGTTGCTAGCGCGTTGATGTCCGGCCTGAGGCCCAGTCGAATGCGCGAAAAGATCAAAATTGGCAAGGTATTTGCGCCTGGGCCGGTAACAAAACTTGCTATGACCAAGTCATCGAGAGACAGCGTGAAGGCCAGCAACCATCCCGAAATTAGTGCCGGCGTCAGCTGTGGGATCGTTATGGCCGTCAGAACTTTGAACGGTTTTGCGCCAAGATCGGCGGCGGCTTCTTCCAGTGTTTGCCCCACACCGGTTAAGCGTGCCTGAATTGTTACCGCCACATAGGCCATGGAAAAGGTAATATGCGCGATCGTAATCGTCGCAAAACCGCGCTCAGCAGGCCATCCGATCAGCTGGTTCAGCGAGATGAAGAAAACCAGCAAGGACAATCCGGTTATCACCTCGGGCATCACCAAGGGCGCGACCAACATGCCACCGAACAAGGTCCGCCCCTTGAACCGTCCAAAGCGCACCATAGCCAGACCTGCCAAGGTGCCAAGCGCCGTGGCAAAAGTAGCGTTGACAACGGCAATCTGAAGACTGAGTGAAACAGCGCTCCAGACTTCCGCAGATTGAAAAAGCTCTTTGTACCAGCGCAACGACCATCCACCCCAAACCGGTACCAGCTTGGAGTAGTTGAATGAGTAAATAACCAACAGGATCATTGGGATGTAAAAGAATGCCAGTCCCAAGGTCAGCATGATGGTTAAGAAACGGGAGCGTTTGGCGTACATCTATTGCTCCTCCGCTGCTTTGCCTTGGTAGTGCTGGAAAACCATGATTGGCAGCACCAGTATGAACAGCAGAACAATCGCAACTGCGGCGGCCACTGGCCAATCGCTGTTTCTAGAGAACTCATTGTAGAGAACCCGCCCAATCATCTGCACGTTGCCGCCACCTAACAGATCGGGGATAACGTACTCGCCGGTCGCAGGGATAAAGACCAGCAGTGAACCAGCGACAATTCCAGGCATCGTCAGAGGCAATGTGATTTTGAAGAAAGTGTTCGTTGGTTTGGAACCAAGGTCGGCGGCCGCCTCGTTCAGGCTGTTGTCCAGCTTCTCCATATTCGCGTACAGCGGCAGGATCATGAACGGCATATAGGTGTAGACGATCCCGATATAGACGGCGAATTCCGTGTAAAGCATGCGGATCGGCTCATCGATCACCCCCAGCGCTATCAGAAGGTTGTTGATCGTGCCTTGATCCGCAAGCAGGCCCATCCACGAATAGACCCGCAACAAGAAAGACGTCCAAAACGGAAGAATGATTGCAAACAACAAGAGCGGCTTCGCAACCGGCCCCGATCGTACAATTGCATAGGCAATAGGGTAGCCAAACAAGAGGCACAAGAACGTACACGTTACTGAAATCTTGAGTGAATTTACGTAAGTGTCAAAGTACAGGCTGTCTTCCCAGATGTAGACAAAATTGTCGAAGACCAGGCGGATTGTCATGATCCCGTCACCTGTCCACTCAATTAAACTTGTGAATGGCGGGCTCGCAATCGCCAGTTCAGCTAAGCTTATCTTGGCGACAATGAAGAACGGTGCCAGAAAGAATACAAGCAACCAGAAGAACGGTATGACGGTGACGATCTGACGCCATCTGCTATGGATACGCCGCATCACTAAACGGATCATGGGTTGTCGTTCAACCTGCGGCGGTTCGAACATATCCTCGGTGAAATCCGTCATGAGTGGAGCAACATGGCGCTAGACGGATCCCAGCTGATATTTACCTTGTCTTCCCAGGTTAATCGCTGCGCAGCATGCGTCGGACGTGACTGGTTGGGCTGAGTGACGTCGAAGATTTCGCCATTGGGAAGCCTTACCTTGTAGATCGATGTCTCTCCCAAATACCCAACATCGTCGATAACGGCCGCTGTCTGGTTCGCGCCCTCAGCAATTGTATCAGATTTCTCAAGTCGAATTTTCTCGGGCCTCAGCGCAACCCAAATCTTGCTGCCAGCCTTAACAGAATGACCGTGATCAATATAAACTTCGCAGAACTCGGTTTCGACCCGAACATGGTCGACCCCATCCTCGGTCACCCTGCCCTCAAAAATATTTGCTGATCCGATAAAGTCAGCCACAAAGCGGGATTCTGGAAACTCGTAGATCTCTGTCGGAGTTCCAATCTGTTTGAAGCGACCCGCGTCCATAACGGCCATTCGCGAAGACAGGGTCATTGCTTCTTCCTGATCGTGAGTCACGACGATGAACGTGACGCCGACCTTGTCCTGAATGTTGGCAAGCTCAAACTGCGTTTGCTTACGCAGTTTTTTGTCCAGAGCAGCCAAAGGTTCATCCAGGAGCAGCAACTTGGGACGTTTGACCAAGGCCCGCGCCAATGCAACACGCTGGCGTTGCCCACCGGACAATTGTTTAGGTTTTCTCTTTTTGAAATCTTCCAACTCAACAAGCTTGAGGATGTCGTGAACTCTGTCCGCAATGTCTAGCTTGGGGACATGGTCTTGCTCCAACCCGAAAGCCACGTTTTTTTCGACGGTCATATGCGGAAACAGCGCATAGCTTTGGAACATCATATTGGTCGGACGTTCGTAAGCTGGCACATCGGCCATATCGACTCCGTCGATAGTGATTGTACCACTGTTCAAATCCTCAAACCCAGCAAGCATTCGAAGTAGTGTCGACTTTCCACATCCAGATCCGCCTAAAAGGCAGAATAACTCTCCTTTGTAGATATCCAGATCAACGTTATCGACAGCAGTCACTGCACCGTATTTTTTGGTTACGCCTCTGATTTTGACCAGAGGTTCCTGTTCTTTTTGATCGAGCCATGGTTCTGGGCTGACAGCCGTGGAAACAGTCAATTTGGGCCTCTTAGTCTGCCAGTCGGGATCTGGGGATGCAGTAGCGAACCGGTCTGGTCCGCTACTTCATTTGCCGGTGTGAGTGGATTTAGTTTCCGGCCTTAAAGTCAGTCCAGGTACGTGTCTGCAAGCGCTCGACCTTGGGAGGAAGAACGGCAGTCGTGTACATCTTGGCAACCTGATCCGATGTTGGGAACGCGGCTGGGCTGGAGGTTACAGCCTCATCAACCATGGGCTTGGCCGTCAGGTTGGCGGTCGCATACCAGGTGAAGTTACTATCATTGGCCGCAACCTCGGGGCGCATCATATAGTTCAGGAAAAGATGAGCGTCTTCTTTGTTCGCGGCGTCTTCCGGGATTAGCCAACCATCAATCCACAGCTGCGCTGTACGATCACCTTCGGGCAGGAAGAAGTCTAGCACTACACCAGTGTCGGCTTCCGCTGCGCCAGACATGGCAAGGAGACCGTCAGGGCCCCATGTGGTCGAGACACAGAACTCTTTCTGAGGCATCCGTTGATAAGCATAGTTATCGAAGGTTTTGATGTATGGCCTGATTTCCGCCAACATCTCCCCAACCTTCTCATAGTCTTCCTTGTTTGTGGAGTTCGCATCCAGGCCCATATGCGCTAAGGCCATCGGAATGATGTCGCCCGGGGAATCCAGGAATGAAACTCCACACTTGGACAGCTCTTTCATGTGAACAGGATCGAAAACCATATCCATCGAGCCTATGGGGGCATCTGGATACGTCTCTTTCACCAATTCTTCGTTGTATGTGACGCCGTGCGTTCCCCACATATAAGGAATGAAGTGTTGGTTGCCTGGATCCCATTCACTTGACAACTGCTCCATGATTGCCGGGTCGATGTGCTTGATATTGTCCAGCTTCGACATATCCAACGGTGCAACAATTCCCGCCTTAATCAGACGAGCCGTATCACTGCCGGCATGACTAACCACATCATATCCGCTGTTTCCCGCGAGTAGCTTGGCATCAATTGCTTCGGCAGAGTCATACGGATCATAGATCACCTTGATACCGTATTCTTTTTCGAAGTTCTCGATTGTGTCTTCAGCGATGTATTCTCCCCAATTCGTAACCTTCAACACACGCTCTTGCGCGTAAGCCGATCCCGAAACTGCAGTAGTAGTTGCTGCTATAACTGTAATTCCGGCGATTTTCCTGATTGAGTTCATAACTTCGCTTCCTCTCCCTGAGTGGTGGCTGAATTTGTCCTGCCTTGTTTGCTAGTCTGTCTTCTCGAATGATCGCGCCTGCGTTGCCGGCGCGATCACAAAGCACCCCATTCCCCCAAGTCGCTATGCTTTTATCTGACTGGTCATTCAGAACGGTAGTCCGCTGAAATCTGCACTGTCAAGCTTGGTTGAATGAATTTTGATCATATCTCTACGTATCACTGGTTTTGCACCTGATTTGAGCAGGTAAATCGAAAACCATCGACCAAGGAAACCTCACAGGCGTGACTAGCAGCACATTTCTGAATGATCATTCAGTCAGAAAAAGTTGACGAGCAAGTCAATTTAAGCGACACCTACACTCAGTCGAAGAGTGGCGGATCCAGCAAGGCCAAATTTTCACTCCTGGATATTGTCCCCATCTGAGACCCAAACTGACCAAACCAAAACTATGCGGGTTGTTCCGATGCGCGACGAAGTAAGAAACACAGAAACTCCTACCAATTGGGACCGTCGCGGGTTGCCCGGTTGGTGCTATCACAGCAATGCCCTTCTTGAACTTGAGAAGAGCGAACTTTTCAAAACGCATTGGCAAATCGCGTGCCATGTTTCGGATGTTCCGGAACCCGGTAATTTTCTATGTTTTGACATGTGCGGTGAGCGCGCCCTGATCTTGAAGGACAGCAACTCGGACATCCGCGCGTTTCTAAACGTTTGTCGTCACCGCGGTTCTCGGCTGGTCTCGAAAGAGCAAGGAAAATGTGCAAACGCTCTAGTCTGCCCATTTCACGGCTGGGTTTACAATCTTGATGGAACGCTACGCGGCGCCGCCCGTCCGGAGTCGTTCCCCGATCTAGACAAGCACGAGTTTGGCCTGAAAGAGATTGAAATGGAAATCTGGCAGGGTTTTGTCTTCGTCCGATTCAAACCTGGACCCCAGCCATCAGTAGCCGAACTGCTAGCCCCGATTGAACAGGAAGTCTCTGCCTACAAAATGGCCGAACATGTCCCGACGGACGGAATCTGGACCGAGGAGACTCCTGTAAACTGGAAATCGATCAGAGATGTCGACAACGAAGGGTATCATGTCCCGCTCGCGCACCCTGCCCTTCAGGATCTGTATGGCTCGACCTATTCAGACGAACCATATGTCGATGGTATCTCACGTTCTGACGGAAAATTCACTCCGACAAAGGGCCGGAGGTGGGCTGTTCGCAACTACAAGAAATTCACTAAACCACAGCCTCACCTGCCAGAACACTTGCACAAAACTTGGCTTTACTACGGCATTTTTCCAAATGCGGTCATAGCCGTCACACCTGAGACGACCCTCTTTTATCAAGAGTTTCCGATCACGACGGATAAATCCATTCTACGGAGCGCGACATACCGAAACCCGAACGAAGACCGCCAACAAAGAGCGGCACGCTACCTTGCCGCCCGGATTGATCGAGAGACAGTGGAAGAAGATATTCAGCTCACGATATGGTCCAACGAAGCCATGGTTTCGGAGGCGTTTGAAGGCTTCTATCTTTCTGATCTCGAGTACGGCGTGCGCTCTCATCATGACCATCTCAGGAACATTCTGCCAATCTACAACTCTGAATCAGCGCCTGGAGAAGATGAAGTTGCCGCGTTGAATGATGCGATGTCCGCTGAGCCGAAATCGTGACTAAAGGTATATTCAAAGTGGAGGAAGCAGAAGCTCAAACGCAGTTCCTGGTAACAGCCATCGGAAAACCTGGCTCTGGCGCCACAAGATATGCTGCCGCGATGTATTTTTTTAAGAGCGGCGAGCTTTCTGCCGAGATGCTGGAAATCTACCGAAGATGCAGCAAGCTTGACACGGAAGATCCGCTCGATCTGGCTAGATACGAGGGCGTTTCAATTCCAGAATTCGTTTGCAATCCAAACTCAAGAACCAATCAATGACTGCTTCCGCGCAAACGACAAAATCCTTGGATAACTCAAATCCTTGTAAATTCTCAAAATGTAAGGAAAGCGCAAACCCACTCCGAAAAACATCTCTCATGCCAATCTCATTTCTGGAGCGAAAGCATTGAAAGTTCACGACTTTGACGTCGTTGTCGTTGGCGCCGGAGCAGCAGGAATTGCAGCTACTCACGCTCTCAAATCCGCGGGACTCTCAGTAGTCTGCATCGAGGCATCCAACCGCGTCGGGGGGCGCACACACACGGACACGGAAATCTTTGGCGTCCCGTTCGACATGGGTGCGCACTGGATGCACACCGAACATGCAAACGCTCTGAAAGCTCCAGGTCTCGCACTCGGCCTTGATCTCTATGCAGCCCCAGACAACGCGGTGACATATGGCTTGGAGGATGACGCTGTTCTGTGGGACGAAGTCGACGAGCTTCATAGCGCGATCACTGAAGCGGCGCGCATCGATGCAGAAATTGAAGCAAGTACCGGAATTCCAACAGACCGGTCCTTGGCAGACATTTGGCAGAACAAAGGGCATTGGTCGTTCACGGCAGCGATGACATTTGCCTTGTCGATTGCCAGAGATTTGCCGGATACATCTCTGCGAGACATCAGTGCCTGGGAGGGCGGAGACGATTGGTTTTGTCGCGAAGGCTTCGGACACCTAATTGCATGCACTGCAAAGGGGCTGCCAATTAAATTGGCCACTCCGGTCACAGAAATAAAATCTCTCACTGAAGGCGTGCAGATAACCACGGCTACTGGCAAGATCAATGCTCGAACCGTAATCGTAACAGTTTCTGTCGGGGTCTTAGCCGAAGACATCATCCGCTTTGATCCCCCACTAGAACCCGACCGACGCTCAGCGCTCGAGCTCATCACTATGGGTGACTACAATCACGCTGGCCTCCTTTTCCATCCCGGTGCTTTGCCCGTGCAACCGGATACTTGGCTAACATACCAATTAGAACCCGACGCCAAAGGGGTAGCCCGTGGAGGTGGTTTTCTTTGCGACATCTCAAACACCGGTCTAACTAGCTTTGAAAGCTCTGGCAGCTTTTCCAAAGAGTTGCAGGATGACGGACCTGAGAGCGCCATCGAACATGCGCTCGAAACACTGGTTGGCTTCTTCGGCACAACAGTCAGAAAAGCCTTCATCAAAGGCCACGCTACCGCTTGGCGAAATGAACCCTATGTGCGTGGTTCTTACGCTGGAGCCAAGCCGGGAGGCCACAACAAACGCGCTATCTTACGCCAGTCTCATGCTGAGCGGGTGCACTTCGCCGGTGAAGCTACACATCCTAACCAACAATGCTCGGTCAGCGGAGCCCACCTGGAAGGATTAAGGGCCGCGGAAGATGTGTTGGCGCAGCTACGCTGAACACCTGGCGATCAACTTGCTCCAGCAAGTGGAACAGTCTTAGAATTTCGAATGAACTTTTGACTATAAGTCACAAGGCCAAGTTCATCTTTCGCATGCTCCGCGACCAGTTCAGGGTAAGCTATCCGGTCACAGACAGATGATAAGAAATTGAAAGTTTTGAAGAACAAAAGCTGACCATGTTTCAGCGGGGTGGCTCGATGGGGACCAGATACTCTCTGTCTTGAGCAGTTTCCCTTGATGTCCGCTAAAGAACGGAACCAGACTTTGTTTCGTAAAACGACTATGTCTGCTGTGCGGACTTTGCCGCCATTGGCCCGTTTTCACCGGAGGACCGCAGACAGCCCAAAGCGGACCTTCAAATCCAAGCATGGTGACTTCCTATACGCGGACAAACTGCCGTTCGCTTTCATCCGCGCAATGCGTGCATCCGGTATTCGAGCTAAACTGCTGATGGTATCGGCGGTATTAGATGAACAAGGGATCATACGTCGGAGCAACAGTTCAGTGCTCCCCTACCCGGTGGCGGAACACCGCTACTTTGGGGAATGATAATCGATTGGAGCAATTATTCCAAAAAGTTGGATTTTGCCACCTTGGTCTCGCGGTAGAGGTAAAAACTGTCTATCTTTGATTTGAGGTGCCTAGCGGATGAGAACAAAGAAATGGCTCGTGGATCAGGAGTTTTCTTTTCTTCAGGAAACTGACGCAGCAATGAGTGGTTGGAACATTGAAGCCGTCCAACTTAAACCTGGAATAACGCATTCCAAATTGCAGATCGTTCGCGTAGCGGACCTTCAAATCATGCTTAATGAAGAATCTCATCCTTGCCACCTAAACTGGACCCATGACGGCGAAACAACAAGCTTTGCGTTCTATCGCCCGAATAGCGAAAACGAGATTTGGTGTGGTTTACCTGTAGAAGCGGATGATGTTTTGATAACGTCCTCCGGTCGTGACCATGCAAGCCTGACACCAGCTGGCCTTAGTTCGATTTTTGTGACCTTCGAGACCAACCTGCTAGACCGCTACGGGGTCCATGAACTTGGTCGAATTTACTCGGCGCAGAATACCACAAACGGAATTGCAAAGCTTGGGACGACTGGACGACGTTTACGGAAATTGCTGTTCAGCTTATTTGACCATCCGCATCTTTGGGATCAATTTCCGCCCGATGATCTCCAAGACCACATCCTGTTTTCGCTTGGTGACATGCTTTGCAAAGACAACGAGAAGTCAAAGGATTTCGCGAACCTGAAAAGCGCCGCCACTTGGAAGACTGTTGCACGAGCCTTGGAAGCCATAAGAAGTTCCCAGCAGTTTTTGAGCTCTCGACAGCTTGCCGATGCGATTTGCGTTAGTCCCAGACTGTTATATCTGTCTTTCCGACAGGAGCTTGGAGTCTCCCCAGTAAAATTTATACGCTATCGCAGGCTTCAGAACGCCCGGTTCGAATTGGCGATGAGCAACAGTCAGAACACTTTGATCAAGCAAGTGGCAAGCAAACATGGGTTTCGCGATTTTGGGCGTTTCTCTGAGTATTACAAACGACAATATGGCGAGTTGCCGAGCGATACACTGAGAAAGCAGTAAGATATTGGACTGCTATTCCATTCTGAGTTCTCAACTGGTCCTCCACCCCCATACTCGCCCAAAACTACGGTCACAACTGGAAGAGCAAATTGAGCGAGATTTGCACAATTTGCGTATTCAAACCGTTCGATATTTTTTAAGCGAAACGGCATACTTAAACAAAAATGAATGTTAACTCCTGATAGAGGACTTGAGCGCTGACGGTTCGCTTTGCAGCCTTGAGACAGAAGACTTGTGCTAAATCAGTATTCTAAGGGCGGGGAATTGAAGATGAAAAAGAAGTTGTCACATCTGCTTTTTGGTGTGCTGGCATACAGCTTTTTGCCTGCGATTGTGCAAGCTCAGGACGCCGGCTGCGATGCTGCATGTGAAGCTGCCCGAAAAGCCGCCAACCCCCTCGCCGACATTCGCGCGATCATGACCGACAACACGGTGGCATTCAGAACGGGCACGGATGAGGAAGACAGTTATAACTTTCAGATTCAACCAGTCTACGCAGTTCCACTTGACGGCGCCAACCTGGTGCTGAGGGGCATTATCCCAATTCAAGGTGTTGCACCAGGTGCAGTTCTACCACCCGGCATAGGTGAACCTACCCAAAACTCCGATCTCGAATGGGGTATAGGTGATTCAACGGTTCAGGCGTTTTATGCGCCGACACCTTCGGGCAATATTTCTCTCGGCTATGGGCTACAAGTATCTTTACCGACCCACACCGATGACGCGCTTCAGGGCGCAGGCTGGGGGGCGGGTCCGGCCGTCGTGATATTTGGCCAGGCAGGAGATTTGTCCTGGGGCGGTGTTCTTGCTCACATGTGGGGAGAGAGCGACTTCAGCACGACTATACTACAACCGATCCTGATCTATGGCCTTGGTGGGGGTTGGTATTTCGGATATAATAATGTGATATCATATAACTGGAATGCCTCTAGCAGTGATGACGCCTGGTTAGTGCCATTGGGCCTAACGGTCGGCAAAACTATCATAACCAACGAGGAGAAGGGTACGGCACTGGACCTGAGCGCTGGTTACTACGACGTTAACCAGTCTCCGACAGGCGGACCAAACAGACAGTTCAAATTTGGAATCTCATTTTTCTTCTGAACACAATAGACGAGATAGGGAACTCTAAAGTCATGCGAAATATTGTTCTGCTAACTGCCGCTGCAAACCTCCTGACTACTGCGGTCTACGCGCAAACGGGACGTGAAAACCCTACCGCAGATTACGCGCTGATAAACGGATCTATCCACACTATGGACGATGCCGGTACAATTGCTGAAGCCATTGGTATTGAAGGCGGCGAGATCGTATATGTTGGCGGCGCAGACGGCCTCAGAAACGTGATTGGACTTGGAACAGAGGTAATCGATCTCGACGGCGCAATGGTCATTCCCGGCTTTGTCGAAGCTCATATGCACCTGTTCGCGGGTGGGCTGATTATGACTGGTGTTGATCTTCAGTCTGACAGCGTCGAAGAAATTTTAGATCGCGTTCGCGCACATGCTGAACAAAGTACTGATGACGTAGTCACGGGATACGGTGTGCGGTTCAACCCATGGACCGACGGCAACCCTACAGCGGCAATGCTTGACGAAATTGAAAGTGAACGCCCCGTTTTCCTTTGGGCAATTGATGGTCACAAGGCGTGGGTGAATTCCAAAGCACTGGAAATTGCCGGAATAGACAAGGATACGCCCGATACCGTGCCTGGATATGCGTTTTTCGAACGCGATGCTGACGGAAATCCGACAGGTTGGATCGTGGAGATACCGGCCCAAATGCAGGTGTTATCCGCGCTTGTGGACATAACGCCAGAGTACATGGTGGATGGCATGAGGGATTGGTTGCCACGATTTGCTGCATCCGGAATTACAACAGTTCAGGATCTTGGCTTTCAAGGCATAGGGCAGGACGAAGGATTTGCACTTGTCGAAAACTTGGCGAATGGCGGTGACCTCCCATTTAGAGTTCGAGGGGTTTTCTATTGGAATGATGAGAGCGTTGACCCTGTTCAGGAGATCGAAGCACTCATTGGCCAATTCAAGCATGAAGACGCCAAGCCTCTGAAAATAAAGATTAATGTTGATGGCGGAGACGATAGCGATAGCGCACTTTACGTAGATGGATATGCCGACAATCCGGATAACGACCCGAAACCGATTATTCCGCGCGACGTTATAATCAATGCAGTTGTAGAAGCCGATGCCAAAGGCATTGATTCCGTTTGCCATTGTTTCGGGGATGCAGCGGTTAGAATAATGCTGGATGCCGTGGAAGAGGCCATCAAAGTCAATCCGGAGCGAGATCGCCGATTTGCTGTCGCACATGGAAACTCGGTACATGCTGATGACATTCCCCGGTTTGCCGAACTCGGTGTGACTTGGAATAGCTCGGGAGCGTGGATGAGCTATGACCCTAACCTTCAACTGATTTCAGACAAGAAACTTGGGAAAGAACGCGTTCAGGAAATGTTCCCGATGGCAAAGATTGCCGAGTCGGGCGGTACGGTTGTTCTTGGTTCAGACTGGCCTGTCTCCGGTTGGATTTCAGAATATCGGCCGCTGTCTGCAATCGAAACGGCTGTTACCCGGACAATAGATGGACGCAAAGACGTTGCACCACTTGGTGGGATTGAGGCCGGCGTGTCTGTCGATACGGCCCTACGAGCTTCGACAATCAATGCGGCTTACGAGTTAAGAATGGAAGACACAGTCGGAAGTCTCGAAGTCGGTAAAAAAGCAGACTTGGTTGTTTTGGGCGAGAACATTTTTGAGATCGACCCGAATGACATCTCGGAAGTTGATGTTCTTTACGCGATCATGGACGGCGAGCTTACGTGGGACCATACGAAAAAGTAAGAGTGCTGGATTTCTAACGTTCGCCCGAACAGGAGAAAGCGATGAAACTTTCATTTAGTGCGGTATTGGTCGGGTTTTGTCTTGTAGTTACGGCAGGAGCATCGCTTGCGTGCGGCAACCCAATGCAATGGGCCATGCTTTTTGAACGCCACCCGGAAGCGAAGGTTGCTTTCACGGCAGATTTGGCTGCGCGAACGTCGGGTCTTGTCCAAGCGAGACCATATATTAAAAGACCAGGCGTCTCGTATCACGCGTGGTCCGTTAGGTCCCTGAACAGGCTCGCCCAAGAAATGGCACCGTCGATTTCTGCCAATTTGCAGGAGGGTGAGACACTCACTGTCCTGCTTGCAATCGAAGTTGCGGCCATTCGTTTTCACAGTGGTGATCAAGCACCCGAAATTCTGGCGGCCACTGAACTCAAGACGATTTCGGACTACGACATTACCACGACAGTGAACGTTTTGCATTCAGGTTGGCGGCACGACCTCAGCTTCGACGCGATGGTCGAAAACGAACTCTTGGTAATTTCACAATCTCGATCTGGTGAAACTCTGTCCGGGGTATTTGGAGGCGTGTCGAATGCGTCGTTCAAGCCCTAAGTCTTGTAACAATTGGCTTAGAGCCGTCAGATGAATCTACGATACGAGAGATTTTCGGAACGCTGCAATTTTGGGTCACCTCGCGACACGTTGAAACCGATAATGGGCCACAGGGCAGTGCAGCATCTTTTGCTCCTGGCTCATTTGCAAGCTTAAATGAAGACGTGAATGGATGTCCAAGAAGCCAAATGATGCAACTGTGTGGTGCCGGGAATGAGTAGTATTTGGGCGGTAGGAATACCTATTTTATTGGTTGATGTAGCAAACCCCGTCCTACTCGTCGCAATTGCATTTGCTCTCACAAGGAGCCGTCCGATTGCAAAAAGCTACGCACTAATCTTGGGCCATACACTTGCCTACTTTCTGATGGGCATTTTAATCGTTTACGGATTTGTCTACTTTGTGATGGGCAGTTTGGTCGCCAACGGACTTGCGGAACTTTTCGCTCCGGTGGTGGACTTCGTCGTCAAAGGTTTCGTGGACCCAACGCGCATCAACTTCGTCATCGGCTTTGTTCTGGGGCTGGTTTTGCTCGGCTTCGCTATGAGGATGAGCACAAGTGCCCAAATTGAAAAGCAATCTACAAGATCTGAAGTCAGCGAGCAGAAAGAAGGTTTGTTTCCATCTTTCATGATGGGAGTAACAATTTGCGTTTTGAGTATGCCGTTTTCTGTACCGTATTTCGGCTTCATCAATGAGTTGTTCAGCTTCAATGTTGAATCTAAGGCACTAGGTTTGCTGATCTACAACCTTTTGTACGCGCTACCATATGTGCTGATTCCATTTGCATATGCTGTCATGGGACAGTCCATTGTAGACAAACTGGAAGTGCTCATCACGTTCCTAGGCAGCACCGCATCATGGTTCATCCCACTGCTGTTTGGTGTCTTGGGCTTGGCTTTCATCGCTGACGCATTCAAGTATTTTCTCACTGGTTCCGGTTTGGTTTGATGCCAATCATTCTGTTCACCAACGGGCTATCACATTTCAGATGTTCCATTTTATCGTGGACTGAACTTCTGAAAAACTGCTCCCGCCGTTCGGCAGAATGTGCACCTTGCTCTCAATTCAGCTCATTACGCTGTCATGATCAGCCAAATTTATATGCGAAAAAATCCGGCTTAGATGAATATTGGCGAGTCACAGGACGTGCTTTGAGCGTTCCCAACCGATAAGCTGGACAGGTCTGACAGCTGCTTGCTACTCTTAATTCTGGTGAAAGTAAAAAACGTCCAGATTAGCTTACAAGACTGAGTATCTACTAAGTGCCAAACTTTTCACGAAACCTATTCAATGAGTAAACGTCGCACTTCTTTGGCCGGTTTTTGCGCAGTTGCGATGTTCTGCACTGCGTTTGTAGCGAGCGCGGAAGGCACTGATGACAATGCAAGCCAGGACAAAAGTGAACCGGGGTTTAAAAATGGTTCTTTTGTTGGTGTTCCCATCCCGATTAACGACCCGACTTTCGGTGCTGGGCTAGTTTTGGGTGTTGGATATCTTTTTCAAAGTGACGAAGGATCAAAAACCTCGTCTTTAGGTGCAGCCATTGCGGGGACAAACAAGGAAAGCTACGCAATCGGTCTAGGTGGCGGTTTGTCTCTCGACAACAATCGCCAAAACGTTGAGTTCATACTCGCATACGGAGATTTAAGATACGATCTGTTCCTGATTAATGACTCGATAAACGTCGAGCAGCAGGGCCTCGCGTTCCAAGGCGCGTATCGCTACAGCTTTACGGATTCTTTTTCCGCAGGTGCATCGTTGCAGTATCTGAATACCGTAGTTTCAGGTGTAGACGGTATCGCGTTGCCTCCTGAAGTTGCCGAACTCTCAGACACTGCGTTAGCAACAGTAGGCCTCGTCGCGAAATGGGATACTCGCGACGATACGTTTTACCCGGTTAGCGGGAACAAAGTGGATCTGGCGCTGACCTACTCAAACGATGTTCAAAACGGGGATCTGTCCTATTACGGACTGAAGCTAAGCTACGATAGGTTTTGGCCCGTTAGTAATGAATCAGTTGTCGCCTTCAGAGCAACGGCTTGCGAAAAAAGCGACCGCACTCCTTTCTTCGACAGTTGCCTTCTAGGTTCTGAAATAAGGGGTTTTCCATTGTTTGATGTTTATGGAAACTCGATGCTTACCGCGCAAGCTGAATACCGAGGAAGACTTTCTAAGCGATTTGGATACGTCGCATTTGCTGGTGGTGGCGAAGTGCAAAAGAACAGTATTTCTGTCGATAGTGGCTTCCGCTACGCTGGCGGTGTCGGTTTGCGCTACCGAGTAACGAAAAAACACAAACTGGATTTTTCCATAGACGCGGCAGTTAACGACGACGGCGATGATTTTCTGTATTTTTATGTCGGCCAAAGATTTTAAGTCACTTTTGTAAGATACAGCGAATATTCTCCCTCAAATTGCAGTCGTTCCAATTCCGAGTACGCGCCCCGTTTAGATTTCAACCAAGACGCCTACCCGACCTCACGCCTGCATGTTCGTCGTTTGGTGAAAGTCAATTTCATTTGAGCCGTTCTCGTAAATTTGCAAAGTCAGCTTTCTGCGCATAGCCGCCGTCGGTTGATCGCGCAGCATCGGTCACTATGGGCTCGAAACAGCCATTCGCTACAGCTTGCATGAATGTCCGCTCTGCGGACTTTGCTGCCATTGGATCGAAGTCGGCTATGCGGACAAAGCGGTCGTTGGCTTCGAGGAAATGAAAGTCCGCTCCGTGCTGAGCTTTAACCGATGACAGCAACATGTTCACAAGCTGCTCTGTCGCTTTCTGAAGGTGTCTCGAGTGGCTAGCGATCTTTCCTGGTTGACGTGGTTGTAGACAGAGAAATGTAAGGAGGCGAATATCTGTAGACTTCGCATGCGCCTGAAACGCTGCATCGCGCGTTCGCGTCGTCGAAACGGGAGGTGCGAATTCTCGACGCGGTTGTTGAGCCACCTGCCCGTCCGTTGTTTTTCAAGCGCGCCCATTTCTCTGAGCGCAGCCTTGTAGGAAGCGAAGCGATCTGGGAAGACCTAATCGGCGCAACCGTGCCGCTTCATCAATTTCTTGAAGAATTTCAGTGCTGCAGATTTGTTTCGGCGTTTGGGAACAACGGTTTCCGGCACCTCACCTTCGTGATCGACGGCACGCCAGTGGTAGTGGCGTTTTCCGTTCACTTTCACGAATACTTCGTTCACATGCCACTTCCACTTCGAGAATGCGCGGAGTTGCTGAACCCTTTTTCGGATCTCTGATGCAAAAATCGAGCCAAACCTGTTACACCAGTATCGGACAGTTTCGTGGCTCACATCGATGCCGCGCTCATGAAGCAGATCTTAGGCATTCCGAAGCGAGAGCGTGAAACGGATGTACAGCGTCACAGCAAGGCGGATGATCTCGGGACTGGTTTTGAAGTACTTGAATGGCGATTGTTTAGTCATGCGCGAGGGTTACGAGAGCACCTGCACGCCTCAAACCAAGTTCTTCTGACAGGACCAGTTTGCTGATAACACAAAAAGTGCCCGCTCGGATCCAAGCGGGCACTTCTTCAGTTCTTTTGAGCCCTTACGCGATTGTGTCGTATGCGCTTGGGGCGAAAACGAAGTCGGTTTCATCCAAGTCCAGTTTGAAGGCCTGCACGTATATGCTCTGTTCTTCTCCGAGGTGGATTGTGGCACCGAAAAGGGATGCTTCGATCATATCGGACACCTCGTCAAAACCCGAGATCCCGGCGCCGGACAGGTCGATTGTGTCTTCTCCCTGTTGGAACCTTAGAATGGTGTCATGCCCATCCCCCGAGTTGAAGATGAACGTGTCTGCACCAAGTCCGCCAACCAACAGGTCATTGTCGGCTCCGCCGGTGATCATGTCATCGCCCCTGCCGCCGCTTAGGTAGTCGGCTCCTTCGTCGCCGTAGAGGCTGTCATCGCCGTGCCCTCCAAAGACCTTGTCTTTCCCAAGACCCCCAAAGCCGACATCGTCACCGCGGCCCAGCAGGATCCTGTCACTTCCGCCATTTCCGTCGACGAAATCATTGTCACGCCCGGTCCGGACATAGTCTGACTGATCGCCTTTGATCACGAAATCGACGTCATTTGAACCGTCGGATTGCAGCAAATCTGCCGGTAGAAGAACTCCGTCCAGCACATGTGCAACACCGTTGCTGGCCGGAACGTCCGTTACGATCAGATTTGGATCCGCAACGTCAGGATCCGCATCCACCAGCGTCGCGCCGTCTACGCCTAGCGTGGCGCCATCCAGCAAGGTCTGGATCGAGCTGGCATTCAGCACCTCGTCTGAGCCCAATTCGCCGGGTGCCACGTGGTATTTAAGAACACTCTGCAAAATTCCGATTGGATCGCCTCCATTCAGAAGTGCAAGAGCTTCTACCAGGTAGTCGAACGCGCCTGCTTCATCCCCTCCTTCAAAGCCCAACGCCTGACTTAGCGCGACGAAGGCGGCATCGTTCGGAGCGAAAACGGTTAGGCTGGCATTAGGATCGTCAAGGGCTTCGACCAGGCCTGCAGCCTGAACCGCATTGAACAGGATGTCGAAATCTGTCGCATCGTCGTCGAAAACACCGCCACTTGCCGCGACGATTCCCGCAAGGGTCGGATCGGTGAGCTCGACCGGTCCATTGCCCGGAATGTCGATGGGCAGCAGGACGCGATCGATGATCTGAATGGTGCCGTTGGAGGCCGCAATGTCCGGTCCAACGATGTTGGGATTGTCGACATCGGGTTCATTGTCGACCAGCTCAGTGC